>NZ_OEST01000020.1 GCF_900241005.1 Bacteroides cutis | reverse complement strand
GGAATTGAAAAAAGAACTTGGTAAGATGAAAGACTTGTTCAATTCCGAACAACTGGAGGCTTTAAGGCATCATTTCCCAAACATATCAAAAGCTATGGAAGAGGGGAAAGACCTACTCAAGCAAATCACCAGAAGCAGAGGTTTCGGCATGGGTATGTAACCCCCCCCCCCCGCCCCCAAAGGGGGAGCGACCAAACGGCAGCTTCACTCAATGGAGTGTTACGCCGTTCGGGTTCGGAAGAAATTTTGCAGGGTTCGAAAAACGGTTGTGTGCTTATTCGAAAAAAAGTTTATGGTGTGGGCGCTCGTCGGGACGGGTGGTCCCGCCCCTTGCCGCTGGGCGCTCCCCGACCAATGATTTTTTAAGTAGTTGATTATATGCCGTTTTTAGGGTATAATAAGAACTTAAGAAATAGAATAAGTTAAGTAGTTGATACTCAATATAGGGTATTTTCCATATTGGAAAATCAGATTTTCCATATTAGAAAGTCACTCTTTCCTATTAGATGTTAAAAAGGAAAATATATTTTGCTTTTTTATTGTATTAATGGAAATTTAAATATTCCTTTGTGGAAAATCAAATTATACTTTTTCACCGATATATAGAAAGTCAAATTTGCCTAAATAGAATGTTTATGGAAAATAAGAAAGTACTCAAATTAACCGATTTTCAAAAAAACGAAGAAAACCCCTTTATGAAACAAGCAATTGAAGGGATTGAAAATCACGTTGTTAAGAAATACAAAAGTAGTACGGGAAGTGATAAAAAAGCTGTAGTTGCTGTTGCTGATACAGATACAGGAGAAGTATTCAAAACCTCGTTTATCCGACAAATAGAAGTAGATGAAGAGCAATTTGCAAAACTATACCTTGCGAATTTTGCCGCTTTTTTCAATCTATCACAATCAGCTATTCGGGTTTTCGGGTATATTCTAACTTGCATGAAGCCTAAGAATGATATGATAATTTTCGATAGGCGAAAATGCTTAGAATACACCCAATACAAATCAGACAAAGCCATATACAAAGGATTGGCAGAGCTCGTACAAAGTGAAATCATAGCAAGAGGTCCAAACGAATATAATTGGTTCATTAATCCGTTGATTGTCTTTAATGGGGATAGGGTTTCATTTACAAAAACATACGTTCGGAAAAAGACTTTAGCTGCCCAAAAGAAAGAAGAAGCAGAGAAACGACAGTTATCACTTGGTTTTGATGAACTGTAACACTCCATTGAGTGAAGCTGCCGTTTGGTCGCTCCCCCTTTGGGGGCGGGGGGGGATAGATAAAGTTCCTCTATGTAAAGTTATAATGGGGGATGAAAGGCAAGGTTCGCTAACCTTACCCCGATTGTTTATGCTTCCCAGCATTCAATCTATCCCCGTTTATGGGTTTCTCTTTCACCCTACAAAGATAACCTCATGGGGGAAAAATGTCCAAGAATATGGGGTAAAAACTATCAAGTCGGTAGAAAATAAGTATCTTTGAAGTACATTTTTAGTAGAGGTACTGGTATGCCTAGACGAAGCAGATAGGCAAAAATAAAGCCGCTGGGGATGTCGGATGTCCGTCAATTAACTCCAGCGGCTTGTATTTTGGTAACTCTCCCGTATCGGTCAGCTACCGTTTGGTCAGCAACAAAGGTAGTACTTTATTGTCGCAAATCCAAATGTTTTCCCCTTTATTTGTGCATTTACAAAACATTCACTAACTTCGCACCTATGCAGTATGGTGATAGCACACTAGCACCCTAAAGGGTACGTGTGTAAGGGGACAAGCCCCCTTAACCCCCTGTCAGCCGGCTGTCACCGGCTGTTATCGATTGTCACAAAAATGTTAACTTATGGGAGCAACAAGTATTCATGTACAAGCAGTGAAGCCGGGGAGCGAGATTCACAACTTTAGGGAAAAAGAGTTGGACTATGTTCGTCCGGAACTTAGTCATTTGAATGAAAGCTGGGTTGGAGATAGCATCTCCCATCGGCTGGAGAGTGCGAAACAGAGATATTTCGATACGGTTGGGCAGAAGATGCAGACTAAAGCAGCACCCATACGGGAGGGGGTAATAGTAATCAAGCAAGAAACCACCATGCAGGAACTCCAGCAATTCGCTGCGGTCTGCAAGGAACGTTTCGGTATTGAAGCGTTTCAAATCCATATACACAAGGACGAAGGATACATGAACGCAAAGCAATGGACACCTAACCTTCACGCCCATGTAGTTTTCGATTGGACGCAGCCGAACGGGAAGAGTGTGCGTTTATCGCGTGATGACATGGCAGAACTCCAAACCATAGCATCTGAAGCACTGGGCATGGAACGTGGTGTTTCTTCTGATCGCAAACACTTATCGGCTATGCAGTACAAGACCGAATGTGCGAAAGAACAGCTTCAGGAACTATCCAACGATATATCCAGTGCGTTAGACAAGCACAAGGACGTGCAAAACCAGCTTCTTCAGCTTCAGAAAGAACTACGTTCCATTGAAACAAAGAAAAACGTCCAAAAACTCATTTCTAAGGCTTCAGAGAAGTTTTACGGCTTGATAGGGAAAACGGTTAACGATAGGGAAAAAGATGCCTTAAAAGCCAAAATAAAGGCTTTAGAGGGGGAAAATGAACAGCTATCCGATAGACTGGGAAAGGCTATACTTGAAAAAGAGCGAAACGGCACAAAGGTATTCAAAGCCGAGAACGACAAGGAGTATTATAGACAGCAAATGGACAATGCAAGGACAACCAGTAACCGACTAAGAACGGAGAACCAAGAACTAAAGACCGAAACCAAGGAATTGAAAAAAGAACTTGGTAAGATGAAAGACTTGTTCAATTCCGAACAACTGGAGGCTTTAAGGCATCATTTCCCAAACATATCAAAAGCTATGGAAGAGGGGAAAGACCTACTCAAGCAAATC
>NZ_OEST01000007.1 GCF_900241005.1 Bacteroides cutis | reverse complement strand
CATTTTTAATTAAACTACTTTTTCAATTCTCGTTTCGTTGATCAACGATGCAAAGGTGAGAAGATAGAAGGGCATAAACAAAGAAAACAGCCCAAAGAAGGCTGTTTTCTGAAAATGATTTATAATAAGCTTATAGACTGTAACTTATCAAATAATATAGAAATTTAATGATTGAGTCAATTAGTTATCCCCTCTTTTATCTTCGCCACAATATAGCGTACATCATCTTCTGTCACCATCGGACCACTCGGTAGACACAATCCCTGTTTAAACAGCCGTTCACTGACCCCATTCGTATAGGCAGGACAATTCTTATATACAGGTTGTTTATGCATAGGCTTCCAAAGAGGACGGCTTTCAATACCTGCTGAGTCAAGCCATACACGCATAGCTTCCACATTCCGATTGGGTTCACAAGCCGTATGAGCGGAAGAAGCCTCATGGGTCACACCGGAAGCGCCCCCCACGGCACCCTGTACCTTTTCTGAGTACGCACATTCCTCACCCGTCACATGCAGATGTTCAGCCAACAATACAGTGTTCAGCCAATAGTTACTGTCATAATCCGCAGAAGGATTTACATGCAACGTAATACCTTCCACATCCTTCAATAACTCCCGATAAAGCGAGCAAACCATCTTATGATGCCTGATATGATCATCCGCCACAGTCATCTGGCCACGACCGATACCCGCACAAATATTACTCAACCGATAGTTATAACCTATCTTCTCATGCTGATAATAAGGATAAGCCTCACGAGCCTGTGTGGCATAGAACATGATCTCCTTCTTACTCTCCGCATCAGGACAAATCAAAGCACCGCCACCACTGGTCGTTATCATCTTATTACCATTGAAAGACAGTACACCATATTTACCCAATGTACCACAAACCCTTCCTTTGTACCGACTACCGAAACCTTCCGCAGCATCCTCAATCACCGGAATATCATACTTTCCGGCAACAGCCATGATTTCATCCAACTTAGCAGGCATACCATATAGATAAACCGGTACAATCGCCTTCGGTTTTTTACCCGTTTTAGCAATACGGTCGGCTATCGCCCTCTCAAGCAGTTGAGGATCCATATTCCATGTATCCTCTTCAGAATCTACAAATACAGGAGTAGCACCAAGATAAGTCACAGGATGTGAAGAAGCACAGAACGTAAAACTCTGTACCATCACCTCGTCCCCAGTACCTACACCACATGCCAAAAATGCCAAATGTACGGCAGCCGTACCGGCAGACAAAGCCACTACATGCTTGTTTCCACCTACAAAAGCTTCCAAATCCTGTTCGAAACCGTTTACGTTCGGACCGAGTGGAACCACCCAGTTCGTATCGAAGGCTTCGCGTATGAAGTCCTGCTCCTTGCCACTCATGTGAGCGAGGCAAAGATAAATTCGTTTGTCCATAAAATATATGTGATTTATAAAACTATAATGATAAAAAAATAACTATAAGTAGAAACTAAAATTAAGATATCCTCGGCTTATTTTAAGCAGTTTAAATAACACGCCAAAGCCTTATACTTCCTCTCCTGCAAACTGAACCTTAAATCCTAATATCGTGGCAAATATCATCTTGATATCTTTCAAAAAAGAATAATGGCGATAGTAATAACAGTTCAGGCGTACCTTGTCCGGATAGATCACGTTATCATTATACCACACTGCCACAGCCTGATCATTCTTATCCATCAAAGCCATCCAATCCGTACTAGAAATCTTAATTAACGGATAATGCATAATCAATTCTTGATAATTCATATTTCTAAAATCCTTCATGAAGTCCGCAATCATCTCATCCTCCAATCGGTACTTCAATGTGGCGGGTCCAGTAATACCTGGACGTAACTTCAAAACATCACGGTCATCGTCTATCAGTTTATCCGCATATCCCGGTACATCAGGACGAGGGCCAACAAACGACATATTTCCTATTAACACATCCCATAATCCAGGTAGTTCATCTAACTTATAATGCCGAAGTGTAACACCAAACGGAGTGATGCGCGAATCACCAGCAACAGATACCGTTGAACCATTATGTTTCACAGTCATCGTACGGAACTTGTGACAATTGAAAAACTTTCCTCCCTTTCCCACACGTTTCTGTACAAAAAATATAGGTCCTCCCGGCATCTTCACTTTCACCATTATAGCAACCACTAACAATACAGGCCACAAAAACAGTAAACCAACCAAAGCTACCAAACGGTCAAAAGTCCATTTTAAAATCACAAAAGTCTATCCTTTTATCAATTTATTAAGGGGTTCAGTCCCATGTTCTAAAATTAGCCCACATTTTGGAGCGTTTTAGACCGAAGTGCCCCCCTATATAGTTATATCTACTTTTTCATAAATGGCAACTTAAGTAATGCCATCAAAGCCCCCCATCCGTATGATACATGCAGTACAGTGAAAGATGTTAGTAAATAAAAGAAATTCAATTTTTTACTAATTGCAAGCTTAGCACAAACTGAACCAAGTGCCAATATGTACATCAATAATACAGCAATTGTTACGAATAAAGCAGGACACCAAAAGATACCAGCAATCAAAGGTAAAAACAAACCTAGGACAAATCCTAATGGCACAAAATGACGGATTGATAATGACTTTAATTCACCCGTGTAGAATACCGTTAAAATGTTCCATTTACCATTACCAAAATTGTTCTTAGCTAACTTTGAATAAGTTTCACGAGCAAGATATGTACTATAGGTATCCGGTATGATAACAATCTTACCCCCTCCATGGAAAATACGTTTATTCAATTCAATATCCTGATTTCGTACAAGTCGAACATCATAATATCCATATTTATCAAACACTCCGCGTTTCCAACATCCGAAAGGTACGGTTTCCACCTCCTGTACCCCTTGAATACCAGTACGGAATACAGAATTGCCAACACCAAACTTATTACTCAAAACTTCTCTAATGGCAAGTGTCTTTGGTGTCTTGTTTAATACATCAGTTTTACAAACAGCTCCGATATTATCCGCTCCATATTTTGAAAGACCGTATGCCAATGAAGAGAAATAATTTCTCTCATAAGTTGCATGAGCATCCAGTCGCATGATTACATCACCTTTGGCCTCCTTAATCCCGAGGTTCATTGCCCATGGAGCAATGCGATTAGGATTATCTATTAAGTGAATAAAAGGATATTTCTCCGTATATATCGCAACAATTTCACGAGTTTTATCTTTGCTCATACCATCTACAAGAATTATCTCAAGGTCATCTTTGGGATAATCTTGCTCCAGCATACTATCTATACATTTTGCAATATATCTTTCTTCATTATAAATTGGTACTATTACTGAAAGCATATATAATAAATTGAACTAATATAAGCATCCAACCCCTATGACTATGGACAGACAAATAAGAAGAAGAATAGCTATTGCCCTTAAAATATCAATATAAATTTCTCTCTATCCTTTACTTGTTTGATTAACAAATACATTCATTCTAAATAACTTAGAATTCTAAGTTCGTATTACAATACCGACTAACCTATACGTAATACGAAGTATATGAAAATTTAAATATGCTCCTCCACACCTCTGAAGTGTACATTCAGTTCATGCAGGTGCTCTAAAAGAGTACCAAGAGATGTGCCCTTTGTCATCTTTGCAAATGCATTGACGTCCTTAGGGAAGCACTTACCGCCATATCCAAACTTTCCATCAGGACCAGGGACATAAGTATGAGTATCGTTAATATAACCAGAGAGAAGAACACCTGTATGTACATTACGCCAGTCAGCCCCCATCTGTTCACAATATTCACGGCAAGCATTGAAGTATGTTACCTTATAAGCACCGAATACGTTATGCATGTACTTTGTCAACTCAGCCTCTAAGGGTGTCATTACTGTAAACCTTTTGCCGACAAAGATCTTAGTAAGCAACTCATGAGCACCTGTAAATACCATAGTTTGTTTCTTAAAATCCTCAATATGTGTACGTTCCGTAAGGAACTCTGGCATATAGTGAACTTTATGTCCTGTTTCACGAGAAAGCATATCACTTGTACCTGGCAGAATAGTAGTACGTACGAATACTGGCACATCTGGGAGGTTTGTAATCAACTCTTTCATAAGAGTCAAATCCTGTGTACCATTATCTTCTGTAGGTACATGTATCTGCAGAAATGCGATATCAATATTACTCAAATCATCATTGTATCCCTTAGGAGGGTCACTGATGAATAATTTACACTCTGGATTGTTGTGTTCTAGCCAATCCTTCAGTGCTCCACCTACGAAGCCACAACCGATAATTCCAACGTTGATCATTTTATTAAATTTTATTTTTTGTATTATTTTCTCAAATCCGAATTTTATCTATCGCAATCAATCAAAGCCAATCTATTACGATCCTTAAAATCTCTAAAACTTAATAGTATCTTTCCTGTACATGGTTCAAAACATGATTTATACGGAAATTTCATAACGTCCTTGATTTCTCTTGGAATATTTACTTCTTTAATTATTTTCCAGCTTAACAAATCACCAGCTGTGTTCTGAGTCATAAAAAGCCTAAACAATTTATTATTAGATTGACTTATATATAAAAATAAGCCTTTCAGTCGACAATCACTATCAACAACCTTATCCTGATCATTATCAGATGAAATTCCAATATGCCAAAGATAATATTCCTCGGGAGCATCTATAATGGTAACATCATATGTTTGATGATGGATATATGTCGTACGATCGAAGGTATTCAGTATTAATTGAGATTCATGCTTATCTGTTTTGACATGATACATATAGATCAAATTTGCATCAAGTAAAATAGCAGGAGAAAGAACATATTCGTCAGTTTTATGTATCAACAATACTCTATCTGATACAATATAACTACCATCATTACATTTGATTTTTTTCAAATAAATGAAATCTCGGGTATTTATTGTATCACGATACACACAATAAATAGAATCTTTGAACGAAGCAATACTTGGATCAGACATGTGGTATCCCCGTTTGTGTTCAGCTTGAACATCTAATGGCACAAGGATTTCTTCAAGAGATTCAAGAGAATCACCTATATATAAACAAGGATTTTCGTACTCCTCCATTCCGTAAGGATAAGGAGTAAAAACGACAACACATTTCTCGCCAAAAACAGTCATGTCAGGATGAACAACCTGACATGAGCCATCATATGTATAAAATAATACATCCTCAATATTATCTTTCAAATAATCAGAACGATTTCTCTTTCCTATTATTCTTGATAAAAATAAAGGTATATTTATATTTGCAAAATGAAATAGATGATATAAAAATAAAGGTGGATTTTTTACCTCCTTCAGTAGCCTAAATAAATAATTTAAAAAACTCATCAATAAGAGTTATTTCTTAGCAATCAATGATATATATAACTTCTCCATGATTATGACATTTTTTTCCCAATCATAAAAATGTAGAACTCTATCACGGCCTGCTTTACCCATTATTCTACATCTATCCTTATCAGACAGTAATTCTCTAAATGCGTTTGCCATAGTTTCCGGATTACGATCTTTAAGAACTATTCCTGTTACATTCTGCTCAATAACTTCATTTGCGCCAGCAGTTTCTGTTGCTACTACAGGAACCTCACATGCCATTGCTTCAACCATGTTTACGCCAAAACTTTCCTTCTTAGAACAATTCACGAATATGTCCATTTCACTCAATGCTTTTGGCACCTCAGTATTAGGAATAGGTCCCATGAATATAACAGAATCATTGATGCCTAATTGCACGGTCAATTCAATTAATTCATCTCTAAGACGACCATCTCCATAAATTCTCAATAGAGGTTTGTTTTCCATCTCCTTATAAATTATATTAAAAGCGTTTATAAGCAGAGGGATATCATATATAGGTTCAAGATACTTGATAATACCAATAACAGGTCTATCATCCTTTCTCTCAAAAGACATTGGTGCACAATTCTTTATATTTACTCCAAAAGGAGTTACCGTAATTTTTTGATCTGGCTTTCCAAGCACCATACGTGTTTGATCAGCCATTATATTACTTGTACATCCTATAGCATCTGCATAATTAAGATTTTTACGGATATTGTACATATTAAACCTATTTAGGAATGGATAAGTAAACACATCTGTCCCATAACAAGAAACGACTAAAGGTCGTAATCCTGCTAATCGAGCTAATGTACCAAAACCAGATGCATAATGGACATTAACAACATCTGGCTTAAATGATTTATTTAGCCTTCTTACTTCTGGTACATTAAGATAATAGCCTAATTTACCACCGAACCTCAACGGATGAACTATTACAGATTTATCAAAGACTATATTTTTTTTCTGTTGTATAGGATAACTAACAAGCATTACCTGATGACCACGAGCAGCAAAGCTATTCACCCATTTAGCAGAATGAGTGCTTATCAGACTTCCAAAAATCATTATTCTCATATTTATGTATTTAGTATTTTCTAGGCGTCATATAATCCCCATAGCAAGTTTTCAAATACAAATCCCAGTTTCCTGGAACATAAAATTCATCATTTTCAAACTTCATAAGTTCTCGAGTATCGAAAACATGCTTATCTACAGGTCCATAGGCCCCAACAAGACTAAACCAATAATTTGATGACTCAAAATCATTTTGCTTTTCTCTTTTATCAATATTTGCTTTAATAATACTATCAGGTATTAAACGATCAAGAAATTTTACAACAGTTACTATTGGCTTATTTTTAGGAATACAATCAGCGACATTAACATATTTTGATCTAAAAATTTTATCAAGGATTTGACATTTTTTCCAAAACTTTCTTTGCTCTTTTGGGTCATCAGGAGCTCCTACTAAAGGGTAGATATCTAGATGCAAGTCCGAAAATGACGTTTTCTTTTCAAAATAAATAATATCGTGAGACTTTGTGTTTTTAGGATTAGATTCCCTATCGTTTATCAAGACACCATCTGGATGATGTTTTTTAAAAGCCTCCCGAAACTTGTGAACATCTGGTAATTTAATATAAACATCAGCATCAGTATCCCATGGTATAAAACCCTTATGGCGCACTGCTCCTAAAACTGTTCCAAATGCAAGAGAATACCATATATTCTCTTTTTCACATACATCTCTAAAAACTCTTAATAGCCCTAATAATCCTTCATGAATTAAATGAAGTTCTTTTTCTGATAAATTATACATATCATGATTATTTCTAAAATTTCAAAAATTCATTTACTACGTATTCTGCAGTAAAAATCTCTGGTACCTTGACTGTATACTCATTCCAATTAGATTTCTGGCTATCTTCTACAATCCTTAGTAAAGCATCTTTTATTGATCTCACATCTGTGACATCCCCATAATACGATATATAACCTTGCTCATACAAATCATACAGAACTCCAACTCGAGGGCTGATAGCTAACGTCCTCATTCCTACCATCATAAAGTCAGAAACCTTGGTGGGGAGGAAGATTCCCTCTTTGCATGCAGCTTCGATAATCAATGCGATATCATACTCTGCCAAAACATTAAGACTCTGATGATACGACACAGGTTCACGCATATTTACTACATTCTTCAGAGGCTCTTCCTCAATTAACTTCATTTCATCAGGATTTGTTTTGCCCATGAAGGTAAGGGATATATCATTCTTGGACATTTTTTTTTCTTCGATCAGTTCCTTTAATGCTAGCAACAATGAACGAGCATGACGAGGAGCATTACACTGGCCAGGATGTATTATTTTAATAGGCCTTGATATTGTTTTTAGGGATTTTTGAGGCTCACCAATCATTACGTGTGGAATAATATGAATATTTCTATCATCAGCGTTCACGTACGAGTTTACATATTTAGCAAGGCGGGCATTTGGATAAAGATATTCGTCAGCTCTCTTCATAATCTTTACAATCCGCATACATTTCTTCACATTTTCAGGACTATTACCATGGCCATAAGGGGCAATCCAGAGATAGGCGGGAAAAGGATCATTCCATGATGCAATCCACTTTATTCCATATTTTTTCTGAAGATAGTAAGCTATAAGGAAGCTACTAGCATTTTTTGATACGATATAATCGTATTTATTCTCCTTTACAAGTTTCTCACATAATGGTAATGCAGCAAATGCCCAATGGTACCCCGCTTCAATAACTCCGAATTTTAGCCATGCTCTGAAATGTTGCCAAATAGTTTTAATATTTATTGTATTATCTACATCTACGAAATTCAGAGAATTGAGTTTTATCCCATATTTCTCAATATCTTCCTTAGGATAATAAGTAGTATTATCGTGCCTTGTTACAAGATCGATTTTAAACTCTTTACTCTGACTAAGTACAGCAAGTTGACGTGCATTGCATATATTCTCAGGCCCTGTCACCGGCAAACAAGAATTTGCAATAAATAGTATATGTTTCATAAACAAATATTATATTTACGTTTATTTTTTTTTAATAATTCTTACTGTTCTACTATCTGTTCATATAATTTGCGTATCACTGCATTTTCCAAGAAAATGGGATTATTCTTCAACCTCACAGGATTGACTGAAGTAGAAAGTACCTCAATATCCTCGTTCTTTTTCTCAAAAGAAGGATTTCCAAGCCCCATTCTCTTCATCATTTCACGGAAGACAGCAATTGCACTCTTAGAATTCTCTGCTCCCATTGCCTTAGCAATAGAGCCAAAGATATCAAAGAGATATACTGCACCGCGCTTATCAATACATTTATCCATATTTCCAATCATATACTCCCAAATCTCTGGCAAGCATACTGCAACAGCATGTCCATGAGGAAACTTATAGAGTGAAGTAATCTTATAACTCATAGCATGTGCTGCAGTGGTAGCAGTGATATTTATAGCACGACCACCATAATTTGCAGCCAGCATGATGTTGGCAGATGCTTCGTTATCATTTTCAAAGATATACTTCTCCCAGTTCGCCATAATCAGTTCGATAGTCTTACGACTATATTTATAGCTTTCTTCTGTAGAGTTAACCGACCACCAAGATTCGATACCCTGGCAAAGTGCATCCATCATAGTGCACTTTTTCTGATACAAAGGAAGTGTCTTCAATACAGATGGTTCTAGTAGTGCATAATCAGGCAATACACCATCATTAGTGACAGTCTGCTTTGCATTCTCATAATACATTACTGCATTATGTGTGCTCTCACTACCAGTACCTGCTGTCGTTGGTATAGCTATAAATGACAATTTACTACCGTCACATTCAACACAAGTGCTTACCAAAGGAGGAATAATAGCATCATTTCCTTCTTTCGCAAGTACTGCCAACTTGATGCACTTTGCTACATCAATAGCACTGCCGCCTCCTACTGCAAGGATTGTATCACACTTTTCTGTCTTTAACAAATCTATACCCCTACAAACCTGCTCATAGAGAGGATTTGGAGTAAAACCTGAGAAAAAAAACTTTTCCATTTCCAATGCCTCGATCGCATCCCTGATGTTCAAGAATGGGAAAGATGAATCAACCACGAGAAAGAGTTTCTTGCAATTGACATCCTTCAATATCTGTGGCAATTTATCTATTCCTTTGATAATTTGCTGCATATCTGATTATTTGCTTAAGAAATCCATCAATGCCTCCTTATTCTGAACGGGAGTAGTTGTTGGACGACCAAGATTCTTGCGATTACCCTTCTTTACCTTAACTTCAAGGAGAGTTGGACCTTCTGTTTTCTTCACGTCTTCGAGAATCTGTTCGAGATCCTTCATTGTACTTACACTAAAGGTGTGCTTGTAGCCAACACCACGAGCAATGCATGGAAAATTAATTTTCAAACCTACTGTTGGCTGTCCACCTACAGAATCATGAGCACCATTGTTGAATACAACGTGTACGAAGTTCCTTGGTTCTTTGCTGGCTACAATGGCCATAGACCCCATGTGCATGATTATAGCACCATCACCATCAAAGCACCAGATAGTGCGATCAGTCTTCTGCATAGCGATGCCGAGTGCTATCTGAGAAGCATGTCCCATAGAACCTACAGTAAGAAAGTCACGATTGTGAGACTCTCCATTGTTAGCACGATACTCAAAAAGTTCGCGAGAGATCATGCCAGTTGTAGATACAATAGCATCCTTTTCACCAAGAGCAGCTGCAACTGCCTGGATAGCGCTTTCACGAGTCATTGTGAGGTCATTTATCTCAACACTCTGAAGCTTGTAATCCTCAAAAGTTCCCTTTTCAATAACGAGGGCATACACCTCATTATTCTTAAGTGCCTCTACTGCAATAGCAATCTGCTTAGCAGCCTTCTCCTCATCAGTACTGAGCACATCATAGTTGATGCCCATGGTATTGAGAATACCAGTGGTGACCTTACCTTGCTTAACGTGCTGTGGTTCATCACGCACACCTGGACGACCTCTCCAGCCAATGAGAAGAAGTACAGGAATATTATAAACTTCTTTATCTGTTAACGATGCAAGAGGATTGATTATGTTGCCCTCACCTGAGTTTTGCATGTAAACAACACCAGCCTTGCCTGTAGCCAAATGGTAACCTGCAGCCAAACCAACAGCAGCGCCTTCATTGGCTGCAATGATATTGTGCTGAGCATCCATATTGTCAGCAATGTAAGCACAAATATTCTTGAGCAGAGAATCAGGAACTCCTGCATAGAAATCTATATCATAAGACTTGAGGGTCTCAATAAAAAACTTTGGAGAAATCATGATTATTCTTCAGGGATGAGGTTAATAATTTCCTTGATACTCATACACATATCGTCACACTCCTTAGCACGGTGATTTTCGAGGATAGTGCGAGCAGCATTCTGCATTGCAGGAAATCCTGTACGTGTCAATTGATTAGCGTAAATAATTACGTTAGCACCCCGTGCCTTGAATTCTTCTTCTGTAACAGTATTGAATGATGTAGGAACGAGAACTATTGGTGTATTTTTATCTTGAGCACGGAACTTTTCAATGAACTCGAAGATTTCTGAAGGATCTTTCTTTCGAGAGTGAATCATGATGGCATCAGCACCTGCACCAACAAAAGCAAATGCACGGTTCAATGCATCTTCCATACCTTGTTCAAGGATAAGTGACTCAATACGAGCACAAATCATGAATTCCTTAGTTTTCTGAGCCTTCTTACCTGCTTGGAGCTTTGCGCAGAAGTTCTCAATAGTATCCTGAGTCTGTTTCACCTCAGTACCGAAGAGAGAATTCTTCTTCAAGCCAGTCTTATCCTCAATAATAATCATAGAAACCCCCATACGTTCGAGAGTACGCACAGTATATACAAAGTGTTCTGTCAAACCACCCGTATCACCATCAAAAATTATAGGCTTAGTGGTAACTTCCATGATATCATCAATCGTACGGAAACGTGATGTCATATCCACGAGCTCAATATCTGGCTTACCCTTTGATGTAGAGTCGCAAAGTGAGGATACCCACATTGCATCAAACTGATATGTCTTACCGTCCTGAAGAACAGTTGTCTTCTCACAGATCAAACCTGTAATACCAGAGTGAGCCTCCAGTGCAGTAACAAGACCCTTCATCTCGATAACCTTGCGAAGACGGCTTCTACGAATATCAGGTATAGAAAGTTCTGCACGATGATTAGCATCAAGTGTGTCATATTTGACATCCTTAGAATAAGGATATTCAACGAGCTTGCCACCATATTCAGCAAGTACTTCACAAACCTCCTGACGAATAGGCTTCTGGAAACCCTCGCACCAATCGTCACCATGAACAACGTATGTAGGCTTCAGCTCACGAAGATTCTCTGTATAAGAGAGATTCTTCTGCTCAACCACTCGCTCAACACCAGTAATATTCTCCATCAACTGTTTGCGCTCATCGAATGGAATAAGCGGGTAACGTTTGTAACTTGATACAGCCTCATCGGAAAGTACACCAATAATCAGGCGACCAAGGCGCTTAGCTTTATTAATGATAGCCACATGTCCAGAATGGATGTATTCTGTAGAGAAGCACATGTAAACAGTGCGTTCATTTACTTCCTTGAGTGCTACAGATACACGCTCCAAATCCTCTGGAGTGTCAATCTCAGAGCAAAGCATATCCTTTATATCACATGTATAGATGTTACACTCATCAGATACCTCATTGAAAGCATTTTCAGCATAAACCTTACGGTTGTTATTCTCGCAGAACTTCTCAATGTTCTCGAGCCATACATTCCAATCTTCCTTGAGAATCTTATAGAGTGGCTGAGCTGCTACTGCATAATCAAAGAACTCGATACCCACTTTCTCTATCTTGCCATTGTTTACAACAGCCTTGAAATCCTTCTCTGGAAGTGGCAACGTGCTGCTAACCACCATACAACTCTTTGCAGAATCCATAACAGTCTCCATTACCAAGTTCTCAAAAACGAGATCACCATGCATCAAGATGATATCCTCATCCTTTAGTTGCTCTTTAGCACAATAGATGCTATAGATGTAATTAGTCTTGTCGTAAGCAGGATTGTTCACAAATGTGAACTTGAGAGGAAGATGCAGAGCGTTGCAATAGTCAACGAGCACCTTGTCATAGTAACCAGTTGTAATAATAACTTCCTCAATTCCAAAAATAACTAACTGACGAAGCTGGCGACTCAGAATTGTATTGCGATAAGACACTTCTGTCATACACTTAGGATGCTCGTTGGTAATAGCACCCATACGGCTACCAAGACCACTGTTCAAAATCAATGCTTTCATATTTTGAATATTTAATTTTATATTTATGAATTGTCAATAATATAGACAAATGCTCTAATATTTTTTTAAATAGATACATGTCGGTAGTTACTCGAAACAGCAAACGCAATTAAAATGAATAAAAACATTTTGGGAGTAAACATCATATTTTCAACAAAGAACAATGAAATCATACATATAATAATAATCCCCCCCTCTCTACTCATTCTTTTACTAATTATATAGATAAACCTAAAAAACAATACAGTCCCAATAACACCACCAGATACCAGCAATGTCTGTATACCATTAAAAAAACTACCTTCAAACCGAGAACCTGGTATATAAATCAAGCTTGAAACATACTCGAATGATCCTGTTCCTACTCCCAATATTTTATAAATTGGAGCCAGATTATCATAAATAAAATATCCACGCCAGATTCTCAAAAAACCTGACTGACTCCCATATGCCGATACTTCCAGCGAAGTAACTTCATTTAATCGCAACAAAATGTCCAAAATAAAAGGATTATTGATAAAGAATACGACAACTATAATTAACACACATACAATTACTGACAATATAGCGAACTTGACTTTAATTGGTACATATCCTTTTAGAAGTAGAACAGATCCATATATTGCCATAAAGCCCACATAACCACTTCCTGATTGTAAAGAAAGAAGAGTTAATGTTAAAACCATAAACTCCTTAGAAAGTGCCTTCTCTTTGATAGTTTTAAATACTGTCAAACAATAATAAGGTAATATATATTGTGCGAAATGTGCTGGTTCAAGAAAAAACGAAGATGAACGTTCCATAAATGCCCTAGATGCAGTGAATTCACCAAGTGAAAAACCTTCATAATACATCTCTAATGGTAAATATAACGTTGGTCTTGTACCTATTGAGTAATAGCTCAATTCCTGTATTACAAATAGTCCTACTGATATATACACTAAATATTTGTAATATTTTAACACATAGTTCATATCCACATTGGGTAATAGCACGTAAAAGGCTACCGTATAAAACAGAAGACTTACCGGAAAGAAAGATGTTAAATAATTACCAGGAAGACCTGTAATAAAACTAACAATTGGAGGTATAAATAGCATATACAGCATGAAAACTCTATAACCTGTTAATACGCTAACCTTATGGGATTGAACTAATTGTAGTATTATTGCAATTAATCCAATAACCTCCGGCATCGCATGACCAAACACTCTGTATGGAGATGCAAAGTACATAAAAACACAAAGGAACGCTATTGTTTTCCTCATTCGATAATCTAAAGAAAACTAAGATCTTTAAATATTTTAAATAACCTATAGGAAAAATGGATCGGTAAATATTTTTGTATAATAAAAGCAATCTTCCTTTTCCAGAATATACCTTTAATATTCAAATTATTAACATTCAGTCTTGTTACAAAGGCTTTATAATCATCAAGCGTATTATCCGATGCAAAAAAATACCTATAAGCCCGAAAAACATTGTCCATATACGTTGTACGAAATACTTCTTCTAATATAACACTATGACACTTACTTAAAATTAATGTAGACTTTTCTTCTGCCTTTTCAATGTAATATATCATCTGAAAATAAGGAACTACTCTTCTTGTAAGAGACTCAGAATCTGTTATGAGGTAGTTGTATCCATCTCCCCTTGAATAAGTTATTCTATTAATACAAATTACATAAGACAACGAAAATAAATGATCCTCACCATACGAAATATTAGGATCAAATTGTAATTCATTTTCTTTGATTACAGACAATTTATACAGTTTAAAACAAGGGGAATTTATAATATGATTGCTCTCCGAAAAAGCCAAAATTTTATCAAAATCATGACTCTCAAATCCTTCAAAATTTACTTGTGAGAGAATCCTTTCATGGTATATTTTCTTATATCCCTGAAGGATAAAATCCGAAGATTCTTCTGCAATCATAAAATTCTCAAGATATGTTTCATCAATATAATCATCACTGTCAATAAAACAAATCCATTTCCCCTTTGCATGAGAAATTCCGTAATTCCGAGCAGAACTCACACCTCCGTTTTCTTTATGGAATACTTTTATCCTTACATCTGTTTTTGCTAACTTATCGCAAATAATTCCACTAAAATCCGGAGTACCATCATCAACTAACAGGAGTTCAAAGTCCTCATAAGTTTGTTTGAGAATACTTTCTACACAGGTTTGTATATAGTTTTCAGCTTTATATACAGGTACAATTATTGATATAGTTGGCATTATGTTCATGTCAATATTATTTTCCGTAAGGAGCGGGATTTTTCCCATTGAGAGCCGCAACAATACGGGAACAAGCTTTACCATCACCATAAGGGTTGACAGCCTTACTCATCTTCTCATAGGCAACTACATTATCGAGTAGTGTACTTACCTCATTTAAAATCTTGTCGTAATCAGTACCAACAAGATGTACGGTACCGCTTACAAGTGCCTCTGGACGCTCTGTAGTGTCACGCATTACGAGTACAGGCTTGCCCAAACCTGGAGCCTCCTCCTGGATACCACCTGAATCGGTAAGCACAATATTAGCCTTGCTCATCAAGTGAACGAACTCAAGGTACTGTAAAGGCTCGATGAAGAAGAAGTTTTGACGAGTGATATCCTCGCCAAATACTTCATGGATGGGCTTACGTACGTTTGGATTCAAGTGCATTGGGTACACAAAGTCTACCTCAGGATATTTCTCTGAGAGATCCTTCATGGCAGTTACCATGCGAATGAAGCCATCGCCAAAGTTCTCACGTCTATGACCAGTAATCAAGACAAGTTTCTTGCCATTAGCAAGACGATTTACGTCATACCCAGCCTTAATAAGTACATCATCCTGCTCTGCGCGAAATACATCATCAGTCTTGAGTTTCTCAACGACCATGTGGAGAGCATCAATAACAGTGTTACCGGTTACGAAGATTTCACCATGAACATTCTCATCCTTCAAATTTTTTTCCGAAAGAGGAGTTGGAGCAAAATTGTAATTTGCAATACGACCTGTTACCTGACGGTTCATCTCCTCTGGCCATGGAGAATAGAGGTCATGTGTGCGAAGACCTGCCTCCACGTGCCCAACTACAATTTGAGCATAGAATGCAGCAAGTGCACCTGCGGTAGATGTGGTGGTGTCCCCATGAACGAGCACCACATCAGGACAGCACTCTTTGAACACATCACGAAGACCTATAAGGATACGTGTAGTAACGTCTGTCAAATCCTGACCATGCTTCATGATATTGAGGTCGTAATCAGGCTTCACATCAAAGATAGTAAGCACCTGATCGAGCATTTCACGATGCTGACCTGTTACACAAACTACAGTTTTAAATTCATCTGGGTATTTCTGAAACTCTTTGACCAGTGGACACATCTTAATGGCTTCTGGACGAGTGCCAAAAACCAACATAATTGATTTCATATTATTAAATAGTTTTATTCGTAATTTAGGGTAAATAATAAGTTTTATTTCAAAGCATTTTCCAAAATTTGATATGAATCTCTCCTTTTTATTGATAAAATATTATTGACATACTCCCAATCAATTGACCTATTTAAATCCATAGAATTTAAATCATTTATACTTATTAATCTATCTTCAAGTCCAAAAATTTTTAATAGAGATACGAATCGCGACATTCCTCTTTCAGAATTTCCTATTACCCAAAATGGAACATTAAATATTATGCTAAAGACCATTCCATGGAAGGAATCTACAATTGTCATTTTAGAATCCCTAAATGCTGCTAGCCAAGTCAAAGGTGAAGGATAAGCACACTCTTCCAGATGTTTTTTTACATTCTCCCTTGTTCTATAATCTTCATTATATTTAGGTAACACATGGAAGGATTGTAAGCTAACTCTACTAGCAACATTTTTTACAAATTGTTGTTTTATTGGATTAGGATCAAGAATATAATCAAAAAGATTACCATTAGACTTTGGAGTATTCGATTTTTCTAAGATTTCCAAATAATCTTCCCTTTGTAAAAGCATGGTCGGATCTAAAACATGGAAAGCATTCACGCATAAATACTCCTTACAAAGCTTTACGCCACTATCTTCTCGAACTGTAACAATATCAAATTTTTTTACTAATTTTGCACATTTTTCAGTAAGAGATTCCTTATATTCCCATACATCCGTACCAAATGATGCAGCATAAGCAATTCTTTTCTTAATTGGAAGATGTTCTGCAAATCGTAGAAACATATCATCCAAATAATTATTATATAATGGTCTCCAACACTGATCGCTACCAACAACTAGTATATCAATATTATTATTGACTACAGCATTTATAAAATCTTCAGTTCCTTCACATTTTGAAGTACGGCATATATAATGATCGATAAATGACCTTGTATTTTTTTCTATAAATGCTGTTTCTTCTTCCGAAGGAATGTACAATGGCTTTCCATATTTTGATGGAAACAATAAATGAAGAACTTGCGCCTTCAATCTACCAAGAAATAAATACAAAATGGAATGTTTTTCTGATTTTTGATCTATTGTTATAGAATCAAATTCTAATTTCTTTAAAACTTGTTGCAGAGCATAATTCTGCAAAAGGCATCCATAATTATTTAGAAGCGGTTGCGTAAGTATTCCTATTCTCATATAGAACTTTTATCTACCTGTTAATTGCGCAACGTCTTTGGTAGCCATCACTCCAATAAACGATAAAGCAATATACTTATAAAAACAACAAGAAAAATATTCAATATATATCATCAAATATATTAACATATAAATACCGCCATAATCTTTATTTAGAATCAAGCTATTATCGCATATTAATCCTATTATATAAATATTATAACAAAAGCTTGGATTGTAAAAATAAAAAAGCCCCCTAAGAATTTATTTTGTACCATCAACAGCCGCAGAATATATAAATACACATTCCTTTAAAAATTATGGTAAAAGGTTAGTAGCACGTTCAATAGGATCGTTAACTAATACTAATAAAAACAAAAAATACGATTATATCTTTAGTAGTTCTATTTTCTTGCAATATACATCAATCGTAAGCTGAGTACCTGGAAAGTATAAAAACAGTTTCCAACAAGTACTATGTTGAAAGAGTTAAGATTTAGCTCTATACCTAAACTTGAGAAAGCTTCAATCAAACTATCAGCAAAGAAATTATAATACTTATAAATACAAAGAACAAACAAGTTTATAATAATATTCAGTATAGCATAACACTTTGAATACCCCCCAATTTTACCTATCATATTGTATTGTAATACCCGATAAATAGCTACAAAAGGATGTAGAGAAAATGCCAATTCCACCAACCATAAAACACATAACTACTGACAACAATAAACAAGTTTTGCCACCGCAATGATTTAAATACAAACCAATATAAAATAAAAACAATAGGCAGGAAAATTAAGAATTCTAAAGAATTGAGAAGCATGATTATCTATGAATTATTTTGTTTATGAATGTAGTAGCCATAACATTAAAATTCTGCCTAGTAGTTTTATTAAAACCCAATGAATAGGCTGAAACCAACACAGAAATAATAGATACGATTATTATCAAACAACTCGTAAACAATGTATCATCACCTACATATGCAACAAGTAAAGGAAATATCAATGAGCATAACAATACAAGACCATTACGGACAAAAATAGCAGTAAACTCCCTCCATGTATATCCATGCAAACAAACCGCAAGCCAAGGTTTGACAACCATCCCTTGAACAATGGTTAATATCAGCAAAGCCCAAGCAATGGCCAGTACCGATCCTCCCATCTGATAAATGACAAAAACAATGGCAAAAGCTATAATATCCATAGCAGGACAAATCAGTGCATTCTCCCTCAATCTTCCATTAGCTTGAAATATCATATAAAAGGAAAGATCATACACTATAAAAAGCACTTCCAATAAAGTGATACGAAGAAATTCTACAGTATAAGGTGGCACTATTTTCAACCATAATTTCAATACTAATTCTGTCTCAAAGAGAAGCGGTAAAGTAATGACAAGCATCAGATAAAAAGAAACATTAGTAGACAATAGTAGTAGACTTTTGCTACTTTCCACTTCACCATTTGCATATCGCTTTAGTATTTGCGGATTAACGGCTGTACGAAAATTAATAATAAAATTCACAACCTGGCTTTTTACTTGTCCAGATATAGCACGCGCTGTAACCAATGCCGGCCCAAAAAAGATGCTTATCAATACTGTTGCTGCATGAGTTATAGCCATTGAGGAAAAACTCCCCAAAAGATTCCATCCCGTAAATCCTAATATAGGTTTGAAATATTCTTTATCAAGAAAGTAACCGGCAATACATTCTTTGAAATGTAATTTGCAGTAAATGCGATTAAACAGATAAAGCAAGCACTGTACAACAAGTATCATAAATGCATAAAATACCAATTTATCTATTGGAGAAATTTGTATAAGATAACAAATAAGTAACTTTAAGACTACATCAATAATACCAATATACGCATAGATAGCCATATGTTCATGGGCAATGATTAGTGCCTGAAAGGGTACTAATGTAATAGAAAGAACTACAGTAATTACCGATATCTGATATACCCACAAAGCCGCATCCATACGATTTACTGGTATCTCACATTTATTATAAAGTAACCAGAGACCGACAGTTTCGGCTATGATAAAAATGATCAGAGCCATAATACCATGAATGGCTTTAGTGGTAGTAAAACACCGTATTAGTTCAATATTTTTACTTTCGTTACTTTTACCTAATTCTACAGTTATGAAACGAGAGGAAGCCCCTCCCAAAGCTCCATTTAAAAAAGCGAACATGGCTACTACACTACCGGCAACATTGTATATACCGTAATCTTCTACACCCAATGCATTCAATATCACCCGTGAAGAATACAATCCTACGAGGGTTACTAATGCCATGCGAAAATAAAGAAACAAAGTGTTTTTAGCAATAGTCTTGTTGGAACTACTTTGCATATGAGAAACTATAGTATTGTATAATCACAATTGTCAGGATCGTATCTCAAACGAGAATTGATATTGATAGAATCAATTTGTGACATTTCGTTTGGAGTTAACGAAAAATCAAAAATTTCCAGATTTTGCCTCAATCTTTTTGTATTTGTGGATCGAGGAACTGGAATAACTCCATTCTCAATATGCCAACGAAGAATGATTTGCAACATTGTTTTTCCATATTTTTCAGCGATAGCACGAAGTATCCTGTTATGGCGTAATCGTTCATCATTACGTGCTAAAGGTGTATATGCTTCAACTTGAATACCTTCATGTTTACAGTATTCAATCAAGTTTTTTTGGGTAAACAAGGGATGAACCTCTATTTGATTTAAAACTGGACGTACTCTACATTCTTTAAGAATTTCTCTAATATGGTGTTGATGGCAATTAGCCAAACCTATATTTTTTATATACCCTTCTTCATATAATCTTTCCATTTCTTTCCATGTATCCAGGTAGTGACCAGGAACAGGCCAATGAAACATATATAGGTCTATATAATCTAAATCAAATTTTTTGAGAGCCTCAAAAAAGCTCTGTCTTACTGTTCCACTATATTGTTGTTGGTTTGTAACCCGTGTAGTTATATATAATTCTTTTCTATTTATACCAGACAATTTAATAGCCTTACCTATACATTCCTCATTATCATATGCTGAAGATGTATCAATCAGACGATACCCAGTTTTTATTGCTTTTGCTATAATGCCAGCCAATTGATACTTAAGAATCGGTTTTAGAAGATGGCGATTATATGCCTGTATATATCGATCTATCTTTCTGTTTTTGCAAGAAATAAGTTTTCTCAAATAAAAGACATCATCGGTACCGAGTCCTATAACTGGTAACTTGTTACCATTACTAAGTAATAACTCCTGCATAAATTATTCATTAATGAGTTGCAATATATCGCCTATTGTTTCTGCTTTTACTAAAGGGAGAATCTTTAGTTTTACATTAAATTCTGAAGATATCTTATCAATAAGAATCATCATAGTAAGAGAACTATATTGTTCCCACTCTTTAAATTCTGCATCTAATACAATTTCATCTTTAGGTACTTCTGTAAATATTTCTCCAAACAAATTAAGTAATTTTTCTTCTTCCATTGTATATAATTTAATTATTATGTATCATTAACTTTTCCAATAAACCTCCTCATCTATCACTTGTGCTGGATTACCACTTACAATAGAAAAAGCAGGAACGTCTGTCGATACGAAAGCGCCAGCCCCCACAATACCACCAGGATAAACATGTACTCCAGGCATAATTGCACAACGGTCACATAACCAAGCATGATTGCCCAAAATAACAGGTCGAGAAATTTTATATCCTTGACGAGATAAATAATGTTCTCCATTAGTATCACGAACAATTACATTTCGCCCAAGAAAAACATTCTCTTCAAATTGTATTTTTTTTCCGCAGACTATTTCAACTCCCATATTAGTATCTCCTCCTCCCCCAATTATAAGTTCTGCATCTTCAAATACTTGTACATTTGTACCTGAACCGAAAACATAATCTCCTTCAAACTTAATCAAACCATTTTTTCTAATTAAAAAAATCGTTTGGCTCTTATCTCTTTCTGTTACCTTATTTCCCAATTTAATACACCCATTCACAATAATTCTCGCTCCTTCATGTATATCTATATAGGTATATTTATGAAGTACAAGAAAATGTCCAGAGAAAATAGCATTTTGTATTTGTTTAGAAAAAAGATTATAATAAATATTCCTACGCCAAGTATTTATTGAAAATTTTGAAGCTTTTAGAACTAAATAGCTAAACTTTAAGAAATTCCGGATTTTTCTTTTAAAAAGAACTTTCGAGGATGTATTTTCACTTAGCTGATGTAATATAAGTTTTTCAAAATCTTTAGTTTCAAGATCTCTATAGAATTTATTTCTGTCAATATTTGTTGGCGATTTATAAGTTGTAGTCAATGCTGGATTCCCATCTAATATGGTATTAAAAGGAACTTCCTGATAACATAAACTTTTTTTTACTTTTTCGTCAAAGTAAGTTTCTCCCTTCTTGGAATTTATAAGAATAAGAGAAGTACCTAAATTGTTATCATATTCTTTTCCTAAATATTTTTCAATTCCCCAAAAATCAGCGATAGAAATATCTGCTATCCGAGGGAAGCCTTTGAACTGACAATTATAACAGGAAGGGCGAGATGCAACCCCTAAATCCATATAACAACGGCGAAATAAATTTTTATCTTTTGAATCATAAATTACTTTCCCATTTTCAAAAACTACTTTATTTGTTAAAGAACGCCAACCAATCTCTTTATTTTTGTCTTTTATATAAATAACTTTTGAACTATATTTTTCCTCTAAAAATTTAATATACTTGTGCCATATTTTAGGAGAATTCACATACATACATATAAAATCAAGCGTTATCAAATTTTCGTAATCCTTTTTCAAATAGGACTTTAAAGCAGCTATTTGACAAGGAGTACCACATAATAATACTTTTTCTCCACTTTGTAACAAATTCTTTATATTTATATAGAGACCGATAGCATTACTTTGAATATACTTTGAGCTTCGAAGTTTCTCTATATCATTCTTATTATTTGAGATGTATTCTGTTACGCTCCAATCTTTATTCCATATTGCACCACCCACATAGGCTTTTTCTGTATAAGCTTTTTTTGCGAAAGCAGAAAAAGCTCCACCTGAAGTACTATCAAAACGAATTTGAAGGTTTTTATGGACAGCAGCAAAGCAATGGGGATGTTCAAAGTCATTCTGTTTAAGGAGGCCAATATTAATGACAGGACAGACTTTCTCACAAATATCACATTTGATACACAAGTCGTCGTTAATTGAAGGGTACAGAAATCCTTCATTGTCTTCAACGAATTTTATAGCTCCCTTAGGACATGCATCCCCACAAACATTACAGCCACAACATTCCTTTTTACTCAATTTATCAATCATCTCATCAACTAATTATTAATTCCATCTTTTTTCTATCTACTTTATCACTACTATTCAACGGAAACTCCTTGATAAACAATATATGGGATGGAATCATATAAGAAGGTAGTTTGGAGGCTAAATAGGAGACCAGTTCGTTTGTCGCAAATTTTTCACCTTCAATAATAAGGAACAATGTGGTGATATCAGTATCTTTTTTTGCCAAGCAGACAACATTTGTATTCGGGAGAAATTCTCTCACTTGAAATTCAATTTCCCCTAATTCTATTCGATAACCTTGAATCTTAACTTGATTATCTATACGACCAGAATACATGATATCTCCATCTTCATCTTTATAACATAAATCTCCTGTTCGATAAAAACGCATAAGACTACCAGCATATTCTCGTTCAAAGAAAGACGAAATATTTTTTTCCGAATTATTCCAATATCCAGGTGTAACCTGTAATCCGGTAATACATAATTCACCTTTCTCGTTACATTCACATTCTATATCATTTTCACGAAGGATAATACTTGAAACATTTTTCAAAGTTTTCCCAATTGAAATGATACCATTCAATTCTTTATTGGAATTACTATTAGACAATTTATAATATGTACAATAAATTGTCGCTTCGGTGGGACCGTAAAAATCAAAAAGCTGAATATGAGAATTATAGGTATATATCTGTTCTAGTAATTTTTTAGGGCAAGCTTCAGCTGTGAGAATACACGTTTTAAGCTTAGTCATATCAATTTGTTCAAAGAAAGGTTGCATATATCTAAGCATAGATGGAGCCATCACTGCAAAAGAAATCCCATATTCCTCCATTAACCCTGCTACGTATAAATATTTACCTTCCATATAAGGGACAGTAAATACACAAGCCCCCTTGATAAGGGCTGATAAATAACATTGAACAGATACATCAAAAGTCAAATCGAAACATTGAAGACAATTATCGTTTTCACTAATTTGAATATCTGTAGCCCAAAAAGAGTTAATAAAAGCAGAGATATTACCTCTTGAAATAGTTACACCTTTAGGAATACCAGTACTACCGGATGTAAAAAGAATATATGCTAAATCATTATCAGTTGCATTTTTTTCTATATTAAGATCTGCATTTATATCTACTTTTACATTAGTATGGATAAGCATCATTTCTTCGTAGCGAGACTGTTCAGACGAATCTAAAATCGTATCTATACCTACTTGATTTATAATATTGCAACACCTATCAATAGGTTGATTTACATGCAAAGGTACATAAGAATATCCTTCAAGCCACAAAGCGAAAATAGAAGCATAGGTTTCGACATCATTATTAGTTACAAGACCTATGTTTTTACTTTCTATTTCACGAGATTGCAACAAACTACGAATCTTTTTTATAGTATTTGAAAAATCACTATAAGTATAAAATTTATTTTCTATGCAGAAAGCATTTCTCTCTGAGTATCTTTCTAAATTAGCCATCACGGGCTGTAGAATTTCTTCTTCAAACATAAGTTATTTATGCGAATCAGCAGTTGAAAACACTTTCTGATTCATCTAATTAAATTTTATTATTCAGTTAATTATCTCATTTCTATTTCTCAATCTACTTAAAAATCAGCATATTAGGTTAGCGTCCAATTTTGACATATCCCCTAAGGAAACCCACCAAAAGGCGGTTATCCCTTAAATAAGTTCAAAAAAGAAGTTGATTTTTAAAGTTTATTATTACCCAGTCCGATAGTCACTGGAAGAAGATTATCATAATCCCTACGACCATTTACTATCTTCCGGAAAAACATCTTAAAGTATTGCAAGGCAGAAACTCCCTACATCTTGCAAGTGGAGATGATGGTATGGTAGACCACCGATACTCCGGCCATCTTACCGCTGCCAAAGAATAAGGAGTTCTTGCGCTCGCCAGCCAAGGGACGTATGAAACGTTCGGCAATAGAATTGTCAATCGTATAAGAACCGTCTCTGGTGTAAGCAAAAATGGAGGCCAGAAGGTATTCAAGTAATTCAGAGCCTTCTCCATCAGATCACCTCGGGCCGGATGTACATCGGATAACATGGCATCCAACTTGCTGCGTATTTTGATAATGATCTCTTTCGTCTTAAGATTATCACGGAAAGCCTTTATCTGTTCGCTACTTAACTTGCCTTTTTCATAATCGACTTCCAACTAATAAAGTTCGCTAAAAGCATCCGGAAAGAAATCAGTATCCTTATTTCCACCTTGCTCCCAAGCATACTTGAATTTGGCACGGGCATGAGCCAAATAGGAAAGATGGTCAGTATCTATCAGTTCGTCATCCAAATACATATAGACATTATATCCGTCCGACTGTAGTGCCTTGAGTTGGGTATCTCCAAGGATATACCGTAAGGCATCCCTGCCTCTTGAACCATCCTCATAACAGTAGATAACAACCTTGGCAGCCTTGTTCACCAGACACCAGATATACTTCTTTTTATAGCTGTCTGCTACTTTTACACGACACCAGGTTTCATCGCAGTTGACAATTGAGTCTTTCTCAAGCCAGTTGGTCAAAGTCATGCGACTGACCTGCATCAGTTCATCCATCATACGTACCAGCTCACGGTACAGAGGGATATCAAGCACATACTTGTTGAAAACAAGATAAGCTAAGAAGGAGCTCGAAGCATGCGTACCGGAAACTACATCAATAACCTCAGGTGCTCCGGCGCGAGGGAAATAACCATCAATGATAGTACCCTCAAACGTCTTATAACGGATAAGTTCGTAATCGTGCTCAACAATGCTGCTGACTTGCTCATAAGAGTATCTGTGCAGCAACTTTATCACCGTAGCACCCGCTGGCAATCGATTCAAGTCACTACGGTGGCAGACAGTCTTGTCAGCTTTCATTGTGCGATACTTCATGCCGTAGCGGTTATAGCGAAATTCTTTTTCGGCTTTCACCGAGGTTTGCCCGTTGGACTCTTCCGCAGAAGCAACATTAGTGGAATCCATAACGATAGAACCGGGAGTACCATCAAAATCATCCTTGTCCTTTGTATGGTCTGCACAAGCGGTATTTGATTGGGTCGGCTTTCTCTTCTGGGTTTTAGAGCCATAACGATGTTAGTTCATCAGAGCAACCTGCTCACGCAAAGAATCGATAGTCTGTAACAGGTTATCCAATCTCGATTGCAGGCTTATATTCAGTTGATGTTCCTCTTCTCTTAGTTTATGCTCCTCCTCAAATTTTGCTTTATAATCCAAAGAGGAAACACGTTCTGATTTCAGAAGCTCCACTATCTCTTGTAGAGAGTGGTTCTGATTCATGAACTCCAAAAGAAGCTTTGATTTTTCGTCTGTTCCCATATCTAAAAATGGATCATCCCAAGAGAACGGTTCAAATTCCCGGTCTTTCAGCTGATAGGCGCAAGCCAACATTTTATCTCTTTCAAAGTCGTCCATTTTCATTTGTTAAAACCATAAAAATATACTGAAAACCAATGGATTAAACAAATAAAAACAAAACTATTTATCTAATTTTCAAACGTTTAATTACTGGACTTTCAAGAAGAAGGACTACATCCTTCCAATCAATGGAATAAATGAGTTCCCCACCTTCATGGAATACTTACTTTCGTACTTGCATCTCATATCATGAAAGTCCTTCAAGAAATAGAACGTATTCAGGCCCGTCACACTCAACATAAAACCTCCAACTTCTCCACGAGCTGTTTCAAACCTGCGTGGCTCAAATTGCGCTATTGTATGTGAATGCCAGTGCTCATACGGATATCCACCATAATACGCACAGCTTCCTGATTGGAAGTAGAGACCAGGTCCGGAGACTTGACTTCCTTTCCTGATGCTCCGGTTGACCATCCACTTTGACTGGAACTAACTTGTGCCGCGTATCTTTGTACCATTTCTCAAAAAGGTTATAGGGTACGTTATTTCTCAAACAAAAGGATTGAATGGACTCTTTGCTAGTCACCGCTTCCGATTTATAGCGGAGAAAGAAATTTTCAAAATCGCTGTTGCTGTACATATTAAGTGGGGTTTGATTACAACAACAAAGGTCTATATTTTATTTGAAGTATGCTATACGTCATGTTTGGACGCTAACAAGAATATGTATTATTTCGGGCTCAAACTTTACGCTGTAGCTTTCTGCAAAAAAAACCATACATTCCCTGAAATATTTATCATCGGCTCACGCCCATAAAAGTAATAAAAAAAGAAAACACCATTATTACTTAAAGGGAGAAAGCAACCAGAGCCTATTATCGACAGCTTTTCAATAATCAGACAACCCATAGAATCGTTTTTCAACTGACTGAATGAGAAGACAAATATCCAAAGAGCAATGAAGATCAATTTATTTAATTTTCTAAAACAATGAATCAGAGTTTAACTACTGATTCGCATTATGCATAGATTTTAAATCTTCGTTATTACCATATCAAATGTTTCAGGAGAATGACAATGTTATTTACGGTTACCCACAAGTACTGACAATAATTGTGGTGTGTATTTGTTCAATAAATTAAATAGCCAAACACATATCATCGCAGTTACTACAGGGATAATCAGATATATAATGGATTGCCAAACATAATTAAACGAAATGGATAGCTTATTCACTCTTACCATAAAAAGAAGCACAAACGGGTGCAACAAATATATAAAAAAAGTTGATCTTACCAGTTTTTTATTTACACCCACCTTCTTTCTCCTTAACAAATAGGAAGCTAAGCAAATCGATGATATGACAGCGCCAATGACATAAAAAGGATATAGAATTGTGCTAACTGTCGTGGTAGCCCCATCACCACTGCGACCATTCATCCAAATTAACGGTATCAACATGACTATTGCTAGAATAGAGGCAGGTATTCTGAATCTATAAAAGGAATCAACCATACTTTTATTGTTTGTACTAAAATAGGCCCCTAATGAGAACCAAAAAAAACCACAGGCTGAAAAACCATGAATCGGTATAAAGACAAAAGACAAATAGCAAAGTCCTAATATGCTAACGAAATAAAGTTTGAATTTCTTAATAAGTTGATAAATCAAAGGTGTAAATAGTATAACGACCATCAAATCACGGATATACCATAATGGTACTAAAATGGGTGAACTTTCAGGTACAGAATATCCAAACCAATTCGTGTAATTCAATCCCCACGTTTCACAATCCCAGAAAATGGATAAGATACCTTTCTCTATCAGTGGACTCCAAATATACTCTATTGGTTTTCCTTTCAGAACTACCCCCCCCGTCCGGATAATGATGCCCATAAATATACATATGCAATTCCATAACATATAGGGGATAAACAAGGTTTTGAACCTTTTTGCCAGCTTTGATTTGTAGACACTTAGGTTCCATTCTTTCAATTTATAAAAAAATAGATAACCGGATATCATAAAGAATACAGGTACTGCAAAATGGGTTCCGATATGCGAAAAAGTAATCCGAATAAAATCATACATGGATTCGAGTGTGAATGGATTTGCATGGAGATAGTCTAAGTCTATCTCTTTTAGTCCACCACTATGTATGAATATAACTGCTATAACGAGTGGGAATCGAAGCCAATCTATTGTAGTAGAATCTAAATCTTTCTGTAAAGTTATTTTTTTACTTTCACCAAATTCAAACAACTGCAAAATCATAAGTAAACATTATATTTAGTAAATGACCTACATAAATTTAAATGATTTGCTTATTCGTCAGATGATTAGGCAATTTCCATCAATCTCGCGGTTATTTTTAGCTTAGGTAAATATAATCCACTTAAACGGTAAGCCATCCAATCCTGTTAGCCACACCACTTAAACTCCAATAAATACTGGAGTTTAAGTACCATTGTAAATTCTTCCCCCTTTGTAGTTACAGATAATGGGCTCGTACAACTCGCTAAAATATCTATTAATGGCTCATGCCCTCGGTCTGCCCTTACTGATAGGCGCTCACATGAACATAGTACATTACGGTTTGATTATTAGTAGAATTGTTTTATGTATAAAGTTCACTTTATCTAACACGTCTATACTCGCCCGAGAGGACACCCGCTTTAGTAGCCACCTCGGTAGGATTCTATCAGTACTATTATATTACAAGCTTTTAGTTATTTGTTCTCAGCGTAAACCGGACTATTATAGCGTTGGCAAATTCCGTCCAATTCTTGCATTGCAATGCCGAAAGCATATCGGTCTGTTTGATGAAGCGGGTAAAAAGTATCAGTTGCTTGAATTCGCTTTCGCACATGACAAAGACAAAACTTTCCACACTTTTATTGCCACAAGCAACAAATTGAATCCCATAATCCTAAACATTCAATTGATTTCATAACAATACTATCTTATGACATACTCATCCACATTCCTCGTTTCTTTGCTGAAGTTCACCCCTACTTTCACCAACTTCCTCCCATCTAAGGTATAAGGAATCAGATACCCTTTTTCATCAATCTGCTTCAACGCTTCTTCAGCGGTTCCATTCAGTTTGAATTCAAAAACAAAAATAAAGTCTTTTGTTTTCACAACTGCATCGGCACGGCCACGGGCACTGCGGACTTCCGTTTCTACAAATTGTCCCATTAGGGTAAAGACTACATAGAAAATGGCTTGATAATGACGCTCAGTATTCTCACTTAATTCGTAAGGCATACCTGCAAAAAACACCTTCAGGCGCTCCATGAAGGCATCTACATTACCGGCTCTCAACTCACGCATGAATTTTACAATATAAAAACCGGTCTCCGCATCAGACACTTCTGTATAATAGGGGATCAGAAAATTCAAAAAGCCATAACGAACCTCATCATTAGGAAATCCCAAAGTATAAAGACTGACCTCTTTATCATATCCCTTGATTGTGAGATAACCACTCTGATAAATCATAGGAAGCGGGTTTCTTGTCTCCGCACGATATTCTGAAAAAGCGGATGCCTGTACTTCTACCCCATCAATCAACAGGCGTAAATCATAATCACTCTGTTTCAGCAAGTCAACAAGATAGGTAGGTGTACCCGTCTGGAACCAGTAATTATCAAATTTATAACTATCAAAAACATTTAGCAGGCTAAAGGGATTAAAAACACCTTCTGCCGACTCTTCAAAATGATAGCCATCATATAAGGCTGTCAAACGACATACGGTTTCGTCAAAAGTAAGTCCGTTCTTCTTTCCCAAATTATCAATCTCAGGAGTAAACGTTTCCACTAATTCGTCCTTGGTAATGCCACAAACCGTGGCATAGGCAGGTTTCATGCTGATATCGTTCAACTGGTTTAAATCACTGAACACACTTACCTGTGCAAACTTGGTTACTCCTGTCAGGAATACGAAACGAAGATAACGGTCGGCACTTTTCAACACTCCATAAAAGGCTTTCAGGGTACGACGGTATTCTTCCAACAACGGTTCATCGAGGATAGCCTGAAGCAAGGGCTTGTCATACTCATCTATCAATACTACTGCTTGTTTGCCAGTTTGTTCGTAAGTACGCCTAAGTACTCCTATAAAACGGGAAGCAAGTGTATCTTCTGCCACATCCTTTCCCCATCGATCTTCCCACAGACTCAGATTACGAGAAAGCACCTGTTCCAGTGCTTCCTTACTGTCATATTTCTCGGCGTTCAAATCCAAATGAAATACCGGATATTCTTTCCATTCGGTTTCTAATTTTTCGATCGCAAGTCCTTGAAACAAGTCCTTACGTCCTTGAAAATAAGCCTCAAAAGTAGAGATAAGCAGGCTTTTTCCGAAACGACGTGGACGACTCAAAAAATAAGGCTTACCGACATTTGCAATCTGATAAACTATAGCAGTTTTATCCACATAGAGATAATTATCCTTACGTATTTCCTCAAAAGTCTGTATGCCGATTGGCAATTTACGCACCTGTTCCATTTTCGCCTTATTTTTTTAGAAGATATATGCAAATATACGCTTTTTCCTCAAAGAGAAGGCTTATTTATAGTTTTTTCTACTCCTCAATATACTCCCACGGATAAGGATTATCCACCACATTCTCAAACTCCTCGATGGCCTCCTGCTGTTCAGGAGTGAGTGATTTCCCATCCCAACCGGCAATGATTTTACGGGCTTCATCGGCCAAGGGTTCATCATAGACCTCACCATAACAAGCGGTGAGAAGACGGAGTTTCAACAGTGAGGCGGGAAGAGCCTCAAGAAGGTCCCAACAACGGTTCAGGACTGCCTGGACATGTCCCTGCTTTTCACCATGATCGATGAAGGAAGCGTTGTAGCCCATCAGAAGGGCGAGACAGACATTAGCCTGTTCCTCGACAGTGGAACCTTGGAATACGGAATTGTACAAAGAGGTGGTCAGGCGATAAACCTCACCGTTACGACGGGAAAGGTCATCGCTGTAGACGGGACTGCCGTCCATACCCAAATACATCAGGTCGTGCGCGGCACGCTGAAGCGTAAGTGTTTCTTCAGAAAGAGACATATTGTTTATGATTGATGTTTATTTATTAATTCCGGCTTGTTGGATGACCTGATCCACAGTGGAATGCATGTCATGACACGACTTCTATCAGGTCGGGATGGACAGTGGCCAGGGCAACGGCTATGACACCTTGGATTTCGATGACCACGCGACGGTCACGCGCGCCCTTCACCTTCAGGAAGATACCTTCCTGACCTGCAAAGTCACCGCCGGTGATACGTACTTTAGTTCCTTTCGAAAGGTTCAGTTCTTCGGGCTGGAAGTACAGGAGATGGTCGTTGTAAGTACCGGCAACGGCTATGAAACGCTGCATCTGCACGTCGGGGACGATGATTTTCTGGCCGCTGCGGGTGTCGGTGATATATTGCAGGTATGCTACCTGGGACTTGACACGCTTCAAATCGGAAGGGCGAGCATGCACAAAAAGAAGATTGTGGATGACGGGCACTAGTACACGGATTTTCTTACCCTTCTTAATACATATCTTGTACTGCATGGGGACGAAACAACCTAATTTCTCTTTTTCTAAAAGACGCATGGCATCAGGCTCTCGGCGGTACGTGGCACGCATGGCGAACCAAGTCTCGGTCTCTTTTTCCGTTTCTATTTTGATGGTCGGTTCCATGTCCAGTTCAGAAAAGGGTGTTCTCCCGGGGCTTTGAAATTCTCACATAAGCTTGAATTCCAATCACTTGCGGGCACTTTATATAAAATACGGCAAGTATTGAGCCCCTCTTGCCGACTGTTTTTATGTACTTGTGCATTACCTGTCGGTAAATCACTATAAACGAACTGTTTATAGTACAAAACTGTTTTTTAAACGTTCATTTTAAAAACGTCAGGATATTTCAACAAAAAAAGACGAAAATTTAGATAAAGGAATAGAAAAGACGAATAACATTTTCGAGTGCGTATATTTCTGTATATCAACTTGTTTTAGTTTAAAACAAATAGCGATAAAAATATTTTTATTAAACATTTTGCACAGTTCGGAAATACCCCGTATCTTTGCGGACATTAAATGAACATTAAAAAAACACCCTCGTTTTTCGCTTATACTCACCTGACATACAATTCATTACAGGCGTTTTTCAATAAAGCACCGTCCATTCGTTGCATATCTCTCGCAATAGCTGTAACTTCGTGATTCATGATGTTTTGTCCACCGGTAAATACCGGCACAAAATAGAAAATTAATATGAAACAATTAAAGAAAAAAACAGCGGGTAAAAAAAACCGCTGGAGCGAACAACAACAAGAGTAATCAAACTGTTAAACAAAACTTTAAGGCTAAAAGAGGACCGAAGCCGGGAGGGGATATTCAGTACGTTACAGGGGAACGGGGGGCGATAGAAAAAGCGTTCCTCATCACTTTCCTTAAAGGGGGTATAGGAGTGGACCCGAAGTATGGAACGGCAACGCTTTGCAGATATCTCACAAAGTTGGAGATTTTCCAAACAGCAAACGATAAACCGATGTCCTACAACACCATAAAGGAGGATATCACTGAAATCAAGAAGGAACTCCTTTTAGAAGAATCCAAGAGAAAACCATCCAAAAACAATAAAAATAAGTAACATTAACCAGTAATAAACCCGCCGGGTAATATCGGTGGACAACCTGTCATGAACGACCCGTATCTTTGCTGCGCTTTAGCAAGGATTGAGTCACACCCATAAAAAGATGCCGCTTTTTCAAAATGAGCCGGCATCTTTTTTTATGCAGTGACCACAACACATGCTGAACGGAATTTAAATACTGTTTATTAATTATTTAATCAGAGAAATCATGAAAAAGAAAAAGGCGGCTTCACTTCACGAAGCATTAAGAAATCTGTGGAAAATCCGTATCATGTTGGAAAAGGGGCATTCGGAAGAATGCGCCGAATGGATGACAGGGCGCATTGAAAGCTTGTTGGACCACATGCAGTATGGGTATGCGCTTATTGCGTACCACAAGCAGGACGGGACGTTCAAGTTCGTAAAGGCGACGCTGCTGCCATACCAGACCATGTTCCAAAAGGAGTATGACATCATGAGAGTGACGGGAACCATTGTGTATTGGGATGTGGACTTGCAGAAATGGAGGAACTTCCAATTGGAGAATTTCTTGGAGTGGAGACCGATTTGCTGAGAAAATGAAAGAATGAAAGGAGTGAAAGTATGGCGATGAATTATGGGGGGATTATGTATTTCCCGTTGAACGTGAGTTTCTTTGAGGACACACCAATAGAACTGGTGGAGGCGAAATACGGACTGGCAGGCGTGGGGGCAGTAATGAAGCTGCTCTGCAAGCTGCATAAGGAGAAGGGGTATTACCTGATGTGGGACAAGGAGCAGTGCACGCTTTTTGCACACAAGGCAGGAGAAGGAAACGCAGCTCAGATTACGGGAAATTCTGAACAAAGCACCGAAAGACAGGAACAAAACATCGAAAGACAAGGGCAAAGCAGTGCGAACCGTATGCTAAATGAAGAAAATTGCATGCAGCCTGTCGACATTTTCACCGAAAATGCAGACAATTCAGAACAAAGTAAAGTAAAGGAAACTAAAGCAGAAATAGAGGGAAGGAGTCCCGGCGAGAATTCTTTTTTGACGCCTCCGGAGTACGCCTACAACAAGCAGACTCACAACTATGACGGGCTGATGTTCACTCTGCAGCAAATGCGTATCACCAACCCGGAAGAGGCAAACGCGATACTCAGGCTGTCAGATTACGGCAGGCTGCGAGGATACGTTTGGCAGGTGATACACGGCACAAGGTGGAGCGAAGTGGCGGCAAAAGGAAAATACCTGATTGCAGCATTAGTGAAGGAAAGAAAGAAAAGAGCCGCAGGATAAGAGTGTTGCGAAAATAAATTTCCGGCGGTGAGAGGGACGTTTCCTATTCATAGAAAAATGAAGTTAACATCGTTCCATTCACGATGTTAACTTCATTGATAGAAGGATGTTAACTTATTGCAGTCTGCTTAGTTAACTTCATAAAGCTAAGTAAGTTAACTTCATCAAAACAAGGAAATAAACTTATACATAAGTTTCTAAAAGCTTCACACTGCCGCCTTCCGGAACAATTGTCACTTCTTGAGTGGCAGCAGGCAACAGAACTGTTTCACCGGCACGCAGGGTGACTTCATTCCGGTTGTCATCCGTCAAACGGCATGCACCTTCCACACAGATAAAAATGACGAAGGAATCCAACTCAGAATAGTCGCAAGTAATTTCTTCCGTCATATCATATATAGACGTTGTGAAATAAGGGCTTGCTACCATTTCAACAGGTTCATTCTCTATATGCTCGTATGCAGTACGGAAATCATCCTGTACATCGGTAAAATTAATGGCTTCGATAGCCTGGCTGGTATGCAGTTCACGGGACTTACCGTCTTTATCCTTACGATTATAATCAAAAATACGATAAGTGATATCCGAAGTTTGTTGAATTTCCGCTACAAATGCACCGGCACCTATCCCATGCACACGACCTGCCGGAACATAAAATACATCCCCCGGCTGGATGGCACAAGTCTGGAGAACTTCTGCAAAAGTTCCATTATAAACTCTCTCTTTATACTCTTTCGGAGTAATCTGTTCGGCAAAACCGGAAATTAATTTGGCACCTTTGTCCGCAGCAATCACATACCACATTTCATTTTTACCGAAACTGTTATGACGTTTCTTTGCCAACTCATCACCCGGATGTACCTGAATAGATAAATCCAATTTAGCATCAATAAATTTTATCAACAGAGGAAACTTGTTGCCAAAACGTGCATAATTGGCTTCACCCACCAATTCTTCCCTGTATTTACGAACCATTTCAGGCAAAGTCAATCCTTTATCCGAACCATTGGCTACGACAGATTCACTATCTTCTACTGCTGAAACTTCCCAACTCTCACCTACATTCGGCAAGCTTTCATTCAAGTGTTTGAATGGAATAATCTTGTCGCCCCCCCAAAGCGTCTGCTTCAAAATGGGCTCAAATTTTAGAGGATACATTCGTTGTTTTTAATTAGTACAATTCGAAATTGATACAATACTTTTTTAGATTAACGCGACAAACATACAAAAAATATCAATTTGTCTTCCATTTGTTAAACGCTAAACTTTCCTAAAATGTTCTTCACATTTCCTCTCATTTACTTGGGGGAACAAAAGAATTTCTTTTTATTTGCAAGAAATTTAAATAATACCATGTTATGATAAACACTACTCCAACAGAAAGCAATTTGTCCGAATTGGACAAAAAAGACTTTCAAAAGGATATAAATAACAAAAAAACAGATTTGTTTATCCTTAAAAATGCCCAGGGAATGGAAGTGGCAGTTACCAACTACGGTTGTGCAATTCTTTCGATAATGGTACCTGACAAAAATGGGAAATATGCCAACGTAATTCTGGGACATGACAGTATAGACAACGTAATCAACAGTCCCGAACCTTTCCTGAATACTACTATCGGACGCTACGGCAACCGCATTGCTAAAGGAAAATTCACTTTATACGGCGAAGAACATCAGTTGACAATCAATAACGGCCCCAATTCATTGCATGGCGGTCCTACCGGCTTTCATGCACGTGTTTGGGATGCCACGCAACCCGATGAGTCAACCGTCATTTTCAACTATACCTCTGCCGATGGCGAAGAAGGTTTCCCCGGCAATCTGGAAGTGGAAATGACGTATCGTCTGGAAAACGAGACCAACGCTCTGGTTATAGAATACCGGGCCACTACCGACAAAGCTACTGTTGTCAACCTGACCAATCACGGTTTTTTCAATCTTGCAGGTATTGCAAACCCCTCTCCTACCGTTCTGAATAATATCGTTACCATCAATGCTGATTTTTATGTACCCATTGACGAGGTATCTATCCCCACCGGAGAAATTTTGAAAGTGGAAGGTACGCCGATGGATTTCCGTACTCCGCATACAATCGGTGAACGTATCGATGACAAATTCCAGCAATTGGTGAACGGAACCGGATATGATCATTGCTATGTACTGAATAAAACGGAAAGTGGCGAACTGAGCCTTGCCGCGACTTGTACTGACCCCGTCAGTGGCCGAACAATGGAAGTTTACACCACAGAGAACGGTGTACAACTTTACACAGGCAACTGGTTAGGTGGTTTTACCGGTGCACACGGTGCCACATTCCCTGCAAGAAGCGCAGTATGTTTTGAAGCCCAATGTTTCCCTGACACCCCGAATAAAGCTCACTTCCCCTCGGCAGTATTGCTTCCGGGCGATGAATATCAACAGATAACCATCTATAAGTTTGGTGTGGAGGAATAAATAAAACACAGAAAATTAATAATTTAATATCTACAAAAACATGAGTCAACAAAAAAAACAATGGGGAGCTATCATTATCATGATTGCACTCTTCGCTATGATTGCATTCGTTACTAACCTTTGTTCACCAATGGCAGTGATTGTAAAGAATGATTTCGGGGCCAGTAACGTACTTGCACAAATTGGTAACTATGGAAACTTTATCGCATATCTTGTTATGGGTATTCCTGCCGGTATGCTCATCGCCAAGTTCGGTTATAAGAAAACTGCACTTATCGGTCTGTTCGTGGGAATTATCGGTATTCTCGTGCAATGGTTGAGTGGACACGTGGGTAAAGAAAGCGCTTTTTTGGTTTATCTGATCGGTGCCTTCATCAGTGGTTTCACAATGTGTATCCTCAATTGTGTAGTCAATCCTATGCTGAACCTCCTCGGTGGCGGTGGAAACAAAGGAAACCAGCTCATCCAGATCGGTGGCGTGTTCAACAGTACTGCTGCCGTAGCCGTATATATCATTATGGGTGCCTTGATTGGTGATGCCGCTAAAGCACACATTGCCGATGCTACACCTGCATTGATGATTGCGCTTGCAATCTTCATCATCGGTTTCATCGTAATCTTCTTCACCAAGATTGAAGAACCCGAACAAGCTCCGGTTGACACCACGCTTATCAAAGGTGCCATGAAATATCGCCACTTCGTTCTCGGTATTATCGCTATCTTCCTGTATATGGGTGTTGAAGTAGGAACACCGACTTACATCCTCCAATATCTTTCTTCAGCGCCTGACGCAGCTACTCCCGGTTTGGGTATGGATGCCAGCATTGTAGGTCTTATTGTTGCCGTTTATTGGTTGATGATGCTCGTAGGCCGTTTGGTTGGTGGTACCATTGCCGGTAAGATTTCAAGTAGAAAAATGATTACGGTAGTTGCCAGTGCCAGCCTTATACTTGTGGCATTCGGTATGTTTGCGCCTACAGATATCACAGTAAATGTTCCGGGTATCGACTGGGCTCAATTAGAACTTATTTGGGCGGAAGTTCCTGTAGGAATATTCGCTTTCTTGCTGGTTGGGCTCTGCACCAGTGTGATGTGGGGTGGTATTTTCAATATGGCAGTTGAAGGCCTTGGTAAATACACGGCTATTGCCAGTGGTATTTTCATGACAATGGTATTCGGTTGCGCTGTCATGGTAGCTATCCAAGGTTGGTTGGCTGACCTTACCGATTATATGACCAGCTATTGGGTAGTTCTCTTCTGTGCCGGTTATATCCTGTTCTACGCTTTGGTAGGTTCAAGAATTGACAGTTCAAAGAAATAATCAAGAATATAATTATTCACCTTAATATATTAGTATCATGGATATAGAATACGTAAGAAGCCGTTTCATCAAACATTTTGACGGAACAACGGGAGCTGTATATGCTTCTCCGGGTCGCATCAACCTTATCGGTGAACACACTGACTATAACGGTGGTTTTGTATTTCCCGGAGCAATCGACAAGGGCATGATTGCAGAAATTAAACCTAATGGCACAAACACAGTAAAAGCTTATTCCATCGATTTGAAAGATTATGTGGAGTTTGGTTTGAATGAAGAAGACGCCCCGCGTGCCAGCTGGGCAAGATATATTTTCGGTGTATGCCGTGAAATGATTAAGCGTGGTGTAGAAGTGAAAGGTTTCAATACCGCTTTTGCAGGTGATGTACCTCTGGGAGCCGGTATGTCTTCTTCCGCCGCATTGGAAAGTACATACGCATACGCTATAAATGACCTGTTCGGTGAGAACAAAATTGACAAATTCGAATTGGCGAAAGTAGGACAAGCTACCGAGCATAATTACTGTGGCGTGAACTGCGGTATCATGGATCAATTTGCATCCGTATTCGGAAAGCAAGGCAGCCTGATCCGTCTGGATTGCCGTTCACTGGAATATCAATACTTCCCGTTCAACCCGAAGGGATACCGTCTGGTATTGGTAGACTCCGTTGTAAAACATGAATTGGCTTCTTCTGCCTATAACAAACGTCGCCAAAGTTGCGAAGCTGCGGTTGCTGCCATACAGAGAAAACATCCCCATGTAGAATTCTTACGTGACTGTACCATGGAAATGCTGGAGGAAGCTAAAGCCGATATCAGCGCAGAAGATTATATGCGTGCAGAATATGTAATCGAAGAAATCCAGCGTGTGCTCGATGTTTGTGATGCTTTGGAGAAAGATGATTACGAAACTGTAGGCCAAAAGATGTACGAAACCCACCACGGTATGAGTAAGTTGTATGAAGTAAGCTGCGAAGAACTCGACTTCCTCAACGACCTTGCCTTTGACTGTGGCGTGACCGGTTCACGCGTAATGGGTGGCGGTTTTGGCGGTTGTACCATCAATCTGGTAAAAGATGAGCTTTACAGTACATTTATTGAAAGAGCAAAAGATGAATTCAAGAAGAAATTCGGTAGAAGCCCGAAAGTTTATGATGTAATCATTGGTGACGGTGCACGCAGATTAGAATAAAACTTCATTCTTTTTTCATAAACAATGGAAGCACTTTTCTCGTTTGTAGAAAAGTGCTTTTTCTGTATGTTACTAAAAAGACACTTTATTCATGAGGAAATTTACGTATAAAGAATTATCTTTGCCATGTGAAAGTTCCAATGAGAATATATTAAACGATTAAAGATATGAACGACAACAAACTTATGAACCGTGCAGCGGACAATATCCGTATTCTTGCTGCTTCAATGGTTGAGAAGGCCAATTCCGGACACCCCGGCGGTGCCATGGGTGGTGCTGACTTTGTAAATGTACTCTATTCGGAGTTTCTAGTATACGATCCCGAAAATCCGGCATGGGAAGGCCGTGACCGCTTCTTCCTTGATCCGGGACACATGTCACCGATGCTTTATTCTACATTGGCACTGGCCGGCAAGTTCACGCTGGATGAATTGAAGGAATTCCGTCAATGGGGAAGTCCTACGCCGGGACATCCCGAACGTGATATTATGCGTGGCATCGAAAACACCTCCGGTCCGCTGGGACAGGGACATACTTATGCCGTAGGAGCTGCCATTGCCGCCAAGTTCATGAAAGCACGTTTCAATGAGGTAATGAACCAGACAATTTATGCATATATATCCGACGGCGGTATTCAGGAAGAAATTTCACAAGGTGCCGGCCGTATTGCCGGTGCGTTGGGACTGGATAACCTCATCATGTTCTATGATGCCAATGACATCCAGCTTTCTACTGAAACAAGAGATGTAACGATCGAAGATACTGCAAAAAAATACGAAGCCTGGGGTTGGAAAGTCATTACAATTGACGGTAATGATCCGGATGCCATTCGCGGTGCTCTTAACGCAGCTAAAGCAGAAAACGAACGTCCGACTTTGATAATCGGCCACACCATAATGGGTAAAGGTGCCCGTAAAGCGGATGGAAGCAGTTACGAAGCCAGTTGCGCCACTCATGGTGCTCCTTTGGGTGGTGATGCTTATGTCAACACTATCAAGAATTTGGGTGGAGACCCTACAAACCCTTTCGTTATCTTCCCCGAAGTAGCAGAATTATATGCCAAACGTGCCGTAGAGCTGAAAAAGATCATGACAGAAAAATATGCTGTAAAAGCGGCATGGACGAAAGCCAATCCCGAATTAGCTGCTAAACTGGAGCTGTTCTTCTCGGGTAAAGTTCCTGAAGTGGACTGGGCTTCCATTGAACAAAAAGCCAATGTAGCTACACGTGCCGCATCTGCTACCGTACTCGGTGCTCTTGCCGAGCAAGTAGGAAACATGGTAGTGGCTTCTGCCGACCTTTCCAATTCGGACAAGACAGACGGTTTCCTGAAAAAGACTCACGCTTTCAAAAAAGGTGATTTCAGCGGTGCTTTCTTCCAAGCCGGTGTTTCCGAGCTGACGATGGCTTGTTGCTGTATCGGTATGTCACTCCACGGGGGGATCATCCCCGCTTGCGGAACATTCTTCGTATTCTCCGACTATATGAAACCCGCCATACGCATGGCAGCTTTGATGGAAGTACCCATTAAATTCATCTGGACACACGATGCATTCCGTGTAGGCGAAGACGGTCCTACCCATGAACCGGTAGAACAGGAAGCTCAAATCCGCCTGATGGAAAAGATGAAGAATCACAAAGGGCGTAATTCCATGCTGGTACTTCGCCCGGCAGATGCAGAAGAGACTACTATAGCCTGGAAACTCGCCATGGAAAATATGGCCACTCCTACCGCATTGATTTTCTCCCGTCAGAACATTGCCAACCTGCCGACCGGTAACGATTATGGACAAGCAGTAAAAGGCGCTTATATCGTAGCCGGTTCGGATGAAAATCCGGATGTTGTTCTGGTTGCATCAGGTTCTGAGGTAGCGACATTAGTTGCAGGTACTGAATTGTTACGTAAAGACGGCATAAAAGTACGTATCGTATCTGCTCCGTCCGAAGGTTTATTCCGCAGCCAGGCTCCGGGTTATCAGGAAACCATTATTCCTGTCGGTGCCAAGGTATTCGGTTTGACTGCCGGTCTGCCTGTAACATTAGAAGGTCTTGTAGGCGTAAACGGTAAAGTTTGGGGATTGGAATCATTCGGTTTCTCAGCCCCTTACAAGGTACTGGACGAGAAATTAGGTTTTACAGCAGAAAATGTATATAAACAAGTAAAAGCAATGTTATAAATGAAAACAATCGGAATCTGTTGTGACCATGCAGGATATGCTCTGAAACAATATGTAAAAGAATGGCTTGAAGCTAAAGGTTTGGAATATAAGGACTTTGGTACTTATTCTCCCGAAAGTGTGGATTATCCGGATTTTGCACACCCCCTTGCACAAGCAGTAGAATCTGGTGAATGTTATCCGGGTATTGCTATCTGTGGAAGTGGAAACGGTATCAGTATGACACTGAACAAGCATCAGGGCATTCGTGCCGCATTATGCTGGAATACCGAAATAGCCGGTCTGGCCCGTCAACACAATGACGCTAACATACTTGTGATGCCAGGACGTTTCATCACCAACCAGGAAGCTGATGGAATTATGACTAAATTCTTCTCCACCCCGTTTGAGGGTGGACGCCATCAACGGAGAATTGACAAAATACCGGTAAAGTAAAAAGAGGTATCGTATGATATAAAAAAGGGCTTGACATGTGCTTTCAGCATTTGCAAGCCCTTCTTTATTCCCCCTATTTTCTTATTTTTAGCAGATAAGATGACTAATGTCTTTAAATAAAAACTATCTTTGTAGTTCAATAATCCGGAACTCAGAATGATATGGAGCAACTGAATACCATAAAAGAGCTTATCAATCAAGGAAATGTAGAGCAAGCTATCCCTCAGCTTGACAAAATATTACAATCCGATTTTCCCGGAAAGGACGAAGCCTATTATCTCCGTGGAAATGCTTACCGCAAACAGGGTAATTGGCAGCAGGCGCTGAACAACTACCAATATGCTATCGACCTTAATCCTGACAGTCCTGCCCGACAAGCCTACAACATGGTAATGGATATTCTGAATTTCTTCAATAAGGATATGTACAATCAATAAAATAAAAAAACGTAAATTATGGCAAAAATCAAAGGAGCAATCGTAGTGGACACCGAGCGTTGCAAAGGCTGCAACCTGTGTGTCGTGGCTTGTCCGCTCAATGTAATAGCCCTCACCAAAGAGGTGAACGTGAAGGGATATAATTATGCCCATCAGATATTGGAAGATACTTGCAACGGATGTAGCTCGTGTGCCACAGTATGTCCGGACGGATGTATCTCGGTTTATAAAGTAAAAGTAGAATAAATAAGAAGAATATGGCAGAAGAAGTTGTATTAATGAAAGGAAACGAAGCCATCGCCCACGCAGCCATTCGTTGCGGTGCCGATGGATATTTTGGTTATCCTATTACCCCCCAATCAGAAGTATTGGAAACTCTTGCCGAACTGAAACCATGGGAAACAACCGGTATGGTAGTGCTCCAGGCAGAAAGTGAAGTGGCGGCTATTAATATGGTATACGGTGGTGCCGGAAGCGGAAAGATGGTGATGACCTCCTCATCAAGCCCCGGTGTAAGTTTAAAACAGGAAGGTATCTCTTATATTGCCGGTGCCGAACTGCCTTGTTTGATTGTAAATGTGATGCGTGGCGGTCCCGGACTCGGAACTATTCAGCCTAGTCAGGCTGATTATTTTCAGACCGTAAAAGGTGGCGGTCACGGTGATTATCGCCTTATCGCCCTTGCTCCAGCTTCTGTACAGGAAATGGCAGATTTCGTAGGTCTTGGTTTTGAACTGGCTTTCAAGTATCGTAATCCGGCCATCATCCTTGCCGACGGTGTGATTGGACAAATGATGGAAAAAGTAGTTCTTCCTGCACAAAAGCCACGCCGCACGGATGCTGAGGTTATTGAACAATGTCCATGGGCTACTACCGGTAGAACTAATGGGCGCAAACCCAATATCATCACTTCTCTGGAACTGAAACCGGAGGAAATGGAAAAGAACAATATCCGTTTCCAAGCCAAGTACAAAGAAATCGAAGAGAACGAAGTACGTTTTGAAGAAATTCATTGTGAAGATGCCGAATACCTGATTGTAGCCTTTGGTTCTATGGCACGTATCGGACAGAAAGCAATGGAACTGGCTCGCGAAGAAGGTATCAAAGTAGGTATGCTCCGCCCCATCACCTTGTGGCCATTCCCTACAAAAGCCATCGCCGCATACGCCGACAAGGTAAAAGGTATATTGGTTACCGAACTGAATGCCGGACAGATGATTGAAGACGTCCGTCTTGCAGTAAATGGTAAAGTGAAGGTGGAACACTTCGGACGTCTCGGTGGTATCGTGCCCGATCCGGATGAAATTGTTGTGGCACTTGCTAAATTAAAAATTGAGAGTTGAGAATTAAAAAATCTCAGCTATCTCCATTTTCTAATTTTTAATTTTTAATTCTCAATTAAAGAAATGAATCCTGATAAAATAAGAACCGTACTAAATATTCTTTTCATGATACTTGCTTTGGCAGCTATCATTGTTTATTTTGTTGCAAAAGATGACTTCAAACTATTTATCTACGTTTGCGGCGCAGCAATATTCGTTAAGTTGATGGAATTTTTCATACGGTTCACCAACAGATAAGGAGAAGTGATTATGACAAAAGAAGATATTATCAAACCTGAGAATCTGGTTGCTAAAAAACCGACTCTAATGAACGATAATCCCATGCATTACTGTCCGGGATGTAGCCACGGTGTGGTTCATAAACTGATTGCCGAAGTAATCGAAGAAATGGGACTGGAAGATAAAGCAATAGGTATCTCGCCCGTAGGATGTGCCGTGTTTATCTATAACTATATAGATATTGACTGGCAGGAAGCTGCTCACGGACGTGCGCCTGCTCTTGCCACCGCCATCAAACGTCTTTGGCCGGATCGTCTGGTATTCAGTTACCAAGGAGATGGTGACTTGGCTTGCATCGGTACCGCCGAAACAATTCATGCACTGAATAGAGGTGAGAATATAACCATTATCTTCATCAACAATGCCATCTATGGTATGACAGGTGGTCAAATGGCTCCGACTACACTCGTAGGCATGAAGACTTCGACCAGTCCTTATGGCCGTGATGTACATCTGCATGGTTATCCCCTGAAGATTGCCGATATTGCTGCCCAGTTGGAGGGTACGGCATACGTCACCCGCCAAAGCGTGGAAACCGTTCCTGCTATCCGTAAAGCAAAGAAAGCGATACGCAAAGCTTTTGAGAATTCAATGGCAGGCAAGGGTTCCAACCTTGTGGAAATAGTTTCTACTTGTAACTCCGGCTGGAAAATGTCTCCAGAGAAATCCAATAAATGGATGGAAGAGAATATGTTCCCATTCTATCCGCTGGGTGACTTGAAAGATAAATAATTGGTGCTAAAAACAGAAGAACAATGAAAGAAGAAATCATTATAGCAGGTTTCGGTGGACAAGGTGTATTGTCCATGGGAAAGATTTTGGCATATTCCGGATTGATGGAAGGTAAAGAAGTGAGCTGGATGCCCGCTTACGGACCTGAACAACGCGGTGGTACGGCAAACGTAACAGTGATTGTGAGCGATGAGAAAATCTCTTCTCCTATTCTCAGTAAATACGATGCAGCCATCATCCTGAACCAACCTTCACTCGAAAAATTCGAAAATAAAGTGAAACCGGGCGGTGTACTTATTTATGACGGCTACGGTATTATCAATCCGCCGACACGTAAAGATATCCATGTATACCGTATCGACGCCATGGATACTGCCAATGAAATGAACAATGCCAAAGCGTTCAACATGATTGTGCTGGGTGGTCTATTGAAAATAGCACCCATCGTGACACTGGAGAATGTTATCAAAGGCTTGAAGAAGACACTCCCTGAACGTCACCACCACTTGATACCAATGAACGAAGAGGCTATCAAACGTGGTATGGAGCTGATTAAAGAGGTATAAAAAACACATCATCCGTTTGGGCCAAACAGATGATGCGTTTACTATAAACGGATGATGTATTTTGAGTGAATACATCATCCGTTTTTTTTAGTGCTGTATAGAGAAAGCCTAATATTCTATTAATTATTTACCGTAATTATCCACCAAACTCTTGAACTCCGCACAACGTTCGTCCTCAAACAAATCTTCGAACTTATAACGGGCTTCTGCATCACCACAGAGATAGTAATACTTCCCGGCAACTTTCTCCGTAGCCACATAAGCGGAGTTTTCACAATCGGGAGTAGGTATAAAAGTAAAGGAAGGAGTATTATTCTTGGAACTCTTCTTTATAGTGACTTCCAACTTATCACCGCCTCTCGGAACTATCCTCACAAAATGTCCCGGTGTACATTGTATGTTGTCACCGTCCATCACATAAGTGTAAATATTAATACCATAAGCGCCCCTAATGTCATGCATCTTAAGGAACAAGCCCTTTTCGGGCATCAGATAACCGTATTCGGGAGCCATGGTAGTAAAATCACCACAAAAGTTGTTCGCCGCGATAGCAGGCATCAGGTAACCGCTCGGAGTATCCCCCCCGGCTGCCGCTTGACCTTCAGCATCTTGAACATTCTTCTTTGTACCGCCACATGCTGACAACACGACCAGACCGCAAAGTATTGCGGAGATAATTGTAATAGTAAACTTTTTCATAACAATGATATGTTTTAAATGAGTAATGTCATCAACATTTACGGATAGGTATAATTCCTCTGGAGACTGCTGTCATTATCAAGTCCGCCACATTCTTTGCATCAAGTTTGTCCAACAGATGACGGCGGTGCGTATCTACGGTATTGGTAGATACACACAAATCCTGAGCTATCTCCTGCGTATTTTTGCCTTCGGAGATACATTTCAATACATCGAGTTCACGTTGCGTCAGTTCTTCACGCCGCCCTTCGTCCGAACGTCGCATCTGGTTGCGTACTTGTTCGGCATAAGTACAGTAGTAAGTCCCTCCATCGAGTACACAGCGAATAGCCTCGGCTATCTTATTCGAATCAACAGATTTGAATAGAATACTATCTACATCACACTGTATCAGATTCTTTATAAACCAAATTTCTTCGTGCATTGTATTCACGATAATACGTGCCTGAGGGTCTTTTTCCCGAATACGTGAGATTATTTCCAAACCGGATAAATCGGGTAATTCCATATCCAACAAGAAAAGATTAAAGCATTGGGAGGCGATTAAATGCAATGCCTCCCGTCCCGATGAAGCTGTACATACGGTCTTGATTTCGGGTAACGAACATTCCACTATCCGCTTCAATCCTTGAAGCACCAAATCGTGGTCATCTACCAACAAAATGCGTATATCTTTTTCTTTCATCAATCTATTTTTGTGTTCTGAATTATGCTGCAAAGAAAAAGCATTTATTAATATCCCGCATCATCAAAAATAGTGATTTTAGTATCCGGTGTCATGGTTTTCGACTAAATAAATAAAGGTATTTCAAGTTCAAACAGCTGCATGCTCTCCCTATAATTTACAGAAAGAACACCACCTATAGCCTTGACGCGTTCTTGGATAGTACTAAGTCCGATGCCGTTAAATGTAGTTCCGGTATCAGGAAATGGTTTGCCATTGTTGGTGATAAGTAAAGTTAGCTGTTTTTTACTCAAAGAAAGATTTACATTCACATCCGTCGCACCGGAGTGCTTCACAATATTGGACAGTAATTCTTGCAAAATACGATAGACCTCATAAGCTATCTGTTCCGGTATCTGTTCCCATTCAGCATTATCACTTTCTTTACTAAAAGTTAGTTGCATGGATGCTGGAATTGCCAGACGTTCCACATACGATTCTACGGTTTCCGCCAATGTAACATACTGGAACTTTGGCGGCATCAGTTCATGGGAAATACAGCGTACATCACCACGTACCTGCTCCAACAAATCCAGAAGTTCGTGTTTTGACTCCGCCGAAGGTTGCATACATTGTACCTGCATACCTATGCCCAACAGATCATTGCAAACACCGTCATGCAGTTCTTTTGCCAAACGGGTACGTTCACGTTCCAACCCATCAATGTAACTCTTGGCTAGTTTCAACTCTTCTTCTTTTTTGATACGTTTCTGACGGAAAACAAAATAAGTTGCCAAAAGTAAAAATGCAAATACTGCCACAGCAGCCACTATACCCCATTGCATCGTTTTGGCCTTTTGTTCCAGTTGCTCTTGAGTGAGCCGTGCTATTTCGAGCGCCTTTACCTGATTTTCATACTTCATGGAAAGCTCGGAAAGTTCCGCATCTACTTCTGTCTGATGCAGACTATCAGACGTCCAGTATGCTTTTTCATAGTAATCGGCGGCATGCAGGTAATCTTTCAGCCCTTTATAATTGCGTGCCATTTCTAAATAGAGCTTGTCAACCGGTGTCTGGGCATTGACATCCATAGCTTCAAGCATCTGGTACTGAATGGCAAGGCTTTCCCGATAACGTCCCATATTATTGAGAATCTTGAAAAGAGTTTCCTGATATCCCAATACCTCGCCCGAAGACTTGGGTAATTCAGCCATCACTTTTTCCGCCTCTCGCATATAGTGGCTAATCGAATCATTATTATTCATTCTGGAATAGACATTCAACAAATAAGTCATACTCTTCAGCACGAATTTAGGTTTCCGCTGTTTACGTGCCATGGCAAGCGCCGGATAGAGCATTTGTGCAGCTTCTTCGTATTTTTTTTGTAATGTCATAACACCACCCGCCGTAGATGCAGCATACAAAACCATATCCATGTCATCGCACTTCTTTGAAACTTCCACCGCAGTACGAACATAATTTTCAGCCTCTTTCAAGCGCGAGGTATTTGCATAAAGTACAGCCATGTTCGTCAACAGATGTACACGTTCGTCATAGGATTTACGTCCTTCGAGCTTTTCCAATGCCCGGTTGTAATATATCAATGCAGAGTCTGGCATGTCCTTTCTACGATAACTTACGCCAAGGGAAGTAAGTATGGAAATCACATTTTCCTCAACTCCGGTAAAACGTTCGGCTTCTTTAAGAGCTTGAAGATAACTATTAATTGCCGTCTCCATATCTCCCAAAGCGTTGTAAGTTTCCGCCCGGTTATTTAATAAGGTGATATAAGGTTCAGCTACATCTCTCCGGGCATATTCCAAACCTTTATCACAATAATACCGGGTACTGTCCGACTGACGATAAGCATAATATTCTCCTAAATGACAATAGGCGGCAGCAATACTATCCCGATTCTTTAACTTCATAGCGCGTGTCAACTCTTCCTGATAAGTTTTTAACTCAGCATCCTGAGCATATAGCAACGGGCAAAGAAAGTATAGGCATAACAAGAAAGATAGTGTTCTCATATACATATTATATTATTAGATTTTAAATTAAAAATCGACTTACTACGTAAAGAAACAGTAGCAAAGATAACAAAGGCATAGAATATACAGGCATATAGCCAATGATAATTATATATTCACACCGAGAAAACAAGAGTTTTAAAAGAAGCAAAAAAGGCTGAATTACATAAGCGAATAAGATTTTATTGTATCTTTGCGCCTAATTATGAGACGAATTGTACTGACATATATATTTCTGTCTATTATAAGTATATTGGGTATGCAAGCGCAATATACGCCCAACCGGATAGATCCTGCCACCGGACGTGACCAATATGGAAATCAGGTAGACCCCAACACATTGCCGGATAATCTGGAAGACAGCACCAATACGGAAATCCAAAGTATACCTCCTAAACTATATATGTGGCATTTGAGTGAAACGCTGGGTAACCGTAGTATAATTCCTGCTGATACGACCAACCTCAATTTCCAAAACACCAACTTGGTAGAAGGTATGTACGGACACTATAATTATCTGGGAAATTTGGGATCGCCACGACTCTCGCGCATATTTTTTGACCGCAAAGGCAATGAACCGACTATCTTTATGGAACCGTTTTCCAGCTTTTTTGTGCGCCCTGACCAAGTGAACTTTACAAATAGTAATGTACCTTATACCAACCTGACCTATTATAAAGCGGGAAACAAGATGAATGGGGAAGAACGTTTCAAATCTTATTTTTCGGTAAATGCCAACAAACGCCTGGCATTTGGTTTCAACATTGATTATTTGTATGGACGCGGATATTACCAGAACCAGTCTACTTCCCACTTCAATGCAGGAATATTTGCCAGTTATATCGGAGAACGTTATCAGATGCAGGCGGTATACAACAATTTCATGTTAAAAATGAATGAGAATGGCGGTATACAAGACGACCGGTATATCACACGACCAGAAGATATGTCGGAAGGTAAAAAAGAATATGAGTCCACTACTATTCCTGTCAAATTGGAACAGACTGCCAATCGGAATAAAGATTTTTACGTCTATATGACGCAACGTTACCGGTTGGGGTTCAATCGGGAAACGACTACCATTGAAGATAAACAAGGTGCCGTAGCCATGCCGGTGAATGATAGTATTCCGGTAGCTAAAGATACGATTGTTACGGAAGAATTCGTACCTGTAACAAGCTTTATCCATACTATCAAGGTAGAACGGACGAGGCACCAGTTTACTTCTGCCACAGAAACAGCGGAACAATATCCTGACGCATTTTTCAATGAAACCTTCAGCCGTGACTCCACAACGGCATTCAGTGTAAAGAATATCTTCGGTATCGCTTTGCTTGAAGGTTTCAACAAATATGCCAAAGCGGGATTAACGGCTTATATTTCACATAAGTTCAGCCGTTATGAACTGATGGATACACTTTTGAATACCCGTTTTGATGAACAGGAAATATTTATAGGCGGTGAACTTGCCAAACGGCAAGGAAAGACTTTGCATTATAATGTGAACGGCGAAGTCGGTATCATGGATAAGGCTCTCGGTCAATTCCGTATCAATGCCGATTTCGATTTGAACTTCCGTTTATGGAAAGATACGGTGAATTTTTATGCACGCGGATATGTATCCAATACTCTCCCCTCATTCTATATGCGCCATTATCACTCCAATCACTACTATTGGGATAATTATAATATGGATAAGGAATTCCGTACGCGCGTAGAAGGAGAATTGAATATTGACCGTTGGAAAACCAATCTACGTGCCGGAGTTGAAAATATAAAAAATTATACATACTTCAACCAAAGTGGAATGCCGACACAGGAAAGTGGAAATATCCAAGTGTTATCAGCTACTTTGAAACAAGATTTCCGTTTGGGTATCTTACATCTGGATAATGAAGTGACTTGGCAAAAGTCAAGTAATGAAACAGTATTGCCGTTGCCCCAACTTTCGCTTTATCACAACTTATATATATTGACGAAGTTGGCAAAGAAAGTACTGACCGTACAGTTGGGTGCTGATGTGAGATACTTTACCAAGTATCATGCACCTGCTTATACTCCTGCCATCCAGCAATTTCATCTGCAAGCTGCGGACGATCAGGTAGAGATTGGCGGTTATCCGATAGTCAACGTATATGCTAACCTGCATCTGAAACGGACACGTATCTTTGCCATGATGTATCATGTAAATGCCGGTATGGGTAAAGCAAACTATTTCATGGTACCGCATTATCCTATCAATCCCCGTTTGCTCAAGATTGGTATCTCCTGGAATTTCTACGATTAACCTCCATACAACTAATCTACCCGAAATATGAAAAAAACCAAGTTATTGAGATATGTCATCTTAGGAGTGGTGACGGCTCTAATCGCTACTTTCCTGATGCCCCCAAAGGAGAAACCTAAAGGTAAACCTCGTGATTATGCAGAAATCGCATCCGAAGGTATCTTACATGCAGCGACGGAATATAATTCCATCAGTTTCTATGTGGACGGTGATACGCTTTCTGGTTTTCATTATGAACTGATTGAAGCTTTTGCCCGCGATCATCATCTGAAAGTGGCAATCTCACCTGAAATGAGTTTCAATAAACGATTGTCCGGCCTAGCCGATGGTAAATATGATGTGATTGCTTACGGGATATTGGCTACCAGCGAACTGAAAGACTCTTTACTTCTTACCACTCCGATTGCACTGAACAGGCAAGTGTTGGTACAACGGAAAACAGAGTCTTCCGACGATTCTCTTTTTATTAAAAGCCAATTGGATTTAGCGGGAAAGACCTTGAATGTGGTAAAAGGCTCTCCTTCCATACTACGTATACATAATTTAGGGAATGAAATCGGAGATACAATCTATGTAAAAGAAATAGATAAATATGGTTCCGAACAATTAATATCTCTTGTTGCCCACGGAGACATCGACTATGCCGTATGTGATGAAAGTATCGCACGTGCAGCAGCTGACAGTTTACCGCAAATCGATATCAATACCGCCATTAGTTTTACGCAATTCTATTCATGGGGTGTGAGCAAGCAGTCTCCGGTACTTCTGGATAGCCTTAATACCTGGTTGGAGAAGTTTAAAGAAAAAAAAGAATATAAAGAGATTTATACGAAATATTATAAATGACCATTTAGGGACACTGTGCCCTTAAATGGTCATTTATCTTATAATGTCTCCACTTCCCTCAGCCACATCTCCGACGAAGCATCACTCGGCATACGCCAATCTCCCCGTGGACTGATCGAGATACTTCCTACCTTCGGTCCATCCGGTAAACAGGAACGCTTGAATTGTTGATTGAAAAAGCGACGGAAGAAAGTTTTCAACCACTTTTTTATGATCTCTTCATCATAAGTTCCTTTGAAAGTACGTGACGCCAGAAAGAAGATCTTGGAAGGCCGGAAGCCACAACGTAAAAAATAATAAAGGAAAAAATCATGCAACTCATAAGGACCGACCAAATCTTCGGTAATCTGCCGGATATTTCCATTTTCATCAGCAGGAATTAGTTCGGGGCTAATGGGAGTATCCACAATATCCAATAATGTTGCACGTGATGCCTCATCCATATCATTTTCGGCTACCCACTTCACCAAATGTTTGACAAGTGTCTTAGGAACACTTCCATTGACACCATACATCGACATATGGTCGCCATTATAAGTAGCCCAACCCAAAGCAAGTTCCGAAAGGTCCCCCGTCCCGATAACCATCCCCCAAGTCTGGTTGGCAATATCCATCAATATCTGTGTACGTTCACGTGCCTGAGCATTCTCATAAACCACATCATGTACATTGATGTCATGGTCTATATCCTTGAAATGCTGGATACAGGCCCCTTTGATACTCACCTCACGTACAGTCACTCCTAAAGAATTCATCAAGTCAATAGCATTGGTATGCGTACGGTCGGTAGTTCCGAATCCCGGCATCGTAACGCCGATAATTCCTTTACGTTCCCATCCCAGTTTATCGAATGTCTTAACACAAACCAGTAATGCCAATGTAGAATCCAATCCACCAGAAATACCGACTACCGCACTCTTAGCATTGGTATGTACCAACCGCTGAGCCAATCCGGATACCTGAATGGAAAATATTTCTTCACAACGTTCATTCAGTGCAGCTCCTTGCGGAACAAACGGATGAGGTTCAAAAGTACGGGTAAGATTGAGTTCTTTACTATTGACGTATTCTGTAGAAATACGTACCGGAGGTTCCGGTGCACAATAAGCATGGCAAGCGGCAAAAGTAGTATTAACACGACGTTCCGTACGCAGATGTTCTACATCTATTTCACTGATTACAACTTGCTCCTCAAACGAAAAACGTTCATTGGCAGCCAGCAACGTACCATTCTCATAAATCAATCCATTACCTGCAAACACAACATCAGTAGTCGATTCTCCAAAACCGCACGAACTGAATACATACCCGGCAATGCAACGGGCTGACTGCTGGCTGATGAGCGAACGGAGATAGTTATGTTTACCTATACCTTCATTATCAGCCGACAAATTGAACAAAATCTCTGCTCCTTGCAACGCTAACATCGAACTGGGAGGCACAGGTGCCCACAAATCCTCGCAGATTTCAATTCCGAAAGTGGTATCAGCCGTTTCAAAAAGTAAATTCCGTCCCATAGGCACAATCTGCCCGCAAAGACGCACATTACTGTCAGAAATCTCACAAGCAGAAGTAAACCAACGTTTCTCATAAAATTCTTTATAATTGGGCAGATAAGTTTTAGGTACCACACCCAGCACTTTACCTTTCTGAATGACAACTGCTGCATTCAATAATGATCCATTCAATGTTATAGGCATCCCCAATATGGATATGATATCCAATTGACGTGTATTATTCAGGATTTGTATCAAGCCCATCTCTGCTTCTTCAAGTAAAAGCTGTTGTGAAAAAAGGTCTGCACAAGTATATCCGGTGATGCACAATTCAGGAAAAGCAATGATTTGTACTCCTTTTCCATCGGCAATGATAATCTCTTTTTCAATTTGTCCGGCATTGAACTTGCAGTCCGCCACCTTGACACGGGGCACAGCCGCCGCTACCTTGACATATCCGTAATTCATAAGAATTCTATTATATATTTGAGTACAAAAATACGGCAATTTATCTATAAACACAAAATTATCAATTCTTTCACCTGATAGTATATAAAAAATTCTCTATTTTTTTTGGAGTATTCAAAGAAGTACCTATCTTTGCAAAAGAAATAAAAGTGTAATTATTACAAGTTTGAACTATTAAATAGTATGGATGTAGTAAAAAGACTGCAAATGCACAACATTAAGCCTTCGGTACAGCGAATAGCTATAATGAATTACTTGATGGAGCATCATACGCATCCTACAGTGGATGAGATATATACGGCGCTTTCGCCTTCTATTCCTACTTTATCGAAAACAACTGTTTATAATACCTTGAAACTTCTTAGCGAACAAGGTGCGGCACAAACGTTGACCATCGATGAGAGAAATACTTGTTATGATGCGGATACTAATCCACATGCGCATTTCCTATGTAAACGTTGCGGAAAAATTTATGATTTACATTGCGACGCTAACATTAAAAAAGTAGAAGATACGGATATGGATGGACATGAAGTGCAGGAAATACATTACTATTATAAAGGTATCTGTAAAGATTGCATAGAAAACGAACAGTTTATAAAAACGAACAATAACTAATTCAACTATTTAAAATCTGAAAAAAATGAAAAAATTTAGATGTACTGTATGCGGTTATGTATACGAGGGTGACGCAGCTCCTGAAAAATGTCCTTTGTGTAAAGCTCCTGCCAGCAAATTCGTTGAAGTTGTAGAAGAACCGGGTGGTGCCCTGACTTTCGCTGACGAACACGTAATTGGTGTAGCTAAAGGATGTGATGACGAAATGATCAAAGACCTGAATAACCACTTCATGGGTGAATGTACAGAAGTCGGTATGTATTTGGCAATGAGTCGTCAGGCAGATCGTGAAGGCTACCCTGAAGTTGCAGAAGCTTTCAAGCGTTATGCTTGGGAAGAAGCAGAACACGCTGCTAAGTTCGCCGAACTACTGGGTGACTGTGTATGGGACACCAAGACTAACCTCGAAAAAAGAATGAATGCTGAATCAGGTGCCTGCGAAGATAAAAAACGCATTGCTACCCGTGCAAAAGCATTGAACTTGGATGCTATCCATGACACTGTTCATGAAATGGCTAAGGACGAAGCTCGTCACGGCAAAGGTTTTGAAGGCCTGTATAATCGCTATTTCAAGAAATAATCCTTCTGAAGTTTAAGGTAAAAGGTGTTCTTCCCAAAAAGAAGAACACCTTTTTTTATTTTTTCCTACTTTTGATGTCACGTTTATAGATCTCGTTCGTCTCATATACAGAAATGGAACTTAAACAATTTAAAATAACCGTTCTCCCACTCCGTAACAAACTATTGAACTATGCACGGAAGTTGACCGACGAACCGGAAGATGCAGAAGATGCTGTCCAGGAGGTATTACTCAAGTTGTGGAATAAAAGACTTGAATTGGAACAATACCGGAGTATCGAAGCATTTGCCATGACGTTGACACACAACCTCTGCATGGACATGTGGCGAAGTAAACGTAATAGTGACCAGCCATTGGAAAGCATACAAGTAACTGCCTCCAGCGGAACGCCGGAACGATTATTGGAAATTAAGGACGAAATACGGTTAATGCATGAAATTATCGATTCACTTCCTAATTTGCAACGTACCATCATGCGAATGAAAGATATCGAAGAATATGAAACGGATGAGATAGCTGAAATCACCGGATGTGGAGCAGAAGCTATTCGCAGTAATCTGTCGAGAGCCCGGAAAAAAGTGAGAGACATTTACCTGCAAACCATTCAAGAAAAGAAAAGGAGGAACGAACGATGAAGATAGATGAATTATTAAACAGATACTTTGAAGGCGAAACATCCTGCGAAGAAGAACGTGAACTACGTCGTTTCTTTACGGAAGATCAAGTACCGGAAGATTTGGAAACATATCGCCCTTTGTTCGTCTGCCTGGATCAAGAAGCCAAGATACATCAATCACTCCGAAATGAGGTGAAAGAAACCAATAAGTATTTTTCACCTAAACATCGCCTGTATTATATTATAGGAAGTGTAGCTGCCGGCATACTATTACTGATTGGCATTACCGATCTTTGCCAAAATACATGGACCGTTCCCTCCGATTACGTCATCATCAATGGTAAGCGTTATACTGATGCAAAAACCATAAGAGAACAGGCACTCTCGGCTTTCCAGGATGTACAGATGAACCAGGATGAAGTACTTGATTTAATGTTTGAATAGAATAAGATTAATAGATATATGTTTATGAAAAAGCTCATTCGTATCGTGTTTTGCTGTTTACTGTTACTGTGCAGTACCGACCTGTACGCCCAGCAAGGTCTACAGATAGCTTCCGTATTCAAAAAATACGGTAACCAAAAGGGGGCAACTTACGTAGAACTCTCCAAAATGTTGTCCAAGGAATGGGATATCAACCACTATCAAAGTCTGAAACTGGCAAAAGTGGAAAAGGCGCTACCGGACATTTATCGTTGTTTGGAAACAGACAAACAACATGCCAAGAAAATAAAAGAGGTAGTGAGTAACGGACAGATACAATCGGGTTATTACCAACTGCCGCCACTAAAAGGCAATATCAACCGTTTCATCCTCTTCCGTATAGGAAAGAAGGGTGATGCTACACTTATCTACATTGAAGGTGAGATAGATAGTGACGACCTTGTGACGCTGATGTTCAGTAAAGACTAATCGTCCTTTATCCATTGTAATTTTATCAAACTAACAAATATCAAACGTTATGAAACACATTTGCTCATTATTATTTCTTCTTATGTCTTCCATCACCGCCATGGCACAAGAAAGTATTCCTCAAGACACCACTATCTATCTGAATGGCCGTAAAATGGTGATCAAAGAAAATAACGGCAAGATCAAGGTAAAAATGTACGAAGCTAAATCGAATAACGATACCATTGAAAATGCTCAAGTTTTTGAAGGCGTCTATCTGAATGGGCGCAGCATTGAACAAACTACTATCGTATCAGTACCTTTTGTCAAAAAGAAAAATAAAAATTATCGCTTCGACCCTCACTATCCGGCTGTCTACGTAGGATTTGATAAACTGTCGAAGGGAGCTTTGCAATATTCGGCCGGCGTACCGCAGATCGGCAGTAAATCCTGGGAATGGGGTATCAACCCGTTCTGCGGGGGTATTGCTTTGACTCCCAATAACCATTGGGGAATAACAGCGGCATTGGGTATTGCACGTATCGTCCATAAAATTGACGATAACCATGGTTTCGAGAAGATTGACGGTATCACTGTGTGCCAACCTGCTCCCGAAGGTGTGGACTACCAAAAAAGCTGGTTACGTTACTGGGCTTTCCGTCTTCCTATCAGTATGGAATGGCAAACTAAGTTCGGCAGTAGCCGTGCATTCATTACTGCCGGTCCTGAAGTGGAGTGGCGTGTCGGAATCAAATCAAGAGCCAAGTATGAAGGTAGTAAGCATACCCTAAGTAGTAATATGAATACAAATCCCTTAGGTTTAAACCTCCTGCTACAAGCCGGTTATGGTTGTCTCGGTTTTAACGCACGCTTTGCACTGACTTCATTCTTCGAAAAGAATAAAGGGCCCGAACTTTATCCGGCTTCCCTCGGCTTTGCATGGTATTGGTAATAGCATTACAATAATAAACAGAAATCCCCGAAATACGGTAAGTATTTCGGGGATTTCTGTTTATACCTAAGGATTTGCAATGAAAAGTTATTTGCTAAAACAGATTTCTTAGAAACGTACCCCCAATGTCAACAACACTTGACTACGGGTATTTTTTACTTTAGTGACATCAGGTAGAGCACCTAAAGTTCTATATGTAATTCCATTTTCTATTACATGGTCCATTTCAACAAACGGATAAAAGTCTTCTTTATAGGACGAAAACTTATATGCCAGATCTGCATAGAACATGGAACCCCGATAACCAATACCCAATGTATAATTACTCAAGGCCTTTGTATTGGCAAAATCAGTATCCGTCTGAATAGAATTTATCGGCAAATCTTTATAGGCATCGCTATTGAAAATCGCCGTACTATAATTATATCCCGCACGTAAAGCGAATTGAGGAATTACCTTATACTCAGCACCTAAACGTATAGTACTTACTCCTTTCATCATAGGAGTCGTACTATTTTCATATTCAAACATATCCGAATATCCGTCATCAGGATTCTTAAACTTCATCGAAGAGTAGTCCTGATACTCGTACTCGGCACCCAACGCCCAGTTCCGGCCTATAGTATATCCTAAGCTGACATTATATGTCCACGGAGTTTGAAGACGGAATTGGCGGATCATATCACCTTCGATCATATCGGAAGTATAAATATCGTGCGGCTCAATCTTGCCGGTCACTTCGCTATAAACATCCGACAGGACATAAGCACTTGTCTTATAGTCCAGTTTATAGTAAGTAGGTGTATGTACAGCTAAACCGATACGGAACGGGGAATATTCGAAAGGACGGACGATAGCTCCGAATTTCAGATCAAAGCCCGAACCGTTGATTTTATTCATGCTCACCAAATCATAACCTTCACCAGTATAATCTCCTGAATAATTTTCACTATAGATACTATACTTATCATAATTGACGGCATAAGCCCCGATAGTCATACCCAGATAAACACGATCGCTGATATTAAAGGAAATGTTGAAATCGTACTGGTCAACCCCACCACGTTCTTCAGAACGGAAATTGGCAAGGCCATTCTCAGTCATACCGTAGAAAGAACCGGGCATCTCATAAAGAGGCTCACCATTTATATTATATATCTGGTTACCATTCTTGTCTTTATAGGGGACATCTGTGACTTTTGTCGTAAGATTGGAAATCAACCAACTATCATAACCCAGTACGGAAAGCCACCCTATATTGTTATCATCATAAGGATAATTTCCCCAATCGGTTATCCCCGTAGCTTGTTCCGCCATTTGAAATGTCTGAGAATGATCTCCCAAATTCCCTTTCATAGACATATTTTTATAGAACGATTTTGCCCTATGATAATTGAAACCAAAATTTACATAACGCAAAGTGGTTGCATTCCCTATTTTCGTAGCAAGTACGAAACCCGCATTATCAAAAGAAGCTCTTACTTTATCAGAGTTTATCTTATTACCCATATAGTTACTTTCAGTTCCATAGGCAGAAAGTCCAAATGACACCATCGCATCATTACTCCGATAAATACCGATACCGGCAGGATTTGTTCCAATGGTGGAAATATCACCCCCCAAGGCACCCATTGCACCACCCATACCCACAAAACGCGCAGTACCGTTTAAATCTTTATTTGTAATCTTAGCAGCATCATACACTGTCTGTGCAACGATCGGGGCTGCTGTTATCATCAGCCCCAGTGTAGCCAAAGTTATTATCTTTTTCATATCCTACTGATCTTTTCTATTAATACTAAAACCTATCTTCTTCTCGAAGACCCCCCACCGCCACCAGAAGAACGTGTAGAGCCACCTCCACCACCGGAAGAATAGCTGCGGGAACTCGAACTACCACCGGAAGAATAACTACGAGTAGACGAATTACTTTGTACAGGACTACTATAAGAGCGACGGGTACTTTCTGTATTATAACTACGTGACGGTGCAGTAGAGCTACCCCTATTATAAGTAGAATTACTTCTGCTATACGAAGAACTACTTCTTGTACTGGAATTTCTTTCACCTACAGAACTTGCGCTACCACCACGAGTAGAAGTTGATGTTCCGACACGTGTGCTACTTGGACGAGTATATACGCTACGACGTGTAGATGTACCATCCGGACGGGTTGTTACCCCTGTACGTTCTCCTGACGAACGTGTACCTACCACCCGTCTGGTGGTACCGCTTTGATTTCCTCTTCTATACGATGAAGTAGCGGAGGAACGGACAGAACTTGAAGAACGGACAGCACCTGAAGAACCACGTGTCACCGCAGATCCACTTCTGCGCACAGTGGAAGAGTTTCTATAACTGCTTGTTCCCGAAGAGCTACGTGTAGTATAAGTATTACGTCCCCAATGGCCGCTACCTCCCCACCAATGGCCGCCACCAGGATAGTATCCGGGATAATAATGGTGATGTCCCCACCATCCACTCCAGCCACCATACCAGCCGCCCCAGCCAAAGCTCCAACTCGGACCGTACCAGCTGTTCCAACCGAAACCATAGTAAGGATATCCCCAACCCCATCCATAGGAACCATAGCGCCAGTCCCACCACAAACGATTGGAGAAAGTGGGAAAAGCATATGCATAGAAACCATCGGTGTATACGTTCCAATCCCAAGAATTCAAGCCATAGACAACGTCCCAGTAGAATGGGCTGCTTATACTGATAGCATAACGGGGATTACGGAAACGAATAATACGCGTAGCATATTCATAATCATCTTCCGAACCACTGAAACCATTTACCCATTCACCGTCCAGGTCAGGTTGGTCTTTCTCATCTATATACAGAGTATCGTTCTCTAAGACAAATTCATTGTCCCGAGAATCATAACGACGGTTATATTCATCTACATCACGGGTATTTCCTTTACGGTCTCTTACAACAATTGTTGTATTACCCGGAGACGAGTAAACCGTAGTCGGTGCATTTGTCTTTACTACAACAGCATCACCAGCAGGAGTTTGCTTTTTCTCTACCTTCTCTTCTTTTTTCTTGGAAGGCACGTAGTAAAGGTCGTCATCCACACTTTGCGCCGACAGTGTCCACGGAAGACACAAGACTAAAAGCGATAAAAAAACAATCTTCTTCATATTCATTTGGTTTATGGGGTTACTATTATATACTTTTCCACATCACAAAGATAGTGCCGGAATTTATCCTATATAGAAGATTTTCCCCAAAGATTTATAGGGATTTCCCTAAATGACCTATCTTTGTAGCGAATAAACAAATATATGCAGAAATAAGTTGATCACCGGAAAGCACCTTCTGCATTTAACAAATAATCAGATTACGATGAAATATTTAGAATTTGCATTCCGCACCGTTCCCTGTACAGAAACTGTGAACGACATATTATCTGCTGTTTTGGGAGAAGTAGGCTTTGAAAGTTTTATAGAACAAGCTGACGGTATTGCCGCCTATATCCAGAAAGATTTATATAACGAAGCAGCTTTAAAAGAGGCTATTATAAACTTCCCCTTACCTGATACACAGATAAATTATACTTACCAGGAAGCGGAAGACAAGGATTGGAACGAGGAATGGGAAAAGAATTTTTTCCAGCCCATCGTTATCGGGGACCGTTGTGTCATTCACAGCACTTTCCACCACGATGTGCCCAAAGTTGAATACGATATCGTTATCAATCCTCAAATGGCATTCGGTACCGGACACCACGAAACCACCAGTCTCATCATCGGCGAACTGTTAGACAATGACCTCCAAGGAAAATCTCTGCTGGACATGGGTTGCGGAACTTCTATCCTTGCCATACTGGCCCGTATGCGTGGCGCCGTACCTTGTACTGCTATCGACATAGATGAGTGGTGTGTACGCAACTCCATCGAAAACATCGAATTGAATGATGTAGATAAAATCGATGTATCACAAGGTGATGCTTCTTCATTGACGGGTAAAGGTCCGTTTGATGTAATCATCGCCAACATTAACCGTAATATCCTGTTGAATGATATGAAACAATACGTACATTGTATGCATCCCGGTTCCGAACTATACATGAGTGGTTTTTATGTAGATGATATTCCCGTAATACAGGCAGAAGCAGAACGCAATGGACTTCGTTTCGTACACCAACGGGAGAAAAACCGTTGGGTGGTAGTAAAGTTCATGCTATAAATTGTCAGGGTAGTGCCATAAAGGAACTATCCATTTAATACAAATAAGCTTATTTTTGTAAGGTAAGTGATTGCAATTCTTCCAATGTACCATTAAACACATTCAAATCTACCTCCTCTTCTATGCCAGGTACAATACCTACATCGGTATGTTGCCAAAAATGCCACTTACCTTCGTAACGTACGGAGTCCACGTAGTAGTGGGCTATCCAATAGGGATAAGTATTAAAAATAGAATCGTTGAGATAACGTTTCTTGAATTTATAGGAAGTATAAAGGATCGGTTTCATTCCATAGTGAGCCTCAATCCTATCGAGCCAGGTTTTAACGGAGACTTTCAATTCTTCTGGAGACTTCTTACCGGTAGTTTCCACATCAAGTACCGGAGGCAAGTCACCTTTGGAAAGTTGTACGGTACGGATAAAAAAATCCGCCTGTTTATTGGCATCTGTTTTAGGCAAAAAGTAGTGATAAGCACCACGGATAAAGCCATATTTACGTGCTTGATCGAAATTCCGCGTAAATGTGTCATCTCCATGATCACCACCTTCGGTAGCTTTCATGAAAATAAAATGGATGGGAAATTTGACGTCCTTGCTGTGAAGAAGCCTTTCCCAATCAATATCACCCTGATAATGAGATATATCAATACCATGTACCTCGTAATTACAAGGCATACATACTCCATAACCTTTCTGCCCGTAACAAGGTTTCCAACGATAAGCATAAGGACGAATGAAGAACCAATAGAAACCTGCCGAGAAAACAACAACAATACAAAGCGCCAAAAGATTACGTAACCATATCGGCATAGTACGCATACGTGGCTGCGACTTCTTTTTTTTCTGTGAAGAAAAACGACGGGAAGTGGATTTACGGCGAGAAGTCGGATTGGTTTTAGCAGACATATTAATTTCAAACGCAGATTAACGCAAATTCTCACAGATTATTCTTCTTTACATTAATCTATATCGATCTGCGTTTAAAAGAAAGAGGTGGAAAGACTCCACCCCTCACTCATATTAATTCATTATTTACCTTGTTCTAATTGCAAAGTCTTAGTAGGCTGGTCGCAAACTTCAGTAGGACCGAAATATTGGATAGGACCCGGATATACGTAATCTGTCTCCATAGCCCAACGGTCACGTTGAGCAGCAAATGCCTTGAAAGGAGCACCGTCCAGTTTCACCAGAGCTTTTTGGATAACAGGTTTCATTTCACCATGACGACGTTCCATATTCATCATCATCGTGATAGGTACACCACCAGCAATCCATTCTTCAGCAGGAGCAGTAGTATTACGTACAGATGACATATAACCAGTCTTACCATTAGCAATCAATGCAGATGCTGCATAACCCAAAGAGTAACAATAGTCAGCATCAAAATTGGACGGAGCAGCACAACGGCCTTCATAACCGAAGAAGTGATGCTGTGCGGCAAACTTACCTACATATTTACCTTCTTCTTTCCACTGAGCCAACTTAGTACTTACCATCTCAGACAGCAGCTTCTCTGTTTCAATGAGGGATACCTGTACGTTTCCGTGAGGATCACGATCCAATGACAACTGGCGTGCAACACCTTCAGGAAGACTTGCATAAATAGCCGCATTTTCCGGAGAGAGTTTACGGATAATATAGTCACGTTGGTGTGATTTCTTAATCTGAGAGAATTCTTCTGCATTGGCAGCGAGGAAGTCGTTCAATTCAGCAATCAGACGCTTCATAGCCGGGATGAATTCAACCAGACCTTCAGGAATAAGAACCGTACCGAAGTTATTACCTTGAGCAGCACGATCGGCCACCACCTTGGCTATATTGGTTACGATATCATCCAAAGAAAGATCATTGGCTTCAACTTCTTCAGATATGATACAGATATTGGGTTGCACTTGCAATGCACATTCCAAAGCAATATGAGATGCGGAACGTCCCATCAATTTAATGAAGTGCCAATACTTACGTGCAGAGTTACAGTCGCGTTGGATGTTACCGATAACTTCAGAGTAAGTCTTACAAGCCGTATCGAAACCAAAAGAGGTTTCAATCATTTCGTTCTTCAAGTCTCCATCGATAGTTTTGGGACAACCGATAACCTGCACACCGCAATTTTTGGCAGCATAATATTCAGCCAGTACGCAAGCGTTTGTATTAGAATCGTCACCACCGATGATTACCAATGCTTTGATATCCAATTTTTTCAAAATTTCAAGGCCTTTCTCAAATTGGTCTTCTTTTTCCAATTTGGTACGTCCTGAACCGATGATGTCGAAACCACCGGTATTACGGTATTCATCAATGATATCGGCAGTCAATTCCATATAGTTATGATCTACCAAACCACCGGGGCCAAGGATGAAACCGTACAGTTTACTGTCCTTATTCAACTTCTTGATACCATCGAAAATACCGGAAATTACGTTGTGACCACCGGGAGCCTGACCTCCAGAAAGGATAACGCCTACATTCATAGCAGGGAAATTAGCGGCTCCATCTGCAGTTTCAAACTTAATCAAAGGCATTCCGTACGTATTGGGAAACAATTTCTGAATAGCTTCCTGATCGGCTACCGACTGAGTAGCAACACCTGCTACCGCTTTAACAGTACCTCTCAGCGCTTTCGGAAGTTTGGGCTGATAGGCAGCCCTTGCAATTTGCAATGCACTTTTAGTCATTTCTCTTAATTATTTAAAGGTGTTAATAAAGTTCCGTTTAAAAGCGTCGCAAATTTCGTCTTTTTTCAGAAGATATGCAAATAGGAGGGGGAAATAATGTTGTAAATGATAATTTATAGTCCCAACTCTTCAATTATTACTTAAAAATAAAAAAAACAGAGTATTCTTCCAATATAAAGTATTATCTTTGCAGGCAGAGTTTGAGTTATGAATCATTATTGCACGGTACTTCTTTGTAATATACCAATTATTTAAGTAGACTTCTCTTTAATCATCTTCCTCACTCCAAATTTAATATTTATTTTTAAAAACCAATTAGATGAACATTTACATTGCAGGTTTGAATTTCAGCACTACAGAAGCTGATTTGAACGATTTATTTTCAGAGTATGGAGAAGTATCTTCTACAAAAATTATTTTAGACAGAGAGACCGGAAAGTCCAGAGGATTTGCTTTCGTAGAAATGTCCGATGATTCAGCTGCTCAAAAAGCTATCGATGAGTTGAATGGAGCGGAATTTGATAAAAAAACAATTTCAGTAAACATTGCCCGTCCTAGAGAAGAAAGACCTTCAAACCGTGGTAATCACGATAGAAGAGGTGGTTATAATTCTAGAAGATATTAAGATTTTTAATAACAAAAGAGGAGGTACTACCAAAGACCTCCTCTTTTCATATAAACCCCAATAAGAATATGGCTAAATCCTTATCCGCAGATAAGCGTGAAAACGAGAAAAAAAGGCTTGCCAAACGAGCTGAAAAACAAAAAAAGAAAGAAGAAAAGAGACTGTCAGGAAAAACTAACAGTTTTGATGATATGATAGCTTACGTTGACGAAAATGGTATGATTACCTCTACTCCTCCCGAACTAAACAGTAAGAAAGAGGAAATAAAATTGGAAGAAATCATCATATCAACTCCTAAAAAGGAAGATGAAATACCTGTCATTTTAAAAGGTAGAGTAGAATTCTTCAATACCTCAAAAGGTTTCGGTTTTATCAAAAACCTTGCCAATACCGAAAAGTATTTTTTTCATGTAAACAACGTACTTACTACAATATCAGAGAACGATATTGTGACATTCGACCTCGAACGTAGTCCCAAAGGGATGAATGCTGTAAATGTCAAGAAGGAGATGGAATAACTTACCATCCCCCTCCAAGGGCTTTATAAACATTGACTACAGCAATAAGTTCATCACGGATGGCATTGCTTACACCTATCTGAGCATCGAAATAACCGCGTTGTGCATCAAGCACATCCATGTAATTAATAACACCATTGATATATTGAAGTTGAGCTAAGTCTACATACGTCTTGGCTGAACGTTCCAATTTTAGGCGTAATTGATAAACTTCTTTTATCTTATTGAAATCTACAATCGCATTTTTAGCTTCTTTGAAGGCATTGAGTACAGATTTTTCATATTTATGTATCTCGGCTTCATAAGAAGCTTTTTGTGCTTTCAAGGCCGCACGGTTCTTTCCCCAATTGAACAGCGGGCTCAATAATGCACCATTCAACATAGAATAGGGAGATTGCAGGAAATTGGAAAGGACATCACTTTCCAAACCAAACTGTCCGGTAAGAGCAATACGGGGAAACATATTGGTATAAGCCACTTTCACCCTAGCATGTTCGGCACGGAGCTGTTGTTCCGCCGCACGGATATCGGGACGTCGTTCCAATAAATCGGATGGTAAACCAACGGGTAATGTATGCGGAACATCCAGCTCCTGCAAAAAACGACTACGTTCAATACTTGTAGGAAATTCACCAGCAAGAAAAGCAATATCATTCTCTTTCAGAGAAATACGACGTTCCAAGTCAGGGATTAAAGTAGCAGTACGCGCCAACTCTACTTGAGCCTGCTGATAGGATGTTTCCGAAGTCAAACCACCTTCAAAACGAATACGGGCAAGCCGGACACCTTCTTCACGGGCTTTCTGAGTTTGACGAACAATCTCCAATTCCGTATCAAGAGCCACCAGTTCATAATAGGCTTGTGCCACTTCAGCTATAATTGTCATACGCAGTGCACGCTGAGCCTCTATAGATTGAAGGTAATCAGCCACAGCAGCTACTTTTTTCCAGCGTAAATTTCCCCAAAGATCAAGTTCCCAAGAGAGAAGCGCCTTCGCTTCGTAAGTATTACCTACATCACGACTATGTCCACCATAATTTTCGACTTCACGTTCAGCGGAAACTTCAGCATTAAGCTGTGGTAACAAACTGGCAACACTGATCCGTTTTTCCGCCGCCATTTCTTTAACCCGAGCTGCTGCGATAAGTATGTCCTTATTATATTCCAGTGCACGGCCAATCAATGTACGCAATGTATTATCCGTATATACAGCCTGCCATTGTTCATCGGCAATGCTGATGCTATCCTGCTTTTGCACCAAACTATCCGGTAATGCCATCTCCGGACGAGTAAAGCTTTTGCCCATTTTGCAGGAAGTGAATATCAAAGTACTTAATAAGAAGAGTATATATATATTATTTCTTTTCATAATTTAATTCTTTAAACAGGAATTCGGTTCATAAACTATTTCCCCTCCCCTCTAGAGGAACGGATAGCCTTATCTTTCACTTTCGCCTTTGCCTTATAAACCATCACAAAGAAGAAAGGTACAAGCACTATACCAAATACAATAGCAAATATCATTCCGAAGAAGACACCCGTACCAATAGCCTGACGACTTGCAGAACCCGGTCCACTTGCCAATACCATAGGGAGCATACCTAATACAAATGCAAGAGATGTCATCAAGATCGGACGAAAACGAAGTTGCGCCGCATGAATGGCCGACTGTACCAAATCTCCCCCTTTATCAACCTGCACCTTAGCAAATTCCACAATAAGGATAGCATTCTTGGCAGCAAGTCCCACCAACATTACCAAACCTATCTGGAAATAAATATCATTTTCCAATCCACAAACAGCAACGCCTAAATAAGCTCCCAAAGCAGCTATCGGTAAAGACAACAATACAGCAATTGGTACGGTCCAACTTTCATACTGTGCAGCCAGAAAGAGAAAGACAAAGAGGAACACCAATGTCAAGACCAATCCGGTCTGACCACCTGCCTGTTTTTCCTGATAAGAAAGTCCACTCCATTCTACTCCGATATTATCCGGTAAATGTTCGCGGGCAATCTGTTCCATAATTTCCATTGCCTGACCTGAACTATAACCTTGTGCCGCAGAACCACGAATTACAGCAGTAGTAAACATATTGAAACGTTTGATACTACCCGGACCTGTGGTATAAGAAGCATTTCCCAACGAAGTTAAAGGAACCATTGCGCCATTGGCCGCTTTTACAAAAAACAAATTGATGTTTTCTTTATGCTCGCGATAAGGTGCCTCAGCCTGAATATATACTTTATATATACGGTTGAACATATTGAAATCATTTACATATACAGAACCGGTATAAGCCTTCATAGTAGAGAATACATCCGCCAAAGGTACTCCCAACATTTTAACCTTATCACGATCCACATCAAAATAAAGTTGTGGTATTTCTGACTGTAAAGAAGATGAAAGTCCGGTCAGCTGTTTATGTTTCTGAGCATAGTACAGTAACGTATCGGCAGCCTGTACCAGGTTATCAAAAGTAGCGTCTCCACGAGCTTCAAGCTGCATTTCAAACCCACCGGAGGTTCCCAAACCCGGAATTACGGGTGGAGTGGACAGATAGACCCTACATTCAGGATATTCCTTCAAATCCTTTTCTACATTTGACATAATTTTATCAATGCTGGTATCTTTACGATCCTCCCATGGTTTCAAAATCACCGTCAACTCACTACGAGCCTGATTGCTACCTACACGTGGGCTACTTCCCGTTACGTTCTGTACATAAGCTACGTATGGATTTTGTTCTAAATACTTCACTGCACGATCAGTAACAACACGAGTACGTTCCAAAGTAGCACCTTCAGGCAGTTCCAATTCTACCTTGAAATACCCCTGATCTTCTATCGGAAGGAAACTGGTAGGTACCAACCGATGAATGATAAATATAGTGATCAATACCATACCGAAAGCGGTAGTCAAACGCTTGGGATGTTTGATGACACGGCTGATAACACCGATATATTTATGATTACCAATATTCAACCATTGGTTTATTTTACGAAAAACAATGTTTTTCTTTTTGCCACTATCCGGCTTCAGAATAAGTGAACACATTACAGGACTGAGAGTTAGAGCTACTACAGTAGATAACAATACGGAAACCGCAATAGTAATAGTAAATTGACGATATAATTGTCCGGTTATACCGCTCAGGAAGCTTACAGGAACGAATACGGCACAAAGTACCAATGACGTAGCAATCAATGCACTTGCCAATCCGTTCATCGCTTTCTTGGTTGCCTCATAAGGAGAAAGTTTTTCCGTTTCCATCAGGTGTTCCACGTTCTCTACTACGACAATGGCATCATCCACCACAATACCGATGGCAAGAATTAATCCCAGCAAAGTCAGTATGTTCAATGAAAAACCGAAAATGAGCATGAAACCAAAGGTACCAATCAGGGATATAGGTACCGCTACAATCGGAATTAGCGTAGCACGCCAACTTTGCAGGGAAAGAAATACTACTAATACAACAAGAATTAATGCTTCGAATAATGTTTTATATACTTCATGAATGGACTCTGAAATATAAGTAGTCATATCAAACGGGATCTCATAACTCATTCCCTCTGGGAAGTTGGCACTGATTTCTTCCATAGCCTCCTTCACATTTTTCGCTACTTCCATAGCGTTGGCACCAGGAAGCATATAGATACCAAGAACAGCTGCATTTTCTCCATTAATACCACTTTCTGTACTATACGAAGAAGCCTCGAGTGATACGCGAGCTACATCACGCAAACGGATGATAGAGCCATTGGAGTTGGCACGCACGACAATATCTTCAAATTGCTTTGCCGAACTTAAACGACCTTGTGTCGTAATTGGAATAGTGATATCCAATCCTTTCACCGGTTGTTGCCCCAATACGCCTGCAGCTGACTCACGATTTTGATCTTTCAGAGCATTCTGTAAGTCCTGTACAGTCAATCCGAAATTAGCGAGTTTATCAGGCATCGCCCAAATCTGCATAGCATAGTAACGGCTACCTATATTAGAAACACGTCCCACACCAGGAATACGACGGAGCAAATCAAGCACATTAATGGTTGCAAAGTTACTCAAATAAATTTCATCAAACTTCGGATCATTTGAAGTCAAACAGATAGTCATCAACTGGCTGGGTGCCTGTTTCTCTACAGAAATGCCATTCTGAATGACTTCAGCAGGTAAACGGTTTTCCGCCAACTTCACGCGATTCTGAATTTCCACGGCGGCCAAATCGGGATCAGCAGAAACATCAAAGGTTACCGTTGCCGAGAAACCACCGGAATTGGAACTATTAGACTCCATGTAAAGCATACCCGGAGTACCATTTATTTCTTGTTCGATAGGAGTTGCCACTGCTTGTGAAACCGTTAATGCGCTAGCTCCCGGATAGGAGGCGCTAATCTTTACGACAGGTGGCGTTATTTGTGGATATTGGTCTACCGGCAACATTGTCAGCCCAATGATACCAATGATAACAATCACAATCGATATCACCGCTGAAAATACCGGACGATCTATAAAAAAACTTACTTTCATACAGTCATTACTTTGAGATTTGGTTATCTTTTGCCTTATTCTCAGGAGCAACTTTCTTATTCAGAGAGTCCTCTTGCTGTTTTTCCTCTTCATCAGGAATAGCCGCTTGAGCACGTACTTTCATACCTGGAGTGAGTTTATGGAAACCCTCCGTTACCACTTGTTCTCCGGCTGCCAGACCACGTTCCACTACCCAGTTATTACCAAATTCAGGTCCCAATTCAATAAAACGTTTCTCCACAATAGAGTCACGGCGCATTACAAAGATATAAGCACCTCCCTTTTCTATGGTAACCGCTTTCTGAGGTACGGAAATTGCATCTTCACGTACATCAAGTAGTAACTTGACTTTGGTAAACTGTCCCGGCAACAGTACACTGTTCGGATTAGGCATCTCGGCTCGTACGGAGAAAGTACCTGTTTGCGGGTCAACCTGCGGTTCTGCAAAATCTACATAACCTTTATACGGATAGACAGTATTGTCTGCTAAAGTAATTGTAATATTCGGTTGCCAGGAACGCGTAGTGTCTTGACGCCCAATCTCGATATTACGTTCCTTACTTTTCAAATAGTCTAGTGCTGTCATACTGAAATCTACCAAGACAGTATCACTTTTCACTACAGTAGCCAATAAAGATTTGGCTCCGGGACCTACCAGTGTTCCCAAGTCAACATTTCTCTCACTGATATTCCCCGATAAAGGAGAACGTACCAGAGTATAACCCAACTCTAATTCAGCCTGATCCAAGTCAGCTTGACTCATAGCGACAGAAGCCTCAGCTGTTTCATATGCTGCCTGCGCATTATCCAAATCAAGTTGACTAGCGGCATTCTGTGCATACAAAGGACGAATACGTTCCAAGTCACGCTTAGCTTTCAAGGCTTGCGCTTCATCTTTTTTCAACTGTGCACGGGCTTTGTCGGCTTTCGCGCGATATTGATCCTGATTGATAACAAACAATACCTGATTTTTCGTCACATACTTACCCTCTGCAAAAAGCATACTTTCCAAATAACCTTCTACCCGTGCACGTACTTCTACAAATTGTTGCGCACGAATACGCCCCACGTATTCACCATATATTTCAACATCTCCCGTTTCGGTAGACTCCACTATTACAGTGGGAACTTCGGGCTGAACTTTCTTAGGCCATGTCAGAATAATATATCCCGCAAGTAATACAGCCATACAGGCAATCATGATAATCACCCTTTTTCTTTTTAATTCTAATTCTTTCTTAGTAAAAAATAGTCTCATGCTTGTTTGTTTATTAAATTTAACCCTGTTTTTTTCTATAAAACAAATCAGGTGCCAAAATGTCGTCCAAAATATCTTTTTTTTCTTTCAACTCATTAGCTGTCAGCGTCAAATTGTTATATGTAAATAAATAATTCTACATTTAATTCCACACTCTTCATGTAGAATTCCTCCACAAACTGTAGAATAATTCCACAAACGATCCTTTCCTGATTTAAATTGACTCGAAGTGAATTTCAAATGTGCAACAAAGGTAGAGTTTTTTAGACATTTCAAAATCATCCTTCTCAAATACTTCTTACAGGATCTTACCTATAAAAAGAGTAATCTATTTGTAAAATCCGCCTTTTACTTTACGAGTCAACCTTTTAGGTAAGATGAGCCCTATCCTCATTAAAAACACATAAAATCTTATTTTTACTCTATATTCAAATAGAAAAACACTATCTTTACCGAAAAATAATTCAATTTATTCACTTAAAAAGTAAAGATTATGGCAAGTAGAAAAGTATTGAAGAAGAATGTCAATTATATTGCAGGCGAATTATTCACAGAGTGTCTTGTATATAGTAAGTATGTACCTGGGATCGACAAAAATAAAGCTGACGAGCTGATGGGCGAAATTTTAAAAACACAGGATGAATTTGTGAGTCGTATCAGCCATACTGAACCAGGAAATGTAAAAGGTTACTACAAAAAATTCCGTTCTGATTTCAATGCAAAAGTGGAAGAAATTATTGATGCTTTGAGCAAATTGAAATAAGAATGAAAAAAAAACTATATAGCTTTATTTATTATCGCCTGTTAGGATGGAAAACCAATATAACGGTGCCAAATTATGATAAGTGTGTTATCTGTGCGGCACCCCACACTTCTAATTGGGATTTATTTATCGGTAAACTCTTTTATGGAGCCATTGGACGAAAAACCAGTTTTATGATGAAAAAGGAATGGTTTTTCTTTCCTTTGGGATTAATTTTCAAAGCAGTGGGAGGAATACCGGTAGACAGGGCTCGTAAGACTTCTTTAGTAGATCAGATGGCTGCAAGATTTACCCAAAGTAAACAATTTCATCTTGCCATCACTCCGGAAGGAACTCGTAAAGCTAATCCGAACTGGAAGAAAGGTTTTTATTTCATCGCCTTGAAAGCAAAAGTACCCATCATGTTAATCGGTATCGATTATCCAACTAAAACCATTACTTCTACCAAAGCGATGATCCCCACAGGAGATTTTGAAAAGGATATACATGAAATAAAACTTTATTTTAAAAACTTTCATGGAAAAAACCCTGAAAATTTTTCTATCGGAACTTTTTAAAAAAGTAGTCGGCAGCAACTGCTTATTACAATGAACCAACTACGCATCAGTATTCTGCAAACGGATATTGTTTGGGAAAATAAACAGGACAACCTCCGTCATCTCCACGAAAAACTAAAAAGACTTCGCGGAAAGACGGAGATTGTTGTTTTACCGGAAACCTTTTCTACAGGTTTCAGTATGAATACCTGTCATTTGGCAGAACCTATTACAGGTGAAACAATCACTACTTTGCGTCAATGGGCAACAGATTACCAACTTGCAATAACCGGAAGTTATATTGCTTGCGAAGAGAGTTCTGTACCCGATATATCTTCTTCCTATTATAACCGTGCCTTTTTCCTTACTCCCGAAGGTGACGCTCATTTTTACGATAAACGGCATCTGTTTCGCATGGGCAGTGAAACTGAACATTTCACAGCCGGTAACCGACGTCTTATTATTCCTTACCGAGGGTGGAATATACTTTTGCTCGTATGTTACGATTTACGTTTTCCTGTTTGGAGCCGTAATGTAAATAATGAATATGATCTTCTGATTTATGTCGCCAACTGGCCTGTTTCCCGACGAAAAGCCTGGGACATCCTGTTACAGGCGCGTGCAATAGAAAATATGAGCTATGTTTGTGGCGTTAACCGTATCGGTATGGACAATAACCATTTTCAACATAGTGGAGGCAGTGTAATCTATTCTCCTAAAGGTGAACTCCTTGCCCACGTACCGGACAATGAAGAAGGAATTTCTACTACTATCCTCGAACTTTCTGTATTGACAGAATTCAGGAAGAAATTTCCTATATGGAAAGATGCGGATGTCTTTACCCTTTTCAAATCATAAAAAATCTATTTTACTATGGGACAAGCTGAAACTAAACACCGTATAGCTGTCAAGCTATTCTTTTTTTTACTGACACTCTATGTTTTGTCTTCCTGTTCAAGCAGTAGAAAAGATATTATTCCTTCGGTCGAATATGCTCCTTATGTAAGTGCATATACCGGAGGTGTTATCTCACAAAACTCGAATATACGTATAGAGCTGAGTCACGACCAGCCCATGGTAGATTTAAACAATGAATTGAAGAAGAATCCATTTAGTTTTTCTCCTTCTTTGAAAGGTAAAGCTTACTGGGTCAGTAACAACACCATTGAGTTTCTTCCCGAAGAAGGATCTCTGGAACCGGGAGAACTTTATGAAGGGACTTTCCAATTAGGAGATTTCGTGGAAGTGGACAGTCGACTAAAGGAGTTCAAGTTCTCGTTTCGGGTACAAGCAAGTAACTTTACCTTACAAACAGAAGCACTTTCACAAACAGATGCCAAGCCCAATAAAGTAGACATAAAAGGAGAAATACGTTTCAGCGACATTGTAAAGAAAGAAAACGTAGAGAAAATCTTATCTGTTACTAACAGTAAAGGAGATAAATTCCCTTTTACTGTTACCGCAACTGACAACTCGACACAATACCTGTTCGAAATTAATGATATTCCCCGAATAAATGAAGATTATCAGTTGGCAATAGCAGCAGATGGAAGTTCCATCGGTATCAATTGGAAACAGAATGTAAATATACTGATCCCGGCTCGGAATAGTTTCCGCTTTCTATCTGCCAAACGCATTGAACAGCCGGAGAATGGAATTGAAGTGGTATTTTCTTCGCCCATCTCCACTACACAAGATCTGAAGGGATTAATTGAAATACCAGAAGTCACAAATTCCGCCATTCAGGTAAAAGACAATAAGGTATATGTTTATTTTGAAGCCAATCAACTGAATAAAATCACTCTGAATATACATGAAGGTATAAAAGACAGCAAAGACCAAACATTAGGTGTTCCGCATACCATTTCATTCAGTGAAATCAATCTGAAACCGGAAGTTAAAATGTTGACTTCTTCTGCTATCTTACCTAATTCTCAAAATCTTATCATCCCATTTCAGGCAGTCAACCTGTATGCAGTAGATTTAAGTGTCATCCGTATCTTTGAAAATAATATACTGATGTTTATGCAGACTAATACGCTGGCATCTGCCAATGAACTGAGACGAGCCGGTAGATTAGTCTATAAAAAAACACTATGGTTGGCCAAAGACAAAACCAAAGACATTCATCATTGGGAAAATTATTCCATAGACCTTGCGGGACTGATTAATCAGGAACCAGGTGCTATTTATCGTATTATCCTTACCTTTCGGCAAGAATATTCCGCTTATCCTTGCGGAAACACGAACGATCAGAATATGAAATTTGCGGATAATGCAACTTCAAATGGTTTGACCAAAGTCAGTGGGAACATCATTTCGGAAGAAGAAGAAGCTTCCTGGGATATTCCACAAAGTTATTTCTATTATAATGGTGGAGTACAAATGGACTGGAGCCAGTATGACTGGAGAAAACGCAATAATCCATGCCATCCATCCTATTATATGAATTCCGACCGAGCAGTTTCCTGTAACGTATTTGCCTCCAATATAGGAATGATCGTCAAACGAAACTCGTTAAACAAACTATGGATTACAGTAAACAATATTTTGGATACCAATCCCATAGAAGAAGCTAAAATAACCGTTTACAACTTTCAGTTGCAACCCATTGGAACGGGAAAAACAAATTATGAAGGATTTGCGGAAATAACTTCTAAAGGTATTCCGTTTATCGTAGTTGCCGAATCGGAAAAGCAGAAAGCATATGTCAGAGTTGCCGATGGTGAAGAACAGTCCGTCAGTCGTTTCGATGTAGGCGGCAAGGAAATTCAAAAAGGCTTAAAAGGGTTTATTTATGGTGAGAGAGGCGTTTGGAGACCAGGGGATACATTACATGTCTCCTTTATCCTGGAAGATAGAGAAAAGAGAATACCGGACAAACATCCTGTAGCTTTGGAAATCTACAATCCCAAAGGGCAGTTCTATACCAAAATGATTTCCACACAAAGTACGAATGGATTTTATACGTTCGATGTGCCAACACAACCGGAAGATCCGACAGGTCTTTGGAATGCATATGTAAAAGTTGGCGGAACCACTTTCCACAAAAGTCTGCGTATAGAGACTGTAAAACCTAACCGATTGAAAATTAACCTGAAATTACCACAAAATATTATTCAGGCCTCAGCAAAGGAAATACCTGTGACACTTTCTTCTGCCTGGCTGACAGGAGCTAACGCTTCGCATCTCAAGGCAAAGGTAGAAATGTCCCTATCGAAAGTTAACACACAATTTAAGAAGTATAGTAAATATACCTTTAATGATCCGAATACAGAATTTACCACCGTAAAAACAGATGTATTCAACGGCATCCTGGACGATGAAGGAAAAACGACTTTTATGTGGAAGCTTCCAAATGCCGCCAATGCGCCAGGTATGCTTAACGCTACACTTACCACTCGTGTGTTCGAACCGGGAGGGGATGCCAGTATCTATATACAAACTGTACCCTACTCTCCACTATCATCGTATGTCGGAATCAATTTGAATGAACCGGAAGGACGATACATCGAAACAGATAAAGATCACCGGTTTGACATCGTTACCGTTAATGATAAAGGTCAACCAATCAATCGTTCCAATCTGGAATACAAGGTCTATCGTATAGATTGGAGTTGGTGGTGGGAAAACCGTGAAGAATCATTCGGTACTTATATAAACAGCAGTTCAATCACTCCAATTGCCAGTGGTAATTTACGAACTGTCGGTGGAAAAGCTAATTTCAGATTACGTATCAACTATCCGGATTGGGGACGTTATCTGGTATATGTAAAAGATAAAGAGAGTGGTCATGCCACGGGGGGTACTGTATATATCGATTGGCCCGAATGGAGAGGACGTTCCAACAAGACGGATCCAAGCGGAATCAAAATGCTTACTTTCTCACTGGACAAAGACTCTTATGAGATTGGAGAAACAGCCACAGCCATTATCCCCGCTGCCGCGGGAGGACGGGCACTTGTTTCTCTTGAAAATGGTTCTACCATACTAAAACGTGAATGGATTGAAGTCGGAACTCAGGGCGATACCAAATATTCGTTTAAAGTTACCCCTGATATGACTCCGAACGTATATCTGCATATCAGCTTACTACAACCACACGTACAGACTATAAATGACTTACCTATTCGCATGTACGGTGTCATGCCGGTAATGGTTACCAATAAACAAACAGTATTGCAACCGCAAATCCAACTACCAGAAGTATTACGGCCGGAAACAAACTTCAATGTCACCATCAGTGAAAAAAACGGTAAGCCCATGACTTATACATTGGCTATTGTGGACGATGGTCTATTGGACCTCACCAACTACAAAACCCCTGACCCATGGAATGAATTCTATGCCCGCGAAGCATTGGGTATCCGTACCTGGGACATGTATGATGATGTTTTGGGAGCTTCTGCCGGTCGTTATACTTCCTTATTCAGTACAGGAGGCGACGAGATGCTGAAACCTGCCGACGCTAAAGCGAACCGTTTTAAACCAGTAGTTAAATTTATAGGTCCTTTCTATATAGGTAAAGGAAAGCAGCAGACACACACGCTGAAGTTACCCATGTATGTAGGTTCCGTACGTACCATGGTTGTCGCCGGTCAAGACGGAGCATACGGCAAAACAGAAAAGAATTCATTTGTACGTACTCCTCTGATGTTATTATCTACCTTACCTCGCGTTCTAAGTACCCAAGAAGAAATTACCGTACCGGTAAATATCTTCGCTATGGAAAAAGAAGTGAAGAATGCAACCGTTTCCATCCAAGTTTCCGGAGGTGGCATACAAGTAGTTGGTAACGCCAGACAGTCCGTCACTTTCAACCAACCGGGCGATAAACTGATATCCTTCAAGATAAAAACCAGTAATAAAACCGGAAAAGCAACAGTTCATTTAACTGCCTCCGGTGGAGGACAACAAGTTAGAGAGATCATTGAAATAGAAGTCCGTAACCCTAACCCTACTGTAACACTTCGTAACAACCAGTGGGTGGAAGCAGGACAAAGCGCAACTCTATCTTATAACCTGCAAGGTACCACTCCTGGGAATAGCAGTGTGCAACTTGAAGTATCCCGCATACCTTCAGTAGATATCACCCGACGTTTCGATTTTCTCTATAATTATCAGCATAATTGTTCAGAACAGTTGACTTCCAAAGCACTACCACTATTGTTTATCAATCAGCTCAAAATTGTAGACAACAAAGAAGCTGAAAAGATAAAAGTAAACGTACAGGAAGGAATACGCCGGCTTTATGGCCGTCAACTTCCTAATGGCGGATTTGTATACTGGCCCGGTGATGCTGTTGCCAATGAATGGATCACATCCTATGCCGGAATGTTCCTTGTCCTTGCTCAAGAAAAAGGATATGCCGTCAACCAGAATGTATTGAATAAATGGAAACGTTTCCAGCGTGCCGCTGCACAGAACTGGCGAATGCCTCAGCAAGAAAGTGAATGGATACAGTGGCAATCTGATTTACAACAAACATTCAGGCTCTATACCTTGGCATTGGCGGGTACGCCTGAATATGGAACAATGAATCGGATGAAGGAGCAACCGGGCTTATCCATGCAAGCCAAATGGAGACTTGCCGCAACCTATGCATTGACAGGTAAAATGAGACCTGCCGGGGAACTGATTTATAACATTGAAACTACCGTAAAACCGTATTCTTCAAATAATTTCATTTATGGTTCATCCAACCGTGATGAAGCAATGATTTTGGAAACCTTGATACTGATGAATCGCGAGCAAGCAGCTTTGCAGCAAGCGAAAAAGATTTCACAGAATTTATCTCGGGAAGACTGGTTCAGTACCCAGTCCACAGCTTTTGCTTTAATGGCTATGGGACGTCTGGCAGAGAAGCTTTCCGGTACTCTGAATTTTACATGGAACTGGAATGGGAAACAACAACCGGCTGTAAAATCAGCTAAAGCTGTATTTGAAGAAACCCTATCCACTACGCCCCTAAAAGGTAATGTTATTCTAAAAAATGAGGGTAAAGGTATATTAGAATTGAATATTATTACACGTATGCAGTTACTGAATGATACACTGCCCACGATGAGTAACAATCTTCGGATTGAAGTAAAATATACAGATTTGAACGGTTCCCCGATTTCTGTTGAAAACATTAAGCAAGGAACAGATTTTATGGCAATGATTGTAGTAAGTAATACCAGTGGTACTACCGATTACAGTAATCTGGCATTGACACATATCATACCATCCGGATGGGAGATTTACAATGACAGAATTATGGTTCCAGAAGTTATTTCCACCCAGAACTATACATTTCAGGATATTCGGGACGACCGTGTACTGACTTATTTCGACCTGCAACGTGGTGAGTCAAAGAAATTCATCATCAGAATACAAGCTACGTATGCAGGAAATTTTGTACTGCCGGCTATCCAGTGCGAAGCCATGTATGATTCATCCGCACAAGCGCGAACAAAGGCAGGAAGAACAACTGTGAGTCAATAATGCAAAGATTTCTATATAAAATAAAGAAATATATCAATCAGCTGCCTATTACCGGAAAAGCAGTACTCATCCTCCTTACTTTTCTGGTAATGGCTTACATTTTTTGTCTCCCTAAACAGTTATTCCACGTATCTTACTCTACCGTCGTTGCCGACCGGAATGGCGAACTTCTGGGAGCACGTATTGCATCCGACGGACAATGGCGTTTTCCTCCCCGTACCACTACTCCAGAGAAAATCAGGCAATGCCTGGTCACTTTTGAAGACAAACATTTCTACCACCATTGGGGAATTAATCCGTTATCCACCGGTAGAGCTATTTACCAAAATCTGAAAAACAAACATATCATAAGTGGAGGTAGTACCCTTACCATGCAAACCATTCGCCTGGCAAGAAATAAGCCCAGAACTTTCGGAGAAAAGTTCATTGAAATGATTTTAGCTACCCGGCTTGAATTTCGTGCGTCTAAAGAAGAAATTTTATCCATGTATATATCACATGCCCCATTCGGCGGAAATGTCGTAGGACTAGACGCAGCAGCATGGCGTTATTTCGGACATCCGGCAGAAGAACTATCGTGGGCAGAATCCGCAATGCTGGCTGTTCTACCGAATGCTCCTTCCATGATACATCTTTCAAAAGGACGTAAAGCGCTACTTGATAAACGAAACCGGCTTTTAAAACAGTTGCATGAAAAAGGAACAATCAATACCTCCACTTATGAATTGGCTATAAGTGAGCCACTTCCCGTCCAACCTCATCCACTACCTCATATTGCGCCACATCTGGTCAGCCGTTTTTATCAGGAACGAAACGGGCAATATTCATTATCGGCCATTAACAAGAGTCTCCAAATCCAAATAGAAAGCCTGGCCGAACGTTGGAGTAATGAATTCAGCAAGAGCGATATACGAAATCTGGCAATTCTGGTAATCGATATTGAAACTAATCAGGTAATAGCTTATTGTGGAAATGTCCATTTTGAACAGAAACAAACAGGCAATCAAGTAGACGTTATTCAAGCTCCTAGAAGTACAGGAAGTATCTTGAAGCCATTCCTCTATTATGCCATGTTGCAGGAAGGCAGTCTATTGCCGCAAATGTTATTGCCGGATATTCCCATTAACATCAATGGTTTCACTCCCCAGAATTTCAGCCTGCAATTTGAAGGAGCTGTCCCCGCATCAAAAGCATTGGCACGTTCCCTAAATATCCCTGCCGTAACCATGTTACAAAAATATGGTGTCCCCAAATTCTACAGTTTCCTCAAACAAATTGGTTTGAAGACATTGAACCGACCAGCTTCTCACTACGGCCTATCTCTCATCTTAGGAGGTGCGGAAGCCACTCTGTGGGATATTACAAACGCATACGCCAATATGGGACGTAGCCTACTGAAACTTCCACAAAGTACCTGTGACATACTACTCTCCGATGAGACGACACAAACAACAGACTTGTTTCAACCAGGTGCTGTATGGCAAACCTTTGATGCTTTGATAGAAGTCAACCGGCCTGAAGAAATAGACTGGAAATCCATTCCTTCCATGCATCCCGTTGCCTGGAAAACCGGTACGAGTTACGGTTTCCGTGACGCTTGGGCAGTAGGTGTAACTCCCCGTTATGCCATAGGGGTATGGGTAGGCAATGCTACCGGAGAAGGAAAACCTGGACTAGTCGGTGCACGCACGGCAGGACCGGTACTGTTTGATACATTCAATCTGTTACCTTCCTCGCCTAAATGGTTTGAACGTCCTTCGGGTATCTTCGTTGAATCGGAAATATGCCGTCAATCCGGACATCTGAAGAGTCGATTCTGTGAAAAAACCGATACTATATTGATACTCCCCTCAGGATTAAAAACAGAAGTATGCCCCTATCACCATCTCATCACTCTGTCGGCAAACGGTACTCATCGTGTCTATGAAAATTGTGCCAATACCGAACCTATCATTCAGAAATCATGGTTCATCCTACCTCCTGTATGGGAATGGTACTACAAACAACATCACCCTGAATATACTCCCCTACCTCCTTTCAAATCCGATTGTGGAGAAGATGCTCTACAAATCATGCAATTTATCTATCCACCCATGAATGCCCGTATCATTTTACCCAAGTTATTGGATGGCAGTAAGGGAATTTTCACTGCAGAACTAGCTCATAGTAACCCCAACACCACCATCTTTTGGCATCTCGACGAAACCTATCTCACTCTGACACAAGATTTTCACAAAATATCCCTACAACCTGTTCCCGGACAACATTCCCTCACTGCGGTGGATAGTGAAGGGAATTCCATTTCCACCACTTTCTACGTAGAATAAATCCCCAAACCAAGACTCTTTAAACATCGAACGTTCATTTTTAGAGTATTTAATAAAAATACCTAAAAGAGAGGAGTGCATATTACCTAAAAAGTGACTATTTTTGTCCTTCGAAACGATGTCGAAATGACAGTATGATTAATTTTATAACTCTAACCCCTAAATCCTATGTTGACTCAACTTATCAACGCTCGTATTCTGACCCCTCAAGGTTGGCTCAAAGATGGTTCTGTACTTATAAGAGACGGAAAAATTTTGGAAGTAACCAATTGTGATCTCGCCGTTATCGGTGCACAACTGATTGATGTAAAAGGTATGTATGTACTCCCCGGTGGTGTAGAAATACATGTACACGGCGGTGGAGGACGCGATTTTATGGAATGTACCGAAGATGCTTTCCGTGGAGCCGTCAAGACCCACATGAAATATGGAACAACCAGTATCTTCCCCACACTGTCTTCATCTACCGTACCCATGATTGAACAAGCTGCAGAAACTTGTACTCGACTGATGGCAGAAAAAGACAGTCCGATACTCGGTCTCCACTTGGAAGGCCACTATCTGAACATGGCTATGGCAGGCGGACAACTTCCCGAAAATATCAAGAATCCTGACCCGAACGAATACATCCCTATTGTAGAGAACCTGCATTGTATCAAGCGATGGGATGCAGCCCCCGAACTACCGGGAGCTATGCAATTCGGTAAATACATCACAGCCAAAGGTATTCTGGCATCTGTCGCACATACACAAGCAGAATTTGAGGATATCCGTACGGCATACGAAGCCGGATATACTCACGCCACTCACTTCTACAACGCTATGCCCGGTTTCCACAAACGCCGTGAGTATAAATATGAAGGAACAGTAGAAAGTATCTATTTGATGGACGATATGACGGTAGAAGTCGTTGCCGATGGTATCCATGTACCACCCACCATCCTGAGACTGGTATATAAAATAAAAGGTGTAGAACGTATGTGTGCTATCACTGATGCTTTAGCTTGCGCCGCAAGCGACAGTAAAGAAGCTTTTGACCCACGTGTCATCATTGAAGATGGAGTATGTAAACTTGCCGACCACTCCGCACTGGCAGGTAGTGTTGCAACCATGGATCGTCTGATACGCACTATGGTACAAAAAGCTGACATTCCATTGGCAGATGCAGCACGTATGGTTTCAGAAACTCCGGCACGTATCATGGGAGTATTCGACCGTAAAGGTTCTTTGCAAAAAGGTAAAGATGCCGATATCATCGTAATGGACGAAGATCTGAACGTAAGAGCAGTATGGGCAATGGGAAATTTAGTACCGGAAACCAATACTTTATCATAAAATATACTTCAACATTATACAAGTGAACTTTGTTTTACGTATTTTTGTTAAGTTTTAATGAGCGAACGCTTTAATCATTTATTAATACCAATAAAACGTATGAAAACCAATCTTAGTTCTCAAATTACTCTCAACAGAGTATCCCCCAGGTATTATAGACCTGAGAACGCTTTTGAGCGGTCTGTACTGACACGGCTCGAAAAAATTCCGACAGATATCTATGAAACCCCTGAAGAAGGTGCCAACCAAATTGCTCTCGACATTGCACAACTAATTCGAGACAAACAAAAAGCCGGACGTTTCTGCGTACTGGCATTAGCAGGCGGTAATTCTCCACGCAATGTATATGCAGCATTGGTACGCATGCATCAGGAAGAAGGTTTAAGTTTCCGTAATGTGGTTGTATTCAACCTTTATGAATATTATCCTTTGGCTCCCAACGCTGTCAACAGTAATCTGAATGCATTGAAAGAAATGCTGCTCGATCATGTGGATATCGACATGCAGAATGTATTCAGTCCGAACGGTACCATTGCCAAAGATGCTATTTTCGAATATTGCCGTCTGTACGAGCAACGTATCGAAAGCTTCGGTGGCCTGGACATTGCCTTGTTGGGTATTGGACGTGTAGGTAATATCGGCTTCAACGAACCGGGTTCCCGTCTGAATTCTACTACTCGCCTGATCTTGCTAGATAACGATTCGCGTAACGAAGCATCCAAAATTTTCGGTAACATTGACAATACCCCTATCAGTTCCATCACAATGGGTGTGGCTACTATCCTTTCTGCAAAAAAAGTATACTTGTTGGCATGGGGCGAAGAAAAAGCCAAAATGGTAAAAGAGTGCGTGGAGGGTCCTGTAACAGATACTATTCCTGCATCTTATCTGCAAACTCACAACAATGCACATATCGCCATCGACTTATCGGCATCTGCCAACCTGACGCGAATTCAACGTCCCTGGCTGGTAACTTCTTGTGAGTGGAACGACAAATTGATACGTAGTGCTATTGTTTGGCTGTGCCAATTGACGGGTAAACCGATCTTGAAGTTGACCAACAAAGACTATAACGAAAATGGTTTGAGTGAACTGTTGGCACTTTTCGGTTCTGCTTATAATGTGAATATCAAGATTTTCAATGATTTGCAACATACCATCACAGGTTGGCCGGGTGGTAAACCGAACGCTGACGATACTTATCGTCCCGAACGTGCGAAACCGTATCCGAAACGTGTCATTGTATTCTCCCCACATCCTGATGACGATGTAATTTCCATGGGTGGTACTATCCGTCGTCTGGTAGAACAGAAACATGATGTACATGTAGCCTATGAGACTTCCGGTAACATTGCTGTAGGTGATGAAGAAGTAATCCGTTTCCTACACTTCATTAATGGTTTTAACCAAATCTTCAATAACAGCGAAGACCAGGTTATCAACGATAAATACACAGAAATCCGCAAGTATCTCAAGGAAAAGAAAGACGGAGATATGGATAGCCGCGATATCCTTACTATTAAAGGATTGATCCGCCGTGGTGAAGCACGAACTGCTTGTACGTACAACAATATTCCGTTGGATCATGTACATTTCCTTGACCTGCCGTTTTACGAAACAGGCAAAATTCAGAAAAATCCTATTAGCGAAGCCGATGTAGAAATTGTACGCAACCTGTTGCGCGAAGTGAAACCCCACCAAATCTTTGTAGCCGGTGACCTTGCCGACCCGCACGGCACACACCGTGTTTGTACAGATGCCGTATTTGCAGCTGTCGACCTTGAAAAAGAAGAAGGTGCAAAATGGCTGAAAGATTGCCGTATTTGGATGTATCGTGGCGCATGGGCAGAATGGGAAATCGAGAACATCGAAATGGCTGTGCCTATCAGTCCTGAAGAATTGCGTGCTAAACGTAACTCCATCCTGAAACATCAGTCACAGATGGAAAGTGCTCCGTTCCTGGGCAATGACGAACGTTTGTTCTGGCAACGTAGTGAAGACCGTAACCGCGGTACAGCTGCATTATATGACAGCCTTGGTCTGGCATCTTACGAGGCAATGGAAGCTTTCGTAGAATATATTCCGTTGTAAAGTTTACTAAATAGAAATAAGAAGAGTGGGAAGCGCATAACTTCCCACTCTTTTTTTAGCTATTTTTGTCCGGTCATCATGAGAACTTTGAATTATGAAAAAATGTATATATCTTATTGTAATATTATTCTCCTTTTTTTCAGAAAAAGCGATATCCCAGGAAATAGAGCAGAATGTGGAAGAACGGTTACAAACTTTCTTCAAAAAACATACCGTTTCCACAGTCAATACAGGAACTTGCCGTTTGGATAGTTTCCGTATAGACTTTCAGAAAAAAAAGATATATATTTATGCAAGTGAACAATTAAGCTATCAGCCTCATCGCCCGGAAAGCGTCGATAACCTCTATCATAATATCAGATTATTGCTTCCCGGCCCTGTGAACTACTTTAATATCGCAGTGTTCACCGGAGGAAAAACCATTGAGGAGCTTATACCCAATATATACAGAAAAGGCAAGAAAGACAAAGAGCGTCTTTTCACAGACTTAAATTATAAAGGTACTCCGTGGGTAACTCGTATTTCCCGTCCATACGAAATATCTCGTGGACTGGAAGGACGCCACATAGCCGTGTGGCAAAGTCATGGAAAATATTATATTAATAATAAAAATAAATGGGGCTGGCAGCGTCCCCGACTGTTTTGTACAACCGAAGACCTGTTTACCCAGTCGTTCATTATCCCCTATCTGATTCCGATGCTTGAAAATGCCGGTGCCAACGTCTTTACTCCTCGTGAGCGAGACACTCAGAAACAGGAAGTGATTGTTGACAATGACGGAAATCTGGACCGGGACAGCGGACAAGGTTCTTTCTACCTTGAAGTAAAAAGTCGGAAATCACAATGGGCATCCACAGGCAAACCCGGTTTTGCACAGCGTAAACATATCTACGAAGACGGAGATACCCCCTTTCTTGACGGTACAGCACGCTTTACCAATACCGAAAAAAAGAAAGACAAGGCATTTGCCGAATGGGTACCCGATATACCCAAAACAGGAGAATATGCTGTATATGTATCCTATCAGAGTATGCCGAACAGTGTAAGTGATGCCAAATACCTCGTCTTTCACAATGGTGGTGTGACGGAATTTAAGGTAAACCAGCGTATCGGAGGTGGTACGTGGGTATACCTCGGAACGTTTACTTTCGACAAAGGAAGAAATGACTACGGCATGGTAGTACTGAGCAATGAAAGTAAAGAAAAAGGTGTGGTCTGTGCAGATGCTGTCCGCTTCGGTGGGGGAATGGGGAATATCGCTCGTGGTGGACAAACCAGCGGACTTCCCCGTTATCTGGAAGGAGCACGTTATTCCGCCCAATGGGCAGGCATGCCTTATTCCGTATATGCCGGATATAAAGGAAAAGATGATATTTCAGATGATATCAACACACGTTCGCGTATGGTAAACTATCTGGCAGGTGGATCTATATTCAATCCTACTGAACAAGGGTTGGGAGTTCCATTTGAAATGAGCATGGCGTTACACAGCGATGCCGGTGTCAAAACCGACGACCGGATAGTAGGTACACTCGGCATTTATACCACCGACTTTAACAACGGGCAATTGACCACAGGAAAAGACCGCTATGCTTCACGTGACCTTTCCGATATCTTAATGACCCAATTGGAACACGATATCCGTTCTACCTATAATATCGACTGGACACGTCGTAGTATGTGGAACCGTAACTACAGCGAAACACGCCTGCCTTCCGTGGCTTCTACCATTGTAGAGTTACTGTCTCATCAAAATTTTGCAGACATGCAACTGGGACACGACCCTAACTTCAAATTCACTGTAGGACGTGCACTCTATAAAGCCATCTTGCAATATATATCTACCCAACACGGTAAAGATTATATAGTCCAACCTCTCCCCGTCAGCCATTTTGCCATCCATTTCGGTAAAAAGAAAAATACACTTGAACTCTCTTGGAAAGGCGAAAACGATCCATTGGAGCCCACCGCACAACCTCGTGAATACATTGTCTATACACGCATTGGCCGTGGAGGGTTTGATAATGGAGTACGTGTCAGTAATCCGTTCCACAGTGTAAAAATAGAACCGGGTATCGTTTACTCCTTTAAAGTAACCGCCGTGAACCGTGGAGGAGAAAGTTTTCCCTCTGAAATTCTCGCAGCCTATAAGGCGAAACATGAAAAAGAACGTGTACTCATCGTCAACGGTTTCGACCGTATCAGCGGTCCGGCAATTGTAAACACTCCTGATTTGGCAGGATTTGACCTGACACAAGATCCCGGTGTACCTTATCTCTACGACCTCTCCCTCTGTGGTACTCAGCAAAACTTCAACCGTAAAGAAGCAGGAAAGGGTTTAGGCGATAGCAACAATGAATATGAAGGAATGAAAATCATTGGAAATACATTTGATTACCCTTTTATTCATGGTAAAGCCATACAAGCAACGGGTGGCTATAGTTTCGTATCGTGCAGTGACGAAGCCGTAGAAACCGGAATAATCTCTTTAGAAGGATATCCGATAGTGGACTACATACTCGGCCTGGAGAAAGAAGATATCATCAATATCCCTTCCCGCCGGAACTTTTATAAAACATTCTCCTCTCCGATGCAACGGATATTAACCTCTTATTGCCGATCAGGAGGCAGCCTCCTGGTCAGTGGCGCTTATACGGGCAGTGACATGAACAGTTCGCAAGGCGACCGTGAATTTATCCGGAATATCTTGAAGTACCGTTATGGCAATACTTTGCAAAAAAACGGAAAAGACATTGCCATCCAAGGTCTGGGACATACATTCAGCATTCTCCGCTTACCTAACGAACAAGCTTATCCCGTCACTGCTCCGGACTGTATTCTGCCTACGGAAACGGCATTTTCCGTGATGACCTATACCGATGGAAATCTATCTGCCGCCATAGCCTATCGCGGTAGCGACTACCGTACTTTCATCATGGGATTTCCCTTTGAAAGTATCAAAGAAGAAACTGCCAGAAACACCATCATGGCATCTGTTTTACAGTTCCTCACCACAAATTAACCAGATACGTACAAATAAAAATAACAATCCCAATAAATAATCTATGTAAATCAGTGTAACCTGTAATGAAAAAACTTATCTTTGTTCCAACAGAGACCATTAATCGTTAAACATTAATCATTAAAACATCAATATCATGTACACTATACAAACCAACCCCAGCGGAACCCGTAGTTTAGAAATATCAGAAGAAAACCTTGCTACTATCGAGAAGTATGGACTTTTTCGCCACCTCATCGACAGTAACGGTATCGTAGATGAAACTGTGCTCGACAAACTGAAACTGAATATCCGCTCTCTCATTGCCACCCAAGAGGAAGACAGCAAGGATCTGCTCGACCTCTGTATTGACGTGGTCTATCATAACAACATGAAAGCGTTCGGATTGCAACAACTCATCAAGCTCTATCTGCAATGGCTTTCCCAACAAGAAACCATAGAAGAAGAAAATAAATGAAAACCATCAATACGTGTGGACAAAAGCATTACAGCCCTCTCATCCCTGCCGTCAAAGCTATATGTCAAGCCGGAAAGGGTGAGAAGCTGGAAATCATTATGGACAATGCAACCGCTTTCAATGACCTGAAAGAATATCTTGCCGAACAGCATATCGGTTTCCGTGAGATTTATGACGGCGAACAGATGACGGTACAGTTCACCATGATTTAATGATTGGCGATTAGTGATTTACTCATTAATTGCCTATCTTTGCAGCCATGAAAGAATATCGACTGACAGATTGGTTGCCTACAACCAAAAAAGAAGTAGAATTGCGTGGTTGGAATGAATTGGACGTTATCCTGTTTAGTGGTGACGCATATGTAGACCATCCATCTTTCGGCGCTGCTGTTATCGGACGTATCCTTGAAGCAGAAGGATTACGCGTTGCTATTGTCCCCCAACCCAACTGGCGCGATGATTTACGCGACTTCAAGAAGTTGGGACGTCCCCGCCTTTTTTTTGGTGTCAGTGCCGGTTGCATGGACAGTATGGTTAATAAATATACTGCCAACAAACGTCTGCGCAGTGATGATGCCTATACTCCGGATGCCCGCCCCGATATGAGACCTGAATATCCTTCCATTGTTTATACTCAAATCCTAAAGAAGCTTTACCCGGATGTACCCGTCATTTTAGGGGGTATAGAGGCGAGTATGCGACGATTGACGCATTATGATTATTGGCAAGACCGAGTACGTCCAAGTATTCTGGTTGACAGCAGAGCCGATTTGTTGATTTACGGTATGGGAGAAAAACCGGTTGTAGCGCTTGCAGAAGGATTGAAGTCTGCGGAAGTTCATATTCCCCCAAAAAGCTTTAAAGAGCTTGTTACCAATATTCCACAAATGGTTTATCTTGAAAAGGAAGTTGTTCCCCAAGAAGGAGATATTACACTTTTCTCTCATGAAGAATGTTTGAAAGACAAAAAAAAAGAAGCTGCAAACTTTCGTCATATCGAGGAAGAAAGCAATAAATATGCGGCATCACGTATTTTACAGAAAGTAGGTACACAGACCGTTGTGGTAAATCCACCGTATCCTCCACTGACGGAAGCGGAACTCGATCGCTCATTCGACTTGCCCTATACCCGCCTTCCCCATCCTAAATACAAAGGAAAGCGTATTCCGGCTTACGACATGATAAAATTCTCCGTCAATCTTCATCGAGGATGTTTCGGAGGATGTGCTTTCTGTACCATATCCGCGCATCAGGGCAAGTTTATTGTAAGCCGTAGCAAGGAGAGTGTGCTGAAAGAGGTGAAAGCTGTCATGGAACTACCCGACTTCAAAGGTTATCTGAGTGACTTGGGAGGTCCCTCAGCCAACATGTACCAGATGAAAGGAAAAGATGAAGCACTCTGCAAAAGATGCAAACGTCCGTCGTGCATCCATCCCAAAGTATGTCCCAACTTGAATACAGACCATCGTCCTCTGCTCGATATCTATCATGCCGTAGATGCATTGCCCGGTATCAAGAAATCATTTATCGGCAGTGGCGTACGCTATGACTTACTTTTACACCAATGTAAAGACCCCAAAGTAAATCAAAGTACCGCCGAATATACCCGTGAACTCATAACCCGCCACGTCAGTGGCCGCCTGAAAGTAGCTCCCGAACATACATCAGATCGAGTACTCAACCTCATGCGTAAACCTCCCTTCAGCCAATTCGGAGAGTTCAAGAAAATATTCGACCGTATCAATCGCGAAGAAGGCTTGCGACAGCAACTCATTCCCTACTTCATCAGCAGTCATCCCGGCTGCAAGGAAGAAGACATGGCAGAGCTTGCCGTCATCACCAAACGTTTGGATTTCCACTTGGAACAAGTACAAGACTTCACCCCTACTCCAATGACAGTTGCCACCGAAGCCTGGTATACCGGTTATCACCCCTACACGCTGGAACCTGTTTTCAGCGCCAAGACGCAACGGGAAAAGCTGGCGCAGCGCCAATTCTTTTTCTGGTACAAGCCGGAGGAACGAAAGAACATTATCAATGAACTGAGACGAATTGGCAGACAGGACCTGATCGACAAACTATATGGAAAACGATAACATGAAACGTCTCATCACTTTTTCTGTCTTCATCCTCACTTTCTGTGGAATGAACATACAAGCGCAAAGCGAATGTTTACCTCAAAAGTACAGCATCATCTTCGGTGGTGGATTGTCTCTACCATACGTAGAGGGAAACCGGAATGACTTTTTCAATAAAAACGGTAACCGGGTAGGTTATGACCTGATGACGGAAGGACGATATTACTTCCTCCCGAACTTTGCCGTGGGAGTTCAATATGATTATCTACGTATGGCATGCCTGCCGGACAAGGCACATCTACATTACATACGTCCCAATATCATCTTTCGCCATCTGTGGAGCAATGGTAATCAAGGGGCTTTCTTCTCGCTAGGTATTGGATACATGGACTATCAGGAAAGAACCTATACACGAGATCAACGGCGTGGACATCTTTTCCAAAAGGGATATTGCGGAATATCATTCGGCATGGGATATGAGTTTCATATCAAATATAACCTATCAGGCATGTTACGTTTCGATATGTTGACAGCCGATTGGTTTGCCAATCCGGATGCACGCCTGTTCAATCCCGACCCAAACGGATATGACGATGGGATCGATCATAGTTGGTTTAAAAACAACATCACATTCTTTAATCTGGGATTTGCTCTACAATTCGGACGATAATGGAATAATATTCCCCTTTTGCCAGAAGTTTATATAAATCCCGCATATCGGTTGTAGAGCGGACAAACCGATATGTGGGAAGTTCATTTTATCCATTTATGGAGTATGGCGATCATATTGTCATGATTTCCTTAATAACCTCCGTCAACTTCACAAAATCGGCAGGATAAACGTCACCTATATTTCCGATACGGAAAGTATCGGCTTGTGAAATTTTACCCGGATAGATAACAAATCCCCTGGCTTTCAATTTCAGATAAAACTCCTTGAAGTTGAAGCCGGAAGAAGGATAATAGAAAGAGGTGATAACAGGAGATTGCTGATCATCAGAGAGTAGGGTCTTGTAACCCAAAGCGCGCATACCTTTCACCAGTATGCGATGATTTTCGCAGTAGCGGGCGTAACGTGCTTTCACACCACCTTCGGCCTTCAGTTCACTCAACGCCTGCATAAAAGCCCGTACTACATGGGTAGGCGAAGTAAAACGCCATTTACCACATCCCTTTTCCATAACTTCCCATTGATCGTAGAGGTCAAGTGAAAGTGAGCGGGCTACACCTTTACATTGTTCCAACAACGAACGGCGCGCAATGATAAAGCCAAATCCTGGTACTCCCTGAATACACTTGTTGGCGCTACTAATCATAAAATCGATACCCGATCGGGCCATGTCTATAGGTACACCACCGAAACTACTCATGGCATCTACAATCAGTACCTTACCGTGAGATTTTACCACAGCGGCAATCTCCTCAAGAGGATTAAGTACACCAGTGGTTGTTTCACAATGTACCACAGAAACGTGAGTAACCTCGGGATGTTTTTTCAGATAAGTGTCAATCTTCATAGCATCCACCGGTTCGGTTTCCTCAAACTTCATCATGTGGCAATCGATGTGATAGTATTCGGAAATCACCCCCATACGCTTACCGTAAGCACCGTTGGTAGCTACAAGTAGTTTATCCGTAGAGCGTACAACAGAGCCAAGAGTAGCTTCCACACAAAAACTTCCGCTACCCTGCATCAATACAGCGGTATACTCTTCAGGGCAACTTGTGGCAATCTCCACCAATTCTTTACGGATTACTTCCACAATATCCAGATTATAGTCTTCATCCCAAGTACACCAGTCACTCATCATGGCTTGTTTTACAGTATCGGTGGTTGTCAAAGGGCCGGGAGTCAAAAGTAAATAAGGTCTCATATTGATAATATTTAGTGATTAATGTTAATGATGATTTTCACAATGCCATGCGCTCATTGATATCCTCAATCAGCATCGGGAGTTCGGCTATGGTATCCACCACATAGTCGGCACCGGCAGCATACATACGATCACGTACTTTTGCCATACGGCATTTCAGTTCGCCCATAGACAGGTTACGGGTTTCCTCTTCACTCAGTCCCAGTTCGTTACTCCCCATCACCACCCCCACACTCCATACACCGGCATTCACGCCTTCACGGATATCGGCAATAGTGTCTCCGTACTTCAATACGGAAAACCGGGAAGGCACATCAAGCAGGCACATGTTCTGATAAATCATATAAGGTTTGGGACGGCCACCGGGCAAATGATCCGATGTGACACATGTATCAGTCTTGTATCCTTTTTTCTCCGCTATGGGAATTACCACATCCATCATACTCTTGGTATATCCGGTGGTAGATCCTATCTTGATGCCTTTGGTGCGCAGACCGGCAATCACTTCCACCACACCCGGAATAGGATTGCTATAGCCTTCCAAAGTCGCGAACAACACATCTTGGAAACGTTTATAGCATTCCCGCACATCGTTTTCATCAGGGGTACGCCCGTATTTCCGATGGAACTCCTCTGCTACACGCTCAATGGCGAAAAGGGCCCGGATTTCCTCAATCTTAGTCAGTCCCATATGAGCACGTGTTTCGGCAGGAGTCACATTCACTCCCATCTGCTTGAAACTTTCCACGAAAGCCGCTACCGGTGCAAAACATCCATAATCGACGGCAGTACCTGCCCAGTCCATTATCACACATTCTATTTTCTTCATATTGCTATTGTTTATGTTACCCATTCTTGTAAAACTGAAATCTATCATATCGTAGGATTTAAAGTTAATAATTCGTTATAGTTATCCGTGCCGGATATTTTTTTCCGCGTATCGCCCATCCGTTTAGCCTGCACCACATAGATGGCAGATGCCACGAAAGCAATGCAACAGATCACACCCACAAAGACACTCATTTCGTTATAGAATACCGCCCAATCCACATCTGGAGCCTTCAACTCTTTGAAAAGCAGCAATGCCAATGTACCCACATAACCGATGAAGTCGATGGTGATGATGAAGAACCCCACATTCCCCTTCACCTTGAAACAAGCGATGAACCGTTCAAAGAAGATAGTCTGAAAACTGAGATATGCTATATCTATACAAAGCGTTTGCAGAAAGAGCCACAAGGTGGTGGAGATCTGTACTTGTCCGGTACCCAACAAAGCCAATATACCCGTACCTACTGTAGAAAGTCCCAGCAATAGACAGAGCACTTTCAGATGATTACCACAGAAAGCAAGCAACGCAAACGTACCCAGCAACACAAGAGTAGCGATAGCATCGAGCTTGGCAAAAAGCCAGGAAGAAATAGCACTCACATCAATGATACAGACAATAAAATCTTCTTTGATGTCGCGCTGGACAGTAAGCATCAGATTGGCGATAAAGAGTAAAAGTAACAACGGCATATATTGCCTGAACAGTTTCCACCGTTGCTGTCCATTGAGGGTAACCCGCTCGGAACGTGCAGCGATGTCAACAGCCGTAGGACGTGGGAACTTGGTCATCATCCACCCCATGAAGCAAAGCAAAGGGAAAGCCAAAGCACCGACCAAAGCAGGCATCCAAAACTCGCTTACATGAAGTTGGTTCAACGCATAGAGTCCCATACTCTTGGCTACACCCGAGCTGAGTGCCATGCTCACCCCCATGATACTTGCCAAAATATCGGTAGTGCGCCGCCCTTCAAGGAAACTGAATATCACACCCCACATACATCCTAAAGAAAGACCATTGAAAAAGAGCGCTATTATATTATAAGGTACAGGTAGTAATCCGAATGCCAGCAACGACGCTTCGGACAAGGCTGCCGAGCCAATGATGAACTTCAACCGGTTTTGCGGTTTCAACTCTGAGATGAACTTAATGCCGAACAACTTCGCACATACGTAACCGATGAGTTGGATGATACTTACTATAATTTTATAGTCCATACCGGCAATCTGCAATCCTTCAAATTCGGCAGCGGTAAATGGTTTACGTAAAGCATAAACCAACGAATAAGACAAAAGTGCTGTTCCCCCCATCCAAAGAATAAAAACCCATTCCGGTGTATGTTCTCCAGCCATTCTGCATTGCGCCACTGTTTTGCCCCCTATCTGTTTATTCGGTGATAAATTCATATTCTACTTCGTTTTTTTGACGGGACAAAAGTAAGGAGGCCTTATGAAGCAAAAAATGAATAAAACAGGAATAATAAATGCGAAATAATTCAGAAATATTCATGCAATTGTAATGTAACACGTCCCCTAAGGAGAAGAAAACACATTTTTTACAAAAAGTAAGATACAGAAATTTGGGTATCGGAAAAGAAAAGTAATTTTGCCATTCATTAATGGACATAGAAGCATGAACGAATTGAAAGAAATCTACGACCGTATTACCTTCTTACGCAAAAAGGGAGTAAAGATGAAAGAGATGGCCGAACAGACCCAACTCACTCCCAGTGTACTTTCCGCCATGTATTCCACTGTGTTCCCCACCTATTTCAAGAATGTGGAAAAAGGGATGGATGAAGATGATGCCTTGGACAATGCCCTGATATGGGTGAATAACCTGTCGAAAAAGAAGTTCCTGGGTTCTCTTCCACAAATGAAGCAGAAACTTTTCTCCATAGACCTGACGGTAAAAGAACAGCCGGACGGACGAAATCCTTTCCTTGATGAACTGGAGCAAAACTCCCGCCGAAGTGTGAACCACATCGCCAATTACAGCGGTATTTATACCAGCTATAGCCTATCTTCCAGTACCAATGACCTGAAGATAGAACCTTATCTCATTGCTCCCGCCGAAAACGGAAATTACATTGAGGTGGGACATACCAACGCCCATGGTACCACTCATTGGGGGTTCGGAATGATGAACGGCATGAGCCATCTTTACCTGGCTTTCAACGAAAGCCAATCGCCCCAACTCTCGATGTTCAACATCTGCCTAAAACTACCCTTGTTCGACCGTCCGCCCTTTTTGCGTGGCATCTATCAATGTTTCGACTACAATTTCAATCCCATAGCCCGCCGCATCCTTCTGGTAAAGCAAACCGACGATACCGATCACCAGAAATTCCTGCAACAACAAGGTGTATTGAAGCCATACGAGGAACTGGACGAAACCGAATTGCTCTATTACAACTACACTTGCCGCGAGGGTGACGTAATTCGTATGTGTAATATCCCTACCCCAAGAATGAACAGTGATGATCTGGCTCTGGAAAAGAAGATCCTGGAGCTGACCGGTTGTAAATAAATCAGACACAATCAAAACAACCCTCTCCCGCACCAATCCCTATAAATCAATTACCGGAAAAGGCAGGAAGAGGGTTCACTCATAAAAACCTGTTAAGGTGTATCTGCCTTGAAGCAAGTCTTCCAAGTACCTGCTTCAAGAATTCGTTACATTATTTCAAAACACGTACACTTTTCAACATGTCATCCGTAACAGAGCCATACTTGATGCCGGATACTTTGGTAGAAGCGACACCGGTTTCGACGTTACGAGTCACACCATAACTGCCGTACTTGAATTTATAGCGGGAAATGACAGCCGAATTATCCGTTCCTTCTTGGTCGTGATACCCCAGTGTTATGATACCATACCATGAAGAGAGGTTTAAACCGCCTATCTCATAGATAGATGTATACGAACTCTTGAACACATCCAGTCCTTGGTTTTGGCAAACCGTTGCCCACGCGATGTCCGGTTCATTCTCAAACTGGTCATATTCTTCCACAAAAACACCTCTGTAGGATCTGCAGAAAGAGTATCCTACATTACTGGCTGTATTACTGAACTTGCTTGAATATATCCGATAACTGAATGAGCTTTTCGTATTTCCGGCCTTTATTACAGTAGCCTTCGGAGGATAATTGTCACGTTTAGTATACAATTCCATAGAAGAAACTATTCCGGGAGCCAAGTAAGTGTATCCTCCCACATCAGTTCTATTTTCCGCAAAAGGTATAATATAGACACGATAGCCCTTTCCTGCATCCAGTCCGGTAACATAACCGATCTTTGTCTTTCCATCTTCTCCTATGACAGTACCATTTTTCATTGCTTCCTTTACCACCTGCAAGTCATTGGCCGGTTCCTGGCCCAATTCGTAACAAGACATTATGAACCCGTGTGCGGGAGCTACCTTAAGAGTCACCGAAACACCACTCTGTAACGTCAGGAAATCAACGATATCTACTTTAAAATCGCTACGGTTATACAACTCCTTGGTAGTGACGGTAAGGGTCTTTTTATCCAACTGTTTCCCTCTGTCATCAAAAGAAACTACTGTAAAGGTATACTTGGTCGCAGGTTTCAAATTAGTATAAGTCACATTCTGCGTGGTTGTTCCATATCCGTAATTACTGTTTTTATATTCTTCATAATCCTCAGGATCATAGCTCGTACCTTCGGATACACGTACATACCGCGCGTTTTCGGGTATCAGGATAGAAATCGTACCGTACAAATCTTCTACATCTTTAGACGTAACGTTCAATGAGGACGAAGAAGGAGCGTCTTCATCCGGTATCAGACTTACTTCCCACTCATTGTCGCCGGCTGTGACATTGCCTGTCTTCGTAAACGGCTTATATCCCTCCACATTGATATTAACGGTTACCATTCCGGAAACAAGGCCATCGTACTTATTGTTACACAAAGCAGCTCCGGAGTCGTCGGTAGTATCGGTACAAAGCAACTTGTTGTTCTGTACAAACTCCACATCCACTCCTTCCAGCAAATAATTGTCCGAAGCATCGCGCACATACACATAGAGTTCGGCAGGCTCACCGCCTACCACATCCTTTTCATCGTCATCCGAACTACATCCCACCGCCAACATACTTAAAAACATCAGCAGTCCTGTCATTTTCAAAAACCTCATAATAGTACATTTTTTCGTTAAGACTCTTTTTCGATAATCAAGACAAGCAGAGCCTATCGCTTGTATTTTGGGCATAAAAAAAGCATGGACCGAACTATATCCATGCTCTGAGGTATTTGGCCTAACCCACTAATACGAATAAGTCCTGCCCACGCTATAGCGTAGACATCTACAAACTTATTCTTGTATTAGTTCTTCCAACGGCCAAATTTTCAGAGCATTACAGAATAAATAGCAAATGCTAAGTCTTTCCACAAAAATGCGAAGCCTTGCCACCGCAATTACTTCACAATGCAAAGATATTATTATTTATCCAAAAACAACAAACCGATGACGATTTTCACACGACCTATTCCTTCCTCTATTATAGAAGGACATGACAGAGTTCGATGAAGAAACCACATCAATCCCTTAAGAAAACATACTCTTATCGGGGGGAAAGTTTGCCCACTCCAAAGAAAAGATGTATCTTAGCTGCCAAGATACAAATCTCTGCAGCCGGGATGGCCATCTCAGCAGCCAAGATATATATCTCGCGGCGTGAGATGAAGCTTTTCCTATACTTCAACCCTCTTCTTCAAGGAACAGAGACTACCTTGTGAACCGACTTATACCGTCCATCTGATAACATCAGTCTCGTTAGCGTTTTATATACAACAGACATCATGGCAGAATACCAAATGCAAGAGCTGACCCTCCCCGGAGAGGACGGCAAGAAAGTGCTTTATCCCCGCATGAAGATTTGGGGACAAGTAGACCTCGGCTATCTGGCCGAACATATCAACTACGCCAGTACCTTCACCCCCGGTGATATTATCGGGCTGGTGAAATCGCTGACACAGGCCATTGCCCGTGAGATGGGCGAAGGACACTCGGTGAAAATAGACGGACTGGGCGTATTTACCCCCTCATTGGGAATACGTGACGGATTTGAACGTGAAAGCGGCGAACCGGGCGGACAGAAACGAAATGCCATGAGTATCTACATGCAGAACATCAACTTCCGGGCGGACAAGGAGTTTATACAAGAAACGGGGATGCACTGCCGGCTGGACCGCTCAAAGTGGAAATTCCAGCGTTCATCTTCGCGCTATACGGCAGAACAACGTTTGAGGCTGGCACAAAATTATCTGCAAACAAACGTTCTACTGAAAGTAAATGACTATTGCAACATGACAGGACTGTTGCGCAACGCTGCCGCACTGGAACTGAAAAGATGGAGCGAAATGCCTGACAGCGGCATAGGATACACCGGCAGAGGTTCGCACAAAATCTATATACGGAAAGAGGTGCAACAGAAAATGCCCTGACAACAGCGAGAAAAATGCGGGAAAAAAGACTCCCCGCTATTCTTCTACCTGCATCGCCACCACCTCTTGCAACACGCTGACAGCTTCTTCCACAGTCTTTACGTCCTTTACCAACATACTCCGTTTGCCATTCTGCTCACGCAGGTCACAGCGACGGGTATATTTCATCATATAGGCGATGACTTTCCCAAATGCCTGACTCTGATAATATGGACTGTCCGGATTGGAAATAAAGAACAGGGACATACGTCCACCCTTCAGGAAGACTTTCTCCGCACCGATGCGCGCGGCAAGGCGGCGAAGCGGAACAATGCGCAGAAGTTCTTCGGTTTCGGAAGGAACGGGGCCAAAGCGATCTTCAAGACGAGCACGGAAGGCTTCTACATCTTTATCGAGCGTCATGCTATCCAATTCCCGATAGAGCAACATGCGTTCGCTGCTACCGGTGACGTAAGTGGCGGGAAGCAGGAGTTCGAGATCACTTTCCACCTGGCACTCGTCAACGAACTGTTCACCACTGATACCCCCCCCATCGGCTTTCAGCTCGTCGGCATACAAGTCGGCGAACTCATCGGTCTTCAATTCATGTACGGCTTCGGAGAGTATCTTTTGATAGGTTTCATAACCAAGGTCGGCAATGAAACCGCTTTGTTCCGCACCCAACATATTTCCCGCACCGCGGATGTCGAGGTCTTGCATAGCGATATGGATGCCACTACCTAAATCGGAAAAATTCTCGATGGCTTGCAGGCGGCGCTTGGCTTCCGGAGTAAGGGAAGACAGAGGAGGAGCCAACAGATAGCAAAAGGCTTTCTTGTTGCTTCGCCCCACACGGCCACGCATCTGGTGGAGGTCACTCAGTCCGAAGTTCTGGGCCTGGTTGATGACAATGGTATTGGCATTGGGGATATCAATACCACTTTCTATGATGGTGGTGGCAAGCAACACATCGTAATCATAATTGACGAAATCCAATATGATCTTCTCCAGTTCGGCAGGTTCCATCTGGCCATGACCGATGGCAACACGGCAGTCGGGAATATGACGCTGGATCATCATTTTGAGTTCCACAAGATTGGAAATACGATTATTCACGAAGAATACTTGTCCGTTGCGGCTCATTTCGAAGTTGATGGCATCGGCTATGATTTCTTCATTGAAAGTATGTACTTCCGTCTGAATGGGATAACGGTTGGGCGGCGGAGTTTGGATGACGCTCAAATCGCGGGCACCCATCAATGAGAATTGTAAAGTTCGGGGAATGGGCGTAGCAGTCATGGTGAGCGTATCTACATTGACCTTTAGCTGACGAAGTTTCTCTTTGACAGAAACTCCGAATTTCTGCTCCTCGTCAATAATCAGCAAGCCAAGATCTTTGAACTTCACATCTTTACCCAGGATACGATGAGTACCGATGAGGATATTCACTTCGCCGTCGGCAAGTCCCTTGATTACCGCTTTGGCTTGCGCGGCGGTGCGTGCACGGCTCAGATATTCCACCTTACAAGGCAAACCTTTCAGGCGTTCCTTGAAAGTCTGGAAATGCTGATAGGCAAGAACGGTAGTAGGCACCAAGACAGCTACCTGTTTGTTGTCGGCAACGGCTTTGAAAGCAGCCCGCACGGCAACTTCCGTTTTTCCGAAACCGACATCACCACACACCAGACGATCCATCGGACGGGCACTTTCCATATCAGCCTTTACCTCGGCAGTGGCTTTACTCTGGTCAGGAGTATCCTCATAAAGGAAAGAAGCTTCCAATTCATGTTGCAGGAAACTGTCGGGACTGTATTGAAAACCTTTCTCTTCACGGCGCTGTGAGTAAAGTTTGATGAGATCACGGGCAATGTCTTTTATCTTGGTCTTGGTACGGTCTTTCAACTTTTCCCAAGCCCCCGTACCCAATTTATTCAAGCGCGGAGCCTCCCCATCCTTCCCCTTATACTTGGACACTTTGTGCAGGGAATGAATAGAGACGAATACGACATCTTCATTCTGATAGACAAGCCTCATCACTTCTTGAGTGGTATCCCCATTGGGAATACGTACCAATCCGGTGAAGCGTCCCACACCGTGATCAGTATGGACAACATAATCGCCCGGAGTAAACTGGTTGAGCTCTTTCAGGGAAAGCGCCACCTTTCCGCTACGCGCTTTCTCACTCTTGAGGTTATACTTATGAAAACGGTCGAACAACTGGTGATCCGTAAAGATACAGAGACGCAATGTGTTATCGGCAAATCCCTCGTGCAAGGTACGTTCGACAGCGGTAAAAGCGATGTTATCGCCCCGATCCTCAAAGATGGCACGGATACGGTCGGTTTGCTTCACACTGTCGCTACATATATATAGGGTATAATTTTGTGCAAGGTATTCCTGAAAAGTTTCTGCCGCAAGGTCGAAGTTCTTATGGAAAATAGGTTGGACGGAAGTATCGAACGAAATAGTTGCATCAGGTGTTCCCGTAGGTTTTGTACCAAATTCCATCCGCCGGAAATCAAGCGCACGTAATGTAAACTCTCCTCCATCAATCAATTTGCCTTCTAAAGTGACGATTCCGTTTTCTTCCGATTCACGGGCAACAATGGCTTGAGGTGTAAGTGCTTCATCATGTACAGTCTGTATACGCTCGCGCAACCACAGGAAATCGCGCATGGAAAGTATGGTATCAGGTTGAAGAAAATCCAGAAACGACACCATACCACCACTACCGTTTTGCTCCAGACTACGGCTCAAATCGGGTACTATCACTATACTCTCTTTCTTCTCTTTGGAAAGCTGGGTATCGACTTCGAAGGTACGGATACTCTCTACTTCATCACCGAAAAAGTCGATTCGGAAAGGAGATTCGGAAGAAAAAGAAAAAACATCGATGATACTACCACGGACAGCATATTGTCCGGGTTCGTAGACATAATCTACATATTCAAAACCATAACTGCGTAATACTTCCGTGATGAAATTCATATCTACCTTTTCGCCCGTATGAAGTTTCAGGGTCTTATCGCCAAGTTCTTTGCGAGAAACCACTTTCTCTGCCAAAGCATCGGGATAGGTCACCACACAAAGTCCTTCTTCTCCCTTTTGTAAACGGCTCAGGACTTCAGTACGCAGAATTTCATTGGCGGCATCCTTCTGTCCGTATTTAATGGCACGCCGGAAAGAAGAGGGGAAAAACAATATTTTTTCCGTTCCCAATATCCGGGTCAAGTCATGATAGAAATAACCGGCTTCTTCCAAATCGCCCAAAATGAAAACGAACGGAACCTCGGCACGTTGCACCAACACGGATGAAAACAAGGAAGCAGCGGAAGCACACAGGCCACCACAGTACAAATGCCGGATAGAAGAGTCTTTAAACAACCGGCCCATACCCTCTACGTTGGGATGGGCGGCGTACAAGCGTTGTAGTTCGGTAATAGTCATCACGTTTGTTTTTATTTCACCACAAACTACACGGACTTACACAGATTGTCTAAATCATTAATCTGTGTAAATCTGCGTAATCCGTGGTGAGTTTCCGGCGCAAAAATACTAAATAATCCTTAGTTTTATCCGTAAATGATAGAAAAGCATTACATTTGTTCCCATTAACAACTCCTCATATTTAACAGGAATATATGCAGACATCAGATAGCATCGTCATCATCCCCACCTATAACGAACGGGAAAATATCGAAAATATAATTCGTGCCGTCTTCGCTTTGGAGCACGGTTTCCATATTCTCATCATTGAAGACGGATCGCCCGACGGAACGGCGGATATCGTAAAAAAACTACAAAAAGAGTTTCCCGAACGTCTGTTTATGGTGGAACGTAAAGGAAAACTTGGCTTGGGCACGGCTTATATCGCAGGTTTTAAATGGGCGTTGCAACACGATTACGAATATATCTTTGAAATGGATGCGGACTTCAGCCACAATCCCAAAGACTTGCCGCGCCTCTACCAAGCTTGTGCAGAAGAGGCTGCCGACATAGCCATAGGTTCACGATATGTAAGTGGTGTCAATGTGGTAAACTGGCCCATGGGACGTGTGCTGATGTCTTATTTCGCATCCAAATATGTACGTATCATCACCGGATTGCCTATCCATGATACGACTGCAGGGTTTGTATGTTATCGCAGACGGGTATTGGAGACTATCGACCTCGACGGTATACGTTTCAAAGGCTACGCTTTTCAGATTGAGATGAAATTTACCGCCTACAAATGCGGGTTCAAGGTAAAAGAAGTGCCTGTCATCTTCATCAACCGCGAATTGGGAACCTCCAAGATGAACAGCAGCATTTTCGGTGAGGCCGTCTTCGGAGTGATGAGATTAAAATGGAACAGTTGGTTTCACAAATTCCCAAAAGCGGCCGATGATAACTAATTAGCCATTATCAACTATCAATTATCCATCAAAGAAATGAAAAGAACGCTGATACATAATGCAATGATTGTCAATGAAGGACAATCCATCCAAGGTTCCGTTGTCATAGAAGACGGACGTATCGCCGAGGTACTGACAAACTGGAAACCTCTCTCCGCTCCTTGTGATGAAACGATTGACGCTACCGGTTGCTACTTGTTGCCGGGTATTATAGACGACCACGTGCATTTCCGTGATCCCGGATTGACCCATAAGGCAGACATCTTTACCGAAAGCCGGGCAGCTGCCGCAGGAGGTGTCACTTCTATTATGGACATGCCGAATACAAATCCACTCACTACATCGTTGGATGCCTTACATGCCAAGTTCGATTTGCTGAATGAAAAGTGTATCGTCAATCACTCTTGTTATTTCGGTGCAACCAATACGAATTATACCGAGTTTGATAAATTAGACAGACATCGTGTTTGCGGTATTAAACTATTCATGGGATCAAGTACCGGCAATATGCTGGTAGATAAGATGAACAGCCTGCTGAAGATATTCAATGGAACTGACATGCTGATTGCTGCCCATTGCGAAGATCAGGAAACCATACTTGCCAATATAGAGAAATACAAAGCGAAATATAAGGGGGAACAAGATATTCCCGTCAAGGAACATCCCAATATCCGCTCCATAGCTGCATGCTATACATCTTCGGAACTGGCGGTACGCCTGGCTACAATTGCCGGGGCAAGATTACATATACTTCATGTATCTACCGCTAAAGAGTTGAAACTATTCAGCGACGCTCCTCTTTCCGAAAAGCTGATTACAGCTGAAGCATGTATAGCCCATCTGATATACGGAACTTCCGATTATAGTAAATTAGGTACACGCATTAAATGTAATCCTGCCATTAAAAGACCTATCGAGCAGAGAGCCATACGCGCGGCAGTCAATTCAGGAGTTATCGATGTCATCGCTACAGACCACGCTCCCCATCTGCTGAGTGAAAAGAAGGGAGGCGCACTGAAAGCAATGTCAGGTATGCCTATGATACAATTCTCTCTTGTAAGCATGCTCGAACTGGTAGACCAAGGCGTGTTCTCCCTGGAAACGATTGTACAGAAGATGTGCCATGCGCCTGCACAGATATTCGGTATCTGCCGGCGAGGATATATCCGCGAAGGTTATCAGGCGGACTTAGTGTTGGTACGCCCCAATACTCCTTGGGAGGTAACTACTAAAAACATTCTAAGCAAATGCGGCTGGAGTCCACTGGAAGGACACACGTTCAATTGGAAAGTAGAAAAAACATTTGCCAACGGACACCTTATTTATAATGACAACAAGGTGGACGAGGCTTACCGGGGAGAAGAGTTGAGATTTGATTATAAATCCTAATTTACCAGCCTTTGCCTGTAATCAATTATAAAGTTCACGAAGTAACGCCCTATATCAACTGGATATACTTTTTCCATGCATGGGGTTTTCAGCCACGGTTTGCAACTATAGCCGGTATAGATGGTTGCTATGTTTGTCGTGCCTCTTGGATAACCACCTTTCCTGCAGAAGAACGTGTGAAGGCTGTAGAAGCAATGCAGCTTTTCAAGGAGGCAAGCAGAATGCTGAATGCATTGGATGGAGAACTTACCATCCAATGCATTTACCGGTTATGCCAAGCCAACTCGGATGGTGACGACCTGATTATAGAAGGAACGACTTTCCCTTTACTTCGACAACAAACGCCACATCCTGACGGGAGCCCATTTCTCTGTTTAAGCGATTTCATACGCCCGCTTTCATCGGGTACGACTGATACGATAGGGTTGTTTGCTTCTTCCATCAAGGAAGAAACTGAAAAATATTACAAAGACGACCCGTACAAACTTCTGCTCGTACAGACATTAAGCGACCGTCTGGCAGAAGCCGCAACCGAAAAAATGCACGAATATGTCCGTAAAAGGGCATGGGGATATGTGCCCGATGAGTCTTTATCTATTCCGGACTTGCTGGTAGAGAAATACCAAGGTATACGTCCGGCTGTAGGCTATCCTTCCTTGCCCGACCAATCGGTCAATTTCATACTGGATGAATTGCTCGACATGAAGCAGATCGGAATTACATTGACTGAAAACGGAGCTATGCACCCGCATGCTTCCGTTTGTGGAATGATGCTGGCTCATCCGGCATCCCATTATTTCGCTGTCGGCAAAATCGGTGAAGACCAGTTGGAAGACTATGCTCGACGGCGTGGAATGCCTGTCAATGAAATGCGAAAATACCTCGCAGCGAACCTCCGATAATTATTTTTGTTTTTATCTTTGGAGAGGTGATTTTCCAGCTTTCATTGCGACTAACAGAACAAAAAGCGAATTGAGAATAAAAACAATGGAAAACTTAGAACAAGAGTTCTTATCCGTGATACGGGAATACGAGCGTGTCATCTATAAGGTGTGTTATTTATACACCACACCTAATGCTACTCTCAATGACCTGTATCAGGAAGTAATACTCAATATTTGGAAAGCATTTCCTAAATTCAGGAGAGAATGTAAAGTTTCAACATGGATTTATCGAATTTCGCTGAATACCTGTATCAGCTTCTTGCGAAAAGAAAAAAATATTCCTGAAATTGTAACTTTGACGCAAGAAGCTGACCGTACTGAAGAAAACGACGAAACACAAGCTATGCTGAGACAACTCTACCAGATGATAAACCGGCTGGGACAACTGGAGAAATCCATCATTCTGCTCTATCTGGAAGAAAAAAGTTATGAAGAGATAGCCGAGATTACCGGTCTGACCGTAACTAACGTTGCCACCAAACTCAGCCGTATTAAAGACAAACTGAAAAAAATGAAGAAGGAGGAATAGCATAATGGAACTGGATGAACTGAAAAAATCATGGAATGTACTGGATGCCCAGTTGCAAAAGGAACCTATTGCAGATGAGGAACGTATAAAGGAATTGATTGCCGGATACAAAGCGAATACTCGTGTGAGCATGGGATGTATATTGAACTCTCAACGCTTTTCGCTCATCATCGGTGTCGTTGTTATTCTGCTTGCTATTGTCGCTGCCATCATTTTCCTACCCAATATCGTGGAAAACGAGAAATGGATTAACAAATTGTATATTATTGGCGGATTTATAGTTATAAGTATTATCGTTGGATTTTGGTGGGACTGGAAAACCTATCAATGGAATAAGAAGACTGAAATAGACAAAATGTCTGTAGCAGAAGTAAGCCGCCGTATGACCATTTTCCGTAGTTGGACTCGTACTGAGGTTTGGATCACGGCAATATGGGCCGTATTATTCACTATCCTGTTTTATTGGGTAATGGAGTATTATTTGCAGCCCGTCATAGTACAAGTCACCCTGATAAGCATCTTTACGATATTTGATATCTTAATCATTTATTTTATCTATAAAAAGATGATATACAAGCATCTTGACTCTATCAACAAAAACATAGAAGAACTGAAAGATATATGTACAGAATAACTTTAATCCTTCTTCTTTCCCTGCTCCTACCCGATGTATATATCTATCTGGTATACATCGTAAAACGGACACGTAGTATTCTTTGGCGTTGTGCCTACTGGCTTCCTTCTGCCATATTGGTGCTTCTGTATCTTTATTTCATCTATATGACCGGAGACAATGCCCTCTCCCGTCATTCACAAAGTATCGGAAAACTGGCAATAGCCGTCATGTTGTTTGCTGTTCCTAAAATACTGTTTATGTTCTCTTCACTACTCGGCATATTGTGCCGGGGTATCAGCCGTTGTTTGTCATTTCTGCTTTTCCGTACATCTTTCAAAGAACCACGTTTTCCTTTCGTTGTCCATCGTTTGCCATTCACGGTTTTAGGACTGACTTTAGGCATCATCAGTTTTGCCAATATTCTTTACGGAGCATTGGCGGGCATTACTCACTTTGAAATTAAAAACGTAGAATATCATTCGACCAATCTACCTAAAGGATTTAATGGATATCGTATCCTCCAAGTGTCTGATATTCATATCGGCAGTTGGCAAGAAAAGAAAGGAGCTATTCAAAGATTAGTAAATCTGATTAATGAGCAACATCCTGATCTCATCGTCTTTACCGGTGATCTGGTGAACCAGCAAAGCCATGAATTAGACGACTTCCGGAATGTCCTTTCGGAACTACATGCTCCCGACGGAGTCTATTCTATCTTGGGTAACCATGATTACGGAACTTATTTTCACTGGAAGAACCGGAAAGAAGAGGAAGAAAACTTGAACTATCTGTTAGAACAACAAAAAGTGATGGGATGGAAATTGCTGAACAATGAACATACCATCTTATATCATCAGGGGGACAGTATCGCTCTTATCGGTGTAGAGAATGACGGAGAACCTCCTTTCTCACAACATGCCGACTTACCTCGTGCCATACAAGGAACAGAGGGGTTGTTCAAAATATTACTAAGCCATAATCCTACCCACTGGCGACGTGAAGTATTGCCAGATTCGGACATTGACCTGATGCTCTCCGGACACACCCACGCCATGCAGATGGAAATGTTCGGACACTCATTATCCTCGCTTAAATATCCTGAATGGTCGGGTATGTATTACGATGGGAAAAGAGCTTTGTATGTCAATGTCGGCATTGGCTATGTAGGATTACCTTTCCGCTTTGGTGCCTGGCCGGAAATCACGATCATAAAATTAGTCAGTGATAATGGATGACAAAATATAAAAAACGTCTATCTTTGTAGCAACAAAATCCAACACCTATGAAGATACTCTATAATATTTATCAGGTTTGCTTTGCGCTGCCCATACTTTTAATATTGACAATTCTTACGGCATTGGTAACGATTATCGGTTCATTGCTGGGTGGTGCTCATATTTGGGGGTATTACCCCGGTAAAATATGGTCACAACTCATCTGCTATCTATTACTTATTCCGGTAAAGGTGCATGGACGTGAAAAACTCCATAAACATACTTCATACGTATTCGTCCCCAACCATCAGGGTTCATTCGATATTTTCCTGATTTATGGTTTTCTGGGAAGAAATTTCAAATGGATGATGAAGAAGAGCTTGAGAAAAATACCTTTCGTAGGGAAAGCTTGTGAAAGTGCAGGACATATCTTCGTAGACCGCTCCAGTCCCAAGAAAGTATTGGCAACTATGAAACAAGCGGAGTCTTCACTTAGAAATGGAGTGTCACTGGTAGTATTTCCTGAAGGGGCACGTACTTTTAGCGGACATATGGGATACTTTAAGAGAGGTGCTTTTCAATTGGCGGATGAGTTACAACTGGCTGTAGTACCTGTCACCATTGATGGTTCTTTCGAAATTTTACCCCGTACCGGAAAATGGATACACCGTCACCGTATGATACTGACTATCCATGATCCCATCCCCCCAAAAGGGCAAGGCATGGAAAACATAAAAGCAACTATGGCAGAAGCCTATACAGCCGTAGAAAGTGCCTTACCGGAAAAATTCAAGGGAATGATTAAGAACGAAGATCAAGACCGATAAAGCCTTGCTTCATTCTTTTGGGATAATAAAAAGTTTTATTATTGTTGAGATGCTTCAGAAGCGGCATTTTGTTCCATACGCTTGTGTTCTTCAATCAAACGCATATTCTCCTTCGCTTTGGATAAAAAATCCTTTACCAACGGGTTTTGCTTAAATGTTTGAGGAGCAGTACGCATAATATCTTCTATCTGTGGAGTCATGATGGGATAAGGCAAAGTACTGCATACCATCATAAAGACATTGGGACCGAGGACATTCTCATAGTTATCGGTAATAAATCCTTTGACATAGTCACTCATTTCCTTTGCCAAAGCTTCGCCCTCTTTCATCAGTTCATCATGAACATCTTCCAATCTGACACCTTCCAACACCATGCGGGCTTCCTTTCTATCCAATTCTTCAATCTTCACTTCCAATTCGTTACGCTTGTCTATAAACTCATAAAGTTGGTTGTTAAGCAACGTACCCTTAGCAGTCAGTTGCGTATTCGAAATGGAAACTTCAATCTTACCGTCTTCAAGCACCAAAGGCATGATACCTTCGTCACCCATATAAAGAGTTACCATCATTACAGAATCAACCTTTCCTTTCATCTTGAAAAGGCCGTGAACGACTTCCGCCGAATCGATAGCTACCCATTGTCCGTCTTGAAGAGTTTTGAGGAATAACATTTTCCCGTCAAGGCTTGTTACTGAGGAACTACCCTCAATTTTGTACTTACGACTACAAGAGACGAATAACACGAGCAAAAGCAAAAGAGGCAAAATACGGTTTACACTCATTCTAATCATGCAGGAAACGATTTATGAATTACACGCAGCAAAGGTATTAATATTCCTTATAAACCGGATAGAAAGAAAGGAATTTTCATTTGGTTTACGTATTTTTGCACAATCATAAATAATAAAAATAGAAAAAATATACATGTCAACTTATGCTCCTTTTGCAAAACCTCTTTATGTAATGCTCAAGCCCGTAGGGGCTGTATGTAATCTGGCATGCGATTATTGTTATTATCTGGAAAAGGCTAAGCTCTATACCAACAACCCGAAACACGTGATGAGCGATGAACTGCTGGAAAAATTCATCGAAGAATATATAAACTCACAAACCATGCCACAGGTCCTGTTTACCTGGCATGGAGGAGAAACTTTGATGCGCCCGCTTTCCTTTTACAAACGGGCTATGGAACTACAAAAGAAGTATGCCAAGGGCCGCACTATCGACAACTGCATACAGACTAATGGCACATTACTGACGGATGAATGGTGTGAGTTCTTCAAAGAGAACAACTGGCTGGTAGGTGTGTCCATCGATGGTCCGCAAGAGTTCCACGATGAATATCGTAAAAACAAGCTGGGAAAACCCTCTTTTGTCAAAGTGATGCAGGGAATTAATCTGCTGAAAAAACATGGGGTTGAGTGGAATGGTATGGCGGTTGTCAACGATTATAATGCCGATTACCCACTGGATTTCTATAACTTTTTCAAGGAATTGGATTGCCACTATATTCAGTTTGCCCCTATTGTGGAACGAATTACATCCCGTCAGGACGGACGTCATCTTGCTTCTTTAGCCGACAAAGAAACCGCCACACAGTTGGCCGACTTTTCCGTAAGTCCTGAGCAATGGGGGAATTTCCTCTGTGCTCTATTCGATGAATGGATTAAAGAGGACGTCGGGACTTATTATATCCAACTGTTCGACTCCACCCTTGCCAACTGGATAGGCGAACAACCGGGTGTCTGTTCTATGGCAAAAACTTGTGGTCATGCAGGTGTCATGGAATTCAACGGTGATGTATACGCATGCGACCACTTCGTATTCCCCGAATACAAATTAGGTAATATCTACCAGAAAACTTTGGTAGAAATGATGTACAGCGAACGGCAACAAAACTTCGGCTTGATGAAACAGAAGTCACTCCCTACTCAATGCAAAGAATGTGAGTGGTTGTTTGCCTGCAATGGCGAATGCCCTAAAAACCGTTTTGCGCATACAGCCGACGGAGAACCGGGATTGAATTATCTCTGCGCCGGATACCGGAAGTTTTTCAAACATGTGGCCCCCTACATGGATTTCATGAAACAGGAGCTGATGCATCAACGTCCTCCCGCTAATGTGATGGAGGCCATCCGGAGAGGAGAATTCAAATAAAACAATTACTAACCATACAGTCAATCATTAAACAGAAAAATAACATGAAACTAAAATTTAGAAAATGCCTGGTTGCGGTATTTGCCGCAATGGCAGTGTGTTCCGCACACGCTGACGAGGGAATGTGGTTGTTGCAATTGATGCAGCAACAGAACTCCATCGATTTGATGAAGAAACAAGGATTGAAACTCGAGGCTGACGACCTTTACAATCCTAACGGTGTGTCCTTGAAAGATGCCGTAGGTATCTTCGGCGGGGGGTGTACCGGCGAAATAATCTCTCCGGAAGGATTGATTTTGACCAACCACCACTGCGGTTACGCATCCATCCAGCAACACAGTAGTGTAGAGCACGATTACCTGACTGACGGTTTTTGGGCAAAGAACCGTAATGAAGAGTTGCCTACTCCGGGATTGGAATTTCGCTTCGTTCATCGTATCGTAGACATCACCGACCTTGTAAACTCCAAGATAAAATCCGGTGAAGTGACCGAAACAAATGCCATGACTTATCCTTTCCTCCGGAAACTTGCCAAAGAGGAATTAGAAAAGAGTGACTTGAACGGCAAACCGGGTATCGAAGTAAGAGCATTGCCGTTCTATGCCGGAAACAAATATTATCTATTCTATTATAAAGTATACAATGACGTACGTATGGTAGCCGCTCCACCCTCATCTATCGGAAAATTCGGTGGTGAAACGGATAACTGGATGTGGCCACGCCATACCGGTGACTTCTCCATGTTTCGTATTTATGCCGACAAAAACGGAGAACCGGCAGAATATTCCGCTGACAATGTACCGTTGAAAACCCCCAAATATCTGCCTATCTCTATCAAAGGATTACAGGAAAACGACTATGCCATGATTATGGGATTTCCGGGAAGTACTAGCCGTTACCTCACCCAATCGGAAGTGAAAGAACGTATGGAAGCTGATAATCAGGCCATGATCGATATGCGTGGTGTACGTCTTGAAGTTCTGAGAAAAGCAATGGAAGCCAGTGACAAGACCCGTATCCAATACGCCAATAAATTCGCAGGAAGCAGCAACTACTGGAAAAACTCCATCGGCATGAACAAAGCCATCATCGACAATGATGTACTGGGTGCCAAAGCCGAACAAGAGAAGAAGTTCGCTGAGTTCGCTAAAGGGAAACCTGAATATGAAGGTATCGTAGAAAAGATTGACGCCATCATCACTAACAGAATGCCGGTTTACCGCCAACTAAGTTACTTGTTCGAAGCTTTGAACGGAGCCATCGAATTCGGCAGCCCATATATGGTGATGGATAACATCAAAAAGGGCATTGAAGAAAAGAACGACTCCCTGCTCAATGCTTCCAAAGTTCAATTAGAGCAGGTGTACAATGATATCCACAATAAAGACTACGATCACGAAGTGGATCGCGCTGTAGCCAAAGCCATTCTGCCTGCTCTTGCCAAAGCCTTGACACCAGAGGAGTTGCCTACTTTCTATAAAACAATCCAAGATAAGTTCAAAGGTGACTATAGCGCTTTTGTCGATGATATTTACGACAACTCAATTCTTTCCAACCGTGAGAATTTCGACAAATTCATGAAGAAACCTACTATAAAAGCTATCGAGAAAGATCCTGCAACCGCTTATTCACGCTCCAAAATAGAAAAGAGACTTGAAGTTGCCGGTGAATATCAGAAACGGTGCGGTGACCTAGAACTGCTTCACAAAACTTACATCCGTGGTTTAAGTGAAATGAAACTGCCGGTTCCTTCTTATCCGGATGCCAATTTCACTATCCGCCTGACGTATGGTAATGTAAAACCTTACAGTCCACGCGATGCCGTACATTATAAATATTACACTACCACAGACGGCATTCTTGAGAAAGAAAACCCCGAGGACAGCGAGTTCGTTGTTCCTGCCAAACTGAAAGAATTAATTCATAACAAGGACTTCGGACGTTATGCCATGCCTGACGGGACCATGCCCGTTTGTTTCCTTACCACCAATGACATCACAGGCGGAAACTCCGGTAGTCCTGTTATCAATGCCGAAGGTCAACTCATTGGCTGCGCTTTCGACGGAAACTGGGAATCGTTGAGTGGCGATATCAATTTTGACAATAACCTGCAACGTTGTATCAATCTTGATATCCGTTACGTACTCTTTATTCTCGAAAAACTGGGAGGTTGCGAGCACCTGATAAAAGAAATGACAATTATTGAGTAAATTCATATATTTACCTAGAAGAGATACGAGTGGATATCATCCAGTATACAAATGTACCCTATTCTGTTGTATACTGAATGTCATTCACTCGTATCTGAATAGTATTCAGTCGTATACTCATTCTTCCATATCAAAATACCCTACAATGACATTTTTATATGAAACGATTTTTATTATCAGTAATTTTTACATTTAGTATTTTTTTGATACAAGCCGATGAAGGCATGTGGATGCTTACCGACCTCAAAAAACAGAATGAAATCGCTATGACCGAACTCGGATTGTTGATACCCTCCGAAGAAATATACAATCCTAACGGAATAGCCCTGAAAGATGCAGTCGTACACTTCGGTGGCGGCTGTACAGGTGAAGTCATTTCTGCCGAAGGACTTGTATTGACCAACCACCATTGTGGTTATGGAGCCATCCAGCAGCATAGTAGTGTAGAACATGATTATCTGACCAACGGATTTTGGGCTATGTCTCGTGATGAGGAATTGCCTTGCAAAGGCCTTACCATCACCTATATCGATCAAATATTGGATGTGACCGACTATGTAAATACACAGTTAAAGCAAGATCCTGATCCAAACGGAACCAACTATCTTTCTCCCAAATATCTGGAAATTGTAGCCAAACGCTTTGCCCAAGCAGAAAACATCGAAATGACTCCAGGCAAAAAGCTGGAACTAAAAGCTTTCTACGGCGGAAACAAGTACTATCTGTTTGTGAAAACCACATACAGCGACATCCGCATGGTAGGTGCCCCTCCTTCCTCTATCGGAAAATTTGGAGCCGATACGGATAATTGGATGTGGCCTCGCCACACCGGCGATTTTTCCTTGTTCCGCATCTATGCGGACAAAAATGGTCAACCGGCTACTTACAGCGAAGATAATATACCTTTGCAAGTAAAAAAGCATCTCACAATCAGCCTTGCCGGTTATCGTGAAGGAGATTTCACTTTCATCATGGGATTTCCCGGACGCAATTGGCGCTACATGATTTCCGACGAAGTGGAAGAACGCATGCAAACTACAAATTTCATGCGCCACCATGTACGTGATGTACGCCAGAAAGCACTCATGGAGCAAATGTTGAAAGACGATGCCGTACGTATCCATTATGCCAGCAAATATGCATCTTCCGCCAACTATTGGAAAAATGCCATCGGCATGAACGAAGGTCTTGTACGCTTGAAAGTATTGGATACCAAACGTGTGCAACAGGAGCAGCTCCTCGCCCGTGGCCGTGAAAAAGGGGATAGTACCTACCAAAAGGCATTCGACCAGATACGCGGCATTGTGAAGCATCGCCGCAACGCTCTCTATCATCAGCAAGCCATTCAGGAGGCTCTGATTACCGGACTCGATTTCATGCGTATCCCCAATACAGCAACATTGGTTGCCGCACTGAAAAGCAAAGACAAAGCGCGTATAAAAGCCGCTGTCGACAGCTTGCAGATAGAAGCTGACAAATACTTTGCATCTGTACCTTTCCCGGAAGTAGAACGAATAGTAGGTAAGAAAATGTTGCAGACCTATATGAAGTACATTCCTGTAGAACAACGGATTGCCATCTTCCAGATCATCGATAAGCGTTTCAAGGGAAACAGTGATGCTTTCATAGATGCTTGTTTTGATTATTCCATATTCGGCAGTAGGGAGAATTTCGCCAAATTTATCCGTAAACCCAGCTTGTATAAGATTGCCAATGACTGGATGACACTATTCAAATTCTCTATCACTGATGGGTTGCTACAGACCACTATTGCCATGATGGATGCCAACCGAAACTATAATGCCGCCCACAAAGTATGGGTAAAAGGTATGATAGATATGAAACAGGATGCAGGTATACCCATCTATCCGGATGCAAATTCCACCCTGCGCCTGACTTATGGACGTGTATTGCCATATGCACCTGCCGATGGTGTGGAATATGCGTATTATACCACCCTAAAGGGTGCCATGGAGAAAGAAGATCCCGATAACTGGGAATTTGTTGTTCCTGCCAAACTGAAACAGCTGTATCAGGCAAAAGACTTTGGACGATATGCCATGCCCAACGGTGAAATGCCTGTATGCTTCATTGTGGATACGGATAATACAGGTGGCAATTCAGGAAGTCCGGTATTCAATGCGAAAGGTGAATTAATCGGTACCGGCTTCGACCGTAATTATGAGGGTCTGACGGGTGATATAGCTTTCCGTCCGTCTTCACAGCGTGCGGCATGTGTAGACATCCGGTACACTCTATTCATTATAGATAAATACGCCGGAGCATCACATATCATCAAGGAGTTGACCATAACAGAATAAAAAAGTCCGAACAATAACGGGTTACTTTTTGTTATGTATTATGCACATAAAAAAGAAAGGAAAATAATATGGAAAAATTTGAAGAATTAATACAGTCAGAAAAGCCCGTTTTGGTGGATTTCTTTGCTACATGGTGTGGACCTTGTAAAGCCATGCATCCCGTATTGGAAGAGTTGAAGGAAGAAATCGGTGATGCCGCCCGTATTACCAAGATCGATGTCGATAAACATGAAGAACTGGCAGCTCAATACCGCATACAAGCCGTACCTACGTTTATCGTATTCAAGAAAGGTGAAGCCGTATGGCGTCATTCGGGTGTAATCAGCGGCAAAGAGCTGAAAGCTGTTATTGAACAAAATTCATAATTGAACGTGATGAAGAAATTTATAGCTATAGCCGCTCTCATCTTTACAAGTGTATTGACCTATGCTTGTACGGATGGAGCCAAACAAAATCAGACAGAAAAGAAAGAAGCTCAGAGTGGAGACGTAATCGTAATGAATAAGGATATGTTTATCAAGGATGTATTCGATTACGAAAAATCCAAAGAGTGGAAATACAAAGGCGATAAACCGGCTATCATTGATTTGTACGCCGACTGGTGCGGGCCTTGCCGTATGACTGCTCCTATCATGAAAGAATTGGCTAAAGAATATGCGGGCAAAATCGTTATTTATAAAGTCAATGTTGATAAGGAAAAAGAATTGGCAGCATTGTTCAATGCTACCAGTATTCCTCTTTTTGTGTTTATTCCGATAAAAGGTGAGCCTCAACTGTTCCGTGGAGCAGCTGATAAGGCTACTTATAAAAAAGCAATCGACGAATTTCTGTTGAAGCAATAATTGCCATCAACAGGCAGTTGACCAAACAGGCCATAATATTATATTGGGTAATTACATCCAGCATAATATTATGGCCTGTTTGGTCAACGTTATACAGATAAGGATATTATCTTCTCATTTTCATTTAATGGGTATCTCTTTCCATGAATCTCCATATAGTTCCATTACTGTTTCATAACCAGCCTTCCCCAATGCCTGTAAAGCTTCGGGACGTCCATTGTTTATTCGCTCGGGATAATGCGAATCACTATTCACCTGTACACGAATACCCAAATCATGTAAATATGAGAAATAACGTTCATTAGGATAGAAAGTACCTAAATCATGATAAGATTTGGTATTGACTTCAACTTGATAACCATAATGAGCTATTTCTGCAAAATACTCTTTTACAAGCACATCATACCACGATTCATCCAGCAAACCGGGATGATAACAGGCTGCATTATAATGCATCTTATCGGCATGACCTACTATGTCGAATCCCCCTAATTCCAACATCCGCATCAATCGGGCATAGTATAAACGAACAACCCGCTCCACATCTCCACCAAAGTGCTCATCTACGATTTTACAGAATGTATCTGCCGTAACATCAACATCCACCACTTCTTCTTTATCATTATACAACAAATGTACGGAACCGATACGATAATCCAGCGGCAATTCACGAAAACGGGCAATGGAAGGATTACTTTCTTCATTCAGATAATCAATCTCCAAGCCGATATACAATTCTATTTGCCCGGCATATTTGGTCTTCAGACGGTGAAACTCTGCCAAATAGTCGTCCATACAATCCCACTCCATGGTCCATGCTGTGGAAAAGGGTAACGGAGCATGAGAAGAGAAACCGTAAGAGGTAAACCCCTGGCTCAAGGCAAAACGCACAAAGTCTTCCATGCCAGCCCGTCCGTCACAATACAAACTATGACTATGATAATTCGTCAGATTCATCTTTTCTAATTATAAGTTTATCCCTCTATTTCACTCAGTTCGAGCCAACGCAATGTCTTTTCATCAATCAAATCAGTCAGTTCGGGCAAGCGTTTGGACTTCTCCGTAAGTTCGTCAACTGAGAGAGTACCGCTACATAAGGCTTCTTCGATGGATTTCTTTTCCTCTTCCAGCGTAGCTATTTCCTGTTCGAGCTGTTCAAACTCGCGTTTCTCCTTAAAAGACATGCGACGCTTTTCATTCAAACGGACTTTAACAGTTTTGTCTTCCTGAGGCTTGACCGCCTCTTTTTCTTTTTCCTGATGTGCCTTGGCGTCTTTCCAGTCACGATACTGAGTATAATTTCCGGGAAAATCACGGATATCAGCCTGTCCGTTGAATACCAGTAAGTGATCTACCACCTTATCCATGAAGTAACGGTCGTGACTCACTACGATAACGCACCCCTTAAAGTTTTGCAAATATTCTTCCAGCACATTCAACGTTACAATATCAAGGTCGTTGGTAGGCTCATCCAATACAAGAAAATTAGGATTTCGCATCAGTACAGTGCAGAGGTATAGACGACGACGTTCACCGCCACTCAACTTATAAACATAGCTATGCTGCGTCTCGGGCGTAAACAGGAAATGTTGCAGAAACTGTGATGCGGTCAATTTCTTACCATTGCCCAGTTCGATGACTTCGGCAATATCCTGTACTACATCAATCACTTTCATCTGTTCGTCAAACTGCAACCCCTCTTGAGAATAATAACCGAAACGCACTGTCTCGCCTATATCCAGTGTACCGCAGTCTGCCTTCTCCTCTCCCATCAATATTTTAATGAAAGTAGATTTTCCCGTCCCATTATTTCCCACAATACCCATCTTTTCGTAGCGGGCAAAGATGTAAGAAAAATCCTCCAATATCTTCAAGTCGCCAAACGACTTATACAAATGGTCTGCTTCAAAAATCTTACTACCTATATAGGAGGCTTTGACGTCCAACTTCACATTATCATTATTGAAGCGTTGCTTGGCTACTTTTTCCAGTTCATAAAAAGCATCCTCCCGGTAACGAGCTTTATGACCGCGAGCCTGAGGCATACGTCTCATCCATTCCAGTTCGGTACGATAAAGATTGTTGGCACGCTCCACTTCTACAGTTTTAGCCTCTATACGTTCTTGACGTTTTTCCAGATAATAACTGTAATTGCCTTTGTATTGATAAATCTGACGGTTGTCTATTTCGACAATTTCAGCACAGACACGATCCAGAAAATAACGGTCATGCGTCACCATCAGAAGGCTGAGATTATTGCGTCGTAAGTATTCTTCCAACCATTCCGTCATATCAAGGTCAAGATGGTTGGTAGGTTCATCCAATATCAACAAATCGGGTTCAGTGATAAGTGTATTGGCAAGCGCCACACGCTTCAACTGTCCGCCTGACAATTGTTTTACCTGCTGATTGAAATCACGGATCTTTAATTGCGAAAGGATTTGCTTGGCTTTTTGTTCATACTCCCATGCTTTTTCATGATCCATACGAACCAATATCTCATCCAGTCCGGGATGTCCTTCGGTTTCCATACAGCGCTCGTATTCCTTAATCAGTTCAACCGTACTATTACCATGATGAAAACAGGCCTCAAGCACGGTTAACCCTTCAGGATACTGCGGGTCTTGCTCCAAATAACCTATCCGCAAATCACGCCGGAAAGAGATAGTACCGTCATCATACCCTTCCTTATCGGAGAGAATATTAAGCAGAGTAGTTTTTCCACTGCCGTTCTTGGCTATCAGACCGACACGCTGGCCTTCTGATAAACCAAAAGATATATTTTCGAATAAAACCAGGTCACCAAATGACTTTGTCAAGTTTTCTACCTGAAAAATAGAATTTACAGCTGCCAAATTAATTGATTATTGAAAGTTTGTAATTGATAATTAATTGGTTAGGAGAAGAGAGCTTGATAAGTTTCCGCCAAGTTACAAGGCCTGCCGGCTTTTACTTTACTCCACACTAATTTCATAGGATCTATCAGAGCACCGGTAGCAACATTCAAAAGTACAGGTGCTTCGCGATTACCATCAATCAACGTACGCCACTCCATACCGTCTACCTCATTAGTCACAATAACACAAAGGGTGATGCCCATTGCCAACCATGCTTCTTTTTTTTTAGCACCGATACTGCCGCTATCAATGATTTGCTGCATGTTGGCAATATCTTCCTCCTGTCCCTGAAAATCTTTTTTCAATCGCTCTTTAACCGTGGTACTTACCCACTCGTAAGCTTCATTAATCTGATATATCTCAGAAAGACGCACGGGAATTATCTCAGCCGGATATTTCAGGTTCTCCTTACGTAACTCCAGAGTAGCAATTACTTTTTCCGCTTCAGTTACCGGTTGTCCTTTTGAGACGGTGAACGAACACTCAAAAGCGACATCATCGATACCCGTAACCCAAAGATGAGACGTATAATATTCCCCCTCTTCTTCGAACATTTCTTTACTATATGCGCAATCCAACCCACCCACTTTGACAAGAGTGGCCGAAGGGTTTTCTTTCAATTCCTGCCGAAGCATCTCCCTACCGTATGTCGCATTGCCTTTATATGCCGAAATGCGGAAGTTACCGGTCCATTCATTAGGGTTATAAAACAGGAAGGAGCCTTCTCCGTCCTCAAATTCGTTCCAATCAGCCGGATATGTCATGGAGAACCATGCCCCCGGAGAAATAAATTTCTTACCTTGTTCCATACTTAATTGATAATACTCGCGAAGCATCCCTTCTTCACTATTTCTTGCAAAAGTAACATTACCACCGTTGATATGCAAACAATCGAAACAAAAAGCAATACTATTTCCCTATCGGCTGTATCTTTCTCCGGACGTCTTTTGAAATCTCCAGAAACATATAATTCAGTTTCCCAGAGTGAATGCCCTCCTCATTCTGCATATACTTATTATTGGCATACTCCTTGGATTTATCGAAAGTGATACGCGACATTTGGTTTTGTGATTTTCCAATCATTGTAGAGTCCAATTGCTCATCCGGAAAGAAATCATCCAAATCAACATCCCCTATCATGGTTGTTTCAAGAAAATTCATGTCTTTATGATTGGAGTCGGTATAATATCCCACAAACATGTGTCCGGGAGTACGCACCAGTATCGGTTCGATGTTGATGGCGCGAAGCAACGAAGCGAACAAAACACTACCGTCCACACAGTTTATCTGTGAAGACTGCAAAGCATCATCAAACGTGCGGACACGTTGTGAAAAAACCACATTGCTGGACAAACTTGTATTCGACACCGAACTATAACGGAACTTACGTTTCTGCAACACATTCCATAAAGCATACACCTGCTTATCCACTACTTCGGCTCCACCCTGATAACCCAAAAAACGGTTTACAATACGAGTATCCAACGCCTCACGCAGCAATTGGTCTATCATCGGGTTTTCTTCATTAACGTATGCGGCAAAAAAGATACCGGTATCATGAAATCTTGTACCGTTCGTCACATATCCTAACAAGCATTCATTGATACTACGTACAGAAAATGTGCGTACACGCTGTCCAAGCTCTTTTCCATTCATTTCTACTGCGACAGCCACACTGATAGGTTCTGCCTGGCTATTGTTTTTCAACGCCTCATAATTCCAGATAATATCAGGATAAATAATGTACTCCGTTCTGGGTTTCTCCAATACAAACTCCGATACAGAACGGGAGAAGAAGGGAGTTTCCGCAACCTCTACCCTCACCTTACTATAAGGCTTTCCTGAACGTATCCTGACCGCAACACACGATTTCGGATTTCCCACATACATCGAATCCACCGGAACTATGACCTGCGCATCCGTGGTAGCTACCGACAAGATGCTGGAAGGGAAAATATTTCCTCCCAATTCATCCGCTATTTCAAAACCGGAACGAAACGGAGCCACATTCAGCCAAATAGAACCGAGCACCACTATTGCTAAAACAACTATTACTATCGGCAAACGCCATTTATGAGACCCTTTACACATATCTATCAGCTTCTTCATACGACTGTTTATTTATCATACAAAGATATAACAATTTATTTCATGTTTTTCCTGTATCACTATTGAATATACGTCTGTATAAACAATACGTTGCATCTTTAAGGGAAACGGCTATAATTATCATAAATTCATCCAATATTTCATATAAATAGAATGTAAATATTTATCCGTCAAATCTATATATTCACTTTGAGGAACAAACATATTATTAACTCTCCTATTACGCGACAATACAAAAAAATAAGGTACACCAATATCGGTCAATACAGAATCTAACTTCAATCCTATATCATAAATATCAAATTTTATTTTATTTACTTTTTTAAATCGTCTAATATATCCTTTGTTCTGAGAAGTAGTAAATAAAGCAATATTTTCTATTCCAACAGAATCCATATATAAATTCAATTTACTGATTAAACTATCCACACAAACATCACAATTCATTTCCGAATAACGTAAAATTAACATGTTGTCAGTAACAATCTTGGATATATTTTTTTTACACCCATATATATCCAAAACTGAAGCATCTGCATTAATACTAGTCCCATTAAGAAATATCTCATATGCCCTACATTCTTTTAAAGCTTCCATTTGACCTATCTCCAAATCAGATTTCTTTTTTAAATCATATATAAACTCTTGATTTTCAACAATTATACCATAACGAATATAATTATAAACACTAATCACTACTAATACAATAACCAATAAACCAACTAATACAATTCTGCCCTTTTGCATTTCCCCTAATTTTTAAAATACCATTTCAATAATACCGGATTCGAATCTTCATTTATCGTAGAAACCAATAAATCCATCTTTTCTTTATTATAATGACTTTTACATTTATCCTTAACAACATTCCAATAGGACAATAGAAAATCAGATGAATATAATGCAAAAAAAACATTATTATCCGCCGTTGCAAAATCATAAACAGGAATTCCCCCTAAAGCATTAAATATCATTTGTTTCCCTACCACAACCTTAGATGTACGTTTATCATATAATATATATCTAAAATTACCATCAATATAATATCCCAATAAATAATTTTCCGTATGTTGTACAAACTCCAAACCTTTCAAATAACGCTTCTTGTGTACATATCGATAAAGTTCTTCGTTCTTTATATTCAGTTCTTCCGGCAGACTTCTCTCCGTAAAATGAACGAGATATGAAGGAAATACTCCTTCTTTATTTATCGTATAAATTGTATCATTTAAAGGATATATCAATAAACCAGTATCATTATATTTATCAGAATATCTTTTTAAACCATACGCTGATCTCAATTTAGTCCATTCTTCTTGAAAAGAAATTCCAGGTTCAATCAGATTACCTGTATTAAAATCATAACAAAACAAATTATAACTTCCATATTTCGATTGATAATAATTTGAAATGACATAAGCAATATTATCAAACAAAACGAATTCCACTCCATGTACATCACAAGAAACTTCCCGATAAGCATCACTAAAGAAATCATATATAATATAACTATCATTGAAGGCATCTTGAACGACAATAGAATCACCTTTAAAACTGAAGTCTCCTAAAGAAGAATATCTGCCGGGACCTTTCCCAAAATTACCGATACTTTTTATAAATTTTCCCGTCGAAGAAAACATGAAAATTTTAGCGTTCGTCCTATCCGATATAAATATATAATCTTTATAATATTCGAATTTACCTATAGCAGAAATCAGACACTCATCTGTTACTTCCAAAGATATAATATCCACTGAATCATTCAATCTAACGGACAAATCCCAAAAAGCTTCAACTTCTTCAGGATTTATCAATATTTCTTTTATGTTTTCGCAAGATTCATCATCATATGTCATGGAACGACACCCACACAAAACACATGTAATAAAACAAAAAACAAATAGTTTCATAGTATATAGATAATAATTAAAGAATCAGGAGGAGCTATTCTTTCTACAAAAAATTCCCCCTGATTATTAGTAGTATTTAATAAATCTTCGTACATGAATATGGAGAACAAGAACCAGTAATTCCCTCACAATTTCCCTGTTCTCCAGGGTATGCAACGGGGATAATAACAGGAGAGCCATCATCATGATGTCCGGCAATTTCATTTACTATAATTACACATCCATACGAACGTAATGGTCCTCTTCCTCCTCCTGCATCAATTTCTGGATTTGCGAGCGCTTCTAATTTTAACAATTCCAAATCTGAAAATTTCATTTCTCCGCATATAGAGAAACCTATATTAATAGCCACTATCAATAAAAGTAAGAATATATATATTTTTTCATAAATGTTGATTTTTATAATTATTTCATCTGTGATACAAAAAATCATTTAAATATCTCATTCTTTCTATGTTTTCATCGGCGTCTTTTTTATATTAAACATTTTCTTAACAAATTATTAGGTACCTAATTGATTTTCAACTATATAAAATTCATCTAACCATCACATAATAAACAGGACATTTTATAAGTATCCTTTTCATAAACACTTATCACAGCCTACCTATATACAAACAGAAATACTCCTCCCTTATTATTAGTCCAACAACAAGCATTTCTTAAAATATTAATATATCTACCAACATTGAGTATCAAGGCCAAACCCTGAAATTACGAATTTCACTTTAGTACCAGAAGGGCAGTCCACACTTCCACTTCCATAACAATGTACAGGTACTTCATCTTCACCGGTAGCTAAAGCTTCTACATTATTCATGAATAAGTCATCAAGCTTTTTCTGCGATTGGGCGGCGTCAAAACACATTATACTCAATACATACAACAAGATTGCAAATAATCCATTTTTCTTCATAACGAAATCATAATATTATAAATTAATGATGGTGTAAAATTATGCACTATAAAATCAATCTCCTATTTTTAACGCTGACAAATGCTGACTATATATTACTTGCCAGTATCAGTCAGTACGGGAACATCTACTTCCACATCATCAGTAACTTCATTTTTTTCGATGAAATGGGGAATTATTAACTGATATTCACCATGTTCATAGTTAATCTGAAGTTCTGAAATACTCGACAATGATTTACGTAAACGACGCATTACTGTATGTACACGTTCCACAGTTCCGCTACTGTCAGGCCAAAGTGCAGCACAAATCTCCTTTACAGAAATTTTATGATATTTATTCCTAAGGAACAATACAAACAAATCAGTCACTTGAGGAGCCAATCTCCTAATAATACCGTCTTTCTTCAGCATTTTCCGCTCTACATCAAAATAAAAATCTTTACCCAACTGATAAGTGCATGATTTTTCTGTTTCCACAGGAATAACCGGAACTTCTTTCTCTATTATAACTATCTTTTCTTCAACTAATTTAAGTTTTATCCAACAATATATTTTTTTCCCGAGATAAAAAAGACTTCCTATCAAAAGCCAAAGTAAACCCACTATCAATATATACCGAAAAGACAGAATATCCCACCAATGATAAAAGATAAAACCCGTTACTTCAATTTCACAACGGGCCCCTATATAGTAAGAACATAAACTATCAGCTGGAACGGAACTTAAATTTATTTTTGAATAAGAAGAAGTTATATATCCTTCCAAATCCGTAATGGAAACTCGTGTATAAGTCTTTAGGTCAGGATTTATTGTGGTTAATAAACTATCCCATATCACATTTATAGAATCCACGTTCAAAGGATTTTCACTTAAAAGGTAAGTCAGCAAACCACGTTGAGTTTCATCTTTTACAATACTATATTGGTATTTCTCAGATGGTATTCGATATTCTTTTTCACCAAGTTCTGTTTCTATCTTTACCACATCTGGAATATTTTCTTCCAAAAAAAGTGTTGTTTCTTTATTAGTCCAATGAAAAACAGATACAGTATCCCGTTTTTGCAATTCTTGTACTAATGCTTTCCTAAATATTGTTTTCGCTTGTTCATTACATAATCGCGATTCGTTCCGATATAACAAAAAAATCATACATCCTGTAGCCAGGATACCCAATATAATCTTACTCCATAACGTTTTTTTACAATAATTTTTCATAGTACAACCAGTCATTTATAGTTTGAAAATATAAAGAATGACTGGAAAATAAATTCCCAACCACATCCTTCACTACAAATGTAATGATAATGTAACACTTATTTCATTTTCCCGTAACAAAATCACTGCACTTTTGTCGAAGAAAAGAAATAAAGTTTAACTTTGTGATAAAGGAACTGTCAGTTCCACATCACATATAAATAAAAATGCAATGAACGATTACCGGATTTTAGTAGTGGACGATGAAGAAGATTTGTGCGAAATCTTAAAGTTCAACCTGGAGAACGAAGGTTACGAAGTAGATACGGCCAATTCTGCCGAAGAAGCCCTGAAGATGGACATCAGTAGCTATAATCTTTTATTACTGGATGTAATGATGGGGGAAATTTCCGGATTTAAAATGGCAAGTATGCTGAAGAAGGATAAAAAGACCGCCAAAGTCCCCATCATATTCATTACAGCCAAAGATACAGAAAACGACACGGTAACAGGGTTCAACCTGGGCGCCGACGACTATATATCCAAACCATTCTCGTTACGCGAAGTGGCTGCACGCGTCAAAGCCGTGTTACGCCGTACACAACAGGAGGAAACGGAGCACATACCGGAACAGCTCGTTTACCAGACACTGGTGCTGGACATCATCAAAAAGAAAGTAAGTATAAATGGAGAAGAAGCCCCACTCACCAAAAAAGAGTTCGAAATTCTACTCCTATTACTGCAAAACAAAGGACGTGTATTCTCCCGTGAAGACATTTTGGGTCGTATCTGGAGTGACGAGGTATATGTTCTAGACCGTACCATCGACGTAAACATTACCCGTCTGCGCAAAAAAATCGGTATTTATGGTAAATGCATTGTAACTCGTTTAGGATATGGATATTGTTTCGAAGCAGAATAACGATGGACATTTTTTGTCTTTCAGCCGGAAGTTATTCCTTTCGGTAATTTCGTTGTTTCTTGTATTCGCCATTTGTTTCATCGCTTATCAGTATCAACGGGAAAAAGAATACAAGGTAGAATTACTTGACACGCAACTTCAAGACTACAACGAACGCCTGCAGCAAGAGATACGGGACATTCCCGACAGCCTGTGGACTCCCCTGCTGGATAATTACACATCCCGATATATAGCCGGAGACCTGCGTGTCACCATTGTGGATTTGCACGGAGACGTATTGTACGACAGTTACAATAAAATCAATCACAGCCAATTCAACAACCACATCAATCGCCAGGAAATACAAACCGCATTAAAAAGCGGAAAAGGATACGACTTGCGCCGAACTTCCGAGACTACCGGAATGCCCTATTTCTATTCTGCCACACTTTATAAAAACTATATTATCCGTTCGGCATTGCCTTACAATGTCAATCTGATAAACAGCCTGGCAGCAGATCCACACTACATATGGTTTACCGTCATTGTAACGCTGCTGTTAATGTTCGTTTTTTACAAGTTCACCTCCAAGCTCGGAACAGCCATCAATCATCTACGCGAGTTTGCCAAACGCGCCGATAAAAACGAGCCTGTAGAAATGGATATGCAATCAGCATTTCCACACAATGAATTGGGAGAAATATCCCAACATATCATCCAGATATACAAGCGTCTACGTGAGACGAAGGAAGCCTTATACATCGAACGTGAAAAGCTGATTACCCACTTGCAGACCTCACGCGAAGGTTTAGGGGTATTCACCAAAGACAAAAAAGAAATACTTGTCAACAATCTGTTCACCCAATACAGCAATCTGATTTCTGACTCCAACCTGCAAACAACGGAAGAAATCTTCGCTATCTGTGAATTCCAGAAACTTACGGATTTCATCAACAAGGCACAAAAACGTCCGTCCGGCAAGGAAGAGAAACGCATGTCCGTCAATATCAATAAAAACGGACGCATCTTTATTGTGGAGTGTATTATCTTTCAGGATTTAAGTTTCGAGATTTCCATCAATGATATTACTCTGGAAGAAGAACAGATACGGATGAAACGGCAACTGACTCAGAACATCGCCCACGAATTGAAAACGCCCGTAAGCAGCATTCAGGGATATTTGGAAACCATTGTAAACAATGAAACCATCTCCCGAGAGAAAATGCAGACTTTTTTGGAACGATGCTATGCTCAAAGTAACCGTCTGAGCCGTCTGCTACGGGACATTTCGGTATTGACACGCATGGACGAAGCCGCCAATATGATCGACATGGAGAAAGTGGACATCAGCATGCTGGTGACCAACATCGTCAACGAAGTATCTTTAGAGTTGGAAGAAAAACAAATAACTGTTGTCAATTCCTTAAAACCCAACATACAACTGCGAGGCAATTATTCTCTTCTCTATTCCATTTTCCGTAATCTGACGGATAACGCCATTGCATATGCGGGAACGCATATCCACATCCATATCAGCTGTTTCCGTGAAGATGAGAACTTTTATTATTTCAGTTTTGCCGATACCGGAGTAGGCGTATCACCAGAACATTTGAACCGCCTGTTCGAACGTTTCTACCGGGTGGACAAAGGACGTTCACGCAAACTTGGAGGTACCGGACTAGGATTGGCTATCGTAAAAAACGCCGTCATCATACATGGAGGAACAATATCCGCCAAGAACAGCCAAGGCGGAGGACTGGAGTTCGTGTTCACATTGGCTAAAGAGAAATACTGATGCATATCAGGCAATATACCCCACTATATTGAAAAACGTATATCAATCTGCTGATAAATATATATTCTCATCAGGAGAAAAGCACACCATCCTAAAGATAAACTATATCTTAGCAGCCGAGATGCAAATCTCAGCTGCCGAGATGGCCATCTTAGCCGCCAAGATATATATCCCGGCGGTTGAGACGAAGCTTAATTATGAGGTTAATATCTCCTTTAGCGTACAAAAACTATCTTATGAACGGATTTGTACCATCTTTCCAACGGTATCATCCCACTGACATTTAATATATTCATAAACTTGTTTTCTCCCAAATTCTTCTTATCTTTGCAACGCATTGGTTTGCCATTTTTTCTTTCAAAGATGGCAATTAAAAGGGAATCAGGTGCAAATCCTGAACAGTCCCGCTGCTGTAAGTTTCATGCAATGTTACAGACAACAACTCTCTATACCACTGGAAGCATGCTTCCGGGAAGGTGTTTGTAACAGAAACGAGTCAGAAGACCTGCCATGCAACCATTTATCATTGCTTTCGAGGAAAAAGCGTTGAGTCTAATGAAGCCGGACAAATCGTCCACATCATTTCATTCATCAAACCTGATTCAGAGAAAGTAAAATTACAATAAACTCTGCCAAGTTTATTTGAATAGTGTCCGGTCGAAGTGATTTCGCCCGGACATTTATTTTACAAAAAGTAAGATCAAATATTGTTTTATAGCTATTTTATAATTATATTCGGCACACAAAAAGTAATTAACCTACTTTTCAATGACCTATTGTCAAATACTAAAAAGAAAAGATTATGGAAATCCCATTTGCCGAATCATGGAAAATCAAAATGGTGGAGCCTATCTGTAAAAGTACCCGCCAAGAACGTGAACAATGGTTGAAAGAAGCCCACTATAACGTCTTTCAACTCAAATCGGAACAAGTTTATATCGACCTCATCACCGACTCCGGTACGGGTGCCATGAGCGACCGTCAATGGGCAGGAATGATGTTGGGTGATGAAAGTTATGCCGGTGCCACTTCCTTCTTCAAACTAAAAGAAGTCATCACCCGTCTGACGGGTTTTGAATATATCATCCCCACCCATCAGGGACGCGCTGCAGAAAATGTACTGTTCTCCTATTTGGTTCACGAGGGAGACATCGTTCCCGGAAATTCCCACTTCGATACTACCAAAGGACATATAGAAGGACGTAAAGCAACGGCATTGGACTGTACCATTGACGAAGCCAAACAAACACAACTGGAAATTCCATTCAAAGGCAATGTAGATCCGGTTAAACTGGAAAAAGCTTTGCAGGAACACAATGACCGTATCCCGTTTATCATTGTCACTATCACCAACAATACGGCCGGCGGGCAACCCGTTTCCATGCAAAATCTACGCGAAGTTCGTGCTGTTGCAGATAAGTATGGCAAACCTGTATTATTCGACTCTGCACGCTTTGCCGAAAATGCTTATTTTATAAAAATGAGAGAAGACGGCTATAGCGAAAAAAGCATTAAAGAGATTACTCGTGAAATGTTTACCCTTGCTGACGGTATGACCATGAGTGCCAAAAAGGATGGTATCGTAAACATGGGTGGATTTATCGCTACCCGCCGGAAAGACTGGTATGAAGGGGCTAAAAGTTTTTGTGTACAATTTGAAGGATACCTCACTTATGGTGGTATGAATGGTCGTGACATGAATGCGCTTGCCATCGGTCTGGATGAAAACACAGAATTCGATAACCTCGAAACCCGTATACGCCAAGTGGAATATCTGGCTCAAAAGTTGGATGAATACGGGATACCTTACCAACGTCCGGCAGGAGGTCACGCCATCTTTGTAGATGCCCCCAAAGTTCTGACTCATGTTCCCAAAGAAGAATTTCCGGCACAAACCTTAACCATTGAACTGTATCTGGAAGCTGGTATCCGTGGTTGCGAAATCGGTTATCTGCTTGCCGACCGTGACCCCGTTACTCGTGAAAACCGCTTCGACGGCTTGGATTTGTTGCGTTTGGCTATTCCTCGCCGGGTATATACCGACAATCACATGAATGTGGTGGCTGCCGCCCTGAAAAACGTATATGATAAACGCGAAAGCATTAAGCATGGAATACGTATCGCATGGGAAGCTCCATTGATGCGCCACTTCACCATACAGTTAGAAAGACTGTAAACAGTGATTTTACAGACTCATAGTCAGTACAAAATCCGGATATATATAATAATGAATTGAATAGTGCATTTTCTCTGCTGTACGATATTCTTCAGCGGAGAAAATGCCTTGTCGGTCTACCGTAAATGGGAAAATACGCAAATGTTCCCGGAAATCGACTTCGGAAGCATTCATACATTTAAACATCGTTTCCTTTGCCGACCAGTAAAGCAGCAAAGACCAAATATCAGTTCCCTGAAATGTTTCCGGAATTTCATCATCACGCATGAATTTATGCGATACACGCCTCACCCGTTCACCGTATTGCTCAATATCGATTCCAACCTCATTCCCCGGTGGTCCCAACAGTACTGCAACATATCCTTTGGTATGCGAAATACTGATAGAAGCAGAATTGTCCGGCAAATAAGGTTTACCGTTGGAATAATAAGCAATCTCTTTTTCTTCTCCCAACAAAGTATACAGTAACACACGAACTGCCAACCATTCCAAACGACGATGACCGGCAGCAAACCGTTGCATACTTTGCCTGTAATATTCCTGATGAGGAAGACAAACAAGCAATTCTTCCAGTGTTTCATCCATTTTCCAAATGCCCCACCGGCAGGCAAATTCTGTATTTTGAAAAAAAAGAGGCACGTTATCAGTCAAGAGTTGAATTGATTGTGAATTTCACTTTCAAGATACGACGGTTATCCATTTCGAGAACTTCAAACTCATAACGGTCATAAGTAACTTTCTCGTGAAGTGCAGGAAACTCTCCTTTCAACTCAAGCAACAGCCCTGCCAGAGTATCGGCATCGCCAGCCACCTCATCAAAGGTTTCTTCATCTATTTTGGTTATCTTATAGAAGTCCGTCAATTGCGTTTTCGCTTCAAACACCCAGGTATGGTCGTTAAGAATTGCATACGTACGTTCTTCATCATCATATTCATCACGTATCTCACCGACAATTTCTTCAATGATATCCTCCATCGTGACAATACCCGATGTACCTCCAAACTCATCCACCACAATAGCAATATGAATTTTATTCGCTTGAAAGTCACGTAACAAGTCATCAATCATTTTAGTCTCGGGAACAAAATAGGCCGGACGTATCAATGACTGCCAACGGAAATTATCGCCTTTATTCAAATGAGGAAGCAAATCTTTGATATACAACACTCCCTTAATATTATCACGTGTTTCCGCATATATCGGAATACGCGAATAAGCATTTTCTACAATACATTTCAAAACTTCTTTAAAAGGGGTACGTATTTCCAGATCGACTACATCCAGACGAGAGGTCATAACTTCTTTAGCTGTCTCACCACCAAAACGTATAATACCTTCCAATATATTATTTTCTTCAGAAAGTTCCGCTTTATCCGTCAATTCCAATGCATGAGACAATTCGTCTACCGAGATATTATGATTTTTGCGTACAAAGTGTTTATTCAGGAAAGAAGTGGAACGTACCAACAAAGAAGATAGCGGATAGAATATGGAACGGCAAACCATAATACCAGGAGCAGCAAAACGACAGAAAGCCAACGTTTTCTGCGCAGAATAGATCTTCGGCATAATTTCACCGAAAAGCAGTAACAAGAAAGTAAGAATAACCGTCAGCACAATAAACTCGGCAATCACCGAATGAAATTGAACTACATTCATAAAGAAAAAGTTACAAAGCATGATAATGGTTACGTTTACAAAATTGTTCGTAATCAATATTGTAGCCAACAACCGTTCCGTATCATCCAACAAATTACGGATTTTCTTATCTGAAGAGTGTTTTCCCTCTTCAATAGTACTCAAGTCTGATGGAGAGAGTGAGAAAAAAGCAATTTCGGAAGCCGAAGCAAAACCGGAAACAAGTAAAAGCAAACTCGCCAAAATAATAGCTATAACAGCCGAAATAGAGGGAGCATGTACGGATATACCGTTAAAAACATCTGCCAATTGGCATAAATAAGCGTCTGGGTCCAAAGAATTTGGTTTTAGTTAAACAATTAGAACGGTAAATCGTCCGTTGAATTATCTTGCGCAGGAGCATTTTGCGGGATAGGTTGCTGAGTTGCAGATTGTCCGCCCATACCAGCCTGAGGGGTATATGGAGCCGTTCCCGGCACTGTGGCACCTTTAGGTGACAACATTTCCATTACATCTACGAAAATCTCTGTGACATAGCGTTTAGCACCTGTCTGGTCATCGTAAGAACGGGTACGTATTTTACCTTCTACATAAAGTTTGTCCCCTTTATGCACATACTTTTCTGCTGTTTCTGCCAGTCCGCGCCAAAGAACGAGATTATGCCATTCCGTACGATCCGGAACCTGAGTTCCATTCTGCAAAGTATATCCTCTTTCGGTAGTAGCCAAAGATAAAGTTGCAACAGCCACACCACTATCAAGATACCTCACTTCTGGATCCCTACCGACATTTCCCAACAATATCACTTTATTTACTGACATAAGCTTGTTATTTTAATTTGCTGCCAAAATTAACGAGAATAACAACATCATGCAAGAATACAGACAACTTTTATACATATTTCTCAATGAATGCATGTACCAGACGTGATATCGGATATTGTCCCAAATCTTCGGTTCTGATACATTGATAACCCGAAAAAGATTGTGACGTTTCAGGCAAAACCACTTCATAAAAGTTCGTATAAATCACCCGGTGTGACAAAACATGTTTCACATTCCGGAGAATAGAACGGACTTCGGGTTTCTCTCCTTCTGCAAAAAGTGAACGGAACTGAGAACTTTTCACAAAGTCTTCTTCCGATAAATCTGCCTCTGTCTCTATCAACGGCAGTTCGAACAGGTTTTTCCAAATGTCGTTTTCCGTTCGTTTATGTATAAAAGTACACGCACCCATGCGTACATATATATAATTAAAATAGCGATTGCTCGTTTTCGTTCTATGTTGTTTTACAGGTAATTTCATCACCTGGCCTTTTGCCAGAGCCGAGCAACTGTCTGCCAAAGGACAAAACATACAATTAGGAGATTGCGGCGTACACTGAATAGCTCCGAAATCCATTATGGCCTGATTGTAAATGGCAGGATGTAATTTATCCAACATTTCGTCTGCCAAAGTTGCAAACAGCCTTTTCCCTTCCGTAGAATCTATAGGAGTATCAATACCAAAATAGCGAGAAAGTACCCGATACACATTACCATCAACCACCGCATAAGGTTGATTGTAAGCAAAAGAACAAATCGCGGCGGCCGTATAGTCTCCTACTCCCTTCAATGCCCGTACTTCCTGATATTTTTGGGGAAAGACACCATTCATACTCTTAGCAGCAGCATACAAATTACGGGCACGAGAGTAATAACCCAGTCCCTGCCAATACTTCATCACTTCATCCTCCGAAGCTGAAGCCAAAGCTTCTACATCGGGAAAACGACGTATAAAACGAAGGAAATAATCATACCCCTGCACCACTCTGGTCTGTTGCAGAATAATTTCAGATATCCATATCTGATAAGGATCAGTAGTCTCCCGCCAAGGTAGTTCACGCTTGTTTTCCTCATACCAATCCAGCAATGTTTCAGTCAATATACTCATGTTGAAAACAGCATTTTAAGAAGACAAAAGTACTGTTTTTCAGTCTAAGAAAACTTAATGCCGCGACTTTTTTAGAAAATTGTCCGAAATATATTTTTTAGAGCCACGGAAAAGCTATATATTTGCAGTCCAAAAAATTAGGAAACAATAGTAATAATATTTTTTTTTAAGAGAAATGACTAAAGCTGACATTGTAAACGAAATTACAAAGAGCACCGGAATTGACAAAGTGACAGTACTTGCAACCGTTGAAGCGTTCATGGACGCAGTGAAGGTATCTTTATCAAAAGATGAAAATGTTTACCTCCGCGGGTTTGGTAGTTTTGTAGTGAAAAAGAGAGCACAAAAAACCGCTCGTAATATTTCCAAAAACACTACTATTATCATTCCGGAACATAACATTCCGGCTTTCAAGCCTGCTAAAACATTCACCATCGCTGTGAAGAAATAATAAACAATAGTATTAACCCATAAAATTTGAAGCTATGCCAAGCGGAAAGAAGAAAAAAAGACATAAAATGTCTACGCACAAGCGTAAAAAAAGACTAAGAAAGAACAGACATAAAAGCAAAAAGTAATTTTTAGTCTGACGGACAAAATAAAGAACAAACTTGTGAAGCATATTATCTCGCGAGTTTGTTCTTTGTTTAAAAGAACAAAAGTAATCAGTAACAAGTAGCATTCTTTGCTACCAATTACTGACTGCTAAATAATAATTAATTAAAGCAATTATTGTGACAAGCGAACTCGTTGTAGACGTACAGCCTAAAGAGGTTTCCATCGCACTGCTCGAGGATAAGAGCCTGGTGGAACTCCAAAGTGAAGGAAGAAACATTTCCTTTTCTGTGGGCAATATGTATTTGGGGCGTGTCAAAAAACTGATGCCCGGCCTGAATGCATGCTTCGTGGACGTGGGTTACGAGAAAGATGCTTTTCTTCATTATTTGGACTTAGGTCCTCAATTTAACTCGTTAGAAAAATACGTAAAGCAAACTTTAAGTGATAAAAAGAAATTAAATCCTATTACAAAAGCGACCATACTTCCCGACCTTGAAAAGGATGGAACCGTATCCAATGTACTTAAGGTGGGACAAGAAGTAGTGGTGCAGATTGTCAAGGAACCCATCTCTACCAAAGGACCGCGGCTGACTTCCGAACTTTCCTTTGCCGGAAGATATCTCGTACTGATTCCTTTCAATGATAAGGTTTCTGTATCACAAAAAATTAAATCAAGCGAAGAACGTGCCCGCCTAAAACAGCTGCTGATGAGCATCAAACCGAAAAATTTCGGTGTCATCGTGCGTACTGTTGCCGAGGGGAAACGGGTTGCAGAGCTTGATGGAGAGCTTAAAGTATTACTGAAACATTGGGAAGATGCCATTACTAAAGTACAGAAGGCTACTAAATTTCCGACTCTGATTTACGAAGAAACAAGTCGTGCCGTAGGACTATTACGTGACTTGTTTAATCCTTCTTTCGAGAACATCCATGTAAATAATGAAGCGGTGTTCCACGAAATAAAAGATTACGTAACACTTATCGCCCCCGAACGGGCAGGAATTGTAAAACTGTACAAAGGAGAACTTCCTATTTACGACAATTTCGGTATCACCAAACAGATCAAGTCATCATTCGGTAAAACCATTTCATATAAAAGTGGTGCCTACCTGATTATTGAGCATACTGAGGCGCTTCACGTAGTAGACGTGAACAGCGGTAACCGCACCAAGAATGCCAACGGACAGGAAGCCAACGCACTGGAAGTGAACCTGGGAGCTGCCGATGAACTGGCCCGCCAATTACGACTAAGAGATATGGGTGGTATCATTGTAGTGGACTTCATTGACATGAATGAAGCCGAAAACCGTCAAAAGCTTTACGAACGTATGTGCGCCAATATGCAAAAGGACAGAGCACGTCATAATATTCTGCCACTCAGCAAATTCGGTTTGATGCAGATTACCCGTCAACGGGTACGTCCAGCAATGGATGTAAATACTACAGAAATTTGTCCTACTTGCTTCGGCAAAGGTGCCATTAAATCGTCCATTCTCTTTACGGACACTTTAGAGAGTAAAATTGACTATCTGGTCAACAAATTGAAGATTAAAAAATTCTCGTTACACATCCACCCGTACATCGCTGCCTATATCAATCAAGGCCTTATCTCCCTGAAACGAAAATGGCAAATGAAGTACGGATTCGGTATCAAGATTATTCCCAGCCAGAAACTTGCGTTTCTGCAATATGTATTCTACGACCCGCAAGGGGAAGAGATTGACATGAAGGAAGAGATCGAAATCAAATAAAAAAAACGGCGGAGCAAGATTAATACTCCGCCGTCTTTTTAAAACAAAATATCATTTTTCCTAAATCTCCCTGCACATGTAGTTTCTAATGAAAGCCTACAATACCTTATCACAACGCCAAACGATAAATCTCTTTACTATTCTCTTTTGTCAATTTCACATAATTGCCAACTAACTCGCCTTTATTACGATGTAGGTTATCTGCCAAACGATCGATATCAGGATGATCAATACCCAATTCTTTAAAGTTGACCGGCAACCCCATATAACGGAAGAAATGTTTTAATCGGGAAATACCAGTCAATGCCATTTCTTCTAAATCATCTGATTCGGGTACATTAAAAATACGGTTGGCAAACTGGGCTATTTTTCTCGGATTATGCTCTGCCATGAAAGTCATCCAGGCCGGAACAATCACTGTTAAACCTGCACCATGTGTCACATTGTAAATAGCACTGACTTCATGTTCCAGAAAATGGGACGCCCAATCTTCTTCACAACCTACACCACAAATTCCATTATGAGCGATAGTACCACACCACATAATATTGGCACGCGCACCATAATCACCGGGATTTTGTTTCACACAATAAGCCTCTTTGATAATAGCCAGCAAAGTACCTTCACAAATACGATCACTGATTTCCACATCTTGCGTATTGGTAAAGTAACGTTCCATAATGTGTACCATCATATCGGCAATACCACAGGCTGTTTGAAAAGGCGGCAATGTATAAGTAAGTTCAGGGTTCATAATAGAAAAAACAGGACGCAACAACTCTGGCACCCGAAGGCTTAATTTTTGAAGAGTCGCAACTTTTGTTATTACCGAATTTCCAGATCCTTCACTGCCCGCAGCTGGAATAGTCAGTACAACGGCTACTTTCAAAGCTTTCGTTACTTTTGCCTTACCAATAAAGAAATCCCAGAAATCACCCTCATAAGGCACGCCAGCGGCAATTGCTTTAGCAGTATCAATCACCGAACCACCGCCAACCGGAAGAAGCATATCTACTTGCTCACGACGGCAGATATCAATGCCTTCATATACTTTTGTATCAACCGGATTGGGCTGAATACCACCCAACTCACAATATTCAATATCAAATTCCTGCAGAGATTGTTTCACTCTATCCAATAAGCCACTCCTCACTACAGAACCGCCACCGTAGACAATCATTACTTTCCGTGCACCATATTTTTGTACCAGTGCGCCAACCCGAGTTTCCGTTGCCTTGCCAAAGACAAATTCGGTAGGACTATAAAAGACAAAATTATTCATACTTACATTTAAGTATATAGATACATTAAATTAATATATAATTGATAACCCCTTTATTCATCTAAAGTAACTTCACCTTAATAAGCTACATACGTACACCATCTTATTCTTCATTACAAAGTTATAATTTTACTTTCACACTCCTACCCGCATATTCATTTTGGGGCAAGTCGATTGCATAACGTTGCAACACTCCACTCCCGCTATTAATTGAAAGATGAATAGTCTTTAAAAGTCGGGTAGGATCGGAAACAAGCAATTGAGTAACATTACCTGCCGCATTGTATTTTAACATTACCAATCCGGGAGAATCAATAGTAACAGATAGATTGCCGGTGATATGAACAGTACCATGTTTATAAAATACGGCATAAGCTATACGTAGTCCATTGTGCCTCACAGCCTGAAGTTCAGACGTATTAGTCAAGACAGAGACAGGAAGAACATGTACATAGTCTTCCATTTCATAGTGGTTAACCGAAGGTACCACTATATACTCATAGCTTGCATTTTTACATTCTTTACCATGGTTCAAAGCAAGAGTAAATACATCGCATTTCACCTCTTCGGCAGAAACACTCGTCTGCTTATTGGCAATAGTCCAACTACCCGTTTTTTCCTGATTAAGCAAAAAAACAGCGGACTTTTCGGGAAACACATAACCTACGTTATCATGGTTTACCCATTCCACTTTAGGAATATTAACGGCACCTCGAGATTGAACATGTGCCCCATGTCCATCTTTCACATGAACTTCCCCCGAAAGCACGCATTGATTTATAGTTGTTGACACAGGACGGCCCTTCACTCTCGAGGTAATACCACTACCTAAACAAACATATTCCTTGTCGAAGAAGAAATAAGATTTCTTGGCTGTTAAAGCGGTATGCGGACTTTTAAATTCAAAACCTACTGCACCATACATATCATCGGAAACAGCACCCACAAATTTAGTCAACCCCCATTTCTGCACATTTTCTTTCAACGGCATAGTATCCAACTGTACGGTGGTAGTCCCTGGTATTTTCATCCAGTCATAAACAGGTATCACATTTTTATATTCATCGCCCTCCAAAGAAAGGTAATTCGTTCCATCACCACGAAAATGATTCATTATTCCCTCACCATTATAGGGCTCTTCCATATTGGCATTACGCTCGGAATACATACGGACCGAAGTGTAGAAATTTGGACGCTGATAAACGAAATGGTCGGTACACCAAAAGAATTTCGCATACGATTGTGGAATTACATTTTCTCCTTCCCGGGCACGGACTACAGTTTCCAATTCGGCTTTTCTATAATCAGTAAGAGTCAATATATTCTTAACGACATCCGCACTCCACACCACAGCCTTACCAGGACGGGTGATATCACGATTTCCTATTCCAGGATCTGAAATCATGCCATAAATCATCTGCTTGCATATACCATCAAGATAATAATCTACAATCAGACGAATAGAGTCTTGTGAAAAGCCGAAACGGGTACCATTTACTAAAGTAGCCCACTCTACAAAAGCATTACCGTATCCCACACCATAAGTCAGTGTATTATTTACCCGGTCTGCCCTATGATGAAAACTGTAATCATATTGTATTCCTATTTTAGTAGAGAATTTTATTTCACTCTCTATCACCTTAAGTAACATCTCCACTTCCTCTACATTCCTTTTATACAAGGCAGCTTTAGCCTGTATACCAGCTATTTTAATACGATCACCGCTCGGACGAGCCCCCGTAGCATTGATATTTCCACGGCTTATGATTTGTAACATTTTATCAGACTGTTCTTTAGATAAATCCTTGTCCATGAGTAAAAGTATAGTCACCATACGTGCAGGCGTGTCAATCTGATTATTCCACCAATTATCACAAATAAAGTCATGTTCAAGCCAATATGCCATCGATTTATCAAAAGCCTGCTTCAAACTTCTTTTTCCCCGAAAAAGTGATCCCGGTTTCTTATATGCTATCGCTAAATTCACCATATTAGCCAAATGCCTTGCATGCTGAAATCCTGTTCTAGACACATCTACATAATCTATTCCAGGCCATGTACCATCAGCACGCAGTGTTTGTAGCAGGTTATCCACTATATTCCCGTTGACATTAGTAGATATTATCCGTTCTATACACCTCTTCCGTATTTTTTCTATATCCGAATCGTTTTTACCTATTATGCTCTGAGCACACAACAAAAATATAATGCACCCCAACAACCTGGCCAGACTTTTTTCAATAAACATACAGTTATAATTTTTTGGTAATAAAATCACATCAGACATAACCGTTTATTCATAAATGGGAATTTATATATTTATGATTAAATTATCATTTGACGTACTGAGCGTATCTTTCAAAGAAACGTTTGAATGCACCCCACTTCATCAAGCCTTTCTCAAAAACCAGAATACCCAGCAAGGCGCATGAGATACCAAGCATTACATCAATCAGATAATGATGACCAGAATAAACAGCTGTCCACCAGATACCCACCATGATAAATGCGAATAAAGCTATCAACCATTTCTTGCAATGTCCCATAGCGGCGTATGCTAAAGCAACAACCATATAAGCTGCATGCAACGAGGGTACAGCAGCAAAGACATTGGCATTACGACCATAAATAGAGTGGAAAATAGAACAACCCAACAGTTCATCGAAACGTCCCAATCCCGCCACATTACCCGGGGTATCAAGTACCGGTTCGAAACCATAATTCATTGCATACCAAGGAGGTGCAGCCGGGTGTATATAATATCCGGCAAAACCAATGAGGTTCACCAAAAGGAAAACCATTGCAAAACGCAAATATACTTTCCGTTCTCCCTTCCAATAAAGCCATAAGCCAAAGGCAATGGGTACAGGTACCCAACAAAGATAGAATATCCCCGCAAAGAAATCTCCTATCGTACAGTGGTTCTGTGCAAAATATTCGCAAGGTATCAATGTTGTCCCGTTGATTGAGATACCGAACAAAGATTTCTCTGCCTCATATAACCCTTGTACATCAATCGGATTTACCTGATAATTAGGATATACCCGCATCCAATCGTATGATATACCGAAAATAATAAATGGCAGTAATGCCACTGCCAATTTACGGGTAGTTTTTCCTGCAAAGAACAGTACAAAAAAAAGCCCAGACATCAGAAAATGCTCCGTACGAAGACCAATACAAACTGCCGTCAATATCAAGAAAAGTCCCGTTATGACAACCACCAGAACACCCTCCTTCACAGAGGGAAAGAATTTATCACTCACCATTTCATTTTTTTTGATACACAGACTACTCTCCTTCCTCTTTACAGGAGCGAGAGATTAAAAGTTTACGACAATGCTCAATACGTGCAAATGCCGTCAAATTTGCCAATACAGCTATTACAGCTAGTGGTACAATCATTATCAACATAGGATCGAATGCCGTGCAATCTCCAAAAACGCCACAGAACACAGCACCAAGGCTAGTTAATACCACACGTTCCGGACGTTGCATAAAACCGACTTTACAGTCAAGTCCTAAACCTTCAGCACGGGCACGCACATAACTCACCATGATCGAACCTACCAGAGCGATAAATGCAAGGATAGACCCCCATAAATATCCTTGTAATATTAAATAATAAAATATACCGAACAAAGTAATCAATTCACTATAACGATCCAGTACAGAATCATACAGCGCACCAAATGTGGAAGACATATTACCAACACGTGCTACACGCCCATCCATCATGTCAAACAAACCTGCAAAAAGAACAATTCCTCCTCCCCAGCCTACATAGGCTAGTTCGCCCGGCTTGTACATACCTGCATATATAAACAAACATGCTGCCGCAATATTCAGCACCAATCCGGTAGTGGTAATGAGATTAGGTGTAATACCTATTCTAATCATACCGTGCACAACAGGATTTATAATTTTATAAATCAACTGTTGCAACCAATCTCTATAATTCATATTCGTCTTTTTTTGTCTCTAAATGATGTTGAAGAAATCTCCTAAAATTATGATTACGATAAACAAAAATCCGTTGCAAGTGGTAGTTCCAAAAGAACGCTACCAACAAAGCTACAATAATCTTGGACAGAATAAATACATCGCTGATATAATAACCCAGCAACCCATCCACCCATCTCATACCTGTCAGCCATTCGGTCAAAGCAAAGGTGCCCCATGTATTTAATATAATACTACCTCCCCAGACAAAAAGATACTTCACGGCAACATGTGTTTTCTTACAATCTTCCGCATGAAATACCCAACCATAATTAATGACACAGTTTACCATACCACCAACCACGGAACCTAAAAAAGTAGCATACAAATAAAAAAGGCCGGACATTTTTACCAACAGGATAGTTACAAGAAAATCGACCATACTTGCCACATACGCCGAAAGTTGAGCTTTTATAAAAACCCAAATCGCACGACGCCAACCGGCAAATACTGATGTTTTCTTTATGCCAACAACCATCTCGCTATGATTAAGACTACAAAACTATAAATTCCCGCCAGAATATCATCCATCATCACCCCTATTCCTCCCGGAAAACTTTCCATCCGGCGAATACCCAATGGTTTAAAAATGTCCAGAAACCGGAAAAGCATAAAAGCCCCCAGTACATACCAGACATTTCCGGCAGGTGCAGCAAGCAAAGAAATCCATACTCCTACCATCTCGTCAACTACTACACGCGAAGGGTCTTCTCCCCAATAGGATTCCAGACGATTGACAGCCCATACACCTGCCAATGTAAATAGTAAGATAAAAGCCACTGTCAGCCATATCAAGCAAATTTCCGAAACGACCAAAGATAAACCGAACCAGATGAGTGTAGCCAACAAAGCACCGGCTGTACCCGGAGCAAAAGGAGAAAAGCCCGAACCGAAGCCCGTAGCGATAAGAACAGGGAGAAAGGAGGGTTTCTTCATTAAAAAAGTGATAAGATGATTAAACGTGATAAAGTAGCCAGCGTAATAAGTAATAGAACAATAGGGTGATAGAGCTGTAAAGTATCTTACTACCCTATCACTCTATCACCCTATCACTTTATTCGTATTTTTTAATCCAGATAACTCGGTGCCTCTTCACCTATCATGTTACGGAGAGTTTGTTTTACCATTCTCCACTGTTGGAACAAGTCGTGTACCGGCTGATGTTCAAAATCATGCATCGGACTCTTACAGAAGAAAGACAACCAGGTTTGGATGCCGCACATACCTGCACGCATTGCAAGGTCACTGAAAATAACCAGGTCAAGTGCGATAGGAGCTGCCAAAATAGAGTCACGGCACAGGAAATTGACTTTGATTTCCATTGGATAACCCATCCAACCAAAGATATCAATATTATCCCAAGCTTCCTTGTTATCCTTACGAGGAGGATAATAGTTGATACGTACTTTGTGATATACATCACCATACAGATCAGGGAATTTTTCCGGTTCGAAGATATTATCGATCACAGACAATTTGCTGACTTCCTTAGTCTTGAAGTTTTCAGGTTGATCAAGAACTTCACCATCGCGATTACCTAAAATATTAGTAGAGAACCAACCGCTCACACCCAACATACGAGTTTTGAACATCGGGGCAAGCACTGTTTTCATCAAAGTCTGACCGCTCTTAAAGTCCTTACCGGAAATAGGCACATTCATTTTTTTGGAGAATTCCCACATAGCCGGAGTATCCACACACAAGTTAGGAGCACCCATGATGAAAGGAGCGCCTTCTGCGATTGCGGCGTATGCGTAACACATACTCGGAGAAATAACTTCCGTATTGTTCTCTTTCATTGCTTTTTCCAAAGCAGCGAGAGACTGGTGTTCTTCAGCCAATGGAACAAAAATTTCAGTACTTGCAGCCCACAATACAACGATACGGTCGCAATTATTAGCAGCTTTGAAATTGCGGATATCCTCACGCAATTGTTCCACCATATCCCAACGAGTAGAAGTTTGCTTGATGTGCGTACCATTCAGACGCTTTGCAAAATTATGGTCAAAAGCAGCAGGCATCGGTTTGATGGCTTGCAACTCTTCTCTCACTAAATTCAGGTCTTTTTCTTTCAGAACTTCAGCATACATTGCAGCTTCGTATGCATCATCCTCAAAAATATCCCAACCACCAAAAACTATATCATTCAAATCAGCCAAAGGCACTACATCCTTGATAAGCTTTTCTTTACCATCCTGCATGCGCATAGTAGCCATTTGTGTGATTGAACCTATAGCTTTTGCCAAACCCTTACGAGCAGCTAATGTACCTGTAATCATAGTGGTTGCAACCGCACCACCTACTCCGACTACCAATACGCCTAAACGCCCGGTTGCCGGCTTAATGTTTTCTTTCATTGCCATTGTTATATTTAGAGTTTAAAAAATTGCTCAAATTTAGGGTATTTTACCCAATTGGGATTAGTCTTTTTATCCGATTTAATGTTCTATTAGTAAGATTTAAGTTAAAATGTCATGTGCAAGCTAATTCTAAGCCCGGATTTATCAATATTTGGTAAATTTCGGTAAGTCAAACGCCATACATAATCGACACGAAGCACCTTAAAAATGTTTTCGATTCCAACCCCAGCCTCCACATATGGAGTATGTCCCATCGTAGTACTTCCTGCCGGAAAACGGAACAATCCTTCACTCAACGCCGGATTATTTTGGTTACTCAAATTCCCATAAAGTCCACGACACGAAAGGACTTCACGCCATTTCATTTTTTTCAACAATGGAATACGGTTAAAAACGAAACCGTTCAAGAAGTAAGTGACATCCCAGGAAGCATATTCATCATTCATAAATTCCATTGCATTCATTAAAGAATATGATTCAGGCTGGATGGTATAAGACAAGTTGGCATTCGGAATGATAAGTAACGGAAAAGGTACCTTATTCCAAACTTTTCCTGCTTTCAATATCACATCCGTATACCCGAAAGCAGAGAACCAGAAACGTTTCTGAAAACCTGCTTCGGTATAATGATAGGTGTAATCTCCCCCTAAAACTCCCTTGGCTGCCATGGTATGTGTCAACGTAAATACCGGTGCATCCAGTGATACGGGAAAACGGTTCCATTGGGTCTGGAAGAACTTCTCATTCGGAGCATAACGCAATTTCAACTCCACTTCACTGGTAGAAATACTTTTTACAAATGTTTCATCCGCATCTTGTTTGATAAAAGGTATCAGGCGAGAAGACTCATCTTTCCGCAAACGGGTAGTGAATTGCAGGGAAAAACCGGAATAAAATTCGTTTGTATAAGTGAGTTCCGCTTTTCGCTGATAGCCGATACGGTCATCCTTCTGTCGCTTCAAAGCCAAAAAGACGTTATCTTGACTGGTATATAGATAGTGCTGCCCGTATTGATTTACATCAGACAAATATCGCAGCCTTAAAGAATGAATGGGGAACTCATTGGCATACTCCTTCTTTTTATAGAACGAATATTCCAATTCTGCCAGCCCCTTCATCCGATGGTCACGAAAACCGTAAGCCATATATCCCCTTCCAAACAAATGAGGATTGAGCCAAGCAGTCGTCATTCCTCCCGCACGTAGGCGCACCCCTTCAAGGGTATTTCCACTGATGGTGGTGTTCATCATTCCTATATAGAATAAAGGAGCTTTCTCTTTGGGAACCGGAATATAGCCCGTAAACAGAACCTTCAGTACCTTTTCCGACCAATAATATACCGGATAACTGCGTAACTGAGCCATCATTTTATCCACAGATGTTTCCTTTTTACTAACCACCACATGCCTGTTGGCATCCCAATACGCTTCAGAATAAGTGGAAGCTTCCTTCGCCTCAATCACTTTTTCCGGTTTCTTAAAAGCCTGTTGAGCTTCACTGGTAGGTTCATACGTATAATTCCGATAGAAAACATCCCTCTTGGCATAAATACCGTCACTATTATCTACCAACTTAAATTCGGTAGTAATACTTTCGTTGACAAGCTGCCGCGTACCATCTTCCGCACGATCGAAGTTCTGTTCAATCTTCATATAATCTACAAAATTCAGATTGATTTTTTGGGGAAAGTTCATCACGACACGACGTACAAAATACGTACTATCCAACATGACATACAGATGCCCCGTAAAACCAAATGACTCGGAATTGAAAGGAACAAAGGTCAAATCGACACAAGGTTTACCCGCAACCGCCAAGGTATCCATCAGATAATATTTGTAGAACGAAGGTCCCAGGGAGGAAAGCGGACTGACAAACTTATTGGTAAACAGAGTAATGTTATTCTCATAGATATCCACATCGGTCATAGTGACGCTGATAGCTTGTTCCATCCCCTGTTGTGACAACATCTCATCCACACCTGCCTGACGTCGTGCCTTTACCCATTGTTTTTCGCTATGGGGAGATTTACGATAAAAATCGGTTGCCAATAATTCACGGTTTGACACAGCCAACACAGGCTTATCGGTAACGGCGGAAGTATCCACATAATTGGCCAGAAACTTGAATTTGCGGTACAACCACTTTTGTTGCTTCACACTATCAAAATTATTAATGGCAAATGTCATTTTCTCGTAGCGGTCACGTTGCCAGAAGTCGCGTTCATCCGGTGCATAGTCATCCCGGCGTTCAATCATTTCACGAACAAATTCAACTGCCGGATTGTCTTTTTTCTTATATCGCTCCCGTTTGGGTTTTACTATAATTTCATTCAACGCGTATGTAGCAGGAGAAAGCACTACCTTGAAATGTTCTCCGCGTGCAGGATGGATCAGATGATTATATTCATTGTAACCTACGGCAGAGACTACCAACATAGCTTCCGGACGATAGGTTTTAAAAGAAAAATATCCCCGGTCATTGGTCATCCCCCCTTCAGTAGTACTTTTTAGATAGACGGATGTATAAGGCAAGGGCTCATTCGTCAACGAATCGGTGACAACTCCTTGTACCAGATATTGCGCACGTAACGGCATAACAATAACTATCATGAACAGAAAAGCCCTAATATACAACCTCATACCTATCTACATCTATATTAAATGATGATTCAAGAGTCTAATACTCCTAAATTCCCATTTATCAATTTAGTTTGCAAAGGTACGGAAGAAAACTTTTCCTAAAAGTTCAGTTTTACTGAATAAATGTTCTAAAAAACCACTTTTAATTCAAACACTTCCCGTTAAAAGCCGTTGTATAGCGAAAACGACGTAAAGAGACATCAGAACAACCTAAAAACTTAATTATGGAATGGATTTTTAATCAATTGAGGGAACGTCCCGAACTAGCCATCTTCCTCACGATTTTCCTGGGATTTTGGCTTGGGAAACTACGCATCGGTAAGTTTACATTAGGAACTGTTACTAGCGTATTGCTTGTTGGAGTTCTTGTGGGGCAATTGAATATTGCCGTACCCGGTCCTATCAAAGCGGTATTCTTCTTACTTTTCTTATTTGCGGTGGGATATAAAGTAGGCCCTCAATTTTTCCGTGGGTTGAAAAAAGATGGATTACCACAGGTAGGTTTTGCTGTACTGATGTGTGTATCCATTTTACTAGTAACCTGGTTACTCGCCTTGATGATGGGATATAATATGGGAGAAGCCGCGGGGTTACTTGCCGGTTCCCAAACAATTTCTGCCGTAATAGGAGTTGCCGAAGATACAATGGCAGGTATGGGACTGGACGAGGCACAACGACAAAGTTATGCTAACATCATCCCGGTATCATACGCCGTGACCTATATATTCGGAACTGCCGGTTCGGCATGGGTATTATCGTCCATCGGCCCCAAAATGCTGGGCGGACTGGAAAAGGTGAAAGCTGCCTGCAAAGAGCTGGAAGCCAAAATGGGCAATTCACAAACAGATGAACCGGGTTTTATGCCTGCTGCACGTCCTGTAACTTTCCGAGCTTACCGGATAGATAACGAATGGTTCAAGAAAGGAAAAAGAGTAATTGACTTGGAAGTCCATTTCCAACAACAAGATAAACGGTTATTCGTGGAACGATTACGTAAATCGGGAGTCATCGAAGAAGTAAGTCCGAATGTAGTCCTTGAAATAGGTGATGAAGTGGTATTGAGCGGTCGGCGCGAATATGTTATCGGAGAAGAAGACTGGATAGGTCCCGAAATTCTAGACGCACAATTGCTTGATTTCCCGGCAGAAGTTCTACCGGTTATGATAACCCGAAAAACATTTGCGGGAAAAACAATATCCGTTGTCCGCAGAGAAAAGTTCATGTATGGTGTAAGTATTCGTAGCATCAAAAGAACGGGAATAGAAATTCCCGTCTTGGCACAGACTGTATTGGACGCAGGTGATGTCATAGAACTGGTAGGGACCAAACAAGAAGTGGAAAAGGCAGCCAAGTCTCTGGGCTACATAGACCGTCCTACCCACCAGACAGATATGATATTCGTTGGTCTCGGTATTCTTATCGGTGGATTGTTTGGAGCATTATCCATCCATATCGGAGGAGTCCCCATCAGTCTGAGTACCAGTGGCGGGGCACTGATTGCCGGTTTGTTCTTCGGCTGGTTACGGAGCAAGCATCCTACATTCGGACGTATCCCTGAACCTTCATTATGGGTTCTGAATAATGTCGGGTTGAATATGTTTATTGCTGTAGTAGGTATTGCGGCAGGTCCCAGTTTTGTGCAAGGTTTCCGTGACGTAGGTGTCAGCCTGTTCCTGGCAGGCGCGGCAGCTACCACCCTACCGCTGATTATCGGACTTCTGCTGGCAAGATACCTCTTTAAGTTCCATCCTGCCATTGCTTTGGGATGTTGTGCCGGTGCACGTACTACCACAGCCGCCTTAGGAGCCATCCAAGATACAGTAGAAAGTGAAACTCCGGCTCTGGGCTACACCGTGACATATGCCGTAGGTAACACCTTACTTATAATATGGGGAGTAGTCATCGTTTTACTGATTTAAAAGCCAAACTTAGAAGAAACTAACCATGAATATATTAAGAAATAAATATTGAGTTACTAAGAATTAGTTTATAGAGAACCAAGAAATAAATAGATAAGAACTTAAAAACAGATTGATATGGATACCAAGCTATTAGAAAAGAAAATGGAAAATATCAGCCCCTTTGAGCTGAAAAACCGCCTTATAGACATGGCAGACGAAAGTCTGAAAAAGAGTGCCCGAACCATGCTGAATGCCGGACGTGGTAATCCGAACTGGATTGCTACCGTTCCACGCGAAGCATTCTTTCTCTTGGGACAATTCGGATTGGGAGAATGCCGCCGGGTGATGTACATGCCGGAAGGTATTGCCGGAATTCCCGAAAAGCAAGGTATTGCTTCCCGTTTCGAGTTATTCCTCAAGAGTAATACCTATAAACCAGGAGCTTCCCTGCTGGAACAAACCTATAATTACATGCTAATGGAACATGCCGTAGACCCTGACAGTCTTGTTCACGAGTGGGCGGAAAGTGTTATCGGTGACCAGTATCCCGTACCGGACCGTATCCTGAGCTTCACCGAAATCCTCGTACGCGACTACTTAAATCAGGAGCTATGTGACAACCGTCCGCCACGTGGGACTTTCGATTTATTTGCCACAGAAGGCGGAACAGCCGCCATGTGCTATATATTCGATTCATTACAAGAAAACTTTTTGCTAAATAAGGGAGATGGAATTGTTCTCATGGTTCCTACCTTTACTCCTTATATCGAAATTCCGCAGTTGAACCGTTATCAATTCAAGATGACGGAACTACACGCCAACCGTATGACAAAGGATGGACTACACTTGTGGCAATACAGTGATGAAGATATAGACCGCCTGAAAAATCCGGCAATCAAAGCTCTTTTCGTAACTAATCCGAGCAACCCACCCAGCTATGCCCTTAGCCCAGAGACCATGGCACGTATCGTGAACATTGTACGTGAAGACAACCCTAATCTAATGATTATTACGGACGATGTTTATGGTACCTTTAGTCCACATTTCCGTTCATTTATGGCAGAAATCCCTTATAACACACTATGTGTCTACTCATTTTCTAAATATTTCGGAGCTACCGGATGGCGTGATGCCGTGATAGCTTTACACGAGTTCAATCTGTTCGACAAGCTGATATCCAAATTACCAAAAGAAAAACGGGAAATTTTGAACCGTCGTTATTCCACTCTCACGTTACATCCTGAGAAATTAAAGTTCATTGATCGCATGGTAGCAGACAGTCGACAGGTAGCATTGAACCATACCGCCGGTCTTTCATTGCCGCAACAGATGCAGATGAGCCTGTTCGCAGCTTTTGCCTTGCTCGACAAAGAGAATAAATATAAGCAGAAAATGCAGGAAATCATTCTTCGTCGTCTACATGCTCTATGGGACAATACCGGTTTCACCCTAGCAGAAGATCCACTGCGTGTAGGTTATTATACTGAAATCGATATGTTGGTTTGGGCAAAGAAATTCCATGGTGACAAATTTGTGGAGTACTTGAAGAAAACTTACAGCCCCCTAAATGTCGTCTTCCGCCTTGCCAAAGAAACCTCCCTCGTATTGCTGAATGGTGGCGGTTTCGATGGGCCGGAATGGAGTATACGTGCCTCGCTTGCCAATCTGAACGAAAAAGACTATGTCATCATCGGCCAGGGCATCAAAAGAATATTGGATGAGTATGCAAAGGAGTGGAAAAAATAATCAGTCATTAAACAATATACGGAAACGAGTCAGCCCATCATTGTAAGTACGCAGGGAGAAGGCACAACCATGACGACTCAGCACTTCCCTAATAAACACCAGGCCAATTCCCTGCCCGTTCGGCTTGGTGGAAAAGAAGGGGCTGAAGAGTTTAGCTTCGGCCTCTTTACTAATTCCAGGACCATTGTCAACGACTTCTATGGAAGCGGGAGCAATGGTCCTTACTATGATTTCGCCATGTTCTATTGACTTTTCAGTTACCCCCTCAATACTCTCGGCTGCATTCTTGATGATATTCACCAAAACCTGCTCAAAAAGGGAAGCATCCAGACGCACCTTACCGATTTCAGGATCACATTCTAAACGTAAATTAATGTTACGATCGTTACACATACCTTCCATGAAACGTTTACACATAGCCGCCAACTCATTCAGCTGGACAGGAGCTACGGTCGGTTCGGGTATCTTCACCACATCGGCAAAACGGGTGATGAACCGGCTCATGGAAAAACAACGTTCCGTACATACACGCATCACATCACAAATATCTTCCATCCCTTCTTCGGTAGAAAGCGCTTGCTCCACCGTATCTAGTGTGGAAGTTATGCCTGCCGTCGTATTATTCACTTCGTGGGCAATCATACGGATCACCTTTTCATAAGCACGTTTTTCTGCGCGCATCACTTCTTCCGTCATGCGTTCAATCAAATAGAAAGGATGCTTGAAACCTCTGTCTATAAAAGAAGAATGAGTACATTTATAGATATTAGCGTCATTCAGGCGAATGACCGCCGTGGTATCTTTGGGAATATCAGATAACTCGACCGCTAACGGAGAATCCACTAGTTCCAGTTGCTTATCCATCGCTTCTTCCAAGCGGACACCCAGCATCTTCAATGCCATGGGGTTCAATTGGGAAATGTCACCGTCTAATGTAGTGATGATAACTCCCATCGGAGAAGCCTGTATTAATAAATCCAGGAAATGGTTCTGTTCGCGCATTCTCAGCCGTTCATTCTTCAATTGCTCCATCATCCGGTTGAAGATATTCACAATACGATCGGCTTCATACTGCCCCACCAGGCTAAGACGGCTGCTGAAATCCTGTTCACGCAGTAATTCCATACCGTTACCGATGGTATTCATGGGCTTTACAATCTTACGGTAGAACACAAGAAGATAAATCAAAATGAATGCAATGAGTCCTTCTACTATATACAGGTGAGTGACTTGCATCCCTCCCGCCAGATATAGCAACGCTCCACCCAAACCGAGTAGAAAGAGGACGAGAATAAAGAAGAAGAATTTAATGCGCATGTAATTAAGCGATTATATTGTATTTCTCCAAACGGCGATAGAGTGCGGCACGGCTGATGCCCAATGATAAAGCTACCTGACTGAGGTTACCCTTATGTTGTTCCAACGCTTGCAGAATAGTTTGCCGCTCTATTTCATCAAGTGTCATTCCGGCAAATGAAGTTCCTTCAGCCGCTTTAGCTGGCTCGTCATGGCGTAAATACTGCGCGTCAAAATCAGAAGCATCCAACACAGATTTGCCGCTAACCAGAATTGTACGTTCCACTAGATTTTTCAGTTCACGGATATTGCCCGGAAAAGGCAGACGTGAAAGGAAGTTCAATGCATCCGCTGAGAAATCGGTACGGGGCAGTCCGTTGATTTCAGCCTGACGGTCGGCAAAGTGACGCGCCAACAAAGGAATATCTTCACGACGTTCGCGCAAGGATGGAAGCTTTACAGTAATCAGATTGATACGATAGAAAAGGTCTTCACGGAAAGTCCGTTCGGAAACCATCTTACGCAAGTCGGCATTAGTAGCTGAAACTACACGGACATCCACTTTACGAGGACGGCTGTCGCCCAGCACCTCGAATGTCTGATCCTGAAGCACACGCAGCAGTTTTACCTGGCAAGAGAGATCAAGATCACCTATTTCGTCCAGGAAGATAGTGCCTTTGTTTGCCATCTCAAACCGCCCGATACGGTCAGCACTGGCATCAGTGAACGCACCTTTCTTATGACCGAACATTTCACTCTCAAACAAACTCTGGGAGATACCACCAAGATTAACTTTCACAAAAGGTTGTTTCGTTCGCTGACTATTGATGTGGATGGCTTCGGCAATCAATTCCTTACCCGTACCACTCTCTCCTGTAATCAATACGGAAGCATTGGTGCGAGCTATGCGTGCCACGGTATTCAAAACTTCCATCAATCCCTGAGATTTACCAACGATATGACTGCGGTTCAGAACGTTACTTTGCTCTTCCAGCACTTCTTTCGGAGCAGCGGTCAGTTCCAAAGCAGTTTCAATCCTTTGCAATAAAGCAGCATTGTTCCACGGTTTGGTGATAAAGTCGAAAGCACCCGCCTGCATACCTTGTACGGCAAGCTGAATACTTCCCCAAGCAGTCATCAGAATAACAGGAACTTCTGGACGGAATACTTTTACTTGTTTCAACAGCGTAAGTCCTTCCTCTCCTGTAGTGGAAAGGGTAAAGTTCATATCCATCAATATCAACGCAGGAGCCTCAGCACGGACTATATCAATAGCTTCACGAGGACCAGAAACTACTTTCACATTATAACCGGCACGCTTCAACATAAAACTAAGTGAAGAGCGTACGGCACTATCATCATCTACTATCAGTATCATAAATATTTGTAGTTTGTATTGGACAAAAGTAACGATTTCACAATAGAATACGCAGATTTATACGGATTTTTATCATTTTTCCTTATAATCGGTATAAATTCACGTAATCTGTTGTGACGATTATCCTTTAATGATATCTTCAAAATCCGCCTCCAACTCTGTATTCCGCTCAAAATCCCAAAGCGTCAGACTACGGAGCTGGTAAAAATAGTACCAATAATAATAAAGTTCCGAGATATGCTTCTGGCGTGCTTCATCTTTTGAATTTTGGGCATCATTCAGATCAAGCGTACTGATCTTACCAATCATAAATGTCTCTACACTTGTCTTGTAACGTTTTTCAGCGATGATGTCCGCTTCTGCCGCTATTCCCAATTGTTGTGCCTGATTATTGAAATTGGCCACCAACAAGAATATATCCTGATTAAAATCCATTTGTTCCTGACGGAGCTTAGATAAAACGACTTCACGGTTACTCTTGGCTACCCGAACCTTTCCGCGACGTTTTCCCCAGTCAAGGATAGGAATTTTCACACCTACTTTCACTATCTGGTTATCCAGCAGATCCTGATAAGCAGAAGAGAGTTCTTGGTTTTGCCCCGTGTAACCGACACTGGCGAAAAGGTCGATACTCCGTAGGTTTCCACGGGCAGTAGCCACTTCGTAATCGGCTTCCAACTGACGGCGACGGATGTTTTGGGCAAATGAATTACGTTCCAACGCTTTATTCAACACATAATCATACGCCATTTTTATGTTAGGAACAGAAGCTGGCAATACAGGATTTAGTCCTTCCTGTTCGGATACCCCAAGGAAAGAACGGAGCTGAAACATTTTTGCATTCAGGTTACTTTCTGCTTCCGTCACATCCGCTTTTCCTTGCAATGCATTCAACTTGAGTTGCAACAAATCATTCTCAGAAATCTGTCCCATCTTGCGTTTAGCAATCGCTACTTCATAAAGACGGTCTGAATTTTCTTTGTTTTGCTGTGCTGTGGCCAATGCTTCTTTAGCCAACAATAGCTGAAAGAAGTAAGTGATGGTCTTCATTGTCACTTCTTCCGTAGCAGAGATAAATGCAGCTTTTGCCTCGGCGTAGCGGACAGGTTCAATACGACGGTTCCACTTCAAATTGTTCACACCAAAAATGGGTTGTGTCAACTCAAGGCTAATAGGGACGGACATAAATTGTTTATCTCCGTTAGAGCCCAACTGTTTGAGATAATCAAGTGAAGAGGCCAAAGACAGTTTACCTCCTGTGAACCAAATATTTTGGTCTATAGACAATGTACCAGATAGTCCCAGTGTATTATTACGGACAAAACTATAAGAACCATCCGAATTCTGATAAGCACTGTAGGATTTATTATAATTAGGTAATGTACCCGTAAAATTCACTTCGGGTAATAAATCCGCACGAAATGTACGATATTCCCAATAAGCGGTCTTCAATTCATTTAAAGCGACAGCAGCATCTACAGACTGAGTACGCGCCAATGCAATGGCTTCTGCCAAAGTAATGTCGCGTTCATGCACCATCGAATCGTTTTGCGCAAAAAGCACCGACGGTATAAAAAAATAAACTGCAAGTAAAAAAAAGTTTTTCATGTTTGAGCATAATAATAATCGCGAAAAGAAAAGCAAAGAGTGTGCCAAATGACCGGAAAAGGCCAAAACAGGGGGAGTGTCCGATATCGGACACTCCCCCTGTTCATTTACGGACGATAAACGAGTATTTACAATACTCCTTTGGAACTTGGCAATTCATAATGATAGATATCTCGCTTTACTGCCATTTTCAATGCCCTTGCCAAAGCTTTGAAAATACCTTCTATCTTATGATGTTCATTTTGTCCTTCTGCTTTGATATTAAGATTCATCCTAGCGGTATCACTCAGTGATTTGAAAAAATGCAGGAACATTTCTGTGGGCATCTCTCCTATTCTCTCACGCTTAAACTCCGCATTCCATACCAGCCACGGACGCCCACCAAAATCAAGACATACCTGGCAAAGACAATCATCCATTGGTAATGCATATCCATAGCGTTCAATTCCCCGCTTGTTTCCCAACGCCTGATAAAGACATTCACCGAGAGCAAGTGCAGTATCTTCTATAGTATGATGCTCGTCTACTTCCAAATCACCTTTCACATGAATAGTCAAGTCTAGTCCACCATGCTTACCGATCTGTTCCAACATGTGGTCGAAAAAACCTAAACCTGTATATATGTCGCAATGACCGTTTCCATCCAGATTGAGAGCTATATAAATATCTGTCTCTTTTGTTGTGCGGCGTACTTCCGCTTTTCGTTCACCGGCAAAAAGGAATTCAGCCACTTTATCCCAATCTTTTGTTGCGAGTACACACACCTCTCCAAAATCTTCAGAGTTCGTCCCGCCACCTTCTAACCCGGATTTCAGTATATTCATATTTTCTTGAAGAAGAATAGCCTTACATCCTAAGTTCTTAGCCAGTTCTACATCCGTAAGACGATCACCAATTACAAAACTGTTTGTCAAATCATAATCCGGGTTATTCAAATATTTAACAAGCATGCCGGTACGAGGTTTACGTGTCGGTGCAAAATCTTCAGGCATACTACGATCAATACATACCTCATCAAAAGTGATACCTTCACCTGCCAATGTCTTCATCATCAAGTTGTGAGCTGGCCAAAAAGTCTCTTCCGGAAAAGAAACCGTACCCAAACCATCTTGATTGGTAACCATTACAAACTCAAAATCCAATTTGCTACGGATAAAACCAAGATTGCGCATCACCTTCGGATAAAATTCCAACTTTTCGAGCGAATCAAGCTGATAATCTATAGGAGGTTCGACAACCAGTGTACCATCGCGGTCTATAAAAAGTACTTTCTTCATATATTATACTTTTTCAATGCTTCGATCAGTTTTTCATTCTCAACATGAGTACCTACAGTTACACGCAAACAGTTTCCACAAAGTGAAATAGAATTACGGTTACGAACAATAATACCCTCGCCTACCAGATAGTTGTAAATCGTCACGGCATCTGTCACACGAGCCAAGAAGAAATTTGCATCTGACGGAAATACTTCAACAGTACAAGGCAATCCTGTAAATTCCGCCTCCAAATGTTCACGTTCTTCTTTCAACATCTTCACCCATCGCTCTATTTCATAATAGCGGTGCAACATTTCAATAGCTTGTTTCTGTGTTAACTGGTTTACATTATAAGGATACTTTATCTTACTAAAAATAGTGATAATATCTTGTGAGGCAAATGCCATACCTAAACGGATAGCAGCACATCCCCACGCTTTAGAGAAAGTCTGGAGAATGATGAGATTAGGATACTTATCCAGTTCTTCAAGGAAAGAAGGGGCTTCCGAAAAGTCGTTGTATGCTTCGTCCAATATTACCAATCCGTCAAACCTCCAAAGTAGTTTCTCTATTTCACTACGAAGCAAGTCATTACCTGTGGGATTATTGGGAGAACAAAGAAAAATAAGTTTCGTATACTCATCTGTAGCCGCCAACAAATTATCTGCCGAAAACTGGAAGTTATCATCCAACAATACCTTGCGATATTCCACATCATTCACGTCCGCACATACCTGATACATACCGTATGTAGGGTCTATGGCAACCACATTATCAATACGCGGTTCGCAGAAAGCACGAAATACAAGGTCAATCGCTTCATCACTGCCGTTTCCCAAAAAGATATGCTCAGGACTTACTTTTTTAATTTTTGCCAACTCTTTTTTCAGTTCCCACTGCATGGGATCAGGATATCGGTTATGTGGTAAATTATAAGGATTTTCATTGGCATCAAGAAACACGGATGCAGTTACACCTTTATATTCATCTCGTGCCGAAGAATAAGGTTTTAAACGCCAGATATTGGGGCGGGTCAATTGTTCTAATGTCTTCATCATGATATTTACGATATCAAATATTAATTTTTAAGTTTCAACTCTTCAAGCCTTACGGTTACTGCATTCTTATGTGCATCCAGATGCTCATTGGCAGCCATTTCTTCAATGGCAGCTCCTATAATACGTATTCCCTCAGGCTTGATTTCCTGAAATGTGATTTTACGTATAAAGCTATCAAGACTGACACCGCTATATGCCTTGGCATACCCATTGGTGGGCAGGGTATGATTGGTACCCGACGCATAGTCTCCCGCACTCTCAGGAGTCAAAGAACCCAAAAATACCGAACCGGCATTCACTATACGTTCTGCCACAGACATATAATTACCAGTTTCAATAATCAAATGTTCAGGAGCATAGATATTTGTCAATTCGATAGCCTCATCCATATCACGAACCACGATAAGTTTACTATTAGCAAGTGATTTTTCTGCTATTTCCTTGCGGGGCAACAAAGTAAGTTGGCGCTCTACTTCGTCTTTCACTGCTTGTTGCAGCTTTACAGAAGTAGTAATCAGCATTGCCTGACTATCCACGCCATGTTCAGCTTGGCTTAACAAATCAGCGGCAACAAATACAGGATTAGCTGTTTCATCCGCTAATACTTCTACCTCGGACGGACCGGCAGGCATATCTATTGCTACATCACGCAAACTTACTAACTGTTTGGCAGCTGTGACATACTGGTTACCTGGTCCGAATATTTTATAGACCTTAGGCACGCTTTTAGTACCATATGCCATAGCTGCAATGGCCTGCACGCCACCAGCTTTGAATATCCGGTGTACACCCGCTACTTTTGCGGCAAACAATACAGCAGGATGTACCTTTCCATCTTTTCCCGGAGGAGTACAGAGAACTATCTCTTTGCATCCTGCAATCTTGGCCGGAACGGCAAGCATCAATACAGTGGAAAATAAAGGTGCTGTACCTCCGGGTATGTACAATCCTACTTTCTCGATAGCTACAGCTTTTTGCCAACAGGTTATTCCCGGTTGGGTTTCTATCTTCTTACCTTCAAAGCGCTGTGCAGCGTGAAATATCTCTATATTTTGTTTGGCCAGACGAATGGCGGCTTTCAATTCTTCACCCACCAAAACTTCTGCTTCTTGTTGTTCTTCATCTGTAACAATCAGGGAAGACAACTTCACTTTATCAAACTTCTCTTCAAAGTTCAACACAGCACGATCACCCTCAGACTTTACGCAGTCAATAATATTCCGTACCGTATCGAACAGATTTTCAGTATTCATCACCGGACGTTCCAGTAACTCGGTCCACTGTGATTTATCAGGATTGGTTATTAAAATCATATCTATCAGTTTTAACATTATATAAATGAGAATTTAGGGACGCAACACCTGGCAAAGTTCCTAAATTATCATTTTTTCAATCGGCAATACCAAAATCCCTTCTGCCCCCAACGCTTTCAGCTTACCGATAATCTCCCAAAAACATTTTTCATCGAGCACTGTATGTACAGAGCACCAACCTTCCTGAGCCAATGGCATCACTGTCGGGCTTTTCATACCTGGAAGTACAGACACAATTTTATCCAACTTATCTTTTGGTGCATTCATCAACACATATTTTTTATCTTCAGCTGTTTTCACTGCATCCATACGGAAAAGCAATTCTTTCAAAATCTCTTGCTTATCTTCACTCATGTTCTTATTACCAATGAGCAACGCTTCAGACTTCATCACGACTTCCACTTCCTTCAGACGATTACTTACTAAAGTAGAACCGGAACTTACTATATCAAAAATAGCATCGGCCAAACCGATACCCGGAGAAACCTCTACAGAACCTGTAATCACATGTATCTCAGCTTTTACCCCTTGCTCTTTCAGATAGCTGGAAAGTATACCGGGATAGGATGTTGCTATTTTTTTCCCATCAAACCATTTTATGCCGGGATATTCAATATCCTTGGGCATAGCCAATGAGAGACGACATTTACTAAAACCCAGACGCTTGATAATTTCAGCATCTTCATTTCTCTCCATAAACTCATTTTCACCGACTATACCAATGTCCGCAACCCCTGTCGCCACTGTTTGTGGAATGTCATCATCCCGAAGGAACAACACTTCGATAGGAAAATTAGAAGACTGTACCAGCAACGTACGTTTAGTTGCACTCAATTTTATATCCGATTCTTCCAGGAAAGACATCGTCTCCTCATAAAGACGACCTTTAGCTTGCACGGCAATTCTTAACATAACTATTTATTTATAATTTAATTATTTACTAAATATAGTATTCAAATTATTTTCCTAAATACTTGAAAATAAAAAACGAGACTTACCAATATCCGGTAAGCCTCGTTATCTATGTTCTACGTTATACACATACACTCATACGCCCACCGAATTATTCGTCAGGATGATGATGGTGATGATGTGCAACGATATTCTTCATGTTTTTTATTTCAATGCGACAAAAGTAAAGTATCCCATCGTAATATCCAAGGATTTATCACAAAAAAATTGTTTTTTCTTTCAAATTAGTGGCAAAATCTCTTCTGCTTCCACATCGCAATGATGGAAATACATTTCTGTTTCCGCTTTTTCCTGTGGAAAAGTAAAATATGTACACGTAGCTTCTGTACAAAGTTCTCCCACACTGTTGTAAAGCCTCGCTTCTATAATAGCGATATTACGCTTTTGTTCCTTAAGAAAAGCGCGCAGTACTACATGTGTATCATTAGTGGATATGGATTTACGAAAACGAGTTTCCATCTTTGACGTCACTCCTCCGGTTTGCAATTTACGAAATACCACCCAACCACATATTTCATCCAACAATACCGACTGGATACCTCCATGAAGCGTATTCAACCAGCCCTGGTATTCCGGACGCGGCTTCCAAATACTCACCACCTCGTCACCATCTTCATAAAACTCCATTCTTACACCAGCTTCATTATCAGGAGAGCAACCGAAACAGTTGTAACCTTCCATATTTTTCCATGGATTGATAATCTTCTTCATACTATCTTTAATTTTATGGAGCAAAGATAACAAATCTTCAAAATAACAACCTTTATTTCCTACACTTATTCGTGCAATCCTTTTTCTTTCAAATATTGCAATAATAATACCGGACGATCTGTCTGAATTAGCTTAACACCTTGTTCTATAACCCAGCCCCAACTTTCATCAGGTTGTTGCAGTTCTACCGCACGGTCATCATCATGTCCTCCGCAAAGTTCCGGCCAAAGGGTATTAATAAAAATCTTAGCACCACTATCGTAGACTTTCTTTATTAAGCGTTGTACTTCTGGACCATCATCATTAAAAATCAATTCAAATGCTTTTGGTTTTAAATGAGTTATATAACTATCAATAACAGCTTCCGCACCTTTTCTACTTACATTGATGACAGGCATAAAAATCATTTTATCCAAAACATCTCCATTTTCCGCCTTTACCCGTTCATAAGGTAACGAGGCTTTCATAACACATTGATTTACCGTCCCGGTCTTTTTCAATATCTCGTAAGCTTCTTTAAAATAATCATATCCTTTGTCTACATTCACCATAACCTTACCTTTACATAATTCCATCACTTCCTCAAAAGTAGGTATCTGATGCCGCGTTTTACATCCCGCCCCATTCTTCAACCGCATTGTTTTCAGTTCGGCCAAAGTATAATCTTCAACCGCACCTTTCCCAGTCATCGTACGATTTATTGAGTTATCGTGCATTAAAACCAAATATCCATCTTTAGTCTTTTTTAAATCTATTTCTACCATATCTACCCCCATAGCAATACTGTTCCGGATAGCTTGCAAAGAATTTTCCGGTGCATTACGCCAGTCAGCACGATGAGAGACTACTAAAATCCGGTGAGGATTATTACCTAAAAAATCATTTTGTATCACTGTTACCCGGTCTTGTCCCCATAAGCACAAGGAACAACAAAATAAGAATAAAATTAAACGTAGTTTTTTCATATTATAACGTGTTTGAAATTGTTTGTTTTCTAAAGTAACAATCATTTGTATTTATGTTTTCGGCAACAAATATAAAAAGAACAATTGCATATTCTTTCAATAGAATAAAAAAGTTGTAATGAGAAATAAAAGCAATCTTTCATTGCAACAACCCAATGAATGATTGCACATTTTCGTTATATTAACCGCGAAGCCATCATCAGACGACATAAATTTTCCTTCTTCTTTAAGAAACCCAATAAGAGTATCAGTATCCATATCTTCTATCGAACAAATATAAAAACGCCGATGTTTACCAAACTTCTTAATAATTGCTTCTTTCAACGAAATCTCAGAATAACTATTTCCTTCCATCATGTGAAGGACTTCATGACGTACCATTACAATATCATAAACGTATGTAAAATTCGAGAAATAGAAAAGGATACTTGTCTAATAGAGTGTTTTTACCTATCTTCGTCTACAAGAAAATTTTACACTGACTGGAAATGATGCTGAAAAGATTTATTTTCTGTTTATGGATACTGTTACCGCTACCTTTATTTGCTCAGAATGAAGTTAGTGTTCTCGTTGCAAACGATAGTATCCAACCGGAAACACATCAGAAAAGGTTCAAAAAGGGTATTAAGAAATTCCTTAATTTCAGTAATTTCGATACGACCTATATCAGTCCTAACCGATATAATTATGCTCTGATGCTCGACCACTTCACAAATTATGAATATTACTCAATATCAAGCATCATTCCTGAACCTCAACGATTACGCCTCTCTCCTAAACCTCATAACAAGATCGGTGTTTATTTCGGATGGCGCTGGATATTCCTGGGATGGTCAGTAGACACAGAAGCACTTCTCGGAAAAAAAAGTGGGAAAAAGAAAGGAACAGAATTTGACCTCAGCCTTTACAGTTCAAAGTTAGGAGTAGACATTTTCTACCGTCGTACAGGTAATGATTATAAAATACATAAAGTAACCGGCTTTTCAAATATCCCTTCGGACTACTCAGAAGATTTCAGAGGATTGAAAGTAGATATGAAGGGATTAAATTTATACTATATTTTCAATAACCGACGTTTCTCTTATCCAGCAGCTTTCAGCCAATCTACCAACCAACGCAGAAATGCCGGATCATTTATCGCGGGACTATCGGTATCTACGCATAATCTGAACTTTGACTATACCTTATTACCGGAAATTATCCGAGAAACGATGAATTCGGGTATGAAAGTAAAGCACATAAAGTACACCAATCTCAGTCTCAATTTCGGTTATGCCTACAACTGGGTATTTGCACGAAATTGTCTTGCATGTCTATCAGTCAATCCTGCTGTGGCATATAAAACATCCCGGATTGAAAAAGCAGAAGGAGAAAAAAACGAATGGTACAAAAATATCAATATTGACTTCATTGTAAGAGCCGGAATAGTATATAATAATAGTAAATATTTCGTGGGTAGCTCGTTTGTAGGTAGAACATACGATTACTATCGGAAGAACTTCTCACTGAACAATGGCTTCGGTACATTACAGGTATATGCCGGCTTCAATTTCTATCTTAAAAAAGAGTATCGGAAGAAGAAATCCGAAAGACGAGACACATTCTAAAAACTATACGAACATTCTATCCCTACTATATTTTTCTGTCTGTCACGTTGCCACTGACGACAATAGAAAACCTCTGTATCCCAATTGTCTGTTACCTCAAAGCTCAATCCTGTCCGATAACGCATACGCTGTACATTAAAATGTTCTCCAAAATTTAACCCGTTATATATTTCTACCGAGACATAAGGTTCCAGCTTACATTTCGGTATATCATAAGCTAATTTGAAACGTGAACGCAGACGGAATTCATCATTTTCTCCATCAAAGGTATGCTGCAAACGTTCCCGTAATGATAACTTGAGATGCTGCAAATGCGTAGAAAGCGTTCCATCCACACGATAACGATGACGAAATTCCCATCCACTTTCACCCCGGTTACGATAATGCAGTTCATATCCGGCACCAAATTTCAAGAAAGGTAAAAAAAGATACTCTCCCCCTACTCCTATTCCCCAACGATCTGTTCTATTTAAATCATTCTTAGTACGCCACTCTAAATCAGTAGATATAACAAATGCTGGTTTCACTTTATATTCGAAACCAGCATTAAGCCAACTGGTAAAATCCTCTTCCTGTGCCTGCAAAAATTGGGACGTAACGCATAACATAACGAATACAGAAACAATTTTCCTTCGAAAATTATTTTTCTTTATTTCTACATTCTTATTAATCAAATTCATCATTGGCTATTAGTTATGACTACAAAGCTAAAGATAAATTCTGTAATAAATCTGTAATACGCTGAATTAAACGTTATTTTCTACTTTTTACAAGCGGTAAACTTGTTTCTATAGAGATTATCCACGTGAAATTTCCCTAAGATATTGTTCGATTTTTTCAAAGAATGTACTTAAATGCGAACCGTCTACAAAAGCATGATTCACATAAATAGATAAAGGAAATACCAACCTACCTTCACGAAGAACGGCCTTACCTGCTGTCATCAAAGGGTAGTTACATCCGTTTCCAACTTCGGCAAGCGTATAAGTAGTGGCAGTAAAGAACATTTTGGGAACTGCACTCAGATGCACTACATCATAGTCTCCATGTTTTATCAAAGTTTTCTCCGCCCCATAAGGATCACCGTCTTCCGGGATATTCGTTATCAGAGCATAAGCCTCTGTATAAAAGCTCTCAAAATCTTCGTGATAAGGGATACGAACCGTATAAAAAGTCTTTCCGGGAACTGCTATCGGAGAAATAATATCAACTTGATCGTGATAGATAACCCGACCTTCCTTATCTATACGATAACGGAGCTCTACTACCTCATTGGCGGCACGAAGCACAGCATATAAGTAGTAGAGAAAAAAGGAACGTCCCGCAATTTTTGCTGCGGAACGTGCTTCAGTACAATCAATTTCAGTGGTAATGGAATACCAGGAATTTACGAAACTCCGGAAAAAACCGAAATTATCCCGGCGTTCCCACGTATCGATATCTACAATATGTTTCATTCTTGATTAACTTTCTCTTTCTTATAATTTTCCAAACCTGTTTGCAAGAATTCTATATATTTGGGAATATCCTCATCATAAGAATATGACTTATTAAGTGGTCTGCCTTCATTGTCAATCAGCACATAGAACGGTTGTGCATTGGCACCGAACTTAACTCGTTGCAAATAACTCCACTTATCGCCTACTGTACGTAAAGTACGTTCTTTTCCGTTTTCCATAATCTTCACAGGAGAAGTGAGCGGAGTTTTATTATCTACATAAAGCGTGATAAGCACATAATCGTTATTGATGATATCGCTCACCTTCGGATCTGTCCATACAGCAAGTTCCATCTTTCGACAATTCACACAACCATAACCAGTGAAATCCAGCATTACGGGCTTGCCATGCAAACGAGCATACTCCATACCAAGATCATAATCATCAAACTGGGCATGTACCTCATTATTGTACAGATTGAAATCCTGTGTCTGCATAGGCGGCGCAAAAGCACTGACTGCCTTCAACGGTGCTCCCCATAAACCGGGAACCATATAAACAGCAAATGCCAAAGAAGTCAAAGCCATGAAAAAACGCGGCACACTGACCTTATTATCGTCATCATCGTGCGGAAACTTAATTTTACCCAACAAATAGAAACCGAGCAGAGCAAACAGTACAATCCATAAAGCAAGAAACGTTTCACGGTCAAGGATACGCCAGCCATAAGCCAAATCGGCAACAGAAAGGAACTTCAACGCAAATGCAAGTTCAAGGAAACCGAGTGTCACTTTAATAACATTCATCCAACCTCCTGACTTAGGCATAGACTTCAACCATGACGGGAATAATGCAAACAATGTGAACGGCAATGCCAATGCGATAGCAAAACCCAACATACCAATAGCCGGAGCTACCACACTACCAGTCGTAGAAACTTGTACCAACAAGAAACCGATAATAGGACCTGTACAAGAAAAAGATACTAATGAAAGCGTGAATGCCATCAGGAAAATACTGAGCAAGCCACTTGTTTTTTCAGCCTTGCTATCTACTGCGTTACTCCATTTGGAGGGAAGAGTTATTTCAAACGCTCCGAAAAAAGAAGCAGCAAACACTACCAACATCAAACAAAACAGGATATTGAAAACTGCATTCGTTGAAAGCGCATTCAGTGCACTAGCACCAAAGATCAACGTAATAGCTAGTCCTAAGGTAACGTATATCACTACGATGGACGCACCATATGTCCACGCATCACGAACACCTTTTTTCTTGTCTTTACTACGTTTCAAGAAGAAGCTCACCGTCATCGGTATGATAGGCCATACACAGGGAGTGAACAACGCTAACAATCCACCGAGAAAACCAGTAATGAAGATATAAATCCATGACATATTCTCCTGGGAAGTAGTTTCTCCCAACATATGTAAATCATTGATAACCGGTTTCCAAAGATCAATATCTCCATCGGAAACATTTATTCCAGTAATTCCATCCCCCCCACCGATAGCTACAACAGAAGCGGTATCCGCAACAGTTTTCGTAATAACTTGTTGTGTCACAGGCTGACTCTCTGTTTGTGGAGCGACTAAAATTTCCTTAGAAGTCTCACCTTCAGCCTTACCGGAAAAGTTGAATGGCACTTGAGTAGGTGGTAAACAATTCTCATCATTACATGCACCATATTCCAAATAACCATCTATTTCGTAAATACCCCCTGTCAATTTCAACTGCTGAACAAATTGTGCTGTATTCTCAAAATAACGCACCTTCATTTCAAACAACTTATCGAACGCGGATATTTCCTTTCCAACGGGTTTCAGCTTACCTACCAACTCAACACCAAAAAGTTTCTCAGTATTAAAAGTGGCCGAAATAGGTCCCCCATCACCCAGATCGGTAGAGTAAACATGCCAACCTTTATCAATCACACCGGTAAACACAATTTCGGCTTCACCTGCTGGTAAAGTTTTCAACTCCGATTTGAATTTAACAGGTTCGTGTATCTGCGCTTGCACCACAATAGCGAGAAGCAACAAAAAAGTAGAGAATAATATTTTCTTCATTTCTAATTTTTGGTTCATTTATTGCTAATTTAATCTTCGTAATCTACGCAAGCACGACTTTCTTTCACACCTGCAATAAGTTTACCAGCAGCCACATGTTCGGGATGTGTAGCATAGAACTTCACATCATCCAATGTGTCAAACTCACTATACAAAGCAATACTCCAAGCTTCAGCAGGATTGATATTTAATCCAACTTCAATCTTACGAATAACGGAAATTTTAGCAGGAAGCGCTTCAATAGCTTCCTTAAAATTATTCATTGCCGCTAACTTTTCCTCAGCCGAAGCCTCATCTTTCAGCTTAAATAAAACAATGTGCTTGACCATAACTTTGTTATTTAAATGATTTATATCTATATTTGTCAGCCGAAGCGGCTGTATTTAACAACTGCAAAAATACTGGTTTTGTTTCAAATATACACTTAAACGGATGTTAATAATAGGAATTGCAGGCGGAACAGGTTCGGGAAAGACCACCGTCGTACGTAAAATTATTGAAAGTCTCCCTGTAGGTGAAGTGGTATTATTGCCGCAAGATTCTTACTATAAAGACAGTAGCCACGTACCTGTGGAAGAACGGCAGAATATCAATTTCGACCATCCCGATGCATTCGAATGGAATCTTCTGTCCAAACACGTTTCCATGTTGCGCGATGGTAAAAGCATCGAACAACCCACTTATTCGTATCTGACATGTACCCGTCAGCCCGAAACCATCCATATCGAACCACGTGAAGTGATTATCATTGAAGGTATCCTTGCTTTATGCGACAAAAAACTTCGTAGCATGATGGATCTCAAGATTTTTGTAGATGCAGATCCCGATGAACGCCTTATCCGCGTTATCCAACGGGACGTGATTGAACGTGGACGTACCGCCGAGGCTGTAATGGAACGTTATACCCGTATTCTAAAACCAATGCATTTGCAATTCATTGAGCCTTGTAAGAGGTATGCTGACCTCATTGTTCCGGAAGGTGGTAACAACCAAGTGGCAATTGATATACTCACGATGTATATTAAGAAACACTTAAGATAGATATTAAGTATCAGATATTAATTGCTGTACCATGAAAAAGAGAAGCGGATTATGGACGATATTGTCAATGATGATAATATGTTGCATTTCAGGATGCCGTGGTAGTCATAATGCCGCTGTAGAAGAAAGTGGTGATGACTTGCAACAAATAAAGGATAGTGGAGAGTTGATAGTATTGACATTATACAGTTCTACTTCCTATTTTATTTACCGTGGACAAGACATGGGTTTTCAATACGAATTAAGTGAGCAATTTGCCAAAAGTCTTGGGATAAATCTAAAAATTAAGGTTGCCAAAAACGTACATGATCTCATAGAAAAACTCCTTACAGGTGAAGGTGATCTTATTGCTTATAACCTACCCATTACAAAGGAATGGAAAGACAGTCTGATTTACTGTGGTGAAGAAGTAATTACTCATCAAGTTATTGTACAACGTACCGATGGACGTACTAAACCTCTGAAAGACGTTACAGAACTTATCGGGAAAGACATATATGTAAAACCAGGTAAGTATTACGATCGTTTAGTGAACCTTGACAAAGAACTTGGAGGAGGAATAAATATTCATAAAGTAACCAACGATAGTATTACTGTGGAAGATTTGATTACTCAGGTTTCACAAGGAAAGATATCTTATACTGTAGCCGACAATGATGTAGCACAATTAAATACGACTTATTATCCCCACCTAAACATTAGCCTTTCTATAAGTTTTGATCAACGTGCTTCATGGGCTGTAAGAAGGAACTGTCCACAACTGGCAGCAGCAGCTAACAAATGGCATGAAGAAAATATGACTTCGCCTGCTTATACAGCAAGTATGAAACGTTATTTTGAAATCAGCAAAGCTATTCCTCACTCTCCTATCTTATCCTTACGAGAAGGAAAAATCTCTCATTACGATCATTTATTCAAGAAATATGCCCCTGAAATCAATTGGGATTGGCGTCTATTGGCATCGTTGGCCTATACAGAATCCAATTTCGATTCTACGGCAGTATCATGGGCAGGCGCCAAAGGACTGATGCAACTGATGCCGACTACCGCACGAGCCATGGGAGTACCGCCGGGCAAAGAACATAACCCTGAAGAAAACATCAAAGCAGCAGTAAAATATATCGCTGCCACTGCCAGAAGTTTTTCTGCAGTTCCCCCAGAGGAGAGACTGAACTTCGTATTGGCATCTTACAACTCCGGTATTGGACACGTATTGGATGCTATGGCTCTGGCTGAGAAATACGGAAAGAACAAATATGTTTGGCGCGATAATGTAGAAAATTTCATCCTGCTGAAAAGCAACGAAGAGTATTTTACTGATCCTGTCTGTAAAAATGGTTATTTCCGTGGAATAGAAACATATAATTTCGTCAGGGATATAACATTACGATTTGAACAGTATAAGAAAAAAATTAAGGAGTAAAGATAAGACAGTACATCTCAAGAAATCAGTATCTAAACACTCTAATTTCATTAAACTTATCTAAATAAATATCATTTAGAATATATGTTCATAGATTTTCTACATTTATAGAATAAGTAAACTTAAATGTAGAAAATCATATAAACTATGAACCTATCAAAAACGGAAGAGCTGTTAATGGATATTATTTGGAGAAAAAATGGACATTTAGCAAATACAACTACTAAATGCCCATTTATTTAATTCTTGCTTTCATCAATCAAAACAGGTTCAACTTATTTTTTTTAGCTTTTTCCAAAGAAACTGTATCAACCTGTCTCTCCTCGTTTTTCTCACGTAATTGTTGATATTTCATCGATAAATCTTCTACTAACTTTGCTTTCTGCTTTGGGTTCATCAAGCGTGCCGCCACAGTCGCATTCTGAGAGGCATCTTTCAGATGAATCACCGGAGCATGATAAACGGGAGCTATCTTCAGTGCAGTATGCAAAGGAGATGTAGTAGCCCCTCCTATCAATAAAGGTATATCGGCTCCGGCTTTTTCCAACTCAAAAGCCACATGTACCATTTCGTCCAATGAAGGAGTAATCAAACCACTCAATCCAATCATATCTACTTTTTCATCTATTGCACGTTGTACAATGGTTTCAGCAGGCACCATTACTCCCAAGTCGATTATCTCGTAACCATTACAAGCCATCACGACTGCAACTATATTCTTACCGATATCGTGTACATCACCTTTTACGGTTGCAAGCAAAACTTTGCCAGCAGAAGTGGCATCTTCCTGCTTTTCCGATTCAATGATCGGTTGCAAAATGGCAACCGCTTTCTTCATGATACGAGCAGTCTTCACTACTTGTGGAAGAAACATCTTACCGATACCAAATAAATCACCGACATGTTTCATACCCTCCATTAATGGTCCCTCGATAATATCCACAGCTTTAGGGTACTTATCCAAAGCCTCAGTAAGGTCTTCTTCCAAATAATCACCGATACCTTTCGTCAAAGCATATTTTAAACGTTCTTCCAATGTGGTCCCCTCACGCCAAGCAAGTTGAGAATTGAAAGTTGAATGCCGAGAGCTATCATTCGAATCTGTTTTTTTCGCAGCTTCCATCTCTATTTTCAGACGCTCAGCAACCTCAATCAATCGCTCGGCAGCATCCGGTCGGCGATTGAGAACCACATCCTCGATACGTTCTAAAATATCAGCAGAGATATCCGTATAAATCACAGAAGTCGCGGGATTTACAATACCCATATCCATCCCCTCACGGATTGCATAATAAAGGAATACGGCATGCATCGCCTCACGGATATAATTATTACCACGAAATGAGAACGAAAGGTTACTGACACCTCCACTCACATGTGCACCAAATAGATTTTTCCGTATCCAACCTGCAGCACGAATAAAGTCGACCGCATAATTATTATGTTCCTCCATACCTGTAGCTACTGCAAGCACATTCGGATCAAAAATAATATCATGAGGATTAAAACCTATCTTATCCACCAAAAGGTGATAAGCCCGTTCACAAACTTCAATCTTGCGTTCAAAAGTATCCGCCTGTCCTTTCTCATCAAATGCCATTACCACAACAGCTGCACCATATTGTTTTATGAGACGGGCATGCTCCAGAAATTTTTTTTCCCCTTCTTTCAAAGAAATAGAATTAACGATGGATTTTCCTTGCAGGCATTTCAAACCAGCAACAATCACTTCCCATTTGGAAGAGTCTATCATCACAGGAACACGCGCAATTTCCGGTTCGGAAGCAATAAGATTTAGGAAAATAGTCATTTCTTCCTTGGCATCCAGCAAACCATCATCCATATTGATATCAATGACCTGTGCACCATCTTCCACTTGCTGGCGGGCAATACTCAGAGCTTCATCGTACTTTTTCTCGTTTATCAATCGCAGAAACTTACGCGAACCGGCAACATTACAACGTTCACCTACATTTATAAAGTTGTTTTCAGGTTTCACTTCCAAAAGTTCCAAACCCGACAGCCAAAGATTATCTGTTTTTGGAACAGGTATATGTGGAGCAACATCGACAATCAGAGCCGAATATTCGGCAATATATTCGTCAGTAGTACCACAACATCCACCAATAATATTTACTAACCCTTCATGAATATACTCTCCAATTTCATTGGCCATTTCGATAGGAGTCTGATCGTATGTTCCTAAGCCATTCGGCAAGCCGGCATTGGGATAAGCACTTATATAATAAGGAGCACGTACAGCAAGCTGTTCGAGAAAAGGTTTCAACTGATGTGCACCGAAAGAACAGTTCAGACCGACAGAGAAAATATCCGCATGTTGTACAGAAGCCAGAAAAGCTTCTAAAGTTTGCCCTGAAAGAGTACGTCCTCCAGTATCGGAAACTGTAACCGATAGCATCAAAGGAACATGAATACCGGTAAAATCCATCGCCTGTTCGGCAGCATAAATAGCCGCTTTCGCATTCAACGTATCAAAAATAGTTTCTATCAACAGAGCATCTATACCTGTTTCAAGCATAATCTCCATCTGTTCACGATAGGCAGTAGCCAGTTCATCATAACTCAAAGCGCGGAATGCCGGGTTATTTACATCAGGACTCATAGAACAGGTTTTATTGGTAGGGCCGATGGAACCAGCCACAAAGCGTGGTTTATCAGGAGTAAGAGCAGTAAATTCATCGGCTACTTCACGTGCCAATTTTACGGCAGTACTATTTATTTCACGCACATATTCCTGCACATGATAATCAGCCATGCTAACACGAGTAGAACTGAAAGTATTCGTTTCAATAATATCAGCACCTGCCACTAAATATTTACGATGGATATCCTGTACTATATCGGGGCGGGTCAGACAAAGTAAATCATTATTACCCTTCAATTGCCCTGAGACATGAGCAAAATACTCACCACGGAAGTCTTCCTCCGTTAAGTTATATTGTTGTATCATGGTGCCCATCGCACCATCTAAAATCAAGATGCGCTCACGCACCAACTTTTCAATAGAAGCCACTGTTATAAGGTATAAAATATAAAGTATAAGTGTGAAGCATAAGATATAAGCAACAATATTATAAGATATAATGTGATATTATATACCTTATGCTTCACACTTATACTTCAAATTTTGTCTTACCGCTTGAACATACGTGCCATGTCACGCTTGTCATCTTTTTCTTTAAGGGATTCTCGTTTGTCATATTGCTTCTTACCTTTGGCAAGAGCTACAACAACTTTTGCCAATCCTTTTTCATTGATAAACAAACGCACAGGTACAATGGTAAAACCGGGATCTTTTGTTCCACGCATCAGCTTTCCCAATTCTTTCTTATTCAACAAAAGTTTGCGCTCCCTACGCGCATTATGATTATTGTACGAACCGTAAAAATACTCGGCAATATGCATATTCTTCACCCACAGTTCGCCATTAGCAAAATAGCAGAATGTATCTACCAAGCTCGCTTTGCCCAACCGAATAGATTTGATTTCCGTACCTGTGAGTACAATACCCGCAGTATAAGTATCTACCAGTTCATAGTCAAATGTAGCACGCTTATTTTTAATATTTACAGGAGCTTGTTTCATAAACCAATCAATTTAACATTACCGTCAGCTTATTAAAGACGAATTGTATCACTACCGGACAAGCTATTAACAAAATAGAGGAAAGAATTGTGAAACGTAAACGGTCTTTTTCCGTTACATCCATCAAAACAATACTTCCTTCCCACACCACATAGACAATGTAAAATTGAAGCAACAACGCTATAATATTAAAATCCGGTAGTACACCGATAATAATTTGGAGCAAAAAAGGCACCACCAACGCATATCCCGCAAACTGTTGCGTCAAAAGCATATCATTGTTCATCTGAAACATACGAACGCACAACCCATTGATAAGATAAGCAGCTAAAAAATATCCTCCAAATAAAGATACAGCCACCGCACAACATTGCGTCATGGCATATTGAAAACTTTCCGGACCATCCCATCCCTTCACCAACAATGAACCGATGAAAACGGACAACCCGCATAAACCAATCATAGGATAGACAAAAGCTGTAAATACTTTCCGCCTATCCTCTTGCAAACGAATTTCCTCCCAAGCACGAACCGGAGAGGAAATCAATTGAATTGCTATATGAATTAATTCTTTGTAGTTCAATTACTATTCGTCAAATTTATATTCCACTTCGTAGGGCTCAGATAACTTACCATCTTCCAAACTATTTGAACCGGACTTGGTAGATTCAAATGCATAAATCTTAATCTTAGTCGGTTTTTTATCGGTTAGACCCTCAAAATCATTCAATGCAGATGATATATCAAAAGCTTTATATATATTAGCCACATCTGATGGCTTTTCTTCTTCTGTTCTATAACGCAAATACAAAGCCATTTCTGTATCTTCCGCTTTAGCCTGAGACCTATCAAATATCAACGTAAAGTTGTATTTACTTATGTCTGTAGACTTAGCCAAGAATACAACCGGTATTACTATAATATTTTTATCAAAGAAACCGATACCATTATTATCGCTCATTCCATAATCATTAATAAAACCTATTTTAGTTATTGTTGCATTCTGATATCCGGATTCTGCACCATCATCTTCAAGAGACCAACACTCAGCACTTGTACTTAAATTTTGGATTCCTGAAACTTGTACTTTCACTTCTTTGGTAGCTTCAGTTACAGGCTGTTCTTCTGAATTATATGACCATGCTATCTGTACAATATCACCTGTACTCAACTTTAAATTTGTATTTGCCATTAATTCACTACTATTTGCAGCTACATAATTGACCTCACTATTAGTAAATCTAAACGTATAGGGATACGTACTTACCGTCTTCATAATAAAAGTTCCCCCTACAGTAGGATCGCTATCTCCCATACATGAAGTTAAAGAAATGCCCATTAATAAGGTTAAGGCCACCATCAAGAATTTCAATTGTTTCATAAACATTTATTTTTTAGAGTTTGCAAAGATATAAAATCCATTTTACATAATATAAATGCAGTAACTAAAAAAATACTGCAACACTTACTTTATTATTTTTGCAAATAAATCTAAATGTTCATCTACATAATTGGCAACCAACGTTGTATATTCTTCTTCTTTTTCCAAAAATTCATCTTCCAAATCATCAAAAACTTCGTATTGCTCGTACATCGCCATAAACTCTTCATCCGTACGTTCACACTCCAAATCTTCACGATGTCCATCATATATCTTCTTAGCTGCATATACCAATTTACTCAAATCACCAATTTTCCAAAGCCGCATTACCTTGGCAAAAGGATTAGCAAAGATATATCCGCCATAACCATTCTGGATCAACTGGCAGAAACCACCGTCCATCACTTCATCCCGAAATATCTGATAAGCCAACAACGAATGTTGTTCAGCAGTGAGTAAAGGCATTGTCACTGCGGTAAGTTCTCCGCCTATCACCTTTTTATAAGCATTGGTAAACACTTGAATAAAGATATCCATTCCCTCATTGGCAGCTTGACGTAATGCAGTATCTGTTACTTCTATCATAATTACCACGATTGATTATGCCACAAAGTTAACACTTTACACCAAAACTTCCACATAGAAAAACAGAATATCGACAAAAACCTTTCAAAAGCCCTCTATCTTTGCTTGCATAATCAAAAGATATCACTATGAATAAGATTTTTATTTTCCTGATGTTTATCTTGTTATGTAATTGCTCTTCTACCCCTATCCAAGATATCCCACCTAATACACCGGAAGATACAACCGATTCTACAACTCCGTCGGATGAAAAGCCTACCGATGATGAAAACTACGGAACTTCTATTTATGACACCAACTCCCCCGTCGGATTCGCTACTATGGCCACTCCCCCTACCGGAGGTAAAGGCGGAAACAATATTATTGTCACTACGGCAACCGAACTGGCGAATGCATTGAAAAAAACAGAGAAACTCATTATTTATATAAAAGGTACTATTACTATAGAAAAAGTCATTTCTGTCCTTGCCACTAACAAAACTCTACTCGGGCTTCCGGGGTCTATATTGATCAATCCCAACCGTACGAGAGACGGTTCAGGTATCCTTTATTTCAAAAAAGGATCCAACAATCTCATCTTACGTAATATTACATTCAAAAGTGCTGGTGCATACGACGTAGACGGATGGGATAATCTATGTATAGACGGAACCACCAATATTTGGGTAGATCATTGCGATTTTCAGGATGGTGTAGATGGTAACTTCGACTGTAAAAATGTATCCGACAATATTGCTGTAACCTGGTGTCGTTTCCGTTATCTTATTGCTCCCTTAGCAGGAGGACCGGGTGGAAATGACGCACATTGTTTCAGTAATCTTTGGGGAAACAGTGACAACCATACAGAAGATCGTGGTCATCTGAACACCACTTTCCAATTCTGTTGGTGGGATGAAGGTTGCCGCGACCGTATGCCACGCGTACGTTTTGCCCAAATACACATAGCCAACTGCCTTTACAGTAGCACTGTCAGCAGTCATTGTATCGGTGCAGGTAAGGAAGCAGATATTTATGTGGAAAAATCGGTCTTCACAGGATTTAAAAAGGACAAAATCTACAAAACTTATACCGATGATGCCAAAGTATATCTGAACCAATGTATCTCACCATTCAGCGGTAACGAAACAAACGGTACAGGAAGCAGCTTCACTCCTCCCTATACCTTAATAACCATTGATGCCTCAAAAGTAGAAGAAGTTGTAAAAGGTAATGCAGGTGCCACTCTGACAATAAAAGAACCGTAGTAACTGCAAACTCTACTTTACATTCCACAAAGTTACAACTTATTATTACTTATTTTTAATAAAAAAGTCAAACTGTACGGTTGGCAGAAACCAAGAAAAGGACTAACTTTGTGACCGATTTGAAAAAGTAGAACTACGTTTTTTTAATTATAACTTAAAAAAGAGCTAATTATGACTTATTCACACGAAGTGGAACACATGTGTGTTGTAAAGAAAGGGCCTAACCATGGACCAGCTCCTATTCCCGAAGAAGGTAAATGGGTAAAAGCTAAAGAAATTGTTGACATCTCTGGTTTGACACACGGTATTGGTTGGTGTGCTCCTCAGCAAGGTGCATGTAAATTAACCCTCAATGTAAAGGAAGGTGTTATTCAAGAAGCATTAGTTGAGACTATCGGTTGTTCTGGTATGACACATTCAGCTGCTATGGCATCTGAAATCCTCCCGGGTAAGACTATCCTCGAAGCATTGAATACTGACCTTGTCTGTGATGCTATCAATACAGCTATGCGTGAACTCTTTCTGCAAATCGTTTATGGACGTACTCAATCAGCCTTCTCAGAAGGTGGTTTGATTATTGGCGCCGGTTTGGAAGATTTGGGTAAAGGTTTGCGTAGTCAAGTAGGTACATTGTATGGTACTTTGGCTAAGGGTCCCCGTTACCTGGAAATGGCAGAAGGCTATATCAAAAATATTTTCCTGGATAAAGACGACCAAATTTGCGGATACGAATTTGTTCACCTGGGCAAGTTCATGGATGAGATCAAGAAGGGAACTGACGCAAACGAAGCTTTGAAGAAAGTTACCGGTACCTACGGACGCGTAACAGCCGAACAGGGAGCAGTTAAACACATTGACCCACGTCACGAATAATATAAGGAGGAAAAGAATATGATTAGAGAAGTGAAATTTGAAAGTCAAGACCGTCGCATCAAGCAGATTATCGCTGCTTTAAACGCTAACGGCATCAAAGACATCGAAGAAGCTAACGCTATCTGTGAAGCTCATGGACTTGATCCTTATATGACGTGTGAAGAAACCCAGCCTATTTGCTTTGAGAATGCAAAATGGGCATACGTGGTAGGTTGTGCTATCGCTATTAAGAAAGGTTGCAAAAACGCTGCCGAAGCTGCTGAAGCCATCGGTATCGGTTTGCAAGCATTCTGTATTCCGGGTTCTGTAGCCGACGACCGTAAAGTTGGCATCGGCCACGGTAATCTGGCAGCTATGTTGCTTCGTGAAGAAACCAAGTGCTTTGCTTTTTTGGCAGGTCACGAGTCATTTGCAGCAGCTGAAGGCGCAATCAAGATTGCCGCTAAAGCAGACAAGGTACGTAAAGAGCCATTACGTTGTATCTTGAACGGTCTCGGTAAAGATGCTGCACAGATTATCTCTCGTATCAATGGTTTTACATACGTTCAGACTCAATTCGACTATTATACAGGTGAATTAAAAGTAGTGAAGGAAATTGCATACAGCGACGGTCCTCGTGCTAAAGTAAAATGCTATGGTGCCGATGACGTTCGCGAAGGTGTAGCCATCATGTGGAAAGAAGGCGTAGATGTATCTATCACAGGTAACTCTACCAATCCGACTCGTTTCCAACATCCGGTTGCTGGTACTTACAAGAAAGAACGCGTTCTTGCTGGTAAGCCTTACTTTTCAGTAGCATCAGGTGGTGGTACGGGGCGTACGCTTCATCCGGATAACATGGCTGCTGGTCCTGCTTCATACGGCATGACGGATACTATGGGCCGTATGCACTCTGACGCTCAGTTCGCTGGTTCTTCATCAGTTCCTGCTCACGTAGAAATGATGGGATTCCTGGGTATCGGTAACAACCCGATGGTAGGATGTACAGTGGCTTGTGCGGTTGACGTAGCTACTGCTCTTAGTAAGTAATCATCTGATATACAGATTATAACGAAGAGCTTTCCTTAGGGAAGGCTCTTCTTGTTTTAACAGACTTCCACGCTATCCTTGCTCTACTCACCTTTGTCTATCATTTAGTATCATCACCTTATCAATTGTGACGGTGTCCTATATTATACTCTATAAATTCTCTACAAATTGCCACATTATTGCTAATTCTATGACGTTACTTATGACGAGGTATCTATACCGTCACAGCAAGGTAAAATATTCATAAATAGCTATGTATTAACACATATCATATTAAACCCCTCTTACTCTTATATTATTAATGACATATGACGAAATCGCTTCAATCATACAACTTTATATTATTTAATTTACACCTCTACCTTCAAAATCAAAAACATTTAGTTTACATTAGTTTCCCTCTACAATATAACTAACTTCGTATCAGATTAATTCTATACGATATGAGACTTACTAAGAAGGCCCCACCTATGAGAAGTCAGATTTGGCTATGTAACATTGAAAGTGAATTTCACCTCTGAATTCCTCCTCAATCTCTACCAGACTTTCGGACTGAAACATTGATGGGTTCCAAAGCACACAGAGTTTCAGCAAAATATTCAAGAAAGTAGTACATTGTTCTCACAAACAGTATGTACAGGAATAAATATACCTGTTACGTATAGTGTTTATCGCCAATATGATTACTATGTATAAAACGGCTAAAACGCTTCAATCCTTCTGTCAGTGTAGTACGTGGGCAGGCGATATTCCAACGCATGAACCCTTCACCCTCTGCGCCGTACATCGTTCCAGCATTGAGCCACAATCGGGCTTCGGCAACCAATCTCCGTTCGAGTTCATCCGAGGATATGCCGAGTTTGCGGCAGTCCATCCAGATGAGATAGGTTCCCTCCAAGACCGTGATAGGAAATCCCGGCAAATGTTCACGACAGAACCCCCGCATATAGAGATAATTGGCATGCAGATACTCGATGAGTTGGTTCAGCCACTCTTCCCCTTCATTGTAAGCTGCTTGGGTAGTAATTATACCGAACGGATTGACATCGCATACCTCGTTATCGTTGATAGCACGATCGATTTTCGCCCGGTACTCGGCATCGGAGCAGACAATGTTCGCAATCTGCAACCCGGCGATATTGAACGCCTTACTGGGGGATATGCAGGTAACGGAATGCCGTAGGAAATTTTCTGAGATAGAAGCAAACGGCGTGTAACGGTGTCCTGGGAAAACCAACTCGCAATGGATTTCGTCCGAAACGACCGTAACGCCGTAACGGATACAGATTTCTCCGATACGTACCAGTTCCTCACGTCTCCATACCTTTCCGGTAGGATTATGAGGATTGCACAGCAACATTACCTTCACTTTTGGATCGGCGACTTTACGTTCCAGATCTTCATAATCAATCGTGTAAGTATTACCTGCAAAGACCAACGGCGAAGAGACCATTTCACACCCATTGTTACGGATAGATGAAAAGAAACAATTATAGACGGGAGTCTGCGCCAGCACCTTGTCACCAGGCACGGTCAAAGCCTTGATAACTGCCGATATGGCTGGGACTACACCCGGTGTGTAAATTATCCATTCGCGGTCAATCTTCCAATCGTGACGGCGTGCGAACCAACTCGTAACAGCTTCATAATAGCTGTCAGGCACACGGGTATAACCGAAGATACCGTGTTCTACACGTCGACGCAAAGCATCGATGATGACAGGGGCTGTACGGAAATCCATATCAGCCACCCACATCGGCAATACATTTTCATTCTCGGCACTGTCCCATTTATAGGAATCAGTTCCCCGTCGCGAAATTCGTTCATCGAAGTCGTATTTCATGTGTCTTCGTCTTAATCGGTGAAACAGGTACGCTCGTCCCTGAGACGGATTTCACAATCAGCAGGAGCCTTGATATTCTCGTCTATAGTTATGGAACCGAACTCGTCGGCCACAATACGTCCCGACATCGGGTTCTTGATATTCGTGATGGTTCCTCGAATATCGGCCTGCAACGTGCTGTACTCGAATGCACGGTCACAATCCGGTCCGAAGGTACAGTTCTCAAGTATGAGGTCGTGTGCATAGCAGAGTGGTTGCTCACCGGTAATATGGCAATTGACCAGTCGCAGGTTCTTCGAGTGCCAGCCGAGGTACTCACCGTTGAGATCAGAATCGTAGATGGTCACATTCTCCACTTCCCAGAACGCATCCTTCGTCGTGATCTTGGCATGATGAATTTCCACATTCTTCACGTACTGAAACACATATTTGCTGTCACTCTCTAATCCGTCCACATAAATATCGTTGCTGAACATGAAAGGATAGGTACCGCCATGAAGTTTGAGATTCTTGATGCGGATGCCATTGCAACGCCAGAACACTTCATCGGCATCGTTCATTGTTACGTTCTCAATGTTTATTTCGTCCATCTCACGGAACATCTTCGGTGCATCGATAATCGTGTCGGTCATCTTCAGGTGGTCGGAGTACCACAAGGCCGAACGCCCTCCGACATCGAAATAACAGTGGTCGATTTTGAAACCGTGTACATGCCAGAAGGGATAGTTACCCTCGAAACGACAAGCTACAGCTTCGATATTGCTACACTCTTTGATGGCCGATTCACCGGCACGGATAATCACATTCTCCAAACGGAGATCATGGGACTCGAATAAGGGACGCTCGCCCCCGAATTCAGTATCTTTAATCAGTTTCATTTAGAATATTATTTTAGTTATCAGTCATATTGATTTCAAAAGTCACGTTCACATTGCCTCTTCCGAGAGCCGAAGCCAGCCCTGACGGATTATCGAGCCGTCCTATATGGGTGTAGCTGTAAGACGACGAGAAGGTTTCATAAAAGAGAACAACACAACTGGAACCGTAGAGCATCAGGTCTCCATTACGGATTGTGCCGGGTCGGTAGCTGTCTGTGGGCAGATTTTCCGACAGATAATGATATTTTTCGTTACCGTTCATTTCATTCATCGTCACCGTCATAGGCAGCAAAGCGGTAAAAGCGTGTGCCGTGGCATTGTCCTCAAGTGTGACAGAAAAGCTATAGTCGCCCACACGGACTGTAATGTTTCTGTTCATTTCGTTTTCCCCTCCATTATTTTCGTCACCATTATTCCCTTTATCATTCCCGTTATTGTCACTTCCGTTTCCGGAATTGTCATCGTCTCCCGGTTCTTCAGGATCAAGAACGGGTACGACAGAAGTCTCCGTTATAAGTTCATCATCCGGACTGCATACAGTCAATACAAATATAGCTGTCATAGACGCTAAGACCATTATAATCAAATACTTGTTCATATCTTATTCTATTGTAAGATCTTACAATTCCAATCCCATTTTACAGACTTTTTCAAGATGTTCAGGTGCAATTTGAGCTAGCAAGCCCTATATCCCCAGCATCCCAGTATACGCATACTACCCAGATACACTTTCGTCACGGTGTGTCCTTTCTCGGACAACCTTTTGATACAGGCATAGGTCAGACAGTCTGTGTTATCTTGTCGCATACCGACACTCATCAGCACAAGAACATTTTTCCCGTTACCCTGACATATTGTCTCAATTATCGTGGGACGAGGATCTTCTTCCGGTTTACTTTATATTGGAAGTTTCCCTCTATTTCAAGTACTCTTTGAAAAATTCCTCCAGTTTGTCGAACGGAATAATATCCGTCCGGTCATACAAATCCGTATGTACGGCACCAGGAATAATCATCAGTTCCTTATTGTCGCCTTTCAACTTCTTGAAAGTATCTTCACTAAAATAACGGGAGTGGGCTTTCTCGCCATGAATAAGTAACACAGCACTACGGATTTCATCGGCATACGAAAGGATAGGTGTGTTGAGAAATGCAAGATTTGAGGTCTTGTTCCAGCCCAGACCGGAGTTGATGGAACGGGAATGATAGCCTCGTTCAGTCTTGTAATAGTCGTAATAATCCTTCATGAACTGCGGCGCGTCGTCAGCAGGTTTCGGGTTCATCACGGTACGGAGATAAGTGCCTGTACGATAGTCTTCCGTGCGTTGGGCGTTGAATTCCTGACGCATTTTGTAGCGTGCATCCGCATTGTCGGCGGCATCGAAATAACCGTTTGCCGTACAGCGGCTAATGTCGTACATCGTGGAAGCCACCGTCGCTTTGATGCGTGTGTCGCCCGCAGCCGCGTTGATGGCAAATCCACCCCAGCCACAAATACCAATGATACCGATACGCTCGACATCCACATCCGGACGTGTCGCAAGGTAATCTACCGCAGCCGAGAAGTCTTCGATGTTGATGTCCGGCGAAGCCACGCTACGAGGCTGTCCGCCGCTTTCTCCTGTGAACGAAGGATCGAAAGCAATCGTCAGGAATCCTCGTTCGGCAAGTGTCTGAGCATACAACCCCGACGACTGTTCCTTTACAGCCCCGAACGGACCACTGACAGCGATGGCCGGCAGTTTTCCTACAGCGGTCGTTTTCGGTACATACAAGTCGGCGGCGAGCGTGATACCATAACGGTTTATAAAGGTCACTTTCTTGTGATTCACCTTGTCGCTCTTCGGGAACGTCTTGTCCCATTCCTGTGTCAGATTTAACTGTTCCATATTTCTGTTACTTTGAGTGTTTTGCGCCAGACTTTCCGTCAGACCAAAGAGGTTGAAAAAAGCGGCAATTAAAATTGTAATTCGTTTCATAATCGCTGTGATTTTAATGTTTCTTGTTTTCTTTTCACATTGCAAAGTTACAGCAGATTACAGAGAAAGCCGGTAGATGGATTACAGATTGTATAACCCCAATTACAGACATCATTTTATACTTTTTTCATCCATCGTTCCCGTTTCAGGCGGACAAGGAAAATCAGACCCCGGAAACACAGTTCGACACACATGGCAATCCATACTCCTTTCAGTCCTAATGACGGAGCGAGTAAAGTGGCCAGTGCCAAACGCACCGCCCAGATGCTGAAGAAATTCATCAGGCACGGCACAAGCGTGTCGGCCGCTCCGACGAAGACCCCGTAAGCGACAATCGAAGCCGCAAACATCGGTTCGGCGAACGCTTCGATACGCAAAGCCATCACGCCCAATTCCCGGATCTCCCCGACGGGAGTCATCAAACCGATAATCTGGGGTGCGAACACATACATGAGTACGCCCATCAACCCCATGATTCCCATTCCCATAAGTACGGTGATGCTGGCGAAACTTCGGGTCAGTCCCCGGCGACCGGCACCGATACTCTGCCCGACCAATGTAGTGGCAGCATCAGCAATCCCATAACCGGGCATATAGCAAAGACTCTCAGCCGTGATGGCAAACGAATTGGCCGCGATGGCGAAGACACCCAGCGGTGCCACGATAACAGTCGTCATGATTTGCGCACCACAAATCACGAAATGCTCTATCCCCATAGGAATCCCTATACGAAGAGCTTTTCTCAAGGTTGTTGTCTCTGGGCGGAAACTCCCTTGCTCTCCCCTCAACTTCAATTCATCGGAACGGGTCCAAAGATACCACAATAATATCCCGGCAACCACCGCTTCGGCAGCAGCCGTACCCAGTGCTGCACCCTCCACACCCAATCCTGCACCCGGCATCCTGAAAGAGATACCCGCCACATGCCATTCCCGCGAAGGGAAAATCAGAAAAAAATTAAAAATAACATCCAGTATGCACATCGCCACCCCCAACAGACTTGGCACGTGCATATTTCCGCTACAACGCAACATGCCACCTGCAAGGAAATTCATCTGCAAAGCAGGAAGGAAGAGGGAGAAGATGAAGAAATAGAGCGACGAGTCCCGGCGTATGGAAACATCGCCTCCCAACCAATGGGGAAGCATACCACTGATTGAAGCACCAAGCACGGCCAACAACAGACTGAAAACAAGTGTGGCGGTCAGTGACTGCCGCAACACGACACGCGCTCCCTGCATATCACCCGCTCCGATTTTATGTGCCACCTGTACGGAGAATCCCGTAGCAGCAGCCACGCACAACCCCCAGAAGAGCCATGTGGTCGTCGATACCAGTCCGATGGAAGCCGATGCCTCGGCTCCGAGGTGTCCCACCATCGCCGCATCGATATACTGCATGACAATAGAGGAAAGTTGCGCGATGATAGCAGGAATACTGAGCAATACGGTCAGACGTAGCTGTTGTCGCAGTGTCATCGGTTTACCATCACGGATTGACGCAAGCAGGGCGTTTGTTTTATCAGTCTGTCTCCTCATCCGTAACGGTAGTTGTTCCCAAGACAAACGAACTTGCAATCATGACGAATGATATACGTTTCATTATCTCTTGATTTTATCGAATTTAGTGTTTCAGTTTCTTGATGCAAAATTAAACGTATGCCTAAAAATACAATGTAGATGAATTACAGATGTTATAACCTCAATTACATGATTTTCGGGAAAAACGGCATGAATCTGTAGTCAAGGTTACATTATCCGTAATTGGGGTTATGACAATATCAATATAATCATCTAATTTTGCGCGGTGAAGAACATAGAGACATAGAGAATATGGATAAGATACTCAACTTAGACAACGTAGATCAATACAACCGTTTATACGGCTTTGAAACCCTGCATCCGTTAGTCAGCGTCATCAATCTCAATGAAGCAACCCGCGCGGTGGACACCATACGCCTTAACTATGGTGTGTACGCCCTATTTTTGAAATTGGAAAAGGCATGTGACATCAAGTATGGCCGCCAAAAGTACGATTACGAAAAAGGGACTATTGTCTGTTTCGCTCCTGGACAAACAGCAGAGACAACATCGACGATCGGGCATATACAGACTAATGCATACGGCATCATCTTTCATCCCGACCTACTTCGCGGTACATCATTGAATAAAACGATAAAGAACTACACATTTTTCTCGTATGAAGTCAATGAAGCGTTACACGTATCCGAGGAAGAACAGACTATTATATTGGATTGTCTAAAAATTATCCGAAAAGAGCTGGAACATGATATAGACAAGCACAGTAAAACACTGATTGCTACATATATCGAATTGCTACTCGGTTACTGCATGCGTTTCTACGAACGACAGTTTATCACACGTAGTAAAAGTAACCGGGATGTACTGACCCGTTTCGAATATCTGCTGGACGAATATTTCGAAGGATCTACAGCCGAACATGACGGACTTCCTTCAGTGAAATACTTTGCCGACAAATTGTTTCTCTCACCTAACTATTTCGGAGACATGCTTAAAAAAGAAACCGGAAAAACTCCGCAAGAATATATTCAGGAAAAAGTGATTGAAATAGCAAAAGATCGTATATCCGGCACTCAAGATATGGTAAGCCAGATAGCTTATTCACTGGGTTTTCAATATCCACAACATCTGTGTCGTTTGTTCAAGAAACGGGTCGGATGCACACCGAATGAATATCGGACAAAGATGATTGGTTGAAAGGACAGATGAAAGAGACGCTGGACATAAAGAGCGTGTGCGAATGTAATCGCCGTTTGGGGTGCAAGACATTGCATCCCCAAGCAAGTATCATCAATCTAGAACACCCGGATTTAGAGCAAGAAGCCGTGAAATTCGAGTTCTATACCGTGCTGCTCATCGAGGAATGTTCTGATGGCTATTGCTGCTGCGGCCGCAAGTATTACGACTATTCCAATGCTACGATGGTGTTTCTCAAACCCGGGGAAATTTTCCGTATGAGTAAAGCAGACGTGTTACCGGACAAAGGATGGTTATTGACGTTTCATCCCGATTTGCTGTATCGCACCTCACTGAAGAATCATATCAAGAACTACACATTCTTTTCTTATAGCAAGGAGGAAGCATTGCATTTGTCACAACGGGAGACAGCAACCATTATATGCTGTCTTGAAAATATTGAAGAGGAACTACACCATTCCATTGACGCGCACACCGCCACTATTCTCTCACGGCATATCGAATTGATGCTGGACTATTGTACCCGTTTCTATGAGCGGCAATTCATCACACGGGAGAATAAGAACAAAAATGTACTTGAAGAGTTAGAAACCTTACTCGATGACTACATAGATTCCGGCAAATTACGTAATGCCATATTGCCTACATCAGAATATTGTGCCACAGGATTAGGACTTTCCATTCCTTATTTCAGCGATTTGTTGAAATTCGAGACAGGTAAGACGTTAGATGAGTATTTCCAACTGAAACGGCTTGAAGTAGCTAAAAGGATGTTACTCAAAGCAGAAAACGCCCCAGCCATCGTGGCACGACAACTAGGCTATACCAATGTGCAATATTTCAGTCTGCTATTTAAGAAAATTATGGGTATCTCTCCCAATGAGTATCGGTATTCTAATAATTAGAAAAAAGACAGGATTCACTTTCATTGTTTTCAAATTAAGGTACAATCCGTGATGTCCAATCATTCCCATTACGGAACATTTTCCAAAGGATATTGTATCCAAGCTACATCAGCGTGGAATTGATGAACAAATAATAACTTGGAGTGTCCCCTATTCATATTGATACATAAATAAGATTACAGTCTTTAAGCTTTTAATTATCTTTGCAACATGAAAACTAAATTGAAAGAAAATGGCGGACTGCCGGCACATATACTTTGGACACTCGCTATTGTAGCAGGTATTTCTGTAGCAAACTTATACTATAATCAGCCTTTGTTGAATGTGATACGCCACGAACTGGGAGTATCGGAATTCAAAACAAACCTGATCGCAATGATCACGCAAATAGGTTATGCGTTAGGATTATTATTTATTGTACCATTAGGTGACCTTTATCAACGCAAAAAGATCATACTGACAAATTTTATCCTACTCATCTTCTCTTTATTAGCCATAGCTGTAGCATCTAACATTTATATAATTTGGGGGGCATCGCTCATCACAGGTATTTGTTCTATGATACCGCAAATTTTTGTACCGATTGCTTCACAATTCTCCCAACCCGAAAATAAAGGCCGTAATGTAGGTATTGTTATTTCAGGATTATTGACGGGAATACTTGCATCACGCGTTATCAGCGGATTTGTGGGTGAAGTACTTGGATGGCGTGAAATGTATTCCATTGCAGCAGGTATGATGTTGGTGTGTTCCATTGTCGTTTTAAAAGTTTTGCCAGATATCCACCCTACATTTCAGGGAAAATACAGTGATTTAATGAAGTCTCTGTTTTTTTTAATAAAAGAATATCCTGCACTACGTATCTACTCAATCCGTGCCGGGATTGCATTTGGTTCTTTCCTTGCCATGTGGTCTTGTCTTGCATTCAAGATGGGAGAAGCACCGTTTTATGCTAATAGCGATACCATCGGCATATTAGGATTATGCGGAATAGCCGGTGCACTGACAGCTTCTTTCGTCGGAAAATACGTAAAGAAAGTAGGTATACGTAATTTCAATTTTATAGGTTGCACATTGATATTATTAGCTTGGACATCTCTTCATTTTTGCGGAAACACATATATAGGTATTATTGCAGGAGTCATATTGATAGATATAGGCATGCAATGCATTCAACTCAGTAATCAAACCAGTATTTTTGCTATTTATCCTTCTGCTTCCAACCGAGTGAATACTATTTTCATGACGACTTATTTCATTGGCGGTTCATTGGGAACCTTCCTCGCTGGAAGTTGTTGGCAATCATGGGGATGGGCTGGAGTTTCTTGTATTGGTAGTGTGTTAATATTGATTTCACTGTTGATTACCATATACTACAAAGAAAAATAAAAAGAATAACAATCATCTTTCATTATGAATTTGTCTAAATTAGCCATGTTATTGTAGAAACCTTCAAATATAGTTGTATTATCTAATCAAAAGATATATATTTGTGGCGTAAAAAGCCAATCAAAAAATAAACTATACAGACATTATGAACAAGAAGTGGTTTGGAGCTGCTGTCATTGCTCTCTTTGCATTGAGTAGCTGTCTTGAAAAAGACATTTATCAAGGACCGAAAGAAGAAGAGAAGAAATTCAATGATTTTGATTTCTCAACTGTTCACCCAACTACTAACCTGGAAGTTAGTTATCTTAATTCTGGTGTAGAAGCTAATGTATATTTTGAGTTATACGATGAAATGCCTGTCATCAAAACAGAATATGGGTATACTAAAAAGGCTGATATTTTCCCTCTTTTTGCAAGCTATACAGCAGAAAATGGTGTCTATAAAGGTACTATAGAACTACCCACATATCTGAAGAAGGTATACATTTATACGCCCGCTTTTTTCGCTCAAACTCTGATAGAAGCTAACGTGGAAAATGGTATCATAAAAGCTTCAGATGATATTATAGAGGAGAAAGTTACTACGAGAATTGTCAGCCCAACGCGTATTCCACATGATAGTTATATGGTAAAATACCCCTATTATAGTAAAGAAATCCCTCAAGCTTATAAAAATGATACGCGTTGGCATACTTTTTTAGGAGCATATGAGTATATGAAAAATGGAGAGATAAACTACAAATATACAGGAGAATTAGCAGCCCAAAATGCAGGTGATTTATATACAGCTCATGCTCAAATTATCAACACACATGCTATTTGTCCGGAAGAATATCGTAGTTATTCAGACATACGCATTAACGAAAAAGCAGAAATCGCTGTAACATTTTTAGGACAAAATACTTGTTGGAACTGTTCAATGGGATATTATTATTATAAGGAAGGTGAAAAACCAACCAGTCTCAACGATGCTAATATTATCATGTTGTTCCCTAATACACAGGATGGCAAATGGGCAAATGATCGAAAGGGAGCAAAGCCTACCGCCGGTATTAATCGTGGAACAGCCGTACAATTAAAATATTATCCTAAAATTAGTTCCGGTAGCGCAGAAGGAGAAACTACAATATTTCCTGCCGGATATAGAGTAGGGCTTGTCATCGCTACTAATGCATGGAGTAATCGAATTTCCGGATATAATAAAAACATAAAATATCGTGCAGCAACATCAAGAGGTTTAAGTATTGACGATAATGGAAATCCATATGATACTCCGCGTACAGCAGCATATAGATATAACGATTTCGTGATGGTCTCTTTCGAAGATTACATTAATGACCGAAATTTCAGTGATGTTGTTGTCGCCATGAAATCCAATCCTGTAAAAGCTATTGAAGTTGATCCTGATGTAGACCCCGATAATAACCAAACCACAACAGAAATACTAAAAGGTGTCTATGCATTCGAGGATCTTTGGCCCAGTAAAGGTGATTATGATATGAATGATGTCGTCGTTCGTTATAATTATGGAAAGACTTTCGATAAGGATAATAAAATCTATGCAGAATCATTCATCTTCAAGACATTCCAGAATGTAGCAGGTAACAACAACGGATTGGCATTCAGATTGCTATATATGGGTAATCCATCTTCAACCCAATATTTTATTCGTAAACCGGGAGAAAAGGAGTTTACCGAGACTAATTTTACTTTTGAAAAAGATAACAATGTATTTATTCTGACTGACAATGTGAAGGATGATATGGGGGCTGAATACAAGGTGATTCTAAACTATGATTCCCCTATTACAACATCTTCGGAAGCCCAACCATTCATTTTCAAGAATGAAGCGGACGGACAACGTTGGGAAGTTCATATTCCTAAGGAAAAACCTACATCTAAAATGAATATGTCTCTATTCCAAACCAATGATGATGCCTCACAGCCAAACAAAAACATTTATTATGTGCGCAGTGGCAACTATCCCTTTGCTTTCTTCCTGAGTGGAGCTAATGAAAAAGATATAGAAAAGCTATTGCAAAGCGAAAATGAAAGAGTTCCAATCGACCAATTATATAAAGATTATGAAAGCTGGGTAACCAGTAATGGAAAAAATAACCAGGACTGGTATAAGAAATAAAATTCGTTTTTAATTTCTCCTTTCGTAACATAAGCCTTTTATAAAGCTTAGTTGCGAAAGGGGGATTTTTTATTTCATCATTCTATCTCGATACCCTTCCTGAGGTATTTCCACCCATCAAACTTTCCACCTCCTCTACCGTTACCAGATTAAAATCTCCATAAACAGTATTCTTCAAAGCAGAAGCGGCAAGTGCAAACTCTAAAGCTTGTTGATCATCATCGGGATATGTAATTAAACCATATATCAATCCACCGACAAATGCATCACCTGCACCGACACGATCTACTTCATGTTCGATGTCATAAATCCCCGTATGCTTCAATGTTCCGTCAGAATAAAGAACGGCAGCGAGCAAATTGTGGTTGGAAGTTATGGAGTTGCGAAGTTCCAGAAAAGTCTTCCGACATCGGGGAACAAGTTCAGATACCTTTTGTCCGAAAGATTCAAATGCAGGAAGACTGGAATAAAAAGAAGTATCGGTGGCATCAACAGCTTTAAAGCCAACAGGCTGAATACCCAAAATTTCCTGATATTCCGGTTCGGCACCAAAGATGACATCGCTGTATTGTATCAAAGGTTGCATCACCTCAGCAGCCGGACGGCCATAGTTCCAAAGTTTCTTACGATAATTTAAATCACAAGAAATAGTCAGCCCCATACGGTCTGCTATCTCCAAAGCTTCATGACAGGCATCAGCCCCCTCTTGAGAAAGGGCGGCGGCAATGCCCGACCAGTGAAACCAACCAGCATCGGCAAATATAGCTTCCCAATTGATCATACCGGGACGAAGCGTTGCAAAGGAAGATCCCTCACGATCGTACACTACATTGGAATTACGAAACGCGGCACCACTCTCCAAGTAATACAATCCCAAGCGTTTACCACCAAAAACGATACCTTCCGTTCCCAAACCACTGGCACGAAGAGAAGCCAAACAGGCACGAGCCACCGCATTATCCGGCAAGCGGGTAACAAACTCTGTTGGAATGCCAAAATGCGCTAGGGATACGGCAACATTGGCCTCACTTCCACCATAGGTTGCAATAAACTCATTAGCTTGAGAAAAACGGGAAAAACCGGACGTGGTGAGTCTGAGCATTACTTCACCAAAAGTTACCACCTTCTTTCCGGTTACAAGAGATTTCTTATTCATAAACTATCCTATTATAGTCAAAAACATCAATCGGAAGCCAAATATACTATCAAATTTCCAAGTAAACGTAATGAATTGACAATTTTTATTTGCACAACAAAAGAAAGAAAAAATATTAAACATACCTGTCACACCTTTGTAGCATACCATAAAAGGCGCCGAAAAAGATGATTGTCCGATCAGCCTATTAGCGGGCATTTACATTACGTAACCTCATTGAGTGGATATAAATAATTAAAAAAACGGTGAACAATCCTGCTTAGGCATTGTTTTTGCAATAAACTTATAACGAACAATTTATTTAAACCTAAACAAAAATTGAGTATGAAAAAGTTTATTGCATTAGCAGCATTAGTATTGGTGAGCATGGTGACAACCACCATGTATGCGCAAGAGAGTAAAACAGAACGTCGTGCAGACCGCAAGGCACAGAGAGACGCAGAACGTGCCCGTCTGAAAGCAGAAGAACAAGCGGCAGATGTCGTTTCATACGACGACGCCGTAGCAGCACTGAAAGCACACCAGTTTGTATTGGAGGCCAACCAGGTTATGTTCCGCAACGGACAAACCGCTTTCGTTACCTCCAACACCAACTTTGTATTGGTAAATCAAGGGCGTGGTACTGTCCAGGTAGCATTCAACACAGTATATCCCGGTCCTAACGGAATTGGCGGCGTAACTGTAGACGGTACAGTTTCCGACATCCAGATGAATACCGACAAGAAAGGCAACATAAATTGCAATTTCAGCATTCAAGGTATCGGCATCTCCGCACAGATATTCCTTACGCTGACCAACGGCGGCAACAATGCGACCGTAACTATCAGCCCGAACTTCAACTCCAACACCATGACCTTGAATGGTAACCTGGTACCGTTGAACCAATCGAATATCTTCAAGGGACGTTCTTGGTAAAGCCCTTTACAATATATATATTCTCAACTCCGTTGCAAATCACTCAAAAAGTGTACATTTGCAACGGAGTTTTATTTTAATTCATTATGAGAGAATTTATCATCGCAGACAACCAAGATATTACCAAAGCAGGTATGATGTTCTTGCTGGGCAGACAGAAAGACACTTCCCTGTTATTGGAAGCTGACAACAAGGCAGAACTGATACAACAATTACGCCTGCATCCCGAAGCGGTGGTTATTTTAGACTATACATTATTCGACTTCACCGGAGCTGAGGAACTCATTGTATTGCACGAGCGATTTAAAGAAGTAGACTGGCTGCTTTTCTCCGACGAACTGAGTGTCCCGTTCCTCAGACAAATACTTTTCAGCAGTCTGGCATTTGGAGTAGTAATGAAGGACAACTCCAAAGAGGAGATATTGACAGCTTTGCAATGCGCTTCACGCAAGGAACGTTTTATCTGCAATCATGTCAGCAACCTGTTGCTTTCGATAAACAACAATACATCTTCTACTACCCATCCCGCCATCAAAGATGACCTGCTGACGCCCGCCGAAAGGAATATTCTCAAAGAAATAGCTTTAGGGAAAACAACTAAAGAAATAGCCGCCGAAAGAAACCTCAGCTTCCACACGATAAACAGCCACCGGAAAAATATCTTTAGGAAACTAGGGGTGAACAATGCACACGAAGCCACCAAATATGCCATGAAGGCTGGAATTGTAGATCTTGTGGAATACTATATATAAGATGTAGCGGTTTATTCTATACACCAATCTCCCCGCTACCGATACAAAAACGGGAAGTTTCATCGTAAATTACCCCAAATTGTCCCGGGGCAATCCCCTGCAACCTATTCCCGGAAATAACACAATAACCCGAACCATCTTGCAACAATCGTCCTGTCATGAACTCCGGAGTATGCCGTATTTTGAACGTAACCGGTATTTCTCCTTTTATATCTTTCCACGGATTTTCTGTAATAAAATGGAAATCTTGCATAAAGAACCGATTACCATACTGTTTATCAGTATCATATCCGCGTGAAACATAAATTACATTTTCCGCTATATCCTTGCGTACCACAAACCAGGGTCCTCCACTCAAACCGAGTCCCTTGCGCTGACCGATTGTATGAAACCAATAACCGCGATGCATACCTATCACCTTCCCTGTTTCGAATTCTACAATTTTTCCTTCCTTTTCGCCAAGAAAACGACGGACGAAATCATTGTAATTGATTTTACCCAAGAAACAAATCCCCTGGCTATCTCGCCTCCGGGCGCTTGGCAACCCCACATTACGGGCTATGTCACGCACCTCGTGTTTCATCAGTCCGCCTAACGGAAACATGAGCTTGGAAACTTGCAAGGAGTCTATCTGGGCAAGAAAATCCGTCTGGTCTTTTATAGGATCAAATGCAGTACCGAGCCAAGTCTTTCCATTCTGCCGCATGGTAGTTGCATAATGGCCGGTTGCGGTAAAATCGAAATCCTTACCAACTTGCTGTTCAAAGCAGCCGAATTTGATTAGTTTGTTACACATCACATCCGGATTAGGGGTCAAACCGCGGCGCACCTTATCGATGGCATAAGCAGCTACGTTGTCCCAATACTCGCGATGCAAATCCACCACATCCAGTGAAAGCCCATAACGACGGGCTATGGCCGAAGCAATCTCCAAGTCCTCCTCGGTAGAGCAATCCATAAAATCGGCATCATCTTTCCCTATCTTTATGTAGAACAGAGAAGGATGATGACCTTGTTCACAAAGCAGATGTACAACAACCGAACTGTCAACACCTCCCGAAAGTAGTACAGCAATATCCATAATCAATTATCCAATTATCACCTTCCCCAAGAGAAACTTTCGTTTCCATAAAGGGGAACGCTCGTTTCCATAGTAAGAAACCGGCGTTCCCATTAAGGGAAACCGGCGTTTCTATTAAGGGAAATTGTCGTTTCCATTAAAGGGAACGGGCGTTTCCACCCATAGGAAACTACAAACATCTATATATCAACTTTTCACTCTTCAATATATCCGTCACCTTTTCACTCGTTTTCAGCACTTGTTCAATGCCTGCGACAAATCTTCCAACAAATCATCGATGTGTTCTGTTCCGATGGAAAGGCGGATTGTTCCCGGTTTGATGCCCTGTTCGGCCAACTCCTGTTCATTCAATTGCGAATGGGTAGTGGTGGCAGGATGGATAACCAGTGATTTCACATCCGCTACATTTGCCAGCAAAGAGAAAATCCGGAGATTATCAATCAACCGATGGGCTTCTTCAACACCTCCTTTCACCTCGAACGTAAAGATAGAACCGGCTCCTTGAGGAAAATACCTCTCATAGAGAGTATGGTCGGGATGCTGCGGCAATGAAGGGTGATTGACAGCGGCAACCTTAGGATGATTTTTCAGGAACTCAACTACTTTCAAGGCATTCTCTACATGACGCTCCACACGAAGTGACAATGTTTCGAGCCCTTGCAACAGAATAAAAGCGTTGAACGGACTGATAGTAGCCCCCGTATCTCGTAACAGTACCGCACGGATACGTACTGCATAGGCGGCAGAACCGGCAGCATCTACAAAACGAACACCATGATAACTGGCATCAGACTCAGTGAGTTGCGGAAATTTTCCGGAGGCCACCCAATCGAACTTACCACTATCTACAATGACACCTCCGAGTGACGTTCCATGACCGCCTATAAATTTCGTGGCAGAATGCACCACAATATCCGCTCCATGCTCAATGGGACGAATCAGATAGGGAGTACCGAATGTGTTATCAACAATCAAAGGAATTTTATGACGATGGGCAATCTCAGCGACGGACTCAATATCAATGATATTACAGTTCGGGTTTCCTAAAGTTTCAATAAATATGGCTTTCGTATTTTCCTGAATAGCTGCCTCAAAGTTCGACAAATCAGACGGGTCGACGAATGTAGCAGTGACTCCATAACCGGGTAATGTATGTGCCAATAGATTATAGGTACCGCCATAAATTGTCTTGGCAGCAACAATGTGGTCGCCTGCACGAGTGATGTTCTCGAAAGCGTATGTAATGGCTGCCGCACCGGAAGCTACCGCCAAACCGGCAACACCTCCTTCAAGCGCTGCGACACGTTGTTCAAAAACACCTTGTGTAGAGTTAGTCAACCGCCCATAGATATTACCCGCATCTTGCAGGCCGAAACGCGCCGCCGCATGGGCAGAGTTACGAAATACGTATGAGGTGGTTTGATAAATGGGTACTGCACGGGCATCCGTTGCAGGATCCGGTTGCTCCTGCCCTACGTGAAGCTGTAAAGTCTCAAAATGCAATTTCTTTGTTTCCATTGTCGTCTGTATTTTAATGGTTAATAATCGTTCCTATCTCCTGATGTTGCAAAGATAGAGGGAGAAAGCAGGGTAACCAATGACACAGTATAGGGAATTTTATACCATATTTATGGTAGATAAGCGAACTATTCGCTATTTTTGCAACGAAAATCAATGAAAAAGATACTGATGAAGAGAAGGAACCTGTTGCTGATCCCTCTATTGGGAATTCTTACGCTAACGACACTGTTTTCCTGCGGACAAGACCGTTGGCCTGAATATTATCCTTTGACAGGACGAGATTTATGGATAGACAGCGTTATGCGACAAGATTATCTGTGGTATGAGGATATCCCTTCACCCAAGGAACTGAATTATTTCCAAGAACCGGCGGCTTTCTTGAAAAGTCTTTTGTCTTCTTATGACAAAGGTTTTTCAACGGTAGATACTTTAGACAATACACCTGTGCCAAGTTATGGTTTCGACTATACTTTATATAAACTGGCAACGAGCGATACGGTATATAATGCCCTTATTTCATACGTCATTCCAAACTCTCCGGCTGCCAATGCCGGACTGGAACGAGGAGAATGGATCATGCTGATAGACGGCGATTCCATTACCAAGAAAACAGAAAAACTACTGGTAGACGGAGGTAACCGTGAACTGCTTATCGGGAAATATACGGTTCAGAAAGATGAAGAAGACAAAGAAATGGGTATCATCCAATCGGACCGGAATGTCAATCTTCCCGCCGCCCGTACGGTAACGGACAATGCTATCCATGCCCGCCGTATCTTCACTCTTCAGAATACAAACTTGATTGTCGGCTATCTGGCATACAATCAGTTTGTTCCCGGTTCCACAGACGGCAGCCAAGACTACAATGCCATACTGAGAAGTTTTTCTTCAGAGTGCAAAGAGGCAGGCGTCAATAACTTCATACTTGATTTGCGTTACAACCCGGGGGGAGAAATGGAGTGTGTGCAACTTTTAGGAGATATACTCGCTCCTGCCGACAAGCTGGACAGCCCATTGGCTTTCTTGCAATATAACAACAAGCAAAGCGCAAAGAACCGCGATCTCATATTGGATGCCCAACTGCTACAGGGAGGTGCCAATCTGAATTTATCTACCTTATACGTAATTACCAGCGGAACTACCGCCGGTGCTGCGGAAATGCTTATTAACTGTCTGAAACCTTATATGAACGTTGTTCTCATAGGACAGACTACGAAAGGAGAAAACGTAGGAACTGCCGTTTATCTGAATTCCCGATACCCTTGGGTGCTTCGCCCGGTTGTATGTGAAATCTTCAACTCCAACGGAGAGTCGGAATATGCCGAAGGTTTTAAACCGGACTATCCTATCAATGAAACAGCTTATTTGGCAAACTATCTTCCCCTGGGAAATCCGGATGAAACGTTACTCAACACAACATTGCAACTGATCGTTGGAAACATAGAATTGCCCAAACCAAGCAATACACGCATGACAGCCGACAAAAGTGTCATGATGAAACGGAATGTCCGCAAGGGACTGATTATAAAGTAAAAGCAATAATGAAAAAAGTAATCTTTGCTCTTTCACTTCTTCTTGTAGGAGTAACGTCTTGCGATAATCAGGAAGATACAGATAATGGAATTACAGAGGATAATTACCCAAAGGTTTCTTTTTCTAAAATCCAACTGTCGGAAGATAGTCCCTTTGAAGTAGGAGTCCCTACGGTTACCACTACTCAAACTTACTCCTATAACCAAGGCAAAGTAACAGACTTCACTACCTTACAAACTTATACGGTTGCAGGTGAAAAGGCCGGAATGAAATCGGTTACAACCATAACCTATAATGACAATCATCAGGCTATAGTGACCGATGATTATGGTAATGTGTCTACCTATACATTTAACGATAAAGGATATGCCACAAAATGTGTCCGGCAGGAAGCGGTTACTACCCGTACATATACTTTCTCTTATCTCATAAATACAGAGAATAAATATTATCTGAAGAAGATAACGGAAAGTCTGGATGAAGGAAAGATATATTCTTCCATCGATATTGATTATGAAAGTTACAGGACACTGCGTATTACCCAGAAAGTAGACACTCACGAGCAAAAATATACTGCAACTACTTCCTCCGGCAATGAAATTGCAAACCTGTCGGAAATACCATGCCTGTTCCTTGCAGAGATGTATCCGATGTCTTTACACTCAGCCGCCCTTTATGGAAAACTATTGGGAGAACCATTGGAAACTCTAATAACCCAGATTATTCCCGATGGAAATACGGGAAACAATGAAACCACCCATTATTCCTATAAAACTAACAATGAAGGGATTATTACGTCTTGCAACGAAACAATAAAAAGTGGTAATGCGAACTACGATCGCACCATAAACTATGTAATCGAATAATTATTTCTTAAAAAACTTACTGAAAAACAGTATTTGATAATCAATAGAATTATTCCAATACTTACCGTTATGCTCTCCGGGACGGGTGATGAAGTCATGATCGATATTACGTGCCAGCAAGCGTTTATGAAACTCCTTATTCACTTCAAGGAAGAAATCACTTTCACCGCAATCTATTATCAAAGCCAAATCTCCATTCTCAATCTTATCTATCTGATTGATGACGGTATGTGCATCCCAAGATGCTTTATTAGCGGCATATTCACCTAACTGTTCACTCATCTTCCAGTTCATTGGGAAAGGACGGATATCAACACCTCCACTTGTACTACCTGCTGCCCCAAATACATCTTTATGACGGAATGCATTCCACAATGCTCCATGCCCTCCCATACTGAGACCGGTGATGGCACGCCCTCTCCTATAAGGTATGGTAGCATAATGTATATCGGTGTAGTTTACCAGTTCTGAGGACACAAAAGTTTCATAACGATATTCCGGATTTTTCGGACTATCCCAATACCAACTGTTTTTACCATCGGGACACGCGAAGATAATACCTTTCTCATCAGCAATCTCTTTGAGTTCGGGTTTCAAGAGTAACCAACTTTCAGCCTTCCCTCCATAACCATGCAAAAGATAAACCACCGGACAAGCTTGAGGCTGTTGCCCGACAGCTCTGTCGGGAATGATATACACCACTTTGACACTTCTTTTCATGGACGGACTTTGTACATTTATGGTATCTACGCGTGCAGCCTGCATCACTAAAACAGGCAATACAGACAAAAGACTGAATAAGAATAATTTGCTTTTCATTGTTTAATCTTCTTAAGAGGTGACAATATTAACAATAAATATCTGAAAAACGTTATCTTTGCAGCAAAACTATTCATAACTTAATATGGAATTTATAATTATTCTATTCCTACTTATCTTGAATGGCATTTTTGCCATGTATGAAATAGCCTTAGTCTCGTCTAGTAAAGCACGTCTAGAAACGTTAGTCGGTAAAGGGAACAAAAGAGCTAAAGGAGTTTTAAAGCAACTGGAAGAACCGGAGAAATTCCTTTCTACCATTCAAATCGGTATTACTTTGATTGGTATTATATCCGGTGCATACGGTGGCGCTACCATTGCTAATGATGTAGAACCATTGTTCGAATTGATTCCGGGAACTGCTGCATATGCCGACACGCTTGCCATGGTTACAGTAGTGGCAGTCATCACTTATCTTTCGCTCATTATCGGTGAGTTGGTACCTAAGTCTTTGGCTTTGAACAACCCGGAAAAATGGGCAACGATGCTTAGTCCTTTTATGATTGTACTGACTAAGATTTCCTATCCGTTTGTATGTCTGCTCAGTGCTTCTACCAAGTTAATGAACAAGTTTATCGGGCTGAACAGTGATGAAGAACGGCAGATGACGCAAGATGAACTGAAAATGATCCTGCATCAAAGCTCGGAACAAGGAGTTATTGATAAAGAAGAAACCGAAATGCTGCGCGATGTATTCCGTTTCTCAGACAAAAGAGCCAATGACTTGATGACTCACCGCCGTGATATTGTCGTACTCCATCCTACGGATACGCAAGAAGAAGTGTTACGCATCATCCGTGAAGAACATTTCAGTAAATATCTACTGGTAGAAAGAGGTAAAGATGAGGTTATCGGAATAGTTTCGGTAAAGGATATTATTCTTATGATAGGTAACGACCAACCGTTCGACTTGCGGAATATCGCACGCGCTCCCTTGTTTATTCCCGAAAGTTTATATGCAAAGAAAGTTTTAGAACTCTTTAAGAAGAACAAAAATAAGTTCGGAGTTGTTGTAGACGAGTATGGAAATACGGAAGGTATCATCACCCTGCACGATTTAACGGAAAGTATCTTCGGTGACATCTTGGAAGAGAATGAAACGGAAGAAGAAGAAATCGTAATGAGACAAGATGGTTCAATGCTGGTAGAAGCTTCAATGAACATAGATGATTTTATGGAAGCAATGAACATCTTGAATTATGATGACCTGAAAGAAGAGGATTTTACTACCTTAAGCGGTCTCGCCATGTTCCTTATAGGACGTGTACCGAAAGCAGGTGACCTGTTCAGTTATAAAAACCTGGATTTCGAAATAGTGGACATGGACCGCGGAAGAGTGGATAAATTACTTGTTATCAAACGAGACAATGAAGAATAATCACGCTGTAAGCGTCTTTATATATTAACTTAAACTGTTAAAGCAATGAAAAAAGTAATGATGTTTGTAGCTATCGTAGCTGCATTGGTGTCCTGCCAATCAAAAGGAAATCAAAACAATGGTGTAATGGAAGAAGGCGCAATGACTGTAGTCGGTAACGATTCTTCTGCTGTGGCTGTATACGAAGGCATACTTCCTGCTGCCGACGGTCCGGGTATTCAGTATGTATTGAGTGTAGATAGCGTAGGCCCTGACGGTGAATGTGGTTATACATTGGTCACCACTTATCTGGATGCAGACGGACAAGGACAAGACAAGAGTTTCACTTCTAAAGGCAAAAGCAAGGTTATCCAGAAAGAGGTAAACAAAAAGAAAAAGACAGCTTATCAGTTGACCCCAGACAATGGAGAAGCTCCCGTATACTTTGTTGTGGTAAACGATACTACTTTGCGTTTGGTCAACGACAGCCTGCAAGAAGCGGTAAGTGATCTGAATTATGATATTATTCAAGTGAAATAGAACTAATACATATTCTTTTAAAAAGGACTGGGTTGTGTCAACTCAGTCCTTTTTTCATATAAAAAACAGTCATTTTAATATCAAAAACCGTTTTTGAGACAAAAGAGCAAAGTAATGGAACGATATTGAAAGTCTCATATTAACTACGCCCCTATCTTTGCAGCAACGAAACTGATAATGAGAAACACAAATGAAAAAGTTATTCTTCATATTACTTTGCATCACCACTTTGGTACAGGCACAAATCCCGACCAATAAACGGGAAGTGATGCAGCAGTTTCTAGATGGAACTTTAGACAAATCATACATACCTTGTGCGTTCTTTATGCATTTTGGTAAAGATGCCAAAGTCGGAGACAATGCAATTAATGCTCATTTGAGGTATTTCCTGTCAACAGGAATGGATTTTGTGAAAATCCAATTCGAGCAAGGATACGGACGTGTCCGTATCGAAAAAGCAGAAGATTGGGATTTGATAAAACCTCTGCCTGCTGATTTTTTTAAACCTACGTTAGATATAGTAAAAGGAATATATGATATTGCGGGAACTAATGCAATGGTTCTTCCAACTGTGTATTCCCCATTCCAGATGCTAATTCAAAGTGTAGGGGCAAAAACAGTAGTAGCCTATGCTACTAAAGAACCGGAACGAATTAAACGTGCGCTCGAATATTTTACCGAAGCATTAATAGGATATGTAAAAGCTTGTAAAGAGATTGGTGTAGACGGTTTCTACACTCCTACTCAGGGTGGCGAACAAAAATTCTATGGAACAGCTGATTTTTTTGAAACATTTGTTAAACCATACGACCTGAGAGTCATGAAAGAATGCAACACAAACACAAAATTAAATATTCTCCACATTTGCGACTATGAGGGCAGTTATGATGATTTAACCCGATTTATATCGTATCCGGGACAGATTGTCAATGCTCCCATAGAAGTAAATGGCAAACCATTCAGTTTACAAGATTGTGAAAGGTTGTTTAAACGTCCTGTAATGGGTGGTTTATATAGAAAAGGAACAATTTTAGAGGGAACTGTAAACGAAGTTATTCAAGAAGTAAACACATTAAAACACGATTTAATAGGTAAACGCTTCATATTGGGAGCGGATTGTACAATTTTGCCCAAAACTCCAATGGATAACGTGAGGGCTGCAATACAAACATCACATCATACTCACAAATAATTCATAGGCTTTTTAAATTCGTAGTTAATTGATAGGTATTATCTCATAGATTGATTATTTTTGGTTAGATTGTTTGGAAAAGCGGATGTTGTGAGACATCCGCTTTTTATTTGTTATCGACGATTTCATTCCACATCCAATACAATTTTCTGCTTAGGTAAACCTTTAGCTTCAACCGTCAACACTACTTTACCCGTTTTTTGATATTGACTACGAAGTATCACCAATGCCATACCGTTATATGCATTCCGTTCCGGCGCTTGGAATGAAGTCAGATCAGTGGCATCGCCGTTATCGGTAGCTGCAATCTCGGCAGGACCTGAAACAGAAAATTTCAAATGATTTTTAGCACGTGGAACCATACGGCCTTTAGAATCTACAATCAAAACGCGAACGAAAGACAGGTCTACCCCATCTGCTTTCAAAAACTTCTTTTCAGGCACTACTTGCAAGGCGGCTGGTTTTCCGGTTGTTTCAACAATTTCTTCAGCCCATTTTTCACCATTCTTATAAGCAACAGCTTTTAATGTTCCGGGTTCATAGCGCACATCCTCCCAAATCAGACGATCATAAGAATGCACTTTCTCTTTACGTCCCAATGATTTATTATTCAAAAACAATTCAACTGCATCTCCAGAGGTATATATATGTACAGGGGTAATCTCACCGATACGCTCTTCCCAATTCCAATGAGGCAAAATATGTACAGTAGGAACTTCCGGACGCCAATAACTTTTATAATTATAATAACGGTCTTTGGGGAAGCCGCACAAATCCACTATACCAAAATAAGAACTGCGGGAAGGAGTTTTGATTTTGCCTAACTCTTCCAACTCTCTTTTGGCTTTTTCCAATTCTTTAGGATCGCTGAAGTTCAGAAGGTTAGTCAGATCTTTATTATATGGAGTAGGCTCACCGATATAATCGAATCCGGTCCAGACAAATTCTCCACTCATAAAAGGATATTCTTCATTCATCTTAAATTGTGCTTCGGGAGAACATCCCCAACCAATAGTAGTCATATCGTATGAAGATAACTGAAACCCGACACGACTGTCATTGGGATCTGTCGTAACCGGAAAGAAATACTCTCCCCGAGAACTGGTGGCAGAAGAAGTTTCACTTGCATGGTACCTGCGCGTAGGATTTTGCTTTTTAAACTTAGCATAAGCCTGATGGCGATAATTTTGTCCCAATATATCCACATGATTTACTATATCCCGGAAAAGTGCGTTAGGATTATTGCAGCCTAAAGAAGTGGGACGCGTAGGATCTTCATCATGGCAGAAGGCAGTCAAACGATGTGCTATCTCTACACCCATATCCGTCATCTGCTCCATCACTTCATTACCGATACTCCACATAATTACTGATGGATGATTGCGATAATGACGTACTACTGAACGCATGTCAGCTTCATTCCAATCATCAAAAAGTCTGCTATAATCATTCTTTCTCTTACCCTTATGCCATGTATCGGCCAACTCCAATTGCATCATTAAGCCAAGACGGTCACAAAGAGCCACCAATTCCGGTGCCGGAGGATTATGAGAGGTACGTACCGCATTGGCTCCCATTTCTTTCATAATACGCAACTGTCTTTCTGCCGCCACTTCATTGAACGCAGCACCTAATGCTCCGAGATCATGATGCAGGCACACCCCTTTAATGGCTACTTTACGTCCATTCAACATAAAACCATTGTCATGTGTGAACTCAGCTGTACGGATACCAAAAGAAGTTTGATAAGTTTCCACTTCTTTTCCGTCCACAAATACACGATTTACTGCAACATAACAATGTGGAGAGTCTACATCCCAAAATTTAGGTTTACTGACACTGAAATTAAAACGTGCGGTTCCCCAACTTCCTTTTTTAATATCAATCTTCTTATCTGCTACCCGAGCCACTTCTTCTCCCGTTGGATTTCCATTTTCACCCTGATGATATATCACGGTATGAAGCGTTGCTTGTACATCAGACTCCTGATGATTTTCAATACGCACTCCCATTTCCATAACGGCTTTATCAGCATTTACAGAATTATTACGTATATCTGTTCCCCACTGAGATATATGTACCGGTGAAGTTTTCACTAACCATACATTCCGATAAATTCCTCCTCCGGGATACCAACGTGAAGCATCGTCCGGGTTCTCCAAACGGATTGCCAACACGTTTTGCCGTCCGGCCTTTACATAAGGAGTCAAATTTAAACGGAAAGAAGCATACCCGTATGGCCATCCACCTACATACTTCCCATTACACCAAACGGAAGCATAGGACATGGCACCATCTATATCCAAATAAATCTGCTTTCCTACATCCTCCTTCGGTAAATCAATCTTTTTACGATACCAGCGTATTCCCCAATAGGGTAATTTCCCGGTAGCTCCCACATAATCAATATTAAACGGCCCTTCTATAGCCCAATCATGCGGCAAATCCAGTTGTCTCCAATGACTGTCATCAAAATCCGTTTTAACGTAAGGTACATCATTCCCGGGATTTCCTTCAGGACGTTTGTACCTATCTCCAAAAATAAAAAAATCATTAGCACACGGAAGTAAATAGGACCTCAATCGAGAGTAATGTAAAGTAGAGTCAACTCCTGCCGGATCATTCTCTTGATAGTGCCAATCCCTATTGATGTTGACACGTTCCCGGGTTGGACTTCCATCTGCATAGGTGGTTTGCCATCCTAATACCAATAAACTCCAAAGGAAAATTAATTTCTTCATCATAACATTAAAATTGTTATCAATTATTATATTTCTATCTCTTAACAAAAATAAAAAAACACAATAACGTATACTATTAACTTTGTTTCAATTACTATTGATTGCGTATCAAAAAACATCCAATTCTATCTACATTTATCAACTTTGTATGCAATTTGTATGTTACAGCAATTTATCCAGAAAACATATTAATAATTTAATTAATTAGATTATGTACAAATACTCAAAAGACGGTGTTTCTGTACTCACTGTACTAGACAAAAGAAAAGCAAAAAAAAACGGATTATATCCCGTAAAAGTACAAGTCATCTACAATCGTAAACAAAAGTATTACTCAACAGGACAAGAACTTTCCATCGAAGAATGGAAATTACTTCCCAATAGTAAAATTCGTAAATTATCAACGGTACGTTCCAACCTGGAAAATAGCTTTTCGATTATCAAACAACAAGTTGAAACTCTTGTCTTCCGAGGAGAGTTCAGCTTTGATATCTTGAATGCTCGCTTAGGAAGATATTCCGGTATCTCCGTTAATTCTGTTTTCCTCAAAAAAATGGAAGAGTTAAAAATAAATGGACAAGCAAATACTTACCTCTCCTATAAAGGTACTCTAAATAAAATTGAACAGTTTGCAGGAAAACAAATCTCATTTCAGGATGTAACCATAAACTGGCTAAACAGATGTGAACACTTTTGGCTTTCAACAGGAAGTAGTTATTCAAGTATGAGTTTCTATTTCAGAAATCTAAAATGTATCATTAACATGGCTCGTAAAGATGGCATTATCAAAGAAAACCAGTATCCTTTTGGAAAAGGGAAATATGAAGTTCCCAACGGAAGCGGACGAAAACTCGCACTAACTCTGGAACAGATCAAACAATTAGTAACGTATAGTGATGGTACAGAAACAACCGAAAAATACAGGGATTTATGGTTTTTCTCCTATCTCTGTAATGGAATTAATTTCCGTGATATGCTCTTCTTACAATATTCCAACATCATAAATGAGGAAATATGTTTTATACGCGCTAAAACAGCCAGAAATACCAAACATAGTAAAATCATACATGCTGTCATCACCCCCGAAATGCAACATATAATCAACAGATGGGGAAACCCTAATATATCTCCGGAAACATACATCTTTCCATTTGCCAAGGGAACAGAAGATCCTTTTGAAAAGGTAAAGCTAATAAGAGAAGTTGTTACCGAATGTAATCAAATTCTCAAAAAAATAGCTCATGAAATCGGAATTCCCCGTATCACTACCTATTCTGCCCGCCACTCATTTGCCACAGTCCTAAAACGGAGTGGAGTCAACATAGCCTATATATCCGAAAGTCTCGGGCATTCCAACCTTATCATCACCGAGAATTACCTCGCCAGTTTTGAAGCTGATGAAAGAAAAAAGAACTCGGCACTATTAACAAAATTCAATCCATAATAATGAACGTATATGCAAATTGCATGTTCAAAACTCAAAAATAGACACATAACACAAATTATTTGTATAGATTAAATCAATCAACTAAAAGTAGAAAATCATTAACAAAACACATAACGTATTGATATTATGCGAAAACCCAAAACATGATTTTACTCAAAAAGATTATTAGGTATGAATCCTTAGTTAATTTAAGTCTAATTTTTTAATTTAATTTATTAATGGAAAAAAAAGAATGCAGATCAAAAACGCTATCATGGCGTATTTTGTTAGTACTTTTAAGTTTTTCTTTAAGTACGCTGGCACAAACTCAAAACATAACGGTAAAAGGTATAGTAGTGGATGCCAATAATGATCCTCTTATTGGGGTTACTATCGCTGAACAAAATACTACTAACGGAACGATTACCGATATAGACGGAAACTTTTCTATTCAATGTGCCAAAGGTGCAATCCTCAAATTCAGCTATATTGGTTATAAAGACGTAACAGAAACAGCAACAAGAACTAATTTAAAAATTGTGTTGATTGAAGACGCACAATCTTTAGAGGAAGTAGTGGTAGTCGGTTACGGAACTCAAAAGAAAGTAAACCTAACGGGAGCAGTATCAGCTGTCGGAGGAGAAGAACTTGCTAAACGACCTGTAGCAAACACTTCTACTATGTTACAAGGACAAATGCCTGGTCTTCGTGTTACTTCAGACCGTGGTATTCCCGGCGATGAAAATGTACAAATCCGTGTTCGCGGTCAAGGTACATATTCTTCTGCGGGTTCTAATCCTTTGATACTTATAAACGGTGTAGAAGGTGATTTAGCAACACTTGATCCTAATATGATTGAATCTGTATCTGTATTGAAAGATGCAGCTTCCGCTTCCATTTATGGTTCCCGTGCAGCTAATGGAGTTATATTAATTACAACTAAAAACGGTGCTGGAGTGAAAGATAAAGTATCTGTTGCTTATAATGGTAATTACGCTATACATACTCCGACAACCTTATTAGACTTGGTATGGGACTCTCCTACCTATATGAAATATTTCAATATAGCAAAAGATAATTCTGGTGCCCCAGCTACAGATCGTTATTCACAAGAAATGATTGATGCCTATACTAATCCATCTGATCGAGAAAAATATCCTAGTTTTGATTGGATTGATTATATGTTTAATCCAGCATTTGTTCAACAACATAATTTAAGTGTAGCCGGTACAGTAGGAAAAACCTCATATAATGCTTCTATCAGTATGGTAAAACAACCTGGTACAATGAAGGGACAAACTTATGAGCGATATAATGCTGCATTGGACTTGAAGTCTGAAATCAATAGTTGGGTTAAGTTTGGTATGTATTTTGCAGGAAGCCGTAGTTATCGTCAACAAACCCGTCAAGGAGATACTGATGCCTACTTGTCCACAATCTCTCAAGCACCAACTTATATGCCATGGTTACCGGATGATGGTTCAGGTATACGTAAATATACTTACAAAGCATATCAATTTGAAGGCAATAATAAAAACATGGTAGGTATTATTGAAACCGAGAACTTCAAGAAATATGTAAATACTGATATTAACGCACAAGCATGGATTGAATTAAATCTGGCTAAAGGATTATCTTGGTATAGCAAAGGAGCTATGCGTTACAAACAGACACATACCAAAGATTGGCGTGCACAAGTTACTCCAGTATATTGGTATCATTCCGGAGAGCCTGCTAACAACCTAAACACAGGAGGAACAGGATTGGATAGTGACATGGATTATAGTTCCTACTTCAACTTTTATACATATCTTAAATATGATTGGACTTCAAAGAAACATGACCATGATATTTCATTAATGGCTGGATATAATTTGGAAGCCTATAGATATGATATGGTTGGTGCTTATCGCCAGTACTATGATTTTCCGTTACATGAAATCAATGGCGGTACAGCTGCTGTACAAACCAATGAAGGAAAATCCGAAGAATGGGGATTGATGTCTGCTTTCTTCCGGGCAAACTACGCTTTCAAACAACGATATTTATTAGAAGTTAACGCTCGCTATGACGGAACTTCACGTATTGCCAAAAACTCTCGTTGGGGTCTATTTCCTTCATTTTCTTTGGGATGGCGTGTCACAGAAGAACAATGGATGAAAAATCTGAATTGGAATTGGTTGAATAGCTTGAAACTTCGTGGTTCATACGGTGTACTGGGTAATCAAAATATTGACCTATACTCTTATTATGCTGTACTTTCTACTGGTAAAGATTACAGCTTTGATAATTCAGAATTGACTTCAGGTGTAGCACAAACAGCTTTTAGTAATGTCGATCTGAAATGGGAGACTACAGCTATCGGGGATTTCGGTTTTGATGCAACTTTATTTAATGGATTGAATATTACTTTTGATTGGTATAAGAAAAAAACTTATGATATTCTCCGTAGGGCACAAGGAAACAACTTATTAGCTTTGGATGCACCTTATATAAATGGTGGAGAACTAGTAAATAAAGGAATAGAAGTTGGCTTATCTTATAATGGCTATGTTAATTCTGGTAAAATGCAGGGATTGTCTTATAATGCCGGCGTTTTCTTTGACCGATCACGTAATGAGTTAACCAAATATGGAGCTGACTACATCAATAACGGAACAATCTGTCGTGAAGGTTTACCTTATGAATCATTCTACATGCTTGAAGCCATTGGAATTTTTAAAGATGAGGAGGATGTGGCAAATTCCCCTAAACAATATAACGACAATACTCAGCCTGGTGATATTAAATTCAAAGATATTAGTGGTAAAGATGGAAAACCGGATGGTGTTATTGATGACTACGATCGTACCGTAATAGATGGACGTTTCCCCGATTTTGAATATACGATCAACCTTGGTGCTACATGGAAAGGATTTGACCTTTCAATAATGGGACAAGGTGTGCAGGGAGTAAAACACTATGCTAAAGATTGGGGTATTCAACCATTTAGACAAGGTTCCCCGATTTCTTGGGACTACATTGAAAATATGTGGACTGAAGAAAATCCAAATGGAAAATATCCGCGTTTGTATTATGATAATATGGGCGGAACCAAAAATACTCGCGCTAATTCTTTTTTCTTGTATAATGGGTCGTATTTCCGTCTAAAGAATTTGACATTTGGTTATACTATTCCTCAAGAATTAACACGTAAAATTAAAATTGAAAAGTTACGTGTCTATTTCTCTGGTGATAATTTGTTGACGATAACTAAGTTTCCTCAGGGAGGAGACCCGGAACGTAACTACACTTCCAAAGCTAACACCCGTCTTGTTTATTATCCACAAAATCGAATTGTATCATTTGGTGTAAATCTTCAGTTCTAATATACAAAAAACATGAAAATGAAAAAAATAGTATATATATCATTTTTCGTTGGAGCATTGGGATTAAATTCCTGTTCAAGTATTCTAGATACTCCTCCAACCTCAACACCTTCCGAAAGTGTGTATTGGCAATCAAAAGCGGATTTTGAATCAGCTTTAACAGCTTGTTATCAAGGTATGCAAGAAGAAACTTTATCATGGATCATTCCTACTTTTGACTGTTTGACAGATAATGCATACGGTAATCAGGGATCCAGTAAAATATACAATGCAGATATGATCCAAGCAGATAACATAGACCCTTCTACCACTGGTTTGATCGAAAATATTTATAAGGAAGCCTATAGAGCTATTGCTCGTATAAATATATTCATAGATCAACTGAATAAATATCAAGGTACAGACATTGCGTCTGTACGTAATCAGATGGAAGGTGAGGCTCTGTTTCTACGTTCTTATTGTTACTATTTATTGTATATGTTTTATGGAGAAGTTCCATATATAGATAAACCTTTGACCCTGGAAACACAAAATATGCCCAAAAACACATTGGAGGAGGTTTATACAAAATTGACAACGGACCTGCAATCCGCTATTAATAAAATGGATGATAAAACTTATAAAGAAGCAGGGGGACATGCAACTAAGGGGGCTGCTAAAGCATTGAAGGCTCGTGTTTTAATGTTTCATGCATATGGCGACGATGGCACAGTAGCTCATATGGATGATTTGGAAGAAGCTTATACATTACTTGGAACAATAACGGGATACTCTTTAGATGATAATTATGCAGATATTTTCCGTCCGGCCAATCAGGAAAATAGTAATGAGATTATTTTCTCCATTAAATATTTAGCTCCGAATAGTTATCATATCTTTGACAATTCATATGGTAATTATGGTATGCTAAATCCTGTAGAAGATCTGACTAAAGAATATGAAGAAGGAGATAATCGATTAAATCAGATTATTGCATTTAATGATGTATATCAATGGGAAGGTGGTGATATGATTAATCTGACTAAATCTAGTAATGGTAAACGTATGATCAAATGGCTACGTCCAGTATTAAAACAAAGTGATTTTTGGAACCAAACAGAACGTAGCGAGCAAGACATTGTAATTTTACGTTGGGGTGAACTTCTTTTACTAAGAGCTGAAGCAGCAAATGAATTGGGCAAACCTGGAGCAGCAGATATGGTAAAACTTGTAAGAAAACGTGCAGGTCTGGAAGCCCTTCCCGAAGGCTTAAGTCAAGAACAAATGCGTGAAGCTATTCGTCATGAACGTCGGGTTGAAACTCCATTTGAGTTAATTAGATATTATGATATGAGACGATGGAAAATCATGGATAAACTAAATGGTCTTGTATTAGATCCCCTCTATACAAATATCATTCCTGCATGGTCTAAAAAACACGAATACCTTCCATTACCACAAGGACAAATTGATTTTTCAAATGGTATATTAGTACAAAATCCTAATTACTAATATTTATATCTAATATTCCATGAATTTATATAAGGTGATGTATCCGCAGAGGGATACATCACCTTATTCTTTTATTGACTATTTTTATAACTAAAGTTTGTCATTTTTTAGTAATAGTACCTTCAATCATATAAAGGAGATCCGTTAATACCATTTCTCTATAATAAATATTTCAAGACGAAACAAACGCTTATAAATAATAATATTTTACCGCAACAAATTTTACTGTTTCAATTCCGTATTGATATTATGCGAAAATACAGAAGATGATACATCAGAAAAAGAATGAGAAAATTTGTTAAACCAAGTCTAATTTTAAAATGTAAAATTGATGAAACAGAAAGAACACGAATCAAAATCGCTAACATGGCGTATTTTATTGGTACTGTTAGGTTTTTCTTTGAGTATAATGGCGCAAGCTCAAAGTATAACAGTTATGGGAACAGTAGTAGATTCTAATGGTGATCCACTGATTGGAGTAACAATCACGGAAGAGAACTCTACTAATGGAGCTATTACAGATGTAGAGGGTAATTTTTCAATTAAATGTACTAAAGGAGCTACTCTTAAATTTAGTTACATTGGATACAAAGACGTTACAGAAACAGCAACAGGTACTAAATTAAAAATTGTATTAACAGAAGATTCACAGGCATTAGATGAAGTGGTAGTTGTGGGCTATGGTACTCAAAAAAAAGGAAGCGTTACAGGTAGTGTAACAAGCGTTGATGCAAAAGCTATTGAAGAATTTCCTTCCGCAAACTTATCTTCTGCTCTTGCCGGGCGTCTTTCAGGTGTTTATATTAGTCAAGGTACCGGTAAACCTGGAACATCTGCATCCTTCAGTGTACGTGCAAAAGGAACTCCCAATAACTCGGATCCACTTTACGTTATAGATGGAGTCGTAAGAGATAAAATGGCTTTTGATGCACTTGATGCCAGTGAAGTTGCTAATATTTCAGTATTGAAAGATGGTGCATCTGCCGCTGTATATGGTTCTCGCGCTGCAAATGGTGTTGTATTAGTCACTACTAAAAAAGGAGGTAATGTAAAACCAACTATCAATTATACAGGTACGGTAGGTATTGATGTTGCGGCCATGATCCCAGAAACTTTGACTGCTTATGAACACGCTACTTATCTAAATGATAGGGCTATTCAAGGTTATATTAACAATAAGATTTGGAATCCGAATGTGGAACAACAAGATCCCACAACAAAATCTTCCTGGTATACAGATGATGAATTAGCACATTTTGCATCTACAGATTATAGTTTCTTGGATGATGCATGGAAAACTCCATGGGCAACTCGCCACGCGTTGAATATCACAGGTGGTACGGAAAAAGTCCGCTATTTTATAGGAGGATCTTATTATTACAATGTAGGGTCCTTTGATAATTTGAAATATTCAAACACTACTGTCCAAAGAAATTTTCTCAGACATGATTTAAATTAGTTTATATTAATGCATTACGCGAATAAAATTTTTCCGGGATTTGATTTTATACTTTTGCAAATAGTATTGCAAGAGATAGAAATC
>NZ_OEST01000018.1 GCF_900241005.1 Bacteroides cutis | reverse complement strand
GTTTTGTTTGATTATTTTTTTGCAACACTAAGTTAAGTGAATCCTCTGACATGGCAAAATCCTGAGCAACTTTTTGTTGCTCAGGTACTTAAAAAAAATATTTTATAATAGTGTTGCGGAATTAAGGATTATTTAAAATGGTGAATAAGCAAATGAAGAGAAAAAATCAAATTAATTTTATCGTAACAGGGGTATTGTTTCTACTGTTTACACTGTTAATTGTGGCTGTACTGACTGTTGATGTTCAGCCGATAGGTCCGCAGCAATCCCGTGTTGGTCTTGCGACAATAAACGGAATAATGTTTAATATGTTCGGGGTAAACACACTTTGGTATAATATTACAGACTGGATTGGTATTATCGCCATATTGGTAGCTCTCGGTTTTTCCATATTAGGATTAGTTCAACTGATTAAAAGAAAAAGTATCAAACGTGTGGACACAGGCATTATTGCATTAGGTGTGTTTTACCTGACTGTAATTGCTTTCTATGTGTTTTTTGAAGTCTGTGTTGTGAATTATAGACCTATTATCATTCATAAATCATTAGAAGCATCATTCCCATCTTCCCACACAATGATAGTACTATGTATTATGGTAACTGCAATAATGCAATTTCACGTTTTATTAAAAAATAAGACAATACGAACAATAGCTGATACAGTGTCAATCTTGATTATTGCTGTAACAATCATTGGACGTTTGATTTCGGGGGTTCATTGGTTTACAGATATTATGGGCGGATTATTGCTTGGCTCTACTCTCATCATGCTATATTTCTCGGTTGTACAATATATAAACAATCGTACGGAAGTACATTTTAATGCTAATAGGAAATAATATGAAACAAAAAATCGTTTTAATTATAGTATATATCTGCTTAATTCATTGTGAAATAAACGCACAATCCCGTGATGCTGTTAAAACTTCTACTGACATTTTAATGTTTGCCACTCCGGCTGCCGGTTTTATTACAACACTTGTAACCGGAGATTATAAAGGTACGAAACAATTAGTTTTTGGTGCAGCGACCAGTATTGCAGCTTCTTACTTATTAAAATATAGTGTAAAAAAGCAACGTCCTGACGGTAGTGATTTTCATTCTTTCCCCTCTAATCATACAGCAATGGCTTTTCAAGGGGCTGCATTTATTCAACGTCGATATGGATGGAAATATGCAATTCCCGCTTACCTTGTATCTGGTTATGTCGCATGGGGACGTGTTTACGCTAAAAGACATGATTGCTGGGATGTACTTGCAGGAGCTGCTATAGGTATTGGAAGCAGCTATATATTTACTCGTCCTTTTGCAAAAAAACATAATTTGGCAATTTCTCCAATTGTTCTTAATAATGAACAGTTTGGAATATATGCTTCTATGACATTTTAATGAATAATGAGACAAGAAACAGATAAAATATCAAAATTAGAAAACATCTTTAATTAGGTAGAAAATGAAAGAATTATCCGAACAGAAATTTTTCCGACTATTGTCGGAATACTCACAGAAAGAATCTGCCGTACATGATTTAACGGCTGCATTACAGGAGCTTGCCAATCATTTGGCAAGCATTGCTATAAGTGAACAAGATTACGCAGTATTATTACGCTACTTCTCCTTTGGACTAAACAGGCTCAAATCGCATCGTGTGCAATTTGAGCAGGGGGAAAAATACTTTGCTATTGCTTATTGATGAAGCAATAGGACTTGTAAATACAGAAATCCGCATACTCAATATGCGAATTAAATATCCGGTTCAGTTCCAAAACCGGAAGGATAAATTCCCACTCTCACCACTCTATCTAACCGATACAACTAACCTTGTTGAAATCATGGAACTGGTAAGCGGACTATTTCTATCCCAAAGAGTAGTTACCCATACAGGGAAAGAAGCACCACTAACCGAAATCGGAAGAGCATTTGAATACCTCTTTAACATCAAATTAGGGGACATCCACAAAAAGCACGAGAGTGTAATTTGTCGTCAAGCTAATAAACGCATCGAATTTCTGGATATACTCCGTAAAGCCATTACCGAAGAAAGTCAAAAGAAAGGTTATCTATAAATCAGTAACTTATCAGAAAATATTAGGGGTGTAGTATATCTACTCCCCTAATTTATTTACATCCATTTGCCGAACTTTGCTTCATCAATCGATTGAAAACAATAATGTTAAACTAAAAAATGAAGCAAAATGTATATAGACAACGAAAACTTCGACAAGTGGATGGAACGACTGTCGAAAAAACTCTCTGAAATCGGGCAAGACCTGAAATCCCTTATCAATACCGACAATGTACTAGGCGAAAATGATAAGATACTCGATAATCAGGATTTAGCTTTTCTGCTGAAAGTGTCTTTCCGCACCCTACAACGGTATCGGACAAGTGGCAAACTTCCTTATTTTACGATAAGCCATAAGACCTACTATCGGGCATCGGTGCGCCCATATGGGTATGTATCAAATATCTCTTTGGCAAGAGATTAGGTAAGTGTTCTTCACACCTATCATCACCCGACTTATCTGAAACGGAAACGGGACAGGGAGTGTAGCATGTCGGGAAAGCCGTAAGTCAACTAAATATCAAGTTGCGACTGAACGGCAAGATGAAAAGATGAATATGAGGATAATGTCTGGATTGATAGAATGGTAGACCTATGACTCATCTGTAGGTAAAGACGTAAGATATTTATAAACGTCTTTTTGTGATACCGTGGCTTATCGGATTGGCGAGTTTACGGCAAGAACTTATCACAACATAGCCGCAATAAGCGGAAAGGTTGAATGCCATATCCGACAATTCATCGCGCTAATAGTTGATACATATCTAAATGGGGATTGCCTAAACCGGAATGCCTGTTATCAGGCTATGAGGTATTGTCCTCTGAATATCCGGCATGGCAACGGAGCCTCCGTAGTAGTCCGAGTGAGGGAAAGCCTCATACATGGCGAAGGGAGGCAGTTAATATCTTAATACAATTAACGGAAAATGTGAGAGACATTATGAGAAGTCCAGAAAGAGTATTAAAAAGCTTAGTTGAACACAGCAATACTTTAAACTATAAATATAAACGGTTGTATCGGATTTTATTCAATACAGAAATGTTCTATGTTGCGTACCAAAACATTTACGCTAAAGCTGGTAATATGACAGCCGGGACTGATGGGAAAACGGCAGACCAGATGAGCATATCCCGTATTGAGGAACTGATAGCCTCATTAAAAGATGAGACATATCAGCCACGTCCGGCTAAGAGAACGTATATACCAAAGAAGAACGGTAAAATGCGCCCTCTTGGGATACCCTCTTTTGATGACAAACTGGTACAGGAGGTGACAAGAATGATACTGGAGACAATCTATGAAGATGGCTTTTCCAATACATCCCACGGATTCCGCCCTAAAAGGAGTTGTCATACAGCCCTGCTGACTATCAAGCGTGAATATACAGGAACCAAATGGTTCATTGAAGGGGACATTAAAGGGTTCTTCGACAATATAAGCCATGAGGTCCTGATAAACATACTCCGGGAAAAGATAGAAGACGAACGCTTTATTCGTCTGATCAGAAAGTTCCTTCGTGCGGGATATTTAGAGAACTGGAAATTCCATAGAACATATAGTGGAACTCCACAAGGAGGCATTATTAGCCCGATATTAGCTAATATATACCTCGACAAGTTCGATAAATATATGCAAAGAGTGTGTGATGAATTCCGTAAAGGAGGCAGAAAGAGACGGATGTTCCCGAAAACCAATAAATTATATAGTAAGAAGTGTTTGCTGTTAAAGTCCATTGAAACAGAAAAAGATGAAAAAGTAAAAACAGAGAAGTTGGAACAAGTTAGAGAATACGAGAAGCAGATAAGGAGAATGCCAAGTGGAGACCCTATGGATAGTAACTTCCGGAGGATGCGTTACGTCAGATATGCAGATGATTTTCTGATCGGAATAATCGGAAGTCAAAAGGATTGTCAAGAAACGAAAGAAATGATAGCCCAGTGGATGCAAAATATCCTCAGGCTTGAACTTTCAGATGACAAGACTTTGATAACCAATGCCCGGAAGCCTGCAAAATTCTTAGGATACGATATATTTGTCCGCCAATCGGACAATATTGAGAAAACTAAGTCAAATATATATGCAAGGATCCATAATAACAAGGTGGTACTGAAAATCACATCAGAAGTGATGAAAAAGAAACTTCAACAATATGATGTACTCGATTTTGAAAGGTATAAAGGCAAGACTATTTGGAAGCCCAAAGCCCGTAAAAGAATCACTAATAACTCCATTTTGGATATAGTCACGCAATACAATGCGGAAATCCAAGGACTGTATAACTATTATTCCATAGCGAGTAACAGCTGCAACCTGTACAACTTTTATCATATCATGGAATACAGTATGTACAAGACTCTCTCCCAAAAACTGAACAGTACGGTAAGCAAAGTGATCAGTCAATACAAAAAAGACAAGAATTTTGCAGTACCCTATATCGACAAAAATGGGAAGACCCAGTACCGGATATTCTATAATAAAGGTTTCTGTCAAAGAGGGACAAGTAAATTCTATTCAGAAAAAGAGCCGTTCTTTACCAATATTGGCGTAAAAGAACCAACATTGATAAGGCGACTTCAATCCTGCCAATGTGAGCTATGCGGTGCCAAAGGGAAAGTTTCCATGTTTCAGGTACGAAATCACTACTGTCCAAAGAAATTACCCCATAGGTTCAGTTGATCTGAATCGGAATCATTCATCGGACGTTTTGGTTTAATAAACAGTTCGCCTAAAGGCTTCCTCTCAAAGAGTACTTTGCCGACTACGG
>NZ_OEST01000017.1 GCF_900241005.1 Bacteroides cutis | reverse complement strand
TATTCCACTGCAACAACTGAACGGACTGGAAACACTGGTCATAATCATGGTGGCGAATAAGTACGCGTTCTTGCAAATCACCAGAAGGCGGTTCCTGAATGAATGGGAAGCCTTCAAGAAGGTGATAAGCAGGAGAAACATACGAAGGCGCATAACGATACCACTGACCCTCAGCAATCTTAAACTTCTTAGACGAATCACCAGAACGGAAAACATCCTTCATAGAAATTTCACGCGGCGGCAAGTTGCCATACAAAACAGGGTCGCCAGCAATATCGGTATAAGTCAAAGCACCTTTAGCGTTAAGGTACTGAATCTCTTTAGTCGCAGTAGGCGGAAAACGAACAAGCGCAAGAGTAAACATAGTGCCATGCTCAGGAACAAAGAAACGCGGCACAGAATGTTTATAGGTCTGTTGAACACGACCAGAAAACTGGCCTAACGACGTTTGGTCAGTTCCATCAACATCATAGCCAGATGCCCAGAGATTAGAGCGCATGACAAGTAAAGGACGGTTGTCAGCGTCATAAGAGGTTTTACCTCCAAATGAAGAAATAACATCATGGTAACGCTGCATGAAGTAATCACGTTCTTGGTCAGTATGCAAATTAGCATAAGCAGCTTGCAGACCCATAATGTCAATAGATGTGGTAGAAGTCGTCATTTGGCGAGAAAGCTCAGTCTCAGGAGGAAGCGGAGCAGTCCAAATGTTTTTGAGATGGCAGCAACGGAAACCATAACGAGCATCATCTTGATTAAGCTCATTAGGGTTAGCCTCGGTACGGTCAGGCATCCACGGCGCTTTAAAATAGTTGTTATAGATATTCAAATAACCCTGAAACAAATGCTTAGGGATTTTATTGGTATCAGGGTTAATCGTGCCAAGAAAAGCGGCATGGTCAATATAACCAGTAGTGTTAACAGTCGGGAGAGGAGTGGCATTAACACCATCCTTCATGAACTTAATCCACTGTTCACCATAAACGTGACGATGAGGGACATAAAAAGTAAAAATGTCTACAGTAGAGTCAATAGCAAGGCCACGACGCAATGGAGAAAGACGGAGAGCGCCAACGGCGTCCATCTCGAAGGAGTCGCCAGCGATAACCGGAGTAGTTGAAATGGTAATAAGACGACCAATCTGACCAGCAAGGAAGCCAAGATGGGAAAGGTCATGCGGCATACGCTCGGCGCCAGTTTGAATATTAGACATAATTTATCCTCAAGTAAGGGGCCGAAGCCCCTGCAATTAAAATTGTTGACCACCTACATACCAAAGACGAGCGCCTTTACGCTTGCCTTTAGTACCTCGCAACGGCTGCGGACGACCAGGGCGAGCGCCAGAACGTTTTTTACCTTTAGACATTACATCACTCCTTCTGCACGTAATTTTTGACGCACGTTTTCTTCTGCGTCAGTAAGAACGTCAGTGTTTCCTGCGCGTACACGCAAGGTAAACGCGAACAATTCAGCGGCTTTAACCGGACGCTCGACGCCATTAATAATGTTTTCCGTAAATTCAGCGCCTTCCATGATGAGACAGGCCGTTTGAATGTTGACGGGATGAACATAATAAGCAATGACGGCAGCAATAAACTCAACAGGAGCAGGAAAGCGAGGGTATCCTACAAAGTCCAGCGTACCATAAACGCAAGCCTCAACGCAGCGACGAGCACGAGAGCGGTCAGTAGCAATCCAAACTTTGTTACTCGTCAGAAAATCGAAATCATCTTCGGTTAAATCCAAAACGGCAGAAGCCTGAATGAGCTTAATAGAGGCCAAAGCGGTCTGGAAACGTACGGATTGTTCAGTAACTTGACTCATGATTTCTTACCTATTAGTGGTTGAACAGCATCGGACTCAGATAGTAATCCACGCTCTTTTAAAATGTCAACAAGAGAATCTCTACCATGAACAAAATGTGACTCATATCTAAACCAGTCCTTGACGAACGTGCCAAGCATATTAAGCCACTTCTCCTCATCCAACGCGTCAGTTTTTGACAGAATCGTTAGTTGATGGCGAAAGGTCGCAAAGTAAGAGCTTCTCGAGCTGCGCAAGGATAGGTCGAATTTTCTCATTTTCCGCCAGCAGTCCACTTCGATTTAATTCGTAAACAAGCAGTAGTAATTCCTGCTTTATCAAGATAATTTTTCGACTCATCAGAAATATCCGAAAGTGTTAACTTCTGCGTCATGGAAGCGATAAAACTCTGCAGGTTGGATACGCCAATCATTTTTATCGAAGCGCGCATAAATTTGAGCAGATTTGTCGTCACAGGTTGCGCCGCCAAAACGTCGGCTACAGTAACTTTTCCCAGCCTCAATCTCATCTCTCTTTTTGCGTTCTGCTTCAATATCTGGTTGAACGGCGTCGCGTCGTAACCCAGCTTGGTAAGTTGGATTAAGCACTCCGTGGACAGATTTGTCATTGTGAGCATTTTCATCCCGAAGTTGCGGCTCATTCTGATTCTGAACAGCTTCTTGGGAAGTAGCGACAGCTTGGTTTTTAGTGAGTTGTTCCATTCTTTAGCTCCTAGACCTTTAGCAGCAAGGTCCATATCTGACTTTTTGTTAACGTATTTAGCCACATAGAAACCAACAGCCATATAACTGGTAGCTTTAAGCGGCTCACCTTTAGCATCAACAGGCCACAACCAACCAGAACGTGAAAAAGCGTCCTGCGTGTAGCGAACTGCGATGGGCATACTGTAACCATAAGGCCACGTATTTTGCAAGCTATTTAACTGGCGGCGATTGCGTACCCGACGACCAAAATTAGGGTCAACGCTACCTGTAGGAAGTGTCCGCATAAAGTGCACCGCATGGAAATGAAGACGGCCATTAGCTGTACCATACTCAGGCACACAAAAATACTGATAGCAGTCGGCGTGTGAATCATTAGCCTTGCGACCCTCGGCAGCAAGAACCATACGACCAATATCACGAAAATAGTCACGCAAAGCATTGGGATTATCATAAAACGCCTCTAATCGGTCGTCAGCCAACGTGAGAGTGTCAAAAACGATAAACCAACCATCAGCATGAGCCTGTCGCATTGCATTCATCAAACGCTGAATAGCAAAGCCTCTACGCGATTTCATAGTGGAGGCCTCCAGCAATCTTGAACACTCATCCTTAATACCTTTCTTTTTGGGGTAATTATACTCATCGCGAATATCCTTAAGAGGGCGTTCAGCAGCCAGCTTGCGGCAAAACTGCGTAACCGTCTTCTCGTTCTCTAAAAACCATTTTTCGTCCCCTTCGGGGCGGTGGTCTATAGTGTTATTAATATCAAGTTGGGGGAGCACATTGTAGCATTGTGCCAATTCATCCATTAACTTCTCAGTAACAGATACAAACTCATCACGAACGTCAGAAGCAGCCTTATGGCCGTCAACATACATATCACCATTATCGAACTCAACGCCCTGCATACGAAAAGACAGAATCTCTTCCAAGAGCTTGATGCGGTTATCCATCTGCTTATGGAAGCCAAGCATTGGGGATTGAGAAAGAGTAGAAATGCCACAAGCCTCAATAGCAGGTTTAAGAGCCTCGATACGCTCAAAGTCAAAATAATCAGCGTGACATTCAGAAGGGTAATAAGAACGAACCATAAAAAAGCCTCCAAGATTTGGAGGCATGAAAACATACAATTGGGAGGGTGTCAATCCTGACGGTTATTTCCTAGACAAATTAGAGCCAATACCATCAGCTTTACCGTCTTTCCAGAAATTGTTCCAAGTATCGGCAACAGCTTTATCAATACCATGAAAAATATCAACCACACCAGAAGCAGCATCAGTGACGACATTAGAAATATCCTTTGCAGTAGCGCCAATATGAGAAGAGCCATACCGCTGATTCTGCGTTTGCTGATGAACTAAGTCAACCTCAGCACTAACCTTGCGAGTCATTTCTTTGATTTGGTCATTGGTAAAATACTGACCAGCCGTTTGAGCTTGAGTAAGCATTTGGCGCATAATCTCGGAAACCTGCTGTTGCTTGGAAAGATTGGTGTTTTCCATAATAGACGCAACGCGAGCAGTAGACTCCTTCTGTTGATAAGCAAGCATCTCATTTTGTGCATATACCTGGTCTTTCGTATTCTGGCGTGAAGTCGCCGACTGAATGCCAGCAATCTCTTTTTGAGTCTCATTTTGCATCTCGGCAATCTCTTTCTGATTGTCCAGTTGCATTTTAGTAAGCTCTTTTTGATTCTCAAATCCGGCGTCAACCATACCAGCAGAGGAAGCATCAGCACCAGCACGCTCCCAAGCATTAAGCTCAGGAAATGCAGCAGCAAGATAATCACGAGTATCCTTTCCTTTATCAGCGGCAGACTTGCCACCAAGTCCAACCAAATCAAGCAACTTATCAGAAACGGCAGAAGTGCCAGCCTGCAACGTACCTTCAAGAAGTCCTTTACCAGCTTTAGCCATAGCACCAGAAACAAAACTAGGGACGGCCTCATCAGGGTTAGGAACATTAGAGCCTTGAATGGCAGATTTAATACCAGCATCACCCATGCCTACAGTATTGTTATCGGTAGCAAGCACATCACCTTGAATGCCACCGGAGGCGGCTTTTTGACCGCCTCCAAACAATTTAGACATGGCGCCACCAGCAAGAGCAGAAGCAATACCGCCAGCAATAGCACCAAACATAAATCACCTCACTTAAGTGGCTGGAGACAAATAATCTCTTTAATAACCTGATTCAGCGAAACCAATCCGCGGCATTTAGTAGCGGTAAAGTTAGACCAAACCATGAAACCAACATAAACATTATTGCCCGGCGTACGGGGAAGGACGTCAATAGTCACACAGTCCTTGACGGTATAATAACCACCATCATGGCGACCATCCAAAGGATAAACATCATAGGCAGTCGGGAGGGTAGTCGGAACCGAAGAAGACTCAAAGCGAACCAAACAGGCAAAAAATTTAGGGTCGGCATCAAAAGCAATATCAGCACCAACAGAAACAACCTGATTAGCGGCGTTGACAGATGTATCCATCTGAATGCAATGAAGAAAACCACCATTACCAGCATTAACCGTCAAACTATCAAAATATAACGTTGACGATGTAGCTTTAGGTGTCTGTAAAACAGGTGCCGAAGAAGCTGGAGTAACAGAAGTGAGAACCAGCTTATCAGAAAAAAAGTTTGAATTATGGCGAGAAATAAAAGTCTGAAACATGATTAAACTCCTAAGCAGAAAACCTACCGCGCTTCGCTTGGTCAACCCCTCAGCGGCAAAAATTAAAATTTTTACCGCTTCGGCGTTATAACCTCACACTCAATCTTTTATCACGAAGTCATGATTGAATCGCGAGTGGTCGGCAGATTGCGATAAACGGTCACATTAAATTTAACCTGACTATTCCACTGCAACAACTGAACGGACTGGAAACACTGGTCATAATCATGGTGGCGAATAAGTACGCGTTCTTGCAAATCACCAGAAGGCGGTTCCTGAATGAATGGGAAGCCTTCAAGAAGGTGATA
>NZ_OEST01000022.1 GCF_900241005.1 Bacteroides cutis | reverse complement strand
TCCTCAAATCCGCAACTAAGCTCTTCAGCGTCCTTCTTGCGTCTAAACGTCCTCTCATCACTGAATTAGCAGATAAATTGAGGCTGAAATACCCACTTCTGCCCACAATATCCCCTTGCCCCACTATGCGACTTGAGGCAATACGCAGTATCATACCCATAAGTTGTAGGCGTTATCCAAAATCAGTCTGAAAAATATCTGCGTAAGCATTATTACAGGTATAGATATTCAGCACATACCGCCTTGATGTTCTGATCCACTTGGCTGGTACAGAGACAAACCTGAAGACAAACGCTTTTATGCGACTTGTTGCATTGAGTCCGAACCTCTTTACGTCAAGTCTGTGGATAATGGCCTTGTAGAAATTACGGATAAGTGCCGTAAGAAGAAGGAACACAGTGTTCTCTGCCATGAAGGATTTGGGCAATCTGTCCCACCCGAAACCATTGTTCATATCATCGAAGATACGTTCCTTTCCTCCACGAAGGTTATAGAACTCGACAATTTCTCTTGTGGAAGATTCATAGTCGTTAGTCAGGATACAACGGTATGTGTATTCTCCTTCCCAAAGATCCAGCACACCGTCCATCCGTTTCTGTCTTTGAATCACAAGTCGGTATGCTTTACCCTTCCACTTCTCAACAAGAATAGAGTTCAATTCGAACTCAATGCCATTGATTTCCTCAGTCTTCCAGCCTCTAAGAGCAAAGATGTCATTGTAGAGCGAACTGCAGCGGTTTGCGCGGATATAGAAGGATTTGCTGTGTTTCTCTATTTCCTCCACGATTTCCTCGGAACATGATCCACAATCAGCTCTGAAACGATTGATTGTAAGTCCGTTCTGCTCAAATCTCTCAAAGAATCTCTTCAGCGTGTCCTTCTGATGAAAACGAACGTTGGTGTTACCATCGCTATTCTCAATGCCAACAATCAAGTCGTCAATAACCGCCACGCCAGGGCGATAACCAAGGAACTTCTTGTATGTAGGCTTTGCATCATACTTCTCAGTCTCTATGAACTGATGGTCGAAATCAACATCATACATCTCGCCCTCTTTCAGTTGGCCGGATGCAAACATACAATTGAGCAGTAAGGTATTGAGTGTGTCAGCCGTGTTGAAATCGTAGTTCTTACCCGTATCTGATGTGTATGAGATGTTTCCTTGCGTCAGTTCCTTTATCGCTCTGAGGATAGTATCAGAACTACAAGTACGAAGTGTCGGATGGAGCGAGAGATGGTTCATCAAATGAGTAGTGACATCCTCAATGCATGAGCCACCACAGAAGTAGATACTCATGAGGGAACGGACGATTTCACTGTACTGATAACCGAACGAGCTACACCTTAGACCGAGTGTCGAGTCGATTACAGATGACAATGTGGAGTCAAATTGCTCCATGATTGAAAATATTCCTCCAAAAGGAGTGAGCTTCTCGGATTTTATTTGTATTTTTGCCATGCCTGATGAGGTTTTGTTTGATTATTTTTTTGCAACACTAAGTTAAGTGAATCCTCTGACATGGCAAAATCCTGAGCAACTTTTTGTTGCTCAGGTACTTAAAAAAAATATTTTATAATAGTGTTGCGGAATTAAGG
>NZ_OEST01000015.1 GCF_900241005.1 Bacteroides cutis | reverse complement strand
ATAGTGGGGCAAGGGGATATTGTGGGCAGAAGTGGGTATTTCAGCCTCAATTTATCTGCTAATTCAGTGATGAGAGGACGTTTAGACGCAAGAAGGACGCTGAAGAGCTTAGTTGCGGATTTGAGGAATTAAAGGAATGTGGTTTTATTAATGATGAAACTTTACTCTCGGAACAAGGAAACAGAACTACTTTCGAAACATATCGCTTAAGAGCAAAAGCGGTGGAGGAAGAGATATCTTTGGAAGAATTGGTGCGCGTGTTATTAATGATTAATAAAAAACGCGGATATAAAAGTAACCGGAAAATTAAAGGGAGTGAGGATGGTGCGCTGATAGACGGAAGGGAAGTAGCGAAAAAATTGTATGTAGAGAACCTAACTCCGGGAGAATTGTGTTTGCAATTGCTTGAAGCTGGAAAGAAGAATTTACCTGAATTTTACCGCTCGGACTTACAAAATGAATTTGATAAGATATGGAACTTTCAAAAACAATTTAGTCCGGAAGCTTTCTGTGACGCAGCGAAGGAGGAAGTAAAGGGAAAGAATAAAAATCAGACGTGGGCTATATTAGCGAAGTATTTCGTCTGGACAAGAAATGATTCTTTTTGGAATGAAGAGGAGGCGAGAACAGAGGTAAGAATGAAAGAATATAAACTTGTCGGTCTCAAACGGACTACCAAGGGACATGAACAGAAGTTGGAAAATTATCGCTGGCGTGTGCAGGCTCTTTCCGAACCGATGAATCTTGAAATGATGGCCATTGTACTGCAAGAAATTAACGGACAGATTACTGCATCCAGTGGGCATTTGGGCGCTATCAGTGACCGTAGTAAAGAACTCTATTTCAATAAGCAGACGGTGGGCCAGTATCTGATGGCCGAGCTGGATAAAAATCCTCACTATAGTTTGCGTAATAAAGTCTTCTACCGGCAAGATTATATGGACGAGTTTGATGCGATATGGGAGAGACAGCGTTTATATCACACGGAACTGACTCCTGAACTGAAGAAAGAAATTCGTGATATCATCATCTTCTACCAGCGCCGGTTGAAAAGCCAAAAAGGACTCATCAGTCTATGTGAGTTCGAGAGACGGGAAATTGTAGTGGAGAAAGATGGTGTGAAGAAAACCAAAATTATCGGTTGCAAGGTAATCCCTCGTTCGCATCCATTATTTCAGGAGTTCAAGATATGGCAGACTTTGAATGATATAAAAGTGTCTGTAGCAGGAAATAAGGATAAACGTGAGAAGGCAAATCAGTCATCCGCGTTGTTTAGTGAGACAGAAGATGCTTTATTGGCAGAAGGAAAACGATATTTGTACGAGGAAGAAAAGGAACTATTGGCTAAGGAACTCTTTGTCAGAGAAAGCATGAGTAAAGCGGAAGTTCTGAAGCTGCTGTTTGAAAATCCGAAAGAGTTGGATATGAATTTTAAGCAGATTGATGGCAACCATACGGGGTTTGCACTTTTCTCGGCATATAGCAAGATGATTGAAAGATATGGCTATGAACCGGTGAGTTTTAAAGCTTCTGCAGATGATATAATCGAAAGGCTTAAAATCATATTTACTGATTTAGGATGGAATACTGGATTGCTCTCTATTGATTTGAGTAAAGATGATAAAGAACTGGAAAAGCAGCCTTATTTCAGACTTTGGCATTTACTGTATTCTTTTGAAGGGGATAATACGGAGACGGGAAGCGGTAAGTTGATTGAAAAATTGATGCAACTTTGTGGTGTGCAGAAAGAATATGCCAAAATCCTGGCAAATGTGTCCTTTCAAGATGATTATGGAAACTTGAGCGCAAAAGCGATAAAGAAAATTTTACCTAATCTGAAAGAAGGGAATCAATATGATGTTGCTTGTGGATATGCAGGATACCGACATTCGCAATCTTCATTGACTAAAGAAGAGATAAAGAATAAGATATTGAAAGATAAATTGGAATTGCTTCCCAAGAATAGTTTGCGCAGTCCGGTCGTTGAGAAAATCTTGAATCAGATGGTCAATGTTGTCAATACGATAATTGATACATACGGCAAACCCGATGAGATTCGGGTAGAATTGGCACGGGAATTGAAAAAGAGTCGTAAAGAGAGAGAGGAACTGTCAAAATCCATTGCTCAAAATACTCGGGAGCATGAGGCAATTCGCAAGTTGCTTCAAACAGAATTTGGTATGATGAACGTTACTCGTAATGACATTATCCGTTATAAACTTTATGAGGAATTGAAAGATAATGGATATCATACGCTCTATTCAAATCAATACATTCCCAAAGAAATGATTTTCAGTAAAGAGATTGATATAGAACATATTATTCCGCAAGCTCGTCTTTTTGATGATTCTTTGTCCAATAAGACATTGGAGTATAAGGCAATCAACATAGAAAAAGGTAATAAAACGGCTTATGACTTTGTAAAAGAAAAATATGGTGATGAGGGTTTGCAGCAGTATCTCAATCGTTGCGAAGCGCTATTCAAGGATAAGAAAACGAAGTTGAAAAAACTTAAAATGGAGAGTCGGGATATTCCTGAAGGTTTCATTGAACGTGATTTGCGGGAAACCCAATATATTGCTAAGAAAGCGTTGTCGATGTTGAGTGAAATATCTCGTCGTGTTGTTGCTACAACCGGTTCTATTACCGACAGGCTGCGCGAGGATTGGCAATTGGTGGATATAATGAAAGAACTGAATCTGCCAAAATATGAAAAACTGGGTTTGGTAGAGATGTTTGAAGATAAAGATGGCAGACAAATTAAAAAAATCAAAGATTGGAGTAAAAGAAATGACCATCGGCATCATGCCATGGATGCGTTGACTGTTGCTTTTACTAAAGATGTGTTTATCCAGTACTTTAATAATAAAAATGCTTTTTGGATGTCTGGCTCTAAAGAGCATGCAAATATAACGGCAATAAGGAATAAATATTTCGGGAATGGGAAAGCTGTTGCACCTATACCATTAAGGACATTTCGTATGGAGGTAAAGTACCATTTGGAAAATATTCTGGTTTCTATCAAAGTCAAGAATAAAATAGTGACTAATAATATTAATCGTACGAAGAAAAAAGATGGAGAAAATAGAAAACTGCAACAAACTCCCCGTGGACAGTTGCATTTGGATACTATCTATGGAAGTCATCGACGATATGTTGTAAAAGAAGAAAAAGTGAACGCTTCTTTTACTGCCGATAAAATTAGTCGTGTAAGCAAACCGGCTTATCGGATTGCTTTATTAAAACGTTTGGAGGCTTTTGGCAATGACCCGAAGAAAGCATTCACGCTTAAAAACTCCTTGGATAAGAATCCTGTCTATCTTGATGAAAAACAGATAGAAAAAGTACCGGAAAAAGTGGCTATTGTAGAGTTTGAAACTGTTTATACTATACGTAAACCGATTGATCCTCAATTGAGTATAGATAAAGTTGTAGATGCTAAGATACGTACACTTCTGAAAAAACGCCTTGAAGAATATGGAGGAGATGCTCAAAAAGCCTTTTCTAATATAGAAGAGAATCCGATATGGCTGAATAAAGAAAAAGGAATATCGATAAAGCGCGTTACCATTAGAGGTATCAACAAGGCTCAGGCTTTACATGAGAAACGAGACAAGGATGGTAATCTGATCTTTGATGAAGGAGGTAGAAAAATTCCTGTCGATTTCGTAAACACGGGTAACAATCATCATGTGGCTATTTATAGAAAACCTGTTGTGGATAAAACCGGACAGATTATGTTGGATGAGCAAGGCAACCCGAAATATGAACTTGAGGAAAAGGTGGTGTCCTTCTTTGAAGCGGTGGCGCGTATAAAATGTGACCAGCCTGTTATTGATAAGGAATATAAGCACAGTGAAGGGTGGAAGTTCCTGTTCAGTATGAAGCAAAATGAGTATTTTGTATTTCCCAATGAGAAAACAGGATTTAATCCTGAAGAGATTGATTTATTAGATCCTGAGAATTATGCACTAATAAGTCCTAATTTGTTTAGGGTACAAAAGATTGGTGCAAATGATTATACCTTCAGACATCATCTGGAGACAAGCATACAAAATAGTTCAAATGATTTAAAATTCATTACTTGGATAAGATGTGGAAAAAATGGGGTTAATGGTGTAGTTAAAGTCCGGGTAAATCATATCGGACAAATAGTATCAATAGGGGAGTATTAATATGAAAGTATAAGAAAATGGTGAATAAATAATCTATAAATCGGAGTGCTATGATTAAGAAAACACTTTATTTTGGTAATCCCGTTTATTTGTCTTTGAAGAATGCTCAATTGGTAATTAAACTTCCTGAGGTAGTCAAGAGTGATGTTTTGCCCGAAGGATTTAAACAGTGGGCTGAAGTGACTAAGCCAATAGAGGACATTGGGATTGTGGTATTGGATAATAAACAGATAACCGTTACTTCGGGAGTGCTGGAAGCTTTGCTTGAAAATAATTGTGCAGTCATCACTTGTGATACAAAAAGTATGCCGGTTGGGTTGATGCTTCCATTGTATGGAAATACTACGCAGAACGAGAGATTTAGACAGCAAATTGATGCTTCTCTGCCGTTGATGAAACAACTTTGGCAGCAGACGATTAAGGCAAAGATAGAAAATCAGGCAGTGGTATTGAAGGAGTGTGCTGGGGAAGAAATAAGGTGTATGAAAGTTTGGGCTGCTGATGTGAAAAGTGGGGATTCGGATAATTTAGAGGCTCGTGCGGCAGCATATTATTGGAAGAATCTGTTTAGGATAGAGGGATTTACCAGAGACAGGGACGGGGTTCCGCCTAATAATCTGTTGAATTATGGATATGCTATTTTACGAGCAGTGGTTGCTCGTGGGCTGGTTGCAAGTGGACTCTTGCCAACGTTGGGGATACACCATCATAATCGTTACAATGCTTATTGTCTGGCAGATGATATAATGGAACCTTATCGTCCGTATGTGGATAGATTGGTGTACGGCATAGGCAAGAATAATGATACTTATACTGAGCTGACTAAAGAATTGAAAGCGCAGTTGCTGGCTATTCCTACATTAGAAACTAATATTTCGGGAAAGCGTAGTCCGTTAATGGTGGCTGTTGGGCAGACAACGGCTTCACTCTATAAATGTTTTAGTGGTGAACTGCGTAAGATATCTTATCCGGAGATGTAATGGACAGATTTAGTGAATATCGTATTATGTGGGTACTTGTATTGTTTGATTTGCCTACCGAGACGAAGATAGATAAAAAGGCGTATGTGGATTTTAAAAAAAAACTGCAAAAAGATGGATTCACGATGTTTCAGTTTTCTATATATGTTCGTCATTGTGCGAGTAGTGAGAATGCGGAGGTACATATAAAAAGAGTTAAATCTTTCTTGCCTGAACATGGAAACGTAGGAATTATGTGTATTACGGATAAACAATTCGGAAGTATTGAACTTTTTTATGGAAAGAAGACTATGGAAGTAAATACTCCGGGACAGCAACTGGAGCTGTTCTAAAAAGAAAATCCCGCTATTAGGCGGGATTTTTTCTGGGAAACATACTTCTTTTTTTAATTCTAAATGGTGTAGTAACTAGTTGAATATTATAATGTAATGAATATTCAGTTGTTTCCAATGGTTCAAAGATACTAAAATGAAAGCAAATCACAACGAAAATTTTGAAGCGTGGATGGCAAAGACGGTTGTTTCCAATGGTTCAAAGATACTAAAATGAAAGCAAATCACAACATTCTATTAAGAACTAATACTTTATCTTTAGTTGTTTCCAATGGTTCAAAGATACTAAAATGAAAGCAAATCACAACTCAGTGAACGACATGAACGAGTGGTTCAGCGTTGTTTCCAATGGTTCAAAGATACTAAAATGAAAGCAAATCACAACTTTTAATGCTTCTTTAGCATAACCGTTTCGTTGTTTCCAATGGTTCAAAGATACTAAAATGAAAGCAAATCACAACCAATGCAGCGCCTCGGTCACCTGTTGCCAAGTTGTTTCCAATGGTTCAAAGATACTAAAATGAAAGCAAATCACAACGTCATTCATATCCTTGCTTGCGGCAGTGGAGTTGTTTCCAATGGTTCAAAGATACTAAAATGAAAGCAAATCACAACTCAATGTAGTGGAGAAAGATTTGTTGCGGGGTTGTTTCCAATGGTTCAAAGATACTAAAATGAAAGCAAATCACAACCAACGGAAGAACCGCTACGCTGTCAGATATGTTGTTTCCAATGGTTCAAAGATACTAAAATGAAAGCAAATCACAACATCTGGGCGGACAATCCGAAAGCAAAAGCAGTTGTTTCCAATGGTTCAAAGATACTAAAATGAAAGCAAATCACAACGGCATCGGGGAATAAAAGCCTTGCTGTATCGTTGTTTCCAATGGTTCAAAGATACTAAAATGAAAGCAAATCACAACATATAGACAGTGGGAAGTTTGACGTAAGGAGTTGTTTCCAATGGTTCAAAGATACTAAAATGAACACTACTGTCCAAAGAAATTTTCTCAGACATGATTTAAATTAGTTTATATTAATGCATTACGCGAATAAAATTTTTCCGGGATTTGATTTTATACTTTTGCAAATAGTATTGCAAGAGATAGAAATC
>NZ_OEST01000012.1 GCF_900241005.1 Bacteroides cutis | reverse complement strand
TGAAAAAAGATGATTAGTGAAAATGGATAGTTAAGTGTGCAAAATTACGTAAGAGGGAAATTGTAAATATTGTGTGATAGCTCAATTGCGACTATTTCAAGGTTGAGAATATATGAATGGGATAAAAGTTTTATTAATACTGTATTATGACAAGATTATAATTTTTTGTATAAAAATTAAGTTATGACAAAAATAAATCTATTTATCACAAACGGAGATAATGTACTTCTCATTTCATCACGTCGTTTGAATAAACAAGTTTTAGCGAACATTGTCTTCATCAAAGACAAATAAGAAACGAGTAATTAGGTGAATATAGTGTATATGATAAGCCTTTTGAGAAGTAGTAAAAATATGATTAAATAATGAAGGAACTGTGTAAACAGAGAAGAGGCTAAACTCAAAATAACCTTGAGATAGCCTCTTCGTATCGACAAACTATTATTTTTAACTTTTAGTTTTTAATAATCCAGTTTGCATTACTATCATAAGTACCTTGGTCTACACCTACCGTTCCAGAAAAATTTATAATACCATTACATGCATCAATAGTACCCGAACCTACTACATAGAAATTTGTATAAGATCCAAAGGTCGGATACAATATTTGTTTGGCGACAGTAACCGTATGAACTGTCGGATCAATAGTTATTCGTATCTTAGAATCCTCAAAGAAATTAACAATTTCCAATTCTGTATCAGATATCTTTACTCCTTGAACCGGATAACTGGCACCCTCATAGAATACAGTATTATCAGTTACTACCAAATTTCCCGTGAAATCATCTAACACTAATGGGCAGGCAACTGCATATCTTACATTATATGAATAGGGTCTTCCATCTACTTCCCATCCTGTAAAAGCCTTGTTGTTAAAACCGGAATATTCATTCCAACCATATACTACATAACCATCTTTCATCACAGCATTAGTTGTAAAATATACTGTTTCATTTAAGGATGGCGCAGATAGTCCCAATTTTTTATAAACATCGGCAAAATCAATTGTAATTTCTTTAGGAAACTCTTTGATATTATCCATTACAACTTTTGAAGTTGTTTTGCCTGACGCATCAGTGAATACACATAATAATTGTGCATAGTCTAACATGGAGTAGTCCCCTTGCTGTGCTGGGATTGTTAATTTAACTTTATAATTTCCATCAACCTTTCCGGCAGAAAGGATACCGTCTGTTCCTTCGATCCGAGCAATATCAATAACAACACCGTTCTTCACGTCATCTAACGGATAAGGAAGATCTTGATCACAGCTAACAGTCAGCAATGCCATAAGGACAGTTGCTATGAATAATTGTACATATTTCATATTTCTATTTAATTTCATAGTTTAACAAATTATTTATCCCAAAATACGATCGGGCTACTTAAATTTCTACCATTATTTGTAATATTGGGGTTACGGGTAACTTCACTTGTTGGATACCACATTGCTCTGGGATATGCATTAATTCCTTTCAATGGAATATCTATGGGACCTAATTCAGGTGTTTTACTATTTTTATAAGGGGACTGGGCATAATCAGTACCCGAACTCAATAAAGTAGGATATCCCGTACGACGAATATCATTATATGCTTCTACAGGATTAAAGAAATTGGCAATCCACTTCTGTGTCATTACAATGCGAAGTTTCTCTTCATTATTAATAGCGGCATCATATTTTGCTAATATTTTACCCACAAATGCCGTTACAGCATCATCTGAAATAGAAGGTACATTACTCCCTTCTGCTGCTGCATTTTGAGATACAGAGTTGACATGTTTGATAGAGTATTTAATACCATTCTCCAACGCTACTTTTGCATCTCCATTTGTTTCACCTGTCAAATAAAGTTCTGCCAATAAGAAAGGAACCGAATAGGCTTGTAACATCTTTTCTGGAGCAACACCTGTACCGACATTTTTGTCGCATTTACCTCCTTGCCCATTATCATATTTACCACCACAAGGATAGATACCAATAAAAGAGGAAGTAGAACGTTGGTCGTTTCCGGAAGAAGAAGAGTTTGATGCAAAGAATATTGAAACAAATGCTCCACTACGATAATCAGTCGTATTCTGTGCTTCTCCATCTGCTTTTATTTGATTTACCCAATAGTAGGGAATACGTGGATCAACAATACCTGTGAAGGGATTATCTTTCACATTCAAATTAATACCGGACATTATTTCATAAATCCATGGACTTATATAATAGGTACTCTGACCACCGAGGTATTCATCTACATATGCTGGGTGTCGTTCATCAGGGTTGTCCTTTTGGGTATGTTTAAACTCGAAATCTTCACCACTTTTCATAAAGTTATTCTCTGTAAGTAGTGCTGCCAGTTTTTCATTCCAACCGGTAATCTCCCCTTTTGCTTTACGGCACTGAACAAGTAGTTTCAATTTCAACGTATTACCCATTCTGATCCATTTGTCTTTATCTCCATTGTAAATCAAATCATCAGCTGCTGGTTTTAACAAATTAGCAGCTTCCTCATTTTTCAAGTTACCAATAGCTTCGTCAATCAAAGTGAATAGTGAATTGTAAATCTCAGAACTTTTATCAGCAATAGGAGCATAATTCCCTTCAATATTAAATTCGCTATATGGTACATCTCCCCATAAATCGACGATATTTGCAAATGCATAAGCCTTTAATAATTTACCGATACCTGCATATATCAAATTATTTCCTTCTTCAGCAGCAGTAATTACTGCATCAGTGTTTTTAAGACCATATGTATAAGCCTGTAGCCATGAATTACCATTAGATGCTGTAGAAGCTGTAATGCCAAAGTTGTCCACTTCTCTGGAAGTCAGATGAAAAACATAAGAAGGCAATGAAGAACCGATATAATTACCAGCAGCAAAAGACATTGCTATATCATATTCTGCTCCAGTTAATACTTTACTAAGTTCAGCCGTAGTTGGCTTGTTCGGATCATCATTGATATCTAGATAATCAGAACAACTAGTGCTAACCAATAATGCTGATGTCAATATAAATATAATTTTTTTTATTTTCATACGTCCGGTTTTTAGAATGTAAGTTTAAGATTAAATCCATAACGTCTGGTGTTTGGTGCAGATGTATAATCAATACCCTGCACGTTACCTCCACCATAACTGCTGGCAGTAGGGTCATAATTAGTGTGTTTCGGAACATTCGGTGCCCAGAACCATAAATTACGTGCCACGAAAGATACACTTGCAGAACCAATAAATGTTTTTGCCAGCCAAGACTTGGGAATTTCATAGCCGAGACTTAATTCGCGTAGGCGGAAAGTAGTTGCATCATATACAGCCGCTTCATCGACACCGTTGATTGCGAAAGAAGAAACTGTAGAACTACCTGTAAACCATAAATCATTTTCACGTAGTTGAACATTATTAGGAATCTTATTCCCATTACCGTCCAATAGTGGTTTCTTTGTTGACGGATCGGCTAAGTAACCAGGCATGATACGGGAACCATAACGATTTTCTGTATCTCTTGTAACACCACGTCCCAATAAATCAGTTATGTAAGATGTCCATACACAGCCACCAATTTGAGCATCTACTAAGAAAGACAAGGTGACACCTTTGTAGGTAAAAGTATTGCTTAAACTTAATTTACAATCAGGTGCCGGATTACCTAAATATCCTTGTTCGTCGGCTACTAAATAAAATCCGGAGTTCGGATCAACCAAAAGGTTTCCATCTTCGTCACGGGCAAAGACATCTCCTACCAACATTCCATAGGGTTGTCCAACTTCCAGCACAGCTCCTGGAGTTGCAAAGCCTGTATTTAGAGACACGCGTTCTACACCTTCTGCTAATTCTTTCACTTCACTGTCATTCTGTGTATAAGTGAAATACATATCCCATTTAAAGTCTCTAGTTAAAACAGGAATCAGATTTAAGCCAACTTCAATACCATGATTATTCATTTTACCAAAGTTTGTATAGTAACTACCATATCCGGTAGAATAGGGAAGACTCAAAGGGGCAATTTGATTGGTAGAATTACGATTATACCAAGTGAAGTCTACGTTAACTCTACTTTTTAGAAATTGTAGTTCAGCTCCGAATTCAACTTCAGAAGTAAACTCCGGTTTCAATTCCGGATCAAACATTGAACTTGGTAATGACAAGATAGGTTGACCATTATAGGGTTGTCCTAAAGAGAACGTTCCATTTTTGTAATAGGCGCCTGCATCATTACCTACTTTAGCCCAACTCAAACGAACTTTTCCGAATTTGATGATATCCTCGTTAATATGGAACGCATCAGTAAATACAAATGAACCGGCAATAGAAGGATAAAAGAAACTACGATTGTTTTTGGGTAATGTAGAAGAAAAGTCATTACGCCCCGTAACACTTAAAAAAGCGAAGTTCTTATAATCCAAAGTTGCTTCTCCGAACAATGCCCATAGGCGAGTTCTTACATAGTATTCTTCAGAAGTCTGAGATTCGGTATTATCAATATTATAGACTCCCGGTGACATAATGTTGAGACCGGTTGTCTGTGTATTATTAGAAGTGAATTGATTTACATTATGCCCGATAGTGGCTTTCAGTCCCCAATCTTTATGAATAGGTACATCAAAACGGAATAATAAAGTAGACTCGATTTCTTGCGTATCGTACGATTCTACGCGGATACGTCCTTTACCTCCCACAGCTCTTGAACCAATATTCAAGACCTCTTTACGATCCATCTTGAAATCGTTGATACCAATACGGTAGTCAACAGAAAGCCACTTTGTAAGATCATAGCCTATGTTAAAGTTGGCCACAGCTCTATCCATTGTAGTTTTTATCTTATTATATTTCCATGACCATAGTGGATTGTCTGCTTGGTCACCTACGAAAAATAATGATTTGTGATCAGGAGTCTCATAAGGAAGAGACATATCCCAGTTACGTCCGAGAATTAAAGCGCGGGCAAAGGAAGATGCACCAATATTATTTGACTGGTTATTACCGAACATCGGGCCGTTTTGCTGTGTTCTAGAGTAAGATACATTTCCACCAACTCGTACTCCATTGGCTAAAGTCTGGTTTCCACCAACACTAATGGAATAACGCCCAAAATCAGCATAAGGTATATAGCTGTCTTGATTCATGCGTGAAAGAGTAGCTGTGAAATTTCCACTTTCGGTATAACGGTTAATGTTTAAAGACAAATCATAGATACCTCCTAATTCAAATAAATCTTTCACATTATTTTTATAAGCTTTATAAGGAATCATTTTAGGTAAGTTAGGATAAGCATTACCATAAATATTGGCAGAATACATGCTTAAAGGAACTTCCGTAACATCATCAAAAGAAGCTCCCCAAGAGCCATTTACTCCTTGAGCTATAAAATTATCACCTGTACCAAATTTATTTTGATAATCCGGTAGCCCAGCTATCTGCTCTATCGTATACGAAGCATTTAATGTAATTTCAGTCCCTTTACCTGCTTTTTTCCCACCTTTTGATCCACTTTTTGTAGTAATAAGAACTACACCATTAGCTGCACGTGAGCCATATAATGCAGCAGCTGCTGCTCCTTTTAATACATTCATTGATTCAATGTCATTCGGATCAAGAGTGGAAATGCCACTACCATAAGCACCACCAGCTTCAGTTGCTTGGTTAGATGAAGCTACTTCTGTATTGCTATATGGTACACCGTCTACTACATAAAGTGGTTGATTATTTCCTAGGAAGGATGAATTACCACGAATTGTCATGCGTGTTGCAGAACCCGCTGCACCTGAAGGTGAGTTGATAACAACTCCCGGTATCTTACCATCTAAAGAGCGAATCAAATCTGGTTCAGCCTTTTGAATAGTTTCATCTGCATCTACTTTTGATACCGAATACCCTAAAGAACGTTCTGCACGTTGAATACCTACAGCAGTAACCACTACTTCATCCAATAACTTAGAATCGGGCTTCATAACTACTTTCACATGAGGCTTTATCGCTACCTCTTGTGTCTGCATACCAATATAAGAAATCTGCAAAGTCTTCGCAGAACTGTAAGAAGCATAATTTGCTAATAAACAGTAAATTATGCTTCTTACAGAACTTATTCTTTATATCAAAACCACATTCAGAAATACCTATATCCAATATACTTTTAAATCTTGAGCTACTATAAAAGTACTATTAAAGCAAGTATATCTTTGATTTGCAAATATTTATTTTGTAAATTAAAGTAATTGTATATATCTAAAATATACCATATATTATTGGTTACTATTTTTTATATCTAAAATTTACCGGATATTATAAGATTACTCTATTCAAAAAAAGGAATGATAAAAGATAAATACGATTTATATAATGTATAAAATTAATCCTGATAACGATATCCTTTTTCACTAACAACAGATAGGATTGGAACTTTCTATTCATTGCCAATGAAAACTTTCCGTTAAAAGTATTCGTTAATAATGAAAAGGAGTTATCTTTGTAGTATAGAAAATAATAAAAAATATGAAAGACCTACTGAAACATATCATCTTTGATCAGCAACAACGTTCATATTCTCATATGGTAGAAAGAGATATTGATAATAATCTGTTGAAATTACCGGAAATATTGGTTATCTCAGGGATAAGAAGATGTGGAAAATCTGTATTGTTGCAACAAATTCGCCATAGCCATAAGGAACAGGATTATTATTTTAACTTTGATGACGATCGGCTTGTCAATTTTAAAGTTGAAGACTTCCAATCTTTATACGAAGTTTTTATTGAATTGTTCGGCGAACAAAAAACTTTTTATTTTGACGAGATACAAAACATCCCGGGATGGGAAAGGTTTGTTCGTCGTTTATACGATAATGGCTGTAAAGTATTTGTTACCGGTTCCAATGCCAATATGTTAAGTAGAGAACTTGGCACACATTTAACCGGACGCCATTGTTCCATAGAACTCTATCCCTTTTCTTTTGGAGAGTTCCTGAAAATGAAAGGGAACTATCCGGAACAGAAAGATTTCTATACAACAGCAGGAAAAAGCCTGTTAAAAAAGAGTTTTGATGAATATTTACGGCTTGGAGGATTTCCACGTTATATACAGGATCCCAATACATCTTATCTTTCTACACTTTATGAGAATATTATCTATAAAGACGTTGTGACCCGTAATAAACTGAATGGTGAAAGAGAATTACTTGAATTGGTTTATTTTCTAGCGAGTAATGCAGCTAAACGATTTTCTTACAATTCATTGGCTAAAACGATTGGAATCAAGCATCCGGAAACGGTTAAGAACTATCTTGAGTATATTGAAAGTACATATTTAATTTTTCAGACAATGAAGTTCGACTGGTCTGTAAAAAAACAGATGCTCGCTCCTAAAAAAATATATTTTGTTGATAATGCCATAATTGGTAAAGTAGGGTTTAACGCTACCGATAATATCGGTCAATTGTTAGAAAATATTGTTTATATACAATTAAAACGTAAAAATCAGGAAATATACTATCATGACAATGGTATAGAGTGTGATTTCATAGTACGTCAAGGTATCAATATTACACATGCATTTCAAGTTACACGTTCACTGACTGACCCGCAAACAAAACAACGGGAAATTAACGGATTGTTATCCGCTTTACAAACCTACCATTTGAAGGAAGGTACAATTCTTACAGAAGATGAGAATGGTGAGCTAGAAGTGGAAGGGCATAAAATCAATATTTATCCCATCTGGAAATGGTTATTACTATAAGTAATTTTACAATTTCTACATCTTTATTGAATTTCGTTTCAAAGATTTCGAGTGGTCTTGATGTTTGTAAATAAAAGTATGCAGTTATATGGGATGAACATCAAAAAGGAGGTTGTGTTAAAACATTTTTGGCACAACCTCCTTTTCTTATATGAGTTTCACTCTGAATATTTTAATTAATCTGCAATAAATGCATCATAACCATATCCAATGCTACCCGCTGATACATAATATTGAATAAAAATAAAACAATTATAATTTTCATACATACCACTTTCATAACCTCCAGCTGTTACAAAATCATCCTTACCTTGCCAATAACCAATATCACGAACACTAACTGTTCCATACTGTCCAAAAGTAAAAGATGTTTCCGTTGGAGGTACTCTAAAGAACTGGTATTCTCCACCTCCATCTTTACCCTGATAATCTATCAAGTTTATTTTCATGTGAGCCCCTGTACCAAATACGTCTTTAAAGCGATACAATGTAGGATTAGTAGTACAAACTTGTAAAACAGTTGGATTAGATGACATACCGCTTATTTTATCGGAAGTAGTACCATCTACCCATGAATCGGCATAATAGTATGTACCGCTAACAACATCTGTCCAATCAAGTCCTGTAAAAACCGTTTTTGCTGACGCTTTCATATTTCCACCAATTGCTACAGCGGTAATGGTATACTCTCCATAAAGACCTGTTATCACGATATCAACATTAGATGTACCTGAGACATCTGTAAGTTTTGTACCTTTTTCTACTACGTAGTTTAGATAAGCGTCTTCACCGTTGTTTTTTATATAAGCATCTTTATCTTCCGTTTTTTCTGCTAAATAATAGACCTCAGACACTTTATTGTTAGTGGCAAAACGAAGCATTACATCATTGTCAGGATTGTTAGGTTTACCGGCATTATATTGATAGAGGGTAATCACTGGATTGGGGTCGTTCCCCACCTCCGTTCCTTCATCTTCTATACATGAGATCATGGTTGTGGTAGTGAAAAGTACCATAAACAAACTGTAAATATATTTTTTCATATTCTTATTTTTAAATTATTAATCCAATTACCAGGAAGTAATCTCCTCTGAATCCGATGTAGGAGGTATAGGTGTAGGATTGTTTGTACATGCCAAGTTATAGTTAGTCTCACTCTGAACGATACAAAAGTCCATCCATACGGGAGGCTCCGTGGTATTCCAACGGCGTGTTTCCAAATGGTTAGTATTAGGATAACTGCGAATAATTCCTTTATTGAGACGTTTAATGTCAAAAGTAGCCAATCCTTCTCCCCAAAATTCTATACGACGTTGCCACCATATTTCGTTTTGGAAAGCAGAAGTAGATTGATTACCGTATGCTTCATTGTGTTTACCATATTCATAGGATGCATCACGTGTCTTGGCAAATTGAGTCAAAAGAGCAATACCGTTAGCTTCATTCTGCATACCGGCAGCCTCAGCCTCAATCAGATACATCTCTTCAACACGCATTATAGGAACAGCGACAAGAAAACCTTTATACTGATTATAATGTCCTTCTGAACCTCCTGCGGCTCGGAATTTCAATGAAAGACCACCTACCACTGTTCCTTCCTTATGACCGGAATTATAAACCCATTCCGGATAGTCGGAATAAGCTTTCAAAGCCTCTACCTGTTCTGCTTTTGATCCCAATTCATCTATCTTAAAGTCTACAAAACACTTTTTACGAAAATCACCGGCAGGAATAGTCTCATATAGATGACGGTCAATAAGGAGCTTACTTCCATAACTGGAGGCATAACCACACTCTGAGCCATTTACTTCAAGACACATGAAAGATCCCCAAGAACTGTCTCCGTCATTCAACAATATATTATCGTCATTTGCTTTGTATGTTAATCCAAACATCCATGAGGAATTAGGAGTATTGAAACCTGTTTCACGACTGGTATAATCTTCTTCATTCATAAGGGTATATCCTTTTTGTGCAAGTTTTGCATATTTCTCCGCATTCACCCAATCTTCCATCACTTGATAAGCACGAGCTTTTAAGCCATATACTACTGAAAGATCTGGTGTATATTTATCTGGTCGTTCATAATCTGCCAAATATTTTTCTGCATTATCAAGATCAGACAGGATAAATCCCCACATTTTCTCATTAGTGGCACGAGGATTATTAGCCAAATCTGAAAGAGCGGTACTCTCAGTTACGATAGGCACAGTTTCGGCATTCTTATCAAGTGCATAAGTATTTTGGGCAAACATACGTGCTAAATCCATATAGAACATTGCACGCATAGCATAGGCAATTCCTGCACCTGTAGCTTTATCCGCATCGGGCTCGGTACCAGCAAGAGAAAGAACTGTATTACAATTCTTTATCCAGCCATAATAATAAGTCCAAGGAACTTGGCAATATAAGTATTGAGGACCAAGTGCTGTACCACTGGTATACCAAGTTTGATACCAGTGACCATCCCAACTCGGAACAACATCCTGTCCCATAACATCACGCATCTGATAGAACGTAGGATAACCGAAGTCGAAAGGTTTATCGCTGCCAAATTTAAATTTACCTACCAATGAGGAAGTAAGACCACTCACAAAATTATTATAGGAACCAGGGGCGTTGGCAGCCTGATCCTTTGTAACAGTTGACGATTGCGGATTAACCTCTTCAATACAACTTGTCACTACGGAAAGCCCGAAAGCAACGGTTAAAAATGAAATCAATATTTTTTTCATATATAAGTCTCTCTTTTAGTTTAGAATGTTAATTGAATACCTCCCGAAATATTACGTACGGGAGAATAAGCGGATATATCTTTATTTCCTTCATATGAAAAACGAGGATCGAAACCCTTACGTGCCGACCAGAAACAAAGATTTTCGCCCGCAGCATAAAGACGTATTTTGGCTATATTCTTAAGAAGCTTTTTCGGAACTGTATAACCTACTGTGAAGGATTGGAAATTCAAGTAACTGGCATTAGTCAAGAAACGATCTGAATTGCCAAATACACTATATCTATCTCCATATTGCCAACGTGGGATATCACTGGATGTATTGTTAGGACTCCAAGCTTTCAGGTAGTCTTTATGGATATTGGAACCGGCACTGGCACCACTTTCATTAGGACCCATTAATGATGCATAATGATTATCGGCAATCTTACCGCCCAATTGGTAATCAAACGATGCGGATAAGTCAAAGTCATACAAACGTAATGAAGTACTGAATCCGCCAAACAACTTGGGCAGAATAGAACCTTGTGCATATTTAGTGGCTTCGTTAGGATCGGTGGTAGTATAAGAATGTTCTTTACCAGGTCTACTGGTAACACCTTTCAAATTTTCATCTACCCAGTAAGTAGCTTCACCTTTTTCATTTACACCTGCATATTCCACGCAGAAAGCATTGTAGAGTGGTCCTCCTACCTCATACCAGTTCTGTGCAACGTCTGTACTGTTCGTTTCTGCAAAACCACCATTACCGGCGATTTTTGATTCCGGTAAGCTGAGTATTTTGGCTTGATTATGTGACAAGTTTGCCGATATACTCCAGTCAATATCTCTGGTACGAATAATTGAACCTGTCAACAACAGTTCCACACCCATATTACGGATGTCTCCCAAGTTGCCATAATAACCACGAGATCCGGCTGATTCTGGAACGGATAACCAAAATAGTAAATCGGTAGTCTTTTTGGTGTAGAAATCCACATTACCAGTCAAACGTCCTTTCCAAAAACTGAATTCAACACCGAGGTTGATATTTGTTGTTGTTTCCCAAGTAATGTCAGGATTACCAATACGATAGAAAGTTGGAGACATAGTCGCATCATCCACAGGAGATAAACTATATAAATCCGTATATGCCCAGTTACCAATATTGTCATTACCTTGTTGTCCAATAGAGACTTTTATTTTCAACATATCCATCCATGATGAATAATTTGACATGAAGCTTTCTTTGGAAATAATCCAAGCAGCACCAACTGACCAGAAATTACCCCAACGATGTTCTTTTGCAAAATAGGAAGAAGCGTCACGACGATAAGAGGCTGATGCAAAATATTTTTCTGCATAATTGTATTGAGCATTACCGAAATAGCCTTCTACATTATATACTGTGGTGTAGGATTGAGCATCCGCTTTTTTGGAAAAAGCGTTGATTTCCGGAACTTCCGGAGAAAAACCACCTTGCGCTGTAGCAGAGAGGAATTTGGTAGTAGCCTTATAATACTCATGTCCCAACATTACGTTTACACTATGTTCACCAAAATCTTGAAAATACGTCAAAGACTGTACATTATTAGTTCTAAATCCGTTAGTAGATTCTTTTCTAATCTCACCGTTTACACCTGCTTTGGGAACAGTAAATGGATTTTGGTAGTTAGAATAATTACTTTGTCCTAAAATAACTGTACTTGTCACATTGGCCTTCAAAAAATCGGTAATATTAATATCGGCCATAAAAGTTCCATTTAATTGATCACCGATAGTTTTAATTTGATTATATCGATTTGCCCCTAGCGGATTACCTGGAGCTAAAAAAGGACGGGTTACTCCTCCATAATCTCCATTACCAAAGTCGTAAGTTTCATGTCCATATTGGTCTTTTTTGATTACTATATTACCTGCTTCATCTACTACACGGACAAATGCAGGATAAATGGGAGCAATATAATCAGTATAATACATCGGGTTTGAGTTATTTGCTTGATCACTCATGTTTGGGTTAGATTCCTGGTTAGAATGTATATATCCCACGTTAGCACTTAACTTTAACCACTTCTTTGCTTGATAATCTGCCTTGATACGTGCACTGACACGATCATAACTAGAATTTTCAATAATACCATCTTCATTTAGATAACCAACACTGGCATAATAAGATGCACGGTCAGTTCCACCATTTGCACTTATATTATATTCTTGACGTAAAGCGCTTTTATAAGCCAAATCTTGCCAATCATCAGGCTGCATATAATATTCAATACCATTGTGGGTATATTTACGTCCCAAAATTGCATTTGGGTTTAGTTTTCCATTTGTCCCAATCAACATCTCTCCTTCAGGTATGGTATATACATTATATTTTAAATCAGCAAGCATTTTTTGGTTAGCGTATGTATTTGCTGCCGACGCACTCATTCCTTGACCATAGAATGAATAATTATATAATTGTGAATAATATGCCTCATAATATTCTCCGGGATCTTTGATTACATCGTATTCCTGTACTGCACGTGTGTTTACACCCCATTTCATATCTACATTGATCACAGCATCTTGTGTCTTTCCCTTTTTAGTAGTGATAATAATTACACCAGCGGCACCACGAGCACCATAAAGAGCAGCGGATGCAGCATCTTTCAAAACAGAGATAGATTCTATATCACTTTGTGGAATATTAGACAAATTAGCTGTATAAGGGGCACCGTCAACGATAATCAAAGGATCTGTACTAGCATACATAGATGCAATGCCACGGATATTAATTTTTCCATCATTCGAACCTGGTGCTCCTGAACCACCCCGGATCTGTAAACCTGCAACCGAACCAACTAAAGCGTCAGATACATTTGTTGTGATACGTTTGGATAGTTCCTCCGTATTTACTACAGACGCTGAACCTGTAAATGCGGATTTTTTAGCTGTACCAAAAGCTACAACCATTACTTCATCAAGTACCTCTGTATCAGATTTCATCACAATTTTTAAATGAGGCTTTATCGCTACCTCTTGTGTCTGCATACCAATATAAGAAATCTGCAAAGTCTTCGCAGAACTGTAAGGTGTGTATATTGCTGGCTATTAACTTATTATGAATATGGAAAGAACTTGTTATTTATATTTACATATCCACTACAAACCATTATACGGTAGGTGTAAATTATT
>NZ_OEST01000021.1 GCF_900241005.1 Bacteroides cutis | reverse complement strand
TTTTTTTCTTTTTTTTTTTTTTTTTTTTTCTTTTTTTTTTTTTTTTTTTTTTTTCAAGCAGAAGACGGCATACGATATTGTTGACTGTGACTGGAGTTCAGACGTGTGCTCTTCCGATCTGCAATACAGGGCGTAGTTGATCCCCGTGTTGAAGCCGGCGAATACGCAGCACATATCGATGTCTTCCAGGCAACAGGAGAGCAGATACCTGTTGGTGCCAGAAGAACTGTTCTGGTAAAGATACGTGTTGAAGGGCAGGCAACCCTGCTTTCCCCAACACAGCTTGTTGTGACAAAGCAGGGTGCATCTGTCTCGTTCTTCCCACATATAGCAGGAGGTCAAACCTTTGCCTTTGCCAATGGAACATCATCATCCATAACACCAGGACCCAACAGAGTCCCCGCAGGCCTAGGTATAAACCCTGATACAGGTCTTGTCCAAGGCACCCTTGGCACAGATGTAGAGGCGGGGAGATACACCTTTGGCATTACAGCAACAGGCTCCCAAGGCACCTCACCTGTCACCTTGCAGGTTACTCTCCTTGTCTCAGCTATTGAGAGCAGAAACTACTCTGTAGTAGCCGGGCGCCCCGTTCCTGTAAATAAAGATACAAATACAACCGGATACACCTATGCATTATCATCTTCTTCCTATTCCTCTGTAGTAGCCGGACAGGGAAGAATCCCACGCGGAATTACCCTTGACAGGACAACTGGTAACATAACTGGCACAGTAGGCAGAACAGTAGCAGCTGGTCTATACACCTTTGGTGTTGATGTCTTCTCAGCAAGAGGATCACGTATCACAACTGTTATGTACTCTGTCTCTGTAACAGATGTATTTGGAACAAAACCCTTCTCTGCTGCTGTTACGCTAGGAACACAGGTCAGCCTCCCATCAGGTCAGGATGATGGAGGATCAGACTTTTCCTTTGTGAATGCTGCCTGGTCAACAACACCAGGACCCAACAGAGTCCCACGTGGTGTCTTCCTGGATCCATCAACAGGTTCCCTAAAGACCCTGAACCCACTCTCAGGTGTTCAACCCGGGATCTATACATTCACTCTTTCCTTTGGCCCACGTGGTAGAAGGTCCTCCTATCTATACACCCTTGCTGTCCTACCACCTGTTACCCTCTCTGCCCTACAGGGTGATCAGATAACAGATGAAATAGCTATTCCTTCAGGAATCACACTAAGTGGCCTGCCGAAGGAGTATGGCATAGTCGTTGGTGCAGATGGGTCTGTTACCTCAAAGGCAATAACACAACCCCCAGGCATCTACAGCCTGCCATACACAACCAGGTATTACGGTCAACCCCTATACACCTCTGCACCATCTACCGCAACCCTAACAGTCTCATCTGTTTCCCCACTATCGGCAGATGTAAATGACGTCAATGCCCTGTTTGACAAAACCCCAGAAGAATCCCTAAAGGAAACTCTAACCTTTGCCTTTGCCCGTGGAACATCATCATCAACAACACCAGGACCCAACAGAGTCCCCGCAGGCCTAGGTATAGCAGGACCAACAGGACGTGTGGCTGGATTCTTCAAGACTGGCATACAAAATGGTGTCTACACATTTACAGTTGATATCTCAACTCAGTCAGGCAAATACCTGGGATCAAGGCTATACACAATAACAATAGGTGCCCCTGGAATAGATGCCACAGTGAATCTGGTAAAGATAGCTGGTATATACCAGTCAACCTCCCCCGTAATCTTCTTTCCACCAACACAAGAGGGAACCTACAGCCTGTCATCAACAGCTACCTATAGTGCAACACCAGGACCCAACAGAGTCCCACTCGGCCTACTCCTGGGACGTGCAGATGGATCACTAACAGGTTCGGTCTATGGCTCCTCTCCAGGTGTCTACACATTCCTAGTAGAGAGCACCTATGGACAACAGCTCTACCGACTAACCCTAAAAGACACAACACCACCACCATCACACACCCAATCTGCCAAACCCACAGAAAAACCTAAAGAAGAAAAAACACCTACAGAGAGTAAAGGAGGGGGATTCTGGTCAAAAGTAGGTAGTGGTATAGCTGCGCCATTTAAATGGATATGGCATGGCATAACATGGCCATTCAGAAAATTATTCGGTAGTCGCTCTGAAGCCCCTTCTTCAACCACCAATGCAACCGGTAACACCAGCGGCAAAACGCGCGTCAAACGAGATACGCCAACAACACCACCCGAACACCCTCTCAAGTCTGTCAATGACCAGATAACAAAAGTGACCGATGCTGTAAATAACTTTCAAAAATCTGTTCTAACCTCTCTAAAGAACTTCTTCACCTACCTAACAGATCGGAAGAGCGTCGTGTAGGG
>NZ_OEST01000003.1 GCF_900241005.1 Bacteroides cutis | reverse complement strand
CATTTTTAATTAAACTACTTTTTCAATTCTCGTTTCGTTGATCAACGATGCAAAGGTGAGAAGATAGAAGGGCATAAACAAAGAAAACAGCCCAAAGAAGGCTGTTTTCTGAAAATGATTTATAATAGACTGATAAACTGCAAATTATCAGATTACTACTTTAAACATTTAAGATACTCCTCATGCAAATAGTAATATTTCCTCTTAAACCATACATACACAACACACAATACCGGCAATACCATCATAAAATAAATCCAATGATTCATCGGCAATAAAAGCAACCCGAACGAAACCACCGACTGTAAACACATATATATGATAGAAACCACCACATGCGGTATCTTCAACTCATTTGCCATCAACTGGTAGACATGCTTACGATGAGCCTCACCGATATTTTCATGCAATAAAATACGATGGATAATTGTCAGCACACTATCCACTCCATACACAGCCAACAGCAGGATATAAGTAAAGTCCCTCGTCAGCAAAATCAACTTGCCCAAAGCAAACAGGATAATGAATGCGATACCAACACTGCCCACATCACCGGCAAAGCACTTCGCTTTCTTACGGAAATTAAAGAAATTAAAAACCAGTACACCCAGCAATACCACTATCAAAAAGCTGTTCTCCACAAAACACAACTTTGAGTTCAAGTAGATCAATGGAAAAAGTACCGCCAAACTATATCCTCCTGTGATACCATTGATGCCATCCATAAAGTTGTACGCATTGATGATACCCACACACAAAATCAACGCAACCACAATCATCCACCAACTCTCAGGGTTCAGAATGCCAAAATCCTGGAACATCAACAACATGGCGACAAACTGTACCACCAGCCTGATCCGGTTCGACACACTATGGATATCATCTACGAAACTGATACCCGTAATGCCTGTCAAACCTGTCAAAAACCAAGGATAAACCACTCCAAAGAAAGCAGCCCAAATCCATACACTTGCCAAGAAGATGATACCCCCGCCACGGAGGGTGATACTCGTATGCGAACTTCTGAGATTCGGCTTGTCAATGATGTTACACTTATCGGCAATCTTAAAATAAAAAAGTTCCACCCCGAAGAGCAGAACTAAGATTATTAAATAGGTAATACAAATGTTCATAATTAGTAAATTCTTATATCTTATAATTCTCCAATACGTCCAATGGTTCCCAATTAAGTTCCTTACGTGCTTTCTCATTACTAAAAGTAAGAGATGTCGTTATTTTCTTCAGTTTTAAAGAATTGAAAGGAGCCCATTTCCCAAAGCAATCACCTACTAAAGCCATTAGTCTAGCAATCCCAAAAGGAATAGAAACAGGCAATCTTTTTTTACCAAGTTGACGACAAATGATCCATTCAAGCTGTCTGAATGAAGGCTGATTACTATCACAAACATTATATATACCTCCTTTTTCCACAAGTAGTGGAATCAAATTTGCAATATCCTGCACCATTAACACACTTTTTTTAGCTTTACCACCGGCAATACTCAGATATTTACCTGTTTTAATACCATCCACCATAGCACCAAGATTACCAGGAGCATTTGGTCCTGCTATGAGGGAAGGACGAATAATACTTAATATTACATTATTCTTTCCACACCAATCTTGAAGATATTCTTCAGCCATAAGTTTACTTATAGCATAAGGTGTATAACCATTAACAGGATGGTTTTCTGTAATATTTTCACCAAAATCACAACCATATACAGCTACAGTTGAGATAAATATCAATGCCCTTGGAATAGTATTAGCTTTCTCTAAGGAAGTGCAGAGATTTTTAGTACCTTGCAAATTTACATCATAAAATAACTTTTTATCAGTCTCCTTCTTAGGTATCACATGCGCTTTACCAGCAGCATGTAATACAACATCATATGTTGAGTTTAATATTGGTATTTCTTTAGCTAAATTTATTTTAATATCATCAATATCTGTCAGTCCTACCGTTGTAACCTCATATATTTTTTCTAAAAAAGGCTTCACATTCTTTCCCAAGAAGCCAGAAGCTCCTGTAAATAATAATTTTTCCATAACTTATTTACCAAACATATAATGCACACAAGCCTCTGTTGCATGTCCACCGATATTAGTAAATACATTCTTTACCATATCTCTTGTTTTCTTACTCTGCTCTTCATAGTTCATATTTTTAATGAGTTCAACTACATCATGTTCATCCTTTTGTACACCATTAGGCATATCTCTGCCCGGATCAAAGTAGAGACCACGCTTCTTACGATATATCTCAAGATCATAGGCAAAACATATAATGGGACGTTCAAGAATAGAGAAGTCACCGATACAAGCTGAATAGTCAGAAATCAAAATATCACTCACCTTATATATATCATTAATGTCAGGATAACTACTGAAATCCAAAATGAAATCGTTAAATTCAATACCAAGTAATTTATTGGTATAGGCATGAGTGCGTAACAGTAATATATAATTTTCTTTTAGTTCTTTCTCCCAATATTCTACATTGATAGGAGGCTTAATTTCATATGTAGTACCCATATCTGTACTATCACGCCAAGTAGGAGCATACATAACAATCTTCTTATCAAGAGATAACCCCATCTTCTTTTTCAGTTCAATAATTTCAGCTTTAGTTGTCGTATACAAGGTGTCGTTACGAGGTAAACCTGTAGGAATAAATGCTTCATCTCTAACCCCTAGTGCCTGTTTCAAAATTGAGCGATGATAATTGCTCTCATAACAACAAAAGTCCACATTACTCCAGTCATAATCCTTACGTCCCCCTGCATCATTACCTATACAGTTAAACGACACACCATGCCAAGTATTCATATACAACTGTTCCTTCTTTTTGAAGTGTAAACTACGCTCAATGTTCACACAAGCAATCCAATATTTAGCCTTCAACGCCATCTTAAAATAGGCCCATGTATCTGATTTTACCCTAATAGGATTACCGCGTAATTTTGTATGTTCCGGATCCTCCAGAACCCATACCATTTTCAGATGTTTAAGTTCAGAATGATTAATCATATATTCATAAATTGCCCGAGGACTATCATTATATTTACGAGTATGCCCACTAAATAACACCATATCATTATCAATAGAAATAAACTTACCACAAATACGTAAAATAAAACTGGCGACAATATTAAATATTCTATTAACGATATAATTATGTTTTAACCAATAATCTAGTCTGGCTCTTATCTTCCGCATTTTCCGTTCCATAATTATAGAGATTTAAATGCATTTACCAATGCATCATTATCTTTAGCATCACGTACAGCGATACGAATCATATTTTTACCTTTTAAGGCCTTCTTTGTACTACAATCCTTTATAAGAATATTGAAGCGATTTAAGAGTATTTGGGTTAACTCGCGAGAAGTAAATTTTTTTATATCCACCTCACACATTAGAAAATTAGCCTGACTTGGTATCACACGTAAATAAGTTACCCCCCTCAAACGTTCCACAAAACGTGTACGTTCAATGATAAATTTATTACAAGCCTTCTTATAGTCCTTTTCATATTTATTAAAAATTTGCATATAAAACTCTGCAAACGAATTGATATTCCAAATAGAAACATCTTTTTTTATACAATTGATAAGTTTCACATTGCTTGAAGCAAGTATACCAAGACGTAATCCAGGTACACCATAACTTTTTGAAATACTTTTCACAACAACAAGATTACTATATTTAGCAAGAATACTATTATGTAACAAACTACTATTCTCCCAATCTTCACTAAAATCTACAAAACTTTCATCAAGGATAAGCATTATGTTCTGTGTTTGGCACCATTCTACAAGTCTTAATACATCCACAAATGGAATAAAGTTACCAGATGGATTATCGGGGTTGATCACGAGCAATTGTTTAATAGCCTTATCACCATAAAACTCAATAAGATCTTGTACAGTATAACTGTAATCCCAACTCATCGGAACATACTGAACAATATCTTCTGTTTTCTTACGATGTGGATATTCTTCAAAAGTTGGATAAATTATACCGATTTTACCATCTTCACGTTCCATCAGACTCTTAATTAGTTCTGCAGCTCCATTACCAACAACAACATAATCCTGCCTAATATTAAAACATTTACTTGCCAACAGACAATTAACAAACATACCAGAGGGGTATCCAGTTAGTAAACGATCAAAGTTAGCCTGTAATTCGTCACGCATTCTAGATGGTGGAAAAAAAGGATTGACTAGATAACAAAAATCAAGCATATTTTCAAAACGCCAGTAACCACCATAACGTTTCATGTACTTACCAAGCTTTTCACTTTCATTTGCAAAAATGGTTTCCGCAATATCCTTATCCTGTATATCGTCAATCTCATACCAAGGCAAATTTCCAATAGGTTTTGCTTTTAGTTCATCAATATTATTGATAAGGGTAATTACACGAAGCACCTGTTCGTAATACTCATTATTTCCAAGGGCTTTTACGTATGCATCGAGAAAAGGTATGTACCTTTGTCGACAGAATTCCTTTGAGAACTTATATATGTTAACTGTTTTGTAATAGGAAGCAATATCTCCATAGCGAAACGCTTGCTTAGGAATGAAGTTCACAATATTGTTATCTTGATCTATTCGTACCATCGTACCATCCATCCAAGCCTCATACTTAGCTACCAATGCTAGATTTGGATATGAATCCTCTACCAACAAATCAAACATTTTGTCATCTACGATAAGATCGGACTCAATCAACAATGTGTCATCTTCCACCATTTGTTCCTTAGCAAGTGACAACGAATAGATATTATTAGTTTTATCATACACAGGATTATTGATGAATTCAATTTTTATTTTATCATTATAGCGCTCACCAATATAGTTAATCACATTTTGCCCTCTGTAACCAACCACAATAATTACCCTTGTTAAGTTCATCTTAGAGAGTTTCATCAAGAATCTATCAATCAGTTTTACACCATTTATGGAAAGCATACACTTCGTGTTATCTTTGGTATATTCACCAAGTCTACGCCCCATTCCAGCAGCTAAAATTATTGCTTGCATAAATTATTATTTCGTTTATTATATTCCTCTATCACTTCCACACAGGTATTCACTAAAATAGGAAGATTTACTTTTCTAGAAAAATACTGCATTGAATATTTAAAACCTCGTTTACCCATCTCTTGTAATTGTTTTTCTGAAAGAATATAAGCCATCTTCATACAACGAGCCACATCATTAGCATCTTCGGGCAGAGCGACCCATCCTGCCTTCGCATTAATCACACACTCGGCAGTATCACTCTCCTTGTCCACACTAGCCAATATAGGCTTGGCAGAGAACATATAGGCAGGTAACTTACTTGGAATGGATGATATCGCAAATCCCTTCTTCACTGGTAAACACAAAACATCTGCCTTATCTTGAATACTAGGTACCATACCAGCCGGCACATCCCAAAACTCAATGTTACAATTAGTATATCGCTTAGCCTTATCTATTAACGCCTCCTTTGCAGAACCAGAACCAGCTACCACCAGACGTGCATTAGACAATTGCGCAATCTTTAGTGCATCAAATAACACCTCAATACCTGCCAAAGGTCCCACATTACCTAAATACATAAAAGTAAAAGGAGCACAACAATTTAAATCTTCATTTAATGTTGCTTTCGCCTCTGTAAATGCAATAAACTCATCCTCGTTTTGCCAATTTCTGACTACTACAAACTTCTTTTTCGGTAGACAGCGTGTTACACTCAGTTGCTCTACCATCTTATCAGAAATAGTGTGAATTTTTGCAGCATGAACCAATGTATAACGGTCTATTGGTCCCAACAGTTTCATAACTAACCACTGTAACAACTTTATCTTTGGTAACTTTGAAGCTAAAGATTCAGGATATATGTCCTGAACAGGAGTGATGTATGGAATTCCATAACGACAAGCAACTTTCGCCACCATATTTACCCCCCATAGATGCCAAGCGTCATTAAATACAAAATCAATTTCATAATGATGCTTATCTATATAGTCTGCACAAATCTTTCCCATACTAATCGTCTCCTTATATCTTCCAAACAAAGAAGACTCTGCACAAATATATGAATCTATTTCAACCACCTTAAAAGGGAATTGACTATAGTTATAAATCGGCATCTTAAACCCTTTGGGACGTGTTGGCTTTGGACGCATTACCATCACATCATACCTTTTAGCTAATTCTGTTGCCAGTTGTGTCAATAAATTTGCTGAAACAATAGGTTCTGGATAAAATACTCCAGCAACCATTAATATTTTTTTTCTATTCATTTTATTTTTCCTCTAATACACGTTTCTTAAGGAATTTTGCAGGATACCGCGCCACTACCGTCCATGATCTAACATCTTTCAATACTAGCGAACGTATACCAACCACAACATAATCACCAATTGTCATTCCATATTTACAAAAACCTCAGCAGCACCCCAAGCGTATCCGCCGATTGTAATAGGAGCTGTAACTAATAATCTGAAATATAGCGGCTTGCCGTACAAAGTATCGTACCCTGTGAAATTGTAGTATAAGCCTTCATTGTTATTATGGCTACATTGTAACAATCCACTCTATGTACAATACATGCATATTTCTCCACTATGAGATTAACGGGATAATATATATATTCGCACCCGAATATATTTTAGTAGTTTTATCTACTTTAGCACTAAATAACCTTAACTAAAAGTGTATCCATCTCTACCCAATTCTACATGGTATCAGTTTTATTAGAGTCAAATTTACCACTTTCCACAACATCCTTAAAATCCGATGCTTATACGAGAAATAAGAAGTTCTATAATTATTATTAGACAGCATTAAATTTATATCCTTTCCAAAATATCATCTGAAATAGGTTTTTGAAATAACTCTATTACATCTTTAAGTTGTTCATCCGAACGATTCCACCACTTAGATGCAAGCAATATTTCTATTGTTCTTTCGTCAAACCGATATTTTATAACTCTTGCTGGAACACCTCCCACTATTGCATAAGGAGGAACATCTTTAGTAACAACAGCACCTGCGGCAACTATTGCTCCATCACCTATAATCACCCCCCCCATTACCATTACTCGACTACCAATCCAAACGTCATTACCTATTATAATCTTCTTATATGGATTACTAATAACATTTTCACTAATCCAACTATGCTTCGTACCATTATACTTCTCTGTAAACAAAGAAGAAGTTGATAAAAAGCTAAGGGTGTGAGTTCCCATTCCGATGGCAGTTTGTTCACCAGATATTGAGCAAAAATTACCGATTTCAGCACATATAATTCTCGCGTTTCTTCCAACATAAGAATATTTTCCAATCTTAGAACGAAAAATTTTTGTAAAACTGTAAATTTGTGCTCGTTTATCTATTTCCGATACATTATCAATCTGAACCAATAATGAAACAGCAGGATTAAAAATATTTTTTAAAAAACCAATCAAGTAAGCAATCATAAATAATCAATTTAGGCCCAAGGAAGCTCAACTCTTAAGTAAGCATCTATCAAACTTCCTTTGGTAGCATTATAGATTATCGCGCCTTTTCTATTAGCGAGGATTTGCAGCTTTTCATGATAATAAGCCGCGTGTGCATAACATAAGAGATCTTGTGAAAGACTTAAAGTTTTTTCTTCATCACTATCATTATAACAATGAAGAGGTTTTTGAGTGGTAAACGAATTAAAATCACAACCTAAAAGATATATCTCTTTATATCCAGCTAATATTGATATCAATATAGCAAAAGATACAACATTTCCTGAAACAGGCATTATTTTCGAAAGATCATAATCCTTATTCGGATGGAATTCACCTCTAAAAGTAGACATGAAATAAATTCTTTTCATATCATATTTCTTTAAGAATTCAGCATGATTAACCTTGGAATTGAAAATAAATATTGTACCTTTCTTCTGATATATATCCATTGCAGACATAACATTTTCCTGTTCTTTAGTAGTTTTTTCAACATCATCATCAATCCAAAGATAATAGGTAGGAATAAACGATGGATATTCATCAGCAAGTTTATAAAAATTATTTACAACCAACGAATCACCATCAATACTTGTCAAATCTACATTCTTTAAAGAAGGCCCCAAAGCGCAAATATACATTCTCTTACCCCCATTCTCTTTTTTGACTAATTCATTATTTTTCTTAATCACAGTATATAACGAATGATCCTTAAAAAAATAACTAACTCTTTTCCACAAGCCTAAAATATCTATTCCGAATGAAAGATAATTAAATTGTAAGTTTACCTTTCTAAATCTTTGATCATTATTTACATAAATCATATTTTATCTTTATTTATTATTTAACACCTTATTATAAAAAGCAGCATATTTATCTGTTACAAATTTCCAATCTACATCTTTACGTGACTTACGATCAGGATTTCCTCTTTGTATCCATTTGATCAAATCCTCTGAATCAAGATGATCTATATCCAAAATATAATACACATCAATATTATTAACATTTGTCGACACAGTGTTTTTAATTTTTTTATTTACAATAGTTCTTATTCCCGTAGAATAAGCTTCCATTTCACTTAATGCTTGTCCTTCCATTGAACTTAGATGAGCATAAATATCCGCAGCAGAATAAAATTTGAATAATTCATCACTATTGATACTACCAAAACATTTCACTTTCGACGATAAACCATGATTCTTAATGTAAGTCTCAATTAATACCCTATCAGGACCTTCTCCCAATAGCCAATATTGATAATCAAAATCTATATTCTCCAAAATCTTAATGAAATCCAACTGTCCCTTTCTTTTTTGTAAACTCGCAACAGTTATAAATACAACAGTACTCTCTTTTACATCCAATCGTTTACGCATCATAGCTCTTTGTTTAGAATCATAATGATACAGATTTGTATTAGTTCCATTAGGTATTATAGCAATTCTATTATTGGGAATATGTAACAACTTCTTCATATAATATTCACATTCTTGCGAAAGCCCTGTAAAATAATCACATTGCCTTACAGATGTCCTTAGAAAATCACCATATTTTTCATCTTTCGAATTAGGCCTATAAAATATACCATGCATGGTATTAATTATCGGGATATGTGTATTATTTGCAAAAAAAACTGCCGGAACTTCTGTTGTATGAACATGAATTATATCAGGCTTAATATTGGTTATATGTCGCCTAATATTTACTTTAAAAAATTCATATCGTAAAGGAGATACATGACATTCATTTATATACACCTTAAATTCCTTATATACTTTAAATGGATGAAATATAATATCTACAATAATATCAAAAAAGAGCCACTTAAAACCATTATATTGATTCAAAAAAGAAGACAACTTCTTCGCTTTTTTATTTGATATATTTGTGGAACTTATATATAAAATAATATCTTTAGTCATGTGTTGCATCATTTCATACGCAACTTTACAGACTCCTGTTGTATAAGATCCTCCAACTTCTTTGGGCAAAGGTGCAATCATTAAAACTTTAATTTTTCCCATAATAACTAAGTATTTATAGAAATATTAAGAATGTGAATACAGACAACTATTTTTACTTTTTTGTAACAAAAGATGAAATCATAAGCCAAATAATAATATCGAATACAGAAGAATATGACATGTAATAATATCCAAATAACCCATTAGTCGGAATTAAAACTACAATAAAAAAAAGCGTTAATTGCCTAAAAGAAATAGAATTTAGATTCTTCCTTTTTAGTAATATGTTCGATATGTTATAATAAACAAAAACAAAAAAGAACATAACTAATTTACCACTCATTGATAAAATCATTCCTAAGAATGTAGAAAAATTAGAAACCCCATGCCTATAATAGGACTCAACAACTTCACATTGTTCAAAATAGCCAGGCATCCCTAAAATCCAATAGGTAAAAGGGAATAAAGGAGAAAGAGAAAATGGAGCATCTGAATCTAATACATTGAAAAAATTACAAAATTGAATATAACTTGATCCTGCATAATATACCAAAGCGTCATATACACTACTTCCTGCTTCTTCTCCAAATCTAGATATTGAAACTGCAGCTAAATATATGATCAATAAAGTAAAAATAATACATCCATATAATACAAATTGTCTATATACTTTTATTGACATATGTCTTCTAAAGATAACAAAACTTAAGCAGAAAATCAAAAGCCATTGTATAAAACTACTACGATCTGCTATATATAAAGATTGTATTAGAGGTATTGAAGACCCCAAAAGAGTTATTATATTAAATCCCAAAGATTTATGTAATATAGCAACATTAAAAAAAAAGAATAAAATTAGTATAAAACTACTTTTGGCCAACAACGACATAATAGCAATAAAATATCTAAACCAACCTGTATAGTTACTCCAAATTGATTCAGCATTCCCATGATAAAAATCATCCCTTATTGCAGATAATGTCTGTGTAGTTATTATTTCAGATAATCTGTTATAAGAAACGACCAGCATCAAAATAAATATTCCAAAAAAAATCCAAACTATTAAATTATACCATTTTTCATTAATTGACTTAAATTCTTTTATTTTATTACTATTAAATTTTTTAAATGGATAAAAACAAATTGCTAAAAGAAAACAATAAACAAATGGAGCAAATAACCCTAATGGATATTTAAATATATCAAAATATCTATACAAGTTTAAGCTATCTACAAAGATGGAAAATAAAGACGACACTACATATAATAATATTAAAAAAGAGTATACATCTAAACCTCTTTTGATATAGTTTTTAATAAACAATATTCCAAAAAATATGAAAGGAAAATATATCATTATATTATAAGAGTCGTTAACATCTAATTTGACCTCTTGCCTAGGAAAAACAGTCTTAAGGCAATTTTCCTATAAATGAGGTCAATATATAAGCTAGTTTTATATTTATTACTACTTATTACCACAAACTTTATCACTTTTACAAAAAGGTTCTATTGAACCTCTTACTAGAAAAATTTCTACTTTATACCAGATTATAGTCATTTTTATAAAATAGTTACGAAAATCAGTTCTCCAGTAAAGGTAATACGCCAAAATTGGAAACTAATGATAAACTTTCGACAGACCATTTGTTTTTAGTATCTTATATACTATATAAGGCCATTTCCATGAATTATAAGGTAAAGATCCACAACAGAGAGCAAGTGGAAAAGAGATTATTCCTAAACCTGCTAAAGCAAAACTAATAGTTAATATTACAGAGATAATACCAGCAAATATTGATGCTTTAGTAAAAGGTATTCTATTGGATGTACTTATTAAAGTACAACAATTACCATGAGTAATTTCCATGAAATAAAACAACATATATAACAACAAGACGCTCAAAGAAGGCAACAGTACACTTGAATGTATAATGTAAGTAAGTATAAAATCACCCACAATTAATAACAAGAGACAACTCGGTATATAAATAAAATATCCAACTAGTTGTGATTTGATAAATAATTTCTTTATCCCTCTAATATCATAATTAATCCACATTGAACTAATCTTAGGAATATTTGTAGTGAGATATACTCTAGATAGTATTACAATAACCCCAAAAATTTGTAATGTTATACCCAATTGAGCCACTTCTGATAATGGAAGAAAGAAATTTGATAAAAAAACCCCAGCCTGAGACAATAAAAAAACTCCTATAGAAACTATTCCACTATTACGAGCATTCTTCCATATAATATTAAAATAGTTAACTGGTTTCTTATCAACAGTTTGCAAAATAGATTTCACATAATCGTCATAAAAATAATGATAACCCATCAAAATCATCACCAAAATATTGACAAGGTTTGCTACTACCAAGGACATCAAAGCAAAATCAAATATTATCAAGACAAATAATACTACAATATAACATGATTTACTGATAATTACTATATAATTAAATTCATGCATTTGCCCCCTACCGCGAACAAAAGAAAGAATCCAGCTATAATAAAAATAAAAAGCCGTTGTAGTCGCATACAATAACCAAGTTATCGCAAATTTAAAAGTTAACAGTTCTTTTGAAACTGCAAATCTGAAATAAAGACTTCCTATAACTATCATTATTATAAAAATAACAATTGAAAGTCGTTTATATATAGATTTACTGGTATATATTAAAGAGTACAATATATTACCATCAATTTCATTATTATTAGTCTTGGAGAAACCTTCCTTCAAAAGTTCATTTGCACCAGAAAAGACATAGGAGGCAAAACGCTGAAAAGATGAAGAAAATCCAAAATCCAACAAAGAAACTAAAGAAAAGATTGATAAAAATGTATACCATATACCTATCGTTTCTGTAGCCAATTTATTCAAGATAATCGGCAGTATCAACACCCCAGTACCATACTGAAAAAACTGTGTTAAATAGCTTAAGAATATGGTCGTTCTGCTTACAATAAATTGCGAAGTAACGGAATGCATCTTCTAAATATAAATTTAAATATGATAAATGGAATTTTACCAAAAGTCAACATCACAGCTCCATCAAACCAGGACAAATCTCTTTGTCGTATATGCTTTAACGATAATCTATCAATAAGTATCTTAGGGGTTAATTGAGACTCGGATGTATCAATACCAATCAAAGCCTTTAAATAATGTCTGTCAGGGGACTGTACGAAATTTACAAGGCTTTTTGTTGCATATTGAAACAAACTACCACTATTAATCAAAGCTATATTAGTAATAAATCTTTCTGCATATTTTTGACATATTCTTATATTAACATTACTAATAAAAGTAGATGCAGGCTCAACCTTATCATTATCATAATTTACAGCATATTTCTCCTCTGAAACTTTACAATATGAAGAAACCCTCGAAAACCCTGTCAATGAAAAGTAATGTTCCAATAGATACAATGTGTAAGAATAATACTTATAATTAGATTTATCCAAAAGATGATCTCCATAAATCAAAGCATCATAGTCAATATTGCCTTTCGGTATTATTCTATTATATGTCACTTCCATATAATAAGCAAAGCAGCTAGGATAGCCCGATGTATTAAGAATGTTATTAATCATACATTGGCATTTTCTTGTACCTCTCAAATCTACAATAGCAGATTTTACCGTTTTGTCTGCAAGTCCTTCCTGAATAAAATAATTCAGACACAGCTCCTTCTGTTTAGCAATTTCTTCATTTATATAATGTAATGTGTATCCATACTGCTGAAGTAAAGGAACAACCTGTTCGGCTGTCTGTATTTTACATATTAATTCCTTATTATCAATATGAAGATTATCTAGTTCCTCAAGAATTCCATTTTTACTTTTTCCTGCAAACAATAACATTAAGGATTCACTATTCAGTTGGTCTAAACCAGGATAATACAAAGATTTCCTAGAAACATGTAAATACTTAAGTTCTATATTCGGAAAATGACGATAAAATATCTTGGCAATTTGATACAATATATAACCATCTCTAGACAAAAAGTACAACTTTCTTATACCCCTTTTACTAGCATCTTGTAACACATGATATACGAATGGGACATAAAGCGGCGCTATCAAATCTGCGGCAAATTGAACATAAATACTGTCTTTTTCTTCAACCTGAATTGCATGTGAGATTGCAGCATTACAACTTAATGTATCATCATTCAGCCCTATGTCATTTTTACGATAGAAGGACTGTATTTTCGTATAACCAACTTTACGCCAATGACTTTTGATGCCCAATTTGATAGGCATTAAAACATCTGAAAAGAAATTATCACCAAAATGTTCCCAATGCTTAAATGAGATATTCTCTTTATCTGCTATATATTTGAAAAGTGATGCTTTTGCCTTGCTTTTACCAATCTCTCCTGATACAAATAATGTATCTCCTTCTTTAAATATATTGTATTTATACAATACTCTCTTCAAAAATGAGGAAGGTAAATACATATCTGAGATGAAAAGAATCCTACTTCCTTCTTGTCTTGCTTGAGAAATAATATTTTGTGCCTTTTTTATTGGAAATAAAACAGATTCTTCTATCTCCATTTCCAATTGTATTAAATCATCTTTCAACAAATTAGGAAAAACAGAAAAATCACATTTTTCATATATTTCTTGAATAGTGATATCATCCTTTCTTGAACATTTACGTGCTTCAATCTCACCTTGTATTCTTATATATCTGAAGTCTGAAATTTCAGATATAGAAGAATTACTCCCCAATGCTTTATATGCGAGTAAGGTAAAAACATTCTGAGGAGATCCACAAGAACGGCATAAACAAGTATCAAAAATATCAAAAGACACAAAATCTCTCATAAATAATAATCAAGTTCGCATATTAAAGAATCAGATAATAAATACTCACTAATATTCATAATATATTATAATTACAAGCAGAAAGATAAGACACCAACAAGTAAGAAGCGATAGCCATATGATGAATATTAACCAAATTCTATATAAGTTTATTATTAAATTTGTTCTATTGCTGCATAACAGCTCCTTAATGCCAAATGCCTATGAATACTAAAACCATTTTTATTCACCCCGTCCACATCATGATATTTTCCTACATAAATACGGTCACCATTATGATCTGTATCATGGCACCAAATAAAATCATGATGCCACAACAGTTCCTTGCGGGCATAGTAATAAGCAAAAAAGGTATAGACACACAAGATTACCCCTGGAAAGTTTATATGTTCTTTCAACAACTCTGAAGGCTGAACTGCACGGGAACTCTCGATAGCGTCTTTTTTCAATAAATACCAACGCAGATCCAAAGTATCATGAATAAACTTTTCATTCATATACCAGTCCTGATTATAAAAACAGGGCTCTGAGACATCAGGATTCATCCCAAAACATCTACGAAAATTAGCAATGGAAAGTTTTTTATCACCTAATTCAGGAATACCCAATATTAGAATATAGTGTTTCGAACAATTTTTCAAATCATCCAATGAGTAATGTACATCCGGAATTTGAATGGAGGATGACGGAAGTCCCATCCTTTCAAAAAGAGGCTTTAATTCATCCCAACCAATGAAATTTGAGCCAAACAGCTCTTGTGCCTGCTCTATTGTAGTTCTTTCCATTTTTGATAATCTATTGCTTCCGTATACGTCGCCAAATGACCTAAATGAGAATATTTTTCAATACGGACAAATTCTTGTTCTAAACGTTCAAACCGTACACCCCACTCAGTTTTTTTGAACCATCCCAAATTTCTTACAGGGGCATTGTAAAGGATAATACCGTTCTTTTTATCCAACACCTCACGCAAAAAAGTCAGATAAGCACGATACTGATGCTCATGACTAGCAACCAGAACCAAACGTTTCCACTTATTTGTTATCGCCATTCGCACCACTTCAACAGCCTGTTCTCTTGTATTCAATGATTTGTCTTCATGTATAACTACATCCACAGGAACACCTTCCTTCAATATATAAGGCAACACATCCGAGAAAGGGAAACTCCCGTATTCATAATCAGTAATATTACCACTAAACACTATTTTGGTGGCAATATTCTGATTATAAAGTTCTACAGCTTTCCGATAACGATTTAAACCGTCTCCTTCCAATAAAATAATTGCATCGGAGAATCTCAAAATATCATTATCAACGACTGCTATAAATCTTTCACGTTCGGTCATCATCAGAAATTATTCCAAAACAATGGTTGATCTTTTGCTATGTCCTCTTTACATTCTTTACCAATAATCATCGGTTTAAATTTTGGGGGTATACCTAAAGCGGGACGAAGTACATCTATATCTTCAGAGGTCATTATATGTCCCCTTTTAATATCCTGTTTTGCATACAAACAACGACGTTGGACATATACCGTCTCTCCTTCCTCAGCAACTACCTCTTTACGGGTACTCCCCATAGCGCATTCTACCTCACGAATAGAATCAACCATAAATCTAAACTCCTGAGGTTCCATCGAATGTGGATGATCTGGTCCCTTATCAGTCTTGTTTAAAGTAAAATGCTTTTCAATGACACGACCGCCGATAACTACAGACGCCAAAGCGACCACATGTCCAGGTGCATGATCCGAATATCCTGTCAAAACATTAAAGGCAGACTGATAGGTTTTCAAAACATTGACATTGGCACTTTCGATTTTGGACGGATAATTGGTTATGCATTGCATTAGTACCAAATCCTTATTCCCTGTAGCCTCAATCGTACGAACAGCTTCATCTATTTCAGACATGGTAGCATCACCCGTAGCTAACATCACAGGTTTTCCTTTACGGGCAATATAATCCAGCATTTCGAGCCAAGTGATATCACCTGAACCAATCTTAATAAAAGGTACATCCAAATCAACGCACAAATCAACTGCCTCCTTAAAGTAAGGAGAGGTGGAAAAATCGATGCCCACAGCCTTACAATAATCTGCTATTTCCTTATGCCATGCTACAGGAAACTCCGCATCCTTAAACACTTCACTGACAGTACGCCCCCAGGAGCCGTGTACACCTTTCAACTTCATGTGGGAAAAACCGCCCTCAGACACAATACGAGGAGTGGAAAAAGTTTGAAACTTTGCACAATCAGCCCCTGCTTCTTTAGCCGCATCAATCAATCGTTTAGCTTTTTCAATACTGCCGTCAAAATTCGCTCCTATTTCTGCGATGAAATAAGTGGGATAAGTATCACCTATAATCTTATTTCCAATCTTTATCTCTTTATTAAAAAATCCCATAGTTTTTATCTTGTAAATTGCTCAATAGTTTTATGAAGAATTTCCGCTTGTTTTTTAGCTTCATCCAAATTCCAATAGTTAGTTTTCAACTGCACCATACGTTTCTGTAGATATTCTGCATTCGGACATAGGTCAGCCTCGTACTTCTGCCAAACTCCAGGCATATGCTGTATCTGGTTCTGAAACAAAGGTTCATTATACGAGAGTTTCCAAGCAGCATAGTAGCCATCACCTCCGTTTGCCTGAAATAGGTCACGAAAGACATACCAATCCTTTTCCGGACAATCGGTATCCAATACCATACTATATGACCAGTATGAGTTAACACACCCTTCCGGCTCCGCCTGCCTTTTCAACAGCTTTTGGTTTTTAATAGCTTCATCATATATCCTGGCCACTTTAATACGATTATCGACCAATTCATCCACACGTTCCAACTGCCCCAGTGCACAAGCTGCCTGTAACTCTGACATACGATAATTGAATCCCAATGAAATATGCCGACTATACTGAGGATCTTGAATATTATTCCTCGTAATCTTCCCTTGTCTAGCACTTACACCAGCATAACCCAAACAATTAAAGCGACGGGCGTTGTCTGCCAATTCCTCTTTGTTGCAAAGAAGCATACCACCCTCACCGGCTGTCAAATGTTTGCTTGCCTGAAAACTAAAACTGGAAAAGTCACCAAATTCACCTACATATTTACCCTTATACTTCCCTAAATAACATTCCGCATTATCTTCAATAAGATACAAATTATAACGTTTACAAATATCCAGAATCTTATCATAGTCTGGAGCCAAACCAAAAAGAGAGACTGTCATAACAGCCTTAGTTTTGGAAGTGATTACTTTTTCTATACTTTCGGCAGAAATCTCAAACGTATCCAAATCACTGTCTGCAAACACTGGTATTGATCCGTTATGCAATACTCCAAAAGAAGTACTAGTCATGGTCAAAGCTGGTACAATCACTTCGTCACCAGACTTGATACCTAAAGCAGCTACTGCTGTATGTAAGGTGGCAGTACCGTTACAATGTCCAATTGCATAAGCCTGATTAAACTTTCTAGCAAAAGCAGCTTCCAACTTATTATTGAATACAGAATTTAAAGAAGTTGCAAAAGCGTTATCTAAAACCTGATTTACATAATCACGTTCCAATTGACTGATTCTTTCCATAATTATACTGATTTATACATTTCACTTCGAGCCACACCAGAATTCATTTTTTCTATTTCGGGATGTTCTTTAAGCAACTGAAGAATATCGTTCATGTGAAATATCTCTGTATCATTCTTGTACAAAGATGAATATATACGAGTTACCATCTGGAAATCTTTTTCTGTATCAACTGTCCAGCGCAAACAGGACAAATCCCCCCCTACATTAGAAAGATTTAACATTTTAAAGTCTTTCGGATGATGATAAATATACTGGGTCACATGCTCCCTTTCAAAGTCACTTGTAGAAAGTTTCTCCTCTTTTTCCAAAGTTATCTTAGTAAGCACTTCTATATCCAACCCTTCTGGATAAGAGGGAGGACAGTTGTTGCAAACAAAATCATATCCTCCTTCCTGCAACGTATTTACCGCTTCATCAATCAAATCTGGTTCTTTAAAGGGATCATCAGCTGTTATTCTGACAATTACGTCTGCCTTTGAATAAATAGCAGCTTCATAATAACGGTTCAGAACATCGTTCTCACTTCCTCGATAAACATCCACTCTATTTTCCTTAGCCCAATAGTATAGTTTATCGTCTAATGGACTATCAGTCGTTGCCAACACAATATGATCAAGTGAACGAGCATGTTTCAGGCGATTAACCACATGCCAAATAAACGGTTTGCCACATAAATCTGCAAACACTTTATTAGGGAAACGGGTTGAGCCACAACGTGCTTGAATAATAGCCACAACTTTCATTTTACTTCGAAATTCGGATCTACATATTTACGTATATTTTCACGCATGGACTCAACGGTTTCCCATTCAGTGTTATTATCAGAACTATAATGAAAACCTTCAGGTACAAGCATAGCATGATGGTGTTGAATATATTCTTCCCGATTATGCTTATCAGATACGGAGGGAAGAATCACATAATATCTACCCAAATCAATAGTATCAAGAGCATCGGTTACAGTAATCATCTCCTCGTGAAGTTTCTCTCCCGGGCGAATACCCACTTCCACTTGCGGCAAATTCGGAGCAATAGCAGTTGCCACATCTTTGATATGATAGGAAGGAATTTTAGGAATGAAAATTTCACCGCCCAAATGATGACCTATAGCATACATGACCAAAGCAACACCGGCTTCCAATGAGATATTGAAGCGGGTCATACGCATATCAGTAATGGGAATTTCTTTTGCACCATTGTCACGCTTATTGATAAAGAAAGGGATTACGGAACCGCGAGAACCCATAACATTACCATAACGCACCACAGAAAACTTTATATCTTTGGAACCACTGATATTATTAGCTGCCGTAAACAACTTATCAGATGTCAACTTCGTTGCTCCATAAAGATTGATAGGAGCACAAGCCTTGTCCGTAGATAACGCCACCACATGATGAACACCTGTTGTCAAAGCAGCTTTGATAACATTTTGCGCACCATGTACATTGGTTTTGATGCATTCTTCAGGATTATACTCAGCTGTATCTACCTGCTTGATAGCAGCGGCATGGATAATTACATCTACTCCTTCACAAGCACGGGTCAGGCGTTCGAGATCACGTACATCACCAATGAAATATCTCATCTGAGGATACTTATTCTCCGGATACTTCTGCTTTAGTTCGAACTGTTTTAGTTCATCACGAGAATAAATAATGATTTTCTTTACTTGCGGATAATCACACAGAATGGTTTCCACAAACTTCTTACCGAAGGAACCTGTTCCCCCTGTAATCAAGACGGATTTGTTATTAAGCATAATAATAAAATAATTTATTCTTAAAGCATATTTACACCTATCTCATACACATCTCCTGACATAAGTCCTCCTTTGTGACGGTTTATACTAAATAACTCAGTGTATGAAATTAAAGAGTAAAAGGGAGTTATTACTTCATCTGAGAATTTAAAAAATTCGAATTATCATTCTTTTGAATGAAGATATAATTGCTTCACAAACTCCATGTCATATTTTACCATAATTCGCACCAAATCTTGGAAACAAGTCTTTGTGGGATTCCAACCTAACAAAGTCCTTGCTTTCGTCGGATCGCCCAATAGCTGTTCTACTTCACAAGGTCGGAAGTATTTAGGATCAACCTCTACTATAACCTTACCAGATTTCGCATCAAGTCCTTTTTCATTCACACCTTCACCTTTCCATATAATGTCTACACCAACTTCTTTAAAAGCCAATGTAGTAAACTCACGTACAGTATGCATTTCACCTGTCGCTATTACAAAATCTTCCGGAACATTATACTGAAGCATCATCCACATACATTCTACATAATCTTTGGCATATCCCCAATCACGACGAGCATCCAAATTACCCAAATATAACTTATCTTGCATACCTTGAACTATACGAGCCACAGCAATAGTAATTTTTCTAGTTACAAAATTTTCACCTCTTCGTTCACTTTCATGATTGAATAATATTCCATTTACTGCGAACATATTATAACTTTCACGATAATTCTTAGTTATCCAAAAACCATATTGTTTGGCTACACCATAGGGACTACGAGGATAAAAAGGAGTTGTTTCTTTCTGAGGCACTTCCTGAACCTTTCCAAACAATTCAGAAGTAGAAGCTTGATAAAGCTTTGTCTTCTTCTCCAAATCGAGAATACGAACAGCTTCCAACATGCGGAGCGTACCCACGGCATCCGATTCTGCCGTATATTCGGGAACATCAAACGAAACTTTCACATGACTCTGTGCTGCCAAATTATAAATTTCATCAGGTTGAACTAACTGAATAATTCGGATGAGTGAACTACTGTCTGTCATATCTCCATAATGAAGATTTATCAAACGGTCTTTTTTCATGTCACGTACCCATTCATCCAAATAAAGATGTTCGATACGACCTGTATTGAAAGATGAGGAACGGCGAAGAATACCATGAACTTCATAACCTTTTTCGATTAAGAATTCAGCCAAAAATGAACCATCTTGACCAGTAATACCAGTAATTAATGCTACTTTTTTCATATTGTTGCTAAATTGCATTTTCCTATTCGTCAACATATTCCCACGGATAAGGATTATCCACCACATTCTGAAATTCCTCAACAGCTTCCTGCTGTTCGGGAGTGAGTGATTTCCCATCCCAACCGGCAATGATTTTACGGGCTTCATCGGCCAAGGGCTCATCATAGACCTCACCATAACAGGCGGTGAGAAGACGGAGTTTCAAGAGTGAAGCGGGAAGAGCCTCAAGAAGGTCCCAACAACGGTTCAGGACTGCCTGGACATGTCCCTGCTTTTCACCATGGTCGATGAAGGAAGCGTTGTAGCCCATCAGAAGGGCGAGACAGACATTAGCCTGTTCCTCGACAGTGGAACCTTGGAATACGGAATTGTACAAAGAGGTGGTCAGGCGATAAACCTCACCGTTACGACGGGAAAGGTCATCGCTGTAGACGGGACTGCCGTCCATACCCAAATACATCAGATCGTGCGCGGCACGCTGAAGCGTAAGTGTTTCTTCAGAAAGAGACATATTGTTTATGATTGATGTTTATTTATTAATTCCGGCTTGTTGGATGACCTGACCCGCAGTAGAATGCATGTCATGACACGACTTCTATCAGGTCGGGATGGACAGTGGCCATGGCAACGGCAATGACACCTTGTATTGCAATGACCACACGACGATCACGAGCGCCACGCACTTTCACATAAATTCCTTCCTGTCCCGCAAAATCTCCCCCAGTGATACGAACCCGTGTCCCTTTGGATAAATTCAACTCTTCAGGCTGAAAGTATAATAAATGATCATTGTAAGTGCCGGCCACTGCAATAAAACGTTGCATCTGGACATCGGGAACGATAATTTTCTGACCACTGCGGGTGTCGGTGATATATTGCAGGTATGCTACCTGGGACTTGACACGCTTCAAATCGGAAGGGCGAGCATGCACAAAAAGAAGATTGTGGATGACGGGCACTAGTACACGGATTTTCTTACCTTTCTTGATACATACCTTATATTGCATAGGAACAAAACATCCCAAATGTTCCTTCTCGAGCAGGCGAACGGCGTCCAACTCACGGCGGTAGGTGGCACGCATGGCATACCATAGTGCGGTCTCTTTATCTGCGTCCATTATAATGACCAATACGGATTATTTCAGAAAAGGGTATTCTCCTGGGGCTTTGAAACACTTGCATAAGCTTGAATTTCAATCACTTGCGGGCACTTTATGTAAAATACGGCAAGTATTGAGCCCCTCTTGCCAACTGAGTTTCTGTAACTGTACATTACCACATGGGTAAATTACTGTAAACAAACGAGTTGGAACGGAAAAACGTTTTTTAATCGTTCATTTAAAAAACGTCAGGATATTTCAATAAAAAGAGAGAAAAAAAACTGATAAAGAAATGGAAACCGGGGAGAATATTTTTAGATACATATATTGTTATATATCAATCATTTACAACGAAATATTAATTGCGATAAAAATATTTTTATTAAACATTTTGCACAGTTCGGAAATACCCCGTATCTTTGTGGACATTAAATGAACGTTTAAAAGACACCCCTGCATTTAGCACATACCATCCTATAATACAACATCTTACAAGATTTTTACAATAAAACAATCCCCCTTTTGTTGCGTATTCCGGCCATTAGCCGTAATTTCGTTATTAATGACACTTTATCCAACGGTAAATACCGGCATAAAGACTTTAAAAATGAAACAGAAAATCAAGAAAACAGCAAGTAAAAAAAACGGCTGTAAACAAAAAGAACAAGAGTAATGGAACTGTCAAACAAAAAGTTAGCGCAAGACCCGGACCCACACCGGGAGGGAATATCACAGGAGTATGCGGAGAACGGACGAGGATAGAGAGGGAATTCCTGGCCTCATTCCTTGCGGGGGACATGGGAGTGGACCCAAGTTATGGGACGGCAACGCTATGCAGGTTCCTCACCGGATTGAAAATTCTGGAAACCAGGAACGGGAAACCCTTGTCGTACAACACCATAAAGCAGGACATCACGGAAATAAGGAAGGAATTACTGCGGGAAAAAACCGGTAAGAAACCAAAGGAAAACAATAAAAAGAAATAACAAAAACAACCTATAGAACCGCCCGTAAATATCGGTGGACAACCTGTCACGAAAGGGACGTATCTTTGCAGCACTGTTGCAGGGATAAGGCCAAACCAAGAAAAGATGCCGCTTCTTCCAAAACAAGGCGGCATCTTTTTTTGTGTACTGCCAAACACCTGTTAAACAAGTATTAATTGACCGATTTATAAACAACTAAAAATTGAGAGAATGGCAATGAGTAAAAAGAAAGCCTCACTTCACGGGGCAAAGAGAAAACTCTGGAAAATACGTATCATGACGGAAAAGGGATACACGGAGAACTGTGCGGGATGGATGGTGCAGAGGGTCGAGGAACTCATCGACTACATGCAATACGGGTGCGCGTTGGTGGCGTACCACAGGCAGGACGGCACGTTCAAGTTGGTGAAGGCGACGCTGCTGCCCTACAGGGAAGCGTTCAGGAAAGAGTATGACATACTGAACGTGACGGGAACGGTGGTATACTGGGACATAGACTTGCAGGCATGGAGGAGCTTCCTGATAGAGAACTTCCTGGAGTGGAGACAGGTAGCCGGTTGAAAATGGAAAGACGAAAGTAACGGACCGGATTATAGAATGGAAAACAAAAAATAAAGAGTTGAAGTATGGCAATGAATTATGGGGGAATCATGTATTTCCCGTTGAATGTGAATTTCTTTGAGGACGGCCCCATCGAGTTGGTGGAAGCCAAATACGGGCTCGAGGGGGAAGCAGCGGTGATGAAGCTGCTGTGCAAGATGTACAAGGAAAAGGGATATTACCTCCCGTGGGGGGAAGAGCAATGCACGCTCTTCTCACATAAGACGGGGATTGAGGAAAAACGCATGGGGAGTATTGTAAATATCCTGGTGGAGAAAGGGTTCTTCGACAGGGAATGCTATGAGGAACAGCATGTACTGACTTCGGCGGGGATACAGAAGATATGGATGGAGGCCACCAAGCGGAGGAAAAGGGAGACGGGTTCCCTACCCTATCTGCTGGTTGAAAAGGACAACGGAGATAAAGGGGAGGATAATAACGCCAAGACCGAAAAGGAAGGCAACCAAACGGGAGAAGAAAACAAGCAGACCGGAGGGGGGAATAAACAGGGAAAAGGAAACGGATGCGCGCAAAATCAGAAAAATTGCATGCAGCATGAAGACAATACACCCGCAAATGAAGACAATCCGGGACAAAATAAAGTAAAGCAAAGTAAAGTAGAGGAAAGCATAGCAGTCAGGGAAGGAGGAAGTCCTGCAGGGAGTCCTTTCCTGACACCGCCGGGATATGCATACAACAGGCAGACCCATAACTATGACGGGCTGATGTTCACTCTGCAGCAAATGCGTATTACCAACCCGGAAGAGGTTAATGCAATACTCAGGCTGTCTGATTACGGAAGGCTGAGAGGGTATGTATGGCAGGTGATACACTCCACAAGATGGGGAGAAGTGATTGCCAAAGGGAAATACATGGTATCGGCACTCGTGAAGGAAAGGAAGAAAACGGGAAGTTAACATCATTACGGGAAGGAAGTTAACTTAATAAGTGTAAGGAAGTTAACTTAATAAATACTATCAAGTTAACTTAATAGACAGTAAGGAGTTAACTAATTACACATAGATAAGTTAACTTCATTCCGGTAATAGGATGGAGCAATTGAATATGCTTAAAAATGAAATTATCACAAGAAAGAACTATTTTTGCAGAAAAATAAGCAAAATCACATGAAAACGATCTTACTCGTCGTAGGACGAACCGTAGAGCAACACTTTATTACAGCTATCAATGACTATGTACAACGTACCAAACGATATCTTTCGTTTGAGATGGAGGTTATTCCTGAACTGAAAAATACTAAAAGCCTTTCTATGGAAGTACAGAAAGAAAAGGAAGGTGAATTGATATTGAAGGCGCTTCAGCCGGGAGATGTAGTGGTGTTGCTGGACGAGGGAGGAAAAGAAATGCGCTCCATAGAGTTTGCAGACTATATGAAGCGCAAGATGAATACCGTAAACAAACGGCTCGTTTTCGTCATTGGAGGGCCATACGGCTTCTCCCCCAAAGTATATGAAGCCGCACACGAGAAGATGTCTCTTTCACGTATGACGTTTTCACATCAGATGGTGCGGCTCATTTTCGTAGAACAGTTATACCGCGTCATGACGATACTGAATGGGGGGCCCTATCACCATGAATGAACCCAGATATCAAGAGACTATGGATTGCAATAAAGGAGGTATCGCAGGAGTATCACTCTTTATTGCCATAATACGCTCCTTGCCTTCGGGTGTCAACGCAAAATGCATCTGACGCTTGTCAATCTTACCTACTAAACGAGCGACCAGTTTCTTTTCCTCTACCGAACGAATAACTTTGGAAGTATTGGATGCCGATAAGCCCAACGCTTCCGCTATTTCACTGGAAGTCAGTTTGGGATGGTCGAGTAAAGTACAAAGTAACATTCCCTCGTTCAACGAAAGATCATAGCTATGCATAAATTGCGTTTCAAACTCAGCAATAGCCCGATAAATATCACGTATCCTACATAAAGTTTCCATATCATTCTTATATAAATAAATTTACGTTCGCTTTGTCCGCACGTTCCATATAGGTAGCTACCCCACCGATAGTAACATCATCAAGGAGCTCTTCGCGCCGGATGCCCATCATATCCATAGACATTTGACATGCTATAAATTCTACCCCTTGAGCCAATGCCTGTGAACGTAACGCTTCCAAAGAATCTATACCTTTCCTTTTCATCAGGAAACGCATCATCCGGCTACCCATGCCGAACATATTCATCTGCGACAGTTTCAACTTCAGAGAACTCGACGGAAGCATCATACCGAACATCTTTCCAAAAAAATCTTTCGCTACTTTGGGTTTCTGTACTTTTTTCAACACATTCAATCCCCAAAATGTGAAAAAGACCGTGACTTTCTGTCCCGTTGCGGCTGCACCGTTGGCAAGTACAAAAGTTGCCAATGCTTTATCCAAATCGTCACTGAACAAAATCAACGTTTTTCCCCGTCCTCCTGCAGAAGGCATACCGGATGAACAGACACAAGAGCTATCTCCTTTTTCGAGCAACACCGTGTAACGTCCTTTTTCCTCATATTTCTCTATCAGCTTATTTCCGGTGGTATCACACCAAGCAGAAGCATCACGGGCAAAACCGGCATCGGTTGCAACAATTTCCACACGTTCTCCTACAGATATAGAGTCCATTGCCTTTTTCACCTGCATAATGGGACCCGGACATTGCAGGCCACATGCATTAATCTTCAACGGTTCTTTAGTGGAGTTATTCGGAATTTTCGGCATAGAAACAGGAGAAACCTCAACTGTCTCCACCGGTGCCACTGCTGTGGAATAGGTTTTATAACCACCAATCAAATTCAGAGTGTTTTTATAGCCTCGTCCAATCAAAATCCGTTGTGCCAGATAGCCACGCAAACCGACAGCGCAAAACAATACAACCGGTCTATCTGCAGGTATTTCCGATAGGTGTTCACGCATCTCGTCCAGGGGAATATTGATCGCCCCTGGAATTGTACCGAATGAGAACTCCTCAGGAGTACGGGTATCGATCAACATCACTTCATTCTTTTTTGCTACCAGTTCGCGCCAGGAGATAACAGGCATGGCACCACTGATTATATTAGAAGCTACATATCCGGCAATGGCAATAGGATCCTTGGCAGATGAGAAAGGAGGTGCATAGGCATGTTCCGTTTCCATCAGATCATAAACTGTTCCACCATGTTTGATGAGCATGGCAATCTGGTCAATACGCTTATCAACCCCATCGTATCCTACACATTGCGCACCATAGATTTTACCGGTTTTGGGATGGAAAGTAAGTTTCAATGTCAATGGTAACGCATCGGGATAGTAACCGGCATGAGCGGCAGAATGAGTGACAGAACTTTGATATTCCATCCCCCATTGCTTGAGCCGCTTGGCGGCAAGTCCCGTTGATGCCACAGTCATATCAAAAACTTTAGCAATGGAGGTCCCAACAGCACCTTCGTATGAAACAGTATTACCGAATGCCATGTTATCGGCAACAATACGCCCCTGACGGTTAGCGGGGTTGGCCAGATAATTGAGCCATGGTTTTCCGGTCAACGGATGAGGGTATTCAATGGCATCACCTACGGCATAGATATCCTTTACAGAGGTTTCCAAATGTTCGTCTACCCAAATTCCGCCTGTTTCACCGAGTTTCAAACCGGCTTGTTGCGCTAATGCCGTCGCCGGACGTACACCGATAGAGAGTAATACCATATCGGCAGGAATTGTCTTGCCACTTTTCAGGAAAACAGTTATTCCTTTTTCTGTACGCTCGAAGTGTGTGACACCTTCTTCCAGATAAAGGGAAACGCCTTTTTGCGTCAAATGCTGATGGATATAGGTGGCCATGGAAAAATCGATAGGCGCCATGACCTGATTTCCCATTTCGACGACAGAGACGGTAACACCGGCATGGTGCAGGTTTTCAGCCATTTCCAATCCGATAAAACCTGCACCTACCACTACAGCACGTTTTACTTGCTTGTTTGTGATATAAGCCTTGATATGATCGGTATCTTCTACATTACGAAGAGTAAAAATACCCTCGGAATCAATACCTTCTAAAGGAGGTTTCACAGGATTGGCACCCGGAGAAAGCAAAAGCTTATCATAAGTCTCTTCATATTCTTGTCCGTCGGACTTACGAATAACCAAAGTTCTGTTTTCCGGATGAATAGCAATTACTTCGTTCTGTACACGTACATCAATACGAAAACGTTTGCCAAAGGATTCAGGGGTTTGTACCAACAATTTTTCCCGCTCGGTTATAACACCACCTATATAGTAAGGTAAACCACAATTGGCATAAGAAATGTACCTCCCCTTTTCTAATAAAAGGATTTCAGCCTGCTCATCCGCTCTTCTTAATCGGGCAGCAGCCGTTGCACCACCTGCCACACCACCAATAATTACATATTTCATACTTCTTTGTTTTAAATTTGATGATACAAAGGAAACAATATTTTCCAATATATAATAATTTCCATTGGAAAATAATGTTAAACAAGTAATTTACAATGAAATCAGGGATATTACCAATTCAGTTTGGAAAGGCCGGCAGCTTCATACCATGCAGTGGAGCGATAAGCAGTAGTGGCGGCAGATGTGGGGAAAACAGGAATATAATGAGACATACCACAGGTAGCTTCTTGGGGAAGGGGGAACATAGATTGTATGATACCGGAAAAATTTTTGGGGGTAGACCTCCAATAGATAATAACATCATCAGCAACAGAAGTCCATGCATTCATATCAGCCGAAAGGTATTGCATCAACTGCTTCATATCATAGTATCCTACGTACCCCGAACTATATTTGCTACGTTTATCATAATCAAACAAGTTGCCGTTTAAAAGCGTATTCCGCTCCACTTCGGTAAGGGTTTGTTTCGTCACGGACGCTAATTCTTCCAAAGCGGCACAATTTATTACAGAAACTGAAACCCCACCAGTCCAGTTGGAATTATCACTCGGAATAGCTCCTGTATATTTAGCTTCATAAGGTTCATAATAGGCTTTTCCTATCTCTATACCGACATTCGCTTCCTTAAACATAGCAGGTACAACCTTATCATAGGAGGCACCCGGTCCCGGTATCTCTGTTGGTGAACCAATGATATAATCAGTATACTTACGCAGTTCGTAAGCAACTTCTATTGACTGACCGAAACAGGCATCAAATAATATAAAATCCAGGTGAGGTACTGTTTCGAATACAGAAGCCATATCGGTTATATTCAGATAGTGAGTGCCATCTGTGGTATCTTGCCCTATCCAACGCGTAGAGACATTCTTCTTTACAGGCAGAGGACTGGGTATCCAACCTTCGCCATGCGACCAAATTATCAACCCGTAACTGTCAGCCGGATATTCCGAGAACGCACGTTGTATAACTTCCTGCATCACCGCGGCATCTGTAGATATCTGCTCTTCATATTCCCTGATCGCTTCTTTCTGTACTATTCCTTTCTTATTCTTGTAGATATGATAAAGCGCCGGAGTAGAATATTGTTCATCTGTATATATCAGAAGATTACAACCGGATGCATTGACCTGTTTCATCCCTTCCATCATTTCATTGATATCATCAGCAGAAAACTTCGATAAATTGTTATCCGCCATGATATACGCCAAAACAGTTCGCGTACCTTTCCCCTTTCCCGGTTCAGGATCATCATTATCACACGCGGACAGAAAAAATGTCAGCCCTAACAACAAAAAGAAACAGATACGCAACTTCATGGGAACAGGAGGAATAAAGAATTATTCTTCAGGTTTCTTAAAGGTGAATGACGCCGGATCAATAGCTTGTAGAGACAAGGTAGTCTTTTTATATTTTGCCTTTACTTTCGCGGCTTCTTTCTCTAGTTTAGTTTTGCTTTCGGCAAAATAAATCATACAAGTATAATCAGGTTTATTCAAATCATATTCCAGATAGTTCTTCAGCTGATAGCTGTACATCTCACGTCTAGGTAAAAAATTATTCTTATCCAAAGAAACACTGTCCAACTGCTGGATTTCAGTATAATACACTACTGTATCATTGAAAGATGCCGCTACCCCGAAAGCATAGACCGGTTTATGACCTCCTTTCATAGTGAAAGCCGAACACAAAGTGAATACAAGCGCTACTGCAAATACTATTTTTACGTACTTCATAATAATAATGTGTTAATGTGATGATGCGATAATGTGCTAATTGCTACGCCACAATACAGAATTACCAACCGAGCATTGACATATCAGCATATTAACTCGTTGCAAAGATAGAAAAAAAACCGGCTATCTTTAAAAGACAGACCGGTTTTTAGATTTCTTCTATTTGTCGAAAACTGATATTTCTTATTTATCCCAAATAAGATTTGAGCAATTTACTACGATTACTTTGTCTTAATCTTCTGATTGCTTTTTCCTTAATCTGGCGGACACGCTCACGTGTGAGACCGAATTTGTCGCCGATTTCTTCTAATGTCATTTCTTGTTGTCCGATACCGAAAAACATCTGTATGATTTCTTTTTCCCTATCGGTTAACGTAGAAAGAGCTCTATCAATTTCCCTCGCAAGAGACTCGTTCACCAAAGAGCGATCAGCCATAGGAGAATCGTCGTTGACCAACACATCCAAAAGACTGTTGTCTTCTCCTTCAACGAAAGGTGCGTCCACCGAAATATGACGTCCGGAAACCTTCAACGTATCAGAGATTTTGTCAACAGGGATTTCCAGTTCATCGGCAAGTTCCTCGGGAGACGGGCGACGCTCGTTTTCCTGCTCGAACTTAGAGAAGGCCTTGCTGATTTTGTTCAGCGAACCTACCTGGTTCAACGGAAGACGCACAATACGCGACTGCTCTGCCAAAGCTTGCAGAATGGACTGACGTATCCACCACACTGCATAACTGATGAACTTGAAACCACGTGTTTCATCGAATTTCTCAGCAGCCTTAATCAATCCTAAATTACCCTCATTAATCAAGTCGGGCAAACTCAAACCTTGATTCTGATACTGTTTGGCTACAGATACAACGAAACGCAGATTGGCACGTGTCAATTTCTCCAGTGCAACACGATCACCTTTACGGATGCGTTGAGCAAGCTCTACCTCTTCTTCAACCGTAATGAGGTCTTCACGTCCGATTTCCTGCAAATACTTGTCAAGAGAAGCGCTCTCTCTGTTAGTGATACTTTTTGTAATTTTTAATTGTCTCATTCTTCTAAAACAGATTTGGGTGACAAAGTTACGACAATTTATTTTGATACGAACAATCCTAGCCTAACTTTTTCACCTTATTTATATCTTAATCACCCATAACAAAAAGGATGCCGGCAAATGTTTTACCGGCATCCTCTCTTTTCGTCTTTGTTTGCGATTATTACAACCCTTTGGATTTACAATTGAATAATTTACAATTTGACGATGTACGATTTACGATTAAAGTTACCACATTATATTTTATACTAATACCTAATACTTTACACTTCATAAATCAAAACGAACTTCAATCATCAAATCGTAAATCATCAAATCGTAAAACTTTTTATTCCTGAGTCAAATCAACCGCAAAGTTACCACGTTTACCTGAAGGGAATATACCCGTGAGGAAGAGTACCTGATCGGGAGACTTCACAGCTGCCTTCATCACATTCTCCAAATCTTCTACGGTACGCATTTGCTGGCCGTTAGCTTTCAGGATAATAAACCCTTTACGGATACCGGCATCTGCCATTTTACCATTGGAAACACCGGTAACTTGCAAGCCATAACCTAAATTGAGTTGTTTTTTCAAATCATCGGATACGGGTTTGAATGCTGCACCAAGAATATCCATACCGGCATCTTTCACAACTTTCGTCGTACCTTGTTCGTTCTTCAATGTAACTTCTACAGTCTTTTCCTTCTTGTCACGCATCAGTTTAACTTTCACCTTGTCACCCGGACGATATTTAGCCAAAGCTTCCTGCAAATCGGCGAATTTATGGATAGCTTTATTGTCTATACCGATGATAACATCGTCTACCTTGATATCCGAACCGGCAGCAGAACCACCGTCAACAATTTCACGCACCCAAAGACCATCTACTACACCAAATCTCTTACGGGCATCGCTCTTTATCTCGCTCCATTTCTTACCATCTTTATCGGCAACCTGAGTATCACCCGGTTCTTCGGTAAGGGTAGTGACACTTACACCTAACTTAACACGTTGCACAGTACCGAATTGCTTGATATCGGCAACTACTTTTTTCATGATACTGGTAGGGATAGCAAATCCATAACCGGTATTAGAACCCGTCGGAGAAAACAAAGCTGCATTGATACCAATCAGCTCACCGGCTGCATTTACCAATGCACCGCCACTATTACCCTGATTGATGGCAGCATCTGTCTGAATATAAGATTCGATACTCTTGTCTCCCATACCCAAGGCACGTGCCTTTGCACTGACGATACCGGCAGTTACAGTAGAGGTCAAATTAAAAGGGTTACCTACTGCAAGTACCCACTCTCCTACTTTCAGAGCATCCGAATCACCAACCGGAATTGTCGGGAAATCATCACCTTCAATCTTAATCAAAGCCAAATCCGTTTCTTCATCCGTACCTATGATACGCCCTTTGAACTGACGGTTATCGTTCAAGGTTACACTGATTTCATCTGCACCGGCAATCACGTGATTGTTCGTTACGATATATCCGTCTTTAGAGATAATGACACCTGAACCGAAACCGGTACGTTCCGGAGTCTGTATCTGACGCTTCTGTGTACCGCCACGCCCGCCGAAGAAATCACCGAAGATATCTGCAAAAGGGTCTCTTACCTCTACTTCCTGTACTTTGGAAGCCTGAGTGGAGCGTATATGTACAACAGCATGAACTGAATTTTCTGCCGCTTGTGTCAAATCCACCGGTTGGGCATCGCTCGCACTATAAGAAGCCAAACGCACACTGGGGTTTTGCTCAAACATTTCGCTGAAAGCAGCGGGGCTTTCCTTTTGCAGCATCTTATAGGTGGTGACACCTGCTACCCCCGAACTGAGGATTACGATTGCTGCAACTCCAAGGATGTTTTTTGTTGTCTGTTTCATACTACTTCTATTCTTTTTAAACTGTTAATATTCGAGTTTTATTTAACATTTCGACGTTAAAATAACGACAAAAATCATTCAGTTATTCAGCTTGTCACTCTTTTTTGTTCTCTTTTAACAGTGGATATTTAGAGCTTAACAGCGATTAACGGCAGGGACTGACAAATTAGCATTTATGTACGATTACTGACATGTTAAAAGACTGACATTGAAGACATAAAAAAACTACTGTAATTTCACAACCCCAATACCCGGCAAATCGGGTAACGTTATTTTTCCTCTTACCACCTCCATACCTTTGAAACGATCATTGGCAATCAACAGACTACCATCCAAATCAGCAAAGTCTACAGCCGGAGAGAATTGTGAAGCCGCAGAAATGGCACAGGATGTTTCCGTCATACACCCCACCATCACTTTCATATCCAATGCACGTGCCAGAGTCACCATCTTCCAAGCTTCACGCATACCCGTACATTTCATCAGTTTGATATTGATGCCTGTAAAAGCACCTCTCAGAGCGACAATATCTTTCAACCGTTGGATAGACTCATCGGCAAACACCGGCAACGGGCTTTGCTGTGTCACCCAAGCAATATCATCCAGCTGTTCTTTCGGCATCGGCTGTTCTATCATGACAATACCTTTTTCTTTCAACCAATAAATCATGTCGAGAGCATGACGCTTATCTTTCCAGCCTTGGTTGGCATCAATGGCAATGGGTAGATCGGTGACCGAACGAATGGTTTCGATCATTTCCTTATCATTCTCCTGCCCCAACTTCACTTTGAGAATATTGAATTGTCCGGCGCATTCTTTTGTTTTTTCACGTACCACATCAGTGGTATCTATACCGATAGTAAAGGTAGTGGAAGGAGCTTTATCTTTATCCAACCCCCAGATTTTGTACCACGGCGCTTGCAATAGCTTACCCACAAGATCGTGCAGAGCAATATCTACCGCCGTTTTTGCGGCGGTATCACCCGGTGAAAGACTATCTATATAAGTAAGGATATCTTCCAGTTGAAAAGGATCTGAAAATTGTCCGATAAGATTCTGTACTCTTTTCAGGAAGGCCATCACGCTATCCATCGTACCCAATTCGCGTTGCAGATAGGGAGGCATGGAAGCTTCACCATACCCAATAATACCGTCATATTCTATTTCTACCTGCACATCGGGAGTAGTAGTTCGTGAGTAAGTGGCAACGGTAAATACATGGCGTAACTTCAATTCATAAGGGAAGAAACGTAATTTCATCTTGGGTATCACACCGGATTTACGGTTGATATTGAACCAAGCGGAACCTTTATTCTCTCCGGCAAAGATATTATGAATAACCATGCCGGAACCAAGTGCGGCAAAGACAGTGGTCTTCAGGAAATCTCTTCTGTTTTGCATAACATACATGTTCTTGATTGAATTATAAATAATAAATTAGGGACATAGCGTCCTCATTTATAATATTCATTAGTATCCGTTGTATTAAGCTCCACTTCCTTATTTATAAACGGCAATACGCGTGTTGCAAACAAAAGGCGATTGAGGTTGTATCCATCAAACAACTCATCAGCCGGGTCAAAACTACTAATATGCACATCACCTTGAGAATGAATGAAGCGTTTATTACCGATATACATTCCGACATGTATGATGCGTTCTTTGCGTTCAGGGGTTGCCTCACTTCCAAAGAAAACTAAATCTCCCGGTTGGAGGTTACTAAAATCGGAGGTTATATCGATATGTTCACCCACATATGCCTGCTGGGAAGCGTCACGGGGAATAATAATATCATGCATGAAAAGAATGGTACGTATGAAACCACTACAATCTACACCTTTGGAAGAAGTGCCCGCCCAAAGATAAGGTATCCCCATCAGGGTATGAGATGTACGAATGATGCTACCGGCATCCTGCTTCAAGCTAGCACGCCATTTGTTTTCGGGCATGGAAACAGATTTGGGGATATATCCTTCACGACCATCAGGATAAGCCACTTTATAGAAAGCACCTTTTGTTCCTTTCCATCTCAGTCGATTACCGGCTACCACATCAGAAACGGTTTGGGAGTCCCGATTGGGTTGGGAATATACAAAACCGTAATGCGAAGTTACTACGATTTTTTCCGCACTGTTCCAGACAGCCAGTTCCGCTTTGGTTACAGGATGAACTCCAACGCGATGAATCCACGCGATGTAATTGTCCGGTGTTTGAATACGATACCAACCATCACGTTGCAAGATACGTACCGGCATACCCATCAATCCCTGAGTCACCATTTCTGAAGAGAAGTCAGGCTTAATATGAAGATTGGAGACTGATATATTGAGAATACCATAGGTTTTGCTTTCTAATTCTTTTTCATCAGGAAGTAGTTGTAAACAATCCATCACTTTGTAATTTGCTTTCGCCAATCCATCAAGTAAAGCCGCTTTCGCCTCAGGAGAGGTTGTAACACCACGCAACATCACATTCTTTCCCGAAAAAGAATAGTCTACATCAAACAAAGCTACACGTTTGTCCGGTGCGAATTTATGTTTTAAACTGTCAGAAAGTTGAGCTACTTCCACAGGAATTATACGATCACCAACTTCTGATGCGACAGCAAAAAGGGAAATAAACAGTGATACAGTGAAAAAAAAGGATAGTTTTTTCATTAATTCAATTGATTTGGAGTTATTAGTATTAGCAAAGCTACAAATATACTCCGGAAGATATACATATTTTCAAGTATTTTAAACAATTAATAAAATCTAGACAACGATAACTCAGCAGGTAAGGAATTAACTCACGAATTATCCGAAAGTTTTTCGTCCTCTAATCTAAAATTGCTATCTTTGCATCCCATAAAGCAGTTGGTCGGTCTGTCGCTTGCGTCTCGTACGTATGAGGAAAGTCCGGGCAACATAGAGCATCCTACTTCCTAACAGAAAGCTGTCCGTGAGGGCAGAGTAACATAGAAGAAAATAACCGCCAGAGCTTTCGAGCCATGGTAAGGGTGAGAAGGTAGGGTAAGAGCCTACCAGTCTTGTGGTGACACAAGGGCTGTATGTCTTAGGAGTTGTAAGGTCATGTAAACCGGCGTAATGAGAGTTGCTCGCTCCATGTCGGAGGGTAGACCGCTAAAGCCTGTATGGTGACATGCGGCTCAGATAAATGACAGACACTTCTTTAATGAAGAATGTAATAATTAAGAATGAATAATTCCAAAGAAAGACATCTTTATGAACAGAAGAACAGAACCCGGCTTACAGACCGACTGCTTTTTCTTTTAAAGTAATTTGAATTTGCTTCACTATGAACCAGCGTATTGCAGCCCTTTGGAAGTTCCTGACTTACGACATTTGGCGTATCACGGAAGATGAAGTCAACAAAACGACCTTCTCCTTATATAATATTATCAAGACTGTTTATCTCTGCATCAACCGTTTCACGAAAGACCGGATTGTAAACAAAGCCTCTGCTTTGACCTACAGTACACTACTTGCCATTGTCCCTATTTTAGCCATCCTATTTGCCATTGCGCGTGGTTTCGGTTTTGATAATTTGATGGAAAATCAAATCATTATCGGCTTTGGCGGGCCGTCGGAAACAACGGAGATAATTTTCCAGTTCGTCAACTCTTATTTGTCGCAAACAAAAAGCGGAGTATTCATCGGAGTGGGTTTAATCATGTTGTTTTGGACAGTACTCAATCTGATTAACAACATGGAAATCACCTTTAACCGTATCTGGCAAGTAAAGAAAGCACGTAGCATGTATCGCAAAATTACCGACTATTCGTCCATGCTTCTGTTGATACCTATTCTATTGGTAGTATCCGGAGGTCTTTCCATATTCATGAGTACGATGTTGAAGAATGTAGAAGACTTTACCCTACTCGCCCCTATCGGAAAGTTCTTAATCCGCCTCATTCCTTTTGTGTTGACCTGGTTAATGTTTACTGCCCTGTACGTCTTTATGCCTAATACAAAAGTAAAACTGAAACATGCACTTATATCGGGTATCCTCGCCGGTACGGCACATCAGGCTTTCCAGTTCCTTTATATCAGTAGCCAGTTGTGGGTATCGCGTTATAACGCCATTTACGGTAGTTTCGCAGCTCTCCCCATGTTTCTGCTGTGGATGCAAATTTCCTGGACAATCTGTCTTTTCGGTGCAGAACTGACGTATGCCGGACAGAACATCAAGAACTTCAGTTTCGACAAAGATACACGTAATATCAGCCGTCGTTATCGCGATTTTATCTCCGTACTCATCATGTCACTCATAGCTAAACGCTTTGGAAAAGATAAACCACCCTATACCGCCGAAGAAATATCCGAAGAATGCCAGATACCTATACGCCTGACTAATCAAACTCTCTATGAGTTGCAGGAAATCAACCTGATACACGAAGTGGTAACTGATGAAAAGAGCGAAGATATTGCTTATCAACCATCTATGGATATCAATAAACTGAATGTGGCACTCCTTATAGACAGGCTGGATACACACGGTTCGGAAGACTTCAAGATCGATATAGATGAAGAATTCCACGGTCAATGGAATATTTTAATGAAAGCGCGGGAAGAATATTACAAAAGCGCCAGTCAGGTATTACTGAAGGACTTATAAAACCCTAATAGTGGTTATATGAAATAACTTTGTCTTTCGGTTTCCGTGACTTTTTCCGTTTTTCCTTCAACGGATATCCGATAGCTATATCGAGTAACAAACGTTTATGGACTGGAATGCCGGTGAGTTTCTTTATCTCTTTCTCATCGAACCAACCCATGATACAAGATCCTAACCCTTCATCCTCCGCCGCCAATGTAATATGCGCAGCAGCAATACCTATATCTATTAATGGAAAATATTTATCCTTGATTTTAGCACCCAGAAAAGCTGTGACGTTCATCGATTCTTCTACTACTAAAATATGGATAGGAGCCTCTTTGGCAAACTTATTCATTCCCAAACCAGCACTAGCCTTACCCACTTTGACAGAAAGTTCCGGATCTGTAATTACCACAAACCGCCAAGGTTGGGCATTACAAGCAGAAGGTGACAAACGGGCAGCCTCCAATATGCGTTCCAATTTCTCCATTTCTACAGAGCGAGACATATCGTAAGCACGATCGCTCTGCCGGGAGACGGCTAATTGCAAAAAATCGGTCATGAGACAAGTTTTTTTATTTATATTGAATCATCCGGCTGATATACTTACCAATAATATCGAACTCCAGATTTACCACACTACCTATCTTAAAAGTATGGAAATTAGTATGTTCAAAGGTATAGGGAATAATAGCGACCTGGAAAGTATCGTCCGTAGGATTACATACCGTCAGACTGACACCGTTTACCGTTACAGAGCCTTTGTCTACAGTTATATAACCTCGCGTTGCCATTTCCTTATCAAAAGCGTAACGGAAAGTAAAGTAATAACTACCTTCTGCATCCTTTATATCAATACATGTTGCAGTCTGGTCTACGTGTCCTTGTACGATATGCCCATCCAAACGACCGTTCATCATCATACTACGTTCAACATTCACTTTATCCCCTACTTTCAATAAGCCGAGATTGGAACGGTCTAAAGTCTCTTTCATGGCCGTCACTGTATAAGTGTCATCCGTCATGCTGACAACAGTCAGACATACACCATTATGAGAAACACTCTGGTCGATTTTTAATTCATTTACGAATGAGCACTTGAAAGTGAAGTGCACATTTTCCTGGTCTTTAACCATCGCCACCAACGTAGCACATTCTTCTACTATTCCGGAAAACATAACTTTATCTATGATTGAACTGTATTACAATTGAGAAAATCTTTTGGCAAAGATACGAAAAAGGGAATTACATATAAAGAAAAAAAGGAAGCTTTTCACAAAGCCTCCTTTTTCAGTTTTCAATAGGTATTAGTTTTTTTTTAAGGTAAAAAGATTGTTTTCAGGATAACGTTGCAAATATAGGCGCTTTTCGTGATACTAACCAAATTAAAAAACATGTCATATAACATCTTTTTGAAATTTCTTTTGATTTTATTATCATTTCAAAGCACTTTTCTACATCCGCAATCGTTTTCAGTGGACAAATATAGAGTTATTTTCCATGAAACACTAAAATTATCCTAAAAATCCACTTATTTTTCCTCATTCAAATAGCGTTCTTCTGTACGTCCACTATGTTTTAACACTTTTGCGTCAATAAAGAAGACTATTTCCTCTGCTATATTGGTGATATGGTCACCGGAACGCTCCAATTTACGGAATACACTCACTAAATTCAGGCAAGAGAGGGCACTTTCGGGATGCCTGTTAATATAATCAGCAAGGATAACAGTAGCATCAGCATTAATCTCATCCAACAGATTGTCTTTGGCAAATACTGATGTCGCTAATTCTTGACTCTCGTCCTGAAGTGACTTTTTAGCCAATTCGAGCATTGAAAGTACTTCGGCTATCATTTCTCCCAAACGGAGCTTCTGAACCAATTCACCATCCAACACAGGTTCTTTGCAGTTGAGAGCAAACCTGGCAATACCTTCCGCAAAGTCGCCTAAACGCTCCAAATTCGTATTAATCTTCAACATGGCGAGTACAAAACGCAGGTCGATGGCAACAGGATTATAGAGTGCTATGATGTCTTCCACATCACTATCTATCTTCAACTCGAAAGCGTTGACGCGACGTTCGCGTACCAATACTTGTTGCGCCAGTTCCCGGTCAAGAGTAAGTACGGCTTCTCCGGCACGATCAAGCTGATTATAAACCAAAGTCCACATTTCGTCTATTTCTTTTTTCAACAAGACGAGTTCCGATTCGATAAACTTTACCATAATTTTATATTTTAAGTTTGAATAATCACTATATCTTTTTCGGTGAATTTATCCAAAGCGTCCCGTGATATAATTCTGTGTTTCTACCTTTTCGGGATTTGTAAATATCTTCTTCGTATCACCAAATTCTACCATTTCTCCCATATAGAAAAAAGCAGTGCTGTCACTGACACGAGCCGCTTGTTGCATATTATGAGTGACAATGACAATGGTATATTTCTTTTTAAGCTCATGAATAAGTTCCTCCACTTTCGCTGTAGAGATAGGATCGAGTGCTGAAGCCGGTTCATCCATCAACAAGACAGAAGGAGCCACTGCCATGGCACGGGCTATACAAAGACGCTGCTGTTGTCCGCCGGACAAGGCGTATGCAGAAACTTTCAATTTATCTTTTACCTCATCCCACAGGGCGGCACCTCTCAAAGTTTCTTCTACCCGCTGACGGATAAAGGCTTTGTCAGTAATACCATTTACACGAAGCCCGTATGCCACATTTTCAAAAATACTTTTAGGAAAAGGATTTGGGCGTTGAAACACCATACCTACTTTTCTGCGTAGCTCGTCAACTTGTATCCCCTTCCCATAAATATTTCGTCCGTCAATACGGATCTCACCGGTCAAACGGGTATCAGGAATCAAGTCATTCATCCGATTGAGCAAACGAAGAAAGGTAGACTTACCACATCCTGAAGGACCGATAAAGGCAACCACGGATTTCTCTTCAATATCCATACTGATGCCCTTCAATGCATGAAAATCGCCATACCAGAAGTTTACATCACGTGTTTCTATTTTATTTATCATATCAGTTTGTTTTTATTTTCTTCTCAAAGTATTTTCGCAAAATATTGGCCAGAAGATTTACCAAAAGGATAATAACTATCAATACCAGAGCTGTGCCATATGCTATTGGAAGTTGGGCTTCCATATCCGTACCACTTGTAGAAATGACATACAAATGATAGGGTAATGCCATACACTGGTCAAAAACACTAGTGGGAAGTTGTGGTAAAAAATAGGCAGCACAAGTGAAAAGGATTGGTGCCGTTTCACCAGACACACGTCCTAAGGCCAAAATCAATCCAGTGATAATATTAGGCATACCCATAGGAAGAATGACGTGCCAGATAGTTTGTAATTTGGTAGCTCCCAAAGCACGGCTACCTTCACGCAAACTATCGGGAATAGCTTTCAAAGCTTCTTCTGTAGTACGGATAACCAATGGCAAACTTAACAAACCTAAAGTCAGCGAACCGGCCAAAATGCTATCCCCAAAATCCATATAATTGACGAACAGCGCCATACCGAACAAACCAAAAACAATAGAAGGAATACCACTCAGATTATTCGTCATCATGTGGATAAACCGTACTATCCATCCTTTGGGAGCATATTCGTTCATATAAATGCCACTCATCACTCCTACCGGAAAAGCAAATAGCGCACTCCCTATCATCAGGCAGAAAGTACCTACAATGGCTGGTAGAATACCTCCTCCAGTCATCCCATCTGCAGGGGCGGTAGTAAGGAAGTCCCAACTGACAACTCTGATACCCTTATACACTATGAAACCAAGAATAGCAAAGAGTATCAGCACTACACTCAGACTCAGCAAACGAAACAAGCCGAATGCTATGTTTTGTGAAAGATGTTTTCTATTTATCATACGCTTACTTTCTCTTGCCCGAAGATACAGCTTCTACCGTGAAGTTTATCAACAGACTGATAAAAAACAATACAACTCCCAAAAGGAACAATGCCTCGTAGTGCGCGCCACCGGCAGGGGCCTCACCCAGTTCGGCGGCAATCGTTGCAGGAATAGTTCGTAAAGGTTCCAAAATAGTATGAGGAATGACTGCTGCATTTCCCGTCACCATGAGTACTGCCATGGTTTCACCAACAGCACGCCCGATTCCAAGTACAACTCCTGATGTAATACCAGATATGGAATAAGGTATCACCACCTTATATATAGTCTGCCACTGTGAGGCTCCGAGAGCCAAACTGGCTTCACGCATGGCGCGGGGACAATTACGCATGGCATCTTCCGTCACCGTGATGATAGTTGGCAATGCCATTATCGCCAGTACGATACTCCCCGCCAATCCGCTCTCGCCTACCGGCAAGTTGAACACTTTCTGCAAAATAGGAACTATAACAATCAGCCCGAAGAAGCCATAAACAACGGAAGGTATACCGCTCAATAGTTCAATGATGGGTTTCATCATATTACGTATCTTCGAATTTGCCACTTCGGACATATAGATAGATACTGACAAACCAAAAGGCAATGCAAACAGAATAGCAAAGAAACTTACCCACAATGTACCCGTAATTAACGGCAGAAAGCCAAACAAAGGTGCAGGGGTTGCTGTAGGAAACCACTCGGCACCGGCAAAAACATCTTTCACCGAAATGGTATTATCTTTTAACAAATGAACAGAGTCGGGATGAATTATAAATTGCCCGGGAACAAAGGCTATGATTTCCGGAGTCTTTTCTACGAGTTCCGTGATGCAGGAGCCTGCATTCTCGTAGGATGCCCCTAACTGTTCTTCTGTATAATATTGTGTAATGTTTTCCAAACGAAAAAGCCGGATAGGGAGATCCTCCCCACCGACTTCCTTCCAGTTTGTTATCTCTTCGTCGAAAATATTTTTTATCTGGACAGGAGTTAGTTCAGAAACCTTATTCCCCTTATTTAAAGCCAACACATAACCTTCTTCAATAATACGGCTACTAAACAAACCCAACGCCTCTGAAAAAAGGAATAAGACGATAAGTACGATGGTAAGACTTGTTACAAAACCGCTACAAGCCAGAATACCTTCTATTATCTTCTCAAAAAGCTTTTTCATAATTACTTAATTGATTTTCTGATGCAAAGAAAACCGCTTGATGTTAAGGCGATGTGACTACCGTTTGAAAGAAACATTTCAAAAATGTTACATTTTCATTACAAGATCACATTGTTATGTTTTGTAAAACAAATGTAACATCAATTTGTTTTCTTTGCAAAACAAATACTGTTCAGGTTGTTAAGTATGAATAGAAACCAATCATTGAATTGAGATTTTATAAAAAAGCAAAAGAAATAGAATTATCAAATAGAAACGTTGAACATAATGAAAACTAAAATTATCATCCTCACTTTCATATTAGGAATAGTTTCTGCCGATATACAAGCGCAACGTATCAAAGGTAGCGACACAGTACTTCCCATCGCCCAACAGACAGCCGAACGGTTTATGATATTAAATCCTGATGCACGTGTCACTGTCACAGGTGGAGGAACAGGAGTAGGACTCTCTGCCCTACTGGACGGAACGACTGATATCGCCATGGCTTCACGGGGGATTAAGTTCAGTGAAAAGATGAAAGCCAAAACTGCCGGCGAAGAATTGGAGGAAGTACCCATAGCCTACGATGCCCTTGCAGTAGTGGTTCATCCTTCCAATCCGGTGAATCAGCTCACACGACAACAATTGGAAGATATATTCCGAGGGAAAATCACGAATTGGAAACAAGTAGGTGGTGATGACCGGAAAATTGTAGTTTATTCGCGAGAGACTTCTTCCGGTACTTACGAATTTTTTAAAGAAAGTGTACTGAAAAACAAGAACTATATGAGTAGCAGCCTTTCCATGCCGGCAACGGGTGCCATCATACAGTCAGTCAGCCAAACGATAGGCGCCATCGGATATGTGGGACTTGCATATATTTCTCCCCGCATCAAGACACTTGCCATTTCATACGACGGCAAACTTTATGCCACCCCTACCCTTGAAAATGCGATCAATAAATCATACCCTATCGTACGACCGCTGTACTATTATTATAACAAAAAAAATATCGAAAATATTACTCCGCTTTTACAGTTTGTACTATCTCCCGCAGGACAAGCAATCATCAAAAAGAGCGGATATATCCCCGTGAATTGAAAAATGAAGGATTTCATTTTGTCCTGCCCTCTATTTGCACTATCTTTGCCCCCACGTACGAATAATTGATAGCACTATGGCAGAAATTAAGAACGAAGAAACAGGTGAAAAGAAGAGCCTGAACTTCATTGAACAAATAGTAGAAAACGACTTGAAAGAAGGTAAAAACGGAGGTAAAGTACAGACACGTTTCCCGCCGGAACCTAATGGTTACCTTCACATAGGACACGCCAAGGCCATCTGCCTTGATTTTGGCATTGCAGCTGCACATGGTGGCATCTGTAATCTACGTTTCGATGATACTAACCCCACCAAGGAAGATGTGGAATATGTAGAAGCCATCAAAGAAGATATCCAATGGTTAGGCTATCAATGGGGTAACGAGTATTACGCTTCTGACTATTTTCAACAATTATGGGACTTTGCCATCCGTCTTATCAAAGAGGGTAAAGCCTATATAGACGAGCAGACATCCGAACAAATTGCCGCTCAAAAAGGTACTCCTACCCAACCGGGTGTGGAAAGCCCTTACCGCAACCGCCCTATCGAGGAAAACCTTGAACTGTTCCAAAAGATGAACAGCGGAGAAATTGAAGAAGGTGCCATGGTATTACGGGCCAAGATTGATATGGCAAGTCCTAATATGCACTTCCGTGACCCGATTATCTATCGTGTGGTAAATCATCCGCATCATCGTACGGGTACCACTTGGAAAGCATATCCGATGTATGATTTTGCCCACGGACAGAGTGACTTCTTTGAAGGTGTGACACACTCATTGTGCACGCTGGAGTTTGTCCCCCACCGTCCGCTATACGATCTTTTTGTAGATTGGGTAAAGGAAGGCAAGGATTTGAATGACAACCGCCCCCACCAGTATGAGTTCAATAAGTTAAACCTCAGTTATACGCTGATGAGTAAACGTAATCTATTGACACTGGTAAAAGAAGGTTTGGTAAAGGGTTGGGATGATCCCCGTATGCCGACTATCTGCGGTTTCCGACGTCGTGGCTATTCACCAGAGTCTATACATAAATTTATCGATAAAATAGGTTACACCACCTACGATGCCCTCAACGAATTTGCGTTGTTGGAAAGTGCAGTTCGCGAAGACTTAAATACCCGTGCCACCCGTATATCCGCCGTACTAAATCCGGTGAAGCTTATCATCACCAACTATCCCGAGGGACAGGTTGAGGAATTGGAAGCTATCAATAATCCGGAGCGTCCGGAAGAAGGTAACCACATCATAGAATTCAGCCGTGAATTGTGGATGGAACGCGATGATTTCATGGAAGATGCACCGAAGAAATATTTCCGTATGACTCCAGGGCAGGAAGTACGCCTTAAGAATGCTTATATCGTAAAATGTACAGGTTGCAAGAAGAACGACGCAGGAGAGATTGAAGAAGTGTATTGTGAATACGATGCAAATACCAAGAGTGGCATGCCAGAAGCTAACCGTAAGGTAAAAGGTACGCTTCACTGGGTAAGTTGCGCTCACTGCCTACAGGCCGAAGTACGTCTTTACGACCGTCTGTGGAAAGTGGAAAATCCACGCGATGAACTTGCTGCCATCCGTGAAGAAAAGAATTGTGATGCACTGACTGCCATGAAGGAAATGATTAACCCCGACTCTCTTCATGTATTACCTTGTTGCTACATAGAAAAATATGCTGCCGGTATGAAACCTCTTACCTACCTGCAATTTCAGCGTATCGGTTACTTCAATGTGGACCGCGAGTCTACACCGGAGAAAATGGTATTCAATCGTACAGTAAGTTTGAAAGATACTTGGGGCAAAATCAACAAATAAAGCATAAGGAGTAAAAAAAATAAATGAGTAAAAAAAACCTGCTGTCCGGTAGAGACAGGGAATTGCAAGAACTGGCGGAAAACTATGAAGCTGCCTGTGAAAACAATCAGCCTTTCTATGCGGATGCAGATGATTTTGCAGACTTGGCAGATTGGTATGCTGTCCATAATAAAGTACAACAAGCCAATGAAGTCGTAGAATACGGTTTAAACTTGCACCCTGGCAATACGGCATTGTTGGTAGAACAAGCTTATCTTTTAATGGATTCGCATAACAAAGATAAAGCTCAGGAAGTCATTGACCAGATTTCTGATAATTATTCACCTGAAGTAAAGGTTTTGAAAGCTAACCTCATGCTGAACGAAGGTAAAATAGATGATGCCGAGCAACTTCTTGACACGATAGAGGATAAGGAAGATTTGGCTAATATCGTGGACGTGGCCTATATGTACCTTGATATGGGATATCCTGAAAAAGCGTTGGAGTGGCTAAACCGTGGACTCGATAAATATGCGGAAAATGAAGCATTTACCGCTGTCACCGCTGACTGTTTCTATGCACAAGGATTGACAGAAAAAGCTGCTATCTTTTATAATAAGCTGATTGACAAGGATCCTTATTCGGCTTCTTATTGGCTGGGGCTGGCACGTTGTTACTTTGACCAGCAAATGTTCGACAAAGCTATTGAAGCATGCGACTATGCCATTGTCGCGGATGAAGAATTCGCAGATGCCTACATGATGAGAGGACATGCCTTTTACCAACTCGGAAATGAAGAAAGTGCATATGAGAATTATACTCTGGCAGAAAAACATCACGCTCTTTCTTCAGATTTCCTACATATGTTCATGGGGCTTAGTAAATTGGCTACCAATCAATGGGAAGAAGCATACAGTCACTTGGAACAAGCCCTAGAAATTCAGGAAGAAGATTCTCCTATTATGCCTTCACTCTATGCTCATACAGCACTCTGCCTTTTTAAATTAGGGAAAAAACGCAAGGCATCCCAGTACTTCAAAAAAGCTCATGAGTTAGGTCCGGAAGAGGTTGATCCTTATCTGCTGGAAGGCCGTGCTTTTATGGAAAATGGTGATTACGAAAAAGCTGTGAAGAAATGGGCTAAAGCCTTGAAAATTGCACCATACGCTGATACTTGGAATGAAATAGGGATGTACAGCATGGAAATGGGACAATTAAGCTACGCCAAACTAGCGTTTGAACGTGTCAAAGAGATGGAACCGGGTTTTGAAAAAATTAATGAAAGACTGGCTTCACTCTACGTACTCCTCAGAGATAAAGAGAACTTTATGAAGTACAACCAGCTTTGTAAACATCCGCTCGACCAGGAAGAGTTGAAAAAGATTGAGAAAGTACTGGAAGGGGAAGACAAAGATGAATTGGCAAAAATGATGAAGAATATTATAAGTGCAATACAATAAAAAAAGTAAATTCAAAAAATGGAATCATCAGCAGAACTCATCAAATGGGTATTAGAAAACCTGAACTATTGGGTAGTCACGCTTTTTATGGCTATTGAGAGCTCATTCATCCCATTTCCTTCAGAGGTAATTGTTCCACCAGCCGCATGGAAGTCTATGGCAGACGAGAGTATGAATATATTTCTGGTTATCATTTTTGCCACTATCGGTGCAGACTTGGGGGCATTGATTAATTATTATCTAGCCCGTTGGTTAGGTCGTCCTATTGTTTACAAATTTGCCAACAGCCGTTTGGGGCACATGTGTCTCATTGATGAAGAAAAGGTACACCATGCCGAGGAATACTTCAGAAAACACGGTGCGGCATCTACATTTTTGGGGCGTCTCATTCCGGCAGTACGCCAACTTATCAGTATTCCGGCAGGACTGGCCGGTATGAAGTTAGGTCCTTTCTTGCTATACACAACACTTGGTGCAGGAATATGGAATTCGATACTTGCACTGCTTGGTTATCTTATTTATCGTTTTACAGACCTAAAAACGACTAATGATGTCTACATCATGGCAACTAAATACAGCCATGAAATCGGTTATGCCATCATAATAATCGTAGTGTTGGTTATAACCTTTCTGGTGTATAAAGGGATGAAGAAAAAGAAATAAACTAGCGATGATATCAATACGAAAAAACGGTGAGCAGATTTATTTCTTACTCACCGTTTTTCATTATCGCATTAAGTCTAGTGTTATTTCTTTACCGCTTCAATAGCTTTATCATAATCAGGTTCCTGTGTAATTTCGGGAACAAGTTCCGTATAGGCAATCTTCCCATCTTTACCGATTACCACAACTGAACGTGCCAACAGACCTTTCAATGGACCATCGGCCATAAGTACCCCATAATTCTCATCAAAATCAGAGAAACGGAAATCGGACAATGGAATCACATTCTCAATGCCCTCTGTAGTACAAAAACGGGCATGTGCAAAAGGCAAATCTTTGGAGATAGCCAATACTACCGTATCGGATAAACCAGCAGCCAGTTTATTAAACTTACGTACTGAAGTTGCACATACGCCAGTATCCAAACTCGGAAAAATATTTAGGATTACATTTTTTCCGTTGAGTTCTTTCAGTGAAAACGAAGATAAATCCGTCTTTACCAATTCAAAGTCGGGCGCTGCTTTACCCACCTTTATAAATTCACCGATAACCTTTACCGGTTGACCTTTAAATTTTGTTGTAGCCATAGTTTTATCAAATTATATACCAATATAACAAATTAAACATAGGAAAAGTTCAACAAAAACTTTTTCTATAAATGAGTTGTTACTTCACTAATCAATTTATAACAATCATTTAAAATTAAAAATTCACATGAAAACTATTTTTGATGAAATGAAACAGGAAGTGAAAAATTGGTGGATTTCACTTATTCTCGGTATCCTGTATATCGTAGTGGCCTTGTGCCTAATGTTCGCCCCGCTCAGCGGGTATGCAATCCTGAGCGTTCTGTTCAGCATTTCCATGTTGTTCAGCGGTTTGCTGGAGATTTCCTTTGCTGTGAGCAACCGGCAACGGATATCAAGTTGGGGATGGTATCTGGCAGGAGGTATCATAGACATGATCTTGGGCTTCTATCTAATAGCTTATCCTCTATTGAGTATGGAAGTAATTCCATTTATCATCGCTTTCTGGTTAATGTTCCGGGGGTTCTCTTCTGTAGGTTATGCTATGGATTTAAAAAGATATGGAACCAAAGACTGGGGATGGTATATCGCATTCGGTATCCTTGCCATCATCTGTTCATTCATTATCCTGTGGCAACCGGCAGTAGGCGCTATCTATGCAGTTTATATGATTTCGTTTGCTTTCCTGATTATCGGTTTCTTCCGCATCATGCTCTCCTTTGAACTGAAAAACCTTCATAAACGAGTAACAGAAAAATACAAAATGGGAAAAGATGACAAAGAAATACCGGTTGTATAAAATTCAGGCGAATAATAATTCGCCCGAATAACAATCACGTTTTACCTTTTGTGCAGAAAGCGGAACATCGTTGTTCTAGACACTCCCATTTGTTTGGCGAGAGCAGAACAGGATGCTCCCCTTCTTCGTTCCATCATCACCAAACGCCGGTTATCGATGAGCATATTCATCTTTGGCGCATCCCCCTTTCTACGTCCCAGACATACCCCCTCTTTCTTTCTGCGTGCCAAAGCTTCTTTTGTACGCATAGAAATCAGATTACGTTCAATCTCCGCCATTAATCCAAAAGCAAATCCAAGTACTTTACTATTGATATCATTTTGAAAGATGTATCCTTCTTTGGTACTATACAATACCACTCTTTTCTTAATACAAGAATTAAGGATAGTCATAATCTCAAGTAATGTACGACTCAAACGCGAAATTTCAGTTACAATCAACGAATCACCGGGTTTCATACGATCCAGTACTCCCGACAATTTTCGATTCTTACTACTCACACTTCCACTGACTGTCTCAGTGTACCATTTGTCGATAATCAAACCGTTTCTATCTGCGAAACGTAAAATCTCTGCACGTTGGTTTTCCAGGAACTGTTTTTCCGTGCTCACTCTTAAATAAGCGACTACTGCCATAATTTTGTTGTTTTATTGGTTTTACGCCGCCAAAGAACGGTTATTCCGACAAAAACGCCAACGTATAGTCCCGTCGGATTATTCAGAACTAAGGATGTGTTTTTCGTTTACTCAATTTTGAATTAGGAAATATAATAAAAAAATAGGAATGATAGGTAATGCCTATCAGTATCAATTATGAATTAAACTTTAATACCCGGCACCCAACAAAAAGTTCTTCAAAAACATAATCTTCTTTTATACAGAAAAAGTATTTTTTCCTCTTTTTCATTTATCTTTGTACATTCATTCTTGATTTAAGAAAGAAGAAGATGCTTCGACAAGTTCAGCATGATAGATGGAACTGTCATTTTCAAGCAAGGAGAAGTAATCTTATATGTCAAAAAACAACAAACATTATTAATTAAAAATCAGAAGATTATGGCAATGCATACTTGGTTTGAGTGTAAAATCCGTTATGAGAAAACAATGGAAAACGGAATGAACAAGAAAGTTACCGAACCATATTTAGTAGATGCACTCAGCTTTACAGAAGCAGAAGCACGTATTATAGAAGAAATGACACCGTTTATCTCCGGTGAATTTACGGTATCGGATATCAAACGGGCTAATTACAGTGAGTTGTTCCCTTCAGAAGAAGATGCTGCCGACCGCTGGTTTAAATGCAAACTGGTGTTCATCACTTTGGACGAGAAGAGTGGGGCTGAAAAGAAAACATCTACCCAAGTACTTGTACAAGCTGCCGACTTGCGGGATGCAGTGAAGAAACTGGATGAGGGTATGAAGGGTACAATGGCTGATTATCAGATTGCATCGGTAGCTGAAACAGCCATCATGGATGTATACCCGTATAGTGCGGAACCTAATGACAAACCGGAAGTTTAAGAGCAGATATGAGGTATAAAGTATGAATTGCGATGTAGTGTATATGTATACCACACAATTTATGACTTAATACATCTTCACAACTTATACTTTATACTTCATCCCTCATGCTTTATACCTTAATAAGATGATCGCAGAGAATTTAAAACAAGTATTGAGCGAATTGCCTGAAGGGGTACGATTGGTTGCTGTTTCCAAATTTCACCCTAACGAGGCGATAGAGGAAGCCTATCGTGCCGGGCAACGTGTGTTCGGAGAGAGTAAGGTGCAGGAAATGACTGCCAAGTATGAGAGTCTGCCCAAAGATATTGAATGGCATTTCATAGGGCATCTGCAAACCAACAAGATTAAATATATCGTGCCATATGTAAGTCTGATTCATGGTATTGATTCCTATAAACTACTCACAGAAGTTAATAAACAGGCTGCGAAAGTAAACAGAACTATAAACTGTCTGTTACAACTACATATCGCTCAGGAAGAAACTAAATTCGGTTTCAGCTTTGACGAATGCAGGAAAATGCTGACAACCGGAGAGTGGAAAGAGCTCAAAAACATTCGGATATGTGGATTGATGGGTATGGCTACAAATACGGATAATACAGAACAAATCAAAGCTGAATTTTGTTCTATAAGTAACTTCTTCAATGAAGTAAAGTCCACGTGGTTCATCAACGAAAAGACTTTTTGTGAATTATCTATGGGAATGTCGCACGACTACCATGAAGCTATTGCCGCCGGAAGTACATTGGTACGCGTAGGAAGTAAGATTTTTGGAGAAAGAAACTATTAATAACCTAATTATCATGGCAACATTAGAAACTACTTTTGCCGGGTTAAAACTTAGAAACCCGATTATTATCAGCAGTTCCGGACTGACCGACAGTGCTGCGAAGAATCAAAGACTTTATGAGTCAGGTGCAGGAGCTATCGTACTAAAATCTCTTTTTGAAGAGCAAATCATGTTGGAAGCCGATTGGCTTGGTGATCCCAATATGTATCCGGAAGGCAGTGATTATCTGGTGGGATACATCCGTGAACATAAGCTGGGCGAATATCTGGAACTGATTAAGGAAAGCAAAAAGGTTTGCGATATTCCTATTATTGCCAGTATCAACTGCTATCAGAATAATGACTGGATTGAATTTGCCAAGAAAATAGAAGAAGCCGGTGCAGATGCCCTGGAAGTTAATATACTTGCCTTGCAAACTGACATACAATATGCATACGGTACTTTTGAACAACGCCATATTGATATACTCAGTCATATCAAAAAAACAATCAATATCCCCGTTATCATGAAATTGGGTGACAACCTGACTAATCCGATTGCGCTCATTGACCAGTTATACGCTAATGGAGCTGCAGCAGTGGTCATGTTCAACCGTTTTTACCAACCTGATATCGATATTGAAAAAATAGTTCAGACTTCAGGTAATGTATTCAGCAATGAAAGTGATTTAGCTAAATCTTTGCGCTGGATAGGTATTGCCTCAGCCGCTGTGGATAAACTGGACTATGCAGCATCAGGGGGTATACACAGCCCTGAAGGTGTTGTAAAAGCTATACTTGCAGGTGCATCAGCTGTGGAGATTTGTAGTGTACTATACCAAAATTCATACGGTACTATTAACGAAACTATCCATTTCTTAAATGACTGGATGGAACGTAAAGGCATGAAGAATATCAAACAATTTAAGGGAATGTTGAATGTAAACGACCTGAATGGTATAAATACATTCGAACGTACACAATTCTTGAAATATTTCTCATCACACAAATAAGAAGCAGACTAAAAAATAAAGCAACGCCCCGTAACATAATATTGTTACGGGGCGTTATATTTATAAGTGATTTCCTTATAATAACATCTTATCAATTCTTTTTATCCAACGCCTCGAAACAAGAATTTTTACTAATAAATTCGGGAACGATATCTTTCATAGCAGCCACAATCTTCATCTGATCATAAGTATAGCTGACATCAATCAATTTTTGGATACGTTCCTTCACTTCATCATAATCATACTCACGCACGGTGGCAATCATAATCTTCTCATGGTAGGTGGGTTTCGTAAGTTCCTTTACGTTAAGCAATTCTTCATACAACTTTTCACCATGGCGCAAACCTGTAAATTCAATCTTCACATCCATACGTCCCGAAAGACTAATCATCCGTTTAGCAAGTTCTACAATCTTCACCGGTTTACCCATATCAAAAATATAAATCTCTCCCCCATTCCCCATACTTCCGGCTTCAAGTACCAAGCGACAAGCCTCAGGAATAGTCATAAAATACCTTATAATTTCGGGATGAGTCACGGTCACAGGACCACCACGTTGTATCTGATCACGAAAACGAGGAATAACAGAACCATTAGAACCCAATACATTCCCAAAACGCGTAGTGATGAACTGAGTAGCATGTCTTCCCTCCTGTTGTAACTTCTTTGCCAATGACTGCACGTAGATTTCACAGATACGTTTGGAGCACCCCATCACATTGGTAGGATTTACCGCTTTATCCGTAGAAATCATTACAAATTTTTCCGCACCGTATTTCACAGCTAAATCAGCCACTGTACGTGTTCCAAAAACATTCACCTGAATGGATTCCGATACATTATCCTCCATCATCGGTACGTGCTTGTAGGCCGCGGCATGGAAAATATATTGCGGCTTAAACTCCTTGAAAATATCTTCCATACGAGTTGCATTGGAAATATCAGCAATGATAGTCGCAGCATCTATATCCCTCCAGCGATCTTGCAACTCCAAACGTATATCATGCAAAGGAGTTTCTGCCTGATCCACCAGAATTAGCTTATAAGGATTGAAAGAAGCTACCTGACGCATGATTTCGCTACCAATGGAACCGGCAGCACCGGTAATCATCACACGCTTACCTTCCAAATGGGAAGCAACTTTATGAATATCTATTTCAATGGGATTACGCTGCAAAAGATCTTCAATCTGTATTTCCTTCAACTGGGTACGATTCAACAACTGACCGTTCCACTCACTTAATGAAGGAGCGGTCAGCAGTTTAATATTGTGTGCCAACAAGCGGTCTGCCATATCAGACTTTTTCAACGCTTCCATCTTGGCAGGAGATACGATTATAGTATGAACATCACGATCTTCCAGATTGTCAATCAATGTATCGTCATTAGGATAGACCTTGACACCCATCATCACTTTATTAACCAGTTCCGACTCATCTGCTATAAAACCGCGTAAACGATAGTGGTTACGCAAATTGACACGCAATGACTTTGCAATATTTACTCCGGCTTCTTTAGCTCCATAAATAAAAACATTGGCACTATGTGAACCATCAAAATTCAAAGCTTCGAAAAATATCTTTACGACAACGCGAGAACATGCCATCATAGCAAAGCTGATAATATAGGACATAAACAATACCGTAGCAGGTGCAAATGTTATTCCCATAAAACTCTTAACCAGCACACTTGATATCAACAGCAAAGCGTAAGATACCGTAAGAGATACAAAAATACGCATGATATCGACAAACGATGAGAAGCGCAAAACATTAGAGTATGTACGAAATACCCTAAAAAAGATTAAATTGACAATGACAGTCCATACAATCGTTGTATCTATGGAAGATGATTCCATAAAAAGACTCCTAAAATCATATCGCAGCGCATAGGCCAATAAACTGGATACAACAATAATAAGTACATCAATCAATAGAACAGTCCATATCGGCAATACCTTCGCGGAAAGGTACCGATGAAAAAAGTTTCGCTTCATTTCGTTTGACAGTTTTTGTTTTAGGCATCGCAAAGATACACTATTTTTATCAAAGCGAATAAGAAATAGATAAAATTTTACATTAAATTACTTGCCAATTCACTCAACTGGCTACGTTCTCCTTTTACCAAATTTACATGAGCAAATAAATTTTGATCTCTCATACGGTCTATCATATAGACAAGTCCATTGGACTGGCTATCCAGATAAGGTTGGTCAATCTGCTGGATATCTCCCGTGAATACCATTTTAGTACCCTCTCCCGCACGTGTAATGATGGTTTTGATTTCGTGTGGAGTAAGATTTTGTGCTTCGTCAATAATACAATAAGTTTCGCTCAAACTACGTCCACGAATGAAAGCTAATGCTTCGATAACGAGTTGGTCACTTTTCTGCATATCTTCCAAACGTTTCACTTCACTTGAATTGGATGCAAACTGATGCTTGATGACATTCAAATTATCGAACAATGGTTGCATATAAGGAGCTACTTTTTCATTAGCATCACCGGGCAAGAAGCCTAAATCTTTATTGGAAAGAGCAACAATAGGTCGTGCCAACAAAATTTGTTTATAATCGGTCAATTTACCAAGCGCAGCAGCCAAAGCCAACAAAGTTTTACCAGTTCCCGCTTTCCCCGTAAGAGCAACCAATTTAATATTGGGGTCATTCAACACTTCAAAAGCAAAACTCTGTTCAGCATTACGAGGTTCAATCCCGTAATTCTTTGTCTTATTGACACGGCATACAGAATGAATAAAAGGATTATAACGCGCCAACACACTACTACGGTCACTCTTCAATACAAAACATTCATTAGGATGAAGAATATCTTTAAAGTCAAATTCACTGATATCCAACCCTTCCCTGGATGAATAGATACGATCTATCAAAGAAGGATCCACACCTTCAAACACTTCATTGGATTTTTCGAATATATCTACATTGATTACCTTATCATTTATATAGTCTTCACACAAAAGTCCGATAGAACGTGCTTTCATACGCAGATTGACATCTTTGGTGACAAGGATAGATTTCATTTTCGGTTTCTTTTCAGTGAGCCAATCTACAACCGACAATATCTGATGGTCGGGAATACGCTCAGGGAAAGAGTCGTGTACACGGGGAGAATCTACGGCACCGGCAACAACAAAAAGACGTCCTAACCCTTCACCCAACGGAGCACCTTTCGTAAAAAGACTATCGTCGGTAATCTGGTCGAGTTCACGAACAAACTCACGGGCATTGAAATTGATCTGTTCGTTGCCTTTCTTGAATTTGTCGAGCTCTTCAAGTACTACAATGGGAAGATAAATATCATTCTCCTGAAAATTCTTTAGACAGTTATAGTCGTGAAGGATAACGTTTGTATCAATCACAAAGTTTTTCTTTGTTCCCATACTCGTTAGATTTAAATTGTTTATATCTTTGTTGCTCCTAAGATAACAATTTAAAAGAAAGAAAAGATTGCTTTCTTGTTAATTTTCATAAAACATGGACTATCAGAACACTTTAACTTACTTATATAACAGTGTACCTATGTTCCAGCAAGTGGGTGGCTCTGCTTACAAAGAAGGATTGGAAAATACCAAGGTACTAGATGAACACTTCGGACATCCCCATCGCTCATTCCATAGTATTCACGTGGCAGGCACCAATGGTAAAGGTTCTTGTTCGCACACATTAGCGGCTATACTACAAGAAGCAGGTTACCGTGTAGGACTTTATACTTCTCCTCACCTTATAGATTTCCGCGAACGGATACGCATCAATGGACAACCTGTTCCGGAAGAATACGTCGTACGATTCGTAGAGAATGAACGTAGTTTCTTTGAACCGCTCCATCCTTCCTTCTTCGAACTGACCACCGCTATGGCATTCTGTTATTTCGCTGATGAGAAAGTAGATGTAGCCATCATTGAGGTAGGATTGGGAGGCCGACTGGATTGTACTAATATTATCCGGCCGGACTTGTGTATCATTACCAATATCAGTTTTGACCATACGCAATACTTAGGAAATACATTAGCCAAGATTGCAGGAGAGAAAGCAGGCATCATCAAAAGTGGTATTCCAGTAGTTATCGGAGAAACCACTCCTGAAACCAAACCTGTATTCCTGAACAAAGCGCGAGAGGTAAACGCACCGATTTTCCTCGCTGAAGAAAATGACCGTGAAGATTATCCCGGTGTGGAAAGCGAATTGAAAGGTTTGTATCAGAAGAAAAATACCCGTACTCTCCTCACTGCCCTACCTTTATTAAAAGAAGCAGGTTACCGTATCGATGAACAAATCGTACGCAACGGATTTGCCAGGGTTTGTGAATTGACGGGGTTGATGGGACGCTGGCAAAAGTTACAGGAATTTCCTACCCTGATTTGTGATACCGGTCATAATGTCGGAGGGATTACATATATCGTGGAACAATTGAAACAACAGCCTTACCGTCACTTACATATTATAATAGGTATGGTGAATGATAAAGATATCAGTGGCGTGCTGGCGTTACTGCCTCGGGATGCTACCTACTACTTCACCAAAGCCAGTGTAAAACGTGCGTTACCCGAAAATGAGTTGTATAAACTTGCTTCTTATGTAGGATTACAAGGAGATTGCTATCCGGATGTACCTTCTGCCGTACAGGCTGCACAAGAAAAAAGCCTCCCGGAAGATTTTATCTTTGTAGGAGGCAGCAGTTTTATTGTTGCGGATTTGTTAGCGAACCGCGATACACTCAATCTCCACTAAGGCATCCTTCGGAAGCGTTTTCACAGCAACAGCCGAACGAGCGGGAAAAGCACCGTCAAAATAAGTGGCATATACCTTGTTCATATCTGCAAACAAAGACATATCCGCCAGAAAAACGGTAGTCTTCACGATATTTGCCATGCTCAGTCCTGCTTCTTCCAGAATGTGCTTCACATTCTCTAAAGATTGACGGGCTTGTGCTTCGGCTCCTTCCGCCATCACTCCTGTCACCGCATCAATAGGTAACTGACCGGATACAAACACCATACCATTAGCTTCAATCGCTTGACTGTAGGGGCCTATTGCGCCCGGTGCCTTTTGGCTACAAATTACTTTCTTCATAATCTTTTTATTCTTTTATCGGTTCATATCAGGTATATCATATTTTTTTGACTACAGTAAAAAGCCAATATGCTATACCTCAAAAACATTTTTCACTATATTCAAAAAAAATCTGTCAATAGATGCAGTATTCATGAAATCCGTGCATTTACTATACAAATACACAAAAGAAATTTCACTCATAACCTGTTATACCTAGACTTAACTTTTATTTCAGTAGGGGGGAGTTTCCCCACATAAAGGCTCTGCTTGCGAAAACAGAGCCTTTATCTTTTTTATACTTTCTCTTCTTATTTGCAATGTTTTTGAATCAACTCATCAACATTAGGATCACCCAGTTCTTTCGCTTTGGCAAAATTTTCGCAAGCTTCTTGCTTCTTCTTCATCTGCAAGTGGGCAATTCCCATCAGACGATAAGCTTCGGCATATTTAGGATCTATTGCCAAAGCATCTTGCAAAGCCTTCAAGGCCGCTTCATTACGTCCTACACGCATATTAACTACTGCCAATTCGGCATAGTAGGTCAGTTCCTTCGGATTTAGCTCGATAGCTTTCGCCATATCATCCAACGCACGCTGGAACTGCTTTGCTTTCATAGCAGCTTGTTCGCGATAGTAATAGAATACATCATTCACGTTACCCTTCACGGCTTTATAATAAGCGTCATAATCAAGTATCGCTCCCCGGGCTTGATTTGCATCCATACGAACTCTCGCACGTTCCAATAAATAAGGCGCAGCTTCGGTGGTATACGGTTCTGTGAAACGTGACATGCAGCTATCCATCAGAGCTAACACATCTTGAACGGGAGCTTTCATCAGTTCTTTAGTCTTGGCAGTACTGAAAAAAGTAGCCGGCGATACCAGATTAGTTTGGTTTACCTTCTCATAGCACACAAGTGCTGCAGCATAATTCTGTTTGGCAAATTCGATATCGCCTTCCAACTGAACATAGACCGGAAGTTCCTCAATGGCTATTGCTTTCTTTATTTCCTCCAAAGCCTTATCATAGGACCAATCTTTATATACCTTTTCCGGCTGTCCCAGTATATAATTATAAATCAACTTGGCACGGTTATAATAAACATCATCCTTCTTATTTGCCACGTCCAAAGCCTTGTCCATATCAGCTACCACTTTAGCTATGGAAGCCTCATCTTGGGACACGTATATCTGCTGCGTGGCACGACGGACATAGCCATCCGCACTATTCGGATACTGAGCGACAAAATCATCCAGCAATTGGGAATATTTTTCAGGAGAAAGCTGTGAAGAAGCCATATAAAGGAAAACCAAAGCCGTTTCCTCGGTATCGGGTAAAGCTTTCTTGATGCCGATATTCTTCAAAGACATATCACTGAAGGAGAATGCATTCACAGCCTGTACCATTGCAAAATTAGCATCTACCGCATAACATATTGTGGCAGTATCTTTACCGGAGGATTTCTGAGTTAATGCAAACACCTGCCCTTCTTCAGTCATCACAGGACAACTTACCATCTTATCCTTCAGATGTACATTGAGCGTGTAATAATAGTATTTATCAGAAAACTTATCTTCCGCTTTCACCTGGCCGGAAGTATAAGAACGGTCTTTCTGTGTGGAATATGGAAGTATATACACAGTGGCATCAACAGGAGGATTTACAGTTGCCAAGGCCAGTGCGGGAACTTTTTTGGAAGTAATACCTACACGAAACTTGACAACATCATACATATCATTTGCTCCCATAATAGAAACTACCGGCATTTGCGTACCCTCCGAATTCATTACTATAGCGCGCTGCGCACCTTTGAAAAGTGTATAATCGGACAAAGCGACACCGTCTTCCGTGACGAAAAAACCGTTTCCGGTATTCAGTATTTTATCATTCTCATCGTATGTCACCACCGAAAAAACGGCGCGCTTGGCTTTTTCAACCCATTTGGGCGATTGAGCTACACTCCACTGAGCCAAGAGACAGAGGGCAAGCATCAAGAATACTTTTTTTCTCATATTTCATTCATTGTTATATCGTATATACACTTGAAGTAAATGTATCATGTATTTACATCATCTATTTCTCAGAGACCGTAATACGTTGTTTTACAGCTTCATAAATCAGAATACCAGCTGCAACAGACACATTAAGCGACTCTATGGAACCGAGCATGGGAATTTTCACCCACTCGTCACACAATGCCAGATTGTCGTATGAAACACCTTTATCCTCAGCCCCCATAATGATACACATGGGACCGGTATAATCTGCCTTTGTATAATCGTAATCTCCTTTTTCAGTAGCCGCCACAATATGGAAACCGCTATTTTTGAGATATTGCAAGGTGTCTTTCAGGTTCTGTTCACGACAAACGGGCAATGTATGCAACGCACCTGCCGAGGTCTTCATCGCATCAGCATTCACCGACACACTATTTTTGGCCGGAATTATCACCGCATCCACCGCCGCACATTCACACGTACGGGCAATGGCACCAAAATTACGGACATCCGTTATACCATCCAACATAACAAACAAGGGGTTCTTGCCTTGCTCGAAAAGGAACGGAACCAGATCTTCCGTCTTCTGGTAAGTAACGGCCGAGACAAAGGCTATCACTCCCTGATGGTTCTTACGTGTAATGCGGTTGATACGTTCTACCGGAACGCGTTGCACCGGAATTAAAGTTTCCTTTAAAGCAGCAAACAGCTCTTTGGATAAATCACTTTGGATATCTTTCTTAACCAATATTTTGTCTATCTCTTTCCCTGCTTGAATGGCTTCAATCACAGCGCGAACGCCGAAAATCATTTCACTTTTATCTGTCATCTTTTTACTTATGATTTTACTATTTACAACTTACGATTGGGATTATTTCTTAATACCAACTCCAATCTCTTTTCAACGATGAATTCTTAACTCTTGATTTTCAACAGAGCTTTCGCATTATTCAAAGCCGCTTCGGTCAAAGCAGCACCACTTAGCATGTGGGCTATTTCCTCTATCCGCTCTTCATCGGTCAAACAACGGATGTGACTATTTGTCTCTGTCTCATTATCTTGTTTGTACACTTTATAGTGAGCACGTCCACGCGCAGCAATCTGCGGCAGATGAGTAATACTGATAACCTGACGGTCATGATCACCCATTTCCTGCATGATATCTGCCATACGGTCGGCAATTTCACCGGAGACTCCGGTATCTATTTCATCGAACACAATAGTAGGCAGTTTCACCGCTCCGGCTATCATTGCCTTGACTGACAACATCACACGGGCTATTTCACCACCGGAAGCCACTGAGGAGATACTCTGCAAAGTTCCGTTCTTATTGGCGGAGAACAAAAAGTTCACTGTATCCGCACCATGCACACCCGGTTCTTTACGCACTCCTATTTCTACTTGGAAACGGACATTGGGCATGCCTAACGGCATCAGACGCGCCGCCATTTGCTTCTCAACTTCACAGGCTGCAGCAGTACGGGCTTTTGTCAATACGGCAGCTTGTTTTTTCACTTTATTATATAGAGATTCGCAACGGGCTTTCAGTTCTTCTATCCGCTCATCCGAAGACGTAATGTTAGAAAGTTTGGCTGCATATTCTTCTGACAAAGCCAACAACTCGCCTACCGTAGATACCCGGTGTTTCTGCTGCAACGAATAAATCAAATTAAGCCGGTCATTCACTTCATCCAGACGGACAGGATTAAACTCTATTTCTTCTCCCTTATCGGAAATTTCCTGGGAAATATCTTTTAATTCGATATAAGTACTTTCCAGCCGTTCGGCAAGTTCTTCTGCCGACGGATAGACTTTTTGTAAACCTTGCATCGTGTTCAGACACTCTTTTAAAGCAGAAAGCAATCCTCCTTCGTCCGACATCATAATTTGGTCGGCACGATACAAACCTGCTTTTATTTCTTCTGCATGACTCAAGGTATCGGCTTCCTGTTCCAGTTCCTCTTGCTCACCAGCAGTTAAATGTACCTCTTCCAACTGTTCCAACTGGAAACGGACATAATCTTCATCCGCCCTATCCTGCTCGGCTCGTGCAATCAGTTCTTCCAAATCCTGCTGCGTCTGCTTCCACTCCCGATAGAGAGACTGGTAGGCCGACAAGGCTTCTTCATCGTGCGCCAATATATCCAGCACATTGAGTTGGAAGCCTTCTTTGTTCAGCAACAGATTTTGGTGTTGTGAATGGACATCGATCAGTTGTTCACCCAGTTCCCTCATCTGCACCAATGAAGCGGGAGTATCGTTGATAAAAGCACGGCTCTTGCCCGAAGCATAAACTTCACGACGAAGAATACATTCGTCTTCATACTCCAGTTCATTCTCCTCAAAGAATGAACGCATGCCGTATGCGCCTATCTCGAAACGAGCTTCAATCACACATTTTGAAGCACCCAAACGGATGGATTTTACATCGGCACGTTGTCCCAGCAACAAACCGATGGCACCCAAAATAATAGATTTTCCGGCACCTGTTTCTCCTGTTATCACGGAGAAACCACTACCGAAGTTTATATCGAGTTTCTCGATAAGAGCGTAATTCTGTATGTAAAGTGAACACAACATGGCTACATTTACAATTTAATGATATACTAATTGATCATTTACTCTTCAGTACCTCTACCAGATGGTCTATGATGTCAGCAGCCACTTCAACTTTGGATTTCAAAGGGTAGTCCGTCTTACCTTTCCGGTCTATGATACTTACTTTATTGGTATCACAACGGAAACCCGCCCCCTTATCATTCAAAGAGTTGAGTACGATAAAATCCAGATTTTTCCGGTTCAGTTTATCTTCCGCATTATGCTGTTCATCATTTGTCTCAAGAGCAAAACCTACCAATACTTTCTCCGGATACAACGCTTTAAGATTTCCCAGATAAGCAGCTATATCCTGCGTAGGCTTCAGGTTCAATGTCATTTCACCTGTCTTTTCCCGTTTGATTTTCTGATCTGCCACCTGTTCCGGTGTATAGTCGGCTACAGCCGCGGTCAGGATAGCGGCATCCACATTGCCAAACAATGAAGTGACGGCATTGAACATCTGTTCTGCCGACTCCACATCCTGCCTCATAAAAACCGGATAATGTGTCTGCTGCTGGACAGGACCCGTCACCAATATAACCTTCGCGCCTCTGCCGGTACATTCATCGGCAAGTGCAAACCCCATCTTACCGGAAGAATAATTACCGATGAAACGTACCGGATCAATTTTCTCGTAAGTCGGTCCGGTAGTTATCAAAATGGTCTTTCCTAACAAATCACCTTCTGTCTTTGCGAAGTATTCTTCCAAACGACGGATAATAACCTCCGGTTCCTCCATTCGTCCTTTACCAACCAAGTGGCTTGCCAATTCGCCCGTACCCGGTTCAATGATATGATTTCCGTAAGAACGCAACATATCCAAATTCTTCTGTGTGGAGGGATGGGCATACATATCCAAATCCATGGCGGGAGCAACGAATACAGGAGCCTTTGCCGAAAGATAAGTGGTTATCAACATATTGTCGGCAATGCCATTTGCCATTTTTCCGATAGTAGAAGCGGTTGCAGGAGCTATCAACATGGCATCTGCCCACAGTCCCAAATCCACATGGCTGTTCCAAGTACCGTCACGTTGTGCAAAGAACTCGCTAATAACAGGTTTGCTGGTCAGGGCGGACAGAGTGATAGGTGTAATAAATTCCTTACCGGCAGGGGTTATTACAACTTGCACTTCTGCTCCCCGTTTTATCAGTCCGCGAATAATATAGCAGGCCTTGTATGCGGCGATGCTTCCTGTGATACCCAATACGATTTTCTTTCCTTTCAGAGTATTTGCCATGAAAATTATGTGATTACTAATTACTAATTGCGTGAACTGTCTTCAATTGATGTAAAAATGCTACCAAGATAAAAAATTGTCATTTTTGAGTCATCTCACGCAAACGGATCTTGGTCAGCACAGCTTTGGTGTTCAGTGTAAAGTCACTGTTCTGTATCCAACTATAATAACCGGGATCACGCTTCAACACCTCCGATACGGGTATACCTTTGTACTTGCCGAAGTTAAAGACTTCCACACCCTTTTCATCATAGACCATACGACCGGCAAAATCTACGTTTTTATTAAAACTGGAGTAATCTGCAAGGAAAGCTATATCATTCTGCAATTCCTCATAACGGTCAAGCTGTGACATCAGTACTTCGTAGGTAGCACGGGTATCGGCTTCCGCAGTGTGGGCATCTTCCAGGTTCTTACCGCAATAAAATTTGTAAGCGGCAGACAAAGTACGCTGTTCCATCTTATGGAAAATAACCTGCACATCCACAAATTTACGTTTAGATATATCAATATCCACATCGGCACGCAGAAACTCTTCGACCAGCACAGGGATATCGAAACGGTTGGAATTGAAACCGGCAAGGTCACATCCCTCAATGTCATTCGCTATGTTTCGCGCCACTTCCTTAAAAGTAGGACAATCTGCTATATCCTCGTCATAGATACCGTGAACGGCGGATGCCTCGGCAGGAATATGCATTTCGGGATTGATACGCATAGTCTTGGACTCCTCATTACCGTTGGGATATACCTTAAGATAACAAATTTCTACTATCCGGTCTGTATTGATATTGGTACCCGTAGTTTCCAAATCGAAAAAGACAATAGGGTTCTTCAAGTTTAATTTCATTATGTATTTCTTTATATAAGTTCACTGCAAGTACATGAAAACTTTGAAACCACAGATTACACAGATTAGCACAGATAAATCATATATTTGGAAAATAATCTGTGGAAATCTGTATAATCTGTGGTTCAATGAACTAATGTCCTTGTGATGATAAATTATTATTAATCATTCAGCATCATCGGCATCAACAGCATCAATAAATCTTCATTTTCTTCCTGCTCTACCGGAATGATGACACCGGCACGTGACGGATCGGCCAATTCGATAACAACTTCATCGGCAGAAATATTATTGAGAATATCAATCAGGAAAGTAGATTTAAAACCGATACTCATCGGATTACCCGCATATTGGCACATCAAACTTTCTTCAGCGGATGTAGAGAAATCGATATCCTGTGCCGAAATTACAATCTGGTTCTCTTGCATACGCAACTTGATAAGACTGCTTGCCTGTGAAGAAAAGATAGATACACGGCGCAATGCACCAACCAGTTGTTGGCGGTCTATCGTCACCTTATAAGGATTATTCTGCGGAATTACGGAATTATAGTTCGGATAACGTCCTTCAATCAGGCGGCACACCATTCGGTAGCTTGCCAACGTAAACACCGCATTACGTTCGTCAAACTCAACAACTACCGCACCTTGTTCCTTCGGCAACAGATTCTTCATCAATGAAGCCGGTTTCTTGGGAAGGATAAAAGCAGCACGTTCGTTACCTTTGGCAGCCAACGTTTTACAACGTACCAGCTTATGGCCGTCGGAAGCTACCATCGTAATATCTTCTGTCGTGATGTCAAAATAAATACCATTCATCACCGGACGAAGTTCGTCGTCAGCCGTAGCAAATACGGCGCGGTTGATACCTCCCAACAAAATCTGTGCATCCATTTCCACACGTACGGCATTTTCACCCAACATCGCTGATTGCGGAAATTCATCAGCATTCTGCCCCACCAGACTATATTTACCATTCTGATACTGTACTGTTATTTCCAATGATTCCGGATTAACGTCGAATGCCAACGGTTGCTCAGGAATTTCCTTCAAAGCGTCCAACAATGTCTTGGCAGTTACGGCAAAACGTCCGTCCATATCACTTTCGTTCACTTCAACCGTAGTAACCATGGTCGTTTCACTATCGGAAACAGTTACTGACAAAGTTCCATCCTGTAGTTCAAATAGAAAACAATCCAAAATAGGCAGCGCATTTTTTGAATTAATCACGCGGCTGATAGCCTGCAAATGGCTGGAGAGCGCAGTACTCGAAACGATAAATTTCATATATTCTGTATATTTAAGTTTTAATTTTATCCTTCTTGTTAACTAACGGACAAAGTTAAAAAAAGAATTCCCTATGACAAAGAAATAGCAAGAAAAAACAGTCGTTTATTCGTCTCATATTCCTAAAAAATTGTAACTTCGCCGCATCATTAAAAAAGAGAACAATGGAATTTACAGGAAAGATTATCGCTATACTCCAGCCCAGAGGTGGAGTTTCAAAGACGGGTAACGAATGGAAGGCACAGGAATACGTGATTGAAGATCATGGTCAATATCCCCGCAAAATGTGTTTCGATGTTTTCGGAGCAGACAAAATTGATCAATTCAACATCCAGATGGGTGAAGAATTGACCGTTTCTTTCGACGTAGATGCACGCCAATGGCAAGATCGCTGGTTCAACAGTATCCGTGCATGGAAAGTAGAACGCGTAAACGCCGCCGCACCTGCACCAGGCGCTCCTGTTCCACCGCCGGCACCAACTGCCGCACCGGAATTTCTGGCTGGAGACGTCAAGGACGACCTGCCGTTTTAACTGATAATTGAAAAAGGATAATATAGATTACATTATCCTTTTTCAGTTCTTATAAAGCAACACGATATTCGGATAAACCACTCCTTCCACACACGTAAACTGTACGGCAATCATAAAATGACGAAAGAATTTTGCCTGACGAAAAAAGAAATTAGGCACTAACCGTACATAAGTTTCAGGCTGGTCCATCATTTTCTCCATGTCCACCATCATTGCAAAGTTGTAAACCGGTGAAAGACTCCCTGCACTTTCTTCGTAAACTGAAGTTCCATCCAAAATTTCATTACTTTCTATCGCATCGATATAGGCCGAAAGACTCTGCGCATCTGGCGCCAACAGTAAGTTCCCCCGATAGAAGCAAGCATAAGTGTAAAGAGCGGATTTTGTAATACCTGTGAGTTGTGTCAACATCGTATTCCGAGGTAACAAATACTGCTGAAACCTTCTTGCGTGAGGATACAAGGCATATTTCGGCAAAGATTTAGGTACAGTCGGAGCATCTTCCTCTTTCGGAGTTACATACAATAAATTTTGCAGGCGATGCTCCGCCCTACTCTCATTTTTCACCGGAATACTCATCACCGCACAAGGATGGACATCCGTTGTATCTTTCGATTGAAAAAGACAGGACATGATATTTTCTCCAGCATATTCCTTAAAAAAATGCATCCACTCTTCATCTCTCTGCTTGATATAATCAGAATACGTGGCCTTTGCATATTCCTGCCGCGCAGTGAAGTTAAACATCGATTCCATATCCGAAATAGCCCACTGGTCGTAAAAGAAAGTAGATGCAGGCAACCATTCACCCGGAAAGCCTTCTATTGGTTTTTGTTTACGCAGCGCATTGATAAACGTCTGAGTACTATCCGTCCCATGGCTGACGCCCGAACAATAGATAGCCCCCTCATTAAACTTCATGTCAAATTCCGCCCAACTACCCAGATGAGTTTGAGCACGGATACCATCTGTATCTTTACCCATATCAACCTCCTTCATACGCATATAAACGGTGGCTGCCACATTACTATTCTTGCCGGCATGCATAGTACGAAAAGAAGAAACATCCATTAGTGATTTTTTAGAATGACGGGCATCGATAACCTGTTCTATCAAACGCTTTTGAAAACTGATGGCTAAGAAATCTTCAGTAAAATATGCAGCAAGAAAACGTCCGTCATTCATTGGATAGATACGTATTTCCTCGCCCCCGTAGTCGAAGTATTTAGAAGGGAATGTACTGGAACAATATTTCTGAATAAATGACTCAACCAACCCGTAATCGCCCGATCCCAAACTACAATACAACACTTGGTTCAAAGGTGTATCAGGCTCATGGAAACTTATAAGTACCTTATTCATCTGTTTACTAAGTCCATGCGGAATATCTCCAGCCAACGTATGCAGATAATTCTTCAGATAAACAAAAAGTTCGGATACATATAAGAAATGATTGTCCTTACTGCAATTCAGCTGATTGATATCTTCTACCAAATCTGATACCCGATCGGTTTCGAGTACAGCAACAGCATCCTGCGGAACTAAAGTATAAAGATTGAAATCTTTTTGATTATCTACTGCATTCAAGCGATAAAACGAATACACACCGAAACCCGTACATAATAAAAGTACGGATACAATGACTGCTATTCGTATAAGGAGTCGGAGCTTCATGGTATTCAATTCATCAACATCTGGCAAAAATAAACATTTCTACTAATAAAACAAAACAAATGTTTTAAAAAGTTTAGAAAACTATTTCAAGGCCATCATAAGCAAAATGAACATGAGACGGAAGTTGCTTACTGATTTCAGCATGCAGTCCGGCATGATGGCTCATGTGGATGAAGTAGGTTTCTTTCGCTCCAATCCGTTCCGCAGCTACCAGCGCCTCGGATATACTTTGATGTGTGGGATGCGGCTGAGGACGCAGAGCGTTCATTACGAGAACATCCAATCCTTTCAATTGTTCATAAGCTTCTTCGGGCATCGTGTGCATATCCGTGATATATCCCAAACATCCGCCAATACGATATCCCAATATCGGTAATTTACCATGCATCACACGCAAAGGCATCACCTCCGTATTATGAATATAAAATGATTTACCCGCCTCTACTTCCTGAAGATAAATACGAGGTACTCCCGGATATATTTTATCCACAAAACAATAGGGCATTCTTGCCCGCAAATGAGTAGCCGTATAAGTATCCGAATAAACAGGTATTTCCCCGAAACGGCAGAAAGGGCGCAAATCGTCCAAACCGCCCACATGGTCGTAATGCTCGTGTGTAATGAGCACACCGTCAATCTTCTCATAAGAAGAGGTACGCAACATCTGTTCCCTAAAATCGGGACCACAATCTATCAATATCACCGCATCATCCGTATGCAGCAGAGACGATGCACGCAAACGGTTATCACGAGGATCAGCAGAAGTACAAACAGGACACGTACAACCTATTTCCGGCACCCCGGTAGAAGTTCCGCTCCCTAATATTCTCAGTTTCATTGTTCATTATCAATTATCCATTATCAACTTTCAATCAGACAAACTTCCGGATAAATTTCAATACCAAACTTCGCTTTCACCGACACTCTCACAGCATCCGAAAGGGCTACCACATCTTTTCCTTCCGCCCCACCCAGATTGACCAGTACCAATGCCTGTTTATCATGAACGGCAGCAGATCCCAACGCCTTACCTTTCCAGCCACATTGATCTATCATCCACCCCGCAGGTATTTTCACACGGCCGGCATCCACATCATAATGGGGCATTGCCGGATATTGACGCAACAATTCCTCAAATCGGGCACGAGACACAATAGGATTCATGAAAAAACTCCCGGCATTACCCAGTATCTTCGGGTCGGGCAACTTGCTCTCACGGATATCGATAATCACTTTACGTAAAGTTTTCAGGTCAACTGCAGGATACTTCGCCAACTCCTGACGTATAGTACCGTAGTCCAACGTATACTGTTCTTTTTTACTCAATCGAAAATTGACATGGGTGACAAATACCGACTTCATTTCCGGACGTTTAAAAAGGCTTTTACGGTAAGCATACTCACATTCGTCCACACAATAAACACGTTTATCACCCTGAATGTTCACAGTCTCCACCGAAGCAATCAGGTCTTTCACCTCCACACCGTAAGCTCCGATATTCTGTACCGCACTCGCTCCTACCTCACCAGGTATCAACGAAAGATTTTCGGCACCATACCATCCGTGTTCCACACAGCAAGCCACAAAATCATCCCACACCACACCGGCTCCTACACGCACCGATACGCTGACTTCATCCTCCGCCGTTACTTCCACCCCATGTATACACGAATGTAGCACCGTACCTTTATAGTCGCCAACAAACAACAGATTACTGCCTTGCCCGATATGCAGAAAAGGAGAAGTAACATACCCATTATCAATCAGTTTTTTTAATTCTTCTACTGAACCATACTCCACAAAAGTGGCGGCTTTCACATCAAATCCAAATGTGTTAGGTATATTCTTTCTTCTGCAAATCATTATTAATCAAATTCTTTATTAAAATCAAATGCTTGTATCTTCATATTTATACATTTCCCATTCCCCTCCCCGTTTCCGGAAATAGAAAATGTTGGAATAACCATTGCCGATACCGTTCACTTTCAGGATTTTGGAGGTCGACCGGTCTTCGTTCTTTTGTCCGTAATTGATATTGGAAAGTCTATCAACAGGCATCAACGGGCGGAAAGCATACCACTGGTTTACATCAAGCGTAGTTTCCAGGATAGCAAATTCATCATCAGGATCTATGGTGATAAATTGCAATGGGTCACTAATGTGCCGGCTCTGATACAGGCTATCTGTAGCAAAACGGGTATAAAAGTCTACAAAATCTTCATTTTCCCCCTTTTCTATCCGGCGCAGATTGATTGCTTCAAGCATCCACATTCCTTTGATACGCTGAAAGTAGTACTTCTTCACCATACGGGTTTTGAGGTAAATCCATTCCACCTGTACAGATGTCAACGCCGTATCCCCCACCATATCCATATCGGCTTCCTTATCGAAAAGCAATGTATAATAGTTCTGTTTCGCAAACAGATAATCATGTTTCCAATACTTCTTTTCGATTTTCGATGGGGTATCAACGTTATAATAAGGCAAAGGAAAAACCGTCCTTTGCTTTTGCAAGGTATCGTCCGTAGCGTAGTTGAAGATAAAATCATCAAACAACTCGTCAGCTTCCAGCGGTTTCGGTTCTTCCTTTACCTCTACCTGTTGTAGTGTATCGACCTTATGATTGGCCGAATCCACCATTTCAGTAATAGTAGAGAAGGGATCCATTTTCACTTTACGGTTTCCACAAGAAACGCATAAAGCGAGTAACAAAAATCCCATTACTAATTTTTTCATCCTTTACGGACCTCTATGGTCACTTATTTAGTTTAGCTCTTAACTTCTCAAGCATGTCCACCGTCATAGATTCCAAATCAAACTCGGGTTTCCAATCCCACTCCTCGCGAGCGCAAGAGTCATCCAGACTGTCAGGCCAACTATCAGCAATCGATTGCTTCAGGGGATCGATGTTATATTCCATTTCAAAGCCGGGCACATGCTTCTTGATAGCTTGGTAAATTTCTTCCGGGTCAAAACTCATGGAAGCGATGTTGAATGCATTCCGGTGTTTCAAACGTGCCGGAGCAGCCTCCATCAGCGTAATAGCCGCATTCAGGGCATCAGGCATATACATCATATCCATATAGGTACCTGCCTTCACAGGACACACAAACTTCTCGCCTTTCACAGCCGAATAGAAAATATCCACTGCATAGTCGGTAGTACCGCCACCCGGAGGAGTTACATTGGAAATAATTCCCGGAAAACGCACCGCACGGGTATCCACGCCATATTTCGTATGGTAATAATCGCTCAACAATTCAGTAGTCACTTTTGTTACACCGTACATGGTACGTGGACGTTGAATAGTGTCTTGAGGTGTCTTCACATGTGGCGTAGACTCTCCAAACGAACCGATAGAACTCGGAGTGAACACAGCGCAACCATATTCGCGTGCCACTTCCAGCACATTCCATAGGCCATCTATACCGATTTTCCAAGCCATGGCGGGACGGCTTTCGGCTACAACCGAAAGCAATGCTGCCAGATTGTAAATTGTATCAATCTTGAATTGTCTTGCTACCACTTCAATAGACTGGCGATCCGTCACGTCGGCAATGGCCGAAGGTCCTGATGCTTTTAACTCCCCCTGAGGCATAGCACTCGGAATATATCCGGCTATAACATGATCATTACCATAACGTTTACGCAGTTCCAACGTGAGTTCCGAACCGATCTGTCCGGTGGCTCCAATTACCAAAATATTTTTCATTCGACTTATAAATAAGGTGTTTATAATTACTAAGGCGCAAATATACACACTTTTTTTTCATTTTTCTATCAAAAAGATATTGTTTATTCCAATAAAAATAGTGTCCTTTGCAGAGCATGTTATAAACATGTATCACCATTAAATATTAAATCCTATGTACGGTAAAATGAAAGACTACCTCAGCAACACACTTGCTGAAATTAAAGAGGCCGGACTCTACAAAGAAGAGCGCCTTATCGAGAGTGCACAACAAGCTGCTATCACAGTGAAAGGCAAAGAAGTTCTGAACTTCTGCGCAAACAATTATCTGGGTTTATCCAATCACCCCAACCTGATTGCCGCCGCTCAAAAGATGATGGATCGCCGCGGATACGGAATGTCCTCCGTACGCTTTATCTGCGGAACACAAGATATCCACAAGGAACTGGAAGCTGCCATTTCCGATTACTTCAAAACTGAAGACACTATTCTCTACGCCGCCTGTTTCGATGCCAACGGAGGCGTATTCGAACCGTTGTTCACCGACGAGGATGCCATCATTTCCGATTCATTGAACCACGCTTCCATCATCGACGGTGTACGTCTTTGCAAAGCAAAACGCTACCGTTATGCCAATGCCAACATGGAAGAACTGGAAAAATGCCTGCAAGAGGCCCAGGCACAGCGTTTCCGTATTATCGTAACGGACGGTGTATTCTCTATGGACGGTAATGTTGCCCCAATGGATAAGATATGCGATCTTGCCGAGAAATATGATGCATTGGTTATGGTGGACGAGTCTCACTCTGCCGGTGTGGTAGGTCCTACCGGACACGGCGTAAGCGAGCTGTATAAGACATACGGCCGTGTAGATATCTACACCGGAACTTTAGGAAAAGCCTTTGGCGGCGCCTTGGGTGGATTTACCACCGGTCGTAAGGAAATCATAGACCTTCTGCGTCAACGTAGCCGTCCATACCTGTTCTCCAATTCATTAGCTCCGGGCATCATCGGCGCCAGCCTTGAAGTATTCAGAATGCTGAAGGAGAGCAATGCATTGCACGACAAATTGATGGAGAACGTCAACTATTTCCGTGATAAGATGACTGCTGCCGGCTTCGACATCAAACCTACCCAAAGCGCCATCTGCGCCGTTATGCTATATGATGCCAAACTGTCTCAGATCTATGCCGCCCGCATGCAAGAAGAAGGTATCTACGTTACCGGCTTCTACTACCCCGTGGTTCCCAAAGATCAGGCACGCATCCGTGTACAGATTTCTGCCGGACACGAAAAAGAACATTTGGATAAGTGTATAGCGGCGTTTATCAAGGTAGGAAAAGAATTGGGAGTGCTGAAATAAACAAGAGTAATATAGATACACAAAGTGATAGGGTGATAAAACGATATTACTCTATCACTTTATCACCCTATCATTGTATCACTTTTTATTCTTATTTACGTTCGCCCAGTTTTGCGTCTATAAAGAAAATTCCGGCAGCACCGGCTTTTTTAATCATATCTACGATGCCGGCGGCAGTAGCTTCTTCTTCTACCTGTTCACGAACAAAACCCCACAAGAAATCTTGAGTGGCCTTATCTTTTTCAGCAGCGGCAATATCAACAAGATTATCAATCATTTTTGATACGCGGCATTCGTGCTCGTACACCTGTTCAAATACTTCCAACGGAGTACCGAAGTCGTTAGGAACAACATCAATCTTATCCAATTTGGCCTTGCCGCAACGCTTAATGATGTAAGATGCCATTTCGCAAGCGTGGTCTTTCTCCTCGGATGACTGCTTTCTCAACCAGGAAGCCATACCGCAATAACCTTCTTTCTCCATATAGAAAGACATTGCCAAATAAAGGTTAGATGACCACATCTCAGCCGTAATCTGCTCATTAATTGCATTCTGTAATTTTTCTGTTATCATAATTGTATTTATTAAGTAAATTGAAATGATTACAAATGTAACAAAGATGTCTTTAAATTGTTCGTTCTATAACATTTTTTACAGAAATAAATCTCTTCAATAATTAAGTAAGCACATCTTGTTCAAAACATAAAAAATGCAGTAAATGCAGAAAATGCAGTGTACTCCTTTCCTCACACACACGCGCACGCGTATATATATAATAGCTGCTATTCAACAGGAGTATCTCGGCAGGAGTATTTCATCAACTTTTACAGTAATGGTCTTCGCTTGCCGTTTCATATGTTTCCTCGTGTCCTGACAGGCGGCACAGCCGATCGTTCCCGACCATTTGTCTTCATCCGCATTAATAATGTACGCGCGTGTGTGTGAGGAAAGGAGTACACTGCATTTTCTGCATTTACTGCATTTTTTCGGAAAATAGAGTACTACTTCACGGTTCTAATGTAGAACATTAGAACTGCCAAGTAGAACATTAGAACCGTAGTGCTTAACCATCGTACCCTCTATACTTTCAGTCTTCTTCAGTCATTTATCCAACTATAACGAACCCTAACGAACAAAAACAGACAAAAACAGACAATCTTGCGTTTACCGTGCCGTATCTTCGCAACATGATTACAAAACAGTTGAGAATTCAAGAATTAAAATCCGAATGTACGATTATTCATCACAAATAGCAAGTATAGGGATAATCATTATCCTATTACACCAGTTCTTCCGAAGTATAGCCTTGCGGCAACTGGCGGCAATTATAACCCGAAGCCATAATCTCACCATATGCGCCGGCGGAACGGAGGGCGATAAGATCGCCACGCTGTGCGGCATTCAAGTCGACGGCTTTACCAAAAACGTCGGAGGACTCGCAAATAGGACCTACCACATCATAAGTCTGCACCGGAGCATCGGAGGTGATATTCTCTATCTTATGGAATGCCTGATAAAGAGCAGGACGGATCAGGTCTGTCATGCCGGCATCGAGAATAGCGAATTGCTTATTGGTACCCTGCTTCACATAGAGCACACGCGAAATGAGAGAACCGCATTGCCCCACTACCGCACGCCCCAATTCAAAATGAAGCGTCTGATAAGAGCGGAGTCTCAGATGCTCGGCATAGGTAGAGAAGTATTTTTTGAAATCGGGAACAGGCTGACGGTTGGGATGAGCATAATCTATACCGAGACCACCGCCTACATTGATGTGCCCGATACGGATGCGGCGCGCTTCAAATTTATCCTGCAACTCGTTGACACGATTACACAGGGCTACAAAATCGCCCATATCAAGAATTTGCGAACCGATGTGAAAGTGCAAACCGATGAACTTGATATTTCCCATTTCCTGAGCTACATCGATGACATGATCCATATCTTCCATACTGATACCGAACTTATTCTCCGCCAATCCGGTAGTGATGTTGGCATGGGTATGGGCACCGACATTGGGATTGATACGGAAAGCCACATTGGCAACTTTACCTTTGGCTGCCGCCAGTTCGTTAATGACTTCAAGTTCAGGAATGGACTCTACATTGAAACAAAAGATATCATAATCCAAACCCAAATTAATTTCCCAATCAGCTTTACCTACTCCGGCAAACACTATTTTTCCGGCAGGAAAACCAGCTTTAATAGCAGCACGGATTTCTCCACCACTCACACAATCGGCCCCCAAACCATTTTCGCGAATGATGGTGAGCACTTTAGGATTGGCATTGGCTTTCACCGCATAATGCACCGAATAATTTTCATACTTCGCAACCTCGGTACGAATACAAGAAAGGGTATCACGCAATACCTTTGTATCGTAATAATAGAAAGGGGTACTCAGTTCACGGAATTTATCAATAGGGAATGTTCCTTTCATATAACAGGATGTAATCTTTGTTTAGTAAAAAAGGGTGTGAAAGAAGTTATTTATAATTTCTTTCAGACACGGATTACACGGATTTCACAGTTTCTTTTCATTCTTTATCCATGTGAAATCTGCATACATAATCCGTGCCCGAAAGATCAAAAGATATTTTATTTTCCGTTGAACAACGCATCGCTCAACGACTGCAACGCTATTTTCTTATCACATTCGCGAATTAGGAAAGAAATATTGTAGTTACTACCGCCAAAGGAAATCATACGTACAGGTATGTTACGCATCGCATCGAGTGCTTTAGCCTCAAAACCTACATTTTCCCATTCAAGGTCACCTACCACACAAATGATGCACATATCCTTATCTACTGTCACAGTGCCATATTTCTTCAGATCATCCAAGATTTCATTCAGATGTTTGGTGTTATCGATAGATACGGATACTCCTACCTCGGAAGTACAAATCATGTCGATAGAGGTCTGGTAACTTTCAAAAATCTCGAACACCTTACGCAAAAATCCATGTGCCAGCAACATCCGGCTGGATTTAATTTTGATGGCAGTGATATTATCTTTAGCAGCTACCGCCTTGATTTTGCCCTTCTCCGTATCGTTCGAGATCAGTGTACCCGGAGCTTTAGGATCCATGGTGTTGAGCAAACGTACAGGGATATTGGCGTACTTGGCAGGCTGAATACAAGTGGGATGCAGGATTTTTGCGCCGAAGTATGCCAACTCCGCCGCTTCCTCAAAATGAAGATGACGTACGGGAGCCGTCTTGTCTACAATACGCGGATCATTGTTGTGCATACCATCAATGTCAGTCCAAATCTGAATTTCGGAAGCATTGATAGCCGCACCGATCAGAGAAGCGGTATAGTCGCTGCCACCACGTTGCAGATTATCTATCTCACCGTATGCATTACGGCAGATGTAACCTTGCGTGATGTAGATATCGGCATCGGGATGCAACTCAAGCTGAACCTGAAGTTTCTCCTTGATATATACAGGATCGGGTTCGGCATTCTTATCAGTACGCATGTACTCCAAAGCCGGAAGCAAGATTGACTTCACACCACATTCCTGTAAATAGTAGTTCATCATAGCGGTAGATATCAACTCACCCTGTGCCAATACTACTTTCTCCTCGAACAGTGTGAAGAGGTCTTTGGTATAAGAACGGATATAATCAAAATGAGATTTGATAAGTTCCAGACCTTTCTGTTTATACTCCGGTGTAGCATAGAGTTCGTCAACGTGCTGGCGGTATTTAGTCTCCAGCTTATTGATAATCTCGTTGGCACCCTCCGGATTTTTCTTGTACAGATAGTCCGAAATCTCAACCAATGTGTTTGTGGTACCCGACATGGCAGAGAGAACCACAATCTTACGTTCACCATCGGTAATCAATTTGGCCACTTCCTTCATTCGTTGAGCCGAACCTACTGAAGTACCTCCAAACTTTAAAACTTTCATTTTCGTTCCTGTATTAAAATGTTATATAAATTTATTTATTTTTCTTCTGCTGTTCCCGGTGTGGTATACATATCCGTTACATCCGTTATCTGATGGTCGGCACAACGGTATACCCGACCCGGATATTCCCAAAGCAACTGCATGTTATGGGTAGTCATGATCACCAACGAACCGGCAGCGCTCAAATAGTGCAATAGTTGGGTGATGGCAAATCCGGTTTCCACATCCAGATTTCCCGTAGGCTCATCGGCAAGAATAATCTCCGGAGAGTTGAGCACGGCACGGGCAATCACAATACGTTGCTGTTCTCCACCCGAAAGTTCGTTGGGATACTTATATCCCTTATTACCCATTCCCACCAACTGTAGCACTTCGTCAATACGATCTTTGACTTCCCCTTTGTTCTTCCAACCTGTAGCACGAAGTACAAATTCAAGATTATCGTACACCGTGCGATCGGTAAGCAACTGGAAGTCCTGAAATACGATGCCTAACTTGCGTCGCAACTCGGGAATATGCTTACGCTTGATGTGCAACATATCATAGTGCAACACACAGGCTTCGCCCGAAGCTATATCAAGTTCTCCATAAAAAGTTTTAAGCAAGCTCGTCTTGCCGGAACCAACCTTACCAATGAGATATACGAACTCTCCCTTGTGCAGTTCGAGATTCACACCGTTTAGTACACACAACTCCTGCTGGTGTATATCTACGTCTTTATATCTTATCAGCGTATCGTCCATCATGATAGATCTATACCTTAATTTAGTGTTTCTTCCAGTTTACGCTATGGCGTTCTTCCAACTCACGTGCCAGGTCTTCAATGCGATAACCTTTGGAAGTAAGCAACACAATAAGGTGGTAAAGCAAATCGGCACCTTCGTAAATCAAACGCTCGTCTGTACCATTGCAGGCCTCGATAACAGTCTCAACAGCCTCCTCGCCTACTTTCTGGGCCATCTTGTTGACACCCGACTGAAACAAACTGGTGGTATAAGACCCTTCGGGCATTTCACGGTGACGTTTTTCAATGAAATCCTGAAGAGTTTTCAGGAACATGACGGGTTGCTCGTTCTTCTCACCCCAACAAGTATCTGTACCGGTATGACAGACAGGTCCCACAGGATGTACCTGAATAAGTAATGTATCCTGGTCGCAATCCTCTTTCATGGAAACCACATTCAGAAAGTTGCCACTCTCCTCACCTTTCGTCCAAAGACGGTTTTTCGTACGGCTAAAGAAAGTCACTTTTCCGGTTTCTACCGTCTTATCGTATGCTTCCTGATTCATAAAACCCAACATCAGCACCTTAGCGGTGTCTGCATCTTGTATAATAGCCGGAATGAGTCCGTTCATTTTGTCAAAATCCATTTTATTTACGATTTAACTATTTACGATTTACTCTATTATTTTCTCATCGCAATTCCTTGGGCACAAAGATACGATTTTAAATCGGGAATTTTAATTTCTCCGAAGTGAAAAACACTGGCTGCCAAGGCAGCATCTGCTTTTCCTTGCAGAAAGACATCACGAAAGTGCTCTTTAGTACCTGCTCCACCTGACGCAATGACAGGGATGGAAAGTCTGTCGGCAAGGTTTGCCAGAGCTTCATTGGCATATCCTGTTTTTACACCGTCGTGGTTCATACTGGTAAAAAGAATTTCTCCTGCACCACGTTCCTGGGCTTCTTTTGTCCACGAAAAGAGTTCCTTATCCGTTTCCACACGACCGCCGTTCAGATAACACCACCACCCCTTTTCAGTCTGCATGGCATCTACCGCCAGCACGCAAACCTGAGAGCCGAAGTTCTTGGCTATCTCGTCTATCAACTCCGGACGACGAATAGCGGAAGAATTGACAGAGATTTTATCGGCACCGGCATTTAAAAGACGGTCTACATCGCCCAGTTCATGGATACCGCCCCCTACAGTAAAAGGAATACTTATATTGGCGGCAATACGCTTTACCAGTTCAGCAAAAGTTTTACGGCCTTCAAAACTGGCAGTGATATCCAAAAACACCAACTCATCGGCCCCTTGCTCGCTGTAGGCACGCGCCAATTCCACAGGATCACCTGCCTGACGCAGGTTCACGAAGTTGGTTCCTTTTACGGTCTGCCCATCTTTGATGTCAAGGCAGGGAATAATTCTCTTTGCTAACACTCTTAATTTATTTATCGTTTAAGATTATGATTTGTACATCATAAAAAGTCCTCTAAATCTTTAAAGGTGATACGTCCCTCGTACAAAGCCTTACCGAAGATCACGGCAGGCACTCCTGTATCCTGAAGTTTACGGATATCATCGGCACAACTCACTCCTCCACTGGCAATCAGGTAAAGGTCCGGATGTTTTTCCAATATCTCCTTATACAATGTAAGCGAAGGACCTTGAAGCATACCATCGCAACTGATATCAGTACAGATAACTTTGCGGATACCCTTGTTTACATAGTCTTTCAAAAAAGGGAACAACTCGCAGGGGCTTTCATCTTTCCAGCCATTAACGGCAATCTTATACTCTTTTACATCGGCACCAAGAATGATTTTTCCCGCACCAAAGCAATCGAGCCAATGGCAGAAGAGTCCGGGGTTCTTAACGGCTACACTGCCGCCCGTCACCATCTGCGCTCCGCTCTCAAAAGCTATTACCAAATCCTCATCGCTCTTTACCCCACCACCAAAATCTACTATCAAGGAAGTGCGGGAAGTAATCTGTTCCAACGTACGGTAGTTTACCACATGATGGGAGGCAGCGCCATCAAGATCAACCACATGAAGACGACGGATACCATGGTCTTCAAATTTCTTGGCCACTTCGACAGGGTTTTCATTATACACCTTCTTACTGTCATAATCACCTTGGGAAAGGCGTACACATTTTCCGTCGATGATGTCAATAGCGGGAATAAGTTCTATCATAGGTCCAGAAAGTTTTGTAATATATGTTCGCCTACACTCCCGCTTTTTTCGGGATGGAATTGCGTGGCATAATAATTATCCTTGTGCAAGGCAGCGCTGAACGGTAATATATAATCTGTGACGGCAGCCGTACAGTCATTGACAGGAACATAAAAACTATGGACAAAATAAACAAACTCTTCCTTTGTGAAACCTTCGAACAGTTCACTATTGGTCTTTTTCAATGTATTCCAACCCATATGAGGCACTTTGTCTTCATGCCGTCGGGAAACAAATCGCTTGACATCAACATCAAAAATACCAAGACAATCCACATCCCCTTCTTCTGAATGCCTGCACATCAACTGCATGCCCAAACAAATGCCCAAAACCGGTTGGCGCAATGTCTTTATCAGCACGTCCATACCACTGGAACGAAGAAAATTCATAGTTGTTTCCGCTTCACCCACACCTGGAAAGATTACCTTATCAGCGGCGCACAACACTGCCTCATCCGATGTAATCACAGCTTCTACCCCCAAACGTTTCAAAGCGTAATCGACCGAACGTATATTACCTGCATTATATTTAACGATTGCAACCCTCATTTTAACAATTAATCATCGATAATCAACAACTGATAATAAACAACAATGAATTATCCATTATCAGTTATCCATTAATTAAATATTACGGTTTTGTTCTTATAGGCTAAAACTTTACGTTCAATATGTTTCTGAACGGCACGCGAAAGCACTATTTTCTCCAGATCTTTGCCTTTATTCACCAAATCCTGTACCGTATCCTTATGAGTAATCCGAACTACATCTTGCTCAATGATAGGCCCGGCATCCAGTTCGGTAGTTACATAGTGACTGGTGGCACCGATAATCTTCACACCACGCTCAAAAGCTGCATGATAGGGTTTCGCTCCCACAAATGCAGGAAGGAAAGAGTGATGAATATTGATGATACGGTTGGGATAGGCATTAATCATCTGCCCCGAAATGACTTGCATATATCGCGCCAGCACAATGAAGTTTACTTTGTACTTAGCCAGAAGTTCCATTTCTTTCTGTTCTTGTTCCTCCTTGGTTTCTTTTGTTATCGGGAAAAGATAGAAAGGAATACCAAAACGCTCTGCCACATGTTGCAAATCGGGATGATTACTGATTATAAGAGGAATTTCCACATTCCATTCACCTGCAGTGTAACGCGCCAAAAGGTCGAACAGACAGTGGGACATCTTTGATACAAAGATAGCCATACGTGGTTTTACATCTGAGAAGTAAAGGCGGAAACTCATTCCGTATTTCTGAGCATACAATGTCGCAAAATAATCTTCTATTTTTTCCTGCGGCACCAGAAATTTCTCCAATTCCCACTCAATACGCATGAAAAAGATATTCTCCACATGGTCTACATATTGATCCAGATAGATAATATTACCCTTATTCACCGTTATAAAGTCTGTCACTTCTGCCAATATACCCGGCTTGTCGGGACAGTGAAGCAACAGTTTGGCTGTTTTCATCATCCTAAAATCTCTTTTTATCGTTATCTAATTACAACATTCTCGTTTTGAGTTCGCAAAAATAACGATTTATTGCAAAAGAACGAAGTTTTCGAGCAAGAAGTTTAAAAGAAGGCTTAAAAAGTTTCGTTTTCTTCAAAAAGTATCTTTCAGTTTCTATCGTGGTACACTTACATGCAATAGAAAAGGCAGTTTGCAATCACAAACTTTTTTTATTTTACAATATTCTCAGAATGAGACTATAAAACAAATACAGCTATTTTTCTTGAAAAAAAGTTCATCACAACTATTGCAGATTTCAAAGAAATACCTACCTTTGCAACCGCAATCGAGAGAGATGGCAATGATAAAATGAAATTATGGTGCGTTAGTTCAGTTGGTTAGAATACATGCCTGTCACGCATGGGGTCACGGGTTCGAGTCCCGTACGCACCGCTTAAAGCTCTGAAATTCAAAACAATTTCAGAGCTTTTTGGTTTATTCTTTATCTTTCAACGGAGAAATATAATCTTCCTTAATAAATTCATCATACACTTTTTTAGGATGATCGAACGGAGCAACGCCTATCCTATCCTCGTTAAAGTTCTGACGACGAAACTGTTTTAACTTTACATTATCTTCGGCATATTCCCTTAATTTCTTTTTCTCGCGCCCATACAGAGAACTATCCAATACTTCAGAATCCAACAGGCTTTCTTTAGGGGTAATTGAAGGTAACAGTTTCTGTTCCAACAACCCGCGATAAGCACCATTATACTCACACCAAACACAATCTCCAATCGTAAACAAACGGTACGTATAACTGGACCATGCTGTTTTAATATTAATCTCACGGGCATAAATCTCGACGGATGCTTCCGAGTCGTAATCCCTATCACGGATAACAACCACTTTCCTACCCGAGAGTTCTTCCTTTATAACAGTCGTCCATCTGTCACACTGCAGAATTTCATCAACAATGTCTGACAGCTTTTCTTTGATCTCAAATTGTATTCTCATAATCGTTGCCTGTGGGGCAGGACTTATTTAGTACCCCAATATTATAATTACGTTTCTAAGATAAGAAAAACAATAATAGAAAACAAGTTAAAACTTTTTTTTCCAAAACATTTTGATAGAATTTGATATAGAAGCGTAAACTCTTACATTTATTTAAGAATACTATTGCATACTTTTTACTTCCAGATTGTTAACTATCCAAAGAGTTTGAACCAATAAAAAAAGAACAATTATGAAACAAATTATTACATTATTAACATTTATATTAGTAAGTTTATCGACCGTGAGCTATGCACAAAGCAGTAGTGAAGTAAAACGTATAGAACGTAAAACACAGCGTGATGCTGAGAAGGCGCGTATCCAAGCCCAGGAAGAGCGTGCATATGCAATGGCTTCACAAGCATTGCACGATGGAAAGTTTGTGTTGGAGGCAGACCAGCTGGTTTTCAAAAGAGGACGAAGTGCATTTGTTTCATCAATCACAAATTTCGTAATGATGGATGATAATCACGCATCAATCCAAGTAGCTTCCAATAGTGCTATTGCCGGGCCTAACGGAATAGGTGGAATTACTGTAGACGGTAATGTAAGAGGATTAAAAATATCTACTGACAAAAAAGGAAATATGAACTGTAGTTTTAATGTACAAGGTGTTGGAATATCAGCGCAAGTCCATATTACATTGACTCGTGGCAGTAATAGCGCGTCAGCAAGAATTAGTCCGAACTTTCATTCCAATAATTTAACATTGAACGGTAATTTGGTACCATTATCTCAATCCAGTGTTTTCAAAGGACGTTCGTTTTAAAGGATTTATGTAGACAGAGATACTATAGTAGGCTCGGTGATATAGATAAGAGTATACACCTGAGAATGCTTATACAGCAGCCGAAGAAAAAAGTAAGCGATGAAAAAAAATATAATGAAACAATGAAAAAAAATAGTAGAAAATAATAAATGATAAATTAGCGGGGTAATCCCGCTAATTTTCTAAAATCAATTCCATCGGACCACCTCACCTATCATCGGCATCAGAACATCCAATAAACCTTTCTTTGCCAAGTCTATTACATTTTTTAGTGGTTCATTCCAAGGATGTCTCGCCAATGCATATTTAGAGTGATGAACAGTCAGTACTTTTTCAACATTCAAATCACGGGCAATTTGTCCCAAGTACTTTGGTAATGTATGGATATACTTCCAATCTTCATTATACTGTCCATTCTCCAGAATGGCTAAATTGATACCTGGAAACCTCTCATTCAAGACAGCATAATAATCAAGGTGATCCCAATGATCGTGTGTGATTAACAGATAATCAATGAAACAGGAACAGCTGTACAAAATACAGGATCTACAAGAATTCGCCTACCATCAATCTGAATAAAACAAGAAGAATGCCCAAACCATACGAGAACATTTTCATCCTCAGCAATCTTCTTAAGATCAGTTTTGATAACAGAAATCTCTTTATCAGGACGTATACTTTCCTCCTTCTTGAATAAGAAATCCCACATAGTACCCAAACGTCCTTTTCTCGAAGTCATCATCAAAGTAGGATGCAAATTATGGAGAATTTCATATTTCCAACCACTTTAATTCTGCACAAATGTAGCCTAACTTTTTTAGTTCACAAGTATACAAGATACAGATATTATTACAATAAATCATTATCTTCGCAGCCTAATTATGAGAAAAACAATTATGACAGAAGAAAAAGCAACAAAAGATATACATAGTTTATGTTGTATAGGGTATATCACTAAAGATAAGATTATTACCCCCCATAGTACAGTAGATATGCCAGGCGGTACTTCTTTCTATTTCGCCCATGCCATCAAACATCTAAATGCAGATGATTTTTTATTAGTAACCGCTTTGGCTGATGCTGATATGAATGTCATAGAGGAGATTAAAAAAGAAGGAATTGAAGTAAAAATCTTACCTAGCACTCATTCTGTATGCTTCGAAAATATATATGGAGAAAATCAGAATGAACGTACCCAACGCGTAACGGCCAAAGCCGACCCGTTTACAGTAGAGGGATTACAGAATATTAATGCAAAAATCATTCATTTAGGTAGCTTGTTAGCCGATGACTTTTCATTAGAGCTCATCAAGTTTTTATCAAAGAAAGGACTACTTTCTGTTGATGTACAAGGCTTTCTGCGAAAAGTAGACAATGAAAAAGTATTACCGGTAGACTGGTCTGAAAAAAGAGAAGCCCTTAAATATATTCATATATTGAAAGCCAACGAGTCCGAAATGGAAGTTCTCACGCATTGTTCCGATCCTAGGGAAGCTGCATTATTAATTGCGGATTGGGGAGTGAAAGAAGTATTGATCACATTGGGAGATAAAGGATCACTGATATACACTAAAGGGCAATTCTATGAAATACCTGCCTACCCTGCCATGCAAATAGTAGATGCAACGGGATGTGGTGACACTTATATGGTGGGATATCTATATATGCGTAATAGAGGTACCTCTTGTGAAGAAGCAGGATGTTTTGCAGCTGCCATGTGTACAATCAAACTTCAGTCACACGGACCATTCTGTGGTACAGAAGAAGAGATAAAGAGGATAATCGATAGATAATGGCAATGTACGTTGCATAAAAATATGAATATTTTTCATCATTAAACCCCAACCGCATAGTATGTTCCAAATAGGCAGCCTGTTCCTTTAACCGTTTCTTGACATTGATAGCAAAACATATTCATTTCCATAATCTCTATACATTTTAAAGTTTATACTTGCTTTTTCTTAGATGAAAGTTTTATCTTGCGCAAACGGTAACCTATGTTACATCGAATCACAAAAAAGTAAAAAGAAAATGGAAATTAACCAATAAACCTTGCTTATCTATTCATTTATTGCCATCATTCGGAAGATATCGTTATCATCATTTATTTTATTGTTCTGTTCCTGTCCTTTTATACAACATTTTACCGCGTCTCTGTCTCAACCGACGTAACCATAAATAATATCCGGTCAACGGAAGTGTACAACCTATTAAGGCTGCTATAAATGTTAGTATACGAGTAAACAGGCCTCCCCAATTTCCTACATGAACCGAATATATCCAACCACGAATTTTACTAACTTTATCCGTATCTTCATAGAATGTTGTTCCGATTATTTCTCCGTTATGCGGATTGAAAGTATAACGATCAGCAGCACGTTGATTTCCCAACCGATTGAAAGATACAGTCGCAGTACCTTTAGAGAAGGTGATTTGTTTATAATCTGGATTATGTGTTTTCAATTTGTCATACACTTTTTCCCAATTTGCATACAGTGTCAAACGCTGCCCTTCAGTATGCCCATATACACTGTTTGCCCGACTGTTTTCTTTATTCTTACTGTGGGGTTGCTTGGACAGCTCTACCCCCAATACTTTGTAAAAGCCCGTGCGATACCAAGAAAAAGACCATGTCAATCCTGTAATTGCCATTGCTAAAAGTAGAACAAGAGTATACATTCCCCCTACTACATGTAAGTCATACCAAAAACGTCGCCACCCCTTTCCTACTGTAATCTTTAGACTGTTTTTCAGTACCCTCTTTGTACGAGGCCACCAAATAACAATACCTGATATCAGAACAAACACAAACATCAATGTAGATGTGCCCACAACTACTTTCCCCACAAATATTCCACCATCCGGTTTCATACTATCCAGTAACCAACGATGCAATTTAAACATGGCAAGAAAAAACGGAGTACGTCCAGAACGACCTTTGACCTCACCCGTATATTGATCTACAGATAGGGAAGCTCGGTGTGGCTTCGACAGACTGACTTGATAAGTACGTTCCGGATCGGATGAAATACTAATGCCCGTTATAGAAACACTGTCCGGCAATATACCGGAAACTTTTGCCATCAGTTCATCCATCGGAATAGTCCGGGCTTTTACTTTCCGTACATAGTAAAGGTCACGATGACATAACTCCATTACTTCATTCTCGAATACCAACATGGCACCCGAAAAACATATTAAAGTTATTATCAATCCGAAGGGAACCGATAGCCACAAGTGTATGTTACGAAAAACTTTCTTCATCATTTACCGACCTGTACCAACTTACCTACTCCACTTACTTGAGTCGCCTCTACGCTAAGCCCCTTTGTCGCAGTAGCATTTACCGGATCAATTTTATAAATGGCGGGATTAGCATCTGTAGTAGTCACTGCTATATAAGCACTGCCATTTTCAGCATATAGTGTATTACCAAAAGAAGAAATCCGGTCAGCAGAAGGTAATCCATCCACATAAGTCAGTTTTTTAGAACCGGCTTTAAATATGGCAAGCTGATTGGCTGTAAACCCTGTCTGACTGAATGGACGATCATACATCAGCAACAAGAAATAATCTCCTGTTATATGCCAGCAACGCAAGAAAGATTTTCCATTTGTCTGTTCTTCGAGATTACAATAGTAATCATCAAAATTCTCACTCCCTGCGGGAATACGTACCACACCGGCAGGTAAAGTAGTTTGTTGACGAGGATCACCCATTGTCTTGGCATAGCTTGGAGAGAATACATATATATCTCCATTATCTGCAGCCCAGATAGTTTGATAATACTGAGACTTATAACGTCCGCAGGCATAACTGATTTTATTAGTCCTAATGAGTGATTTCTCTTTTAAAGTTTCATCTTTAAAGATAACCACCCAGCATTCGTCCGGATATTGTGTCCACTGTAGTTCATCCTTATTATAAGCACTGCTACCACTACCTCCAGATTCTGTTTTAACCAAATCTTCATTTCCCTTTTTCACCCATTTACCGTCTTCATACTTCACTCCATACTGGCTCAGCCCCATTGGTACAGCTACACTGAAAATCTTGTTATCGTGTTCCAGCAGACCAGCCAATGTCACATATTCACCATTGCCTAGAAAGTTTTCAGACAAATAAGATTTGTCTTGTGTATCATTCGTCGTAAATGTTTCAGCCATCACGTCCAAATAAGAGAGCAGAAAAACTTTCGGTACATATCCATTATTATCAGCCCATGCAGTAGGTCCGTCTCCTGAAGAAGAAGTCATGATATATTTACTATAAGTACCATAAGTAGTGAATCGTTTCACCGCAAACTCCTTAGAACGGGCCTGTAACTCATTCCGCACATTCATTATATAGGAGCGAGTTGTTCCTGCATTACCCTGATTATACGTTAAAGCATACAGATATTGTTTTTTATAAAACACCCATTGAGTAGCACCATCATTCACCAAACCATTGTTTACAGTAGTAATTGTTCCACCATCCAGTGTCTCGGAAGTCAACAGTACATTGGTACTATTACCTCCCGACGCTTCTACCGAAGATGCTATCACGTATTCTCCTTTACCTTCATTAGCACTACCATTACTTGGGTCATCAACATCTGTACAAGCTGTCAATACTACTCCGGCCATCGCAGTAGCGAAAAGTCCGGTCAATAAGAAATTTTTCTTCATTTGTTTTTACCTTTAAAATTAAACTAATATCACATCTATGATTAAAAAGACACACGTACTTTTCCATAAAAAGCCCGGCCTGCTTTCTGAAGGCTAAAGTTATCATACAACTTCTCGTTTGTCAGATTACGGCATTCCAATGCCACATTGTAGCGTCCGTCCATCAAACTGTAAGAAAGGGCTAAATTGTGTGAAAATTGGTTTGGGACCACATAGTCTCCCTTATTCGAGCCTATTTTAGACGAATAGTATGTGAAACTATGTAAGTATTGATTATCATATGATATCGTCAATACATTTCCTTGTTCCCCCAAATTACGCCAATAAAAAGTCACATCCGAATCGGCAAACATATAAGGTAAGTTCGGCATACGTTCACCATAAACCAAGTTATCCGTATTGCCGGATATGGATTTCTTCATATTATCACGCACATCCATCTGGGTAAAGTTTCCTCCCACACTCAGCCATTTCCCCAAAACATATCGGGCGGAGATACTATACCCTTTCGCCAATACCTTTCCGTAGTTTATATAAGTTGCAGCTTTTTTTCCACCACTCAAACCGGTTATGTTACGTTGGATATAGTCTTTTGTATTCCTATAGATCAATCCTCCTTCCAAATATACGGAGTGCTTGCCGAATACCTGGTTATAACTTAAATTGAAATTCAAATTGTCACTATTCTCTGGTTTGATACCCATATCTCCCATTTCAAGATCTTCATCGCCAAACATTTCTTCGACAGTGGGAAGACGATATGCCTTTTCGTAGGATAGCTTTGCCTGTAATCCCGATATAATGAAATAGGTTCCTGCCGCTCCATATCCCATGGAACTTATATTTCGAGTAGTACGGACATATTCACTCTGATTAGACGAGGTAGCTATAGGACCTGCCACAAACTGTTTATAGTACTTACCAAATACAGATAAATTCCAGTGCTCGGAAGGCATCAGACGATATGACAAACCGGAAATATTCTTACGCGTTTCCTTGGCAATAGACTCTGTCTGCTCTTCTTTGGCCAACAAAGAGGTATTGGTACGCTTAAAAGCATTCAGTACATGGTTGAAAGTCAACGTCTGTATCTTATTAATACGGTAATTTACGGTCATCGTACCACTCCAATTATTATTATCTGCCCGCGAATATAGGTTAGATTGTTCTCCCGGAGAATTCAACGGATATCTCTCTCCATACCAATTATATTTATAAGAAGCTGTATCCACATTGGTCGTCATATTCCTGTTATAGTTGGCAGTCAGTACCACATCAAGTCCTTTTATAAACAGATTACGCTTACTATATTCTAACGAAGGTATCAATGAATGAGCTTTACGATGTTTTTGTCCGTAAACAATATCTTGACGTACACCGGTCTGTATATCCTTATACATATTTGAATAAGTAAATCCCAACATCAACCGATCTGCCCATTTTTTATCTATAAATCCTAATTTTCCAATGATGGCTTCATTGTGATAAGTATCGTTAAAACGTTTCACCCGTAGCTTATTATCCTTGTCAATCGCTCCTGTAGTAAAATCCTCTACCGAAGCATTTATGTAATAATCATTGTCCGAATAATTTTGGAAAACATTAATCTCATACGCAAAACCATTCTTGAGGGTTTGCCCGAAATTAACATAAGATTTATGTGTGTTAAATGAACCATATGAATAAGAAGCATCCAGAAACCAACGACGACGTTTCTTGTTTGTTACAATATTGATAACTCCTCCGATGGCATCTGTTCCAAAACCTACAGGTACGACTCCCTTATAGATTTCAATACGATCTGCAAAGTTCACAGGGATATTATTAAGCCCGAAAGAGCTACCTACCCCTTCTTGAGGCACACCGTCAATAAACACTTTGACATGCTTTCCGCTAAAACCATCCAACATTAATTGCATATCCGAACCTACCCCACCCGATTCACGTAATTTCATACCTGGTGCTTTAGTCAAAGCGTCACTCAAATTTTTTGTTGTATTCTGTAATTCCTTCGTATCAACTGCCACTGCATTGAATGCAGATTTTTTTACCCGACTCACTCCATTAGAAATAACCACTACTTCATCCAATAATTGAGTTTCCGGAGTAATTGTTATATTTTGCTTGATTCTCTGACCAGCTGTCAAAATCACAGAATGTTCTACTGTTTTATAACCAATGGCAGAAATAATTAAGGTATAGTTACCAGCTGGAGCATTCAAATGATAAATACCTTCCTGATTAGTGGTTCCTCCATAATGGGTACCTTTTAAATAGACTGTAGCAAAGTCTACAATTTCTTTTTCTGTAGATATAATCCGCCCCGATATTATCCCATCATTCCGTTGGGCGCACACAGAAAAAGATATCCATAAAAAGAAAAATAAAAGAACGATTTTTAATGTAGCTGTTTTCAATTTACAATGTTTATTATATTGTTAATAATACCACTACAAAGGTCTATATAAAAAGAAAACCACACAATCGCTATATGCAGGTAAAAAAGATGCCGCAAATACTCTGATAAGTATATGCGGCAATCGCTATTTATAGGTAAAAATAAAAGTTATTCCCTACTCATCAAACGTTCTTCAGCCATCTTTTCAAACTTGGTTCCGGGACGTCCATAATTGGAGTATGGATAAATGGAAATTCCTCCACGAGGAGTAAACAGTCCGGTAACTTCGATGTATTTAGGATTCATTAAGCGAATAAGGTCTTTCATTATAATGTTTACGCAATCTTCGTGAAAAGCACCATGGTTACGAAAACTAAACAGATAAAGTTTCAGGCTCTTACTCTCCACCATCTTGACATCAGGAATATAACAAATACGTATTTCCGCAAAATCAGGTTGCCCGGTAATAGGACAAAGACTGGTAAACTCGGGGCAATTGAAGCGTACCCAATAATCGTTATCAGGATGTTTATTATCAAATGCTTCCAATACCTCAGGAGCGTAATTCTGTTTGTATTCTGTTTTTCTTCCCAAAAGGGAAAGTTGTTTTTTCAATTCAGTCATATTCTTATTGTTTTTTTTCATTTATCCCCCAATATCTCTCCAATCCTTCACGTCGCAACTTACATGCCGGACAATGCCCACAACCATCACCCGGAATACCATTATAGCATGTCAAGGTTTCATTACGAATAAGTTCAAGTACTCCCAATTCATCAGCCAGCGCCCAAGTTTCAGCTTTATCAATCCACATTAAAGGGGTATGAAGAACAAACTGTTCATCCATTGCGAGATTCAACGTAACATTCAGTGATTTGATAAAGGTATCACGACAATCAGGATAACCACTGAAATCTGTTTGAGACACTCCAGCCACAATGTGATTAATCCCATGTTCACGAGCATATACAGCAGCAATACTCAGAAAAAAAAGATTACGCCCCGGTACAAATGTATTCGGAAAACTATCAGCAGGCTTTTTCTGATCCATCACTATACTGGTATCTGTCAAAGCATTATGCCCTAACTGGCCGATAAAGGAAACATCCATTACCTTAAGCTCCACTCCTGCCTTACGGGCAATCTCCTTTGCCAATTCCACCTCCTTCTGATGTTTCTGTCCATAGAGAAAACTCAGCGCATATACTTCCTTGAATTCACGTTTCGCCCAGAACAAACAAGTAGTAGAGTCTTGCCCACCACTGAATACAACCAGCGCAGTTTCATTATTCATCTTATTCATTATATCAAATTAAATTCCGATTTTCAATTTCCTAAATATCTCCGATTTTCCATATCTTATAAGATACACCTTCATCGTAAACATCACTTCCATCTATCTTCTTAATTGCCTTTACTACCCGAATAGTCACAGGAAGAATCAACACTTCGTACATAGACTTCAAAACGATTTGGATACACATCATTAGCAGTAATTCACGTCCTGCAATGATACCACCGAAGGCTACCGGAAAAAAAATCAACGAATCAGCTGTTTCTCCCACTACCGTAGACCAAATAGCACGAGCTGAGAAATTACGTCCGCCACTTGCTATCTTCATCCGGCTCATCACGTATGCGTTCAAAAACGAACCTACCAGAAAAGCCGACAAACTGGCAATCACAATACGTGGCGCCATACCAAAAACAAAATTAAAGTGAACTGCTCCATCCCAGAAAGGAGCGGCAGGCAATGCTACAGCAATCAAACCAAGCATCACCACAAAAAAGTTCATGGCAAATCCACTCCAGATGATCAAACGTGCTTTACGAAATCCCCATACCTCAGCTATACAGTCATTGATGATATAGGAAATGGGGAATACCAAAAGACCAGCTGTTACAGTAATACCGAAAACCTGAATAACTTTGGTTTCAAGAAGGTTGGCTGCTATCAAACAGACATTAAACAAAATGCCCAACAGCATGAAAGGTACAGATACTTTTTGCTTCATATTCCTGTTTTTTACGTGGTGTTCTAGAATACACGACCGCTATTCACGGCATCATACTTATTTATGATTTAACTATTAACGATGTACGATCAAAGCTAATCTTTATATAACCTTATCTGCAATGAAGTACTCTCCAATCGTTAAATCGGTTACAAAGATACATTTTCTTTCAGTGACCACAAAACCATTTTAAAATTAAGTTGTTGAAAGCACATTCACCAAAACCTAACTTAAATGAAAACAATCTTAAAAACAGTGTTTCTATTATGCATTGCCGGGTTATCAACGTCCACAACCCATGCACAGAAAAAAGTGATTATCGAAGACGAATCTTCCAAGGGAGTTGTTCTGGTTACCATGGATAAAGCAGGCAACGAAATTATCCGTATCATGAACGAGTCACAATTACCCCACATTCATGAACCACAGGCCCCTCGTTTTCTGTTAATGGACAGAAAAGGAAAATTTGCCCTGGGTATCGGAGGTTATGTACGTGCTACTGCCGAATATGACTTCGGCGGCATTGTCGATGATATTGACTTTATTCCTGCTTTCATCCCCAATAGTAGCAAAATCAAAAATCAGTTCCAAATGGACGCCAATACTTCCACAATTTTCCTGAAATTAGTCGGGCACACCAAACTATTAGGAGATTTTATCGTTTATACTGCAGGTAATTTCCGAAATGGTTCCAACAAGGGTTTCCAACTACAAAATGCATACGTATCTTTCCGTGATATAACAGTAGGTTATACTTACGGCGGTTTTATGGACTTGGGTGCACTACCCTCCACCATTGACTTCCAAGGTCCCAACGGAGCAACATTCTATCGTACTACCCAATTAGCTTATACATACAAAGGTTTGAAAAACTTCCGTTTCAACGCATCAATTGAAATGCCTTCCGTGGATGGTACTACCAACAGTGATCTGAATATTAACCAACAACGCATGCCGGATTTTACCGCCTACGCACAGTATGGTTGGAATAATAGCAGCCACCTGCGTGTAGGTGCCCTTATTCGTAGTATGACATATACCAGTTCATTCTGTGACAAAGCATCTTCCGTTACAGGTTTCGGCGTACAGGCTTCTACTACATTCAATGTTGGCAAGAAATGGCAAGTATTTGGCCAAGCTACGTATGGAAAAGGTATCGGGCAATATCTGAACGATATCAGTAATCTGAATGTAGATATCGTTCCCGATCCTGATAAAGAAGGTAAGATGCAAGCACTGCCGATGTTAGGATGGTATGCGGGTTTACAATATAATGTCTGTCCGAAAGTTTTTCTTTCAAGTACTTATAGTATGTCCCGTCTTTACTCAGATAATGGTTATCCCGATGCAGTAGGTAGTACTTATCATTATGGACAATATTTTGTAGCCAACATGTTCTGGAATGTAACTTCCAACATGCAAGTCGGTGCAGAATACCTCCGTGGTTGGCGTAATAATTTCGACAACTCCACACATCATGCCAATCGCATAAATCTATTGGTACAGTATTCGTTCTAAAACGGATTAACAACGAGAAAGCCGCTTCAAAATAGTGTTTGAAGCGGCTTTCTCTCTATATAAAGGTCGGATTATGAAATAAATATCAGAAACGATAGTCTATACTAAGACCGAAAACTTTGTTAGTACGACTGTATACATTTGTACCGGACAATCCAGTGCCATTGTAATTTGTAGAGACTTTTGTATAATCGTCATAGTTGGTCCACATATAACCTACATTCAAATCAGCTCTTTCCGAAAGTTGCAATTTTGCACCTATACCCAAAGAGTAAGAATCACATGAGAAGCTGGTATCAGACTGATAATTATCAGACAGACCATAATCTGTAAACTGTAGCCCACCGCTCAGAGTCAATCTGCTGATTACATCCCATTCTATACCTGCCAGATACTCATTGGTTCCTTTAGTCAGATATTTTTGTTTACCATCAGCCATACCAGCGTTTTTATCATCGTAAAAGTGGTACTCTACCGATGCACGCAATACAGGAAGAAACTCATAGGCAACTGCTACTGAAAGCATGGCAGGAATATCGTTCGGAGTATTTACACCATGCTTGTAAGCCTCTAATTCACTTTCAGGAGCACCTATCATCCGGAACGAATTCAATTTAGTGTTATTTTCAATGTTCAGGTTAGCTTTGAACTCATATTTTGCACCAATATTCAGTTTGCCCAATTTAGCATCTAAACCGATGACCGGAGTAAATCCCCAACCGGTCTGGCTACAATCCAAATCGATACCAATAAGTTCGGTTCCAACAGGTATGGCTCCTCCGGACAAATCAACTGCAGCGCTGGCATTCAGTGCTCCTTTATAACCGCCACTGAAATAGTTCATACGACCACCAGCAAAAGCAGAAAGCCAATCTGTTATTTTATATGTCAAACCTAACTGTACGGAATAAATGTACTGTTTACCATCCATATAACTATTCAGCGAATAGGTCTTGCTCGGAATATTATTGCCAGCCAATCCTGCTATTACCATAGCATCGAACATAGAAAGACCGTCATCAAACGAAGCCTTTCCCCCACCACCTGTAATACCGAAAAAGCCGGAAATCGTCCAGTCTCCTTTCCTATAAGCAGCAAATACGCTGGGAATAACAGGCGCTGACGCTTTACCCTCATAATACTTATCCAAACCTAAAGCCTCACACGAAGCATCGATATTTCTTGTTTGAAAAGCACTCTGAATGCTCAAAGACGTATAAAAACCGTCTTTCGGTAAAAAGGCCAAACCCGCTGGATTAGACAAAGCAGCATCTACACTGGTAGTATTTGCGCCACGGGATAACATACGAAGAAATGCGGGGTGTTGATTTGTATTCGTCAGGAGGCCTCCTGCAAAAGTTGGAATTGAAACGATTAACATCACAATGCTAATCAAGGAAATTTTTCTCATCTAAATCTTTTTTAATTGTTTCGGGCGCAAAGGTACAATAATATTGCACATAAAAAACTTTTTTGTGCATTTTATTTATAATAGAAAGATAATTAATTGAAAACATCAATTGTTTCAAGAGAAACGTTTCTTCTTTGCGGATTGAAAACCATCTATTATTTCAATGAACTTTATCGTCTTTACATACGTTACTTTAAGAATAAGAAAATTTTAAAAATAAGAAAATCATGGCATATACTATTGCATTTTTCGGTAGCAAACCTTATGATGAGACTTCATTCAATGACAAAAACCAAGAATTCGGTTTTGAACTCCGTTATTATAAAGGACATCTAAATAAACATAACGTCATGTTGACACAAGGCATAGATGCTGTTTGTATCTTCGTAAACGATACTGCCGATACAGAAGTTATCCAGCAGTTGGCGGAAAATGGCGTTAAATTACTCGCCTTACGCTGTGCGGGATATAATAATGTAGATTTAAAAGCAGCTACCGAACATGGCATTACAGTAGTACGTGTACCTGCCTATTCGCCCTATGCAGTAGCAGAATATACCGTTGCCCTGATGTTGTCACTAAATCGCAAAATCCCCCGTGCCACATGGCGCACACGAGATGGAAATTTCTCTTTGCACGGTCTTCTGGGTTTTGATATGTATGGTAAAACGGCAGGTATCATCGGTACGGGTAAGATCGCCAAAAAATTAATCCATATCCTGCGTGGCTTCGGCATGAACATCCTTGCGTACGATTTATATCCTGACTATAACTTCGCCCGAGAAAACCAAGTAGTATATACCACGTTGGATGAGTTATATCATAACTCTGACATCATCTCCCTGCACTGTCCTCTGACGGAACAAACCAAATACCTCATCAACGATTATTCCATCAGTAAAATGAAAGACGGTGTTATGATTATCAACACCGGACGCGGACAATTAATTCATACCAACGCTCTGATTGAAGGATTGAAGAACAAAAAAATCGGTTCGGCAGGACTGGATGTATATGAGGAAGAAAGTGAATACTTCTATGAAGATCAATCAGACAAAATTATTGACGACGATACACTGGCACGCCTGCTTTCATTCAATAATGTCATTGTTACGTCCCATCAGGCCTTCTTCACACGTGAAGCGTTGGCAAACATCGCCTCTACCACTTTGCAGAATATCAAAGACTTTATAAACCATAAAAAGCTAGAGAATGAAGTTAAATTATAAAGCTCCGGCATCTTTTTATATCGGCCGATTGTTACGACTGATATAAAATAACCATTTTAAACCACAGAATTATGAAAAAAGTAATAGACAAGGCTGACAGCCGTGGACGTTCATTATACGACTGGCTTGACAGCCATCATACCTTTAGTTTTGATGAATATTACAACCCACGCCGCATGAACTTCGGAGCCCTGCGTGTATTGAACGATGATAGTGTAGCTCCGGGTAAAGGTTTCGGAACTCATCCTCACAAAAACATGGAAATTATCTCCATTCCGCTAAAAGGGAAACTAAAACATGGAGACAGTAAGCAAAACAGCCGTACCATTACCGTAGGTGACATTCAAACTATGAGTGCAGGCACAGGTATCTATCACAGTGAAGTGAATGGAAGCGAAACCGATCCGGTAGACTTCCTTCAAATTTGGATAATGCCGGAAAAACTGAATACACCTCCGGCTTATCAAGATTATGATATCCGCCCTTACCTACATAAAAATGAACTTACCCTCATCGTATCACCCGATGGCGATGCACCTGCCAAACTGCTTCAACAAACTTGGTTCTCTATCGGAGAAATAGAAGCCGGCAAAAAGTTAGGCTATCACATGCATCAATCCCATGCCGGAGTTTATATCTTCCTGATAGAAGGAGAAATCAAGATAGATGATACGGTGCTTTCCCGTCGCGACGGCATGGGTGTGTACGAGACAAACAGCTTTGAACTGGAAATTTTGAAAGATGCGCATATTCTCCTAATTGAAGTTCCTATGTAAGACTTTTACATAAAATAACAGTCTAAACCAGAAGTATGTGTAGCGTTTTTTGTAATATTGTACTATAATTCAACTCATAAATGAAACTTGATTACATTTATCATAGTGGTTTTGCGATTGAAGCGGAGGGAGTGACAGTCATTATCGATTACTATAAAGACTCGTCGGAAGAGGAGCCCGGCAAAGGAATCGTACATGATTATTTACTGGAGAAACCGGGTGTACTCTATGTACTCTCTTCTCATTTTCATCCTGATCACTTCAACCGCGAAGTTCTTTTATGGAAAACCCAACGACCCGATATTCATTATATCTTCTCTAAAGATATAATGAAGCATCGGCGCGCATCAGCAGAAGATGCTACCTATATCAATAAAGGTGACATCTATGAGGATGACAATATCCGTATTCAAGCTTTTGGTTCTACAGATGTAGGCATTTCTTTCCTGATAGACTTGCAAGATGTCCGCCTGTTTCATGCAGGTGACCTGAATAACTGGCATTGGAGTGAAGAATCTACCCCGCAGGAAATACACAAGGCCGAAAGTGATTTTCTTGCTGAGGTGAAGTTGTTGCAACAAACAGTTTCACAACTAGATGTAACCATGTTTCCGGTAGACGACCGTATGGGAAAAGATTATATGCGTGGCGCAGAACAATTCGTGGAACAAATAAAAAATACTATCTTTGTGCCTATGCATTTTAGCGAGAACTATCAGGGAGGGAACGCATTTCGTGTATTTGCTGAAAATCACGGTTGCCATTTCTTAACAATATCCCACCGGGGACAGGGTTTTGAGCTTCCTTTCCCGAAATAACATAAGTTTATAATTCATCACTAAAATAAAACATATCTATTATGAAAAATTTGACACAACTTCTTTTGGCATTGTTTTGCCTGTGTTTACCCACTATGCTCTATGCAGATCGTGACGACAGTAAATATTTAGCCGGAGCCGTTCCCGAAGTAGATGGTAAAGTAGTATTCAGTAAAGAATTCAGTATCCCTGGAATGTCTCAGGAAGAAATCTACAACCGTATGATGGAATGGCTGACTGGCCGGTTAGCTAAAAATGAAAATACCAGTCGCATCGTTTATACTGATGAGGAGAAAGGATTAATCGTGGGAACTGGCGATGAATGGATTGTATTTAGTTCCAGCGCTCTATCATTAGACCGAACTAAAATTAACTATTTTGCATCTATCATTGCTTTACCGGAAAAATGTATCCTCGAGATAGAAAAAATCCGTTTTAGTTATCGAGACGGAAAAGAGAAATATACAGCTGAAGAATGGATCACCGATAAATATGCTTTAAATAAAGCCAAAACCAAATTAGTACGTGGACTTGCCAAATGGCGTAGAAAAACGGTGGATTTTGTTGATGAGCTTTGTTTAAGTGCAGCTGAAGCTTTAAGTACCTCCACAGAAACAGTTCCGGTAGAAGAAAAAGTAGAAGAAAAGAAAGCAGAAAAAGCGATAGTAAACTCCGGAACAACGGTAATTATTCAAAAGAAAGTTATTCCTGCTACTCCACTTGTACCTGCTACTCCGGCTGCTCCTACCACCTCAGCTGAATATAAGGTTATTGCTCCCAGCAAGTTATCTGCTGACGCTATTCAAACAGGAGCCGGCAAACTGGTAATTGTTATCGGTAATGAACCGTTCAACATGACCATGATGACAGCCAACTCTGGTGGTTCATTGGGCAAAGTCAACGATAAACCTGTTGTCTTCAGTATCTTGTCACCCGACCAACCTTACGAACAAATGGAGAATGCTGAGAAGTATACTATACGTTTCTATCCTACCGGAAAAGACGAGCCATCCGTTATCTTAGAATGCAAGAAACTTCCTTCACCTGCCGCCATGGATGGAATGCCGAGAACCTACGTAGGTGAAATAATAAAAGCAACCATTAAATAAATTCCCATTACAGTATGGAAATAAAAAGTAAATTTGATCATTTCAATATCAACGTCACCAATCTGGAACGTAGCATTGCTTTCTACGAAAAAGCATTGGGGCTCAAGGAACACCACCGAAAAGAGTCGTCCGACGGCTCTTTTACGTTGGTTTATCTAACCGATGGTAACACAGGATTCCTATTAGAACTAACCTACTTGAAAGATCATCCGCAGAACTATGAGCTCGGAGAAAATGAAAGTCATCTCTGTTTCCGTGTAGCCGGTGACTACGAAACCGTGCATCAATATCACAAAGAAAATGGATGGGTATGTTTTGAAAATACTACCATGGGATTGTATTTCATCAATGATCCGGATGATTATTGGATTGAAATCCTCCCGGTAAAGTAACGGTGGCCTAATCATTAATTATCAACGATCAACCAATTCATAATGAGTATAGAAGAAGCAATGATGGGCGGTATTGTTTTCAAAGGTAAGAAAGACAAGCCTAAAGAAGAAAACAAAATAAAAACTAAAGCCAAAAAGAAGACCTACATCACCGGTCTGCACGGCTCTGGAGCCGCAAAGATGAAAGCAGAAATCCGTAAGAAACGTGCAAATCGGCATAAAGGAAAGTAAAAATATTTTTTTAATGGAAAAGTGTAAATTCTTAGAATAGGATTTACACTTTTCTTTTTATTACCTTAATAAATTTGTCACGGAAAACAGTGACAAATTTATTCAATCAACACACTTTTTTGCATATAGAACGTTAAAAAAAGCATTTCCCTCAAAAAAAGTTAATCTAAAGTTTTGCATATACTAATAAAGCATTTATTTTTGATGTCGCAAACGAACAAAAAAACTTATTTTAAAAAAAGTGATTTTATCACAATATAAGAAAAAAAGGCTCTACTTTTTTTTAACTAAAACTATAGTAGTATGCTTTCTTTTATCAATAACTTTGAACGACGTATATGCGCAAGTAACGAGCGGTAAAAAAGAAGATGCAAAAGCCGAAGTCATCTCTTTCAAGAACCGTTGGGGGATTAAAACAAACGCAGTCGACTGGTTATTGACAATACCTAATATTGGCGTAGAGTTTGATTTAGGTAATACCATCAGAAACAAGCGTACCATCAGCACCAATCTGAAATGGAACTGGAACACAAGCCAAAAATATAAACCGGCAATAGTATTCAATCTTTTTGACGTTCGTGTGGAATGGCGACAATATTTCCGCACTCGTCAACGTGGTGGAGTCACGAAAGATACCAACTTGATGACACGTCTCAAAGAGACTGTATTTACCACTCAACGTAAACAGCCCCGTCAAAATCGTGCCTATTATTGGGGAGTATATGCCAATGCTTCAAGCTATAATTTCAAGATAGGCAAGGAAGGTAAACAAGGTACCGCCTATGGTGCAGGTATCAGTGTTGGCTATACCGCTCCGCTTTATGGATACCGCAATCACTACATAGATTTAGAGTTAGGTGGTTCCATCGGTCTGCTCTATACATCATACGATGTTTATATCCATGACGTTGAAAGTAATTGTTATCCACACCTCACCGATAAAAGTAAAGGAGGACACCTTGTACCATTTCCTGTACCGACCGACTTACGTATTGCTTTTGTCTATCGCTTTATATCAGCTGGAGACAAATACAAAGAATCTATTTATCGCCGCATACAGATACGCAGCGAAAAACGCAATGCCATCAATGCTAAAATTAATGCAATGCGTCTACGTATTGACTCCATTGCCGATGCCATACGCAAGCAAGGCGGAAGTAGTCCTGACAGTTTACTTAACAAAGAAGAGTTGAAGCAATGGAAACTTATGCAGGAAGAACGTATACAGCAAGCAGAGAAAGAAGCTGCAGAGAAATTACGTAAACATGTAGCCGACTCATTAGGAATACAACTGTCCGACTCACTGAGTTCCGAACAAGAAAAAGTCCTGCGCAAAACTCTGAAAGAATACGAGGAAACCTTGAAACGGCAGGCCGTATTACAAGATACTGCCAAACAAATAAAACGGGCAGCCAAAGAAGCAGAAAAAGTAAAACGGAGAGCCAATAAGGAAAAAAATAAGAATAAGAATAAGGAAAAGAAAGAGGAAAAGAACAAAAACGGAAAGAATACAAAGCAAGAAGACGATGTATCCACTACAACGAATGAGGCTGTAAAACCAAAAGACGATACCATTTCTCCCATCGAAACAGGAACTAAAGAAAAGGAGGGCATGGAATGAAGCGACAGTATCTTACATATCTCCTGACGCTACTTTTCACGCTATGTGGAATATCAGCCTGTACCTCTGTAGAACTTTGTCCGGAAGTAGAACATCCGCACGTAGCAAATGTGCGTGCACGTTTCAATTGGAATAACGTCAATAAAGCAGATATTCCCGACGAAGTAAACATTGTGGCAAGTCGTATCATCAACACTTGGCGTACTCACGGTATAGCTGATACTTCTAAGGACCCCACTAAAGAAAACAATATCACCTATCAACAGAGCTCCTCCAAACTTTCAGAGAGTGAAGCAAATAGTAACCATACATTTTACTTGCGGGGTGGAGAATACAATATCTTCGCCATCAATAACCAGAAAATATCAGCCAATACTAAGAGAGAAGGTACAGTCCCTATATCTGAACCTGAAACAGCGGAAAGAACTGCTATTGAGATAGACAATTTAGAAAACTACATCAACAATACTCAAACCAGGGTAAACGAACTCTACCTACATATCAAAAGTATGGGGAACAAGAAACCTGACATCGTAAATGACAATGACCTGCCAGACTTCAATCCCAACTATGAATATTTGGAAAATATTACCACACCCATTTATCATGCCGTGAAGAAAGGGGTCAATGTCAATTCGGGACAAGAAACCATCATTGACTTCGATATGCAACGTATCAGTCTGAAGGTAAACATTACTTTCAAAATACAACTAAAAGCAAATAAAAATAGAGAAAAGATAGACATAGACGACATTGACTCCCCTATCGTAGAGTTATCCGGAATATGCGGACGTTTCAACATCAGCGAAGCCTATCTGGACACCACCAAGCTCTACCGCATGGCGTACAAGATAGTGAAACCGGAAAACGAGCAAGACATAGAACCTCGCACCGGAGAAGACGACACACAACAAGACTTTGTGAAAGAGTCAGAAGACACCTACCGTTGTACCGCCCGCTTCAACACACTGGGAGTAATTCCCAGCGGTAGCAAGAACCACCTCAACGGTCCGGGCATCGTACAGGTAGCCGTAAAGGTATGGTCCGACCTGCTGGACGACAAGGGCAACCAGGTATTAGACGAAACAGGAAGTCCCAAAAGAACTGGACGCTATATCTACGCCGGTATCAACATACGGGATGAACTGATAGCGGAACGCCTTGTCGAGATACGCAACGGCAAGACCTATATGCGCTACAGCAAAGATGACGTGAATGTAGAAGTGGATCTCCCACTGATCATAGAGAAAGACCAGATAGTACCCGACGACAATGGTATGGGTTGGATTCCCGCTGACCCAACTAATCCGGATGGAGACATTGACATTGAAATATGATAAACCGATTATCACCTACATATAGCCCACTCAATACAATGAGAATTCGTTTCTTATTGCCATTTGTACTGTTGCTGACCCTTTACAGTTGCGGCAACCTGTACACCGGTGACGAAACACCTGTCCTCCCCGATGAACCGGATTTTCCCGGTGACAAAAACGAGATACCTGTGATGGTGGCCTTCTGCGACCCTGTCTACAATGTATTGACACGTGGTACAGGAGTCATCGATCCCACCGACACCGACAACTACGGCAAACGAATGCAGAAAGGCCTGTTTTTCATCTATGCTTTCCGACGCGACAATGCCGGTGACAATGTCTATACCACCCACCGCCTTGACGACATAAATCAACGTTACTGTTTAGTAGACGGCAGTTGCGACGAACCTATGATGCAAGATGCCGCCAATCCCCAAAGGGACAAGAACGGTTACCCCTACCTCAGTCCCGAACAATGCAAGGAGCACGGCAAGCGTGCCCGTTATGCAGGAAACGGTTCGTTCGTCAACTGGATAAGTACCACCAATGCCCCTTACTACAGTACACAGCAACAACTCGACCCGTTCAATTTCTTCGCCTACTGCTATGACGATGCCCAGATAGGCGATGTGCAACGCACTACCGACCGCATCAGCTTCGACGTCACCGTAGACGGTTCGCAAGACTTGATGTGCGCCTCCGCAACCAACTTGGGCACACTGATCAGTGAGATTGAAAAGACTCCCGACAAGAACTACGGAGACTATCAGGAACTGGTAAACCGCCTGAAACAATTGCACCCCGACGAGTTGAAGACAGTAAAGACTTATTATTACAGTACCTATACCGCCTATTTCAATCTTTGGCCTATCATACGCATGCAACATCAGATGGCATACGTGAAAGTGAAGTTCCGTTCTGTATTGAATGGTGGAACTTCCGACTTTATACGTATTAAATCCGTACGGCTGGAAACAGTACACAAAGGAACTTTCACTGTAGCAGCTTATGATCTCAACCAACTCGGTGCCCACTTTCCCGAAAACGGTGAACGTGCGGAATTACTTGCCCGTGACCCCTCTGAAGGCGAAAACGGTGAAGCGGCCTGGCGGGTAAAGACCTGGACGAACGAAAACGGCACCCTCTACCACCCCAAGCACCCACCTGTGGAAGAGGGAGAAACGAACAAGCCTACCGAACTGGAAGGGGGAACCTTTCTGGCGCCACCGGGAAACAATGCCCGCCTCATCATAGAGACGGAGTACTACCGCGACGGGGATGAAAGCGTACCACCGGTAAAGGCGACTGTGACACATAACCTGAAAGACATCATCATTAACAAAGACAACACCGGTAACTTCCTGAACTACGGATTTATGCGTAGCCGGGAATACACCATCACCGCCAGCGTACACGGTTCGCAGGACATACGGATAGACGTACAACCCGTTTCGTGGGTAAACGGTGGAGATTTCGACATCGACATAGGAGAAGGAGAATTCGAGAATTAGATATCTTTTTTATTATTAATTTTAATTTATGTGATTATGAAAAAGCATTTTTTCTATGCAGCAATGGCTCTCGCAGTATTGAGCAGCTGTTCTAAGGACAATGATCCGGCGGTAGCTCCCAATCCGGATGACAACAACACCAAGCCGGCAGCCATCGAACTGGGCATCAACGCCCCGTCGGTAAGTGTAAACACCCGTTCCAGCGGTACGGTAGGCGGTATGACGGACCAAACCAATCTGTGGAAAGGGCAGACCTTGCATGTCGTGGCTTACGACAAAGGAACGACCAACAAGACAACAAACAGTGAAAGTACAACCGAACCGAAAGAGTATATCTTTAATAATCTGACTTTCAAGGCACCGACCCAGACATGGGATGGAACTCAATCAGGAAATGAACTGCAAGGCGGTAAAAGTATCTATATCCTAAAAGACCAAAGCACCATCCAAGCCGTATATTACAACCCTACCGGCAACATGGACTTCTACGGGTATCATATAGACGATTTATCAGCTAACCTTGACGACGCTACCAAAACTGTAACTGGAATTACCATTACAGGAGCCGAGGACTTGCTGGGTGCAAAAACCAAAGAAGTAAGCGAAGCCAATTATCCCGGTGTACAAGCAGGTGACATCACCGCATTCAATGCAGCCGATCCGGAAAGAGGCTTCAGCGCATGGGCTGCACGTAGAGGCATACAGCCTATTCTGGAGTTCAAGCACTTGCTCACCCGACTGACTTTCTCTGTTACCGCAGCAAAAGCCGACGCAGCAAAATACTATTGGGATGCAACAGCTGGCGGAGGTTCAGGCGCATGGGTAGAGAACAAATCAGCAGAAGCACAAGCTGAAGATCAATCCAGCACTGCCGTTGAAGTTGTAAGTATCGCCATCAAAAACGTCAAGACAGGTATGAATATTGTTCTTGACGGAGTAGAAGGGGGAAAAACATATCCGTATGCAGCCGCTATAACAGAATCAGCTACGTCAGATTTAGCTTTACAAGAACGTAGTGGAGATGCCATGCAAACCTTGACAGCCACCGCTCCCGTTGCTTTCGACGCTTCAGGTACAGACCACTCAAGTTCTTTCCCTGGAGGAGCCGGCACGTATTCAACCAAGACTCCGGTAGGAGAAAGCTTGATGATTCCGGAAGGAGACACTGAATTGACACTGGAAATCAAACTCCGGCAGAAAGTTGTCGATACAGAAGGATATCCCACTGGAGATAACAAAACTTACAAAATTAAAAACGGTACCGTAAATTATACATTGCCATTCAGCAGCGTTCAAAATAAAGTAGGAGAACAAACCGTATTCACAGCCGGATACTCTTACAACGTAAATATCAAAGTATTCTCTTTCGAAAGAATCGATATTACAGCAGAACTTGCTAAATGGGTATCAGGTGGCGACTTCGACATTGACGCCGAATAATCCCTGCCATTTTCCTGCATAGCACGGAAACTATTCATGTCACAACGGGCGTAGCCGGAGTCCCTCTTCTCCCTGCGCAATCAAGGGAGAAGAGAACTTCGTCCGCCCGATATGACAACACCCTTTTTCAAAGATAACAAGTATTCCCTATGGGGAAATGACGTTCTCCACCAACGGCAACTCCGTTCCCCCTAAAGGAAACGACGGTTTCTTACTGTGGGAACGACAGTTTCCCTCTATGGAAACGGAAGTTTCTCCTTAAGGAAACGGGAGTTTCCCTTCGAAGAAACGGGCGTTCCCTGCAAGAGGAAACGCGGGTTTCTATTAACAGAAGATAAAAAACACATGTTTTACGACTAATAAACTCATTACTCAAGATTATGAAAAAGAATATCTGGATATGGGCATTGGCAGCCACCACATTGACGACAGCCTGCTCGCAAGACAATGACCCCGTCGGTGAAGAACCGAAACAAAAAGTCACCGACAACGACTGGATAAGTCCGGACGGACAGGTAGTAATACAACTGGGCGGTACGGACAACACGGCAGCCGATGCAATCATCACACGTGCACCGATAAAGGATGACGGAAGCAACTTCTTCTACGACCTTTCCGGTTCCCTCACAAATCCCAACACCGTAGGTATCCTTGCACTGGCCTCGGACAAGGCAGGATGGAGCGATACAGACAATTACGGCATTTTGCTGAACAACATCGAAGGTATCGGCAGCACCGAGAAGAAATCGAAGGCAGACGGTGCCCAAAAAGACCAACTCAACAAAATCACGCTGAAAGGAAAAACGACATGGGGCGGCGTGTACTACTACCCAATGAAAATAAAATATAACTACGACTTCTACGGATATGCACCTTATGTGACAGGCGAAAGCGTGAGTGCAACAGATTCCAAGATTTCGTATACGAACTTCAATGGTTCACAGGATATCATGTTCTGCAAAGCTTCGGCACAGGACATACCGGCGGGCGCCATCTATACAGACGACTCCCAAACCATGAACACGGAGGTGTTGAAAGGTTATAACGCCAAATACATCCGCCAACTGAAGTACCACAAACAGCTGAACTCGGGTGGCAGTACCGGAAAAGAAGACTACCCCTGGATTCCCAACCTGGCCTTCGAACACCAACTGGTATGGTTGAAATTCTCCGTAGTAGTGGCTAAAAACCAAAGCGATGCCGACAAGGCCGCAGTTGCCGGACAACTAACGGTAAAGGACATCAAGCTGAAGGCCCATCCCACCACTGTGGATTTGGACTTACAGGCAGAAGATGCCAACAGACTGGTATGGGGATCCGGAACCCAAGACTTACCGATACTCAACCCCGACAACGATGCTGTTGTTACCGAAGCTTTTGTACCGGAACAAACAGAAACACCTACCATAAGAGGTTATCTGCTCGTGCAGCCACATACAACCTACACCGTAAGCCTGACCGTAGTTCCCAAAGCAAGCGACAATGGTGTACAGCCCGAAAGCCAGACATTCGATGTGGAACTGAAAAATGTTGGAAAAGGCTTCGAAAAAGGCAAGAGCTACAATATCCGCCTCGGCATCTACGCCCTGCAGGAAGTAGAAGCTACCGCTGAACTGATTCCTTGGGGTGCTGACGAAACAATCGACATTCCCGTAGAATAAAAGAGAACAAACTATCAAGTAATGAGTAAACAAATAGTAAACATATCCTCTCTCTTAAGTTTCATGCTCCTGTTGTCAGGATGCGGACAAGAAACTTCATTGGTTCCCCTCCCCGGTAACGGGGAGCAGGAACCGGTGGAGATTCGCTTGAACGCAAGTCTGGCAGAGATAAGTGTGGAGGTGACGCGCGCCGATGCCACTATGTTGATGCCCAATGGTAGTAGGATAGGTTTATACGGTATGCGAAATTCCGGCGACTTGCCAGGAAACAATCCCTACATCGATAACTGGGAGTTTGTTACAGACGCAGATGGAGCAATGAGTAATCCGGATCACGCCAAAGTCTACTTTCCTGCCGGAAGGGAACAGGCATTTCTCTATGCCTACAGCCCCTATACAACATCGGTAAAGGTGATGGCGGATGGTAAGGTAGGTATCCCCGTAAAAAGCGATCTTGCCGACAACCCTACTGAGAGTCCTTGGAATACCGAGCCTTGGACACATGCAGCCACCGACCTGCTCTATGCTTACGATGACCCTATTCATCACTACAGACTGCCCCTTCCCGATAATCCTCTCAATGAAAATGCCTATTTCATTTTCAAGCATGCTTTGGCAAAGCTGAACATTCTGGTATCTACCTCTTCTGCTACTGAAAGCTATCAGTTGAACTCCATCGCCGTGACCTTCAGTAACGGACAGTATGGCTACATGAACCTGACAGATGGTAAAATAACCCCCGAAGCTTCTTCAACAAAGACTTTTACCGTAGGTTATGATCCGTCACAAACCATAATCAGTAACACCACTGATCAAGCACAGTTTTCTCACATCGTAATTCCACCCGCCACGATTACCGATAATGCCATAGAAGAAATAAAAATAACCGCCAATGGTACGGAATACATCGTGTATGAAGCTACAAGCGGTCCCGTCATCACCTTGACAGCCGGTATGCAAAAAACATTACATATCAAGTTCAACCCTGATAATCAGGCCCATTCTTCATTGATAGATTGGGATAATGATGTAAATCAAGATATTGATTATAATAGATAGAAAGAAATGAAACCGAAACAGATCCTCCTCCGTTCCATGCAACTGGTGTTTGCCACGCTGCTCTTGCTCTGCGCCGCCCCTGCCCTGCATGCCCAGCAAATAGCGATAAAGACCAATGGACTGATGCTTGCCGCTATGGCACCCAATGCGGGTTGTGAATTTGTTGTGGGCGAACGAAGCAGTATCGACCTGTCCGCTTTCGGTTCTGTCAACATCTATGGCAACAAAGCCAAGATACTGGGGTTCCAACCCGAATACCGCTATTGGTTCAACGGTCGTCCCATGACTCGCGAATATGTAGGTATAGCAGCTCTGGGTACCACCTACGACATCACATGGGGAGAACAAGTTTATAAAGGTGACGCCTTTGGCGCAGGTATTACTTTTGGTTATGCACTCAATTTGAACAAACGTCTCAATGTGGAATTTTACGGAGGCTTCGGTGCCGTATACTTCAATCAGAAACAACATTACAAAACCGACAATCTGGACGATTATGTTGAAAACGGCGTGACGCAAGCCAACGCCAACGGATATAAACTGTTGCCAATAAAGCTGGGAGTGTCAATTTCGTACATACTAAAGTAACTGTAAATAGAACAGTGAGAGTTATGAGCTAAAAAATATAAAAGGATATGAAGGAATTGGGTAAAATTCTATTTTGTATGGCTATGGCTTTTGTTACGCTTCAAACAACGGTGGCGCAAGAAATCTCCATTGTTTCAGGTAAAGTACTGAACTTGCCCGAAGGCGAAAAGAAAGCACGGCCATTTCCCGTAACAGAAAAGGTATATGTATTCGCCTTCAATACGGTGGCTGCCGCACGCGACGCCTTGAAACAACTGGAAGGCGGAGGAGGTACTATGATGTCTGATGCTGATGCCGTGGCAGGAGCCGATGGATATTACGAGATACGCGTGGCCGAAACCGGTGCGCTCATCTTCCGCGTAGCGATGAAAAGCGAACTGCGCGAAGTGAACTACAAACAAACGATCGATCTTTCCATTGACGGTGGTATCGCCCTGGACGAGGTAGAAGTTGTAGCTGAAAGCAAGAAACCGCAACCCAAACCTGTAGCAGGCAAAATTGTAGGTAACAAACTCATTGTGGATAATTCCATTGGTATACCCAGCAACTACGGAGCACCCAACCGGCGGCTTATCATGCAACCATACGTAGTGGATTGCACTACGGAGGACACGGTAAGTTATATCGAACCTACCGTGATAGACGGTGAAGAATATGGCCTGACGCAAGACCGACGTATGGCCTATAATATGAAAAACGATAAACTCGCCGCCTTCATCAGCCAACGTCGTACCCTCAACGAAGAACGTTTCGACCTGACTGTGAAAGATTCAGTACCCATACCCGATCCAAGACGCATATACAGCGTACTCACCAAAGTGATCATTGCCGACTACACCCACCCCACCTATATGGACGAATGGAAACTGACGACTTGCAAGATAAAGCGTCCTCTACAATTTCTGGAATTCTCATTCCCCGACTTTGAACTAGACCCCGATAAATATAAAGAAACTCCCCGGCGCGAACGACGCAACACTGCCGGAAACATATCACTTACTTTCCTTGTGGGGAAGGCGGAACTTGATCCTGAAGACTCTACCAATATCGCCCAGATGCAGAAACTGCAAACCGATTTGATGAATATTGTCAATGGAGAAGGAACCACCCTGAAAGAATTCAAGATTACAGGTATATCTTCTCCCGAAGGACGTTATGCCAGTAACCTGGATCTTGCCCGAAGACGTACCGCATACGCCCTGCAGCAAATCACCTCCGTTATTCCACCCGAGAAATGGAAACGGGTATTTAAACATCCCAACGAAACACGCGTAGCCACTTGGGACGAAGTGGCGGACTTGCTGGAACAAGACAGTTTAAAGGCCGAAGCCGCCGACATCAGGGCGATCACTCAAAAATACAAAAATCCGGACGCACAGTTTGCAGCTGTATCACGACTCCCCTACTACGCCACCGTTATCAAAGACCGGTTACCTAAGTTGCGTACCGTCCAATACGAATACAAGCATGAGATCTTCCGTGAACTGAATCCTGACGAAATTCTGGAACGTTACAAAAATGACCCTGACTACCGGGACGGCAAGAAGTCGTTTACCCGCTACGAATACTGGCACCTCTTCCAGATGGTGAAAGATCCGAAAGAAGCGGAAAAGATATTCAGGCGTGCTTACAGGGAGACTATGGCTTACGACCTGAAAGGGCAAGAAAAGCCATGGATACTTGCCGCCAACAATCTTGCCGTGGCGCTTCTGCGGCGCGACACTTTCGACGTGGATGTACTGAAACCGCTGATAGACATCACCCGCAAAGTGAACATGATAGATACTTTCAACGACGGTATCAGTGTGATAAAGACAGAAGTAAACCCCGAAACAATCGTCGCCAACCAATTGGCAATGTACATACGTGCCTACAACTTTGAAGATGCCAGTATCCTGGCCGACAAATTGCCCGACACCGAACGTTTCCAGATGATCAAGGCTTTTGCCAACTGTCTGGGTGGATATTATGATTACCGGGGAGCAGCCAATATAAAAGAATCTGAAGAACGGAAAAAGGTATTCCAACAAGTAAAAAACTCCTCACCCATGAACAATGTCGTAATGTGTATGGCCATGGAGACAGACCCATACAACCGGGAAGCTGAAACAGCTCTGGACTCCATCCCCGACAGTTCACTGAAGCAATACTTGAAACTGGTACTTTTCATAAGAAGCAAGAAACTATACGAATGGAGTTACGACAATGCATTGGATTTTGACGAAGCGTGTAAAATACTGGACGCCATTATCCAGAAAGATAAGAAGTTCCACAAAATAGCTACCAATGACGGTGAAATCAGTAAGGAATTCATGGATTATTTTGAAGAGGGAGGATGGAAACTCTATTAAACGTGAAGATTGAAGTATAAGATATGAAACATAAAAACATATTGGGGAGGATGGGGAAACTAATCGCATTATTTTGCGGAATGTTGTTGACGGGAACAATACCCGCTGTTGCACAACAACCGAAAGAGCCGATATCACCGGAGAAGCAAAAACAACTGGAAACGCAATCCGAACAGCACCGTGACAGCACAAGTACGGACAATACCGGTTTCGACGCCACACAGGAAATATTTTCCAAACGTTACCGCCATCCCGATGCCGTACCTTTTGACACATTATGGAAAAACAATGTCTATATTTCCCTGTTCGGAGGTATGGATAAGATGGTACCGCGCGGTAGCGCCGACTTCAGTACAGGTCCCATCGGCGGCATTGCCGCTAACTGGCAGTTTGCACCCTCACACACTGTGAGAGCATCGCTACTTGCCGGGAATCTCGCCCGGAAAATAGACAACGAGACATTGCGGCGGTTCGGCTTGCAACTGGACTACTTGCTGAATGTAACCACTTATACAAGCGGTTATAATCCCGGACGCCTTTTTGAGTTCCTGACCGTGGCAGGTATCGGCTACCAATATTCCTCACTGGCAGGTAATGCGGAACATGTAGGTGAATTACATCTGGGCATACAACTGAAGCTGCACCCCACAGCGCAAGTAGACTTTTTTATAGAGCCACGTTTCACCGTTTTAAGTGACGGAATAGATCACTCTTTCCAAAAAAACTGGCATAAATATGATATGACCTACGGTGCCATAGTGGGCATGAATTACCGTTTCAAGGCATGGAAACCTTTCGGAAAAATACGTACACTTGAAGGAGATAAATTTCCAGATAACACATTCATCAGTTTCGCTGCCGGCGGACAAATACAGGCATCACGCTTAACTGACGAAATAGGGTTGACGAACTCCATCGGGCCACATTTCAGCCTGTCCGTGGGAAAGTGGCTGATACCTGCTTTTGGCCTAAGGTTATCTGGTTTTAAATCAGCCGATACATGGCATAAAAAGGTACTTGTAGCCACCGAAACCACTCCTCAAGAAGAATTCTATGAAATGTCAACGTATATGGGTGGACGTCTGGAAGGCATGTTGGATGCCACATATTTCTTCAATGGACGCCAAACCGACCCCAAGTTCTCTATAAATCTGCTGGCTGGTGGAGAACTGGGACTTATCAGAAAAGAAAGCGGATATCATCCCGCCAAAGGGGGATATACGGGTATCACGGGTGGCGTGCAGTTGAAGTACAAGCTGTTCAACGATGTATCGTTGTTCATAGAACCGCGTACCACAATGGCTTCATATTCTTTAAAAACCAATGAAAAAGTGGAGAACAGGTATTTGGCAAAGAAATATACGGATAATCTGTTCAATATCAATATAGGTATTGAAATACGCAGGTCGAATGAAGAAAGCCGGATGGCTCGTTCGCTATCTTTAGAAGACTTTAAACCTTCTTTCTTCGTCAGTGGTTCAGCAGGCTTTACCATCCCGGTGGAACCTAAACGTTACGAATTGAAACGTCATTTCAATTATCAGGCAATGTTGGCGGCAGGACGTATCTTCACTCCTATCTCATCGGCACGGGTGGCGGTAGATTTTAGTCCGTTGTCCGTAGACATGAAGGGGGGAGCAGCCAGTTACAATATGGTAAGCGGTAGTGTAGACTATCTGTTGAATTTAAGTAATCTGATGATGGGATTCGATGCCGAACGAAAGTACGACGTACAACTATTGGCGGGCTTGGTAGCTTCCATGAGGTTAGCTCCGTCAGACGAAGTGTCTGACGAAGACATGAATAAAAGCAAGTTATTCATGGGAGGAGAGTTGGGAGTACAGACATCTTACAAGGTCAGTTCCCGTTTCAAAGTCTTTCTGGAACCATTAATACGAATCTATGGTAAAAAACTGTTGAAACAAAGTAGTATCCAAGGTACCGACATCGTAATAGCGCTACGTGCAGGCACATGCTTCTCATTCTAAAGGAAGTATGCTTCATTTCAGCATCTCATCAATCTTCTTAACCAAAGAAGCAAATTCTTCAGGATTATACAGGCGGGTAAGAAAAACAATGCGGCCTTCCTTGTCAATCAGCACATTCCGGGTGATACCCGCTTTACGCAATGCATATTTGGCAAATATATCCGCTCCGGGATCCAGTCCCAAAGGATAAGTAATGCCGGTAGATTTACCAAAGGCAATCACTTTATCCAACGGCTCATCGCGGTCAATCCCGATCAAGGCGAAATTAGGGTTGGACTTATGCTTCTGCCAAATATCTTTTTCAATGAAAGGCATCTCTTTCCGGCAGACGCCACACCAACTGGCAGTAAATTGCAACATCACCACTTTTCCACGAAGCTCGGAGAGTTTCACAGTCTTGCCGTCGGTCAACTTTACGGTAAAATCGGGAGCCATCTGCCCCACTTTTACGATATAACCAGTATCGTCCGCCTCCTGGGCCATAACCGCCATGCTACACAATGCAAACAGGCAGAATACTAATAATCGGATTTGTTTCATTTGCTCAATCTTTAACGGTTTATTTCATAACGCAAAAGAAACGAATTAGGGGTAACAAAACAAATAGGATATAAACACTTTGCGAATATTTAACTTGTATACTTACAAAGAGGATGTCAAAAGTCCGATAACGCTATCAATATAGTAGCCTACTCAAACTTTTGACATCCTCTTTCTCCTTCCCAGATAATCAGATATTAGGTTTGATATCCAGCTTTACAGGCTTAATCATATTTTCTGGTTTCAGAATTGTATCCAGGTCTTCTTTTGAAAGTATATTATGCTCTAAAACCAGTTCGTAAACCCCTCTGCCGGTTTCAAGCGCTTCCTTGGCAATCTTAGTAGAGTTTTTATAACCGATAACAGGATTAAGCGCCGTAACTACACCGATACTGTCATGTACATGCCGGCGGCAAACTTCCTCATTGGCAGTGATGCCGTCAATGCAAAGAGTACGCAAAGTATCGAAACCGTTCATCAACAGATCGGCCGACTCAAAACAACATTGCGCCATAACGGGTTCCATAGCATTCAGCTCCATTTGCGCCGCTTCACCACTCATAGCTACGCAAAGATCATTTCCGATTACTTTGTAGTCTATCTGGTTCATTACTTCAGGGATAACCGGATTTACCTTGCCCGGCATAATGGAAGATCCCGGCTGCATGGCGGGAAGATTGATTTCTCCCAAACCGCAACGCGGGCCGGATGCAAGCAAGCGAAGGTCATTACATATCTTGTTCATCTTCACCGCCACCCTTCGCATCGCCGAAGAATAGCCGACAAGGCAAGACGTATCGGATGTGGCCCCCACCAAATCACCGGATAACTTAATCTTCAGTCCGGTAATCTTCTGCAAAGCCTCCACGCATTTTTCGGCATATCCGGGTTCTGCCGTAATTCCTGTACCGATGGCGGTAGCTCCCATATTAACGGTAAGAAACTCCTCTGCCGCAAAATTGAGGTTCTTTATTTCATCGCGCAAGATACTGGCAAATCCGTTAAATGTCTGTCCGAGAGTCATCGGCACGGCATCTTCCAACTGTGTACGCCCCATTTTGATGATATGCTTGAACTCTTCCGCTTTACGCTGGAATGCGTCGATCAGTTCCTCAAAATGTTTCATCAACTTGAGATGAGTATAATACATTCCTATATGTATAGCAGTGGGATATGCATCATTGGTAGACTGAGAGCGGTTTACATGGTCATTGGGTGAACAATACTGATACTCACCACGTTTATGTCCCATAAGTTCGAGAGCGCGATTGGCAATAACTTCATTGGCATTCATGTTGGTAGTGGTTCCGGCTCCTCCTTGAACCATGTCCACCGGAAACTGTTCGTGATGCTTGCCGTCGAGTATTTCCTTACAAGCTTTAAGAATGGCATCCCTTTGCTCACCGGTAAGCAAGCCAAGGTCGAAGTTTGCCATAGCCGCCCCCATCTTGGTGATGGCAAGAGCGTTGATAAATAATGGATATTCGTTCAGATGAAATTTACTAATACGAAAATTTTCGATACCCCTGAGGGTTTGCACTCCGTACATAGCATCTTCGGGTATTTCACGGCTACCGATTAAGTCACTCTCTGTACGTGTTCCTTTTAATAAGTTCTCTTCCATAATATATATTAATTAACAGTTATTCATTGTGTACTTCTAAATAATAACCAAAGGTAAAACAATTTGTTTTGTAAGCGATACGGCTTATCAATAAGTTAATAAACTTTAACCGTACAACAATCATACACATTATACTATATATATTGTGACAAAATGAAACATACACTCTAAAATTTCCCAAGGTCTTATTTTTGTAAAGAAAGACTTCATTTAGTAAATATACGCTAATTTCAGTAAACACTTTAACTTCTTTTTTTGTTATATAAAAGATAATTTCAGAACTTAGCCACCCGCAAAAACAATGTTGTCTTTGTATAATCTTAATTTGAAGAATATATGATATTACAATTACTATTCGTTCTAACAGCTATTATCATCGGTGCACGTTTGGGAGGTATAGGCCTTGGAGTGATGGGAGGCGTAGGTTTGGGGATACTTACCTTTGTATTCGGCCTGCAACCCACAGCACCGCCAATTGATGTGATGCTGATGATTGCCGCCGTTATTTCCGCGGCTTCCTGCATGCAGGCAGCCGGAGGACTTGACTATATGGTGAAGATAGCCGAAAAGCTGCTACGTAAAAATCCATCCCATGTCACCATCCTCAGCCCCATCGTAACTTACTTGTTTACCTTTGTCGCCGGAACGGGGCATGTAGCTTATTCCGTTCTTCCGGTGATTGCCGAAGTGGCGACGGAAACCAAAATACGCCCCGAACGCCCGTTGGGTATTGCGGTTATCGCTTCGCAGCAAGCCATTACGGCAAGTCCCATTTCTGCCGCTACGGTTGCGTTACTCGGTTTATTGGCAGGCTTCGACATTACATTATTCGATATATTGAAAATCACTATCCCGGCAACTATACTCGGCGTACTGGCAGGTGCATTGTGCTCCATGCGCGTAGGCAAGGAACTGGTAAATGATCCCGAATACCAGAAACGTCTGGCAGAAGGATATTTCGACGGTAAGAAAGTGAAGATTGACGATGTGAAAAACAAACGCCATGCCATGTTATCGGTACTTATATTCATCCTCGCTACCGTCTTTATCGTCCTTTTCGGCTCGCTCGAAGGCATGCGTCCCTCCTTCCTGATTGATGGAAAAGTGGTCACTCTGGGCATGTCTTCCATTATAGAAATTATCATGTTATCGGCGGCAGCCATTATTTTATTGGTAACCAGAACCGATGGTATCAAGGCAACGCAAGGTTCAGTGTTTCCTGCCGGAATGCAAGCCGTCATTGCCATTTTCGGTATCGCCTGGATGGGCGACACGTTTTTGAACGGCAATATGACTCAACTTACCGCATCTATTGAAGGCATTGTACGCCAAATGCCGTGGCTGTTTGGGGTCGCACTGTTTGTGATGTCCATCCTGTTATACAGCCAGGCGGCCACCATACGCGCGTTGGTACCGTTGGGCATTGCCCTGGGCATATCACCATACATGCTCATAGCCATGTTTCCGGCAGTAAACGGATATTTTTTCATCCCGAATTATCCTACTGTAGTGGCTGCCATCAATTTCGACCGTACCGGAACAACCCGGATCGGTAAATACGTACTGAACCACTCCTTTATGATGCCGGGCATGGTCGCTACGGTAGTTGCCATTGTTCTGGGATTGTTATTCATACAAATATTCTAACCAATATACTTCAACCTATTTTTTAATTTAAACAATTAAGTTATGAAAAAATTCAAAAGACTTAGTGTGGTAGCTGTAATGCTACTGTTTTCTGTAGCGGCAGTTTTCGCGCAGCAAAAGCCCAATATCCATATTCTTGCAACCGGTGGAACAATTGCCGGAACAGGAACGTCTGCCACTGCGACTAACTATACAGCCGGTCAGGTAGCCATCGGGACACTGCTGGACGCCGTACCCGAAATAAAGAATATCGCTAACGTTACAGGCGAGCAAATCGTTAAAATCGGTTCTCAAGACATGAATGATGAAGTCTGGCTTATCCTCGCAAAGAAGATTAACCAACTCTTGAAACGTTCGGATATCGATGGTATCGTTATTACTCACGGAACCGATACCATGGAAGAAACCGCTTATTTCCTTAACCTGACGGTCAAGAGTGATAAACCGGTCGTTCTGGTCGGAGCTATGCGTCCCTCTACAGCCCTTAGCGCCGACGGCCCCCTCAACTTATATAATGCCGTTGTGGTGGCGGGAGCAAAAGAGTCTAAAGGCAAAGGAGTTCTGGTAGCTATGAACGGAAGCGTGCTTGGCGCTACAAACGTGGTGAAGATGAATACCGTCGACGTACAAACGTTCCAGGCTCCTAATGCAGGTGCACTCGGTTATGTTTTGAACGGTAAGGTAACGTACAATATGTCATCCGTAAAGAAACATACCACCCAGTCCGTTTTCGATGTAACCAATCTGAACTCACTTCCCAAAGTAGGCATCGTCTATAGCTATTCAAATATTGAAGCCGACATGGTTACACCTATGTTGAGCAACGGCTATAAAGGTATCATTCATGCAGGAGTAGGCAACGGAAACATTCATAAGAATATATTTCCGGTTTTAATGGATGCGCGCAAAAAAGGTATCCTCGTTGTCCGTTCTTCAAGAGTGCCCACAGGACCGACTTCACTGGACGCCGAAGTGGACGACGCGAAATATCAGTTCGTAGCATCCCAGGAATTAAATCCCCAGAAATCACGCGTCCTGTTGATGCTTGCATTGACCAAGACCCATGACTGGAAGCAAATTCAGGAATATTTTAATGAATACTAAAATCGATATCCGGAAATGATGAAGAAACTAACATTCATACTCCTGATGGCAGGCTGCATACAGGGAATACATGCCCAGGATACGGAGAAAAGTGACAGGTTCCTTGGGAATAAAACCCTGTTTGAAGAACTTACTAATGTGGAAAAGAAACAGGATAAGTTTAACTTATTCCTCAACATGCAGGGAAGTTTCGATGCCAATTTCCGCGATGGCTTTGAACAAGGAGCCTTCAAAATGAGACAACTTCGTATCGAGGCGAAAGGTAATATCAACAGTTGGCTCTCGTATCGGTACCGGCAACGCCTGAACCGTTCGAATGACGGTAGCGGAAACATAGACAACCTACCTACCTCTATTGACTATGCAGGTATCGGAATAAAGTTAGGCAAAGGATTTTCCCTCTTTGCCGGTAAACAATGCACCGCCTACGGAGGTATAGAGTTCGATTTAAACCCCATCGACATATACGAGTATAGCGATATGATCGAGAATATGAGTAACTTCATGACCGGTTTGAATATCGGCTACGACATTACTCCCAGCCAACAACTGAACTTACAGATTTTGGATAGCCGCAACGGTTCCTTTAACAGTACCTATGGCATTGAGACGGTAGAAGGTGAAACTCCTCAACTGGAATCGGGCAAACTGCCGCTTGTCTATACCCTGAACTGGAATGGTAACTTTAATGACGTGTTCAAAACACGTTGGTCTGCTTCCGTCATGAACGAGGCAAAAGATAAATACCTCTATTATTATGCGCTGGGTAATGAGTTAAATCTGGACAAATTCAATATGTTCCTCGATTTCATGTATTCCAAAGAAGGGGTCGACCGTAAAGGAATTGTCACAAGGATGACAGGTAAAATGGATGGGCACAATGCTACCGATGCCGGTTATATGTCATTGGTAACCAAATTAAACTATCGCTTTTTACCTAAATGGAATGTCTTTGTAAAAGGAATGTACGAAACCGCCTCTCTTACCAAGAAACATGGAGATTTAGAGAAAGGGAAATACAGTACATCCTGGGGATACCTTGCCGGTGTAGAGTTTTATCCGATGGAAACCAACCTGCATTTCTTCCTGACTTACGTAGGACGTTCATATGACTTTACAGCCCGTGCCAAGGCACTGGGACAAGAGAATTATTCAACAAACAGAGTATCGGTTGGATTTATATACCAGTTACCTGTATTTTAATAGGACAGCTTTTCTTACAAGTTTATGTATATAAAAAAACTCCGGAATAACTTAATAAGCTATTCCGGAGTATTCTTTCGAGGTACCTGGCAGATTCGAACTGCCGTACACGGTTTTGCAGACCGCTGACTAAGCCACTCATCCAAGGTACCAGTATTTCTTGTTTGCGGATGCAAAGGTAGTACATTTTTTTAAACTACCAACTATCCACAGCAATTTTTCTTTGTTTCTTTTGGCTTTCCACTACACTCCGCACGTTTTTTATCGTACAATTGCTTTAATTCACAGCCGGTTACACAATTCTCGCATGGATTACGTTTTTCCTTTACTCGCCGAAAAAAAGAATAAATGCTCTGACCAATCCGAAAAGCGCATAACAGTAGCACCAATACAACTACCCAATTTTGCCAATTGCTCATATAAACAAACCTCCTATCTGATAAATAGTAAAAGATACTCCCCACGCCAATAAAGTAGTATATACGGCTGTAAACAATGCCCACTTCCAACTGCCCGATTCTCCCTTAATAGCCGCCAGCGTGGCAATACATGGAAAATATATCAATACAAACACCATGTAGCAAAAAGCGACCAGAGGGGTAATTGGAATACGTTGTCCCAAACTCACAGTGTCTACCTCAGCATCATCGGCATAAAGTACCCCGAGCGTACTTACCACCAATTCCTTAGCCCCCACACCGGATAGAATGCCAATACCCAGTTTCCAATCGAACCCCAAAGGTTCAATAACCGGCTCCACCGCCTTACCAATCTTACCTATATAGGAATTTTCCTGTTGCTCGGCAACATCTTCATAGGTATCATGATTGGGATAATAACCCAAAGCCCATATCACAACAGAAGCCACCATTATAATCCCTCCCATCTTACGCAGATACTGTGCACCTTTCTCCCATGTATGCCTGAAAATAGACTTAGAAGTCGGTATACGATAAGGAGGCAATTCCATAACAAATGGCGTATCGTCTCCTTTCACCAAAAAACGGCAAAAAAGGCGTGCCATAACCACAGCCAGCAAAATACCGATAGCATAAATTGTTAACAAAACCAGGCTGGCATTGTTCGGGAAAAAAGCTCCTACCAACAACAAGTAAATAGGCAGACGGGCACTGCATGACATCAATGGATTAATGAGCATAGTTACCAGACGACTCTTACGGTTCTCGATAGTCCGTGATGCCATAATTGCCGGAACATTACAACCAAATCCCATAATCAACGGTATGAAAGATTTACCATGTAACCCCATCTTATGCATTATCTTGTCCATAATAAAGGCAGCACGAGCCATATATCCCGAATCTTCCATCAGCGAGATAAAGAAATAGAGAATTAAGATGTTGGGTAAAAAAACAATAACACCACCTACACCACCTACAATACCATCGACCAACAAAGCCTTCAACGGTCCTTCGGACATATTATTACGGATTAAGTCTCCCAACTCTCCAACTAACCATTCAATACCTTGCATAGGATAATCACCTAAAATGAAAGTTCCTTCAAACATCAGATACAGGAAAAGAAAAAAGATAGGATATCCCCACACACGGTGCGTTACAATAGAATCTATAACACGGGTAACATGTGCCGTATCTTTATGATTATCGGTATACGTCTCACGTAATGCACCAGATATAAAACCATATTTGGCATCGGTTATAGCCTGCTCACTCTCTTCATTAATCACATTGCGGAGACGCAGTTCCTCCCGGTCGCGAACTTCAAGAATTTCTTTTCCATTGGAAAATTCCCGTACCACCTTCTCCAAATCTTCATCATTCTCCAAAAGTTTGATAGCCAGAAAACGGGTGGAGTATTTATGACGTATATTCTCGTTGACGCTGATGACACGCTTTACCGTATCGATGCTCCGTTCCAGTTCCGGTCCGTGATTGATATGGATATGGCGATAAAAGCCCCTCGGATGATCTTCTTCCTCTTTGTGAGTACCAAAATCATGGTCGGGAACATATTCTTTATGCCAGTTACGTAAATCGTTTAATATCTCAGCGCGTACCTTCCCTTTCTTGTCAAGGAAGTCGCCCCCTTCGTAAATACCGATAATTGCATGGAACAACTGCTCAATCCCCTTTCCGGTACGACTGACGGTAGGCAACATCGGAACCCCGAACAGTTGTCCCAACTTTACATAATCCAACGTATTGCCACTGGCGGTCAATTCATCGTACATATTAAGGGCAATCACCATACGCACATTCATATCAATCAATTGAGTCGTGAGGTAAAGATTACGTTCCAGATTAGAAGAATCGACTACATTGATGATAATATCCGGCGTCTCGTTAATGATATGCTGGCGAACATATATTTCCTCTGGCGAATAGGCTGAAAGAGAATAGGTACCGGGAAGATCGACAATGCGGAAATGATAACCCTGAAAGTCAAAGTAACCTTCTTTAGCATCTACAGTAACGCCACTATAATTGCCCACATGCTCGTGTGAACCGGAAGCAATATTAAACAGGGATGTTTTACCGCAATTCGGATTTCCAACCAAAGCTACATTAATGGTACGGCGTTTCCCCAGAGCAAGACGTTTCAATTCATCTTCTCCCAAAACCATGTCTTCACTTAATCCTTTATGATAATCCAGTTGCAGGTCCAGTTCCTTTATCTCATGCTCACTTATAATCTCTATCATTTCGGCTTCTTGCCGACGTAGGGATATCTCATATCCCATTACTCTATATTTGATAGGATCTCTTAACGGAGCATTCAACAAAACCTCCACGGTCTTTCCTTTGACAAACCCCATTTCCACAATACGTTTGCGGAAACCACCGTGTCCTAGCACTTTTACAATTACCCCTTTTTCACCGGTTTTCAATTCGGATAAACGCATAGTTTTCTGCCTTTCTATATTTTGGACGCAAAGATAAAAATTATGTTCGCACGCAACAAATAATTTAGAATGTTTTTAAATAAGAGAGTATAAGTGATTATCAGAAAGAATAATTTATCTTTGCAAAATAGAAATACATTTTAGCAAATGGAAATAAGAAAAGTAGCACAATATATTGAGCAAGAACGACTCTTCGACAAGAGAGATAAAATTCTCGTAGCACTAAGTGGAGGAGCAGACTCTGTGGCCTTGTTACGCTTATTACTATCACTAGAATATACCTGTGAAGCCGCCCATTGCAATTTCCATCTTCGTGGTACAGAGTCTGACAGAGATGAAGCATTTGTTCGCCATCTCTGTAAAGAATTGCAGGTAAATTTACACGTCATTCATTTTGATACGAAGAAAATTGCAGAAGAACGACATATCTCCATCGAAATGGCGGCACGCGAATTACGTTACAATTGGTTTGAGAAACTCAGGAAGGAGTGCCACGCGGCGGTTATCGCCGTTGCCCATCATCAAGACGATAGTGTTGAAACTTTCCTCTTGAACTTAATTCGTGGAACAGGTATCAACGGTCTGAAGGGAATACGTCCCCAAAATGGGCGTATTGTCCGACCTTTGCTTTGCACAGACCGCAAAGAAATCATGGGTTATCTGGAACACCTCCAACAAGGTTATGTAACAGACAGCACGAATTTACAAGACGAATACACCCGAAATAAAATCCGCCTGAACATACTGCCGTTAATGCAAGAAATCAATCCTTCAGTAAAAGAAAGTATTCTCACTACGACGGAACACTTGAACGATACCGCTACCATATATAAAAGAGGTATAGAAGAAGGAAAGTTACGGGTACAAAACTTGAAAGGTATCCATATCGAAACCCTAAAACAAGAACCCGCACCGGAAACATTACTGTTCGAAATACTCTATCCTCTCGGATTTAATCCGACCCAAGTGAAAGATATCTACCGTTCATTAGACGGACAACCGGGTAAATCATTCACCATTCCCGGATGGCGTGTAGTCAAAGACCGTGATTATCTACTTATTGAACCTTACAAACCAATCACCCAACCGATTCTTCAGATAGAAGAACATCCCTACACTCTGGATTTTGTAATCCCTCGTGACAAAGACATAGCTTGCTTTGATGCGGAAAAGCTGTTATCTCCTTTTTTGCTCAGATTATGGAAGCAAGGAGACGCCTTTGTCCCTTTCGGCATGAAAGGACGAAAAAAAATAAGCGACTACCTGACCGACCACAAATTCTCTCTCCTGCAAAAAGAACAGCAATGGGTACTTTGTTGTGGTGAAGATATCATCTGGCTGGTAGGCGAACGAACGGATAACCGCTTCCGTATAGATGAAAACACACATAGGGTGATAGTGATAAAAGTAATCAGTTCCGGCACCTGATTTATAATCTTTTATCATTGTATGAAGAAAATGATTTAACCATTGGTAATCAATACACAACGTAGGATATATTCAGTATATAACTAAATAAAATTCAATATACACCCCTATCTGCTACGTCCATTAAACGTAAACATCCTTATACATCTTTTTCAAAATGGTATTTACACGATGATCCGGTTCTCTTTGGGCTTTTTGAAGCAATCGGACAGCAATGCAGCAAACGGAGTATCGTATGTACGTGCCTTTTGCGGACATCCCTTCACACAAGCACAGCACTTGATACATTTCTCGACAAGCGTATTACATTCATCCCCTTTCAAAATAGCACCCGTAGGACAATGCTTCACACAATAACCACAATGTGTACAAAGTTCCGCATCCACTGCCGGAATGCGAGGCAAAGGTACACCGCTTTTTCTTAGTTTGATTACTTTACGCAGAAAACGGAAAAGGGGAAAAAACGGTTGGCGGGGACGTTGAATACGATTCACATCTACCGCATACAATCTCTCCATATCAACCGCAGCTTCTATTTTGATACGGATCTTTTTCCCGAAGTCTTCGGCATATTTCAAATCATCCACATCAGGGCGACCTGCCGCAACCGGATTTTTTCCGGTACTATAAGAATGCTCACCTATAAAAGTCGCTCCCGCTATCACTTTAAAACCACGTTCGGACACAAAAGCATCCAATTCTGCCAATGCTTTCTCGTAAGCACGATTACCATAAACTACCACCACTACGGCAGGAGCACCCGCCGCATGTATCTCTTTCAGACGTTCTAAAGCCAATGGAGCTACCTTTCCGCCATACACAGGAACAGTAATTACAACCAATGTATCCCGAGGGATTTCCAATTTATCAACAGCATGCAGAGTCAAGTCAGTACTTGTAACCTTAGAAAAGCCGATACCGCGAACAATTGTTTCGCCCACTTGTTTAGAAGTATGGGTAGGCGAAAAAGTAATCAAATGAGCTTCGTATATATTCATAATGTATTCTTGATGATGAAGCAAAGATAAACTTTTAAAATTAAAAAAATGACGATTTATTTATGAAAACAAAAATATTTATTACCTTTGCGCCATTGAAACATTCTGTTACTCCCTTACTGAGGTGAGAGGTTGTAGGTCAGATTTCCGGTTCAATAATAAATAATCCCTATTAAATCATATTTATAAGGTAAACTTGCCTAAATAAGTAAAAACCATTCACATATATACTGTATGTATAATATCATCCAATTAAACGACAAGAATTTGTCGGAATTGCAAACTATTGCCCAAGAATTGGGTATCAAAAAAACAGACTCATTGAAAAAAGAAGAACTCGTTTACAAGATACTCGATGAACAAGCTATTGCCGGAGCAACCAAAAAAGTAGCAGCCGACAAACTGAAAGAAGAACGCAAAGGGGAAAGACAAAAGCGTTCTCGTGTAACTGTAAAAAAAGAAGGAGCAGATAAAGTATTCTCAGCCAATAAAAACGGAGACCTCACTAAAGCTACCGAAACACCTGCTCCACAAGAACAACCCAAAGTAGCCGAAGTTAAAGTAGAGCCTGCTACAGTGGCTGTTACTTCTGTAGTAACAGAAACAGAACCGGTAGCTGTTCCTAAACGTAAACCGGGACGTCCACGTAAAGTCAAGCCCGAAGTAGTTGAAACAATAAAAGAGACTCCGACAGTTATAGAAAAAGACCCAAAAACTGAAATCGTAGAAAAAAAAGAAGAAAAAATTATCGTACCGGATGAGAGTCTTATCCTGGCAGAAATAGAAAATGATTTTATTCCTATCGAAGAGCTCCCCACCGAGAAAGTGGAATTACCTTCAGAACTCATCGGTAAATTTGAAGCTACCAAAGCTGAAATACCTGTACCTACAGAAGTACAACCTCAACGTCCCCGCCCTCGTCCTCGCGAAAACAACGCTTCATACAATAACAACAACAATAATAACCGGAACAACAATAACCAGCGTCCGGCTCAACAACGCCCGGTATTGCAAAACAATAACGATACTCACGCGATGCCCGAACGCAGACCGGTAGTGGAACGTGAAAAAGCATACGAATTTGATGATATACTCACTGGAACAGGTGTATTGGAAATTATGCAGGATGGTTACGGTTTTCTCCGTTCTTCCGACTATAACTACCTTTCTTCTCCGGATGATATTTATGTTTCTCAATCACAAATCAAGTTGTTCGGATTGAAAACCGGCGACGTAGTAGAAGGCGTTATCCGTCCGCCCAAGGAAGGTGAGAAATATTTCCCGTTGGTAAAAGTATCCAAAATAAATGGACGTGATCCGGCTTTTGTCCGTGACCGTGTACCCTTTGAACATCTTACGCCGCTTTTCCCGGATGAGAAATTCAAACTCTGTAAAGGTGGATATTCCGATTCACTGTCTGCACGTGTAGTAGATCTCTTTGCTCCTATCGGTAAAGGTCAACGCGCCCTGATTGTGGCCCAACCCAAAACCGGTAAGACTATCCTAATGAAAGATATAGCCAATGCCATCGCAGCTAATCATCCGGAAGTTTATATGATTATGTTGCTTATTGACGAACGTCCAGAAGAAGTTACCGACATGGCACGTACTGTTAATGCAGAAGTTATCGCCTCTACTTTTGACGAGCCTGCTGAACGCCACGTAAAAATTGCCGGTATTGTCTTGGAAAAGGCAAAAAGAATGGTGGAGTGCGGACATGATGTCGTTATATTCCTCGATTCTATCACCCGTCTAGCACGTGCTTACAACACGGTATCACCCGCTTCCGGTAAAGTTCTTTCCGGTGGTGTGGACGCCAATGCATTGCATAAACCCAAACGTTTCTTCGGTGCGGCACGTAACATTGAAGGCGGTGGTTCATTAACGATTCTGGCTACTGCCCTGATTGATACAGGTTCTAAAATGGATGAGGTTATCTTTGAGGAATTTAAAGGTACGGGCAACATGGAATTACAACTCGACCGTAATTTGTCTAACAAGCGTATATTCCCGGCTGTTAATATCGTTGCTTCCAGTACGCGTCGTGACGATTTACTACAAGACAAGCAAACATTAGACCGTATGTGGATTCTCCGCAAGTATCTTGCAGATATGAACCCGATAGAAGCAATGGACTTCGTAAAAGATCGTTTAGAAAAGACAAAAGACAACGACGAGTTCCTGATGAGCATGAACAGTTAAACTATAGAAATAATATCCTAAAAAAGAGCGGAATAGTTAATAACTTTTCGCTCTTTTTTTATTACTTTTGCCACTATTATAATATTTTCCTTTACAGACAAGAAAAGATAGCAAGGTGAAAATAATAAAAACAAATATAATTCTTATCTTAGTGCTACTTGGAACACCCTCATGGATCTTTTCTCAGGAAAAAGCAACGGGTAGCAGTCACCTTAACCTTGTGGCGGAATTAATAGATAATAATCTGGGATATTCACGGAAAGTATCTTCCGATGATATCATTAAATGGGAAAATGAAATAGTATCTATCTTCCAGAAAGAAAAAGATTATGAACGTATGTTCATTATGAAACAAATGGTAGTTTATGCCTACGGTTTCCAAGGTAAAATTACCGAGGCGTTGAAAAAAGCCAATGTCATGATGACAGAATCCAAACTGATGAATTATGATATCGGTATCGCACTTTCCCATTTTGCACTAGGAGATACTTATCTTCATGCCAGTATGGCTCCGGAAGCTGTAGAAGAATATGAAAACGCCATAAATATATTGTATAAAACTCCCCAGTCAGAAAAACTACAGGAAAGAATATTCATCCAACTGATACCTACTCTTATCAAATTAAAACGAATGAATGAAGCGGAAGCGTATCTGCAAAATATGGGAAGATTATATACTGATAAACAGTCAAATCCATTTATACATTATATATATCAGGCATATTATTACCTACAAACAGAAGACTTGAGTAAAGCCCATGAACATATCATAGATGCAAAGAAAGCCAACAACAAAAATCCTTTTTATTTCCATTCGTCCATATTGAAATACATGCAGGCCGAATATGCCCAAAAGACAGGAAATTATGAGAAAGCGATACAACTATATACAAGTTTAGCAGAAAAAACAAATAGTATAAACGTTTATAATAACTATATAAATCTCAGAAAATCAGCTGCTAAAATATACAAAGAATTAGGACATTACAAAGAAGCTTGTGAAATTTATCAAGTTATCAACGCTACACGTGACTCTATCAATGACCACTACTATACTTCACAAATCAACTTGCTACGTACAGTATACCAGGTAGACCGTTTAGGAGTAGCAAACCAAAATCAACGTAACCGCCTGTTATTCTATCTAATCATAGGTAGTATATTGATTTTGGTTGTCTTCATCATATTCGTTATTTATATAAGAAGAGCCAATAACCAGCTTGCCACTTCAAGGTTAAAGTTGAACGAGGCACGAAAGAATGCAGAAAATTCAATACGTACCAAAAGCTTGTTTCTCTCTAATATGAGCCATGAAATACGTACACCGTTAAATGCATTATCAGGTTTTTCATCCATATTGACAGATAATAATATAGATAAAGAGACCCGGCAGCAATGTAATGACATTATTCAGCAAAATTCAGCTTTACTCCTAAAGCTGATAGATGATGTAGTAGACCTATCAAGCCTTGAAAGAGGAAAAATACAATTTCGTCTTGGTATATATGACGCTGTATCGCTCTGCCGTAATGTTATTGATACTGTAGAAAAGATAAAGCAGACTTCCGCCACTGTTGTCTTTCAGACATCGTTAGAAAAGTTAGAACTCCATACAGACGAAGCACGCTTACAACAATTGTTAATTAACCTGCTTATTAATGCCACCAAGTTCACAACAGAAGGTAGTATTACCCTTGCATTGGAAATTGGTAACAATGATATGGCACAGTTCTCCATAACCGATACCGGATGTGGTATAGCCGCTGAAAAACAAGATAAAATCTTCAATCGCTTTGAAAAATTGGATGAGAATGCTCAAGGTAGCGGATTGGGACTGTCTATCTGTCAACTGATAGTGGAACATTTTGGAGGTAAAATTTGGATTGATAAAGAGTACAAAGACGGGGCACGCTTTGTATTTATCCATCCCATCCACCTCAATGAGAAAAAAGAGGAGACTATATCATGAAAAGGATAATATTTATAATTCTCTTTATTCTGCAAACATTGTTCGGATTAGCCGATTATCAGTTGGTTACCGACAGCCTGATCGAATCATTGCCAACAATGTCTCACGATAGCATACGCTTACAGGCGTTGGAGCAATTGACTCTTACTATGCAGAGTACACCGCAATCCTTAAAATTCGCCAGCGAATTATACAAAGAGGCTAAATTGCAGAAGAATAAACATTACCTCTGTAACGGTGCCTATTTTCATATCCTCTATTATTACAATAATAATGAAGAGCAAGACAGTATTGCCAAATGGGTCAGTATCATACAACCGATAGCTCAAAGCATTCAGTATTGGAAAGTTTATTTCAATTCCCAGAAGCTTCTTATAAACACTTATATATACAATAAACAATACGAATATGCGTTTAATGAAGCGTCTAAAATGCTGGAGAAAGCTCAAAATATTAAGAATGTGGATGGAGAAGTAGCTGCCTATCAATGTATGGTAAACATATATCATGAAACTAATCAGTGGACAGAAGAAGGAAAAATACTCAAAAAAATCTATAAACTATTACCTCAGATTACACATTCTGGTACGCAGGTCAACATTCTGTGCCAACTAGTCAACTTCAGTAATCAAAGAAAAAATTATACTGATATGAAAACATATCTGGATGACACAAAGAAAGTATTAGATGAAATGATACGTGTTAATCCTGAAATGCAACAAAGTCTGTATGATCAGTACTTATTTTTGGAAATATTTTATACCCATTTCTATATAGCGACAAACCACCCCACTCTTGCAGAAAAACATTATAAAAAAGCGCAAACTTATGTTACCCCACATACTTTCCTTCCCTACCATGCGACTTTCCAAAATATGTCCATTGATTATTGTCTCTACATGAAAGATTATAATACCGCCCTTGTATTGGCCGACAGTGTTATCCATTTGATGAAACAAAACGGGTTCGAAGAATCTGATTACGCTAAAGAGATTGGCTATAAAGCAAATGTACTAACAGCTATGGGGCGATATACTGAAGCATTACCACTTTATGAAAGAGCCATACAGATTGAAGACTCTATAAATACAGTAATATCCAACAAGCAACTAGAAGAGATCAAAGATAGCTACCATCTGAACCTGTTGATATTAGAGCGAGGAAAACTAAGAAGTTATGTACAGACTATCATCCTTGTAGTGGTAGGTGTGGTTCTTATATTATGCATCATCTATATGTTACGTATCAATCGTATACACAAAGAACTCCGTCTTTCGGAGAAAGAGACTAAAAATGCTACCCGTAAATCGGAAGAAGCAAATGAAATGAAAAGTCGTTTTCTTTCTAATATGAGTCACGCTATTCGTGTTCCTCTTAACAGTGTAGTAGGTTTTTCCCAACTAATGGTTACCGATACAAATATCAGTGAAGAAAACCGTAGAGAATATTCCGGTATTATCCAAGAAAACACAGAGAAGTTGATGTTATTGGTTAATAACGTTTTAGATCTTTCGCGTCTGGAAGCTGATATGATGAAATATCAACTGACAGATTATGATATTGTACAACTCTGCCACGATGTTATAGATAGTGTACAAATGCAAAATCCAAAACTCCATGTCAATTTCCAAAGTAATGTGAAAGAATGTATCATACAGACTGACTGTAATCGGATAATCCAGATGATAATCAGTATACTTACCGGCCCATCGACTACATACAACGAAGAACGGAACATAAACTTTATCTTAGACAAAAATTGCGAAAGGCTTTGTTTCAAAGTAATCAACAGTCCGCTGGCCGACAAGCAATATTCCGGACAGGAGGTTTCTATACGCCATGACATTAATCGATTACTATTAAAACATTTTGGAGGAAGTTATCAGATTATTGCAGACGCATCGGCAGGTCCTACCCTTCTTTTTACTTATCCGGTTCTAAATCTACAATAATATTCTGCTTCAAAAGAAAGCTAATACGGGGATTTTTTGTACTTTTGCGGCTCAATAAGAGTAATTTGTAATTTAGTAATTGTAATTAGATACTATGTTCGATAATTTAAGCGAAAGACTTGAGAGGTCGTTTAAAATTCTTAAAGGTGAAGGTAAAATTACCGAAATCAACGTAGCAGAAACGCTGAAAGATGTACGTAAAGCCCTTTTGGATGCTGACGTAAATTATAAAGTAGCCAAAAGTTTTACAGATACAGTAAAGGAAAAGGCTTTGGGGCAGAACGTACTTACTGCCGTTAAGCCCAGTCAGTTAATGGTGAAAATTGTACATGATGAACTGACTCTACTCATGGGCGGTGAAACTGCTGAAATTAATATTGATACCAAACCTGCAGTCATTTTGATGTCCGGTTTGCAAGGTTCAGGTAAAACAACTTTCTCCGGAAAGTTAGCTCGTATGCTGAAAAGTAAAAAGAACCGGAAGCCTTTATTGGTAGCTTGTGACGTATATCGTCCTGCTGCAATCGAACAATTACGTGTACTGGCCGAACAAATTGAAGTACCTATGTACTCCGAACCTGATAGTAAAGACCCGGTGGCTATTGCACAAAATGCCATCCAGGAGGCAAAAGCTAAAGGTTATGACCTCGTAATCGTCGATACCGCCGGTCGTCTGGCTGTAGATGAAGAGATGATGAACGAAATTGCGGCTATTAAAAAAGCGATCAATCCGAATGAAATTCTATTTGTCGTAGACTCCATGACTGGCCAGGATGCCGTAAATACGGCAAAGGAATTTAATGAACGACTGGATTTCAATGGTGTCGTATTGACAAAGTTGGATGGTGATACGCGTGGTGGTGCTGCTCTTTCCATCCGTTCAGTGGTCAATAAACCCATTAAATTCGTGGGTACTGGTGAAAAGTTAGATGCTATCGATCAGTTCCATCCCTCACGTATGGCCGACCGTATTTTGGGTATGGGTGATATTGTTTCTTTGGTAGAACGTGCACAAGAGCAATATGACGAAGAAGAGGCTAAACGCCTGCAAAAGAAAATTGCTAAAAATCAGTTTGATTTCAACGATTTCTTAAGTCAGATTGCCCAAATCAAAAAAATGGGTAATCTAAAAGAACTTGCTTCAATGATACCGGGTGTGGGTAAAGCGATCAAAGATATTGACATAGACGATAATGCCTTCAAGAGTATTGAAGCCATTATCCACTCTATGACTCCCGAAGAACGTAGTAATCCTGCAATATTAAATGGTTCACGCCGTCAGCGCATCGCCAAAGGTAGTGGAACGAATATTCAGGAAGTGAACCGTCTGCTGAAACAGTTCGACCAAACTCGTAAGATGATGAAGATGGTTACAGGTAGTAAGATGGGAAAAATGATGCCGAAGATGAAGAGATAATATCTTTTTATAGATAATAAAGGAGAAAGCATGTAAACTTTCTCCTTTTTTTATTATGCTACTTGGATGAATTGTATTACATTTGTTATTTCAATCACAAAATAGCATACATTATGAAAATGAGTTTTTTAGCAGTTACTATCAGTCTACTGGTAATATTTTGTGTATGCAATTCTGCATAAACACAACAACAAGCTGGTGCATATATAGTAAAAGAAGAATTAAGTAATTCTTCTGCAAATGTAAAGATGGCTTATATGATGCATTACGATGATAATAAGAATATTAACAACACTCTTATAGGAGACAACCAATTTATATTCGGCATCATCCTTAAACGTAATCTTCGTGGTGACAATATGATTCAAACTGTAACAGAAATAATGACAAATAAATAACAGAAAATAGTATGCAACTAATAGACGGAAAAACAATTTCAGAACAGGTAAAGCAGGAAATCGCTGCTGAAGTTGCCGAAATCGTAGCTAAAGGTGGCAAACGCCCCCATCTGGCCGCAATCCTTGTAGGACACGATGGCGGCAGTGAAACTTATGTTGCAGCCAAAGTAAAGGCTTGCGAAGTATGTGGATTTAAGTCTTCGCTCATTCGTTACGAATCTGATGTGACGGAAGAAGAGCTTTTGTCTAAAGTACGCGAACTTAATGAAGATCCCGACATTGACGGTTTCATTGTGCAATTACCTCTGCCCCAACATATTTCAGAACAGAAAGTGATCGAGACAATTGATTACCGCAAGGATGTTGATGGTTTCCATCCTATCAATGTGGGTCGTATGTCTATCGGACTACCTTGTTATGTATCCGCCACCCCCAATGGTATCCTCGAACTCTTGAAAAGATATAAGATAGAGACCTCCGGCAAAAAATGCGTAGTACTGGGACGTAGTAATATTGTGGGTAAACCTATGGCTGCCTTGATGATGCAAAAAGCTTACCCGGGAGATGCAACCGTAACCGTTTGCCATAGTCGTAGCAAAGATCTGGTAAAAGAGTGCCAAGAAGCAGATATTATTATTGCCGCCTTAGGGCAACCCAACTTCGTAAAGGCAGAAATGGTAAAAGAAGGTGCTGTGGTTATCGATGTTGGTACTACACGTGTACCGGATGCTACAAAAAAGTCTGGCTTTAAGCTGACAGGTGATGTCAAGTTTGATGAAGTCGCTCACAAATGCTCATTCATTACTCCTGTACCGGGTGGTGTAGGACCAATGACTATTGTTTCATTAATGAAAAATACTTTATTGGCAGGTAAGAAAGCAATTTACCAATCACAGAAGCAATGAAAGCGCTTGTCGTTTTTATTACTCTATTATATAGCGTAACCCTTTTTGCGCAGGAAAGGATTACGCTATTATTTGTTGGTGACTTAATGCAACATCAAGCTCAAATAGATGCAGCACGTACTTCTGATGGAAAGTATGACTATTCCCCTTGTTTCTCGCAGGTAAAAGAACAAATTTCAAGAGCAGATATCGCTATTGCCAACCTCGAAGTAACACTTGGAGGGAAACCTTATCATGGATATCCCTCCTTTAGTGCTCCTGATGAGTTTCTAAAGACAGCCAAAGATGCCGGTTTCGATATTTTTCTCACTGCCAATAATCATTGCCTAGACCGTGGTAAGAAAGGACTGGAACGTACTATCCGAATGCTTGATTCCCTTTCTGTACTACATGTTGGAACTTACAAAAACCTATCCGAACGAAAACAACATTATCCCCTTTTCATCTATAAGAAAAATTTCTGTATTGCTTTACTTAATTATACTTATGGTACGAATGGAATAAAAGTCTCCTCCCCGAACATCGTAAACTATATTGATAAAGAAATCATCCAACAGGATATTTCTAGTGCTAAAGCTAGAAAACCAGATGTAATTATTGCCTGTATGCATTGGGGAGAAGAATACCATTCACTCCCCAATAAAGAACAACGAGAACTTGCCGACTGGCTATTACAGCAGGGGGTAACACATATCATAGGTTCACATCCACATGTTATTCAACCCATGGAATTACGTACAAATGGCTTTCAACAACATGCAATAGTCTATTCATTAGGCAATTTCATTTCCAATATGAGCGCGACGAATACAGATGGTGGACTAATCTTTACCTTGGAACTTGAAAAATATCCACTCCCCCCACCTGTATATCCGAGATTTACCGACAAAAGTTATTCTCCATCCTTTGTATCCTCATTTATCTCTTTTCCCTTCCCTCGGGTCATACATTGCGGATATAATTTAGTTTGGACCGCACATCCCAACCTCACTAGGGAAAAAAATTATATTCTTTATCCTGTTAATTTTTCTTCAGACAGTTTACCATCTACGGTTCGTAACCACTTGAATATCTTTTTAAAAAACTCACGAAAACTATTACAACGATACAATATCGGAATTATAGAGAATAGCAAATAGCAAAAAACAAACAAAAATATTTGCCATATTCTTTGCAATATTAAAGATTATCTCTATCTTTGCACCGCATTTAAGAAATGCATAAATATGGTGACTGTAGTTCAGTTGGTTAGAGCGTCAGATTGTGGTTCTGAATGTCGAGGGTTCGAGTCCCTTCAGTCACCCCCCCAAAAAGAGGAAATTCAAAATGAATTTCCTCTTTTTTTTATGTACAAGGCTTTTACGTTATAGAGGTCATAGCCCCAAAAAGAAAAGAAGATATGTAGCGTAACATCTTCCTTACGTTACATATTTTTATTGTGTAATATATTGTTTTTCATTGCACTCGGTAAGTATTTCTTTAGCATCAAAGTGAAAGGAAACAAATCAAGAAAAATACTTTATCTTTGCAAAAATATAACTCAATCGGATATGAAAATTCTCTGGATAGACCTGAATAGTTCCTATGCTCATTCCTCATTAGCTCTCCCCGCATTGCATGCGCAGTTGGTAGACGATTCTTCCATTGAATGGAACGTCGTATCAGCTACAATCAATGAAAATATAGGTAGTATTGTAGAAGAAGCCTATCAATACAAGCCCGACATCCTCGCCGCAACAACTTGGCTTTTTAACCATGAACAACTATTACATATTACCTCAAGACTGAAAGTACTGTTACCCGAATCTTGTTTCGTTTTAGGAGGTCCTGAATTTCTTGGAGATAATGAAGAATTCCTACATAAAAATCCATTTATTAATTGTGTATTCAGAGGAGAAGGAGAAGAATCATTCCCAAAATGGTTGTCCCATTGGAATGAGCCACAACTATGGAACGACATTCCCGGCCTTTGTTATCTTGATTCAGAAAGAAAATACAAAGATAATGGCATAGCCCGTGTGTCGAACTTTTCAAATCTTACCCCCCCCGAAGCAAGTCGTTTTTTCAATTGGAGCAAACCTTTTGTGCAGCTCGAAACTACCCGAGGATGTTTCAACACTTGTGCTTTCTGTGTCAGCGGAGGAGAAAAACCAGTACGTACTTTATCTATTGAAAACATTCGTAAACGGCTCCAAATCATCCATCAACATGGGATAAAAAACGTACGGGTACTTGACCGTACATTTAATTACAACTCACATCGGGCAAAAAAGTTACTTCAGTTATTTCTTGATTTCCCTGATATTTGTTTTCATTTAGAGATACATCCTGCACTTCTCTCCCACGAGCTAAAAGAAGAATTGAGACAACTGCCCAAAGGACTTCTCCATCTTGAAGCCGGTATTCAAAGCCTCCGCGAACCGGTACTTCAACAAAGCCGTCGTATAGGTAAGCTATCTGATGCATTAGAGGGACTGAAATATCTTTGCTCATTACCCAATATGATAACCCATGCTGACCTTATAGCCGGCCTTCCATTGTATCATCTCAATGAAATCTTTGAGGATGTACGTACTCTCGCCAGATATAATGCCGGCGAAATACAACTGGAATCACTAAAACTACTTCCCGGTACAGAAATGAGAAAACGTGCAGAAGAACTTGGCATACAATATTCTCCCCTACCCCCATACGAAGTTTTACAAACACGAGAAATCAGTGTCAGCGAATTGCAAACTGCCCGGCAACTTTCCCGCTTACTAGATGGCTTCTATAATACAGCTGCCTGGCAAACTCTGACTCGCGAATTGATATTACACGATGAGAATTTCTTATATGACTTTCTCAACCATCTGATACGTACAAATCTCATTGATCAGCCTATGAGTCTCGAAAAACGTGGTCTTATTCTTTATGAGTATTGCAAACAGAACTATCCTAGTTACCAAACGATCGCTACTATCGCATGGATAGAAGCCGGTATGTCACTGAAGAAGCTCCCGGCAGAAAAGGTTAAAACCAAACATCAAGTTCCCCCAGAAAATTGGAATGTAATATATGGAGAATACAACAACAGTCTTCGTCTCTGTTTTCTACCCACTGATGAAGAAGCAGAAAATGGCTATTGGTTCGGTTTCGAATCAGAAATACAGAAAGCAAAACCTTCATTCAAAGCTTCAAAATTATCTTTATAAAGTATTAGGGACTATAACTAATTAAGTCATTATCAGGTTATTTATAAACAAATCGTTACCGTTTTTGTCCGGTAAGGAATAGGTAACAATTTAGCTACAATTTTTTTTCTAAAGATATATCCTTATCTTTCAAATATTTAAAAATCCATTTTCTTGGTATAGGTAATGGATTTGTAACGTGCTACCTTCTTCATCTTGCTTCAAATTGAAGTGGAATGATTAGCCAATAACAAAGGTAAGCAAAAATTCAGATTGTCCAATGTTGCCTTGATAAAAACAATTATGTCCATCCCCATACGACACACGTTATTTATTATCTTTCAACTTCTTGATTTCCTTATCAAAATCACTTTCCAATAAATCCATTTCACGTTTGCGATAGATAGCGAACTCTTTTTTGCTTTTTCAATCGCTTGTTTGTGCGAAATGTTTCCCTTGCCAATCAAAACTTTCCATTTATGAGCAATAATCTGATTATCTAAAGCCTCTATCCAGTCTTTCATCGTCATAGGATTTGTAGACAAAGCTATTATTATTTTCATATTGCCTGCCATTGACAGCATAACCTCAAATATTATCAATTGGGGAACAAGAATGGTAGTGCATTATATAAATACTCCGCTAAAGAACGAAACTCATGCCGAGCCCCTTCTTGTTCATGGAAAGTCAGATTGTTGACAGAAAACACGTCCGAGAGTTGTGCCATACCCTGAACTTGTGCCCAAATTCTATCGTATGCGACATCATCCGTTCCGCTGCAAGCCCATATATAAAAATCATTCTTCGATGAAGTGGCGGAACGAACAATGTTGGCAAAATATTCTGCTGTCTCAGTCGGATAATCCATTCCTGCAAAACGTCCTAATGACCAGCTATCAGAACTTATCGGCATAAAGTATTTGAAACAATCCGGCGTGTGTTCCAATGCATACCAAGTTGTTACAGCCCCCATTGAAAAGCCCCCGATAGCCCGATGTTCTCTTGACGCTTTTATTCCGACAATATCGGTGCTTTCAGTATATGTGTGATAACGACTCTCTACAATCGGAATCAAATCGTTTACCAGTTCTTGTGGTAGAGCCTCGCAATAGGGATCTGCATCAGGATAGTAATCAACAGGATTACCATAAACATAGCTTGTTGAGACAACGATAGTCGGAGCCATATCACCATTGCCTATCATGTGATCCAGCAATTTACATAACAACCTATTTTCATTTTGAAAGAAGGAAGCTGCCGTTTCGCCATGGCCGTGTACAAAATAAAATACATTATAACATTGGTCAGATACTTCCTCGTAACCATACGGTAAATAGATGTAGGCAGTATTCTTGCGCATTTCCCCATTTCCTTTCACGTAATTTTGGGTGTCATAATCAATTTGCACAACACTCCCTTTTAATGCAAATTCCTGATTATATTCAGACGGGACGGGTGTTGTTTTGTTCAAGAGTTCTGTATAATCAGATGAAACTCCAACTTCAGGTTCTTGCTCCGAAGGTATTATAGAATCCCCCTTGTCATTATCATTGCAAGCAACCATACATAAGCAAAGCAACAGGACTTTAATCATTATTCTAAATTGATACATTATACTTCGGTTTCAATGAGAATTGTGTCATTAGTCCGGACTCCCTATGCTAAGAAGTCCAGACCTTGAAACACACAATGACTAACTTTTATTCTTTAACCTTGTTACGTCTGTCTTTCTTCATTTCAGCAATCGCCTGTTCCGTCATTTGTTTGTAAATGGTTTGCTGTTCGGCAGTCAAGAGAAGAGAAATGTCTGCTGTCAATTTCTCCATGACTTCCCTACGTTTCTCACGGGGATATTTTTGCTTGTTGAAGTCTGCATACAATTCACGGATTTTTGTTTCCTGTTCATCGGTCAGTTTCAATTTTTCATCCATCTGCTTGATACGCTGTTCTGTCCGCTGCTGTGCGGTCATCTGACGGTTGTTGTCTTGTGCAGACACTTGAAGGACTGTAACAATGGCAATGGCCATAACTAAAAATATTCTTTTCATACTGAATTTTCTTTTACGGGTTGATTATTAAATTGATTATAACTTTGATTTCATGGATTTGGAGACATCTATCCTTACAATTCGAAAACCTACGTTGGCATAACCTTGCGTACCGACTCTTACATCATCCGATTTCTCGCTACGGCAATCGTCACGTTTGGAGTCCCAACTTCCTCCTTTGACGATATACTGCCCATCGGCATCGGTCGAGGTAGTCCATTCCCAGCAGTTTCCCCAAAAGTCAATGCCTCCACACGCTCCTGTGGATTGTTTGTAAGCATCCACTGCCGTCAATCCTGATTCAATATGGTTGGCGTTCATAGCCACATCTTTAGGCATATGTCCGGCACCGAGAATCCATTCTTCTTCGCTTGGCAAACGGTAGATGTGCTTCCGATCCTGCTTCGTAAGCCAATCGCAATAAGCCGTGGCATCGGCAATGGTGATATTTACCACCGGATAGTTTTCTTTACCTGCATCATAGGCAAATCGAGGATTAAATGCGGCATATTCGGCATTGGTTACCGGTACATAGCCGATATAGGCATTGGGAGCCGATGCACCGCGCAGTACCATCCACGCATCCTTCGGGTTCTCGTCCCTGCGAGGGTCTATAAAGCGCAGGAATTGCTGTTGTATGCGGGTATCTCTATTCTGCACCATCTCGTCCACAATACCTTGCATGTGTTCCACTATGCTGTAAGTCCGGGCTTCACGTTCCAGTTCACGGAGTTTATTTTTCTTTCTTGCCACTATTTTGTCGTAGCGCACACACATCTGGTCGAGTAACGCCTGTTTGTTGGCTTCCGTCGGATTCTTCCAGTATTGGACGAACAGGTTATGCGTCTTGGAATCCATTTTGGGACGTCCCTCTTCCACGAGTGGGGCATCGGGCTTGTCGAACTCCAATTCACTTTCCACCCAATCATCGGGACTGATAAATTCTCCCAAGTCCACTTTCTGATGCACACCGAAATAATGGGCCACAAGTCCGTCCCGGTAAATGGAGAGCCTGTATCCTCCGTAAAGGTCGCAAGGCAAGGTGGAAATGTAGTAGTCTTTTCCGGGTATAAATCCAGACTTATTGCTCGCACTATATGTAATGATAGTACTTGTATGTGCCATATCACCGATTGCTGTTTTTCCTTGAACATCCTTACAAATGGTTGCTACACCCGCCAATGGAAGTCCATCCACACTTTCCAGTTCTACCTTTATCACGCCTGTAAGCCGGAAATTGAATTTGATACCGCATCGGTTGGAGGGATCTCCCTCGTATCCATCCGCTTTATCCGTCTGGAGGGTTGAAACCACGATTTTATCTTCCTTGTCGCTGTCTTGTGCGGACACAGCGGTGGCCGTCACAATAGCAACAGCCATTGCTAAAAACAAATTTTTCATATTCGTATATTATTTTGGAGAATTAAATAGAATCAGTTCTTACGACTCTGAAACCGACATTGGCATATCCTTGTGTACCAATTCTTACGACATCGGATTTCTCGCTACGGCAATCGTCACGTTCAGAATCCCAACTGCCGCCTTTAATGATATACTGCCCGTTTGTATCCGTGGATGAAGTCCACTCCCAACAGTTGCCCCAAAAGTCAATGCCTCCACAAGCACCTGTTGTCTGACTGTAAGCATCCACAGGTGTCAGTCCCGTCTCCACACGGTCGGCGTTCATTACAACGTCCTTCGGCATATGCCCTGCACCGAGAATCCATTCCTCGTCGGTAGGCAGACGGTAGCTATGCGAATTATCCTGTGCCGTAAGCCAATCGCAATAAGCCGTGGCATCCGCAATCGTGATATTCACTACCGGATAGTTGTCCTGTCCGGCTTCATAGGTAAAATTTGGTTTGAAGGCTGCATATTCCGCATTGGTTACAGGGGCATAACCGATGTAGGCATTGGGGGCAGACGCACCGCGCAGTACCATCCACGCATCGTTGGGGTTGTCATCATTCCGGGGGTCTATAAGGCGCAGTAACTGCTGTTCGAGACGGATATCACGGTTCTCTACCATCTCATCCACAATCTCCTGCATTTCTTCCACCACATCCAAAGTTAAGGCTTCCCTCTCCAGTTCACGGAGCTTGGCTTTCTTGCGAGCTACTACCTTGTCGTAACGGATACCCATCTGATCCAATAACGCCTGCTTGTTTTCTTCCGTAGGATTTTGCTGATATTGACGGAGAAGTGCCGTTGTCGTGGCATCCAGTTCCGGTCGTTCTTCTTCCACGAGCGGTGCATCCGGATCGTCAAATTCCAGTTCATCCTCCTCCAAATCGACGGGACTTATGAACGAACCTGATTCTACGGTCTGGTGTACACCAAAATAATGTGCCACGAGTCCTTCCCGATAGATTGACAAGCGATAACCTCCATAAAGGTCGCAGGGTAAGGTAAAAATGTAGTAGTCTTTTCCGGCAGTCAGACCGTTTTCATCCGGGGCATTGAACACCAAAATGGAGTTGGCATTTTCCACTTCACCGACAAGTGTTTCCGCTGTTTCTCCCCATTGGATACCGACAGTTCCGGCCAAGGCATAACCATCTACACTTTCCAACTCTATTTTTGTGATTCCGGACAACTGAGAATTCAGTTTCAAGCCACTGGATATGCTGTGCAAATTCTGTGAACTTGGGAAATTCAACGCAGTAACCCCATTTTCATCATACCCGTCACTTCCTGCCACTTGTTCGGCAAGAACGGTCATGGTTGGATTTTCATTGCCGGACACCTCTTCCTGTTGGTCTATAATCTCTTCACTGTCACATGAAGACAAGGCTGACGCCATCAGAAACGACAGGCAAAATATGCCAAATACTTTTATTTTCATAATCTTGTCCTATTTATGGTTTCCTTTGTCTTTGGAACGGTTGAACAGCCTGTTCATCATTCCTCTTTCCAGTTCATATACTCTCTCTATTTGGCTGGGTGTTAAAAATTTGCAGTATTTCAAATAATACTTTTTCCTCAAGTCAAGTATCTTTTGGCTATGAGCAAACCTCTCATTCATTGCCTGTTCAGCCTCTTTATCCGAAAGATGAGAGGTATCTCTTTTAGGACGGGAGCCAAGTGCCCAAATATCTTTCTGGAACTGGCAGAAAGTCTCCACAAACTGCGTGGCTGTCGCGTCATCCATAGCCATCTCTTTGGCTATAAACCGGGCTTGGGTTTCGGCCAACTCTTCTCTGGTCATGCGCTGCCGTTCATTCTTTTGGGCATAAGCACTTGTGCTGATAGTTACCATTGCGATTGCAAGTGCAAGAACTTTAATGATATTCTTCATGTCTTTTTATTTTTTACTCGTTCAAAATTTCATAAATAAGTCATCCTGATAAGTTGCAAACAGGTAATCCTGATCACTACTGCTCAGATTGGAAAAAGCCTTTTCAACATCTTCAAAATCACTTCTTGAATTATCAGGCAATAAATTGAAGACAACCAATAGTGCAATACTTGCTGCCACAAGTCCTCCTGTCAAAGAATACCAAAGACGAAAATGATGTTTGGGTTTGGAAGGTAACATCTCCTGTCTTACAGTTTCCCATACGTTGTTTTCCATATCATCCAGAAAGCCATCGGGCGCGGTATAGGGAAGACGTTTACCTATGCGGTCGAAATCAAAATCTCTTTTCATACATCTAATTGTTAACATTCATATATTTGACAATCTTATCTTTGGCGATATGGTAGTTGGATTTTGCTCCATCTACTGTTGAACCGATGATTCCGGCAATCTCGTCATATCCCAATTCATTATAGTATCGCAGGTTAAAAGCCAGCTGTTGCTTGGTAGGCAAGGACAAAATGGCTTTTTGCAGCTTGACGGTTTCCAAATCACTGTAATCGACATATTCATCAGCCATCAGGCTGCTTAGTTCGCTGAAAGAGTCATCCAATGACACCAGTTCTTCTTTCTTATATTTCCCAAGCAGACGTAAGGCTTCGTTAGTAGCAATCCGATATACCCAAGAGCGAAAAGTACATTCACCTTTGAAATCGGATAAAGACCGGAACACCCTGACGAACGTTTCCTGCGTTGCATCCTGTGCGTCTTCATGAGCTACGACCAGTCTTCGGATATGCCAGTAAACTGCTTCCTTGTATTTCGCCATCAGATAACGGAAGCCTTTCTCCGGATCTTTAGCTGTCAGCCACACAAGTTCCTTGTCATCCTTTACGTTCATAATTTATCGGGTTTTCTATTGCTATATAAGTATCAGGTACATTCAACGAATCCGTACCTGTAGGCTGTTGGTAAAGAAGCATACAATGTCTGTGATGGTGATGATGGTGAGGGCGGGCCTTGCGCACGGTTACACAAGATTGTAGCAAACACATAGCGGTCATTCCCAATATCAGTAGTTTCCAATTCTTCTTCATATCCTATTGCCTTTTGATGTACACTTTCTTTTTTCCTCTGATTACAAGCCGTATGGGCTTTTTCTTATCCATGACAAAAGCGTCAAGTTCAGCTTCCGCCGATGCCATGCTAAGGTGTGTCATTTTTGCATATTGCCTGATAGTAAGGTGTTCATGCGTTTCCAGATAAGCTATAGCCATCGCCAATCGCTCCTTTGGGTTGAAACGGTTACTTACATGGGATATCACGTCAGGTTGAACTACAACAGTGACAACCCGGTTGGGACGATAATGCCGATGCCAATGTTGTGCATTTGCAGCTCCGCAAACCAATATCATCGCGATTAACAGTATTCCTGTTTTCCATTTTCTCGTTGTACACATAGTTATTGTATTATTTCGTTATACATTCATGTTCCACGAACCTTTTTATGAACTCATTCGAATGGGCGTTCTATATAAAAGACCTTGCAAAGAAATAAAAGTAAAATTGAGTCAGTGTTTTTCTTTGAAAAAAATCATAGTTTTGATAAAAACAAATGATATTACTTCTTGTAAAATGAGATTTTTATCGGATTGACTTAAGTTATTTCTTAATTCAGAAATTACTCATGACTTTCAATCATGTCATAGTAAAACATTTTTCACAGCATATTGTAGTTCATTTGCCCTATGTGAAGTTGCTGAACAGGTTCTGTTTGCTCAATGTTTCAGCCAGAGAATAACTCAGACTAGAATCTGTCATTTATTATGATAATTAGTAAAAATAAAATTCGACAACTATAAAGTTTATAGGAACTAACTATTAAAATTACGGCAAGAAAAAATAGCAGACAAACAAAAAACTCTATCTTTGCAGAGTGATAAAGCGTTCTTTAGACTTAATGCAAAACATGGCGAATATGTGCAGTTTGCTCGTTTCTAAATCGTTACCTATTCAAGAATAGGTATTCTCTAATTCTTTGTATATCAATCAGAAAGAAGAAGTCAAATGTCTTGCAACATGAAGCAGGAAAAAATAAACAAGTTCCTGACGTTTTCCAACCGTTCAGAAACCATCTTCTTTTTAAGGATGATTTTTATTTCATCCTCTGACAAGTAACCCCTATCCACTTTTTCCAAACGTATTTTATAACTGGCGAATGGGTCGCCTATCAAGATGCCATTATTACGGGCAATCAGGATAATACGTTTGAAAAACTGCATGAACTTAGCGGTCGTGTTATAACCACATTTACAGGTAGTACGCAAATATAACTCGAAGTCTGTAATGAACATCGGTGTTATTTCATTTATCGCAAAATCCGATACGTTATATTTGCTTTGGATGAACTCGGCAAGATGGCGGCGGGTCACTTCATATTTACGATAGGTAGCAATCGTCTTGGATATACCGACTAACTGCTTAACATCGTCATTGTTCTTTTTGAAAAGGGTAAGGACGGTTTCGTATTTCTCACTGTGTCCCAAAAATTCATTCTTCACCTTTTCGGCTGTTACATAATTGTCACGCCGTTGTTGTTCGTGGTAGATATTGCTTAAGGATGCTTTTATATCATCTAATAAAGCATTGATTTTACCTGTATCCTTACCTTTGGCTTTTCCTGCTGCGATATTCCAGCTATCAGGCAAAATGCTTTGTTTTGTGCTGAACTGGCAAAGTTTACCGTCAATGGTAATTCTTGCCATAATCATAACTTCACCGTTCTTTTTTTCAGAGCCTTTCTTTAAATAGAAAAGGACTTTAAATGTACTCTTCATAACCTCACATTTTTAAGTTGCAAAACCAATGATAACGCTTTAAATGTGAGATATTTAGACGGTGGACAAGTTCGGACTTTCTGCGGTCATTTTCGGACAAATCGTTACCGTTTTTGTCCGGTAGGGAATAGGTAACGATTTAGTAACGAAACTATGTCTTTTCAAGTCCTTTTGTTGTCTTGGAAACAAGACTTATAGGCAATAAAAAAACCTACAAATCGCTGATTTGTAGGTTTTTGTCCACTTACTGTCTTGTTTTGTCCAGTAGGTTCTGCGGAGAGACAGGGATTCGAACCCCGGGTGCCTCGCAGCACAACGGTTTTCAAGACCGCCGCAATCGACCACTCTGCCACCTCTCCAAAACTTCCTTCTCAAGAAGGCTTTCCGTTGAAAGCGGTGCAAAGGTAGTATTTCTTTTTTAATTCACAAATAATTTGGAATAAAATATTCCTGAAGCACCTCGATAAGTAAATTATAGACAAGAAGATATTATTCCTTTTATTACTATAATTTACATTTTCAGCTGTCAGATATTGGAGGAAGAAAAAAACACTTCAAACGAATAAATATTAGTGAGAAAACTATTAATTGTTAGTAATACTATATTAATTGATAACCTCCAGAAAAGTTATCTTTCACAGTATTTGTTACCTAATATTAGTTATTTTATGCTGTTCAACATAAAAATGAGTATTATCACTATGTAATTACGGAAATTTTTCCGTAATTTTGCACCTTCTAAGGATAACATTATCTAACCACCATCAAAAAAAGAATATTATGGAATTGAACAAAACCTTTATCGACGGGCTTTGGAGTAAAGAAATCAACGTCAGTGATTTCGTCAGTAAAAACATCGCACCCTACACTGGCGACGCTTCCTTTTTACAAGGGCCTACTGAGCGTACCAAATGTATTTGGGATCTCTGTGTAAAAGCTTTGGCAGAAGAAACTGCAAACAACGGTGTCCGTTCATTGGACTATACTACTGTATCGACTATCACATCACACAAAGCAGGTTATATAGATAAAGAAAACGAACTCATCGTCGGTTTACAGACTGATGAACTGCTAAAACGTGCTATCAAACCCTTCGGTGGTATCAATGTGGTGATGAAGGCTTGCCGTGAAAACGGAGTAGAAGTAGATGATAAAGTAAAAGAAATCTTTACTCATTATCGCAAGACGCACAATGACGGCGTATTTGATGCATATACTGAAGAAATTCGCTCTTTCCGTTCATTAGGCTTCCTTACAGGACTTCCCGATAATTATGCTCGTGGACGCATTATTGGTGACTATCGCCGTTTGGCTCTTTATGGCATCGACCGCCTTATCGAAGCAAAACAGGAAGATTTACATAACTTGACCGGTCCGATGACTGAAGCCCGTATCCGCTTGCGCGAAGAAGTATCAGAACAAATCAAAGCTTTGAAGGATATCAAAATAATGGGCGAATATTACGGTCTGGACCTCAGCCGTCCTGCTACATCTGCCCAAGAAGCCGTTCAATGGGTATATATGGCATATCTTGCAGCCGTAAAGGAACAAGATGGTGCCGCAATGTCTTTGGGTAACGTTTCTTCCTTCCTCGACATCTTTATCGAATACGACTTAGCTCATGGCAACATTGATGAAACTTTCGCTCAGGAATTGATCGACCAGTTCGTCATCAAACTGCGTATGGTACGCCATCTACGTATGCAATCGTATAACGATATTTTCGCTGGGGATCCGACTTGGGTAACTGAAGCTATCGGTGGACGTTTCAATGACGGACGTGTGAAAGTTACGAAAACTTCTTTCCGTTTCTTGCAGACATTATATAACCTCGGTCCTTCGCCCGAGCCTAACATGACTGTACTATGGAGTCCTGAATTACCGGAAGGGTTCAAAGATTTCTGCGCAAAGGTTTCAGTAGATACCAGCTCCATCCAATACGAAAACGACAACCTGATGCGTGAAGTACGTAACTGTGATGACTATGGCATTGCTTGTTGCGTATCCTACCAAGCTATCGGCAAACAAATACAGTTCTTCGGTGCACGTGCCAACCTTGCCAAAGCACTATTGCTGGCTATCAATGGCGGACGTTGCGAAAACACAGGAACTGTAATGGTGAAGGGTATTCCTGTTTTGACCAGCGATACATTGAAGTTCGAGGAAGTAATGGCCAATTACAAGAAGGTGCTGACAGAAATTGCCCGTGTCTATAACGAAGCAATGAATATTATCCACTATATGCACGATAAGTATTACTATGAAAAGGCTCAGATGGCATTTATAGATACTGATCCACGTATCAATCTGGCATACGGTGTGGCTGGACTTTCTATTGCTATCGATTCACTGTCTGCTATCAAGAATGCCAAAGTTACAGCCCGCCGCAACGAGATCGGTTTGACAGAAGGTTTCGACATCGAAGGTTCGTTCCCTTGTTTCGGTAATAATGATGACCGCGTAGACCATCTCGGTGTAGACTTGGTTTACTATTTCAGCGAAGAACTGAAAAAGTTGCCGGTATACAAGAACGCCCGTCCTACCCTGTCATTGCTGACTATCACTTCCAATGTAATGTACGGCAAGAAAACCGGTGCTACTCCCGACGGTCGTGCCAAAGGCGTGGCTTTTGCACCGGGTGCCAATCCGATGCACGGACGTGACAAGAACGGTGCTATCGCTTCATTGAGTTCAGTAGCCAAACTGCGTTACCGTGATTCACAAGACGGTATCAGCAACACGTTCTCTATCGTCCCGAAATCACTCGGTCCTACGGCAGAAGATCGTGTTGAAAACTTGGTAACGATGATGGACGGTTATTTCACAAAGGGTGCACACCACTTGAATGTAAATGTGTTGAACCGTGAAATGCTGGAAGATGCAATGGAACATCCTGAAAAGTATCCACAACTCACAATCCGTGTTTCTGGTTATGCTGTAAACTTTGTGAAACTGAGTCGCGAACATCAGCTGGAGGTTATCAGCCGCAGCTTCCACGAAAGCATGTAACAATTAAGTTGAGAGTATAATTCATCGGACACGGATCATGCGGATTTCTCGGATTGAATAAACACATCCGGAGTAAGACCGTGTAATCCGTGTCCTCTTTTAATACATTCATATTTATATGATACGATTATGATTAAAGTTCATTCATACGAATCGATGGGTACTTTCGACGGTCCCGGATTGCGACTTGTTGTTTTCCTGCAAGGTTGTCCCTTCCGCTGTCTATATTGTGCCAATCCGGATACGATAGATGTAAAAGGCGGCACCCCGACACCTGCCGATGAAATACTACAAATGGCAATCAGCCAAAAGGCATTTTTCGGAAAGAAGGGAGGGATCACATTTTCCGGTGGTGAGCCGACTTTGCAGGCAGAGGCGCTGATACCTCTATTCAAAGATTTACAATCCAATGGCATACATATTTGCCTGGACACCAATGGGGGGATCTGGAACGAAAAAATTGAAGAATTGCTTAAATTGACAGATCTAGTATTACTTGACATCAAAGAATTCAACCCCGAACGTCATCATATACTGACCGGTCGCAGTAACGAGCAAACGTTACGTACAGCTACTTGGCTGGAAACACACAATCGCCCTTTCTGGATACGTTATGTCTTAGTACCGGGATACAGCGATTTTGAGGAAGACATCCGTGCGTTGGGCGAACAGTTTGGAAAGTATCAAAACATACAACGGATAGAAATACTTCCTTATCATCGTTTAGGAGTACACAAATATGAAGTAATGGGTTGGAAATACCAACTAAAAGAAGTTAAGGAAAACACTCCTGGACAATTGGAAAAAGCAGAGAAACTATTCAAAGAATACTTTGAAAAGGTTATTGTTAACTAAAGGGGGAATTATTTATTACAATCTGTACGTTGTTAAAATCATTTTCCCCCTACAAGAATAACAAAAAGAATCAATACGTCAATCTTATTCCTCCCTGCAACGTAAAGTTACACGGATTGTCTTTTCGTATCGTCTGTACTTGCGAACCGTCATCAAAAAAGTAAGCCACTCCCGGTTCTACATACAAACCCACTCTATTACTTATGTTATATTGCGCACCGACAGCTCCCATCACTGAAAATTGTAGAGGTTTCACTGTTTCATCCTTACTGCCAATTTTTCCATATACGCACTTTTCCATGGCACCACCGGCAGCAACATACATCGTGAAAGACTTTTTATCTATAAAATTCCAATTTGCCCGTAAAGGTATACCGATATAATGTAACTTCTGATTCACCTTTTCCGAACTATCCTCATACTTGATATCCGAAGCAAGATAAGTGTATGTCAAACCTGTTTCCACAGAAAAACCTTTCACCAATCCTTTTCTTACGGAAAAGCCGAAACTCAATGGCTGCTTATGATCAATAGAGGCTATCCGAGTAGCACGTTTCTGTAGATATGGTAGCCCATCCTTAAAAATCAATTCCTCTCCCTCAGGAATAGCCAAAACTCCGTTAGCCGTTGAAGACAAGTCTATTTTTCCACCAAAACCACTACCGGGACTATTCTGTAGCATATTCTCTCCCATTGCATTGTCTCCCAAGGCCAATCCACCTGTATTACCTACTGACAAACCCACAGACCATCCACGCGATTTAGTACCCTTCTTTTCAACTGGTAAGAATAACTTATCTTTTCCATACGGACTACGGTGCATTACTTTTTCTTTTCTTCCCTTCTCCCTTTGCGACATAGCCGTCTCTTCTTTCCGGCCAACAGACTCTTCTACTACCTCTTCTTTATCTGCCTTCACCATATTTTCTACTGCCGGGACCTGTAAATCCATTTCTTCCTCCGTCTCATCCGCCACACTTACTTGCTGTGCCATCAAAGAACGACGCCCCATACCTGCCGATGATTTATTTTCACTGCTGTGGAAAGCTGGTTCCGATGAATTTGCCTGTACATCCGGCAACCGATTTTCCGGCAATTTATCAGGAAGCATAGCCAATGAAGGAACTGCCGCGTTGCGCACCTCATCCCCCACCGGACTTTGCAGTAACCATAAACTGATAGAAGATACAGCCACCAATAATACAGCCGCAGCAGCTACTGCCCACCGACGGAAAGGAATGATACGCCTTTTCTCTGCCAAAGGAGGTTTAGATACAGTCAATTCCTTCTCCAGCCGTTCCCATCCGGAAACAGGTAATGGTTCAGAATAGTCTTCTAACCGTTCTTTTATCTTTCGCATCCACAATTCATCTTCCATACGCTCTTTCATTTATCCATTCTTTTTCATCCACTCTCTCACCTTTACCGCCAAAGCAGCCTTAGCACGTGTCAACTGTGAAGCAGACGATTTCTCATTAATTCCCAACAATCGGGCTATCTCCTTATGAGATTTCTCTTCAAAAATATATAGGTTGAATACGGTACGGTAACCGGCAGGAAGTCCACTGATAAACTGCATCAATACTTTTTGAGGGATACTGTCCATTGACGACGCATCAGGTTCTTCATACACCTCGGGGACATCTTCCAACGCAGCCGACTGATTCATTACATCATTCTTCCGCAAATACTGCAAAACCGTATTCACCATCACACGCTCCATCCATGCCCGCAAAGACCCTTCTCCCCTCCAAGTGAATTTATCAAAGGAATCGTAAAGTTTCAAAAAACCGTCATGCATCAGATCCTGCGCCGTTTCACGATCACCCGCATAACGAAGGCAGACACCGAACATACGCCCTGCATAATGCTCATACAGTTCTTTGCGGGCAAGATTATCTCCTTGCCTACACCGTTCTGCCAGTTCCTGTTCTTCCATTCTTCCTTTTAACACGTGTTTATCCTATAAATGCAACGGGAACAAAAATACTGCATCAAAGAGATAAGAATTTCACACTTTGGTTTCTTTAACAATCTATTGTGCAGTATTTACATTTTGACTGCATTTTCTTCATACAAGAATTAAGACTGAATTAATTAACAAAACCTCTACTTATGAAGAAATTCAAAATAACTCTTAACGCATTTCTACTTTTAGTCATTACAATGCCCTTGTTGCAATCATGTCTGGATGATTGGGATGACAGAGAGCGTTCATCACTCACCATCGGTACAATAAGAATTATTGAAGGGAAGGATTATTATTTCTCCCTGGATGATGGAAGCAAGATGTATCCGAGCGATACTGCGTACATTAACAATTACGCATTGACAGAAGGTCAACGTGCATTTATTTACTTCAACCTGTTAGATGAAAAAATGGACGGTTATGACTATAACGCCCAAATAAACCACATCGAAAATATACTGACTAAAGATATCTACTCCATGCCGGAAGAAAAAGCCGATAGCATCGGTGATGACCGTATCAATGCAACAAACTTGTGGATTACGGGAGACTATCTGAATATTCAGTATCAACTATTTCATAATGACAATCCGGAGAAAAAGCACATGCTGAATTTGGTCATAAATGAAGCCTCTGATGGTAAAAATGATAAAGAGGGTTACATTACCCTTGAATTCCGCCATAATGCATATAAAGACGAACAACGTTTATTGGGTACCGGACTTGTTTCTTTCAAGTTAGACAAGATAGCCAACCAACTGGAAGGCAAAAAAGGACTAAATATCCGTGTCAGAAGCTTATATGATGGCGAGCGCTACATCACAGTAAATTTGAAGGACAAAGAAATGTAAACTGGCGGGAAGCACTCCTCCCTAACATTCCCCCAAAGCAGGACGATAAAACATATCGTCCTGCTTTGGATATATAAACATCCATAACCTTTTGCCTGTTCGACTATTTATATATACCTTTGTTTCAAAACACCAAAATTACCAAAGAACGACATGAAGGTTATCTATAAAGTAGCGTTTCTTATATTCTGCCTATTACTAAATACATCCTTTTCACAGGGGAAAGACACAGACAATAGTATTGATTATATACTCATCATCAATACCTATAATGATTCCAATCCATGGAGTACTCATCTCATCACCCCGATAGTCAACATGGTGGCTCGCAATAACAAGATTGGAATATACACAGCGCATTTAAAAATGCTTACGCAAGATACGAGCAAACTACAATCCTTCGAAGAAAACATATGTAACGAACTTTCCACCCATGTTCCGAGTCTTATCGTATTTATAGGAAGCGCAAGTTTCATTTTATGCGATGACCTGAACAGGGTGTGGCCTGATATCCCGATGGTTTTATGCGGTGAACGCGATTATACAGGTTCCAGAGACATTATCGGTATGGGACACGCTCTCAGCGAAGAACAACGTATCCCCCTTATCAATATGCAGGGAGAACTAAATATGACCATGATACACGCCAATATTTTTCTGGAAGAAAATATAAAGCTCATGAAACAGCTTATTCCCCAAATGAATAAAATTCTATATATTGGAGACGAGACCTATATCTGCCAGCAAAATGATTATGACCTGTCAAAAATAATCCGTGAGAAATATCCTACACTGGAATATAATTTTATTTCAGCCAAGGAAACCAGTACAGACAGCCTTTTCTGTATCCTGAACAAAATAGACACCCAAACTACCGGTGTCTTGTTTTCATCCTGGCTCCGTAAAAAAGACTTTGACGGAAATGCAATAATGACCACCAACTCCCACCGTATCATAGCCACTTCTCCCGTACCCTTATTTTCTTCCAAAACAATAGGAATTGACGAAGAAGGAGGAATAGTAGGTGGATACATTTACAATGAGGAAAATTACATCAATCATCTTCTCAATTCCATCAATGAGATATTACATGGGAAACAAGCCCGTGAAATACCTTTCTATCATGCCACTGATGCAGCCCCGACATTCAATTACCAATCACTGCTTCAACGTAATCTAGACCCCAAACGTTGCCCCCAAAATACGGTTTTCTACAATGCCCCTCCTACTTTTTGGGAAAAATATGAGTATATAATAATAGGAGCCACATGCATCATCATACTTTTGCTGCTTATTTTCCAATATCATCGTCTCCGCGTACTTGAAAGGATGAAGCGTATCCAGCAAAAAGAATTGCAAACTACCACAAAATATTATGGCCTTATCAATAATATGCCCATTCTTTATATATCCGAAGAACTGATAAAAAATGAAGAAGGTAAAATTATTGATACCAAATGTACTGATGTAAACAAACATTTTGAAGAAAAATTCTTCAAACGTAAAGATATCATCGGCAGACGGGGAAGTGAGATGTTCCCCGATTCCATGCCGCAATTCTTGCATTTTATGAATATAGCCCTGCAGGAAAAACGTTCCATCACATTCTCCTATTATTACAAAGATATTGACATCTTCTACGATATAGTAGTCAATGCCAACGGAAACGGGCGTTTTATGGATGTATTTTGTCTGGATAGTACAGAACTCCACAATACTCAAAAGCAACTTCGTTCTATCAACCATAAACTCTCAATGGCCCTCGAAGTAGCCAATATCGTTCCTTGGAAGTGGAATATACAGAACCACACTATTCTTTGCGATGTAAACAAACCGATTGAACTGAGTAATGCCAATGTAGAAATTAATGAAGAACAACTTTCAGTGGATGACAGCCAATATTTCTCCAAAATATACAAAGAAGATCTTCCTAAAGTAAAAAAAGCCTATGCCGACTTGATAGCCGGGCGTATCTCTAAAGTGAAAGAAGAATATCGTGTGATTAACCGCCTCAACGGCATCAAACATGTTGACTGGGTAGAAGCTCAGGCTGCCATAGAAAGCTATGATGAAAAAGGTAACCCTTTGACTTTAGTAGGATCTTCCTTAATCATCAACGAACGGAAGAAAATGGAGACGGACTTGATTTCAGCTAAAACCCGTGCAGAAGAGTCCAATCGGCTCAAATCCGCTTTCCTTGCCAATATGAGCCACGAAATCCGTACACCACTTAATGCTATCGTGGGTTTTTCCGGTATCTTGGCATCCACAGAAGCTGAAGAAGAAAAACAAGAATATATCAGTATCATTGAAAACAACAATACTCTGTTATTGCAACTCATCAGTGACATTCTTGATCTCTCTAAAATAGAGGCAGGTACTATGGAGTTTGTTTATTCTGATTTTGAATTGAACAAAGTAATGATAGAATTGGAAAGTTCACTCCGCCTGAAACTATCTGCCGAAAAAGAAGTAACCCTCTCCTTTGAAACCAAAATACCGGAATTACATATTCATGCCGAGCGAAATCGCTTGTCACAACTCATCATCAACTTAGTAACCAACGCTATCAAGTTTACCGAAAAAGGTAGTATCCGTTTCGGTTACGAAAAACGGGATAACAATACTCTCTTCTTTTATGTCTCCGATACAGGGTGTGGAATACCCGAAGGGAAGCAGGAAGACATCTTCGACCGCTTTGTCAAACTGAATACCTTTGCCCAAGGTACCGGATTGGGACTTTCCATCTGTAAAACCCTTGTCCAAAACATGGGTGGTGATATCGGGGTGAATTCCAAACCTGATGAAGGATCTACCTTCTGGTTTACTCTCCCTTATGTCCCGGTCACCGATTATCAACAGGAAGAGTTAAAAGTCGAACCGATAAAAATAAAGAAACAAAAAATTACTATTCTCGTCGCCGAAGACCATAATAGTAATTATCGCCTGATAGAATCGATTCTAAAGAAAGATTATGATCTGGTACATGCTTGGAATGGACAAGAAGCGGTAGAACTATTCAGAGAATATGATCCACAACTCATCTTAATGGATATCAACATGCCGGTGATGGATGGATATGAAGCAACCAAAGAGATACGTAAGTACTCCACTCAAATACCTATCATCGCCGTCACAGCTTTTGCATATGCTTCAGACGAGCAAAAGGTTATGGAAAATGGTTTTGACGCCTACATGGCAAAACCTATCAATGCCAACCAACTGAAAAATCAAGTAACAAATATGTTGAAACGGCACATCATCTTTATGTAACATTTGTATTTCATATCCCGTTTCACCTTTCTAGGTTTTCTATTTTCCGGGTTCAGAGATTTTTTTCCGATAAGGTTTCGATAGTCTCTCTAATTTTGGCGAAAATCAAAATGGGATATGAAAACAAAAAAACATTTCATTCTACTGTCCAGTCTTGTCCTTGTATTTAGTGCCTGCAATGGTAAGGATACGAAAAATGAACAAGACCTACAAGTTTATACAACAAAAGCCATTGCCTCCGTACAGGAGAGCCAAAAAGAATTTCCATTTATTGCCCAACCGTTCCGAACGTCTGAATTATCATTCAGAGTTAGCGGCCCCATCGACCATTTCGATGTATATGCCGGTAACCAATACCACCGGGGCAGTATTATCGCTGAAATAGACCCACGTGATTTCAAGATCAGAAAAGAACAGGCAGAAGCAGTCTATAATCAAGCCAAAGCTGAATTTGAGCGTATTCAAGTACTCTATCAAAAAGAAAATATCTCAGCCAGTGCCTATGAGAAAGCCAAAGCTGATTATATTTCAGCTAAAATGGCTTTTGAAACGGCAGTCAATGAATTGGAAGATACCCGTCTGACAGCTCCGTTCAACGGATATGTAAGCGAAGTCTACATTGAGAAATTCCAAGACGTCAAAGCCGCTCAACCTATACTTTCCCTAATAGATATCCATCAGTTGAGAATAGAGATTTATGTACCTCAAGAGATTGCTTACGCCACACGGTCACTGGACAACGTACAAATCCGTTTCGATGCTCTGCCCGATAAAATCTACCGTGCAAAAATCATTGAAATATCCAAAGGAACTACCCGTAATAATCTTTCATATCTGCTTACGGCTATGTTACCCAATGAAAACGGTGAACTGCTGGCAGGCATGTCCGGCAAAGCGATGCTGAGCATGCCGCAAACAGAGGGTGCTACCGGGGTCTGCATCCCCCAGGAAGCACTCTGCCACCGTCCTTCAATAGGTAATTACGTTTGGGTAATTACCTCTACCGCACAAGCCGAGCGTAGAAAAGTAACCATCGATAAACTTTTGCCGGAAGGTAAGGCTAAAATTTCAACCGGCCTGAACGAAGGGGAGACTATCGCTACAAGTGGACTCCGCTTCTTATCAGACGGTACAAAAGTAACCATCCTTACTAAACAGAAAAACTCATGAAACCGGTTAAATATTTTCTACAGAAGAAAGCAGTCACCACCCTGCTATTGATATTGGTCTTGGCAGGTGGACTGTTTTCGTACATCAAAATGGGGAAATTGGAAGACGCCCCTTTCACCATCAAGCAAGCATTGGTACTGACTCCATATCCGGGTGCTTCCCCTTCCGAAGTACAGTCACAGGTAACGGATGTAATCGAAGAGTCCATCCAATCTATGGGCGAGCTCTATTATCTCAAAACAGAAAATCGTGCCGGATTGTCAAAGATTACCGTCTTTGTAAAGAAAGAAATCCGTGCCGACGAAATGCAGCAACTGTGGGATAAACTGCGCCGGAAGGTAAACGATGTACAAAGTAAATTACCTGCCGGAGCAGGTCCATCCGTTGTCAATGATGACTTTGGTGACGTATTGGGCGTATTCTACGGGCTGACAGGTAATGGACACACCTATCGTGAACTGGAAGACCATGCTAAAATTATCAAAAACGAACTTCTGAAAATCAAAGATGTTGCGAAAGTTGAAATATATGGAACACAAACCCCTACAATAGATATCTCCATCAGTCCCTCTGTCATGGCACGCAGTGGCATCACTACAGCTGATATCATCCATGCTTTCGAAGCTCAAAACAAAGTGGTGGATGCCGGAGGAATAGATGTGGGTCCTAATCGTGTCCGTATAGAGTCTACGGGAAGTTTCTATTCATTGGATGATATCCGGAACCTGACTATCGTATCACATACAGGCGAACATTTCCGTCTGGCAGACATCACGCAGATTGAAGAAAGTTACCAGATTCCTGCTTCCAACCTGATGCGTATCAACGGACAGCCTGCCATAGGCATAGCAATTTCAACCGTGCCCACCGGTAATGTTGTGGATATGGCAGAAGCCGTCAAAATACGCATCGGCCAATTATCCAAAGATATGCCCGAAGGTTACGAACTGGTTTCCATTTACGATCAGGGTTATGAATCGGCAGTAGCCAACCAAGGTTTTATTCTAAATCTTATCATTTCCGTCCTGACCGTTGTCGCCATTCTTTTATTCTTCATCGGGTTCAAGAACGGGCTTCTGATAGGTAGTGGCCTGGTATTCTCCATCTTTGCCACTTTGATTGTAATGCTTTGTACAGACATTGCTTTACAGCGTATGTCTCTTGCCGCCATAATCATCGCCATGGGTATGTTGGTCGATAATGCGATTGTCGTCTCCGATTCCGCCTTAGTCAATATGCAACGGGGCATGAGGAAGCGTGTCGCCATCATGCGCGCTTGTTCCTCTACGGCACTACCGCTACTGGCAGCAACGGTTATCGCCATACTCACCTTCCTGCCTATTTATTATTCTCCTCACATCACAGGCGAATTATTATCTTCATTAGTAGTAGTTATCGGGGTTTCCCTAATGTTCAGTTGGGTGTTCGCATTGACGCAAACCCCTTTCTTCATTCAGGAGTTTGTACGTCGTCCCCGCCCCGAAGAACTGAAAACCGCACTTTTTGACGGGAAATACTACAATATGTTCCGCCGCACGTTACATAAGGTCATCAAGTATCGCTACGCCACTGTAGGCTGCCTGATACTATTACTGATACTTTCCGCATGGAGTTTCAAATTCATCCCGAAAGTGTTCGTACCGGCGTTGGATAAGCAATATTTCACCTTAGACGTATGGCTTCCCGAGGGTACCAATATCAATGAAACCGACAAGTTGGCCGAAGAGATGGCAGAGTATATCCGTCAACACGGACAAACGGAAATGGTATCTACCTATGTAGGCAGAACCCCTCCCCGTTACTACTTGTCCAATGTCTCATTCGGGCCACAATCCAACTATGCACAACTTTTGGTGAAGTGCCACACTTCCAAACAGTCACGCCAGCTCAATGCGATGTTGCAAGATTCCATCCGTTTGAAATTCCCCGAACCACTCATCAAGGTAAACAAATTCGAATTGAGTCCTTTGACGGAAGCTGTCATCGAAGCCCGTTTCCTGGGACCCGATCCTGCCGTACTGGACTCTCTAGTAGGACAGGCCATTGAGATCATGCGACGTAATCCCAAAGTGGCGGACGCCCGCAATGAATGGGGTAATATGTCATTGATGCTGCGCCCGGTTTACGATCCCGTAAAAGCCGGAGAACTGGGTATCACCAAAGCCCAAATGATGCAGTCCGTCAAATCCATCAGTGACGGAACGGTAATCGGTATTTACCGTGACAACGAGAAGAAAGTACCTGTCCTGTTGAAATCCGAAGGATATGATATCACGGATGCCACTTCCCTCGGCGACTTCTCCGTATGGAACGGTGAACGTTCCGCTCCGTTGTCACAAGTAACGGAACGTCTTGAGACGAGTTGGGAATTTCCACAGATACGTACCTATAACCGCCAGCTCAGTATGGCAGCTATGTGCGGCGTAAAACCCGGACATACCATGGCAGAGGTACATGGAGAAATCCGTAAGGAAATTGAAACCATGGCTTTACCCGAAGGTTATACTTTTTTCTGGGATTCTCAGTTCAAGGACCAAGCAGAAGCAATGCAGGCTATTGCCAAATTTTTTCCGCTGGCATTTCTCATGCTCATCGTAATATTGGTAGCTTTGTTCGGTAACTTCCGAGAACCGGTCATTATCCTGTGCGTCTTGCCGCTGTCACTTATCGGTGTTGCCATAGGCATGCTACTCACCGGTTTTGATTTCGGTTTCTTCCCCATAGCCGGATGGCTAGGATTGCTCGGCATGATTATCAAAAACGTGATTGTACTGATAGACGAAATCAATGTACAACGTCGTGAAGGAATAGTGCCCTATAAAGCAGTGATAGAAGCCACTGTTTCGCGTACGCGTCCGGTATTGATGGCAGCTACCACCACCATTCTGGGCATGATACCTCTACTCTTCGATATCGCCTTCGGTGGTATGGCGGCTACCATCATATTCGGTCTCACATTTGCCACACTACTGACCCTATTCGTCACTCCGGCATTATACGTCTTATTCTATAAAGTAAAAATAAAATAGGTATGAAACATATATATATTTTACTCTTTTTCTTCTTGTGTGTCCCGTCCGTATTTTCCCAGCAAAATTCTTTGCTGGAGAAATATCGGACTATGGCACTGGAGTATAATCACGATTTACAAGCAGCAGACAAGAATATCGCCTCCAGTATGGAGCTGATTAAATCTGCCAAAGCCGACTTAAAGCCTAAGCTTTCCGGTGAGGCCAATTTCCAATATACCGGAAATCCCATAGAATTGACCTTGAATCTCCCTCAAACCGGGCACCCTCTCACTTTTGAAGGGCGCGACATGAAATACGGTGCTTCTCTCTCACTGATGCAACCCCTTTATACCGGTGGACGTATCCTCGAAACGATTCGTCTGGCAAAGTATCAACAGTCCATGAACGTACATCAGGCAGAACTACTCCAATCATCTGTTTGTTACCAAACAGATATGCAATATTGGAATGCCGTAGCCCGCTTTGAGCTAATCCGCATCGCCACAGAATACCGTAATTCCGTAGCTTCACTGGTAAAAACCATCCGCGAACGTGTAGAGGTCGGCCTTGCAGACCCGCAAGACCTGCTTATGGCAGAAGTCAAATTAAATGAAGCCCAATACCAAGTATTACAGGCACAAAGCAATTTCGATACCGGACGCATGGCACTCAACTCACTGATAGGAGTTGAGCTCAAAGCTGAAACCCAGATAGAAGATACTGTTCCCAACATCTCTCTATCCGAGGACTTATTACTTACAGATGGCAGTAACCGTCCCGAAATAAGGATAGCCCATGACCAAATAAGGATAGCTGAAAGCACCGGTAAGCTCACAGACTCCAAATACAAACCTCAACTCTACATCGGTGCGGATGGTACTTATTCCTCCCCGGGTTATAATTTCAAAAGTGATCTCGATCCCAACTATGCCATTTATGCCAAGCTATCTGTTCCTCTTTTCGAATGGGGGAAACGCCGTAATGAGAAACGTGCTTCTTCCTGGAAAGTAGGTATGGCTAATGATTACCTGAATAAAATAACCGATAACGTTAATCTGGAAGTACAAACAGCTCATACTTCCTTATTACAAGCCATATCACAAGTATCTCTTACAGGTAATTCACTGGAAAAAGCCCGTGAAAACGAACGGAAAGCCCTGGAACGTTATGAAGAAGGAAAAACATCCGTCATCGATGTCATCGAGGCGCAAACCTACCGCCAGGCATCACAAATAAACTATGTACAAGCCAAAGTTTCTGCACAAGGATACTATTCCGACCTAATAAAAGCTTTGCATAAGTATTGATATCCCGCAAAATATTATAGATTTGTCAGGAAAAAGAAGAATGAATATGAAATGGAGTAATTTGATATACGGTATTCTGTTTTCAGGATTGGGAGCTTTCTCCTATTTCCTGTTGGTGAACTACACCAACCTGACCCCTCGTATAGCCGATGCACTTTACTCGCGTGGTGCATTCATTTTCTTTATCCTGGCTTTCAATGTATTGGGGTATGCCATGCTCCGTCTCAGTTCATGGGTCAACACACAATATGCCGTAAACCTCCGTTCCCGGTGGAAAATACCCGTTATTTATTTAGTGGTAATGCTATTGTTCCTGTTACTGAATTACAGCCTGCTTGTGTGCGCCAAGATACTGGCCGGAGTATCAGAGCCTTTTCTCTTTCCCAACAACGGGTGGCGACTATTGATAGTAGTCTGGTTGGTAGAGTTGGTTATACTAGGATTATTACTTGCCAACCGTTCCATCCAGAGCACTCTACGATTACAAAAAAAGACAGCCTTGTTACAATCCGAAAACGACACTGCTCGATACACTGCCCTACAAAACCAACTGAACCCGCATTTTTTGTTCAATAGCCTGAACACGCTTATTGCCGAAATAGAATACAATCCCGCTAATGCAGTACATTTCACTAAACACCTGTCCAGTGTTTACCGCTACGTATTGCAATGCCAAGATAAAAATTCAGTTACTCTCACCGAAGAAATGGAATTTATGCGTTCTTACCTTTTTCTGCACGAAGTTCGTTTAGGTAATTGCCTTATTTGTCAAAGCGATATTCCTGCCCAATATACGGATAGCGCATTACCTCCCCTCACTTTACAACTGTTGGTAGAAAATGTCATCAAACATAATTCTATCACACAAAGTAAACCGATGACTATCACTATCCATATCGAAAACAAATACCTGATAGTCAGTAATTCCATACATCCCAAAAAGAGTGTAGTCTCTTCAGGTGTAGGTCTGAAAAACCTTGCCAAGCGATGTAAGTTGATATCTGGTAAAGATATCATAATCGAAAACAAAGACGGAATATTTACCGTAAAAGTACCTTTATTATATGAATAAACAGAATATAGTCATCATTGAAGACGAAATACCCGCAGCACGCCTGTTACACTCCATGATTACCCGTTTGCGTCCGGAGTGGAACATTACCACTTTGCCGGGTAGCGTGGAAGAAGCCATCGACTGGTTTGCCGCTCATCCCCACCCCGACCTTATATTTCTGGATATCCAGCTTGCCGACGGGAATTCGTTTGATTTCCTCTCTGCGGCACATCCTACTTCTGCCATTATTTTCACTACCGCATACGATCTGTATGCCGTCCGTGCTTTTACTGTCAACAGTATCGATTATATACTGAAGCCCGTAGATGAACAACGCCTATCTGATGCCATCTTGAAATACGAAAGTCAGCAAGAAAAAAGCTGCATCCGTCCCGATGAATACCTGCCTATCCTTCTGGAAGCTCTTCAATCCAGAGAGAAACAATACCGTACTCGCTTTCTTATCTATGGCATAGATCGTTTCTGGTCTTTGCAAGTCAGTGACATCGCCTATTTTTATTCGGAAAATAAAGTGACTTTCGCCGTTACCCACAGTAATCAGGAACACATCATCGAGCTTTCACTCAACAAATTGATGGAGCAGCTCGATCCCGACCGCTTTTTCCGTGCCAATCGGCAAATCATCCTTTGTATTGATGCTATAGACCATGCAGAACCATATTTCAATGGAAAACTGTCCGTCACCGTCCGTCCACCATTCAAGGGTAAGATAACCATTAGCGAAGAAAAACTTTCCGCCTTCAAACGGTGGCTTAATTTCTAATTTAATGAGAAAGAGCACCTTTTTCATGAGAAAGACGTATCTTTGCAACTCATTTTGCAAAACTACTATCAATAAATATGAAAAAAGGACTTTTATACGCTATACTGGCGTCTATATTATGGGCTATTGTCAACCCGTTTATCAAGCAAGGACTAAGTTATGATTTTACCCCGATGAACTTCGCAGGTATCCGTTTCATCAGCGTAGGCATTTTGTTGTTCGCCTATACCTGGCACAAAGGGATGTGGCAGGAAATCAAGCAACATAAAAAACTGTTCCTCAACCTGATCTTCATTAACATGTTTATGGGTTACACCGCTTTTTATTTCGGTGTAGATTTCGTCAGTGGAGCCATATCCTCCATCATCATGGGCATGACCCCACTCATCAATGTTCTGTTAGCCCACCTTTTGGCAAGTGATGATAAATTGAACGGTCACAAGATAGTCAGCCTCATCGTCAGTCTCGTAGGGTTACTACTCATCGTAGGAATGGGAAGTGACGGTAAGCCTTTGGATTGGAAAGGTATCACAGGTATTGTCCTGTTACTTCTGAGTATTGTTTTTCAAGGATATTCCGCCATCTCCGTGTCCGAAGAGAAAGGGAAAGTAAATCCCATCTTCCTGAACGCCGTACAAATGTTCTTTGGCGGTGTCCTTATCTATGTTGTCGGACTCAGCACAGAAGGTTATCACACTTTTATCGGAAAACCTATCGGTTTCTATATCAGTCTCGGCATCCTGGTATTTATATCCGTGTTTGCCTTTAGTTTCTGGTTCATGGCACTCCAAAGCAAAGGAGCTAAAGTCAGCGATATCAACATGTGCCGTCTTATCAATCCGATACTCGGCGCTATATTAAGCTGGATGATGCTGGCGGACGAACATCCCACTTTCAGTACCGTGACAGGTATGATAATTATCGTTTGCTCACTGATTATTTATTTCAAAGGAACGGATATAGTGAGACATTTCGCTACAAAAAAATAAAACGTTTCTAATACTTTCATAATTTAGGAGCGGATTTTACTCCTAAATTATGAAAATATACTTTTTCTACTTTTTCTCCACTCCTGCCAGTATTTTCCACACAATAGCGCTTAAGGCAGCACCAACAAACGGAGCTACAATGAATAACCACAATTGAGAAAGAGCTGTACCTCCCTGAAACAATGCCGGGCCAATACTACGTGCAGGATTAACAGAAGTTCCTGTAATAGGAATACAGACTATGTGCACCAATACCAGAGTCAAACCTATCGCTAAACCAGCAAAAGCGCCTGCACCTTTCTTTTCATCCGTTGAACCAAGAACCACTAACACAAAAATAAATGTAAATACAGCCTCCGCAATAAAAGCCTGCAACATCATTCCATCAGTAAAGCCATTAGAACCTGTAGCAGTAGGCCCTCCATGACCTCCGGTTGAAACTAACGCAAAAAGAATGGCCGAACCGATGATTGCTCCAATTACCTGAAATATCATATACATAGCCGCATCTTTTCCTGTCATTCTCCCTGACAAGAAAACGCCCAATGTGATAGCCGGATTAATATGACAACCAGAAATTCCACCAATGGCATACGCCATAGCTACTACAGACAAACCAAAAGCGAAAGCAACTCCCAGAGTACCTACCCCTGCACTTACCGCCCCTGCCGCACTACCTGCAAATACCGCACTACCACATCCCATCAATACCAGAACCATGGTTCCAACCATTTCCGCAATGTACTTTTTCATATTATTAGTATTTTAATTAAACAAGATATTACAAATATAGATAATGAAAAGGATAAAAACAAGAAAACAATCTTGATACCGCTACATACAATTATAAAGCCACCATCCCAAGTATCCCCAGGCTATCTGTGCACCAAACCATTCCTCGCGTGATGCAAAACTATTTTCAGTCTTTTCTTGATAGAACTTTCCGGTAGTACTGCGTTGCATCATTTCCAACATTCGCTGATTTCTGGCCTTAGCCCAATCCATAGCTTTGACTGAAAGACCGGTATCCCAGCTAAAAATATGAGCCATAATATCCATCAACCAGTAATTTTCTTGCCGTCCTGTTCCCCAATCATTACCTTCAGGATAGTACATGAGAGAAGATGCATGCCCATCATCGGTCTTTTGATAGATAGTTTTACCATTGAACAATCGCTCGGTAAGAGTATGATAAAGAAGTTCTCCATTATAAACAGAAGACTGTAAAGGCTTACAACGTGCCAGATTATAAACCCAAGTATTTGTAGCATTGTGCATAAAAGCAACCATATAATCGGGATGAATAATAGAATGGTTGATCACCGTTCCATCAGGATTTACATTACTGCCTTGTAGAAAATCATTCAACTTAATACCATCTATCACTGTATCCCGATGAATATCGTCAGGTGTAGCATAAGCCGAAAGTTGAAGCTCTATATTCTTTTTCATCCACCGATTATAATTTGCCGCTTTAGGCATCATAGCTGTAGCTATAGTAAGTATGTTTGAATTCCACGCGTTTTCTTCTGCTTTTGTATCACCCTTAAAAATAATATTTCCAGCTTTATCGCGATAATAAGGAATATCATAGTTCAAGAAACGATCAGCTTCATGCACCATCATACGGCATACCAATTCACGATCGTCATCAGACAGCTTATCCCAAACCATCCAAGCTGCTTCGGCCACCTGAGAAGCCCATAATGCACTTTGCCATTGATCTCCCCATCCTTTTTCATTAGAATTCGCCTTATGCCTGTAAGCAACAGAACGAACCAGACGACAAAGTATATCCAACGCTCCCTTTTCAGTCACTCCTATTACTTTCGCATCATAAACTTTAAGTTTTATGCATACAGCCAACGTAAAGGCAGCATGAGAGATAGGACGAATGAAATGTTCGGTATTTCCTCCAAAATCCAAATATTGCCCCTTCTGATCGTTGAAATGTTTTACATCATTATACCACATATTCAACAAATACTTATTATTTTGCCGCAAAAGATATTTCACCTCTTTGGAAAAAGTATCTTGAGGTGATTTACATTGCCATACTTCAGGTGCAATAGGTATAACCTGATTTCTCAGAGAAGAATTATCTCCGGCACATACAATTTGTGGAGCCCAAAATGACATGCCCAAAAACAAAAAGAAAAGAATGTTTTTCATTGGATGATTATTTTTATGTGTTTTATTTCCGAAATCCATAAGAGCATTTATGTATATACTCTTCATCTATATACAAAAGTACAATTTTTCTTCATCAAAATCTATCTTAAGCCTAAAAAAAAAGAGACAAGAACCTTTATTACAGTTTCTTGTCTCAATTTTATCAGATTTATTTTGCGGAGAGACGGGGATTCGAACCCCGGATACCCTTTAGGGGTATACACGCTTTCCAGGCGTGCCTCTTCAACCACTCGAGCATCTCTCCTTGTTTTCGGAGCGCGAAAGTAAGACATCTTTTTGAGATATCCAAATCATCACTCCTTTTTTCCTAATAAAAGTCAGGCTTTTCCCATAAAACAGTACAGAAAGAACTAAGCCTCAACAGTCAACTTATTATGATCCGACATTTAAAACACCCGGATGTATTGCCCCAAAACATCCGGATGTTGTTGACGAAAACATCCCCATGTTGTAAGGTAAAACACCCGGATGTTTTAAGTGGCAAGTATAAAGTTTTAAGTTCAGAAAACATAATGATAATCGTTTAAATCTATGAACAACCACACCCCAGCCTTATTTGATACCTATCCGATATCTCTTAAATACGACTTCTATGACCAATTCCACACAAGTCTCCAGATTATTCCACACTCTCTTCCACAACTTCCACACTTTTTTCCACACTTTTCCACAACATCCCTATATGCCCTAACAGGATAAAACACTATTAATCAATATCATATATACATAATACCTACTTTCGGCACAGTTCTTGCTTTTTTCTCATACAGATTTTGTTTTAAAATATTACTAATATGAGAGAAAGAACACAAAGAAAAAGGATATGGGTAACGGGTATCTATATTCTATTATTCTTATCTACCCCCCTATCCGCACAAATGGCGTCACCCTTACAAGGGAATGTAGAAACAACCATCGAAAGTGCTGCTACCATCGATACGGGGGGCGAGTTAACTCCAGATGGTAAAAAAATTGTAAAAGGTTTCGTCAGTGATGAACATGGTGAAAGTATCATTGGTGCCACAGTAGTGGTGAAAGGGCATCCTGAAACAGGTACTGTAACCGATGTAGATGGAAAATTCACACTGGAAGTGGAACCCCGAAGTATTCTTGTCATCTCATACATCGGATACAATCCACAAGAGACGCGTGTAAGCCGTAAAACTCCGTTCTATAATATCATTCTAAAAGAGGATAACCAACTATTGGAAGAAGTGGTAGTGGTGGGTTATGGTACAGTGAAAAAAAGTGACCTGACCGGATCCGTATCCACTGTCGGTACGCGTAGTTTTGAAAGTCAGCCTGTGACCAATGTCTCACAAATCTTACAGGGACGTACATCTGGCGTAGAAGTTACTTCCACCAGCGGCATGCCCGGTTCAGGAGCCAAAGTACGTATCCGTGGTACCACATCTATCAACAAAAGTAGTGATCCGTTGTATGTAATCGACGGAATTATTTCGTCTAGTGGGCTGGACGGACTAAATCCTCAGGACATCCAGTCCATGGAAATCCTGAAAGATGCTTCGTCCACAGCCATTTATGGTTCGCGCGGAGCCAATGGTGTCATCCTCGTCACTACCCGAAGTGGAGAGGAAGGACGGGCCAGAGTGACTTTCGACGCTAAGATAGGATTGTCATCAGTACGGAAAGACTATGATTTACTCAATGCATACGAGTACGCCCAGGCATTAAATGACATCCGTGGTTCGCAGACCATCTCTCCAGAAGATATGGAAGCCTACCGCAATGGTACAAAAGGTATCAACTGGCTAGATTTAATGACCCGTACTGCCTTAAGCCAAGACTATAATGTAGGCATATCCGGTGGAACGGAAAAGGTGAAGTACCTCCTTTCGGGTAATGTGCTGGACCAACAGGCCGTCACCATCAACTCCAAATACAAGCGTTATGGTTTCCGCGCCAATATAAACGCCGACATTCGTCCGTGGCTCTCTTTGTCCGCCCGTCTGAATACAGCCATTATCCATCAAGAAAACGGTGCACCCAGCTGGTTCCACGTACTGAATTTTTCACCCACCATGGAATTACGTGATCCTGAAACAGGTATTTATAACAACGACCCCTACAATATCGGTACGGGAAATAATCCTTACGGTGTGGCAATGGAAAATTACAGCGATTCGTATAGTTATAATGTAAACGCCAACCTAAATCTACTCTTTAAAATTGCTAAAGGATTGACATTCAACATACAGGGAGGTTACGACTACGATCATAGTCCCTCTTACTCTTTCAGTTCCAAGTTGATAGCCCCCGGAGCCATCAACAGTATGAGTAACAGTAGCAGCCTGCACCGTTACTGGCAAAACACCAACAACTTGACTTACCAAGGACAGTGGGGTGACCATTCGCTGACTGCCACGGGAGTGTGGGAGATCAGCCGTACCATAGATACCGGTCTGAGTGCCAGTGGTTCGAACCTGAATAATGAAAGTGTAGGTTACTGGAATATAAGCAATGCCGCTGTACGAAGTGAAAGCAACTCATATACAGAAGCTTCGCTTGCATCGGGTATCATACGTGCCAGTTATGACTATAAGAAACGTTACTTCTTGACCGCCGCTCTCCGTGCCGACGGTTCGTCAAAGTTCCAAAAAGACCACCGCTGGGGATGGTTCCCTTCGGCTGCCGTGGCATGGGATGTAGCCAAAGAAAAATTTATGGCTAATCAAAAAATACTAAAACAACTGAAATTACGCGCCAGTTATGGTGTAACGGGTAACGAGGCCATTTCGGCATATAGTACGTTGGGAATGTTGTCGGGTACTAGCTATGGATGGGGTACCACCACCGGCTATACAGGTTACTGGGGTAACCAGTTTGCCACTCCCGAACTGACATGGGAAAAGACATATCAATATGACATAGGTCTGGACGTAAGCCTACTGGGCATAGACATTACAGTAGACTGGTTTAAAAAGCGCACAGTAGATCTACTTTTCCAAAAACAAGTACCTCGTTACAATGGTGGCGGATCGTATTGGGTGAACCAGGGCAAACTGAACAATACCGGTGTGGAATTTTCGTTCAGCACTTTTCCTGTCAAGAGTACTCTGGTATGGGAGACTTCTTTCAATGCTTCATATATAAAGAACGAAGTAATAGACCTGGCAGGTAACGACTTCGTACTGAGTGCCAATTATAGTGATCTGGGCGGAGCCATGCAAATCATGAAACCGGGTTATCCATTGGGATCATTCTACGTGTACCAATGGAAAGGATTTGATGAAAACGGAGCTAACCTCTATCAGAAAGCGGACGGTTCGTTGACCACAACCCCTACTTCAGCCGACCTTGTTATCAAAGGGCAATCCAGTCCGAAATGGACATTGGGATGGAACAACACTTTATCGTGGAAAAACTGGACACTGAATATATTCTTCAATGCAGCTACAGGATATAACCGATTAAATATAAGCCGTTTCACCACTGCTTCAATGAGTGGTGTGTCACGCTTCATCAGTCTTTGTGACGCTTACTTCCGGGGTTGGGATTATGTAGATAATAAAGCCGAAGCGCTCTACCCCAGTATCAGTAACACTGATAATAAAAGCTATGCCAATTCCGACTTCTGGCTGGAAGATGCCTCATTCGTGAAGCTGAAAAACATCAGCCTGTCTTATAACATCCCGCGCCGCGCGACCAAAATTGCCGGTATCCAACTAACAGTCAGCGCACAGGATGTATTTACCCTGACTAAATATAAGGGTATGGATCCTGAAGTTTATACCGGCTACGATGGCTTGGATTATGGTGCCTACCCTGTACCACGTACTTTTACCTTCGCTGTAAAACTTAGATTTTAATAACCTATAATAGCATACAGACATGAAAACAAATTTTCATCATATTAAAGCCACCCTACTGGCAACTGCTGTAGCTTTTAGTCTGACAGCCTGCGAGGACTTTTTCAACGAAAAGCCATACGGACAGCTTACTACCGAAGGTTTCTTCAGTAATAAAGAAGATTTGGCTGCCTCTCTCAACGCACTCTACTCTGTGGTAGCTACCTCACAAGCCCAGAATAATTATTGTGGCACAAACTTCTTGGCAGGTGACGATCTGTCTACTCATCCCGCCAGTAACAAACAGCCTTTGCGTGAACATGATCAATATAACGTGACGGACAACAATTCATGGCTCGTCAGTATGTGGGAACAGCGATACTTAGTAATCAAAGCTGCTAACTTTATTATTAATAATGCTGACCGTACCCCAGACACCAGTAAGGAAGAAATTACCCGCGCCATTGCCCAGGCACACTATTGGCGCGCCTATTCCTATTTTTATCTGGTAACTACATGGGGAGCCGTACCTGTAATGTTGGAAGAAGAAATCAATTACAATGCCACTCTTACTCCGGTTGAGGAGGTATACAAACTTATTCTGTCCGACCTGAAAATCGCCGAAGCCGGTTGTCCTGTAATGTATGATTCCGAACCTTATGCACGGAACGGAGTGAATATCGCTGTCAGCCAAGCAGCGGTGAAAGCTACTATGGCTTATGTGTATATGTGTATGGCCGGATGGCCACTCAACAAAGGAGCCGAATACTATAAACTGGCAGCGGATAAAGCCGAAGAGGTAATAAATGGTGTAGAGAATGGGACTTACTATTACCGCCTGTTGGACGAATACAACCAAGTATACTCCGTTCAGTGGAGCGCAGCCAATCCTGAAGTATTGCTCGGTATCTACTATAACCGCGACCGTACCCCACAGATGACTCCGTTGGCCGACTTCTTGTTAGACCAGAAACAAGCAGGTTGGGGTGATACTAATGGAGAGATCAAATTCTGGAAAGAGTTCCCCGAAGGTCCCCGCAAAGATGCCACTTATTTTCCTAAAATTATGTTGGCCGATGGTGAACTACACGATTGGTGGTACGACACCGATCCTCCTTCACGCGAAGTAGTGGCGCCGGTATTTATGAAAACCGTGGAAGGTACAGAACGAGGTACAGAGTTTGACTATACCAATCCTACCCCTCTGCCACAGTTTGGCGAAAAGACCATCCAAGTGATCCGCCTTTCACAAGTTTACTGCTGGTATGCCGAAGCTATCGGCCGTTCGGGACAAGTCACCTCTAAGGCGGTAGATGTGTTAAATCATGTGCGTAACCGTGCCGACGGCCAATTATCCAATCTTTACAGTATCTCCATGACTCCCGATGAGCTTGCCGAAGCTGCTTATAACGAACATGGTTGGGAGATAGCAGGATACTACTGGGCCGGACTGGCCACCCGTGCACGTGACATGTTCCGCATGTACCGTTTCAAAGATCATTTTGAATACCGTAAAGAAAACCCGATGATCGAAGTGGCTCCCGGCATTATGCGAAACGAAGCTGTATCTGTCAGTGGTACATGGGATGATAGCCGTATGTATTCACCCTACCCCTACGAAGATTCTATACTGAACCCCAATTTGTAAACCCAACATCCCCACGCCGGAAGAAGAGGCTGTTAAGCCTCTTCTTCCGGTACTTCAAATTATTGAGATCCGGTTATTTACCCATAAAATCAATGCTTCATATCGTATTCCGAAACAGATAGGACAGTATAAAACGGAGAATGGCGGCAAAAATCCGTCCACGGATGACCGTGTTGTGATTGTCTGCCCGAAACCGCTTGTTCCGGAAACCTCAAAAGGTATGAAGTTGGCTTGTAACTGCTATTTAAAAGAGGGTGTAGCTGCTATTTGTATTGGCGGTGGCAATGGATGAAGAATAGATGTGAAATTTTATAAATGCAAAAAATGCAGAGTTTTATTTCTCTCATTTACTTATTTTTGCTTATATTATGACTATTTTCATGGGTTGTTTTTCAGTAACGATTTAGTAACGGAACTTTGTCAAAAGTGGGCATTTTCATGTCTTTCGGTTGTCTGCCGACCAAATAGAAAAAGTCCCGTAAAACATTGATTTTACGGGACTTGTCTTAGATTGGCTACCTAATGTCTTTAGGTTTCAGCGGAGAGACAGGGATTCGAACCCCGGGTGCCTCGCAGCACAACGGTTTTCAAGACCGCCGCAATCGACCACTCTGCCACCTCTCCAAAACTTCCTTCTCAAGAAGGCTTTCCGTTGAAAGCGGTGCAAAGGTACAAATCATTTTTAATTCTGCAAACATACTTTCTCTTTTTTCGCGAATTAATTGTACTTTTGCCACATAATATATAGGCTATGCCCATGATATACCCGCAAAATTTTGAACAAAAGATAGGTTTCGATCAGATACGTCAATTGCTGAAGGAGAAATGTCTCAGCACACTTGGTGAAGAACGTGTGACTGATATGACATTCTCCGATCGTTTTAGTGAAGTAGAGGAACTTCTGGAACAAGTCACGGAGTTCGTTCGTATACTCAGAGAGGAAGACAACTTCCCCGCACAATATTTCTTCGACGTTCGCCCATCATTGAAGCGGATACGAGTAGAAGGAATGTATCTGGACGAACAAGAACTTTTCGATCTGCGACGTTCATTAGAAACGATACGCGACATTGTACGTTTTCTACAAAAGAATGATGACACGGAGGAAGAAAGCGCTTCTCCCTATCCTCGTCTGAAACGTCTGGCAGGAGATATTACTGTATTCCCACAACTCATTGGAAGAGTTAACGGCATCCTGTCTCCATATGGGAAAATTAAGGATAACGCTTCTACCGAATTGGCACGCATCCGTAGAGAACTGGCAAGTACGATGGGAAGTATATCACGTTCTTTGAACAGCATATTACGTAGTGCGCAGTCAGAAGGTGTTGTAGACAAAGACGTCACTCCCACCATGCGTGACGGGCGTCTGGTTATTCCTGTAGCTCCGGCTTTGAAAAGAAAGATAAAAGGTATAGTACACGATGAGTCGGCCAGTGGAAAAACCGTATTCATAGAGCCTGCCGAAGTGGTGGAAGCCAACAATCGTATCCGTGAACTAGAAGGAGACGAACGACGGGAAATAATCCGTATCCTGATGGAATTTTCCAATCAATTGCGTCCATTCATTCCCGATGTATTATTATCTTACGAGTTTCTTGCCGAGATAGATTTTATACGTGCCAAAGCACTGCTTGCCGAACAGATTACAGGCATAAAGCCAGCTTTTGAAAACAGGCAGGTACTGGACTGGACTATGGCCGTACATCCCCTGCTGCAACTCTCCCTAGCCAAACATGGTAAAAAGGTGGTACCACTGGATATAGAATTGCACGGGAAGCAACGTATCCTTATTATCTCCGGCCCTAATGCCGGCGGTAAGTCGGTCTGTCTAAAAACAGTCGGTTTGTTGCAATATATGTTGCAGTGCGGGTTACTCATTCCTATGCACGAACGTAGTCATACCGGCATATTCAGTAGTATCTTTATAGATATAGGCGACGAACAATCCATCGAGGATGATCTCAGTACCTATTCTTCACATCTTACCAATATGAAAATCATGATGAAGAGCTGCAATGAGCGCAGTCTCATCTTGATTGACGAATTTGGCGGTGGAACAGAACCGCAAATCGGTGGTGCCATTGCAGAAGCTGTTCTAAAACGTTTCAACGAAAAACAGACTTTCGGTGTCATCACTACTCACTACCAAAATCTGAAGCATTTTGCCGAAGACCATGAAGGAGTAGTAAACGGTGCCATGTTATACGATCGTCATCTAATGCAAGCTTTATTCCAACTCCAAATAGGTAATCCGGGTAGCTCGTTCGCTGTGGAGATTGCCCGTAAAATCGGTTTGCCGGAAGATGTCATTGCAGATGCTTCTGAAATCGTGGGTAGTGAATACATCAATGCAGACAAATATCTGCAAGATATTGTGCGCGACAAACGCTATTGGGAAGGTAAACGCCAAACAATCCGTCAGCGTGAAAAGCACATGGAAGAAACCATCGCCCGCTATCAGGAAGAAATGGAGGAGCTGCAGAAATCCCGTAAGGAAATTCTGAGAAAAGCCAAAGAAGAAGCCGAACAGCTGATACAGAACGCAAATGCCCGCATTGAAAATACCATCCGTACCATTAAAGAAGCACAAGCTGAAAAGGAAAAGACCCGTCAGGTACGTCAAGAACTGACCGATTTCCGTAAATCTATGGAAGATCTTGCCAGTAAAGAGCAAGAGGAAAAGTTAGCCCGCAAAATGGAGAAACTGAAAGAAAAACAGAACCGGAAAAAAGAAAAGAAAACAAACAAAGAGAAAGAGTTATCAACAGAAGCATTGGCTGAAAAGCAAGCACGTAAGGAAGCCGAACGCTTGGCTGCGATTATCCCCGGTTGTAGTGTCAAAATAAAAGGGCAAACTTCGATTGGTGAGGTAATGGAAATAAATGGGAAAAATGCGATTGTAGCTTTTGGAAGCATCAAGACTACCGTCAAACTGGATAGACTGGAACGTACCAACGCGCAACCTAAACAGGCAAATGCCTCTGCCAAAAACACCTTTATCAGTAGTCAGACGCAAGATAGCATGTACGAAAAGAAACTGCATTTTAAGCAAGATATTGATGTACGTGGCATGCGTGGGGATGAAGCATTACAGGCAATAACCTACTTTATAGATGATGCCATTCTTGTCGGAATGTCCCGCGTTCGTATTCTACACGGAACGGGTACGGGAATTCTACGTACTCTTATCCGCCAATATTTGCAGACTGTTCCCGGAGTGCGCCATTTTGCCGATGAACACATACAATTCGGAGGTGCAGGTATCACAGTAGTAGACTTTAGTTAAAGCGAAAAAGGGGAAAATTTGAAATGAAATAATAAAAACAATTTTAATCGTAAATCTTTAAATCGTAAATATATATGAAATCAATCAAAGAACTTTATCGCATCGGTACAGGTCCATCAAGTAGCCACACGATGGGTCCACGCAAGGCTGCCGAAATATTTTTGGAAAGACATCCTGAGGCCGCAGCATTCAAAGTTACATTATATGGTAGTCTTGCAGCTACCGGAAAAGGGCACATGACGAATATTGCCATCACTGAAACCTTGCAACCGGCAGCTCCGGTGGAAATTATATGGGAACCCAAAATTTTTCTCCCCTTTCATCCTAATGGAATGAAATTTGTTTCAGTAAATTCCGAAGGAAAAGAAACCGACCAATGGACAGTATTCAGCGTTGGTGGTGGTGCATTGGCTGAGGAAAACGACGGAGCTTCCTCCGTCAACACTCCCGATGTATACGATATGAACCACATGACTGAAATCTTACAATGGTGTGAACGTACCGGCAAAAGTTACTGGGAATACGTCAAGGAATGTGAGAACAGTGATATATGGGATTATTTACAAGAAGTATGGAAAACCATGCAATCTGCTGTAAAACGCGGATTGGAACAAGAAGGCGTATTACCCGGTCCGTTGAACCTACGACGCAAAGCTTCTACCTATTATATACGTGCCAGTGGATACAAATCTTCTCTTCAGTCGCGTGGACTGGTCTTTTCTTATGCACTTGCCGTAAGTGAAGAGAATGCTTCGGGAGGTGTCATCGTTACAGCTCCCACTTGTGGTTCGTGTGGTGTAATGCCCGCCGTACTGTACCATCTGGCAAAGAGTCGTGAATTTAGTGACATGCGTATTCTCCGCGCGCTGGCAACTGCCGGATTGGTAGGAAACATAGTAAAAACGAATGCTTCTATATCAGGAGCGGAAGTTGGTTGTCAGGGGGAAGTAGGTGTAGCATGTGCCATGGCCTCAGCAGCAGCCAACCAATTATTCGGTGGTAGTCCGGCACAAATAGAATATGCCGCCGAAATGGGATTGGAACATCATTTAGGTATGACCTGTGATCCTGTGTGCGGATTGGTACAAATACCATGTATCGAACGAAATGCCTACGCCGCCGCACGCGCTCTAGATGCTAACTTATATTCTTCTTTTACAGACGGCATGCACCGCGTATCATTCGATAAAGTAGTCGAAGTAATGAAAGAGACAGGGAATGACCTGCCGTCCCTATATAAAGAAACGAGTGAGGGAGGGTTGGCAAAAGATTATAAACCGATGTAATTATTTAATTGATAATGGATAGTTGATAACTACCATGCGGTGCACAGCACAATCTAACTATCCATTATCATTAAACAACTATTCCGTTACCGGCCAATGTGTATCATCTTTCCCCGTCACATCAATACTTTTCATCAGGTTACCCTCTTCCGAGAAAAATAACTGATATTCAGTTTTACCATTCTCTACCTCGATAACGTACTGAATAGGTTGTAACGGATATTCAAGCATATCAATATCCTCTCGTTTCCAAATAGCAAATTCACTACCATTGAAACCTGTCTGTACAGTTGCCGGAAGATCATTCCACCCAATAGAGATTTCGGTCAACTTCCAAGTGGCATTAACATCAAACCACACATCAAGTTCTTTGCCATCTGCCCAACAATCGGCAACAAAATAAACATCTTTCTTTTCCCAATCTATATCGGTAGCATTGGGATATTTTGCCTTCAGAGCATTCGAAATAGATTCCGGTACAGGAATACCATCATTCTTATCATCATCATCATCGCACGCACTGAATGCCAGTACAGCAACAAACATCATAGCTAATAATTGAATCTTTGTTTTCATTTTCCTTATTTAATTGAGATTAGACATAAAGTTCATTCATATTAGTCGTCCATACTGACGAATTTTCCTTTATTATTAAACTTCAAAGAATAGTCGTTACCCAACTCAACTTCTACACCATTACGTCCACGTTCTATCTTCGTGATAATTTCCTGCGGGAAATTAGTCTTTACGTATTCTTTCACGGAAACAGGAATTAATGCTCCGGGCACAGCAACCTTTTTACAATCAACCTCAGTCCAGTTGCCATTACTGTCAAAATCAATCTCTGTACGGTCAGTCAATAAAACTTCATACTTCTTGGATTGCAGAATATTCGTCTCAATCTTGATATGCGAAACCTGCGGTTTAGAGAAGTACTGGTTGATAAAATTACGTGCAGTCAACGGTAGTTGTTTGACATCCTGTGTGATAACATCTCCTGCAAATGCAAATTGAACAGCCGCAAGAGCCAGTACAATCATAGATAAAATTTTCTTCATAATCGTTATTTTTTAAAGTGTTACTAAATAATATGCGTATCATTCACACTGCAAATAACGACAAAGAATTAGGAAAGATTTGGGAATAATCAGAGTTTACGATATTTTTCAATATCTTTAACAAGAAGGAAACAGTGCATTCCTTCGTTCCATTCATAAGTAAGCTTCAAAGAAGCAGAACAAGCAATAGAACGTGCAATAGCAAGCCCAAGACCGGTAGAATCTTTCTTCCCCTCTGCAACACGATAAAAACGTCTAAACAGTTTCTCACCGTCCAAAGGCACATCTCCTGTATTCTTTATCCACAAAGAATCGGAAGTTGTCAAAATCCGTAATTCTCCCTTCTCACGATTGTGAAGCAACGAATTTTTCACTAAATTGGATACCAAAATCTGAGCCAAAGAATGATTACAACGAACCATAAAAGGTTGCGTTCCTCGTTCGCGTACAAGATGAACTTGTTTATGCTCGTATATATCCACCAAGTCCGGTAACAAGTTATCAAGTATCTCATCAATGGAAACATCCTCCATTTCGGTATATTGTCCGTTTTCGATACGAGAAAGCAACAGCAAAGATTTATTAAGTTTTATTGCCCTACCCAATGTATTATAGATATCATCCAACTCCTTCATCTGTTGTTCTGAAAGCTCTTCATTCTCTGCCAATAATTCTACTTTTCCACGAACAATAGCAAGCGGAGTCTGTAACTCATGCGAAGCATTCTCAATAAATTGCTTTTGCTCCTCATATGCTTTATAACTACGATTACCCATATCCACAGCTGCAACACTCAATTCACGAAACTCCCGTATTTTCGTCGGATTATCTAACAGTGGTACTTCCTTACCCGGCTGAATGCCATGTAACCAATCCAATAATCTGTGCAACGGGCGAAATACACTCTTCAACACCAACTGTATACCAATGGAAGTACAAATCAAAAATAACAGAAAGAGAACTCCGAGATACCATAACATAGCTTCAACCATATCATCCCGTTCCAAAATAGAAATCATCAGTTCCAACTCATAAAACTGCCCTCCGGGCATACGAAAGGCAGTTCTCATGACCCGTACCGGTTCATCTTCATCCTCAAGTTCAACATAAACCGTAGAATCGTAAAAAACTTCTCTATAATGAATACCTTCTTCTTCGGATATAGGACGGAATTTGTAGAAAGACATCAATGTTCCCTGTGTTTCAAGTACTGAAGGATCATTGAGTGCGTTATTTATCAATATCCTGGCATAGTTTTCCAAAGTATCATCGGTTTCATCAACCACTTCGTCCATGATGGTATAATAAAATAATATCCCCCATATCGCCATCAGCAAAAATAAAAGCAACGAAAGTTTACGATACGTGTAATATACCAACTTCATACTTCGGATAGTTTATAGCCGAAACCATAAACAGCTTTCAGTTCCACGGTAGCACCGGCCTGTTTCAGTTTCTTGCGCAAATTTTTCACTTGTGAATAAATAAAATCCAGAGAGTCTGCCTGATCAATATTATCACCCCATACCGTCTCAGCAAGGCTCATTTTATTAATAACCCGGTTGGGATTAACAACGAAATAATATAACAGATCAAACTCTTTGCGATTTAACTGTAAAGGAGTTCCTTTAACTTCAGCCTGACGCTTATCAGGATAAAGCAACAGATTTCCGACAGTCACCGTTAAGTCACCTTGCACTTGCCTACGCCGTATCAGAGACTTCACACGAGCATTCAGTTCTGCCAGATGAAAAGGTTTAGTAAGATAATCGTCAGCTCCCAACTCCAACCCGTCCACTTTGTCATCCAAAGAGTCTTTGGCAGAAATAATAAGCACACTATCACTGCGATGAAGACGTTTCAGTTCACGTAGCAAATCAAGACCGTTTCCACCAGGCAACATAATATCCAACAGAATACAGTCGTAATCGTAGTCGTTTATCTTATCCAATGCCGAAAAATAATCGGCGGCAGTCTCTACGACAAACTTTTCTTTCAAGAGCGAGGTACGGATAGTTTCCCGTAAATCCTGTTCATCTTCTACAATCAAGATTTTCATATTGGCAAAGATAAGTCAAAAAACTGGAAACAATCTGGAAAACAAAAAGAGAGGGAGTATAAATCTAATTAATACTGTCGGTTTCGTATAATTCTTGCATTAACTCCTCCTTTGCCATAGATATTTTACCATCAACAGTAACAGTCAGTCTGAGAGGAACATATAAATCTGACTGCGGATAGCAAATACTAGCCGCATATACAAAGCCTTGTGGAGTAACCTTATCATAAACCAATCCTTCCAAAATGGCATATTTCATAAATTTAGCATCTACCAGCGAAGCAAAACTCTCTTTCGTAAATACCTTATCTACAATCTGCTTACCGGCACAAGTGATACGCAGGGTAATTCGATTATCTATAAACTTCTCACCCTGGTCATTTTTTACAATAGGCAGGTTCTCATCCGGACGGCGCACTACAGAAGAATGATATTCTTTTCCTTTATAGGTAATTGCCACCTTCGTATCAGACACCTGCATACGTTCTGGACCATTAATTTCCGTACTGTCTTGCATCAAGACTTTCATATCGTCTTTTTCATTCTTCTTTTGAGAAGAACAAGCCGCAAACAACACAGCCATCACACAAGCCAACACATAAACCATTGTTCTCATTCGTTCATTTTTAGAAATTAACAGGGACAAAGAAACGAAAAGAGCGTGAAAAATACAAGGGAAAATGAAGCAAAAACGACAAAAGGGGGGTGACAAAAGTCTATACTACTTACCTTCGTCCCCCCCTTTACTTCATTATGTTATCCTAAAAACTCATTTTCTTCTGGAATTTTTTCTTCCAGATTCCATCTTGGCCTGTCTATCCTTCATATTTTTTGTATAAGCAGCATATTGGTCTTTAGTCATTATCTTTTGTAACTGTGTATCATAAGCAGTACGGGCTGTTTCCATTTCTTTACGATTTTTCTCCATTTCCGTCTTCATCTTTGTACGTTCTTCATCGGTCATCTGAGGTCTTCTACCTTCTTTCTTGCCAGACTTGTTGTTGTCCCCCCGTCCCATATCCGGCCTACGAGACATCGACATGTTACCCATTTTCTCCATCAACGCAAGATTGGCTTCCTGTAACTGTTTCTTCTGCGTATCATTTAAAGAATATTCTTTTACCATGCGTTCAGTCATACGTTCGGCACGAGTTTTTGGATCAGGCATTTTGTCACCACGGCGAACTTGCTGTGCCATCGCCATACCACCCATCAAGAAAGCAGTTACCAATAATAAAATTATCTTTTTCATTATTCTATTCCTTTTTAAATTAATACATTATATCAATTATAATTATTATGTTGCAACATATTTATGACAAAAAGAAAAGCGAGAAGTTTAATCAAACTTCCCGCTTTAACATAAAACAACAGAGTAAATTCATTTATTAAGGTTCATCCAAAAAATGCACGATAATTTCCACCTGTTTTGGCATAAAAGTTCGTATCCTGACGTTATATCCTGTATCGATCAAAGCATCTAACACCATCTTCATCACCCCACCCCGCGTGGCGCCATACCTATTTTAGTGACCATTGCATGTTAGCAAAACCTGCTTCCTTGTGATCACAATATAAAAATACAACAGGCAAAAACGACATGGTGCTTTAAATGGAGATTATCGGAGGATAAAAGATAACAGATAAACTGCTGGTAAATAAAAGAATGAAAAAAAGTTTCCTCAGTAATAACGTCCTGCTCAGTTTGTATGATATAGAGTGTGTAAAGTTGAAAAATGATTAGCTTTGGAGGTTAACATCGAAATCAAGAATAACCTGTTTGTAGCTGCACTCCATGATGTGGGAATACTCGATTGATGTAGGGATTTTTCTGTTAATATTCATCGAGTATGCTGCGACTGATTCCGTTAAATAGATAAACACGGTCTATAAATTCTTTTTCACCGATGGTTCCTTCGGTATAAAACGGGCATAAAGGGATTGTTGCCATTGATCTGGAGAATATCAGGTCTCTCAAAAAGGTCGTAATAAGCACTCATTATTTCTGAAGTTTAATTCTGCCACCGTCATTTTCAGTATTCTGCTCCCTGATGGCTAAAGGAAAAGATACCTAACACTAAATAGTTCTGTCATGGAGAAAGTTTCGTTCCACCATGGAAGAACGATTTAGCATTAGGCAACAAAGATATTAATCTTCCACAGGAAAAACAATAAAATCAGCTTAATTCGAAGAAGGTTTATCACAACGCTTTCCAGAACTTCTGGAAGTCCCGGTAACGTCCATAGCACACCAACTGGTCACCGACCTGAATTTGATCATCTTCCGGCAAAACATTCACTACATCATGCTCGGTAAAGGAGATGCCAAGACAGTTTTTCAAGGTTTCGGCTCGTTTCAAGGCAAGTAGTTTCAGATGAAAATCCTGGTCCAAATTCAGTTCATTCACCGTATAGCCCACAAATTTCTCGGGAACATTAAATTTCAAGACGTAATAGGTGGGAGATACACGGAAGGTTTCAATATCCGCACCAAACTCCAGCTTACGCACCAGGCCGCGGGCAGCATCTTCCTCCGGGGTAAGAATGCGCTCCAAACCAAAGGCTTCAAGTACCGAACGGTGTACAGAATCGATGGCGCGGGCATAAATGCGCCTCACATTTTTCTGCTTCAACAGGGCTACCACACGGATAGAAGCACCGAAATTCTCACCGATGGCGACAATCACGATATCCACACCATTCAACGGCAATACAGAAAGAGCTTGTTCGTCGGTAGCATCAATGACAAAGGCAGTAGCTATCTTTTCCTTTACATTGTCTACACGACTTGGGCTATTATCTACACCTATTACTTCATGTCCCAAAGCCGAGAGTTCTTCGGCAAGTACATGACCATAATTTCCTAAACCGATAATGATATATTTCATATAACTACAAATTATAAATTACGATGAGAGAAAGATTTAATAACTTAGTTGATAATGATTTGTCCACTCGGATAACGGTACTTCGTAAGTTTCTTCTGCTTGATGACACCCAGCATCAAAGTCAATAATCCCACACGACCGATAAACATCAGCAAGGCGACAAGCAACTTACTGGTATCGCATAAATAAGGAGTGGCATTCAGGCTGGAACCTACGGTACTGATGGCAGACACACACTCAAAGGTGATAGTCAGCAAAGAGAATTTCGGTTCCAACATGCTGATGATGAATATAAAGATAAAGAGTACACCGAATGACATCACTACTGTGGCATTAGAACGGCGGATAGAGTCGTAAGAAAGTTCTCGACCGAATACTTCCACCCTCTCCGTTCCGCGCAGCACCGCTATCAAATTCAAGACCACAACGGCAAAGGCATTTACTTTGATACCGCCGGCAGTAGACTGCGAGCCACCACCAACCCACATCAGAAATAGATAAATCATCAAGGTCTGTATGCTGAAACCGGCCAAATTGACACTGGAGAAACCTGCCGTACGAGGACAAGCGGCATTAAAAAAGGCTTGTGTCCATTTATCAGCCACAGACATACCGGCAAAAGAAGCATTCCACTCGAACAGTGCAATACTGACCGTACCAAGTACCAACAACAAGAAAGTAACGATCAATACTATGCGTGTATTCAGATTGTATAAATGATAAAAACGACGTCCGTCCCACTGCCAAGTCCGTAGACCTCTCCAGAAACGACGTAGATGATAAAGGATGATATCCTTAAAGTTAACCAATATCGGGAAACCGATGCCGCCCAATATGATAAGGAAAGATATATAAATATAGAATGGATTATGTCCGTTCATCACCAACGGATTGCCCAGATTGCCCGGTAATGTGGAAAATCCGGCGTTACAGAATGCCGATATGGAATGGAAAGCGGAGAACGCCAATTCTTCCTGTACATCCATCCCCATAGTTCCATGAATGTCTCCCCAAATGGCAAGCATACCAATTCCTTCGATAACCAGTGTAAAGCCAAGAATATAAACCAAAGTGGAAAGCAGTGAGTTCAAGGAATTGGAGCTCACCATATCACGCACCACCAACTGATTGTACAACGATGTATTGCCCATGAAGAACATGGCAAAAAAGCTTGTCAACGTCATCACCCCCAAACCGCCAATCTGAATGAGCAGAATAATAATGACAAAACCCGTAGGGGTAAATGTAGAAGCAACATCTACAGACACCAATCCCGTGACACATACCGCACTGGTAGAGACAAACAGAGAATCGACCCAAGAAATGCCATTGAAGGTAGAGCGGGGCAACATCAGCAATGCCGTACCTATAAATATGATTATCAAGAAACTGACCGCCAGAATAAGCGAAGGATTGGTACGTCGTCCCAGCAATCTGACCAGACCGTAAGACAGGTTCAGGAGAGAGAGTAACAATAATAAAACAAGATGATAAGGCTTGCCATTCAGAAAATCCCAGATAAACTGTACCGCCCCCTCCACTTCCGGACGATGAAAAATCACAGGAATCAATGTCAAGTAGAGCATGACAGTCAGTATCCAGGTTAATTTACTGAATGTCTGTCGGGTATCTTTATACTCCAACAAAAGGTGTAAAGATATATCCATCAGGAACACGATCCATACTCCATGATAGAGATGTTGCAATTGATTGGCCTCATCAGCAGAAATCATAAAGCCATGTTCATAAACCAGTCCGACAATCAACAGGATAGAAGCCAAATAAGTCAAAGCGGTAATGACACCCATTGTCAAACGAATGTACGGATATATCCACTTGTTCTTATATAAAAGAAATTTATGATAAATTTTCATTGGATATTTAGATTAATGAGACGCAACAAACTTAGCCAAATCTATCATCATACACAAAAAACAAAAGAAAAAAGAAATTGGTTTAAAAATAATGGTTACATTTGGGCTCAATAATTATTTTAAATGTTTTAACCACTATGAGTAATCAGACAAAAAGATTTATTCTTCCGGAAGACGAAATTCCACATTACTGGTATAATATACAGGCCGATATGGTGAACAAACCCATGCCGCCATTAAATCCCGCTACCAAACAGCCGTTGAAACCCGAAGACATGTATCCTATCTTTGCCGAAGAACTTTGCAGACAGGAATTAAATCAGAAGGATGCATGGATTGAGATACCGGAGGCTGTACGCGAAATGTATAAGTATTATCGCAGTACCCCGTTGGTACGTGCCTACGGACTGGAAAAAGCACTCGGCACGCCGGCACATATTTATTTCAAAAATGAAAGTGTCAGCCCGATGGGTTCACATAAGTTGAATTCGGCCATCCCGCAGGCTTATTACTGTAAACAAGAGGGAGTGACGAACGTTACCACCGAAACCGGAGCCGGCCAATGGGGCGCTTCATTGGCATACGCTGCCCGTCTTTTCGGGTTAGAAGCTGCCGTTTATCAGGTAAAAATCAGTTATGAGCAAAAGCCTTACCGTCGTAGTATCATGCAGACGTTCGGTGCACAAGTTACCCCTTCGCCCTCTATGTCTACCCGCGCGGGAAAAGATATATTGACAGCCCATCCCAATCATCAAGGCTCTTTGGGAACTGCCATTTCAGAAGCTATCGAACTGGCCCAGAATACTCCGAACTGTAAATATACATTAGGGTCAGTTCTGAGTCATGTCACTTTGCATCAAACGGTTATCGGACTGGAAGCAGAAAAGCAAATGGCTATGGCAGGTGAATATCCCGATACGATTATCGCCTGTTTCGGCGGTGGTTCCAATTTTGGCGGCATTGCCTTCCCGTTTATGCGCCACAATATCCTTGAAGGAAAGCAAACTCGTTTCGTAGCTGCCGAACCTGCCTCTTGCCCGAAGCTGACACGTGGTAAATTTCAGTATGATTTCGGGGATGAAGCCGGATATACACCATTGTTACCAATGTTTACACTGGGACATAACTTTGCTCCCGCTAATATCCATGCGGGCGGTTTGCGTTATCATGGTGCCGGTGTCATCGTATCCCAGTTGTTGAAGGATGGATTGATGGAAGCTATGGACATCAAGCAATTGGAATCATTTGACGCAGGTGTCCTGTTTGCACAAGTAGAAGGCATTATTCCGGCTCCGGAATCTTGCCATGCCATTGCGGCGGCTATCCGCGAAGCCAACCAATGCAAGGAGACAGGCGAAGAAAAGGTAATTCTGTTCAATCTCTCCGGACACGGACTCATCGACATGGCATCGTATGACAAGTATCTCTCCGGTGATTTGGTGAACTATTCACTGACCGATGATGATATCCAGAAAAATCTGGATGAAATCGGTAATCTTGCCTAATAGATATTAGCCATACTGACAAGCGGCTCATAGAGTTTCTCTATGTCCTGTGAATCCATTTCAATCTGTACCTGGTCTCCCGGAATTAATTGTGTTCCTGAGGGGACCAGATTTTTTCCATCCCGGTGTACATTGATGATGACACAGCGTTCGGGCAAGGAAAGCTCATCCACCAGTTTGCCATCCAGGTAAGAATCCGTCATTATTTCCACCGAAAGGGTATATCGCGCTTCTTCTTTGAAATCGGGAGCATGGATCATATCTTCGTATAAAATAACATTATAGGGACGCATTTGAAGCAGTTCCGTGAAATAGTAAGTTAACCCTCCCACTACTACCGAAGGATAGAACACTTCAAAATGTCCCGTTATTTCGGTTATCAGTACAATGGCTGTTAAAGGTGTACGTTCAATTGCCACCAGAAAGGCAGACATACTTATCAACATGACGTAACTTATATTTTCATATTGGATAATACCATATTTTACGCCTATCAACCCTATCACTTGTCCCATTAAACCACCCGTCACTAAGGTTGGAATAAAGTTACCGCCCGGAAGGCCCGAAGATTCGGAAAAAACGGAGAAACCAAAGTGTAACAACATTATAGCTATTACCCACATGATATCTGTACTGCCATTCTGTGCCTGCGCCAAGAGAAACTGTTCGCCACCTCCCGTCAGGTTTACCTGCATCAATGAAATGATGTAGGCTACCAATATCAGATAAAGTAACCGGATGTATCCCGGAGTGTTTGTTTTACCATATGCACGTTTGAAGGCAATCATAATCGACGAATAGATTTTCCCTGAAATGGAAACAATGACTGCCAATATCAGAAAATATTTCATCTGCACAAAGAAGGCTATTACAGGTTCGGTGACTTCTATCAGATGATAAGGGTTTACAGGAAAGACCAGACTCGCCACGGCACCTGCCACCACACCTGCAAGTAAAGTGGTTATAGCAGTTTTAGGCGCATCAAAACGTTCAATAGATTCAATGACGATCAATGACGATGCCAGGGGTGCCGAAAAAGCGGCAGCAAGCCCAGCTCCGGCCCCAGCGGCAAGAAGTTGTTTCCGTTCTCCTGTCAAAATGTGTGTCCATCGGGAAACAAGGCTGCCTACATACGAACCAATCTGCACGGAAGGTCCTTCACGTCCCAATGAGAGTCCGGCAGAAACAGCGAGGATACCACCGACAAACTTTGATATCATTTCTATAAACGGGTGTTTATAAGTGACACGTCCATTGATGGCACCACGTGTTTGCGGAATACCTCCACCACTGATAAGAGGCATCCTCTTAACCAGACAGGATACAAATATCAGAATTCCCCAGAAAAACAGGAACAAAGGTATATGCCAATACCAGACAGGATGAGAAGCGAAAAAATCACTGCGAATCTGCAGTAGATAAAATAAGAGATAATGATAGGGTACAGCAATAAGTCCAGTCAGCAATCCCACAATCATGCTGACAAAATACAAACGGGCATCCACTAATTTCAGTTTCCAGATATGCCAGCCACGAACTGTTTTCCAACCTTTTATTTTTTGAAATAACTTCATGAAACCTCTTTGTTTACTGCATAGTGCTTACAACAATTTAGCCCCAGTGAAGTTTTAAGGTAAAAGATTTATTTTCTTTTTCCCATTCTATTTAATCGCCATATTACGTGTAACATTGCATACGATCCTAGTGAATTGTAATCGGCATCACGAATAGCTGTTGCAGTAACAGTACGGACTAAAGAATTTTCCTGTCGCAAGACATCATAAACCTTCAATCGAAGCAAAAGTTGCTTTCGCTTCAGAAAAGACTTGGATAATTGGCAGTTCCAGATGATATTCTCACGACTATTACTTTCATAGCCATACCCCGAACGAATGAAATAAGTGGCCTCGGTAAACAATTCAAATTCCCAAGGCAAGTAAAATTGTATATCCCCACCTATCCGATAGTCGTATGTCTCAGTCCGGGTATCACGCACATTATTATGAGAATTATTACAAACCAATTCTCCCCGTGCAGTCACTTCACACAAAGTAGTACGATAAGTCAATTGTAATCGTTCGCGCATAGTAAGATGCTTGACGGTACTTTTAATAGGAGCTTCTTTGGAAAGATTAGTAAAACCGTTCTGGTTCCGAAAACGTATAAAAGAATAATTACGAAGTAATAAATTCTTACTAAAAACAGGTGTATTCAAAGAGAAAGAACCGGAAATATTCCAGTTCCCATTTTGATTGACAGGCTTTGTAATACGCCCACCAGTCTCATCATCATAGGTCACCATATTAGTGACATTATTCAACACATTCTCTGCCTGAAGAGCAAGTACCATGTTACGCTGATGTTTCACATTATAAGTACGATAATTCAAAGTGAACGTATTAGTATAGGAAGGTTTTAAATTCGGATTTCCCATACGGATATTCAGAGGATTGGATGCATCAGCCACAGGTTGCAGATCGGTAATTCTGGGCTGGCGACTCCTACCCCGATAAATAATTTGTAACTGAGTACGCTTCGAGTGTTTATAACGAAAATTGACTGTCGGAGAGAAATTAAAAACATTCTTCTCTATCTCATACCGTACTTTATTCTCTAGAAACGACTGGCTGACGGACTTTTGCGGTTCGAGATCAATACCGACATTGTAGCTATACTTTTTACGATTGGTACGGACACCAAGATTGAAAAGATGGGTACTATATTGGTTTTCAAAACAATTACTTGACAAGCTATCATAGTCAGCAACAAAGTCTTCCGTCTCATTATCCCAGTTATAGACAAAACGGTCTGAATTAGTAGTACGATTTTGATAGCTATATCGGAATTGCAAAAAATGCATCCAGGGTAATGGCTCGGAATATACCAGTTGCAACCGATAATTAGAGCCATCTTCACCTGTATTGATTTTCTGGTTTACTACTTTCTTTCTGCCATTCTTAAAATAGTGAGTAGTAGAAAAATTTTGACGCTTCACATCCGAAGAATTCAGACCATAATCGAATTTTAAGGCTATATTACGCCCTTTACGACTGAGTTTACGGCTCAGTTGTAACATCATTGTCAGATTATGACGTGAATTATAATTTTCATTAGAAGAATTTCGTTCATTCAACAGGACATCATTCTCCAATCCCCGCTGATGGCCACTTCCGGAACGGTCGTTGGAAGTATAGCGATATTGAGGACGAAAAATCAAGGTGGTCAGAGAATCGATTTTCCATTCCAAAGAGACATTAGCTACTACATTATTATTTTGGGAATAATTATTTCCTGTGCTCTCGGTGACAGAATTATTTTGTTTCAGAATATTATCTGTATGAGTCCGACTATTCTCTACATGATCTTTACCGCTATATTGGATATTTGAACGGAACTTCACATGTTGCCAATCATGACTCATATTCATACCTAAAGAACGAGATTTGGTCAATCCGGTTTGTCCGCGGGCATTACCACTCGCCGAAGCAGATTCCTGTTGTAATTCGGAAAATCCTTGATTGTTAGTGTTATTAAGATTACCGATGACAGTCAACTGAGAGTCATCACGAAAACGGTTCAAGGTATTGGCAACTTCATATCTCTCTTTAGTACCAGCACCTGCCATAAAATTGTTCATCCAACCGGTTTTCATCCCTTTCTTTACGGATAAATCGAGGATCATTTCTTCTTCTCCGTCATCCACTCCCGTTAGACGCTCCAAATCGGACTTACGTTCGTATGCTTTCAGTTTTTCCACCATTTCTACCGGTAGATTTTTCAGGGCTACTTTAGGATCATCAGAAAAGAATTCCTTGCCATCCACCAAAATCTTCTTCACTTCTTTACCATGAATCATCAATTTACCATCCGCATCAATTTCTCCGCCCGGAAGTTGTTTCACAAGTTCTTCGAGCATTGACCCCTCAGGAGTACGATAGGCTGAAGCATTGAAAACGGTAGTGTCCTGTTCGGTAACCGCCATCGGTGCTTTACCGACAATCACTGTTTCGCCTAGCAAAAAGCCGTCGGATGAAAGTGAAACAGTACCAATATCCAATGATGTTTTTTTAGAGAAATAAACTTCTTTATTCCAAGGGGAATATCCCACAAAAGTAACATTCAACAATAAAGATCGGACTTTGGAACGGGTAATAGAAATCTTAAAATATCCGTTATTATCCGTTGCAATACCTGCCACCAATACACTGTCCGGTAAAGACATTAACCGTACTGTAGCATAAGGAACAGGTTCCTGCGTTTCCTGATCAATAACACGTCCGGCAAAAAGAACTTTGCCGGACTGTGCATATACAGCCATTCCAGAGCACAAAACAATGCAAATCAGAATGTTCCGATAAATGAGATAAAAAAACGTGTTTGTGTCCAACTTTAAATCGTCAATTTATCTACGTTCTCTCTTCTTATCTTTCCCCTGTTTCACCATCTGCATTCTTCTACGATCAAACTCCTTTTTAAACTTATTGGCATTACTCTTTTCGGTCTGATAAATCTTCATAATCTGTTTAGGAGACAACATTTTACGAAACTCTTTATAATATCTCTCGCGTATATCCAAAATTTTACGACTCTGAGCAAAACGTGCTTCTATCTGCTGTTCCACCTCAGCATCAGTCAATATAGCATTGGACTTCGGCTTTATTCCTTCTTTTCCGATTTCTTGTATAACAGGCTTCGACTTATGATTTATCATCCGGCAATCTCGTAATTCCTTCAGATAGTTTTCATATACCGGTGCAAATTTAGTTGCAGTAGCATCATCCAACATCAAGGTTCTTATCATTTGATTAGCTTGTTTCTGCATCAACTGTTCTGGTGTAAAATGACGTCTTTTATCCACATTTCCCTGATTAGGGTTCTGAGCAGAAAGAGTGAACTGGCTACCTACTATGAGGAATGTCAAAAATACATAAATAAATCTTGTTTTCATAAGTTCTTACTTTAAATTCATTATTAGTTTAAAAATATATCACTTTCAGAGAAGCTGACGAGCTCTTCCAGCTCCTCGTCCGAGATTTCACGTATCCATTTTTCTGTAGATGTCACCGCTGTACAATTTTCGGTCTCCAGTATGTTCATACCAGAAATATCTCCGGCATCTTGCCAATGCCTGGAAGGAAAAAAGAAAAAGCCGGTCAACATAGCCGCAACAGCAATACTGGTGGAAATTATAGTCCATACACGACGCTTACGCTGATGGTTACCGTATGTATGTTTCCGCACATTACACTGCATTTCTTCAAAAAATCCTTCAGGAACACGATATGGTGTCCTCTTTCCTATATCATCAAAATCAAAATCTTTTTTCATAGTTTCAACCGTTTAATATGTATTCTTTTATTTTCTCTTTAGCATAATGATAATTCACTTTTAACGTATCAACCTTAGTATCCAATATCCGGGCAATCTCCTCATACTCGAGTTCATCATAATAACGAAGGTTAAAAACCACTCTTTGCTTCTCGGGTAACCTTAACAAAGCCTTCTGAAACCTCACCACCAATTCATTTTCATAATCTATATAATCGGAAGCCCTCAAACGATCAATCAGCATTTCCTGAACATCTTCCGTTGAGATGGTTTCCCTGTTTTTTCTATTATTCAATAACCGCAGACTTTCATTGGTTGCAATACGGTATATCCAAGTACTCAATGAACTTTCATTACGAAACTGTTCCCAATGACGATATACCTGAATAAAAACTTCTTGCAGTACATCCTGAGCATCTTCATGCAAAACCACCAAACGACGTATATAATGATAGATAGGCTCCTGAAAGTAATCCATCAACATTTTAAATCCACGTTCGCGATTAGAAATATATGTTTGCCGAACTTTATCTTCATTTATCATCTACTTTCGTATGTTTTATATCTTAGAAAGATAAAAAGACAGAAAGTTAAATACGAAAACGCCTATTTTGTGTTTATTAACAAAAAAAGCAGGAGCCGCATCTACGAAAGACACAGCCCCTGCTTTTTTATCAAAATCAGAATAATTACCAAAATCTATTCCGCCCAGGATTATATTCAAACCCCACGGTTTTCAACTTCCGGATAATTTCTTCTCTTTCTACATTCATATCCTCACAAAGTGCATCCAATGAAGGATAGAAATCACGCAATTTCATGTTAATGAAGCTATACAGCATCATCGGCTCTTCAGGTAATCTCATTATTCCAATCTTTTTAGTTAAACTAATACCAGGCGCAAAAATACAATAAAAAATGAAAATATAATTTGCGATACATCAATTAATAATATTTATAAGTTTGAAATTCAATCGAAAACATCTGTCCGTTCTATCTTCAATATCATCTTTTCAATAATATTATCGAACTCTTCTTCGAGTGGTATTACATTAAAATCTTCTCAAAAAGCTTCATCATACTAAAAATCGGTATCGGCAAGAATTGTACGAGTCGGTAACCGTTCTCCCCGATGGAAACGAAAAAGTACGTAATACCGCTTTGACATATTTAGGTTGTATTTCAAACCGTACTTGTAACAAAGCGCTATTCTCCGTATCAATATATAGCTCACCACAAAACAAGGGTTCTTTTATTCCCTTCCCTTATTCAAAATAAACCACATAAGCAATCTGGTCATCGATGGATACAATATCACCAGAGGTATACACATATAAACCACTATTCGGCTCAAAAGAAAGAAAATCAGGTATATTTTTCACAATATCGAGTTGTAGATAAGTCTCAACGCCTGATTTAATCTTGGCAATCAAGCTATCTGTACTTTCACGATTATCAATCCGACTCATTTTGAGAGGTTTTACCTGGTCTACAGCATCCGATTCCAATACCGGAGATTTATATACTTAAAAAACAGCTTCTGTCAAGCTCTGAAATTTATCCTTCAAACAAACACCTTCCCTATAAAAAGTTGTCAGATAGACCGATACGGATAAGTAGTTTCTCTTCCGAGACTCCATTATTTCACGAAGTAGTTTTTGAGGTTCCACTAGTCGAATGAGAACCTCCTACAAAGGAATGAGACTGCCGAATTCAGATATTTTACCTAATAGAGAATAAACCGTTATTCTCATTTTCGGTAACCGAACAATATATTCCAACATATCATCTCCATCCGCTTTCACGTTACCCGTAATAAAAAGCAATACAAATAAAGTCAGTATAAGTCGATACAGTTTCATATGTCTTTCCTTTACCACAGTTCCAACTATTGAGATAGTATCAATTTATTACCCTGGCGGATACACTTCAGGCCGAATGTCCAACAAACAAGTTCGGCCACCGATTCCGGAGGATTATTAAAAAACTCAACTGTCAGTTTCTTTTTGTTTAAAACTGGAGAAGACGTTTCTATCTGTCAAAAGGAAGATTCCTTATTAATAACACGTAACACATCTTCAAGAGTTTCATCCTTGAAACGAATATTGCTGACATAACGATCGAACATACCGGTTTCTGTAACTTTCAGAGAAAATATTCCATCCGCATTAGTCATTGTACCTATATTGGTTCCTACAACAGATACATTTACATTATCCAACTTCTTCCTATTATCTTTGTCTTTTACAACACCTGTAATAATAAAGTTATTTAACGCAGAATTCTGTGCATATAATAGAGTGGCTCCAACATATAAGAGTATCAGCAAACATCCCAAAGTAAACTCTACCAACTTTTTCATATAGCATAATTTTAAAGGTTTTCTACTACTATGAGCGCTGAAATGGAAAGAACCCTATAAAATCAGCAAAAAAAGTATTTGTTATACAACCGAACTTCGTTGATCAATCCTATTTAAGTAGTTTTTTCAGAAAGAATATTGTTTTTCTCAAAAAGAATTTCGGTCACAACTTTCATTTTAATAACTTTGTTATATAAACCAACAATTGAGTCGTCATGAAATACAAATTATTAGTTCTCGATGTAGACGGAACACTTCTCAATAACGCAAGAGAAATCAGTAACCGAACATTGGCTGCTTTGCTAAAGGTTCAGCAAATGGGTGTACGTATTGTATTAGCTTCCGGCAGACCGACCTACGGATTGATGCCATTGGCCAAAACCCTTGAATTAGGAAATTACGGAGGATTTATTCTTTCTTATAATGGATGTCAAATAATCAAAGCACAAAATGGAGAGATCTTGTTTGAAAGACGTATCAATCCTGAAATGTTACCTTATCTGGAAAAGAAAGCGCGAAAAAACAATTTTGCCATCTTCACCTACCATGATGATATTATCATAACAGATACTCCGGAGAATGAATACATCATCAGTGAAGCAGTACTAAACAACCAAAAAATAATTAAAGAAGACGAATTTTCCACGGCTGTAGACTTCCCCCCCTGCAAATGTATGCTGGTCAGTAATGATGAGGAAGCACTGATTGTCCTGGAAGATCATTGGAGAAGACAGTTGAACGGAACATTAGACGTTTTCCGTTCGGAACCTTATTTTCTGGAAGTAGTACCTTGTGGAATTGACAAAGCAAACACATTAGGAGCTTTAATGGAGAAACTAAATATAAAACGCGAAGAAGTGATCGCCATTGGAGATGGGGTTTGCGATGTGACAATGCTTCAACTGGCAGGTATGGGAATCGCTATGGGACATTCGCAAGATTCTGTAAAAGTTTGCGCCGACTATGTTACCGCATCAAACGAAGAAGACGGCGTTGCACAAGCTGTTGAGAAAATGATTTTAGCAGAAGTACATGCTGCTGAGATTCCCCTTGATGTACTGAATGCACGCGCACGCCATGCATTAATGGGAAACCTGGGTATTCAGTATACATATGCTTCTGAAGACCGTATAGAAGCAACCATGCCTGTTGACCAACGTACCCGCCAACCTTTTGGTATCTTGCATGGAGGTGCCACTTTGGCATTGGCAGAAACCGTTGCAGGACTTGGTTCCATGATAATTTGTCAACCCGATGAAATCGTCGTGGGAATGCAAGTCAGCGGTAATCACATATCCTCTGCACACGAAGGCGATACGGTACGTGCCATAGGAACTATTGTACACAAAGGCCGTTCATCACATGTATGGAATGTGGATGTATTTACCTCAACCAATAAACTGGTATCTTCCATAAGGGTAGTAAACAGTGTATTGAAAAAAGGATAAAATATTGTTTTTAATAGATATGCCTACAAAAAAACCGTCGTAAACATTTGCCTACGACGGTTTTCTTAAATCTATATTTACTTCCTTCCTCAAAAGTAACAATATCTGATTATCAATCACTTATACGACACACGTGACAATAATGGGATAAATATTTGATAAGTATATCGCAATATCGGCAACTGTTCGACTCCTGTAAATTCCAATAAATCAATTTTATAGACTTATTTATTCTATAATGGTTTCTAATATATTACACTACATTGCTGTCCCATTAAAATCTAAAAGAGTTCTTTGAAATATTTGAAATTTAGTTAGTTACAGCGATTTTTCGAGCGAACGGACTTGAATTTATAGCTTTGCATCAGATTAATCCGATAGCATATGTTCCAAGACAAATACGTTTTCGCTCAATTGGCTTCATTTCTGAATCGAAGTAAGTTTAACCGCATAGTCACCAAGTATGTTGGTGATAAATATGTGAAGCACTTCACCTGTTGGAATCAACTACATGCTTTGATGTTTGGTCAACTTTCTAATCGTGAAAGTCTGCGAGATTTGATAGTTGCCCTTGAAGCTCATCATTCCAAATGTTATCATTTAGGAATGGGTAAAAATGTATCAAAATCATCGCTGGCAAGAGCAAATCAAGATAGAGATTATCACATCTTTGAAGAATATGCTTACTACCTGGTTAGCGAAGCACGACAAAAGTGTGCTAATCATATTTTCAAACTTGGCGGTAACGTTTATGCTTTCGATTCGACAACTATTGACCTGTGCCTTTCAGTCTTTTGGTGGACAAAATTCCGCAAAAAGAAAGGTGGTATCAAAGTGCATACATTATATGATGTGGAAACACAGATTCCTGCATTCTTTCATATCACGGAAGCATCCATACATGATTCTAAAGTTATGATTGAAATTCCCTATGAATCAAGTTCTTATTACATCTTTGACCGCGGTTATAACAACTTCAAAATGCTGTATAAAATTCATCAAATTGAAGCCTACTTTGTTGTCAGAGCAAAAAAGAATTTTCAATACAAATCCATCCAATGGAAACGTAGGCTGCCTAAGAATGTGCTTTCAGACGCAAGTGTACTTCTGACTGGATTCTATCCTAAACAATATTACCCAGAGCCACTTAGACTGGTTAAATATTGGGATGAAGAACAAGAACGAGAGTTTACATTCATAACCAATGCGATGCATATATCTGCGCTTCAAGTTGCTGAACTTTATAAAAATCGCTGGCAGGTAGAGCTGTTTTTCAAATGGCTCAAGCAGCACCTTAAAATCAAAAGATTTTGGGGAACTACAGAGAATGCTGTTCGAATACAGATATATGCTGCTATATGCGCTTACTGTTTGGTGGCAATCATTCAACACGATATGCAGCTGGACAGAAGTACATATGAAATATTACAAATACTGAGCATCTCATTGACTGATAAGACTCATCTGAGAGACCTCTTTGATAAAACTAAATTTCAAAAGGACAAAGAACGATTCGGACCAAATGGGCCAAGTTTATTTAATTTTTAATTCGTCCCAATTTTAATGGGACACTAATAATCTTAACTAGCAAATTAGATAAATTTCGTAATTTATTAATTGAAAATGCAATAGGCGAAGTTGCAATAAAAAGTACCAGAGTCTATCGGATGTCTATTTGGCGAGTTCTTGAAAGTTATTTTTCAAAAAAGTTAGAGAATTCATATTTTATCAAACAACTTCCTGGCAGGAAGAGTAACGGGAATTCAGCACCTTTGTCAGTATGACCGTCGGATATTCGACTTAAACAAAAAATTTGTCTATAAATTTACCAAGTTGAATGTCTGTCTACAATGGTGTAATAACAGATTCAAAAAGTTATAAAAAGACATTAGAGTGTATACTTAATGGCGTGACAGATCCCGAAGTATTATTAGAACAGATACATAGACGTACTCTTAACCGTGTTGAACCGGATATTATAAAAGATGCACTAATCGGAATTGTCAATGAAACGGGTGGGGAGGTAATACGGCTGTTGAAGATGGAAATCGATTCAGCAAAGATACACAAGGTAGAATGCCTATTGAAAATTAATAAGCTTAGCAATAAGTACTTTTTAAAATAACTTACAAACAATCCCCTAGGGCAAACATTGGTCAGCTACTACTATTATTGCAGAACGCAAAGTGGATATGAAATTATCTCTCACGGCTTCCGCATTAGTCTCTTAGCAGGGATTTAGGCTCGTAATGAAGAAAGTGCCGATAAAATTAAATCCCGAAAGGTAATACATGGAAATAAATATCTTAGAAAGACACTGATAGGATGCATTTAAGACGCAAGTAACATCCGAGGGTATTTCTTCAATAAATTCTGTTATACCCAAGTTATACAAAATAAAAGTAAATATGGCTATTCTTTGTTCCATTCCCTGATTATAATTCATCTCTACCTATTTCGACACTACAATCTGATTAACTGGCAAAGCCACCCGTCGTTAATTCTCCCTGTCCGTCAGTTTATTGTTTTATTGTTTCATTGTGTCTTTATGTATTCATTTCCTTATTCGTCAGTTCGTGGCTAATTCTCTACTCATCCGTCACAACTTTCAACATCGAAGTGACCCTATCTATTAGATGGATATTACACTTTGCAGCTGAATATATCGTTATTTTCGTATAAAGAGTTTTCTAATCCCAATAGATAGTATATCAGACCTGTGATACCATGAAATAAGGATATTAAGTAGACACTTTACCACCTCTTTTTACCCTCCCAAGAGAAATAATCATCCTCTTTTCTCTTTTTATAGCAGATTGTTTTATATCTTTGTTTAACAATTAAGAATTTTGTGATGGACAAACCTATGAATCGGATAAAAGAAGTGCTTGAAGAAAAAGGTATCAAACAAACCTGGCTGGCAGAAAAACTTGGAAAAAGTTTCTGTATTGTCAATTCTTATGTTTACAATAGAAGACAGCCCAGTTTGGAAGTCTTATTTCAGATAGCAGAAGTCCTTCAAATGGACGTAAAAGATCTTATAAAATCCTCTAACAATGATTGAAGTCGGCAATATAATAAAGAATCTAATACCAACAGAAGCTGTTGTTGTTAACAAAATACAGAAATTAGGAACTATGTATTCGCTCAAATTTACAGGAGTAAATACGAATAAAAGCAGTTCCAAGGTGATTACAGAAGAACAGTTCAGTTCTTTAGAAGTATTGACATCTGATGGAGAGTTCAATTTCAAGGGCGATCCCGATAAATTTGTATTATTTGCAGAAGCAGAAAGAATAAATTCTGCTTATCAATTTGATCCTCTATTTGCCATCAATTGTAGTGTTGTAGATCCACTACCCCACCAAGTAGAAGCCGTATACAAATTTTTGCTTCCCCAACCTAAGATACGTTTTCTGCTGGCAGATGATACAGGTGCAGGAAAAACAATTATGGCAGGCTTATTATTAAAGGAACTATTAATGCGAAAGATCATTGAGCGTATACTTATTATCACCCCAGGCGGCCTGACCAAACAATGGCAAGAAGATGAAATGGGAGTAAAATTTAATATTCCGTTTACGCTTGTCAATAGAAGCATATTTAATGCTGACCCTACCATTTTTCGTTCGGCAAATAAAGTGGTAGCTTCTATTGATTTCATTTGTCGGGAGGATGTGTTGAACATTGTCAGCAATACAAACTGGGATATAGTCATCTTTGATGAAGCTCATAAGCTATCGGCTTATGAATATGGGCAAAAAACATATAAGTCAAAGCGATATGAAGCTGCACACTTACTTTCTCAACAATGTGAACATATCTTGCTGTTGACAGCTACCCCACATAGAGGAAGAACTGATACGTTCAAAAAACTTCTTCAATTATTAGACGAAGATATCTTTGCAACAGAGGATATTGCTGCCGACAGAGTAAAAGAATTAAGTAAAGATGGGCTGAATAAGTTTTTCATACGCCGATTAAAGGAGGACATGAAAGACTGGAATGGCAACAATCTATACAAGGATCGATATACCAGAACAGTATCTTTTCAATTGACACCAGAAGAGAAGCGACTCTATGACAATGTTACCAACTATCTGACCAAGCAGAAAGAAGAAGCAGCCGAAACAAGGAACATTCATGTATCTTTGGCTTTGGCTGTAATGCAACGACGATTAGTCAGTTCTATTTTTGCCATCAAAAACACATTATACAAACGTTGGATTGCGTTACAAGGCATAGTGGATGAAGTAGGCAAGAATCCTAACATATGGAAACAACGTCAGAAGTTAGAAGAACTGGATGTGGATAGCATCGACCAATACGATGACCTGGAAGACGATGAACGGGATGCGTTGGATGGTATCCTATCTGACCCTCGAAAATTCAAACTGTTCACCACTTCAAAAAGTTTAGCAGAGATACAGACCGAAGCTCAAGAAGTGAAACGTCTTTATGAGATGGCGAACAACCTGTACAATCAAAATCAAGAAGAAAAGAAATACATTGAGCTAAAAGAGCTCTTGAAAAGTCAGGGAGTTATCAATGGTGAAAAACTGGTTATTTTCACAGAGCACAAGGACACATTGCTCTATTTGAGAGAACGTTTAAGTAACAACGGCTATAAGGTAGCAGTCATTCATGGAGGCTTATCTGTCGATGAACGCCGCCAGGCACAATGGGATTTCATGTCTCCCGAAACCCAAATACTCATTGCGACCGATGCTGCTGGCGAAGGTATCAATCTTCAATTTTGTAGATTGCTAATAAATTGGGATATCCCTTGGAACCCTAATCGCTTAGAGCAACGCATGGGACGTATCCACCGCTATGGACAGAAGAATGATGTACTGGTCTTCAATATGGTGGCGGACAACACGCGGGAAGGGCAAGTATTGTCCCGTTTACTGATAAAGTTGGATATTATTCGTCAAAGCATGGGTGATGACCGCGTTTATGATGTTATTCAAGATGTACTGAAGGATGTTAGTCTGGATGCTATTATAACTTCCGTTTTTGATGGAAAAGAATCTTCTTTTGATCAGTTTATAGAACAGGATGAAATCATCATTGAGAAAGTATTCCGGAATAAGATAGAAGAACAACAAAAAGTAATCGCTCATAGTGAAGTCGATTATAAAGATGCTCGTATTCTCAAAGAACACTCTGACGAGAAACGATTGCAACCGATTTATATTCGTCTGTTTTTTGAAAGGACTTTCAGCTATTTAGGAGGCAAATATAGGATGATACATGACGGAATTTATCAAATAGAAAATATTCCGGATGTACTTTCCAAACGTCTAAAAGATGATTATAACATCTATGCTGAAAATATCAATAAATTATTGTTCTGTTTCGATAAGCACATATTCCTGGACTATCAGAACACCAATGCCATATTGGGTAAGGTACACTATATCAATCCGGGTAATGCTTTGTTTGATGCACTCATTGATTGTGTGCGCGATTCTTTCAGAGACGAAATGCTGAAAGGTACGATTCTCGTTTCACCGGAAGATACTGAAGACTATTTTGCTTTTTACGTTAAAAATCAAATCACAGATAACCGTCCTAACAAAGGAGACGACAGTATAGCTAATGAGCAGCTTAGTTTTGTCTATCAAACTAATAATGGAGTGTTTCATGCAACTTCACCGGCCAAGTTTCTGGATCTGCATGCACCCCTTCAATTTGCCAAGCAAATCACTCCTCCTGCTGTTATAGGTAATGAAGAAGTCACCGAATGGGCATTCGAGAATATCACCTTACCTCTGTTCACCTCTACGCAAGAGATTGTAGAATCAGATGCTACAAAGCGGAAAGAATATTTGCAGACTGCATTCAGTCAGATTATCATGGATTTGGACATAGAGATTAATGAATTGCAAGGTAAGGTGTTATTGGGAGATGTAAAAATACAGGAAAAGCTACTGCATAAGATGGAACGAAAAGCAGAACTACTTCGCAAAAAAGATGAACGCATACGCGAAATGGAGCAAATGGTTCAAATAAATCCCAAAGCTCCGGAAATATTGGGATGTGCTTATGTCGTCCCCCTCAGCCAAATGGAGTATGAGCAACATTACGGTATGAAAAGAGACGATGAAGTAGAAGCCATAGCTATGAACATGGCTATCGAATATGAAACAGCCAATGAATGGCAAGCGGAAGATGTTTCCAGCCAAAACTTAGGATATGATATCCGGAGCATCAACAAGTTGGATATTAAACGTTATATTGAGGTCAAAGGGCGTTCAGGGATCGATGGAGTTATGCTGTCGGAGAATGAAATGAACCGGTTGGCACAACTAGGAAACAGTGCATGGCTTTATATTGTAGTGAATTGCAAATCTAAACCACAATTGCACCGTATTCAAAACCCAGCCAAGAAGCTAATCTTTGAACGGAAAGATAAAGGAGTACAATACTACCTGCCACTGGATGAATGGAGAAATAAAACTGAAAAATAAGAAAACATAGATATGACAAAAGCAAAAAAACTAATAGAAGTAGCTATGCCGATTAAAGAAATATCGGCTGAGAGTGTACGTGATAAATCTATTCGTCACGGGCACATTTCTACTTTACATTTATGGTGGGCACGCCGTCCACTCCCTGTGTGCAGAGCTGTAATCTTTGCCAGTCTGGTACCAGACCCATTGGATGAACAATGTCCGCAGGCTTTCAAAGATGCTATACAGGAGTTGTTAGGAAACGATCCACTTTATGCACCTTATCCGGATATTCCATATACAGCGATATATGATCCAATGCCGGACAATCTGCGCAATCGTTTGCTAATGTTTATAGGAAAGTTTTCTCCAGTCTGTCAGGCTAATATGTTGAAAGGCAAAAATACAGCTTCGAAAGAGCAATTAAGTGAAGGTTGCCTGATAAAATGGGAAAGTAAGAACGATAAGGCTGTTTTGACAAAAGCAAGAAAGTTAATTTGGGTTGCATACAATGCAGGACAGAATCCTGATGCTTCTTTCATTTCATTAAGTCAATCATTTGATGTTGCCTATCAAGCTATTGAAGAAGCTGAAAACAATCTCTATAGTTGTATAGACCGTCATTTGGTAACTGATATCATAAAAGAAAAGGAGGCTGCGCTACAAACTGCAATTGATTGTTTTCAAAAACAGATGCCAAGTGTGTTTGATCCATTTGCGGGTGGAGGTGCTATACCTTTAGAGGCAGCACGTTTGGGATGTCGCAGCTATGGCAATGATATTAATCCGGTTGCCCATATCATTGAAAAAGGAAGTGTAGAGTTTCCTCAGAAATATGGTAAGCCCATAAGATATACAGAAGAGGAGTTTCGTCGTATTTATGGGAAAGAGGGTATAGATATGCTCATTGCCAAGGGAATTTCTATTAGTAACGGCATTATAAATATTCCCAACAGACTTTCTTTTGATGTGGAATACTATGCCAAACAATTGTTGGCTATGACAGAGAAAGAAGTAGGGTATTTATATCCTGCTGATGAAAATGGGAACAAACCAATCGCCTACTATTGGGCAAGAACTGCTACTTGCTCTAATCCAAGCTGTAAAGCGGAAGTTCCTTTATTAAAGCAATTCTATTTGGCGAATACGAAGTCTAAACAAATATATCTCAATCCAATAATTCATGAAACTGATATACGATTTGAGATTAAAGAAGGAGAATGTTCCATCAAAGAAGTGTGGAATCATAGAGGTAATTTGACTTGTCCCTGCTGTGGGAGTGTAACAACAGCAAACCAGTTGAAACAACAGTTTAAAAACAAGCAAACGGGAGAAAGATTATTGGCTATAATTACGGAATCCAAAGATGGAAAACTGTATAAGTCTCCTATTACTAAAGATACCATATATCTTGATATTAAAGCAAAAAGACCTACTGAGAGTATGCCAACAAAATATACACAGGCCTTTCCATCTTGTACATGGGGGTTTTCTCTTTGGGGAGACTTATTTTCCAATCGTCAACTTTATATGCTTCAGAGCTTCGTAAATAATTTTAGTCTTTTAAAAGACAATATTAAGGAAGGTCTGTATTTTCAAGCTCTTTATACTTATTTAGCGATATGGATAGACAGAATTGCATTAGCTAATACCGCTTTAGGAAGATGGCATACAAGTGGAGAAAAACTAGAACATCCATTTAATAGGCAAGCTATAGCTATGACATTTGACTATCCTGAATCTAATCCTTTTTGTTCAAGTTCTGGAAGCGCATTAAATCAGTTAGAATGGATTATTCGCTACTTAGAATCAGAAAGTAATATTTCATTTTCGGCCCAAGCTGCTAATGCTTCTAGTGGAGAGAAAGAACAATTCAGTGCCAAAACTTTAACAGCAGTAGTGACTGATCCCCCTTATTACGACGCAATTGGCTATGCGGATATATCAGATTTTTTTTATGTATGGCTTAAACAAACATTAAGTGATTTATATCCCATAAATTTTGCGACACCGCAAACTCCAAAATCAGAAGAATGCACAGCACTAAAGCATTACCATCATCACAGTGAAGCCAAAGCAAAATTGCATTTTGAAAATAAACTAACAACAATTTTTGATGCAATAGAGCTACAAACCTCAGATATAGTTAGCATAATGTTTGCTCATCAAAGCACAGAAGCATGGACAACACTGTGTAATTCAATTCTCAGTTCCCGAATGAATATTACAGGAAGCTGGCCTATGGATACAGAGCTAGCAAATCGTAGCCGCGGATTAGATAGTGCCGCACTTGAATCTTCTGTAACCGTTTCCTGTCGTCCTTCCGAACGTTCTGGTTATGGCAGCTTCAAACAAGTGAAACGAGCCATTGAAGAAAAAGTTAATAAAGAGGTAGAAAAACTTTATGGGTTAGGTTTCCGCGGCGCCGATCTATTAACAGCTTGCTTTGGACAAGCAGTAAGTGAATTTGGCAAATATGAAAAAGTAGAGAAAGCTGATGGAAGCGAAGTGACTGTAACAGAACTTTTAGAACTTGCAAAAACAGCAGCCTTCAATGCCTTACTCAGAGGTTTTGAAGGCGATGAATATACCAAATTCTACATTGGCTGGTTGCAAATGAACGGTATGGGAGAAACAGATTTTGATGATGCTGCGAAATTCACACGCATCGGAATGAATATAGATGTTAGCGACATATTCCATCATCATTTGCTTATTAAAGATGGGAATAAGCAACATTTAGCTTCCTACACAGAACGAATCACAGGCGAAATACAAGGCACTAACATCAATGATCCATTGATAGACCAAGTTCAACAAGCTATGATGCTATGGTCTAAAGAAAATCGTCCTAAACTATTGCGTCTTATTAAGCTGGTAGGTTCCGAAGCTAATAATAGTTTTTGGCGTGTATTGGCCTCCTTGAAAGAGTTACTACCCGATGGAGATGATATGGCACAAGTAAATGGTTTGCTTGCTAATAGTGAGGAGTTAATACAGTCTTGCCAGAAGGATATAACTGGTCAGGCTACACAAATGAATTTAGGATTTTAATAAATACAGAATGATTATGAATGATAATTTATCCAAAGCACTCAGTATTTTTATTGAAGCTATGCGTCCGTTCGTCGTGGGTTTCTTACTGGAGAAATTTAAGAATGAGCCTTGGGAAGGCGTACTCTTTGCACGTCTTAAACCGGACAAACAAAATACCTGGAATAAAGCTGTTCAGTCACTATCCGCAGATAGTGACCGTAAGCAACTGGTAGATTATAGCAATCTCTCAAGCTTTGCCATTGCCTTTAAACAAGAGCTAACCGATGAATTGGGAAGTAGCAAGGAGGCAAATAAACTTATCAGCTATCTGCAAGAGATACAGGAAGTACGTAATAAATGCAACCACTATCAGCCATTGGATGAAGACGAGATAGACAGAGCTTTTGGCACAATGAAATTAGTAGCCAAATTACTTCAGATGCCTGATTTAGTGAAAGAAATAGATACAATAAAAAATAGAGGTAATGAACCAACGATTCAAATAGAAACAGCTATCATCACAGAGACTTCTTCTACAGTTTCTTTCTCTGAAAACTCCCCTCTACCGGCCTGGTATACGAATGTATATCCTCATTATGACATCCGCAACGGCTCACTGGATGAGTCTGTTTTTGCAGCAAACCTTAGCGAAGTGGCTATGGGCATCGGACAAGAGGTGTATAGCAATCCGACTATGTTCTTTGAAAAGACCTATATCACAGCCGGATTGCGTGACATAGCCAACCGGGTTGTTCGGGCGTTGAATGGTGAAGAAACCGATAACCGAGTAATCTCCCTGCAGACTGGATTCGGAGGTGGTAAAACGCATACGTTGATCTCTTTATACCACATTACAAAAGCTGGAAAATCTCTACTCTCTTCAACTTATACTCAGCATATTTTAGATAGTAAAGTAGCTCCTCAGTTTGAGAATGCGCAAGTAGCAGTGTTTACCAATAACACCACTGATGTATCACAAGGCAGAACCACCGATAATGGAATCACTATTTATACTTTATGGGGAGAGTTGGCTTATCAATTAGGAGGTTTAGAAGGATACAACTTAATTAAAAAGAATGACATAGAACGAATTTCACCGGCAGCCAACTTATTCCGACCTATCCTGGAAAAGTCAGCTCCTGCTCTTATACTAATTGATGAGTTAGCGGACTATTGTAATAAAGCATCGGCAGTCATGATAGGAAAAGGAAGTCTATCTGACCAGACTATTGGTTTTATGCAAACACTGACTGAAATAGTATCTTCCGTACCTCGCTGCGTATTAATAGCCACATTACCCGGCAGTGCAGCAGAAGTTGCTTCATCAGCCATAGGGCAACAGATACTCACTGCTTTAGAAAACCGTATTGTCCGGGTTGGAACAAGTATTAAACCCGTCGAAGATGAAGAAATATTTGAAGTCGTTCGCCGTCGTTTATTCGACAACATTGGGAATCCACAAGTGATAGAGCTTGTTTTAAACCGTTACAAGAATACATATCATAATCGGCGTTCCGATTTACCCAATCAAGCCGACCGCATGGAATATATTAACAAGATGCGCAAATCTTATCCCTTCCATCCGGAATTGATTGATATGTTTCGTTTAAAATGGGGACAGGATTCTCGTTTCCAGCGTACTCGTGGAGTATTACGATTATTAGCATCCATCGTGAAGGATTTATGGACACGACGGGGATCATTAACCGGTACCCAAGCATTAATCCATACCTCGGATGTCAACCTTAGTAATCTGCCAACATTGACAGGTACTATAACCAGCCTGATGGGAAGTCAGTGGGAAACAGTGATTCATGCCGATGTTATAGGTACCTCAAGCAATGCTTATAAAATAGATAACGAAGATCCTAACAACAATATCGGTAAATATAACTTGACCCAAGGTATAGCCACTACCATATTAATGGCTTCATTGGGCAACTTGCAAAACAAAGGATTGACTATTGAAGAACTAAAACTATGTATTTTGAAACCTAGTGCATTCAATCATAGTGAAATAAATAGTGCATTAAACAAATTGGAACAAGTAGCTCATTATCTCTATTCCACTAATGTTGGTTCACGCAGTTATTGGTTTCAATCCAAACCTAATATCAATATTTTGGTAAATCAGGCTAAAGCTGAAATAAGCCAAGCGGATATTTCGGGGGAAATTATTAATCGACTAAATGTACAAACCCGTAATGTATCAAAAATCAAGGTACTGGTTAATCCAGCCAATGACATTCCTGAACAAAAAAGCCTTACATTGGTGATACTCGGCCCTGAATATGCAACACAACCCGGAAGTATAAATACCAAAACCAAAAAGCAAGTTGAGCAAATAGCCCAAAATAAAGGTAATAGTAGTCGAATATACAGAAATACTATATTATATTTGGCATGCTCTGAAATAGGTTTAGGTATGCTACATAGTAAGCTACTCGAGTATTTGGCTTGTACGAAAATACAAGCTGAATATAGTGGACAGATAGAACCAGAACAGAAGAAAGATATTTTGGAGCGTAAAGCCGAGTACGATAAGCAAGCAAATGCTTTACTTATTTCCGCTTATAATATTGTATGTAAATACTCTGTAAGCGAGGGGCTAGAGAAAATCGAGATTAAAGATTTTGCACAAGATTTTAACACGCAACTAAGTAGCAATCTTTTTAACAATATAAAAGAAGAAGAATGGCTGCTTGAAAAGTCAATTGGCCTCGGAACTTTACGCAGCAGTGGCTTATACCCTACAAAAGAGCAACCCATACAAGTTAACGACTTATATGAATCCTTTTTACGATTTGATGACAAACCCATGATTTGTGGAGTGGAAACTGTCAGTCAAAGTATCCAAAAGTATTGCGAGAATGGTGATTTTAATGTAGCTTGTGGTGAACAAGGAAACTACAATCGCATTTATCATCATGAATCTGTTCCATTCTTAGATGTTACCGATCCGCAATATTGGTTAGTGGATAAATCTATTAATAATCAACCAAAATCTGAAGAAAGTTCTACCGATGAACAGTCAAGTGCTTGGAATTCACCCACAGGAGAAAAATCGGAGCATACCCCCCCCTCCCAACCTGTAGACGAGTTACGGAAATTTAAATCCATTAAAGTCTCTGGAAAAGTACCAGTTGAGCGTTGGACCGATTTATTCTCCAGCTTTGTTGTTCCTCTCAAAAATAATGGTTTGGAAATAGAAATCTCTTTTAAGGCTAAAACCACAAGTTTAAATCCATTAGATGAATCGGCACAAATTTACAAAGTAGTAAAGGAATCGGCAATGCAATTAGGGCTCAATCTGGAAGAAGAATAGAATAAATAAAGTAAGAGCCATGAAATCTGTGACTCTTACTTTATTTTCGCTACTTATTATTGTACCCCTTTGGAATTAAGGGATGAATAATAAAACCGGACAAGCATCTACCAGTCAATCATATTTATTGTAAAAAACGCAAGTAAAGATACAATTCGTGCAGAGATAGATTATTCAATATTACCCAGAAAGACAACAAAGTGAGTATTAGAATTCAATATATATATATATATATGAAGATGTTAATTAAAAATCATATTTTCACATACTAAAGCGCGTGACAAATATAATGCAAACATATATAAATATAACATAATAAACAGAGGAAAAACACAAAATAAAAAGCGGTAAATCGATGATTTACCGCTTTTTATTTTATATACTACTTATTTCTTTATAAATATTACTTCACCTCCTCAAAGTCAGCATCCTGTACATTATCACCATGCTTGCTGTTATCCTGAGCACCACCTTGTTGTCCGGCATTCATATCAGGACCGGCTTGTGCACCACCCTGAGCACCACTCTGAGCATACATTTCAGCACTTGCAGCTTGGAAAGCCGTATTCAATTCTGCCATAGAAGAATCGATAGCAGTCAAATCCTGTGCCTTGTGGGCATCTTTCAACTTCTGCAAAGCAGCCTCAATCGGGGCTTTCTTATCAGCAGGCAACTTATCACCTAAATCCTTCAATTGATTTTCAGTAGTGAAGATCATTGAGTCTGCCTGATTCAACTTATCAATCTTTTCACGTTCTTTCTTATCTGCTTCAGCATTAGCTTCTGCTTCTGCTTTCATCTTTTCAATTTCTTCCTTGCTCAAGCCACTGGAAGCTTCGATACGGATTGCTTGTTCCTTACCGGTAGCTTTATCCTTGGCAGATACTTTCAAGATACCGTTGGCATCGATATCGAATGTTACCTCAATCTGAGGAACACCACGACGTGCCGGAGCGATACCTGTCAGGTTGAACTGACCGATTGACTTATTCTGGGCAGCCATAGGACGTTCACCTTGCAGTACGTGGATGGTAACTTCCGTCTGGTTATCGGCAGCTGTAGAGAATGTTTCACTCTTCTTGCACGGAATGGTTGTGTTAGCTTCAATCAACTTAGTCATTACACCACCCATTGTTTCAATACCCATTGACAACGGAGTAACGTCCAACAAAACAACACCCTTGATTTCATCCGTCAAAACAGCACCCTGTACGGCAGCACCTACAGCTACCACTTCATCAGGATTTACACCCTTGGAAGGAACTTTTCCGAAGAGCTCTTCAACCAATTTCTGTACAGCCGGAATACGGGAAGAACCACCAACAAGAATTACTTCATCAATATCAGCATTAGTCAGTCCCGCATCACTCATAGCTTTCTTGCAAGGTTCAAGACAAGCCTGGATTAAGTTGTGAGACAAAGCTTCGAACTTAGCACGAGTCAATGTCTTAACCAAGTGCTTGGGCACACCCCCTACCGGCATGATGTACGGTAAGTTGATTTCTGTACTGGTAGAAGAAGACAACTCAATCTTAGCCTTTTCTGCAGCTTCCTTCAGACGTTGCATAGCCATCGGATCTTGGGTCAAGTCTGCACCTTCGTCATTCTTGAATTCCTGAACCAACCAGTCAATAATTACCTGATCGAAGTCGTCACCGCCCAAGTGAGTGTCACCATTAGTTGACAAAACCTCGAATACACCACCACCGAATTCGAGAATAGAAATATCGAATGTACCACCACCAAGGTCGAAGACAGCAACCTTCATATCCTTGTGTGCTTTATCGATACCATAAGCCAAAGCGGCGGCAGTTGGTTCGTTCACGATACGTTTTACTTCCAGACCTGCAATCTGACCGGCTTCTTTAGTAGCCTGACGTTGAGAGTCAGAGAAATAAGCAGGAACAGTAATAACAGCTTCTGTCACTTCATGTCCCAGATAATCTTCGGCAGTTTTTTTCATTTTCTGCAAAATCATTGCAGAGAGCTCTTGCGGAGTATAAAGACGTCCGTCGATATCTACACGTGGAGTATTATTATCGCCTTTCACTACTTTGTAGGGCATGCGGGTTACTTCTTTCTGTACCTGATCCCAGTTTTCGCCCATCAGACGTTTGATAGAGGATACTGTACGAGTCGGATTTGTAATAGCCTGACGTTTGGCAGGATCACCTACTTTACGTTCGCCACCGTCAACGAATGCTACTACGGAAGGAGTAGTACGTTTGCCTTCACTGTTTGCAATTACTACAGGTTCGTTACCTTCAAAAACGGCAACACAAGAGTTTGTTGTACCTAAGTCAATACCAATAATTTTTCCCATGATCGTTATTATTTTATTATTATTATTCTTAAATCGGTGTCTGTCCCATCGGCAGACGCCAATAAAAAGACAAACGTCGTGCCAAATTGTTCAGGACACGCTCTAATTTATGTTTATGACAGTTTGTCTGTCAGTTTGGCAGAAGGAAGGCTGCATTTTCTGTCGGAAATTACCATTTGTTAATTTTCATTCCACACAAAAGCTCTACTTTTGCCGACCGATTAGTAAAAGAGAGAACAATACATGGGTAATAAATGTATGCAAGGAACTAGCCTTACCCCTTATAACGGAAATGATTGGTTTTCACATATTAATAAAACAAGAATTATGGAAAAGATGAGAGACAGTATCGACTTCAAGAACACGGACATTGCAACATTATTCCGCAAGTTATTGCTCCCTACTGTTTTGGGAATGATTTTTTCAGCATTGTTCGTCATTACGGACGGTATATTTGTCGGTAAAGGTATCGGGAGTGATGCCTTGGCAGCTGTCAATATCGTGGCACCGTTATGGCTGTTCTCCACGGGTGTCGGATTGATGTTCGGCGTAGGTGCATCCGTAGTGGCATCTATCCATTTGTCGCATGGCAAGGTTAAGGTGGCACGTATCAATATCACACAATCGGTTGTTATATCTTCCTTGCTGCTGATGTGTACTTCCACTATCTTCTGTATTTTTGCCCCGCAAGTAGTACAGCTACTAGGCGGTTCGGAACGGCTTACTCCTCTGGCAGTAGAGTATATGCTTTGGTTTGTCCCTTTCTCACTGTTCACGGCACTGCTCAATTCGGGAATGTTCTTTTTGAGACTCGACGGTTCACCCAATTATGCAATGATGTGTAATGTGGTAGCTGCCATCCTGAACATCATACTGGATTATCTGTTCATTTTCCCCTTTGACTGGGGAATGCTCGGAGCTGCGTTGGCAAGTGCCATAGGTACCACAGTAGGTGCCTTGATGATAGTATTCTATCTGATACGTCCCCAGTGCACACTTCGTTTCTATCCTGTAAAGCTCAGCCATAACAGCATGAAACTGATTGGACGTAATATTGGTTATATGTGCCGTTTGGGTTCTTCGGCTTTCTTGTGCGAGATAGCCATTGCCTGCATGATGTTCGTAGGTAACCAGGTATTCATCCACTATCTGAAAGAGGAAGGGGTGGCCGCATTCAGCATTGCCTGCTATTTTTTTCCTATTATATTCATGGTTTACAACGCTATTGCCCAATCGGCACAACCCATTATCAGTTATAACTACGGCCTACAACGGACACAACGGGTACGTCACACGTATTTGCTTGCCTTGAAAACCGCCATCATTTGCGGTACTTGTTTTGCACTGGTTACAATATTCTGCAGTAGCGACATTGTAGCTATGTTCATTGACCGCAGCTATCCAGCATACGACATTGCCGTAGAAGGATTGCCGCTATACGCTACGGGGTTCGTGTTTTTTGCCGCCAATATCGTTTCCATCGGATATTTCCAAAGTGTGGAACGTGCAAAGTATGCTACCGTGATTACCCTATTGCGCGGTTTCATCTTGCTGACCGCCTGTTTCTACGGCCTGCCTCTTTTGATAGGTAATACGGGTATTTGGCTGGCTACACCGCTGGCAGAATTACTGACTACCTTCTTTATACTGATCATTTATATATATAGCAAAAAGAAAAAGAAGGAAAATTCGCTATCTTTGTCGCATGGAAACCATGATAAAGAAATTCTGCAAGAAGTATAAGTTACCTGAAAAAAGCCTGTTCGAACTTCTGTTTCACATGAAAGAAGTAAATTTTTCCAAAGGGGAACTTATTGTTGAAACGGGAACGCGAAATTCTAACTTTTACCTTATAAAGAAAGGCATATGGCGTGGATACTATCTGGCGGAAGGTACAGAAAATTCCCTTTGGTTTGTCGGCCCGGGAGAAGCAGGGTTCTCCTCGTGGGGTTATGTAAATGGAGAAGTTTCTCAGATCAATATCGAGTCGGTAAATAATAGTACTGCATACTGTATATCCAAGACCGAACTAGAAACACTTTTCTCCCGTTCTATCGAGATGGCAAATATCGGCAGACAAATTTTTGAACGTGAAATTTTGTCTGTAGACATTTCGACACTCGCTTATGGCGCTCCACCAACAGCCAAAGAACGATATCTGACGCTGATGGAAGAAAACCCCGAATTATTGCAGGACGTACCGTTAAAGTATCTGGCATCTTATTTGTACATCACTCCGCAATCACTAAGCCGTATACGAGCCGGGTTAAGAAAAAAATAGTCGCTCGTCACAGAAAAGGCTCTTAACAGATATCATCTGCAAGAGCCTTTATTTAAAAAGAATATTTTTACAAGAAAATAATCCTTATTTTTTCACCAATACCATCACTAAATTATTATCGGCATCATAAAAGCCGATACCACCTCCCGCTAACTTACCAAAGGATTGAACAGAGTTCAAGGCTTGCATCACACGACTTTCTACTGTCATATCAGGGCATGCCATCATAGTACTGATGACCTGCGGGAAAAAGATGGAAGAGGGATTTTCGGCGTTCGTTTGGAAACCACCGTTGATTAAATTACACCCGGCATTGCCATGCAAACTCTTTTCTGAAATATTAAATTCAATAAACGGCTGTTTTTCCATACCTGTAGGAATAGCTACACCACCGGCTTCACTGATCATCCATTTTCCATTCAGTTCGGACAAACCCACTGCTGTTTCCTTTTTCTGTAGCACGATAATGGGGCGCTTTGATGAACCACACAGAGCGATATTCTCTTTGCCTAATTTCTTATACTTCTTTACTTGTCCCAAAGCAGTCAATATATTATTTTCTACCGTCATATCAGGACACGCCATCCGCGTACTGGCCAAAGCGCCAAGATCAATCATCCCAGGTTTTGCATTGACATCAAAAGAGCCCATCATGCGGTTACAGCCACTGTTACCAAACACCTTTCCAGTCTTTGTATCAAAACCTATATAAGGAAATTGTTGTCCCGGAGCGGGAACTACCGCAGTACCATTAATTTCAATAATATTCCATTCTCCACTAATAGAAGAAATCGTAGCGGCATTCTTGGTCGAAGCACAAGATGACAAGCCTAACAATACACTTGCCATACAAAGAGAAACAAATACTTTTTTCATTGTTATTCGTTGTTTAAGTTAATTTTTTCGAGGGCAAATATAGTGTAAACTACTTGCAGAAACAAATTTATTCGCATAATGATGATACGGAGACTATATTTGCAAACCTATATATATGTGAAATAACCAAAATATGAACAGTTTGTTTGAGAGTAGAACTACTTTCTCCAAAGTATTTAGTAAGAATTTAATGTATATCTGAGAATTAAATCCTATATTTGCTCACCAAAAAAATTAATTATATCAAATCTTTTGTAAGTAAGAAGAAATGGGTAAAGTTCTTATTATCGGTGCAGGCGGTGTAGGTACCGTCGTGGCACACAAAGTGGCTCAAAATCCTGATGTGTTTACTGAAATTATGATTGCCAGCCGTACTAAATCCAAATGTGACGCTGTTGTGAAAGCCATTGGTAACCCTGCCATCAAAACTGCCCGGGTAGATGCAGACAATGTGGATGAATTAGTGGCACTCTTCAATAGCTTCAAGCCTGAAATCGTTATAAATGTAGCCCTCCCCTATCAAGATCTCACCATCATGGAGGCCTGTCTGAAAAGTGGCGTTAATTATTTGGATACAGCCAATTATGAGCCTAAAGATGTAGCTCATTTCGAATACAGTTGGCAATGGGCTTATAAAAAGCGTTTTGAAGATGCCGGATTAACAGCTATTCTAGGATGTGGTTTCGATCCAGGAGTCAGTGGCGTTTATACAGCTTATGCAGCTAAACATTATTTTGACGAAATTCAATATTTGGATATTGTAGATTGTAATGCGGGCAATCATCATAAAGCATTTGCTACCAATTTCAATCCGGAAATTAATATTCGTGAGATTACACAAAACGGACGCTATTACGAAAATAACGAATGGATAACGACACAGCCATTAGAAATTCATAAAGATCTGACTTATCCTAATATAGGTCCGCGTGACTCTTATCTACTTTATCATGAAGAATTAGAATCTCTGGTAAAGAATTTTCCGACCATCAAACGCGCCCGTTTTTGGATGACTTTCGGACAAGAATACTTGACACATTTACGTGTTATCCAAAATATTGGTATGGCTCGTATAGACGAAGTAGATTACAACGGAGTAAAAATTGTTCCATTGCAATTCTTGAAGGCTGTTTTACCCAATCCTCAAGATTTAGGAGAAAATTACGAAGGTGAAACTTCCATCGGTTGCCGCATACGTGGGCTAAAAGATGGAAAAGAACGTACATATTACGTATACAATAATTGTAGTCACCAGGAAGCCTACAAAGAAACCGGCATGCAGGGAGTGAGCTACACTACCGGTGTACCTGCTATGATTGGTGCAATGATGTTCCTAAAAGGTATTTGGAAGAAACCGGGGGTGTGGAATGTAGAAGAATTCAATCCCGACCCATTTATGGAACAATTAAACAAACAAGGCTTACCGTGGCACGAAGTTATTGATGGAGATTTAGAGTTATGATAAATATAGGAGATAAAGCCCCTGAAATACTGGGTACTAACGAAAGAAGTAAAGAAATCCGCCTTAGTGACTATAAAGGGAAAAAAGTTGTACTGTACTTCTATCCTAAAGATATGACTTCCGGATGTACGGCTGAGGCATGTAACTTACGCGACAATTATTCAGAACTGCGACAAGCCGGATATGAAGTAATAGGAGTAAGTGTAGACAATGAAAAGTCGCATCAAAAATTTATTGAAAAAAACAATCTTCCTTTTACTTTAATTGCCGATACAGACAAAAAACTCGTAGAGCAATTCGGCGTATGGGGAGAAAAAAGTATGTATGGACGAAAATATATGGGAACCTTCCGTACGACTTTCATCATTAATGAGGAAGGGGTAATAGAACGTATCATTGGTCCGAAAGAAATAAAGACTAAGGAACACGCCTCACAAATTTTGTGACATGTAAATTGTTAAATCGAAAATATAAAGATGGCAAAAAAAGACGAATTGAATTTCGACAACGAAAATAAGGCAGCATCAAGTGAAAAGTTGAAAGCTTTACAAGCTGCCATGGACAAGATAGAAAAAAGCTTTGGTAAAGGTTCTATCATGAAAATGGGTGATGAAAAGATAGAAGATATCGAAGTAATCCCTACCGGTTCTATCGGGCTTAATGTAGCGTTGGGCGTAGGCGGATATCCTCGCGGACGTATCATCGAAATTTATGGTCCTGAATCTTCCGGTAAAACGACATTGGCAATCCACGCCATTGCTGAAGCACAAAAAGCCGGTGGTATAGCTGCATTTATCGATGCAGAACATGCATTCGACCGTTTCTATGCCGCTAAGTTAGGAGTTGACGTAGATAATCTGTTTATTTCACAGCCGGACAATGGTGAACAGGCATTGGAAATCGCTGAACAGCTAATACGTTCATCTGCTATTGATATTATCGTAGTAGACTCTGTAGCTGCTTTGACTCCTAAAGCCGAGATTGAAGGGGATATGGGCGAAAATAAGGTTGGATTGCAAGCTCGACTTATGTCACAAGCTTTACGCAAACTGACCTCAGCTGTCAGCAAAACTCGTACTACCTGTATATTCATCAACCAGTTGCGTGAAAAGATTGGTGTTATGTTTGGTAACCCGGAAACAACAACCGGTGGTAACGCTTTGAAATTTTATGCATCCGTACGACTTGATATCCGTGGAAGTCAGGCTATCAAAAACGGTGAAGAAGTACTGGGCAAACAGACCAAAGTAAAAGTAGTAAAAAACAAAGTAGCCCCCCCCTTCCGTAGAGCAGAATTCGATATTATGTTCGGTGAAGGAATATCCCGGACAGGTGAGATCGTAGATTTGGGTGTTGAAATGGGAATTATCAAGAAAAGTGGTTCTTGGTTCAGCTACAATGATACCAAATTAGCACAAGGACGTGATGCAACCAAACAGGTCATTGCTGATAATCCCGAACTGGCTGAAGAGTTGGAAGGACTTATTTTTGCAGAACTGAAAAAAGATAAATAACCACAAAACACAAATGGTGGACAATAAGCAATGATTGTCCACCATTTATTATTTTTTCTCCCTCATATCTTTTATTTCCAGGTTTTCCAATTGTTTATCAAATTAAACGCTTCCAGACTTTAGTATCAGCTAATTCTATACCTGGAATATGATAGACATTCCCATTCAATCTCGTATTTTGGTAGAGCATGATGTTCTGGATATCCTTTAAAGTCATTTCTCCCTCCAAATATACACATTTCAAAGTAGCGGTGCCATCAATAATTATTATCAACCCTTTTACTTTATCTCCTTTCCGGTTAATATAAAATTCAGAACTGGTAACTGTATTTTTCTGTTTTATCAACAACTCGTATTTGGAGTCGTATACCAATACACGAAATTCTTTCTTCAAATTGAGTTTTAAATTACTATCCATTGTAGAAAGTATGTATACACTATTCAATTGTCCGGCCACCTTACCTATATAGATATCTTTCGTAAAAAGATTTGGATTCATATCTATCATTGCCTACGAAATATATACGAATGATATTCCTTTCACATCATTATATGCATTAAACAAATCTTTCTGTGCCTGACATAATACAGGCAACATTAACAGTAAACCTGCCCAAATCATTTTCATTGTTCTCATACGTATTTCATCTTTTAAATTCTTTGATTACCTCCTTATTTATCTTTCTCACATCTTTCTGCGTTTCATTGACCTACTCTATACCGTTATTCGAGTTCGCAGAAACTTCCAACAGAGTAGCTTGAAGCACTTCGTAAGCATCCTGGATCCTGGGGATCAGAGAATGTATCTTCCGGAGTAGGTGGACACACATCATGTTTCCAGAGTGTAACTATACGTTGCCGCTGTTCTAGCAACTGGGTAATAATATGTCTTATTTGTCTTGCTTCATCTCGAAGTTCCAGATTATCTACCGGTTGAATATCATGTACAGCATTCAGTTCAACAGTCTGTCTATTTAATATATACTTACTCGAACGAAGTAAATCAAAATACATATTTTTTACCAAAGTAACACTGAATGCTTCAGAATTATTAATGACTGTCAGTCCCTCCCGTTTAACCCACAGTTTCAAGTAAGCCTCCTGTACTAAATCTTCCGCATCGGCTGCATTCTCCAATAGCTTATAAGCTACAAAATACAACTTACGATGATTAGGTAGGAACTCTTTTTTAAACTTTCAGCGTCCATGAACCTTTCTAATCTATTTATAATGCTTCTATTTGATAGACGTAAATAAAAGAATTTTGTTACACAAACAACAAAAATAAAGAAAAATATATGCCTTAAATATGAATTAATTATTCAATTTTTTATTTATTATATATTCACCTTTTATTTGTCAAATAAATAATTTTATAATACTTTTGTCTCAATAATCAAATAAGATTTAAAACCATGACACTGGTAACCTACATACTCATTGCAATTCCAGTTTGTATATTGGGAATTGCAATATGGACATATTGTGATTACCAAAAGTTTAAACGAAAAAAAGTATTACGCAAATAAACTAGCTATGACTGCTCAATATATAAAAGAAAACTTGGATAAACTACGTTCGTGGTATATCGTATTAACCAAACCGCATTCCGAACAAAAAACAAAGATTATATTAGAGAAGCAGGGTATAATTACGTATCTTCCATTTACTTCTATTCGTCGCCAATGGAAAGTGTCTACAAAAAAAATACACATCCCAGCTATGGCGAGATGTGTATTTATATATGCAACCAATGAGGAAATACAAATATTGAAAAAGCAATATCCTGTCCTTCCTTCGGAGGTCATTGTGAGATAATATCAATGATTAAACTAAACCAGGTACTAAATACTTAGTCAAAAGATAACCACCTACCACTAACCAAATGTAGAGTAAGAAAGCCAATACGAATGGTTTTGCTCCAGCCTGCTTGAACTTGTCTATACTTGTATCAGTACCTAATGCTGTCATTGCCATTGTAAGCATGAATGTGTCAATATATTCAATTGTTCCATTCAAAGGGATATCTTTCACGGTTTCTGCACCGCACAAATATTGTAAAAAAGAATTAAGACAGATTATACCAATAAATCCAAATGCAAACCATGGAATTGTAATTTTACTCTTAACTACTTTTCCATCAGCATCGTACTTTTTACGCCCAGCCAAAGCAAGACTCATAATAACCAATACAGGTGCCAACATCATAACACGAATCATTTTTGTAATCGTTGCCGGTCCGGCAATACCTAACATATCAGTTGGATCCATTGCATTGCCAGCACCGGCAACGTGAGCCACTTCATGCAATGTACTGCCTGTATAAATGGCTACTCCCATATCGCTCAACCCACTCAACATACCGGCACGATACATAATAGGATAAAGAAACATGGAAATTGTACCAAAAATCACAACGGTAGATACAGCAATAGCTGTTTTATGCCCCTCGCACTTTATGACAGGCTCCGCACCCAATACTGCAGCAGCTCCACAAATAGCACTACCGGTAGAGGTCATCAAAGCCGTATCTTTATCAAGTTTCAATAATTTACCCAATCCGATGCCAATAAAGATAGTACCTGCAACTATAATCGTATCAATTACGACAGCCGGTAAACCAACCTCTGCAACTTGGGTCAAGGTCAAACGGAAACCATATAAAACGATACCCGCACGCAAAATCTGTTTTGTACAAAACTTAATACCTGGTACCCAAGTTTCCGGCAAATGGTTCCGTAAACTGTTGGCATACAACATGCCTAAGATAATACCTACAATCAGAGGACTAAACGACAGACTTTTCACAAATGGAATTTCAGCAATATAGAAAGCTGAAAAAGAGAATAAGGCAATCAGTAAAATACCATGCATAGTATTGCCTCTGTTTCCGCGATTGAACATAGATCTTAATTTAGAGTTATAATATCAATTCTTTTACGGTCGCAAAGGTACGCTTTTCTATTACGTCATCCTATTTAAATCTTATTATGTATTATAACGGAAAGTAATAATACAATCTCACAATTTACTGTTATGATGCATCGCAAACTGCATAAACACCTGTGCTAATCCACTATCTTGTCCTTGTGGCTGTGCAAAACTGAAATCACGAAGCATCGGCATTCCCTTTATCTCAACAACCCGTAATTGCCCTGAATAGAGTTCACGAGTGATGGAACGGACAGAAACAATACCGAGACAATCAGTATGTTCTAAAAATAATTTAATACTTTCCGTACTTCCCAGATAGATCAACACTTGAAGGGAAGCTAACTTGATATTATGTTGAAGTAAAGCACGTTCAAAAACATCCAATGTACCCGAACCTCTTTCGCGAAGCACTAAAGGCAGGTTCAGCAATTCTTCCGGAGTAATCTCGTCTCCTACAGGAAGTTTACTTCCTGTACGAATTACAGCTACCAACTCATCTTCCAGAAACGTTGTATACTTTAGATTAGGCAAACGAAAAACGCCCTCCACCAATCCTAAGTCAATATTATGTTCCTGTAGGGCCGTTTCTATCTCTCTGGTATTACCATTTGTCAGCGACAGGCTGATATGGGGAAATTTCTTTATGAAACTAGCTAATAACGGGGGCAATACATATTGGGAAATTGTACTACTAGCACCTAGTTTCAACCCACCTTTATATTCGTTATGTAACAAATGCATTTCGTACTCCAACCTTTTGTAATCTTCCAAAATTCTCTCACAATGCTCCAGTAATAACTTTCCCGACTCCGTCAGACAAATTTTACTTCCCTGCCGGTCAAATAAACGAGTTTGATAAGTAGACTCTAACTCTTGTATATGTTTGGTTATAGCAGGTTGACTGATAAACAAATCTTGCGAGGCTTTGGTAAAACTCAAATTCTTCGCTACCGATTGAAACACTTTTAAACGGAAATCACTCACAGAAGTAGTAGATTAGAGATAATTAATAAAAATTACAATTCTTCACCCTTAATGCCCAAAGCTGTCATCAATGGATATCCTAACATTTTCCACAGATATCCTACCGGAGACACAGGTTCTTCCATTCTAAACTGAATAATATCTTTTTCAGACTCATTCCCCTCGGTCATCCTATCAATGTACTCTTTCAATATATCCTCAACATCTTCACCATATTCTTCATTAAAAGATACCACAACCATTTTCTCCACATCAGCGGAATTCAAGATTATTCGCAACAAATCAAGAAACAATTCACCCCGAGACACAAACCCCTCTGAAGGAACAGCCATAAAACTAAATTCACCCAATGAACCTCTGAAAGCAACTCCATCCAGCTCCTGTTTCACATCACATGGCATACAATGATATAACTCTTCCGATTCCTTATCATATAGCAACAATATTTGCACATCATTTTCACCCTCTTCTATACCAGCATCCATAGCCAAATACATCGCGAAAAGAGCTAAATCAATCTTCTGTAGCGAACGCTCTAGTTTACGTTCAAAATAATTCTTTAAATCATTTATTACAAAATTCAGATAAGCGACATCTATCACCATCACTGTTTCGGAAAGTTTTATCTTGTTATCTTCCATAACCATACTCTTTATTGAGGGAGTAAAGGTACGAAAAGTTTTTCAGATAAAAACTATTTGCTGTAAATCAGCCATTTTGACATTCATTCTCTTCTCTTAACTGAAATTTTGGCGTAAATCTACCGTTGGCAAATCTTTTGCGCCCATTAAGGTGTTATTGAGAAAGTAAAAAATAGAAAGGAGAACAAAATATGAACTTTAACAATTTTACCATTAAAGCGCAAGAGGCTGTACAAGAAGCAGTAAATTTGGTACAAAGCCGAGGGCAACAAGCTATCGAGCCTGTACATCTGCTTCAAAGCGTAATGAAAGTAGGTGAAAACGTCACCAACTTCATCTTTCAGAAACTAGGCATGAACGGCCAACAGATAGCTCTTATTCTTGACAAGCAGATAGATTCACTACCAAAAGTTACAGGTGGAGAACCGTATTTGAGCCGCGAGACCAACGAAGTCCTTCAAAAGGCTACCCAATACTCGAAAGATATGGGTGACGAATTTGTTTCGTTGGAACCTATAATATTGGCATTACTGAACGTGAAAAGTACCACTTCCACCATTCTGAAAGATGCAGGAATGACGGAGAAAGAGTTACGGGAAGCAATCAATGAGTTACGAAAAGGTGAGAAGGTAACTTCCCAATCCAGTGAGGATACTTATCAGTCTTTAGAAAAATATGCCATCAATTTGAATGAAGCCGCCCGAAACGGTAAACTTGATCCAGTCATTGGACGTGATGAAGAAATCCGTCGTGTATTACAAATTCTAAGTCGACGTACCAAGAATAATCCCATATTAATAGGCGAACCGGGTACAGGTAAGACTGCTATTGTAGAGGGACTAGCACACCGTATTCTACGTGGTGATGTACCCGATAACTTAAAGAATAAACAAGTCTATTCATTGGATATGGGTGCATTGGTAGCAGGAGCCAAATACAAAGGCGAATTTGAGGAACGTCTGAAAGCAGTAGTCAACGAGGTAAAAAAATCGGAGGGAGATATCATCTTATTTATTGATGAAATCCACACGTTAGTGGGTGCAGGTAAGGGTGAAGGCGCCATGGATGCCGCCAATATCTTAAAACCGGCTTTGGCACGTGGTGAACTGAGAAGTATCGGTGCCACTACCCTTGATGAATATCAAAAGTATTTTGAAAAGGACAAAGCACTGGAACGCCGTTTCCAAATCGTGATGGTAAATGAACCGGACACATTGAGTACTATTTCTATTCTGCGTGGTTTGAAAGAACGTTACGAAAACCATCACCATGTACGAATTAAAGATGATGCCATCATTGCTGCCGTAGAGTTAAGTAACCGTTACATTACCGACCGTTTTCTGCCGGATAAAGCCATCGACCTGATGGATGAAGCCGCTGCCAAATTACGTATGGAAGTTGATTCCGTGCCGGAAGAATTGGACGAGATTTCTCGCAAAATTAAGCAGTTGGAAATTGAACGTGAAGCCATCAAGCGCGAAAATGATAAACCGAAATTGGAACAAATCGGTAAAGAACTTGCTGAACTAAAAGAACAAGAAAATTCACATAAAGCCAAATGGCAAAGCGAAAAGACTTTGGTCAACAAGATTCAGCAAAACAAGATTGAAATAGAAAATCTGAAGTTTGAGGCCGAAAAAGCTGAACGTGAAGGCGATTATGGAAAGGTTGCCGAAATCCGTTACGGTAAATTACAAGCATTGAATCAAGAGATTGAGGACACTCAACAGAAACTTCATAAAATGCAGGGTGACAAAGCCATGATTAAAGAAGAAGTTGATGCAGAAGACATTGCTGATGTAGTATCCCGTTGGACAGGCATACCTGTCAGCAAAATGCTGCAAAGCGAAAAAGAAAAGCTGCTTAACTTAGAAGAAGAATTACATGAACGAGTTATCGGTCAAGACGAAGCAATTGAAGCTGTTTCTGATGCAGTACGTCGTAGCCGTGCAGGTTTGCAAGACCCGAAACGTCCGATTGGTTCATTCCTGTTCTTGGGTACTACCGGTGTAGGTAAGACAGAATTAGCTAAAGCCTTAGCTGAATTTTTGTTTGACGATGAAACCATGATGACACGTATTGACATGAGCGAGTACCAAGAGAAACATAGTGTTTCCCGCTTGGTAGGAGCTCCTCCGGGATATGTCGGTTATGACGAAGGGGGACAATTGACTGAAGCTGTACGCCGTAAACCCTATTCTGTCGTTCTATTCGATGAAATTGAAAAAGCACATCCCGATGTATTCAACATCTTGTTGCAGGTATTGGATGACGGACGTTTGACTGACAATAAAGGACGTACGGTAAATTTCAAGAACACTATTATTATTATGACCTCCAATATGGGTAGCGGATACATTCAAAGCCAAATGGAAAAATTAAACAGCTCCAACAAGGAAGAGATTGTAGAAGAAACCAAGAAGGAAGTAATGAATATGCTGAAGAAAAACATTCGACCTGAATTCCTAAACCGTATTGACGAAACTATCATGTTCCTGCCATTGACGGAAACGGAAATCAAACAAATTGTAGCTCTTCAAATCAAGAGTGTACAGAAAATGTTAGCAGGCAATGGTGTGGACTTAGTATTAACTGATTCTGCCATAGACTTTTTAGCCAATGCAGGATTTGATCCTGAATTCGGTGCTCGTCCGGTAAAACGTGCCATACAACACTATTTATTGAATGATTTATCCAAAAAGTTATTGGCACAGGAAGTAGACCGTAACAAACCTATTGTAGTGGAAGCCAATACAGCAAAGAACAGATTGATATTCAAAAATTAAGGTACACAACAAGAAGTTAACATCATTGGTTATAAGAAGTTAACTAAATACATAATAACAAGTTAACTAAATACGAACAAGGAAGTTAACTTATTATGATGTACAATGTTAACTTCTATAACAGCATAAAAAACACTTCAAGAAAAGTACGAACGGCTTTTCATATTATCCGGGGTTATCCAATTATCTTTATTGGATAGCCCTATTTTCATTATATACCTACAAGTTATATCCATATTCAAAAAAAGTCACACGATTTCTGCTCTATTTTTCGGTTTCATGTTTATTGTTCAACAACACAATCAAAAAGAAAAGATCCCGAGAAACACTTTGTATAGCGATTAACTATACGGATATTTCTCGAACGACCGATATGACCGCTTAAGTCCATAAAGCACCACTTGACATGACTGAAGAAAAACGTAAAAAACTCAAGGCAACGGATAAACTGCAGAAATATTTTTTACCTCACCATGATCGTTCAACGTCCACCTTATCCTGTTTTTATGATCAATCTCAACAAGTTTGGGCTGAGATTTATCTCCGCTGTGCCCGTTCCAGTTACATATCAAAATTCGTCCTTTACGATAAACGCAAGATTCCGCAACGAAGAGTAAGGATACCCCCCGGATATCATCTGATGAAATTGTGCGAACTACCTGCCAGATATTAGTGTCCACTTCTACCAATTTATGTCCGTCACCACAGGCAACAAGCAACTTTCCATCTTTCAGTTGCTTAATGCTAAACAGAGTTCCACCTATTTGTACTTGATTGATAATCTTTCCAGTAGCATCAATTTCTATCAAATTTCCAGTAGCAAATAAAGGAACCAGATACGTACCGTATCTGGTTTTTTCTATTTGCCTGAACTGGTTATGTACGCGCTTAATACCGGTTTCAAATTGTATTTCTTTTAATGGATTACCCTGGCTATCCAATTCGACAATACGCGCAGGATGCCCACAGATAGCAAGTAAATAACCGCCGGAATTGAGTTGAGTAGCGGTAAACAACTCTTCTTCACGTACCTTCACTTCATAGTCCCACACAATTTGTTGTGAAGGAGTGATGAGTCTGGCTCCCGAAGTATAGGCATACAGAATGTTTTTTTCTTTGGTCAACTCCACATCATTACAGTCTTCTCCTTTCCCTAAAAGATGTTCCCAGTCCAGACAACCGGTTCGTTTATCCACCACAGCCACTTTATTCCACCCGCATCCTGCAATCAACAACTTCTCTTTTCCATATTTCCGAAAAAAGGAAAACGAAGTATCTTGCCCCTGTATTTGTATGGAACAGGCATACAAGTACAGAAGGCATATAAAGAAAAATAGATAGTTACGTCTTTTCATACAATCATTCTGTCATTACAACCCGGAAACCAACATTATATACTTTTTGATAATCACGATAAGGAAGGCGGAATGAAGAAGTGTTACGGAAGGGGCGATCATACCACGAACCACCACGGGCTACACGCTTTTCGCCAGTAATAGCCACATCATTCCGTCCATCATCTGCCCGATAAGGATAGGGTTTATAAACAGAACGAGTCCACTCCCAAACATTGCCGTGCATATCATATACCCCCCACGGATTAGCGATGTATCTTCCTACCTCTTCAGATATGAATCCACCATCATTATAGGTAGTATCACGTGGAATCCAATCATCGTATTGGTTGGGATTGGGTATGATTCGTGCACTTTCATAGAACTTATAAGCAGTACAGGCAGCAAATTCTTTTAAACGGATGTCACCCATGTTGGCATAAGGAGAGAAATCTACTCCCAAATTACCAAACCAAAAATCGGTATTACTTCCTGCACGACACGCCCACTCCCACTGCGCTTCGTCAGGCAAGGAAAAATGCATACCCGTCTTTTTAGACAACCATTCACAAAATTCCATCGCCTGTTTCCACGAAACACGGACCGCCGGCTGTTCTTCACCGTTCATAGAGTATCCTCTACGTCCGAACTGATAACCATGACGATGTTCATCACGACTGTCGTGCGTGGGATCGAAAGCACGAAACTGACGATTGGTAATCTCAAACTGCCCTATCCAGAAAGGCTTCTCGATAGTAACGGCGGTTTGTGGCATTTCATCTGTCTGACGAGTACTTCCCATGATGAATTTACCAGCAGGTACTTTGATGAGTTTCAAGTTTATACCTTTGGATATTTCTAAAGTCATCTGATAGTCATTCATCTGGTTAGATTGCATATTCAGTACTTGTTTTCCCGGTATTGGCCACCCCTTAAGCAAAGTATCACCTTTTTCTACCATAACTTTTACAGGAGCCCGGAATTCAATATCATCCGGTATCTCAGGAAGCCACTCCAAGTCCTGTTCCGGTGCACCGAACATATCACGATACAAGGCACGGAGTTCACGGCTTTGCTTGGTTCTGTCGTAAGTTGCAATATCACTGCGTCTTCCATGGAACGGCGCATTAAAATCAATCCAACAAGCCAATTTGGTAATAGAAACTGAATCAAGTTTCACATTATGATGACCTTTATTAAGTAACTGTATCAACTCTGTCTGGTCGGCATGTACATCCATGGGAACAAGCATATGCATATCACTTTCAATACCAGGACGACGTACATAACGATGAAGGTCGACATAGGATTTAGTAAAATGTCCGCCATAGGAGGAACTGGCTCTACCTGAGATCTGAGAACTCCAGTCAGTAATCCATTTGTCTCCTTTCAAATAGGGACGACCATTATTTTCACTGTCATGGCATCCTACGCAATAACGATCCAGAACAGGTTGTACCTCATGGCGATAACTAAATCCACGTTCCCTTCCCTGCCATTGCAGTATGGATTGAGGAGCTTTGTCGGACACTTTCGTTTTACGTGGAATGACAATCATATTACGATCTTCGTGACAACCTATACAAGAGAGTACTTCACCTGGCATAGCCGTAAACCAACTACGCATCACTTGTAGAGCTTTTCCTTCAGCATCAAGCGGCTGAATAAAGAGTGGAGTATTGGCAGGTACTTTAAATAGAGCTGAACCGTCTTCTTCTATATCGGCTTCACCTACAATACGTTTGATATCCCATGGTCCATCCATGCCGATGGTTCCCAACAGCCCGCCCTGCTTCCAGGGGCTGAAGTCGTAAGTACCGATACGAAGTTTCTTCACACTGCCACGGGGAATATCTTTCAGCCCGCCACCGATATAAATGTCCTGAATGAAAATAGTAGCATCTTTAGCTTCCGGTGTCACCATATTGGGAATAACAGGAGGGGTACGACGTTTCTCAACCAATACCGGAGACAAATAAGCCACCTCTTCTTCTTCTGTAATAAGTGTCATATTATCGAAAGTGTCTACCAGATAAATTCCCCATAACGAATTGGGGGTAGCTTTCATTGCAACAAGATAATAAGTATCATTCAATGGCCAAGGATGTAGAAAGCGCGGCCAACATCCATCTGCCTGACGATCTCTGATTTCGGCTTGTACTTTCCGACCCGAATAGGGAATTTCACCGATAACGCCGTCCACTTCTTGTCGCCCTTTACTGGTATCAATGAGAATGAGCCGTCCACTACGAGGTATACTGTGATGCCCTGTAACAATACCCACCATTGCCGACGAACTTCCGGGAATGGGACGTGCATCGAAGTAAGATGTAGGAAAATAGGAATTGGAACCGTAATAAGCACGTTGATTTGTACCGTCAGGATTCATTGTGAACATGATACGTGAGTTTGAATGTGGAATATCGGCATATTCCCAACGTTGGTACAAAATCATCCCATTATCCATAACTACCGGTCCCCAATTGCTATCCTGATCATAAGTAAGTTGGCGAGTATCTCCGGTAGCAGGATCATAACGAAAAAGTCCGCACATATGGCTTCCTCCGTCCGTACAAGGCAATCCTAGGAATGTACCGGTAGAACAAAAGATATAACTCCCATCAGGGGCATAACACCCATCAAAGGAATCGAAATCACGATAACTTTCGGGAGTAAGTTGTTTGGTTGCCCCATCTTTCAGGTTCAACTCGAACAAATGCCAGTGATTATTGGTACCTATGGAAGAATACATCAACCTTTCACCATCAAAATGAGGCTCCGGATCGGAAATGATAACCCCTTCAGTTGGTCTATACAATGTTTTATATTGTATTTTCCCCGGAATGATATTCAATGAAACGAATTCATTATTCCAGTCCTTCGAAGGATGGGGGATTGCAAAGTTATTATGAAAATTAGCCGGAACAATTCCCAAATCACCCCGAATAGCAGTACGTGCCTTATTGCCCAATATACGACGGATAGCAACAATCTGTTTTCCCTTTATCAACGGATTGGCCAATAAAGTTGCATCCAACGTATTCAATATTTCTTCTGCTTGCCGGATTGCTTTTTTGTCACCTTTTGTTATTCCTTCAATCAGAGATACTCGATTATCCTCAAGTGCCTTGATAGCTTCCTCCCAACCTTTGGCAGGTTGATAAGCAAATTTATGTGTCTGCTGAAGCGAACGGACAGTGGCCCGGAATTTCTCCGGCTGATAAAATTTCAAACGATATTCCAATCCTTGTGAAAAAACGGAAGAAGTAATGCTACCTAATAACAACAGATAAATGAATAAACAAAAGTGTCTCATAGTATTACGTGTTTTATATTATTGATTTTGCAAAAATAAACGATATAACGCTTTCTACTGACATAAAAGTTTGTGCAAAACTTTGCAAAAAACGATATTTCCAATCGGAATAATCATATTTTTGCTAAATTATCAGTTTATTACCCGGAATATGAAGATACTAAACGAAAAAAACACACTCTCTTTACAAATGCTTTATGCAGGTTATCATATGGCTGGTAAGGAATGGTGTTACAAGAATGTCATCAGTCCTTTTTCCCGCATGTATCTGATTGACGAAGGAGAAGCGGCAGTGTATATGAACAAAAAAAAGTATTATATATCAGCAGGAGAATTATTCATTATCCCAAAATTCACTTTTCACATGTACGAGTGCGACAATTTCATGAATCATTATTATATATGCTTTTTTGACCAACTGATAGGCGGACAAAGTCTATTCGATAATACTCAAATCCATTACCAACTTCCGGCAAACGAAATGGACCGTATGCTCATGCTCCGTTTCATAGAACTGAACCCCAACTGCGCTATACAAAATCCCGATCCCAAGACTTATGACAACATACCGGATATCTATACGATAAATCAAAATAAAGTGAATTATAATCTGAGTCAGGAAATAGAAAGTAACGGTATTTTATTACAGTTGTTTTCCCGTTTTCTTGGAAATACACAATTATTGGAATCTAAATCACGGAATCAATATGAACGACTAACGGATATCTTCAGTTATATTGATAATCATTTATATCAGAATATTCATGTCAGCGATTTGGCAGAACAAATGTGCTTGAGTTCTGATCATTTTACCCGCATATTCAAACAAGTAAGCGGCATGAGCCCCATTCAATACATACAGGCGAAACGGATAGAGCGTGCTCAAACACTATTACTGGCGTCCCGGTTGAGCATCAAAGAAATTGCTGAAACTGTAGGTATACCCAACCTTTCACAATTTTCAAAGTTATTCACCAAAGAAACAGGACATTCTCCACGGGAATACAGAGACAATATCTGACTTAGCAAAAGATATCATAATTCTCCCAAAAGATACTTGAGGTTTTATCTTCTTCTTGTATAATACAATAATTCCAAATACAAATTACACGGATTTCGCTATTTTTATTTATTCTGCGAAATCCGTGTAATCCAATCTAAAAAGAGTACGTCAAGAGTTTCCGGACATTCACTCTCCGTTTTTTATCATATTTCAAAACTAACGTTTATTCCGCTGTCTCTGTTTCTTCTTTATCGGCAACATCTTCAAAGTCAATACCACTTGCCACAAGCAGATTATACCATGAAATCAATTTTTTGATATCCGACGGATAAACACGATCACGATCGAAAGCAGGTAACACCTCTGCCAAATAAGAGCGTAAGTCATCGGCTGTAGCTTTCTTTAGATCCATAGTTACAACAGCCCCATTTTCTTTCTGCTTTACAGAAAGCAATACATCTTTCAAAGGTACATCTTCAGTATCTGTATACATAGCAATATCGCCTAAAGAAATAATTTTCTCATTACCGTAAGCAGGAAAACGTTTCTTGTCCACAAGCGATTCTACAATCAACATATTCTTTCCCTGAGAAATAAGTTTATACAATCCCGGTTTACCGGAGATAGACAAAATAGTCTTCAACATAGTATATTCTTTTTTGTAATTAGTAGTTATTTTTTCGGTGAGCAAAGATAATGCAAGCCAAAGACAATACAAAATAAGCTCACCTATTTTTATTGTGAAAGCGATGTCTACCTTATCTAAAGTTAGGAATTATTTTGAGACAGCGAAGTGATTAACTCCAAAACCTGAGGAATTAACGGTGTTTCACCATCATTCATTATCACAAAATCAGCCAACATACGTTTTCTTTCATCATTCATTTGGCTACAAATACGTTTTTCTACCAATTCGCGTGTAGAAGCATCCCGCTCTATTGCACGTTGCAAACGTATCTCCTCAGGAGCATATACCATCACAACCGTATCCACTTCCACCGAAAAACCGGCTTCAATCAGAATTGCAGATTCTATACCTAATATCGAAAATTCATTCCGCTGCCGTATCCATTGACGAAAGTCATCCTTTACCCGGGGATGAATGATATCATTCACCTGTCTGGCATGTTCCGCATCCCCAAATAAATAAGTGGCGAGCAAAGGCTTATTTAGCTCACTGTTCCTATACACCTCTTCCCCCAGTAAAGCTTTCAATTCCTGCCGGATACGAATATCCGTTGTCATTAACCGTTTAGTTTCAATATCTGATATATAGACAGGAACTCCCATTATCTCCAACAAATGGGATACCACACTTTTTCCACTACCGATACCACCGGTAACACCTATCTTAATTGACATATTTGGGAGAAACTTGTTCTATAAGAAAATCGACCTGCTCCGGATTAAAACGTATCTGGCTTACACCTTCAGGAATATTTCTCAACCTTACAGTATATTTATCCGAACCAAGACGCAGAAGTTCTTCATAAGAAACATTAAGATGGAAATCGCTTGCCGTAATCCGACGAAAATTGCTAAGCCCAACCTGGAAAGTAACTTGAACTTTCGAAGGAAAAGCACGAAGTACCTTATCCGCAGGAAAATTTATACCACGCAGAGGTACCTCAACAGTCTTCTCCGTATAAATATCCACAGGGAGTATCATTTCAATAGAAGCGGGAACAAACTTGACTCCTTTCCGAGTAAGCAAAGGCACTTGCTGTTTCAAAGTATCTGAAATATTTTCTAATTTCATCTGACGCGTATAAGCGGCAGTTATCGTATCTAGTACCCCAGCAGGAGCATATACCAGAACAGAATCCGGTTTAAAAATCGTATCGGATAGATAATACTGGCGTCCTGCACTTACACTACCTTGCAACCTCACCGGTACCAGTTTAGATACCCCCGTTGAATAAATATATTCCAATGTATCGGGCTTCATCGAAACCAAACGGGTAGAAACATTCAATTGACTAAGAACTTTCTTTTCAAACTCCGATGCATATACACGTACATGGTTATTGCTTCCGTTATAATCAGAGAACTCAAGAGTTATCGGATAAAAACTTTTACCTAACATATAATTAAGTAATACAGTTCCTTTATCTTTTACCTTTATACGTAGTTCAGCAGCTGGCTCCGACGTAATAACTGTGTTATTAGGCACTCCCTTAAGACGAACGGGAATAGAAAATTCAGTTTCATAGTCATTGTTCAAAGTTTGCAATAACCAAAATCCTCCGGCAACAACGAAAAAAAATAAAAAAACAAAGAACTCTCTACTCTTTTCACTGAGCAGAAAGTTCTTTATTTTTCGAGTTATATTCAAATAAATATGTTTTATGTTCCTACGTTCAAACATAGGCCTTCATCCCTATTTATTTAGCAGCCTGGCTACTGTTTGCATCAGCAGCTGCGGCAAAAATAGAATTTTTATCAATATGGATCTTAACGTTAGAAGCAATCTCAAGCACTACATCATTATCATTGATTTCTTTGATGATACCATGAATACCACCAGCAGTAATAACTTTTTGATTTACCTGAAGAGATTTGCGGAAATTTGCAATTTCTTTCTGCTTTTTATTCTGTGGACGAATCATAAAGAAATACATAATAACAAACATTGCTATTAACATTATCCACATCATGCTACCACCACCTGCGCCCATACCTGGAGCTGCTCCAGAAGTTTGCAAGAAGAATACAGTCATTAAATTCATAAATGTTCAGTTTTAATTTTTATTATTCAACAAAGGTATCAGTTTTTAGCCAACTTGCCCTCTTTTTTCAATTCCTTAACTATTCCATCCAAAGTACCGTTAACGAAGCTACCACTCTTTGACGTACTATATACTTTAGCAATATCTACATATTCATTTAACGAAACACTGACCGGAATGTTCGGAAAGCTCAAAATTTCCGCTAATGCACATTGCATAATTATTACATCCATAAAAGCGACACGATCCAAATCCCAATTACGTGTATTTTCACTGATAAGATGACGATAATAATCGCTATTCAAAATAGCACGGCGGAACAAACGACGAGCAAATTCCTGATCTTCATCATCTTTGAACTCAGGCAATAACTCTTGATTGGCTCCATTCTTTTCTTCAAAACGCTTAATCGTTTTCAGCACAAAAGTATCTACAATCTCCTTATCATCATTCCAATAAAGACTTTGATCTTCAAGTAATACATCCAATGCTTCATTACCAAAAATATACGTCTTATATATCTTTCTCCACAATTCACGGTCAACTTCATAAGACTTATCCGAAGAAGCCATGTATTCCTTATATATATCAGAAGCAACTATTTCTTCATACAACCCTTTGACAAAATCTTCATCATTGGCCCAAGTACGTTTTTGGTTAGTGATAAAATCCATTAACTGCTTATTCACTTCCAATTGAGAAATAAACTTGTTTTCTACAAATCTCATGTTAGGATACAGCTCCTCGGCCGTAGGAGCTAATTTAGCTTTTGCCGCATCAATGCGCTTTTGTGCGTAGTTCGTCAAAGCTATCATCAACATAAGCAAGTAGTTGTAAAGATCATAAGCCTTGGACAGGCTAAAGAATAATTCCTTCTCCGCTGAGTCTAAATTTTTACTACCGTTCTGATAATAAGCATATACAATCTGTATAATCTTAAGACGAATAAGAACTCTGTTAATCATAATTATAAAGTAAATACTGGTGTTTTAACGAGTTGCAAAAGTATGCATTTTTAATGAGTTTACATAAATAAATCACATTTTTTAATGTAGATAAGCATTATCCGAGCTTTTTCTTTTGACAGTTTAAAAAAAATCGTCAATTTTGGACCCGATAAGCAAAGCCATAAATGACGAGCTACAAGTTAACATCAAATTGAGACCTATATTATATGGAAGACTTTAAGAAGAAAACCGGAATGGATATGAACGACAAAGAGATTGTATTTTCCCAATCCATTAAGGCCGGCAAACGCATCTATTATTTAGACGTAAAGAAGAACAGGAAGGATGAAATGTTCCTTGCTATTACTGAAAGTAAAAAGGTGATAATGGGTGAAGGAGACGATTCCCTGGTAAGTTTTGAAAAACACAAGATTTTTTTGTATAAAGAAGATTTTGATAAATTCATGAATGGTCTGCAACAAGCTATCAGCTTTATCCAAGAGCAACAAGGTTGCTATGCTCGAGATAATGATAGCGAAAGAAAAACAAGTAGTGAACCATCGGAAATAGCAAACAAAGAAGGAAAAGAATCTCCATTGACCGGCGAAATCAAAATTGATATTGATTTTTAAGAGCCAACCCTTTGATAATTCAAAAAGAAGCTGTAATTTTGCACCGCTTTTTGCAACATCGTGTGGTTAATCGCATCGTGTGATGGTGAATTAAGCAAAAACATACTTAATTTAGAGTAACACAATTTTTAAAGAAATGAAATCAATTGAAATCAAAGGAACTGCAAGAACTATTGCAGAACGTTCTTCAGAACAAGCTAGAGCTTTGAAAGCTATTCGTAAAGACAACGGTGTACCTTGTGTACTCTACGGAGCAGGTGAAAATATACATTTCACAGTACCGGCAGAAGGATTGCGTAACTTGGTTTATACTCCGCACATCTATGTAGTAGACTTGGTTATCGATGGTAAAAAAGTAAACGCTATCATGAAAGATATCCAATTCCATCCGGTAAAGGATACTATCCTGCACGTTGACTTCTATCAAATTGATGAAGCTAAACCTATCGTAATGGAAGTTCCGGTACAGTTGGAAGGTTTGGCTGAAGGTGTAAAAGCCGGTGGTAAATTGACTCTGCAAATGCGTAAATTGAAAGTAAAAGCTTTGTATAACGTAATTCCTGAGAAATTATCAGTTAATGTTTCTCACTTAGGCCTAGGTAAGACTGTAAAGGTCGGTGAATTAAGCTATGAAGGTTTAGAATTACTGAATGCCAAAGAAGCTGTTGTATGCGCAGTTAAGTTGACTCGTGCGGCAAGAGGTGCTGCTGCAGCTGCTGCAAATTAATCAGTACTTCTTTAGTAAGAAAATATTCGGAACGCGGATTAACGCAGGTGACGCAGATTTTATATCCGCGGACTACTGCGGTAATTCGCGTTCTTTATTAAATCACAAATCATTATATAATGAAATATTTAATTGTGGGATTGGGTAATATAGGACCGGAATATCATGAAACTCGCCATAATATTGGTTTTATGGTAGTAGATGCATTAGCAAAAGCAGCAGGTACAACTTTTATTGACGGACGTTATGGTTTTACTACTACCATATCCATCAAAGGTCGCCAACTATTGTTATTGAAACCTTCTACTTTTATGAACCTTAGCGGTAATGCCGTACGCTATTGGATGCAAAAAGAAAATATTCCGTTAGAGAATGTATTGATAGTAGTAGATGACCTGGCATTACCTTTTGGTACATTACGCCTGAAAGGTAAGGGAAGTGATGCCGGACACAACGGCCTCAGACATATCGCTGCAACCTTAGGAACACAAAGTTATGCTCGCTTACGTTTTGGTATCGGTAACGAATTTCCTCGTGGAGGACAGATTGACTATGTACTCGGACACTTTACTGACGAGGATTTAAAAACAATGAATGAATGTCTGGAAACTGCCGGTGAAATCATAAAAAGTTTTTGTTTGGCAGGAATTGATATCACAATGAATCAGTTTAATAAGAAATGAGTGAAGCAAGAATAGATAAATGGATGTGGGCTGTACGTATATTCAAAACTCGTACTATAGCTGCCGAAGCTTGTAAAAAAGGACGTATAAGCATTAACGGTACACTAGCCAAAGCTGCCCGTATGATAAAACCGGGAGATGTAATACAAGTACGGAAACCACCTATCACTTATTCTTTCAAAGTGTTACAGCCCATTGAAAAACGCGTGGGAGCCAAACTTGTTACCGAAATGATGGAAAATGTAACCACTCCTGATCAATATGAGCTATTGGAAATGAGTCATGTCAGTGGTTTCGTTAACCGAGCAAAGGGAACTGGACGCCCCACTAAGAAAGATCGACGCACTCTGGATGAGTTCACTACTCCGGAATTTATAGATGACTTTGATTTCGACTTCGACTTTGAAGAATAATACTCAAATAGTATCAAATTATGAGCGAAAAAATAATAAAATGGGGATTTATCGGTTGCGGAGAAGTGACCAAATATAAAAGTGGACCTGCCTTCCAGAAAATAGACCATTCCGAAGTAGTAGCAGTGATGAGTCGAGACGTCTCTAAAGCCAAAGCATATGCCAAAGAAAGAGATATTGCTAAATGGTATGACGATGCGCAAGAATTGATTGATGACGAAGAAGTAAATGCCGTATACATCGCTACCCCTCCCTCTTCACATGCGACATACGCTATTATGGCAATGAAAGCGGGAAAACCGGTATACATAGAAAAGCCAATGGCTGTTACCTACGAAGAATGTTGCCGTATAAACCGTATTTCACAAGAGACCGGAGTACCCTGTTTCGTGGCTTACTATCGTCGTTATCTTCCTTATTTTCAAAAAGTCAAATCTTTAGTAGAAGAAAATGCGATAGGAAATATTATCAATATTCAGATCCGTTTCGCCCAACCTCCACGAGACCTAGATTACAATAAAGAGAACTTACCTTGGCGTGTACAACCTGATATTGCGGGAGGCGGTTATTTTTACGATCTCGCTCCTCATCAGATAGATATCTTACAAGACATGTTCGGTTGTATACTCAAAGCCAATGGATACAAGAGTAATCGCGGTGGACTTTATCCGGCAGAAGACACATTGAGCGCCTGTTTCCAATTTGATAATGGATTAGTTGGTAGTGGTTCATGGTGTTTTGTCGCCCACGAATCAGCCCGTGAAGACCGTATCGAAATTATAGGCGATAAAGGTATGATTTGTTTCTCTGTATTTACCTACGATCCTATTGCGCTACATACAGAAAGAGGAAGAGAAGAAATTCCCGTAGAAAATCCAATATACGTTCAGCAACCACTTATTCAGGCTGTAGTAGACCATCTACTAGGAAAATCCGTTTGCAGTTGCGACGGCGAAAGCGCTACTCTGACAAATTGGGTAATGGATAAGATACTAGGAAAACTATAAATTAGGTATAAACTATAAAGCATTAATCACTATACCATAATTCCATATAGTTTATACCTTATAGTTTATACCTTATAGTTTATACTTGACTTTACACCTAATCAAAGATTTCTTTTTATCGCTTCGATCAGTTCCTCATACTCCTTATCCGTCAGATATACCTTTCCCGGATTCATTTGGAAAACGCTCCCATAATCAGGACCATCTACATATTTCGGAGCCAAATGGAAATGGAGATGAGAAAGCTTATCTGAATAAGCGCCGTAATTGATTTTTTCCGGGTTAAATGCTTTTTGCATAGCACGTGTCACAAGGACCACATCAGCCATAAAAGCATTACGTTCTTCGTCACTTAATTCATTTAGGTCATTAACATGATCTTTGTAAGCCACCAAGCAACGTCCACGATAAGTTTGTTCCTTAAAAAGGAAAACACGCGACACACTCAACTGCGCAATCTCAATCATCAGATTGTGCAATGTTTCATTATTCTGACAATACAGACATTCTTTCGGATCACTTTTCATAATATTCTTTTTATTAACGTTTATGTTTACGAAACAAATATAACTTTTTCCACTGTATTACATGTCTACTATTTCATCATTTTTACCAACTAATTGATATACATCATCATTTTCGCCAACTATCCAAACGACATCACCTTCTACAAAAGGCTCATGAGGATCAGGGGCATGTAGAGTTTCTTCTCCTCTTTCCACACCGGCTATCAAGCAATGATATTTTTCGCGAATACCGACTTCCTTCAACGTTTTACCCAAGAATGGCGAGTTCTCATCTATTCGAAATTGACGTAATATCATCGCACTTTTCTCTACCACATCCGTATCCATTGAAGAAACCTTACCCATTTCATCACCAAATACATTCAATTCTTCATCTGTGGCAATAACTTGAATTTTATCCTGAGGGAAAAGGCGTACAGAAGCCCCTGGAATATTAATTCGTTTCCGCCCACGAAGAATAGATACGACATGCACACCATATTTTTTACCAAAATTCAATTCTGCTAATGTTTTACCTGCCCAAGCCGATTCGCCGAGAATTTCATAATCGGTCAGATGTAAATCACGAGAAAGCAGACGTCCTGCATACTCTGGTTTTTTCTCTCCCAAGTACTCTGCACGCATATCCCTAGAACGCAAATTCTGAAAGAAAGTCCGTTCTATCATTATAGATTGTTTTTTCAATTGACGAGAAAGTATCATTACAATAACCAACAACACCGCAACTCCTAAGACCAAACCAACAGAGACCTTAAACAGTCCGCCAATAACAAACATTACAAATGAGACCGCCAACAAGATACGTAGTACAATTGTAGCCACCAAAGGGGCGCGATTTCCCCTGTTATCATGCCAAAGTGTAACAAACTCTACCGAATGATTCTTTTTAATCATAATGGCACGAAGGAAAGGAGCAATAAACAAAATAATAATAAAAGCAGCCAACAATGAGCCCCACACTCCGGGCAACGCATCATGGCACAACGGCACCAAAAAACGGAAGGCAATGGCTATCACTGCCACACTTATAATAGAATAGACCATCGTGATACGTACCAAAGCAAATATCAGTCTCTTCCACAAACTCTCATGATTCATTGTCTGCGTTCCAGAAGCATAGCGCATCAGGAACTTCCGCCATTTCTGCGGCAAATGTACATCAACAAAGTTCGATGCCGGCTCCGCTAAACGGATCATATATGGAGTAAGAAAAGTGGTAATTACAGATACCGCTACCACAATAGGATATAAGAAATGACTTGTAACACGCAAAGATACTCCCAAAGAAGCAATAATAAAAGCAAATTCACCAATTTGCGTCAAACTGAACCCACATTGCATGGCTGTCTTCAACGGTTGTCCAGCCAATAGTACACCTAAAGTCCCGAATAATGACTGTCCAATAATTACAGCCAATGTTATGACGACAATAGGACCTGCATACTCTACTATCATAGCCGGATCTACCATCATCCCCACCGACACAAAGAAAATGGCACCGAACAGATCTTTCACTGGTTTTACCAAATGTTCTATACTTTCCGCTTCCACCGTCTCTGCTAGAATAGACCCCATAATGAAGGCACCAAACGCCGCAGAGAAACCGGTATGTGCCGCCATGACAACCATTCCGAAACAAAGCCCCAACGAAACGATCAACAACGTTTCTTCGCTCATCAGTTTACGGCATCTCTTCAAGAAAACAGGGATCAGATAAATCCCCACTACAAACCAAAGGATAAGGAAAAACAGCAGTTTTGCAATACTACCTAACATTTCCGTACCCTCAAAGTTATTACTCACAGCCATGGTAGACAGCATGACCATCAAGACTATCGCAAGTATATCTTCCAAAATCAGCACGCTCAACACCAATCCCGTGAATTGTTTCTTACGCATTCCCAGGTCATCAAATGCCTTATAAATGATGGTTGTGGAAGACATAGCGATCATACCTCCCAAAAAGATACAGTCCATCCGCTTCCAGCCAAAAGAGGTTCCAACCGTTATTCCCAGCAATATCATACAAAATATAATAGTACAAGCTGCGATAATAGCCGCTCCTCCCACCTTGACTATTTTCTTGAAACTGAACTCCAACCCCAAGGCAAACAAAAGGAAGATAACGCCAATATCCGCCCAAGTCTGTATATTTGCCGTATCCATCACCGAAGGGGTATATGCCATGTGCGGACTGGCAAGAAAACCTGCCACGACATATCCCAAGACCAACGGTTGTTTCAATTTCTTAAACAGTAGCGTCATTATTCCGGCGCAAATCAATATCAAAGCCAAATCGGCTATCAAAGGAGCTAAATGTGACATAATATTTGCTCAAATGTATTTTTGGTAACAAAGATACAACAAATAGAAGTAAAATTTTATATCACTTCAAAAGTTAACCGATTATTGGCATAAAAAAAGATTATAAATCTAAAAAACTTTTTTACCTAGCCTTATATTCCTAATGTTTCCTGTATTTCAATTTTTTGTTCATCCATCAAATTCTTCAGATAAGCCTCATACAAATACTTACCTATAGAAGAATTCACAAGTTTCACAAGCTGTTCCATGATAAAAAATAGAGAAATCAGACTTAACGTCATCTACATTTTTATCGGATAAGTCACGGTCACTAAATTGGTCGATAGCCACCAATACCTCCATCATCTGTTTATTCTAAAAAGTATTGCCTACATAAACACGAAATGTCCACAATGAAAGACAGACAAATTACAGCACATTTAATTGACGAAAAATTTCTTTATTTAATTAGAAATACCTTATTTTGTACGATTTTATATTTTGGCATGAAAGACGATACCAACATTAATAAATAAAGTTATGAAGATTTCACACATTGAACATTTGGGCATTGCCGTAAAAAGCATTGAAGAGGCTCTGCCATACTACGAAAACGTATTAGGCTTGAAATGCTACAACATTGAAACTGTAGAGGATCAAAAAGTAAAAACCGCTTTTCTGAAAGTGGGTGACGTAAAGATCGAGTTGCTGGAACCGACTTCTCCCGAAAGCACCATTGCCAAATTTATCGAAAAAAACAATGGTAACGGTGGTATGCACCATCTGGCATTCGCTGTGGAAGATGGAGTAGCCAATGCGCTTGTTGAAGTGGAAGAAAAAGGTATACGCCTCATTGATAAAGCACCTCGTAAAGGTGCCGAGGGTTTAAACATCGCTTTCTTACATCCTAAATCAACTTTGGGTGTATTGACTGAACTTTGCGAAAAGCCGTAAACGACAGGTAATATTAATCGGAATAGTTAATAATTAAATCGGAAATAATAAGATGAGTAATCAACTTGAGAAAATTAAAGAGCTTATAGACCGCCGTACGGCAGCACGTCTGGGTGGTGGTGAAAAAGCGATAGCCAAGCAACACGAGAAAGGAAAATATACAGCTCGCGAACGTATAGCTATGCTTCTTGACGAAGGTAGTTTTGAAGAAATGGATATGTTCGTTGAACATAGGTGTACAAACTTTGGAATGGAAAAGAAACACTATCCCGGTGATGGTGTGGTTACCGGATGCGGTACTATCGGAGGACGTCTGGTTTACATTTTTGCTCAAGACTTCACTGTATCTGCTGGTTCTTTGTCAGAAACCATGTCCCTGAAGATTTGCCATATTATGGACAAAGCCATGAAGATGGGAGCGCCTTGTATTGGATTAAATGATTCAGGTGGTGCACGCATCCAGGAGGGTATCAATGCTTTAGCTGGTTATGCCGAGATTTTCCAACGTAACATTCTTGCTTCAGGTGTTATTCCGCAAATCTCTGGTATATTTGGTCCTTGTGCCGGTGGTGCCGTTTATTCTCCAGCTTTGACTGATTTCACATTGATGATGGAAGGAACTTCTTACATGTTCCTCACAGGCCCAAAAGTTGTGAAAACTGTAACGGGTGAAGACGTCAGCCAAGAAAACCTGGGTGGTGCAAGCGTTCACTCTACAAAATCAGGTGTCACTCATTTTACAGCTCAAACCGAAGAAGAAGGTTTAGCACTTATCCGTAAGTTGTTGGGTTACATTCCACAAAACAACCTAGAAGAGGCTCCATACACAGATTGTACAGACCCAATTGATCGTTTAGAAGATTCTCTGAACGATATTATTCCTGATAACCCGAATAAGCCTTACGATATGTACGAAGTTATTGGCGCTATCGTAGACAACGGTGAATTCCTCGAAATCCAGAAAGATTATTCCAAAAACATTATTATTGGTTTTGCACGTTTCAACGGTCAGTCCGTGGGTATTGTAGCCAACCAGCCTAAATATTTGGCAGGTGTTTTGGACAGTAATGCATCACGTAAAGGTGCACGTTTTGTTCGTTTTTGCGATGCTTTCAATATTCCTATTGTGTCATTGGTAGATGTACCAGGATTCCTTCCGGGAACAGGTCAGGAATATAATGGTGTTATTCTGCACGGTGCCAAATTGTTGTATGCTTACGGTGAAGCTACCGTACCTAAAGTTACTATCACTTTACGCAAGTCCTACGGTGGTTCACACATCGTGATGAGCTGTAAGCAACTCCGTGGCGACATGAACTATGCATGGCCTACTGCTGAAATAGCTGTTATGGGTGGTGCAGGCGCTGTAGAAGTTCTGTACGCACGTGAAGCCAAAGAGCAAGAAAATCCAGCTCAGTTTTTGGCAGAAAAAGAGGCCGAATACACTAAGCTGTTCGCTAATCCTTACAATGCGGCTAAATATGGTTATATTGATGATGTCATTGAACCACGTAATACACGTTTCCGTATCATTCGTGCCTTGCAACAACTACAAACCAAGAAACTGACTAACCCGGCTAAAAAGCACGGAAATATTCCTCTTTAATTCAAAAACTTAAATTTATGAATAAAACAAAAATTGGAATATTCCTTTCATTGATGCTAGTGTTGGGGTTCTGTTCTTCTTGTGGAGAAAAGAAATCGAACGCCAAACTGTTGTTGAATGAAGTGCTAATCGATAATGAAAGTAACTTTCAGGATGACTACGGTGTACACAGCGCATGGATTGAAATATTCAATAAATCGTATGGTAGTGCCGACCTTGCAGGCTGCTATTTGAAGTTCAGTAGTCAACCTGGTGATACCGCTACATATTTCATCCCGAAAGGTGACGTACTGACATTGATAAAACCCCGTCAGCATGCATTGTTCTGGGCTGACGAGGAACCTAATCGTGGAACTTTCCATACCAATTTCAAGTTAGATACTTTGAATGCCAACTGGATTGGTTTGTATGACTCCGGTAAAAAATTGCTTGACCAGATAACAGTACCTGTCGGCTTATTAAAAGCTAATCAGTCTTATGCCCGTATCAGTGACGCATCCGAAGAATGGGAAGTAAAAGGAGAAAGTGCTGACAAATACGTTACCCCAAGTACCAACAACCAAACCATCAACAGTAATGCCAAGATGGAAAAGTTTGAGGAACATGACAGTGCCGGGATTGGTATGGCTATCTCTGCCATGAGTGTAGTATTCTGCGGATTGATTCTTCTTTATATCTCTTTCAAAATTGTGGGTAAAATATCTGTCAACCTCAGTAAGCGTAACGCCATGAGAGTAAAAGGTATCACTAATAAACAAGAAGCCAAAGAGAAACAATTAGGAGAAGCTCCGGGTGAAGTATTTGCCGCCATTGCAATGGCTATGCACGAGATGCAAAGCAATGTACACGATGTGGAAGACACAGTCCTTACTATTACTCGTGTAAAACGTAGCTATTCACCATGGAGTTCCAAAATTTACACATTGCGTGAAACTCCTCAGAGAAAGTAAAGTCACCCTTTAAAAAATAAAATGATGAAAGAATATAAATATAAAATTAACGGTAACGTATATAAGGTTACCATTGGAGATATTGAAGACAATATCGCTCACGTAGAAGTGAACGGTACTCCTTATAATGTTGAAATGGAAAAAGCTCCTAAAGTAGTTGTTAAACCTGTGGTACGTCCAGCGGTTACAGCTCCGGCAGTACCTCCAACTTCGGTAGTAAAACCGGCTACAGCCTCTACCGGAAAATCTGGTGTGAAGTCTCCATTGCCAGGTGTTATCCTTGATATCAAGGTTAATGTCGGTGATACCGTGAAAAAAGGTCAGGTCATCATCATTCTGGAAGCCATGAAAATGGAAAACAACATCAATGCCGATAAAGACGGAAAGATTACCGCCATCAATGTTAATAAAGGAGATTCTGTTCTCGAAGGTACCGACCTCGTAATTATTGAATAATATGGGAGAATTTATCACATTTTTAGGAAACAACCTTGCCGACTTTTGGACCTATACGGGCTTTGCCAATGCAACAGGCGGACACGTGATAATGCTTCTGGTAGGTTTGTTTTTCATATACTTGGCAGTTGCCAAGGAATTTGAACCGATGTTATTGATTCCGATCGGTTTCGGTATGTTGATCGGCAATATTCCTTTCAATATGGACGCCGGATTAAAAGTTGGTATCTATGAAGAAGGGTCTGTACTCAACATTTTATATCAAGGAGTGACTTCCGGTTGGTATCCTCCACTCATTTTTTTGGGTATCGGTGCCATGACGGATTTCTCCGCATTGATATCGAATCCCAAATTGATGTTGATCGGTGCAGCCGCACAGTTTGGTATTTTCGGTGCTTACATGACAGCTTTGGCTATCGGGTTCGATCCGATGCAAGCCGGTGCTATCGGTATCATCGGTGGTGCCGACGGTCCAACAGCTATCTTCCTTTCATCTAAGTTAGCTCCTAATCTGATGGGGGCCATCGCGGTATCGGCTTACTCATATATGGCCCTGGTACCAGTGATACAACCTCCTATCATGCGTCTGCTCACCACCAAGCACGAACGCCTTATTCGTATGAAACCGCCGCGTGTTGTTTCTCATACAGAAAAAGTAATGTTCCCGATAATCGGTTTGTTACTCACCTGTTTTCTCGTTCCGTCCGGTTTGCCCTTGCTTGGTATGTTATTCTTTGGTAATTTACTGAAAGAAAGTGGTGTAACCCGTCGTTTAGCAAATACAGCCAGTGGTCCACTAATTGATACAATCACAATTTTGCTAGGTCTTACAGTAGGTGCTTCGACCCAAGCATCTGAATTCTTGACTACAGATTCATTATGGATTTTCGGTTTGGGTGCCTTCTCGTTCATCGTTGCTACAGCTTCCGGTGTACTCTTCGTGAAGATATTCAACATCTTCCTGAAGAAAGGTAACAAGATTAATCCATTAATTGGTAATGCCGGTGTATCCGCCGTACCCGATTCCGCACGTATCTCTCAGATAGTAGGTTTGGAATATGATCCGACAAACTATCTGTTGATGCATGCTATGGGTCCAAATGTAGCAGGTGTTATCGGTTCTGCAGTAGCCGCCGGTATTTTGCTAGGATTCTTGATGTAATTCATTCTGAATTAAAAAATCTCAATATGAAACGCTCTTCTATTATGGAAGAGCGTTTTTTTATCCGTTAATCTATTTAAAAATACCTACGATAATTTCGTAAACACATTCTTTTTAGTAACTTGCACCCATATTAGCAATTCATTAAAGTTTATATGGCATGAAAAAACTTTTTATCTCTCTAGGATTATGTGTTTGCTGTTCTTTCCTGATAGCACAAAACACAAACCCAATTCAAGATGCAATGGTAAACTACGATTACGAAACCGCCTTATCACTTATTAATCAAGAAGAGCCTACCATCCCTTTGCTTTACCAAAAAGGGAGAGCCCTCAAAGGATTGGGCAACAACTTGGAAGCACTTGAAGTATTTCGAAAAATAGTAGTACAGGACTCTTTAAATCCACGTGCATACATTGAGGTAGCCGAATGTTATAAAAGCCTGGCTAAACAAAATCAAGCATTGGATTATTACCAAAAAGCACTCATCCTGAACCCTGACAACAAATATACACGTATTCAATATATCAACTTATTGCTAAATTTACAAAAATATCAGGAAGCATTGGGAGAAAGTAGTTTATTAACCGAAAAAGACAGTTCTGCCATCGCACTACATTTACAGGCACAAAGTTTTGAGGGAACCAATCAGCCACTTCCAGCTGCAGGTTGCTACTCAATCATTCAAGAAAAATATCCGGATGATTTTCTATCAGCAGCCAAACTAGGTAGTCTCTTTATAGGAGGGAAATATTATGATGAAGCAATCGAAACTACTGAAAAATACCGAAAGATAGACTCTACAAATATTGCTGTAAACCGTCAAAATGCGCTGGCTTACTGTTTGAAAAAAGACTACTCTACCGCTATACAACGCTATGAATATCTAGTAAACCAAGGAGACAGTTCATTCCATACCTGTTATTACTTAGGTATCAGTTATTATGCAAAAGAGAACTATTATGGTGCACATGACATGTTAGAGATAGCCAGAAAATATGACCCTCAAAATGTCAATCTATTATATTATCTGGGACGCTCTTGCGCCAAAACATCATGGAAGGAACAAGGGGTCGCTTATCTGCAAGATGCCATAGAACTTTCCGTACCTAAGGATAGTAGTATGATACGACTTTATATAGGAATGACAGACTGCTATAAAATGGCGTTCATGTTTAAAGAGCAGATACAATCCATTAAAGAACGTTATGAAAAATATGACCGGAACAATCATAAACTGCTTTACGACCTTGCTTTTGTCTACTATTATAGCTTAAAAGATACTCCAAATGCTATACGCAGCCTGGAAGCCTTCTTAAAAACACGTTCTTTACAGAACAAAGAACAGGAACCTGAAACAGATGATGCAGGAAATGTCATTCTATGCACAACCAATTATTATAATGCCGCAGAAGCCTGGTTAAAAGATATCAGGGAACATAAAAAAACAGAAGACTTCTTCAAGGGTAAAGTACCTGAGAAAAAAAATAATCTTAAAACTACCAACAGATAGTGAAAACGTTTGCATAAAGTATATAAATGATTATGACGGAGAAGGTTCAACTTTCTCCGTTATTTGTTTTACATTAGTACGAAATAAATAACCGAAAAGTTACTATCATGAAAAAGTCATTTTTTATTCTAGGAGTATTCCTACTTTCTCTTAGCACGTATGCAGCCATAAACATTAACAAGATCGACCCTCCGTTTTGGTATGCCGGTATGCATAATCCCGAGCTTCAACTAATGGTATATGGTGAAGGTATCGGCAATGCTTCGGTATCTGTTAACTATCCCGGTGTCTTCTTGAGCAGTACCGTCAAGTTGGAAAGCGATAATTATCTGTTGGTCTATCTAAAACTGGACAAAGACGTAAAGCCGGGTAAGATGACATTGACCTTTACACAAGGTAAAAAGAAACTGGTCAAAGAATATGAGTTGAAAATCCGCACAAAGAAAGGATGTGAACACAAAGGTTTCGATGCATCCGACGCACTTTATCTGTTAATGCCCGACCGCTTTGCCAATGGTAATCCAGAAAACGACCATATTGAAGGTATGATGGATAGTAAGGTGGATCGTAACAATCCTAATGCACGCCATGGTGGAGACTTAGCCGGTATTGAAAAGCATCTAGACTATTTTACAGACCTTGGTGTCACTGCTCTCTGGTTTACCCCGGTACTGGAAAATAATATGAGCGGAGGATCTTACCATGGATATGCCACTACCGATTATTACAAGGTAGACCCACGCTTCGGTACCAATGAAGAATATAAACTACTGATAGAGAAAGCTCATGCCCGTGACATTAAAATTGTAATGGATATGATTTTCAACCATTGTGGTGTAGACCACATTTGGATAAAAGATATGCCGAGTAAGGATTGGTTTAACAATCCTAACCATGAAACAAACTTTGTACAGACTTCTTTCAAATTGACTCCACATGTAGATCCATATGCATCAAAGTATGATTTTGACCAAATGAATAACGGTTGGTTTGTTACCGCTATGCCTGACCTTAACCAGAAGAACCCGCATGTATATCGTTATCTTGTCCAAAATAGTTTCTGGTGGATTGAATATGCCAATATAGATGGTATCCGCATGGATACATATCCATATGCCGACTATGATGCCATGAGTAACTGGATGAAGGAATTGAATGAGGAATATCCTAATTATAATACTGTGGGCGAAACCTGGGTAACCGAACCGGCTTATACAGCTTGGTGGCAAAAAGACTCTAAGTTGTCTGCCCCAAAGAACAGTAATCTGAAAACCGTAATGGACTTCAGCTTTTTCGATAAAATCAATACAGCCAAGAACGAACAGACCGAAACTTGGTTCAAAGGACTTGATCGTGTATACAATAGTTTTGTATACGATTTCCTCTATCCTAACCCGGCTTCCGTATTGGCCTTCATCGAAAACCACGACACCGACCGTTTCCTTGGCGACGGTGATAATCTGCCAATGCTGAAACAAGCCTCCACCCTATTGCTTACTACCCGTCGTATTCCGCAACTCTATTATGGTACGGAAATCATGATGAACGGTGTAAAGAGTAAAAGTGACGGTTATGTACGCAAGGACTTCCCCGGTGGATGGGATGACGATAAAGAGACTGTTTTTACAGCTGCGGGACGTAGCAAATTACAAAATGATTGTTATAACTTCTACAAAACTCTTTTGAATTGGCGTAAAGGTAATGACGTTATTGCCAAAGGCAGTATGACGCAATTTATGGTACAAAACGGAGTATATGCTTATGCCAGACAATACGAAGGTAAAACTGTATTTGTAATGCTCAATGGAACAGACACTTCAACCACTGTATCTCTGAAGTTCTACAAAGAAATTTTGAAAGATACCAAACAAGGAAAAGATATTCTAAGTGGCCAAATAATCACCTTTGGAAAAGAATTGAAGATGCAACCACGGGAATCCCTAGTAATCGAGCTTTAATAGTATCTTAACTCATAAGAAACAGCCCCTGCAATATCTGGTTATTGCAGGGGCTACTTTATTCAATTTAATCTGGTAACTTATTCAGCCAATTTATTATCTGAACCAAGCACGTTGATGATTTTATGCTTATACAGCTTCTCCATATTGTCACGAGCCGGACCCAGATACTTACGCGGGTCAAATTCAGCCGGTTTCTCTGCAAATACCTTACGGACAGCAGCAGTCATAGCCAAACGAGAGTCTGAATCGATGTTAATCTTACAAACAGCAGACTTAGCAGCCTTACGCAACTGTTCTTCAGGAATACCTACAGCAGCCTCCAGTTTACCGCCATACTTATTAATTGTATCAACTTCTTCCTGAGGAACTGAAGACGATCCGTGAAGCACGATGGGGAATCCCGGAAGTTTCTCCATGACAGCATCCAATACAGCGAATTCCAATGGAGGAGGAACCAGACGACCGGTAGCAGGGTCTACGTGACATTGTTCCGGTTTGAACTTATATGCACCGTGAGAAGTACCGATAGAAATAGCCAAAGAATCGCAACCTGTACGAGTAGCAAAGTCAATCACTTCTTCAGGATTGGTATATGTATGGTGTTCTGCAGAAACTTCATCTTCTACACCGGCCAACACGCCAAGTTCACCCTCTACCGTTACATCAAATTGATGAGCATAGTCAACAACCTTCTTAGTCAAAGCAACGTTCTCTTCGTAAGGAAGATGTGAACCGTCGATCATTACCGATGAAAAGCCGGAGTCGATACAGCTTTTACATGTTTCAAAAGTATCTCCATGGTCAAGGTGAAGAACGATTTCAGGATGTTTACAACCCAATTCTTTTGCATATTCTACAGCACCCTGAGCCATGTAACGCAACAAAGTAGCATTAGCATACTGACGGGCACCCTTAGAAACTTGGAGGATAACCGGAGACTTTGTCTCTACGGCAGCCTTAATGATAGCCTGCATTTGTTCCATATTGTTGAAGTTGAATGCAGGGATTGCATATCCACCTTTAATAGCACGAGCAAACATCTCTCTTGTGTTTACAAGGCCTAAATCTTTGTAATTAACCATTTTGTTTAAAGTTTATTGTTAGTGAATAAAAATTCTACGCAAAAGTAAGCATAATCCTTTAAAAAGAAGGTCGGGAAAAGAATAAAATATCTATATTTATCTGTCAACGCTATTCTATTTTAAAGCTATTGACTATAATCAGCAGAATATTGTAATCTCTATATTACAAACTCTTTTTCATTTTCATGTCCCTTACTCATCTTTTACGTATTCATTTACAAAAACAAAAAACCGGAAAGCAAGTTTACTTTCCGGTAGCTATTTACACATTATTATATGTTCATTTTTTCATGATCACATATCTATTTTCTCAGATAAATGATTGTCGGCAAATGATCGCTATAACCATTCAACCATGTCCGCCCTCCATGTGTACGCAAAGGAGAACCTTTATACTTTCCATCTTGCTGTATAAGATAATCACGGATAAACACTTCATTATGATCATAGCGTAATCCTTTTTTTACTTTCAACAATGGTTTTGACATAACAATCTGGTCGAACAAATTCCATTTACCTCGATAAAGTAACGTTCCTACCCCTTTATCTTCCAACGTTTCCCACCAAGGGTTGTAAAATTCACCCTTTTTCACTTGCTTTACATACTTACGTGCACCCAACTCCTGCATGCTTTCATCCATAGGATCATCGTTCATATCCCCCATCACGATAAGCTTCAGTTTCTTATCTTTGCGCATCAACGAATCTTTCAACGCTTTCACTTGTTTGGCAGCATGTACGCGCACCGGTGATTGAGCCCCGCGTGAAGGCCAGTGATTGACTATAAAACAAACGCGCTCACCCGCCAACAGACCGTCTACAATCAGAAAGCCACGCGTCAAATGTACAGTATCCCCCTGATAAGGAGTTGAAAGTACCAGTTGGGAATTTGTTACAGTGAACTGTTCCGGATCATACAACAATGCACAGTCAATACCACGTTTATCGAGACCTTCATAATGAACGAATTTATAGTTGGAGATAGCTGATTGGCTCACCAAATCAGTCAATACATGACAGTTTTCAACTTCTGCGACACCAATCACGGCAGGACCTTCGGGTACTAAATTCCGCGAAAGAGAACTTAATACTTTAGAGAGATTTTGCAATTTTGCTTCATATTTCTTTGCTGTCCACTTATAACTTCCGTCCGGAAGAAATTCATAATCGTTCTTACCATTATCGTGAATAGTATCAAACAGGTTTTCAAGATTATAAAAAGCGACACTGTACAAATTACGTTCGGAGTTCTGCGCTCCCAATGTTACCATACAAAGGCAGAAAAAGAATAAAATTAGTAGTTTCTTCATAAATCAACAAAATTAGTACGTTGCAAAAATCAGAAATAAAAAAGTATAAACCTATTTTTTTCTGAAACTTTTTTCTATTTCGGAGAAATACATTATCTTTGCACCCTGAAAAAGACCATTACACTATTTATTACCAAAATAGTAACAGAATATAAATTATAAACAAATATTGAAATGAAAAAAGGTATTCATCCTGAAAATTACCGTCCGGTAGTATTTAAAGATATGTCAAATGGTGACGTGTTCTTGTCTCGTTCTACTTGTAATACGAAAGAGACTATCGAATTCGAAGGTGAAACTTATCCGTTGGTAAAGTTGGAAATTTCTAGTACTTCTCACCCTTTCTACACTGGTAAGTCTAAATTGGTTGACACTGCCGGTCGTGTTGATAAGTTTATGAGCCGTTACGGTAACCGTAAGAAATAATTCGGTTTTCGATAACTGAAAAAAGGGAGTTTTTTGAAAGACTCCCTTTCTTATTTACATCGCCCATGCTTCTGATTTACATACATTTATCACTTCAGTCATTAAGTTTACGGAACGGCGGTTTCACCACTACAGCTTTCAGTTTACGTCCACGCATATCGACAAAGATTTCAGTACCTACCTTACTATATTCAGGCTTCACATACCCCATTCCAATGCCAATCTTACGCGTAGGAGACATTGTACCGGAAGTAACGCCCCCAATAGACACACCCTCAGCATTATACAATTCATAGCCATGACGAGGGATACCACGGTCTATCATTTCAAAACCAACCAACTTACGTATTGTACCCGCAGCTTTCTGCTTCTCAAGCATCAACCGGTTAGTAAAATTCTTTCCATCCACAAACTTAGTTATCCATCCGAGTCCAGCTTCTATAGGCGAAGTAGTATCATCAAGATCATTGCCATAAAGACAAAATCCCATTTCAAGACGGAGCGTATCGCGAGCACCCAATCCGATAGGTTTAATACCGAACTCCGTTCCAGCTTCAAACACAGCATTCCATATTTTCATGGCTGCTTCAGGATAAAAATACAGTTCAAAACCGCCTGCCCCCGTATAACCTGTATTAGAAATTATCACATCCTTTTCACCTGCAAATTCACCATGCGTAAAAGTATAATATGGCATTTCAAACAAATTTATGGAAGTAAGTTTTTGCAAGGTAAGAATAGCTTTAGGTCCTTGTACTGCAAGCTGTGCCATACGATCGGAAGCATTCTCCAGTTCAGCACCGTCAATATTATGAGAAAGACACCAATTCCAGTCTTTTTCAATATTAGAGGCATTCACAACAAGGAGATATTTCTCCGGTTCATAATGATAGACAAGCAAATCATCTACTATACCACCGTCTTCATTAGGAAAACAAGTATATTGTACCTTTCCAGGAGTAAGAACCGCTACATTATTGGAAGTTATTTTCTGAAGGAACTCCAGCGCATGTGGTCCTTTCACCCAAAATTCGCCCATGTGGGAAACATCAAAAACACCTACACTATGGCAAACCGTAAGATGTTCATCAATAATACCGGAATATTCGATAGGCATATTATAGCCTGCAAATTCGTGCATCTTAGCACCGAGTGAGATGTGCTTCTCTGTAAAGGGAGTGGTTTTCATGGTTATTATATTTTAAGTTTAAGAATTACAAAGAGGATTTAGCAGCAACCAGCTCAGCAATTTTAACAATAACTTTCATTGCTTTTTCCATGCTTTGGATGGGAACGAATTCATATCTTCCATGAAAGTTCAATCCACCGGCAAAAATATTGGGACAAGGCAATCCTTTAAAAGAAAGCTGGGCACCATCCGTACCACCACGAATAGCTTTTACATGAGGTTCTACTCCTACAGCTTCCATGGACTTGAAAGCAATATCAATAATATGCATCACCGGCTCAATCTTCTCACGCATATTGTAGTATTGATCACGGAGCTCAAGCAAGGCAGTGCCTTCACCGTATTCCGCATTGATTTTACGAACAAGATGTTCCATTTCTTTTTTACGCCCTTCAAAACGGGTACGATCATGATCGCGAATGATATAAGAGACAGTAGTTTGTTCCACACCACCAGTAATACCGACCAAATGGTAGAAGCCCTCATATCCTTCGGTATGTTCAGGTGTCTCGTGACTGGGCAACATGGCAATAAAACGATTGGCCAGACGAATAGAATTTATCATCTTATGCTTAGCATAACCCGGATGTACATTACGTCCCTTGATAGTAATTTTAGCAGCGGCAGCGTTGAAGTTCTCAAATTCCAGTTCACCTACTTCACCTCCGTCCATCGTATAGGCCCATTCACAACCAAACTTCGCGACATCAAATTTATGAGCACCTTCACCGATTTCTTCATCAGGATTGAAACCGATACGTATCTTTCCATGTTTAATTTCGGGATGTTCCTGCAAATAAACAATGGCCGAAACAATTTCAGCAATACCAGCTTTGTCATCGGCACCAAGTAGAGTTTTTCCATTAGTCACAATGAGATCTTCCCCTTTATGATCAAGCAATTCAGGAAATTGTGATGGAGAAAGGATAACTTTTTCTTCTGCACAAAGCACGATATCCTTACCATCATAATTTTCGACAATACGAGGCGATACATTTTTACCACTCATATCAGGACTTGTATCCATATGAGCAATAAAACCAATAGCAGGCACAGATTTATCCGTATTGGCAGGAAGGGTAGCAAACAAATAACCGTTCTCATCCAACGTTATATCTTCCAAATCTAAAGATGTCAATTCTTCTTTGAGATACTTGGCAAATAGCATTTGTCCGGGAGTACTTGGAGTAAGCCCTGTCAGTTCATCAGACTGGGTATCAAAACTTACATACTTTAAAAAACGTTCTACTAAAGTCATATTATTTACAATTTAACTATTTACAATCAAAATTGGTTCATTTTTATATTGCTGTAAAGGTAAAAAAAGGGGCGTGAATTGCCAAGCAATTCACGCCCCTTTTTATTCATAAACGACTATTTTGTCACTTAAAAATGACTGCTACCGTCAAAGCAATGTGTACAAAGCTTACATTTAGGCAAGCCGATAGCCTCAACCAATGTCTCCAAAGTATTGAATTTTAAAGAAGAAAGACCAAAACGTTCACGGATCACTTCTACCATCCGCTCATATTCAGGCGAACCGGTGGTAGCATATTTTTCAAGATTTTTATTCTCGTCACCTTCCAACTCTTTGATAACACGACGGGTTATCAATTCAAGATCACCCTTAGAAGCCGTAAAACCGACAAATGGACAACTGTATATCAACGGAGGACATGCAATACGAATATGTACCTCTTTGGCACCATATTCATAGAGTACTTTCACATTATCCCTTAACTGCGTACCACGTACAATAGAATCGTCACAAAACAGCAAACGCTTGCCTTCAAGCATAGCACGATTAGGTATAAGTTTCATCTTGGCTACCAACGAACGCATTTCCTGTTTGCTGGGGGTAAAACTACGGGGCCAAGTCGGCGTATATTTAGATATAGCACGATGATAAGGTACCCCCTTTCCTTCAGCATAACCTAGGGCCATACCTACACCGGAATCTGGAATGCCACAAGCACAATCCACTTCAGAATCATCACTCTGTCCCATTTTGTAACCCGAAGTAAAACGAACATCTTCTACATTCTTACCTTCATAACAAGACGTAGGAAAACCGTAATAAACCCACAAAAACGAGCAAATCTGCATTTCTTCATCAGGTTTACGTATCTGCTCCACCCCATCAGAACGCAAACGGACGATTTCACCCGGTCCCAAATAACGATCTATTTCATAACCAAGATTAGGAAAACTGCTTGACTCACTTGTTGCAGCATAAGCACCTTCTTTTTTACCAATAACAATAGGTGTACGTCCCCATTGATCACGAGCAGCTATAATACCATCTTCCGTAAGCAACAACATGGAACAAGACCCCTTGATATGCTTAAATACGTTTTCTATTCCTTCCACAAACGTCTTGCCTTGAATAAGGAGCAATGCGATAAGCTCTGTTTGATTAGTCTTTCCGGAACTTAATTCGGCAAAGTGCATATTCTGTGCTAACAAATCAGTTTCCAGTTCCTGCAAATTCACAATTTTAGCCACCGTCACGATAGCAAATCTACCCAAATGAGAGTTCAGAATAAGGGGTTGAGGATCTGTATCGCTGATAATTCCAATACCGGCATTTCCTTTGAACTTATCCAGTTCGTCTTCAAACTTTGTGCGGAAATAAGTACTTTCCAAATTATGGATGGAACGCGTAAATACTGCACTTACTGCATCGTATGTTGCTAATCCACCGCGTTTTGTCCCTAAATGCGAATTATAATCCGTGCCGTAAAACAAGTCTGCCACGCAACTTACCTTGGCGACTGTTCCGAAAAAACCTCCCATAAGTTCTTTGTGTTATTAGTTATTTTATTAACGAGTGCAAAGGTACAAAGAAGTTTCCATAAAAAACTCCCCATAGAACTAAAATCTGTGGGGAGCCAACTAATGCCTAATCAAAAACTCTTTTTACCTTGATCATTTCCATTTCTTCACAGTCCTTTTATCAGCAGGAGTAGCTTCAATCAAACTTAAAGCAAAACCACCGCTACGGGCTTCTCTTACAGACATCCTTGTTTTATGAGTCACAAGCCCTTTCTTTATTTGATAAGATGTAGGATTATCTTTGTAGTCTGCATCTTTACCATCTGCATATAAGGTAGCAACATACTGCTTACCCGGCTCAAGGAAATCAAGAGTAAAGTTGGCCACACGTGCATTCTCATCTGTAATACCACCCACGAACCAGTTACCGGTTCCCTTTGCTTTACGAGCTACGGTGATGTAGTCGCCAGGTTCTGCTTCAATATACTTACTATCATCCCAGTCTACAGCTACATCTTTAATGAACTGGAAAGCATCCATATGCTTCTCATAGTTTTCCACCAAATCAGCAGCCATCTGTAATGGGCTATAGAGAGTAACATATAGAGCCATTTGTTTGACAAGGGTCGTTTGTACCTGCCCGTGAGGTCTGTCACCCATAAAATCCAATTTCGTATCGAAAATACCCGGAGTATAGTCCATCGGGCCACCAATCAGGCGATTAAACGGCAGCAAAGTAGTATGGAACGGTTTACTGCCACCGAATGCTTCATATTCAGTGCCACGGGCAGATTCATTGCCAATCAGATTAGGAAATGTACGGCATAAACCAGTAGGACGTACAGCCTCATGTCCATTTACACAAATCTTGTAGTCAGCCGCTTTCTTCACTGCATAGAGATAGTGATTATTCATCCATTGTCCGTAATGATGTTCACCGCGAGGAATGATATCTCCCACATAACCACTCTTTACGGCATTATATCCATTATCCACCATGAACTGATAGGCTTTGTCTATGTGACGTTCATAATTGCGTACAGAAGAAGAAGTTTCATGGTGCATCATCAGTTTCACGCCTTTATTCTTAGCGTATGCATTCAACATCTTGACATCAAAATCGGGATAAGGAGTCACGAAATCGAATACATAATCTTTTGATTTTCCAAACCAATCTTCCCAGCCTTCGTTCCATCCTTCTACCAATACTTGGTCAAAACCGTGTTCGGCAGCAAAGTCAATATATCTCTTTACATTTTCATTATTAGCACCATGACGGCCATTGGGCTTGGTTTCCAAATAATCAGTCTCACCCAATTTAACGGAAGGCAAATCATCTGTATAAGCCCAAGTACTTTTACCTGCAATCATTTCCCACCAAACACCGACATATTTCACCGGTTTAATCCAAGAAACATCTTCATAGGCACAAGGCTCATTCAAGTTCAGAGTAATCTTAGAAGCAAGGATATCACGAGCATCATCGCTAACGATAACCGTACGCCACGGCGATTTACAAGGAGCTTGCAAATATCCCTTATCACCCACCGCATCAGGAGTAAGCCAAGACTCAAAAACAAAATTCTTATCATCCAAATTCAAGTGCATACAAGAATAATCAACCAAAGCAGCCTCGTGGAGATTGATATACAGACCATCGGCCGTTTTCATCTGTAAAGAAGTCTGAACTCCCGTAGGAGAGAATTGTGTCTGTGAAGAGTTTTCAGTAATAGCCCCTTTCATCAGGCCACGAATTTCAGATAATTTGGATTCAGTATAATCATATTCTTGAGTATCGTAATCGCCCGGTATCCAGAATGCCGTATGGTCACCGGTCATGGCAAACTGAGAATGTTCTTCCTTGATAACGAAGTAATTCAAGTTCTTTTGTAAAGGAAATTCATAACGGAAACCAAGTCCGTCATCAAAAAGACGAAAACGAATAATCATATTACGATCCTGAGCTTTTTGCTTCAGAGTCACAGCCAGTTCATTGTAGTGATTACGGATTTTCTTAACTTCGCCCCATACCGGTTCCCACGTTTCATCAAGCGTAACGGTCTTGACATCAGCCAGAGTAAATCCATTCATCAGTCCCGGATCATTTTTCAGTTCCAGACCAAGTTTAGAAGGATTGATTACAGCTTTTCCTTTATAGAAAAGTGCATAGACAGGTTCGCCTTGATCGTTTACCGAAAAGTTCAGTTGAAGTTGTCCGTTGGGAGAGGTAATACTCTCTGCCATTGCCGTACTGCTTATAAACAATACAAGCAGAAAGCAGGCCAATTTAGTACAAATTACTTTCATGTTTTTCATGTTATGGTTTAAAATAATGTTCGTGATGCAAATATAAGTAGGAAAGAAACAATATCAGAAGTAATAAAGTGAAAAGATATCCGATTTGTCGGCAAACGTTTGCATAAGACATAAAAGTACAAAAAAAGGCTATCTATCACAGACAGCCAATCTTTTTGTTAACCTTAAATCTAATACTATGAAAAACACAATGCAAATGTACGAACTTTTGGAAAATCTCCAAATTTCAAGAAACAATAGCCTCGTCTTATAACATGGTTTAGCAAAACCATAAATAAGTTAACAATTAACATAATAAATAAAGGCTTTAACAAACACATTTTAATCACCGCTTCTTTTGATCAGACAACAAGACAAGCAACTCTCTATACAAACATAAACTGTATAAGATATAAAATCTGTTTAGAGGTAAGACAAACTTAGAACGAAGATTTCGTTTCCATAAATGAAATCTTCGTTCTAAGTTTATAAGAGTACGAAAGATACTCTATATAGGTACGAAAAACGTTTATATCGGTATTGAGTCAAAAGTTATATATTATAACTACCCACTGCTTAAAAAGTATCTTTAGCCAATTCACATTACAAATAAATTCAACTGTTATTGAAAAAAATCCCTCCATCTTCATTACCTTTGCAATCAGAAAATCATTCAAACAATCTATGAGTAAAATACTGATATGCATATTTCTTGGCGGTGGTACAGGTAGCTTGTTGCGCTATTGCATGCAAATGGCGCTACACGAACGAATAGTACCCTACGCTTTTCCGTGGGCAACGTTCACCGTCAATATTCTTGGCAGTTTCCTTATCGGACTATTTTATGCCTGGTCGGCTCGTTTCAACTTGTCCACTGAAATACGTATGTTGCTCACTACCGGTTTATGCGGCGGTTTCACCACTTTCTCCACTTTCAGCAATGACGGACTGATAATGTTGAAACAAGGATTTTATGGTGAGTTTTTCCTATATATCTTATTAAGTGTCCTATTGAGCATTATGGCAGCTTTTACAGGAGGAGTCCTAGGGCGTTGAACAGGCTACACCGATTTATTTCTAAACAATCCGATACTCAAAAAAAATGCCAAAATCAAACAGACTCCACATCATGCCCCCTGTACGGATTGTCCCTCCCACTTTGGAAGGACAAATCAAAAGCGATAAGTCCTTGAAAGAGTGGCTCGAAAGGGAAGAAACCGTCAGAGGTATCCATTTCAGCCAACAGGCGGAGAAAGATATTAATTGTTCTTATAAGACTATTAAAAATTGTACTTTCAGCCACATCCAGTTTAATGCCTGCAAATTGAAATCGACCCATTTCACGGATGTATGTTTTGAAAATTGTGATTTATCCAATATTTCTTTTGTTGAGAGTTCCTTGTTTCGCGTTGAGTTCGTTTCTTGCAAGCTGGTGGGTACCAATCTATCAGAAAGTACCTTGAACCATCTTTTTATGAAAGATTGCAACGCCCACTACCTTAACCTCTCCATGAGCAAGATCAACCAGGCACATTTCTCTACCTGTGATTTACGTAACAGCGACATAAACGATTGTAAACTGACCTCCATCGCCTTTAGTAATTGCGAACTAATTGAGACTGAGTTTTCACACACTCCGCTAAAAGGTATTGACTTGAGCGATTCGCATATAGAAGGTATTCGTGTCAATCTTCCCGACATACGTGGAGCTATCGTCAACACAATGCAAGCCATGGATCTGACTTCCTTATTGGGAATTGTAATAAAAGTCTGAGCAGCTAAACAATTTTCCGTTTTCGTTTGTTATAAGCGTAGAATTCATACTAAAAAATAAAACAATATGAAAATAGAAAAGATTATCGGACGCGAAATTCTTGATTCAAGAGGTAACCCAACCGTTGAGGTTGATGTAATATTAGAATCGGGATTTATGGGCCGCGCATCTGTCCCATCTGGCGCATCTACCGGTGAGCATGAAGCATTGGAACTACGTGATGGTGATAAAAATCGTTATGGTGGCAAAGGTGTTCTGAAAGCTGTAAACAATATAAATGATATCATTGCTCCTGAAATAGTCGGTATGTCTGCCCTCGACCAAATGGGCATTGATCATGCCATGTTGGCCCTGGATGGTACAAAAACGAAATCAAACCTCGGCGCGAATGCTATACTTGGCGTATCACTGGCTGTTGCCAAAGCTGCGGCTGCTTATCTTGACATGCCTCTCTACCGCTATATAGGTGGAACAAATACATATGTGATGCCGGTTCCTATGATGAACATCATCAATGGTGGTTCACATAGTGACGCTCCTATTGCCTTTCAGGAATTTATGATACGTCCTATAGGTGCAAAATCGTTCCATGAAGGGTTACGTATCGGAGCCGAAGTATTCCATGCGCTGAAGAAAGTCCTGAAAGACCGAGGGCTTAGTACTGCCGTAGGTGATGAAGGAGGGTTTGCACCTGCATTGGATGGTACGGAAGATGCCTTGAACTCGATTATTGCAGCTATCAAGACAGCAGGCTACCAACCGGGTAAGGATGTAATGATTGCCATGGACTGCGCCTCTTCCGAATTCTACCATGACGGTATTTACGATTATACTAAGTTTGAAGGTGAAAAGGGCAAGAAACGTACCGCCGATGAACAGATAGATTATCTGGAAGAATTGATTAATAATTATCCGATCGACTCTATCGAAGACGGTATGAGTGAAAATGACTGGAAAGGTTGGGAAAAACTGACCCAACGTATTGGCAACCGTTGTCAGTTGGTAGGTGATGATCTCTTCGTTACTAACGTAGATTTCCTTGCTATGGGTATTGAAAAAGGTTGCGCCAATTCTATCTTGATTAAGGTAAACCAAATCGGTTCTCTGACAGAGACTTTGAATGCCATTGAAATGGCTCATCGCCACGGCTATACCACTGTTACCTCCCACCGTTCCGGTGAAACAGAAGATGCAACGATTGCCGATATTGCAGTCGCCACCAACAGCGGACAAATCAAAACTGGTTCATTGAGCCGTTCAGACCGTATGGCCAAATACAATCAACTACTGCGCATCGAAGAAGAGCTTGGCAGTAATGCAGCATATGGGTATACAAGAATAAAATAAGTGCATTTTTGAAGGTTAGTAGATAAACATGTGTTAGTGAAAAGTAAGAGGTGGCAGCTCCTTCGGATCTGCCACCTCTTTTTGTTGATAAAAAAAGAGAAATACAATTTCTAATACATCTCTTTTCTGAGCCTCTTGTCGGATTCGAACCAACGACCCCGAGATTACAAATCACGTGCTCTGGCCAACTGAGCTAAAGAGGCAGGGGTGGGTAAGCTTACTATATCGCGCCGCTACAACCAACTACCTTTGCTGCGATCAAGCCCTGGAGGATTTGAAGGGAGCTGGCCGTATAGGACTTACCCATGTTTGCGGGTGCAAAGGTAGGCATTTTTTTTAAACCTGCAATACCCTACTCCAACTTTTTTCAACTTTAACAGGTAGACAAAGCGTTACAACCAATATTATTTATAACTTTGCAGCATATTTCTTAGAAAAATGACAGAAAATAAAGGTTACATGCAAAGATATGCAATGCTGTTCGGTACATATATGGGAGGATACTGGATTTTAAAATTCGTTCTGTTTCCTTTAGGTTTGACAGTACCGTTTCTATCTTTCCTTTTCGTGGGACTTACTCTATGTGTTCCTTTTATGGGATATTATTACACACGAATGTATCGCAATCAGGTATGCGGAGGCGGCATCAGCTTCCTGCACGCGTGGGTATTCACGGTTTTTATGTATATGTTTGCTGCACTGCTGACTGCTGTGGCACATTATATCTATTTCCGTTTCATCGATCATGGCTTTGTAATCAATGCCTACGAAGCGCAGATAGACATTCTCGCCCAAAGCAACATTCCCGAAATGAAAGTTTATACCGATGTATTCCGAGATACTTTAAATATGGCAAGATCTCTCACTCCGATAGATATAACCATGCAATTGGTTTCATGGAATGTTTTCTGTGGTTCATTATTGGGCATCCCTACAGCGTTGTTTGTTATGAGACGTAAGAAAAATGAATTACGAAAAAATGACAATAATAATAACCTATTTCAATTGTAAACCATAAAATCATTAATAAACAGATGGATATTTCAGTTGTCGTTCCTTTGTATAATGAAGAAGAATCACTTCCGGAACTGTTCACATGGATTGACCGGGTGATGAAAACCAATGGTTTCTCATACGAAGTGATTTTCATCAATGACGGAAGTACCGATCGTTCCTGGCAGGTAATTGAAGAATTACAAGCTAAATCTGAAAAAATACGGGGTATCAAGTTCCGTCGCAATTATGGTAAGTCACCGGCACTTTATTGTGGCTTTGAGCAAGCTCAAGGTGACGTGGTAATTACAATGGATGCTGACTTGCAAGATAGCCCGGATGAAATACCGGAACTTTACCGCATGATTATGCAGGACGGCTATGATCTGGTATCCGGCTGGAAACAAAAACGGTATGACCCGTTGTCAAAGACATTGCCCACCAAGCTGTTTAATGCAACCGCCCGTAAAGTATCCGGTATCAAGAACCTGCACGACTTTAACTGTGGACTGAAAGCTTACAGGAAAGAAGTCGTAAAAAATATCGAAGTATACGGTGAAATGCACCGCTACATTCCCTATTTAGCGAAGAATGCCGGTTTCAGTAAGATAGGTGAGAAAGTAGTACATCATCAAGCACGTAAATACGGGAAAACTAAATTTGGCCTGAACCGTTTTGTCAATGGCTACCTGGATCTGATTTCACTCTGGTTTTTGTCTGCTTTCGGTGTAAAACCTATGCATTTTTTTGGTCTATTGGGTTCATTGATGTTCGTGCTCGGTTTCATATCCGTCGTTATTGTAGGTGCTAGCAAACTGTATCACATGTACAATGGATTACCCTATCGGCTCGTCACAGACTCTCCTTATTTTTATTTGTCACTGACATCCATGATTATCGGTACACAATTATTCGTTGCCGGTTTCCTCGGTGAGTTGATTTCACGTAACGCCCCCGAACGTAACAAGTATCAAATCGAGAAAATGATTTAACAATGAAAAGATTAATCAGATTTATCATATTCGGAGCTATCCTATACCCTATGCTGAGTGTAGTCGTATCATGTTCAGAAGAAGCGGATTGTTCTATGGCAACACGTGCCATGATGCAATGTTACCTCTATACTATCGACAAAGAAACAGATGTAGTATCCAAAGATACTCTTGATTCACTAACGATAACTGCATACGGTACAGATTCTATCATTATCAATAACCAGAAAAAGGTAAAAGACTTGTCATTACCGTTAAGATATACAGCCGATTCAACCGTACTTATATTCCATTACAGCAAAACATTGACGGATACGGTCATCATTTACCAGACCAACACGCCCTATTTCCTGTCAATGGATTGCGGATATCAGATGAAACAGTCTATCAACAGAGTAAAATGTAGTTATCACAAATTAGACTCCGTCTATCTTTTAAATAAAGAAGCCAGTATTTATGGGACAGAAAATCTTAAACTATTCTATTAGTCTGGCACTTTGTTTGCTGATGTCTTTCCCGTTATGGGCACAGAACCGAAACACTTCCTCCTCTCCAAAGAGCGTACCGCCTCCTACGGAAAAGAAGGACGCGAAGGAAGAAGTGTATTATCCGCTCTACAATGGTGTTTCTGTTGGTGTGGATTTATGGGGACTGGGTAGTAAAGTTATAGGAGGTGACTTTTTGAGTTCGGAAGTAGTATTGGATGTTAACCTTAAAAATAGATTTTTTCCTATTGCAGAAATTGGATATGGTTCAACAGATACCTGGAGCGACAAAGGTATACATTACAAAAGCGGAGCGCCCTATTTCCGTATCGGAATGGACTATAATGCATTGTTCAAGAAGAAGTTTCAACATAAGTTACTTGTCGGACTACGTTATGGTGTAAGTAGCTTTAAATATGATATAGAGTCGCTTGCCATAAATGACCCTGCATATGGTGGAAGTATAGGTAATCCTAATCTGGAAGATAATATCTGGGGAAGCAGCATGCCCTTCAACTACAAAGGAATGAAAGGTTCCATGCAATGGCTTGAATTTTGTGTCGGTATAAGGGCGCATATATGGAAAGAGTTGTACATGGGATGGGCTATCCGTTTTAAATTTCGTATGTCATCTTCCACCTATGAACATGGTGACCCTTGGTATGTACCAGGATATGGAAAATATAGCGGAAACACAATGGGAGTGACTTACACCATAACGTATAAACTACCATTCTAAAATAAATCAGACAATGACTAACTTAGAAATCTGGCTGCTTGCCGTGGGACTTGCGATGGATTGTTTTGCAGTTTCCATAGCCAGCGGAATTATCATGAAACGTATTCAGATGCGATCAATGTTGACAATGGCATTTTTTTTCGGTCTCTTCCAAGCCCTTATGCCTTTGTTAGGATGGATTTGCGCCAGCACTTTCAGTCATTTGATAGAGAGTATAGACCACTGGATTGCGTTCGGAATTCTGGCCTTCCTAGGCGGACGTATGATAAAAGAATCCTTTAAAGATGATAACTGTAAACACGAGTATGACCCTACCCAATTAAAAGTAGTTCTAGCTTTGGCAGTAGCTACCAGCATTGATGCATTGGCAATAGGTGTATCATTCGCTTTTCTTGGTATCAAAGGAATATCGGGCATACTTTCTCCCATCGGCGTCATTGGCTTCGTTTCATTTATCTTGTCTATGATAGGTCTATTCTTCGGAATACGCTTTGGTTGCGGCATTGCTCGCAAATTACATGCAGAATTATGGGGAGGAATTATTCTTGTCCTTATCGGAACAAAAATATTAATTGAGCATTTATTCTTTAACTAACTTTTCCTCAGATATTACAATTATGGATAAGAAAGTACAACGAAATTTTTTATGGATTGCCCTATTGGCATTGGGTACAATTTGGATACTTGCGCGCCACAACCACATGGTTCCTTATCAGACTACCAGTGGATTGATTTTTGGCACGATTTATAACATCACTTATCAATATGATGGAAATCTGAAAGATGAAATCGAAACTGAGCTCAAACGTTTCGATGGTTCTCTATCCCCTTTTAACGATACGGCAACCATTACCCGTATCAACCGTAATGAAAACATCGTTGCCGATACTTTCTTTATCAATGTATTCCGTCGAAGTATGGAGATATCCAAAGAAACGAACGGTGCTTTCGATATAACGGTAGCCCCCTTAGCAAATGCATGGGGGTTCGGTTTCAAAAAAGGTAGATTTCCTGATTCTATTATGATAGACAGCTTGCTAGATATTACCGGATACGCCAAAGTTGTACTGACTGAAGAAGGAAAAGTAATGAAACAAGACCCGCGTATCATGCTTTCTTGCAGCGCTGTGGCTAAAGGATATGCGGTGGATATCATCGCACAACTCCTACAGGAAAAAGGTATCCATAATTTTATGGTAGATATAGGCGGGGAAGTTGTAGTCCATGGAAAAAATCCGAAAAACAATCTCTGGCGTATCGGTATCAATAAACCGATTGACGATTCACTGGCCATAAATCAAGAATTACAAACTGTGCTGGAAGTCACCAATGTAGGTATAGCTACCTCCGGTAATTACCGTAATTACTATTACAAAGACGGAAAGAAATATGCCCATACCATTGACCCGCGTACGGGTTATCCGATTCAACACAACATCTTGTCCGCCACCGTCATTGCCAAGGACTGTATGAGTGCCGACGCATACGCCACAGCATTTATGGTGATGGGATTAAAAGAAGCCGAACGCTTTGCTGATGCACATCCGGATATTGATGCTTGTTTTATTTACACCAATAAGAAAGGAGAACTCCAAACGTTCTTCACGAAAGGGATGGAAAAGTATACAGGGAAAAAATAGGAGTTTATTTGATTTATGATTTGACGAGGTGCGAGGTACAATTGAAACTACTCATGAAACCATAAATCAAATAAATTGTCATTTATAAAACACGAAGTACACCGCCAGTACTAAACATACAAAGGCTACAAAGTGATTCCAATGCAGTGCTTCTCCTTTGAAGAGTACCGTTGTAAATATCGTAAAGATAATCAACGTAATAACCTCTTGAATAACCTTTAGTTGCATGAGTGAAAACGGACCGCCATTGCCTATAAAGCCAATCCGGTTCGCCGGAATTTGAAAAGAATACTCCGCTAAGGCAATTCCCCATGAAAACAATATGACAGCATAAAGAGGCCAATTAGATATAACTTTCATTTCCTGTAACTTCAAATGCCCATACCACGCAAACGTCATAAAGACGTTAGACACTATCAATAACAAAATGGTATAAAATACTTTCATATTAATAATTTATAGTTAATGTTTAATGATTTATAGTATAGACTATTCCATTTCTGTTTTAGAAACATGAGAGATAGGTAACAATTCTTCCTGAATATTACTCATACTTCCCCACAAACTATAGCGTGCTTCCGGATTCATCTCCTCCAATTGACGCAATATCCCTTTCATCGTACTACGGCTTGATTGCGTCTCATATGGGCAGTTTTTTACCTGTTTCCGATATCCCCTCATCTGCGCCAATTCAATCAAATCAGTCTCATGTACCAGACACATAGGCCGGATGACCGTCATATCAAATTTCTTCATAACCAGACGAGGCGGCATCGAACTGAATGCTCCTTGATAAGTAATGTTCATCAACAAGGTCTCCAGAATATCATCCATGTGGTGTCCCAACGCAATTTTATTACATCCCTGTTCCTTAGCAACTGTAAACAAGGCCTTGCGTCTATTCCAGGAACAAAGAAAACAAGGAGACTTACGAATGTCGGTACTTGCATTGAACTCCGTTTCATATACCAAAAAAGATACTCCCCACGACTCCGCATATTTTCTCAAATACTCCACATCACTCTGATAAGGAATATTCCGCATCACCACATGAACCGCCATTATCGAAAACTTCGGCTTGAAAATACGGGCACGCCGTGCAAGCAGTTCTACCAGTGCCAATGAATCTTTGCCACCAGAAAGTCCGATAAGGATTTTATCTCCATCTTCTATCAGGCCATATTCTACTACCCCTTTCATTAATCTCTTTTCAATGCGGCGTAGCGTCTTTTCCTCTTCTGTATATTTTGTCATTCAGTTCTACTCATATTAATATTTATTCACATAATCTGTAATGAACAGCTGCAAAAATAACTGAAAAGTATGATTTAAAGAAGAATTAACATAATAGAATTATGGAATACGGTATTATTCACGATTAATTTGTATTTTTGAACTTCTGAAAAATCAAGCAAATTATCGTATGAAAAAAATATATATTCTATTTCTGCTCTTCTGTATTTTTGCAATAGGTGCTTCGGCACAAACTTTGGCACAAGCCAAAGCGCTCTATGATAAAAGACAATATGAGCAAGCCAAACCCGCTTTCAAGAAATTCGTTAAATCACAACCCTCCAATGGGAACTACAACTTGTGGTATGGCGTTTGTTGCCTGAAAACCGGGGAACCAGAAATTGCCGTGAAACATCTGGAAAATGCGGTAAAAAGGCGTACTCCAAGTGGCCAGTTTTATCTGGCACAGGCATATAATGACATTTATCGTTTCGAGGATGCTGTTCAAAACTATGAAGAATATATCACTGATCTCACTAAGAGAAAACGATCTACCGACGAAGCAGAAAAACTTCTTGAAAAGAGCAAAACCAACCTCCGTATGTTAAAAGGAGTGGAACAGGTTTGTTTCATTGATAGTTTTGTAGTAGACAAAAAGAATTTTCTCGATGCTTACAAAATCAGTCCGGAGTCGGGCAAACTATTCATGTACGATGAATATTTCCAAACACCCAATGGAAAGGGCGGTACTGTTTATGAAACAGAACTGGGTAATAAAAACTATTATAGTAGATTCCAGAAAGACAGCACATTAAGCATTCTATCCAGTAACAAAATGCAGGGAGAATGGAGTAAAGGAAATCCATTGCCCGGTAGTATCAATGAAGCGATAAATGCCAATTATCCATATGTATTGACGGACGGTGTCACTATCTATTATGCAGCGGATGGTCCCGGTTCCATAGGAGGATATGACATCTTTGTCACACGATATAATACAAATACAGACAGTTATCTGACTCCAGAAAATGTAGGTATGCCTTTCAATTCTCCATATAACGACTATATGTATGTCATTGACGAATTCAACAACCTTGGTTGGTTTGCTTCTGACCGTTATCAGCCCGAAGGAAAAGTTTGTATCTATGTGTTCATCCCTAACTCCTCCAAACAGGTATATAATTATGAAAACATAGATAACAACAAACTAATTCAGCTTGCTCAAATTCATTCAATAAAAGATACTTGGACTGACTCCAAAGCAGTGAAAGAAGCGCAACAACGTTTAAAAGAAATTTTCCAACAGAAACCTCAAGTAAAGAAAACTCATGATTTTGAGTTTGTGATTGACGACGAACACGTTTATCACGAAGCAGATGATTTTCGTTCTCCACAGGCTAAAACTTTTTTCGAAAAATATTTTCAATTGGAAAAGAGTTATAACCAACAACAAAATAAACTTACAGATTTGCGTAACCAATATATCCGTGCAACTAAGAGTGAAAAGGAAAAGATGGCTCCTGCCATCCTTGACCTCGAAAAACGGGTACGACAGCTTGCCGTCGAAACAGAACAAGCAGGTGTAAAGGCACGTAATCAAGAGAAGCAAACCTTTAAATAGTATAACTATGAACATACTTATTATCGTAGTACTGGTCATTGCAGCAGTCATTCTGTTTTTAGTGGAATTATTTATAATTCCGGGTATCAGTATTGCAGGTATCCTGGCAGGTGGATGTATCATTTATGCCAACTATTATGCCTTTGCCTACATGGGACCGGTAGCAGGTTTCATTACTCTCGCCGTATCGGTTATCGCCTGCATCGGATCATTGGTATGGTTTATGCGCTCCAAAACTTTGGACAAGATAGCATTAAAAAAGAATATCACCTCGAAAGTAGACCGTAGTGCAGAAAATAAAGTTAAAATTGGAGATACCGGTATCACTACTACCCGGCTTGCACTTATCGGTTATGCTGAAATCAACGGTGACATCGTAGAAGTGAAATCTACAGACGGATTTATGAATGAGAAAACTCCGGTGATCGTAAACCGTATTACAGATGGAATTATCTTGGTAGAAAAGTTCAAACCCTGAGAAGTAAATATTTTATATTAAATAATTAATAACTAAATCACATGGATCCAAGCACAATGTATCTGACCGCCTTCCTTATCATAGGAGGTATCATTTTTCTGGTACTGTTTTTCCATTATGTACCATTTTTCCTATGGCTGTCTGCCAAAGTCTCAGGAGTTAACATATCATTGGTACAACTATTCCTCATGCGTATCCGTAATGTACCTCCTTACATCATCGTGCCGGGTCTGATTGAAGCGCACAAAGCCGGCTTGAGCAACATAACCCGTGACGAACTGGAGGCTCACTACCTTGCCGGCGGTCACGTTGAAAAGGTAGTGCACGCACTGGTATCAGCTTCCAAAGCCAACATCGAACTGCCGTTTCAGATGGCTACTGCTATTGACCTTGCCGGCCGTGATGTGTTTGAGGCTGTACAGATGTCAGTAAACCCGAAAGTTATTGATACGCCTCCTGTTACCGCAGTTGCAAAAGACGGTATCCAGCTGATAGCCAAAGCGCGTGTAACGGTACGTGCCAATATCCGTCAACTGGTGGGTGGTGCAGGTGAAGATACTATCCTCGCCCGTGTAGGCGAAGGTATCGTATCTTCCATCGGTTCTTCCGAAAATCATAAGTCAGTATTGGAAAATCCAGATTCTATTTCTAAACTTGTGCTCCGCAAAGGTCTGGATGCCGGTACCGCTTTTGAAATCTTATCCATTGATATCGCCGACATTGATATAGGTAAAAATATCGGTGCTGCCTTGCAAATAGATCAAGCGAATGCTGACAAGAATATTGCACAGGCAAAAGCCGAAGAACGTCGTGCTATGGCAGTTGCCAGTGAGCAGGAAATGAAAGCCAAAGCACAGGAAGCCCGAGCCAAAGTAATCGAAGCAGAAGCAGAAGTACCTAAGGCCATGGCAGAAGCTTTCCGTAGCGGGAATCTGGGTATCATGGATTATTATCGGATGAAAAATATTGAAGCCGATACTTCCATGCGTGAAAATATTGCCAAACCGACCACCGGTCCTTCTACACAACCGCTAAGTAAATAAACCGGTAAACAAACTTATAGAAACGTCGGAACCGGTGAACAGAAACCGCATTCCGGCGTTTTTTTATAAACCAACGAATTAAAACTATGGATATGAAAAAGTATTTTGCATCTTCCGAACTGATTATCAATGAAGACGGTTCAGTTTTCCATCTCCACGTCAAACCTGAATGGCTGGCAGATAAGGTTATCTTAGTAGGTGATCCCGGACGAGTAGCATTAGTCGCTTCTCATTTCGATACTAAAGAATGTGAGGTAGAAAGCCGTGAATTCAAGACCATCACCGGTACTTACAAAGGCAAACGTATCACGGTTGTTTCCACAGGTATCGGCTGTGACAATATCGACATTGTGATGAATGAACTGGATGCTTTGGCAAACATTGATTTCAAGACTCGCGAAGAGAAACCGCAACTACGCCAACTGGAACTGGTACGCATCGGCACGTGTGGCGGTTTACAACCATATACTCCGGTAGGAACCTTCGTATGTTCCACAAAATCCATTGGTTTTGATGGTCTTCTGAATTTCTATGCCGGGCGTAATTCGGTGTGTGATCTTCCCTTTGAACGTGCATTCCTGAATTACATGGGATGGTCGGGCAACATGTGTGCCCCCGCCCCATACGTCATCGATGCCAATGCTGAATTGATAGACCGCATTGCGCAAGAGGATATGGTACGTGGCGTAACAATTGCTGCCGGCGGTTTCTTCGGTCCTCAAGGACGTGAACTCCGCGTGCCATTGGCTGATCCACATCAAAATGACAAGATTGAAAAATTTGAATATAACGGCTGCCACATCACAAACTTTGAAATGGAAAGTTCTGCCTTGGCAGGACTTAGCCGCTTAATGGGACACAAAGCTATGACCGTATGCATGGTAATCGCAAACCGCCTGATAAAAGAAGCTAATACAGGATATAAAAATACGATCGACCATCTTATTCAGAAAGTACTCGATCGTATTTAAACACCTTGCGACAAAGTCTATACCGTTTTCCTCAGATGGCCCCTAATGAATAAGACTTAGTAATAATCTCATTCATACTGCCTTCCATGCCTATTGGTTTATATAAGGTTACGATAAAAGCCAATAACTGACACAGGCATAAATTTATTTTGTAAGGAAACTATTATCTTTTTCAAATAAAACAAGCTGAAAATCATGAACCAAGATACTATTTGTGCCATAGCCACCGCTCAAGGAGGAGCCATCGGATGTATTCGTGTATCCGGCCCGGAAGCCATCGAAATTACTTCCCGCATCTTCACTCCTGCCGCAATGGGCAAGAAGCTGAAAGATAGCAAACCTTATACCCTCACCTTCGGACGAATCCATGAAGGATCCGAAATTATTGATGAAGTACTTGTCAGCTTGTTTCGCGCCCCTCATTCCTATACGGGAGAAAACAGCACAGAAATTACCTGCCACGGTTCAGTCTATATCCTGCAAAAAGTTTTGCAATTACTCATTACCAATGGTTGCCGTATGGCACAACCGGGTGAATATACCCAGCGTGCATTCCTCAACGGGAAAATGGATTTAAGTCAAGCAGAAGCCGTTGCCGACCTTATCGCTTCATCCTCCGCTGCCACCCATCGTCTCGCCATGAGCCAAATGCGTGGTGGTTTCAGTAAAGAACTTACTTCCTTGCGTGATCAGTTACTACATTTCACCTCTCTCATCGAACTTGAACTGGATTTCAGCGACCACGAGGAACTGGAATTTGCCGATCGTTCAGAGCTTTGCCGGTTAGCGGACAACATTGAAAAAGTTATTTCTCGATTGGCAGATTCTTTCAGTGTAGGCAATGCTATCAAGAACGGTGTTCCTGTAGCCATCATCGGTGAAACAAATGCAGGCAAATCTACTTTACTCAATGTCTTGCTCAATGAAGAAAAAGCCATTGTCAGCGATATTCATGGCACTACCCGTGATGTGATAGAAGATACAGTTAATATAGGCGGTATCACTTTCCGATTTATTGATACGGCAGGTATCCGCGAAACTAATGATACGATCGAAAACCTTGGTATCGAACGTACATTCCAGAAACTGGAGCAAGCTGAAATCGTCCTCTGGATGATAGATGCCACAGATGTGACTACCCAGATCGTACAATTATCCCAACAAATACTTCCTCGTTGTGAAGGCAAGCAACTGATCCTTGTATGTAACAAAGCCGACTTAGTATCAGACATCCAAAACTTCCCCCCCATAGACTTCCCTGATAACGTAAAGTCTATCGTCATTTCAGCAAAAAAGCGTGAGCATATCGAAGAACTTCAACAACTGTTGATAGCTGCCGCCAACCTTCCTACAGTCACCTCAAACGATGTCATCGTTACCAATATCCGCCACTACGAGGCATTGACAAATGCACTAGAAGCAATTCACAGAGTTCAGGAAGGCTTAGCCAACAATCTTTCCGGAGATTTCGTTTCTCAAGACATCCGGGAATGCATATTCCATTTGAGTGATATTGCAGGGGAGGTAACAAATGATATGGTGTTAGGGAATATATTTGAACATTTCTGCATCGGCAAATGATGGCTTGGAAACAGCCGTAACCAACTATAATCATTTAGAATAAAGTCGCTGTATATCAGCGACTTTTCTATTTTAACACTTTCCAGTCCGTATTTGGAGATAACGGTTTTTATCCATATTTTTCTATCATATTTCTACCGCGACAGAAATTCACGGTTAGCCCGAATGTCACAGTGACGCATTAGTTGACGTGTGTTGACAATGGTTTACATGTGTAGACAAAAAGGGAAATAAAAAAACAGAGAAAATGATATAGGAAATATGGAAGTAAAGAGAATTTGTCAATGGTGCGGAAAACCATTCATCGCACAGAAAACAACGACCTGTTATTGTAGCCCTCAATGCTCGAAGCGAGGTTACAAACATCGTATCAAGGAGCGCAAAATGGAACTGCGCCATATTCAAGAAATGCAGGAGCTGCGCTCCAGTCTGGAGAAGCAGGAATATTTCACTTTCTCGCAGGCTGCCCGATTGATGGGCGTAAGCCGTCAGTACATTTATAAATTAGTCAAAGAGGATAAACTTAGAGCATCCCGAATTAGCGGAAGAATGGCTTTGGTAAGGCGTGCAGACATAGAGTTAATGCTCAAAAGCAAACCTTACGAACGACTGGTTGCAAAAAACGACTTCAACATCTCCGAGTATTACACCGCCGAAGAGATTGCGGAAAAATATAAAGTCAACGCCAAATGGGTGTGGACTTACACACGGCAACATAAAGTGCCGAAGGTGAGAATACGCCAGTTCAACTATTACAGCAAGAAACATATCGATGCCGCCTTTGCCAAATACGAGGTGGATTCCGACCTTACCGAATGGTACACACCGGAAGAGATTCAGGAGAAGTACGGCATGACACGTGTCGCCATCCGTTCGCAAGTGTATCGGAACAACATTCCCTCCAAGAAAGAGCATGGGCAGATATTCTACTCAAAGCTCCACTTCGACCTCTCGAAGAGTTCCGAACAGGAGAGCAAGGCGGAATACTACACCGTCAAGGAGGCGATGGAGAAATTCAAACTCTCTCGTGATTCAGTTTACGGTATTCTGCAATTCCATCAGATCAACCGTGAGAAGAACGGACGATTCGTCAGATTCCTGAAAGTGGAGTTTGACCGGGTAATGGGTGTCCGCAAATAGTCTAATTTATGGCTATCCGTAAATTATTCAAAAAATTAATCCCTGCTGTAGGTAATCTGCATGATTACATTATAGAGTTTCGCCGACGAATTAATAATAACCATAAAATATAACATTATGCATGAATGCAAGACTGTGACATTAAGGACACGTCCGCTAAAAGGCAGGATGATGTCTTTCTATCTGGATTATTATCCGGGATATCGAGACAAAGAGACAATGAAAGTTATCCGTCATGAATCGCTTGGTATTTATATCTATGCCAATCCGAGAAACAAACGTGAACAGAATTTCAACGAGGTAATGACCGAGAAAGCCGAAGCTATCCGTTGCCGCAGGTTCGAGTCGGTAGTCAATGAACGGTATGACTTCTTTGACAAGTACAAACTCAAGGCAGACTTTCTGGAGTATTATCGCAAGCAGCTCCGTAAGCATGACCAGAAATGGGAGTTTGTCTATCTGCATTTCAATAACTTCGTACATGGCAAATGCACCTTTGAAGAGATTGACATCGACCTCTGTAACAAGTTTCGGGAATATCTGCTGAGTGCCAAGAAGCTAAGGCGTAATGGACGTATCACACGGAACTCCGCATCAGGATATTGGTCTACTTTCAGAGGTTTCCTGAAAATACTCTACCGTAATGGGATGATAAAGACCAATGTCAATGACTTCTTGGAAAAGATAGAGACAGAAGATGTAATGAAAGAGGCCCTGTCTGTTGAGGAACTGTACAAATTGGCCGAGACACCTTGTAAGAAGCCTATTCTGAAAACGGCATCGCTGTTTTCCTGTATGACCAGCTTGCGTATCAGTGATATTCTCTCGCTATGTTGGGAAGACATCGTGGACTATTCTGCCGGTGGGAAATGCGTACACATCATTACGCAGAAGAACAAAGCGGAAGACATCATTCCCATCAGCGAAGAAGCATTGGGATTGATAGGTTATAGTTCTGAAAAGAAAGGTTTGGTATTCAAGGGACTTATGCGTAGTTGGACGCAAATACCGATGAAAGAATGGATTCGTTCTGCCGGAATTACCAAGAACATAACATTTCATTCATACCGGAGAACATTTGCAACGCTACAAGCAGCTGCCGGGACGGACATCCGTACCATACAGAGCATCATGGCGCACAAGAGTATCACCACCACGCAAAGGTATATCAAAGTCGTGGATGCCAACAAACGTGAAGCCAGTAAGAAAATTACCCTGACACGACAAGACTGACAGCTGCTTTGTCCCCGATTTCTGCGGTCAGAGTATGATTTTAGGTGAAAAATCATACTCTGACCGTGATATTTAGCATGATACGTGGTAACTATCAATCTTTTTATTGCAACTATCTGGAATATCGATTATATCTTTAGCGCAAAACGATTCCAAATACTTGCAGACCATGACGAATAAAAAACAAATTCAGACTAAAAAGATAAGTTTTATCCTCGCACTGTCCGTTATCATTTATGCGGCCATAGACACTTATCTTTTCCTTTGCCATGACATCAATATCATGCGCATAACGACTCCTGTCATCCTTAAACTGGTAATAGCTATCATATTGTGCGGACTCCTGCACAAATTTTTCTATAAATGGCTGACAAAAAATCCTATCAACTTCTCTTTTGGCGAGCCATCTACCCCTATTGTAAAATCAGAGAACGCCATAGAATCTATGGATGCTACTGAAACACTGTCTATCGAGCAATCGATGGGTTTGGCTGAACAGGAGTGTCCTCCGTCCCAACAGTCAAATCAAAATACTGTAAACTCTGATTGTCCGCAAGATTCTCATTTGAATAAATATGATTCCATATTGGTGGAACTCAAAAAGAAAGAAATTGAAAGGCAAGCGGAAATTATGGATGCGATTCGGGAATACGTAACCGTCAAGACTGCCCCCTATCTCTCCAAAGAGGATATTGCCACCCTCATTTCCAATATAGAGCATATGGCTTACGGTCAACCTGAGTCATATAAACCGATTCGTTCCAATATAGACAATCCGCTGAGGTCGCCGGGGCTTCGCCATTTGGCATGGAATGTCGGTGAACGCTTGGGAGTGCCCTTAGCGAAAAGAGCCGTTTTTATCAAGAAATCATTTCCATACGAACTCGTAAACGCGACCCTTGAATATCTTAAACTTAATTTACGGGATAATGTCTCAAGCCAGATTCCCATTGATGTACCAGATAAAGGCGACTATCGCTTCCATTTAGATGTAGATAATGATGACTCGCAATAAAAAAAATATGCAGACGAAATAATTAATCCGGTCTGTATTGTTCTGCAAGGTTTCATTGAGTTGGTTCGCAGCATGTTAAACGATTAAAATAGTCATAATATGGAAAAAGACCAACTGACATTCAACGACCTGCCGACTGTGGTAGGCGAACTATGCGACAGAATCGCAAGTATGGAAATCCTGCTTACGGAGAAACTTTCCAAGCAGTACGAAACCAAAGAGAACACGCACGTCCCCATGACCGTACAGGAGGCTTGCAACTATCTTAAAATGCCGTTGTCGACCTTTTATTACAAGGTCAAGAAGGACGATATTCCGGTTATAAAACAAGGAAAGCATCTCTACATCTATCGTGACGAACTGGATAGATGGCTGGAATCTTCCCGGAAGAATCCAGTTCCGCAAAGTTTCGAGGACGAGAATGAGTCCTTGCTCGCCTCCCATCGCCGTAAACCGAACTCTAAAAACTGGTAGCGATGGAAAAGACGGACACTATTATTCTTTCTCCGGAAGAATTGGCCGCTTATATGGCGGAGTCAACAATAAGCGTAACAAGTACATACGAACACTCCCCGGTGATTCTGATGGTGGACGATACTGTTATCGGAACATTGGGAAACTTCAGCGCTTCCATCGGGAAAGCCAAAAGCAAGAAAACTTTCAACGTTTCAGCCATTGTCGCATCGGCATTGAGTGGCAGCACCGTTCTTCATTACCGGTCTATGTTCCCTGAGAATAAGCGGAAGATTCTATATATAGACACAGAGCAGGGGCGGTATCATTGCCAACAGGTATTGAAACGCATCTTACGTTTGGCCGACTTGCCGGAATACAAGAATCCGGATAATCTGATTATGCTGGCTCTGCGCAAGTTTTCCCCTAAACTACGTCTGGCGATAGTCGAACAGGCCATTGGCACAATACCGGATTTGGGATTGGTCATCATAGATGGCATTCGTGATTTCCTTTACGACATCAATTCCTCCAGCGAATCCACCGACATCATCTCCAAATTCATGCAGTGGACGGATGACAGGCAAATCCATATCCATACCGTCTTGCATCAGAACAAGAATGATGAACATGCCCGTGGTCACATCGGCACGGAACTCAACAACAAAGCAGAAACCATCATGCAGGTCGAAGTGGACAAAGAGGACAAGACTGTAAGCGTGGTCGAAGCCGTCCATATCCGTGACCGTGAGTTTGAGCCTTTCGCCTTCCGCATAAACGAGGAAGCCATGCCCGAACCAGTAGAGTCCTATCTGCCAAAAGAGAAGAAGACCGGACGACCAACCAAAGGACCGTTCGATCCAGACAAGGAGATTCCAAAGAATGTACATCGTCCAGCATTGGATGCCGTTTTTGCCAATGGCAACATCAACAATTACGATGATTATATAGAACGCTTGAAAGAGGGTTACGGATTACAGGGTATAAAACTCGGTTATAACAAGGCGGTAAAGGTCGCAACATTGCTCAGCGACAAACAAATGGTTATAAAAGAAGGGAAAGATTATGCCTTCAATCCAGAATACCATTATTGAGTTCAACTTTACTTTATTGTTGGGGCGTATATATAAGAATAAAGCAAAGTCGGAGGAAGACATCATGTGAGATATTCATATTCTCCCCTCTTTTAGAGACTCGTATCATCCTATGTTTCCTATCCGAGTGCCAGTTCACTATACACATCCGATATGGCTTGCCGTGAAGCATCAACAGGTAACTGTTGCGAGATATGCCAAGGTATAACCTCACTGCGTTACGGTTGTACATTGGCGCTCTCGTCTGCTCAGTTCCCTCGCCGATGCGGTACTCGCAAGCTCGCACCTATTCAACCATTATAAAACGATTCAAATGAAAGAAGATATTAACAATACATCGGACTCCTCGAAAGAAACCAGAAGTGTCTTTATCGGAGCTAAAGTCACTCCTACTCAGAAGGAGCATATAAAATCACTGGCCGGACAATGCGGCATGACCGTAAGTGACTACATATTATCACGTGCGTATAACTTCAAGCCCAAAGCGAGGCTCACGAAAGAAGAAGCGGTATTGTTACAGAATCTGGACGATTGTCGGTCAGACCTCGTAAAATACACCTCCGCCCTACACGGAATGTCCACAAAGCAACGCATGGTAATGTTCAATCAGATTCCGTTCATGGTCGGCTGGCTTAAGGAACTTGGCAATGTGGCCGAAAATATCTGCCAGTTCCTGAATGCAGTAAAAGAGAAGAATAAAATTCCGTCCAACCCTAAATCCGAAGAAGAATGATTGCGAAAGCCAAAGCCATATCGCACGGCATAAACGACCTCCGTTACATTACCGGCGAATCACAGCATAAGAAGCATCCGGAGAAAATTTATCGGGTATTGGACAATCTGTTGCCCTCAGAACCGGACGCTATGGGGATATGGAACTCCATGCAGTTGACCCTATCCCAACATCGACCGATAAAGAACTCCGTTATCAGAATCGAGTTGAGCCCATCGCCCGAACATACCCAATTCTATGACATCGAAGATTGGCAAAAGCTCTGGCAGGAATTCGCCGAGGAGTTCGACAAACAAGTGATTACCGGCAAGGATGGAAAAGTCCGTTCCTGTCCGACCAATTTGGCGGGTAGCAAATACTCGGTTTGGCTTCATACGGAATCTAAAGGCGAAGTTCCCCACCTTCATACTGCGGTTTGCCGTTTGGATGAAGACGGCAATATCAACAACGACCACAACATTCATCTTCGGGCGCAACGTGCTGCAGAGCGAGTGGCAAAGAAACGAGGCTGGACGACTGCGGCACAAATCAGAAATCGAAACATTCCACAAGTGAACCGAGACTGCATGAATGTATTGAAAGCAATGCCATCGTGGTCATGGGATGAGTACAAGAATGCTCTTATACGGAAAGGTTATACCGTCCATGAAAGAGAGGACAAGAAAGGTATTCTTCGTGGATATGCCCTCATGGATGGAAACACCAAATACAAGGCTTCAGAATTGGGAATCGGCAGAAACCTGATGGTCTCAAAACTTCCTGCGACATGGAAGAAACTACACCATCAGCCAGCTACCGTCATTAGAAATAATACTCCCCAAACCGTTCAACAGGCAGCGATACATAAGGTTAATCCTATTGACTATACCCAATATCTCACATATAGTCAGGATATGATTTCCTATACCCTCAGCCATGAAGGCAAAGATTACAAATTCTATATCCCCAAAAAAGTACTTGACTGCTTCAATGACGAGTTCGATTACAGGTTCGTTTCCAACTGTCAGGAACTTACCGATATGGCGGTAGCTTTTTTTGTCGGGTTGCTTGAAACGCCGAATGTTGCAACCGGAGGTGGTGGCGGAGGTTCGCAAAGCGAGCTTCCGTGGAGAGACAAGGACGAAGACGACTTACAATGGGCACACAGATGCGCTCGTGCTGCCAGTCGTTCGTTAGGAAAGAAACCGAAAACAGGATTAAAACGATAAGTCTATGAAGCCAAACCTGAAAAAGAAATTCGATTTTTCCGTAGAAATGAGTGAAGCGGAATCCATAAAAGCCACTCCCAAGAATGAATATCTGGAGGAAGAAAAGCGGTTACTCGATATCAACGCAAGGGAACTTGCCAGCCTGAATGACAACGTGTTCAAGTTGAGAACAGAAGTTGAAAATCTGTCCGGCTCTATACGTGAGTGCAAACCTATCATTTCTAAAGAAATGCAGAAATTAGCAGTAGAATTCGGTGCGACCCTTCTATGCAATTTTCTCAACCAGATTGAGAGCAAATGTAAGGAAGCCGAGCGGAGAATAAAGAAAGCCGACAATGCCATCCCCATCCCAAATACGGCATTCTACATTTTGATTATCATTGTAGTTGCTCTATCTTCCTTTTTCATGTGCATGATAGTGGCTAATGCAGCGATTTTGCATTCCGGATTGATTTGGAAAGCAGTTATCTGCTGTATTCTCATTGCCGTTTTAGGAATTGGTATAGCGTTAATAGTACAGAAGTTTTTGGATAGAGGTAAATAAACGAAAAGTCTCAATCGGATAGGATTACTATTGGTTGAGACTTTATTTTATTCGTTATCAAACAATCCCTTTTCTTTCCATAACTTTAGTTATAAATTCCTCTATTCTCTTGCATTTGATTTAGTGATTACGTTTATGACTTACACGAAGTTTATCATCATCTTCTCTATATGATGAGATATATCCAATAGTTTTTAGCTTCCCTAAAAGCATTTCATTCATGTGATTATTTTCTATAGTAGCCTTTTTTGATTTATCTGTAATACTTCGATAAGAATCGCCTAAAGACTCTATTAATTCTGTCACAATGTCAAAATCATCTCTATACTTTTCAACCAAGTCTATCAAAAAAGACAATCGCTCTGGCAAATTAGTAGAGGCGACCAAAATGTTCTTCTCTATGTCATAATCAAATTTTTCAATATTGTTTTTCAACACAGGAAGAGTAATATTTGCCAATTCGTTATCCCACACAATATGAGGAAGAAAATGTTGAACTACACTTAGAGCTTTTTCACCGATTACTCTTGGATTTTTCATAAGATGCTTGTATAGCCTCATATCTGTAGGCAACTCCTCTATTTCTATAATACACTCATCCAAATACTTATCTACATAATAAGTAAGTACATCACTATGATTGTCTCTAATTGTTGTCGTATAATATGTGCTATATGGAAGCATATCAGCACAAAGTAACGACTTAAAATGAGCGTTATCTACACTGTTAATATCCGCATCCTTAAATGTAACTCCATCAAAGATTTTGACAAGTTTATCGTATACCAAAATTTCAAAATCTGATGTCAATAAAGCACTGTGTGCCAGTAGTTCTTTCTGAGTATCATCCAATTCAGATATATCTGTTAATTCATCAATATGTTTGGTAATGAATATTCGCAAACTGGAAATCATTACATTATTCTGACTCTCATAAAATGCATATATCTCAGGCCATGCTGGTATAACTATATCAACTTCAATAGCGAACTCCCACTGTATATTGTTAACATCGGAAAGAGAAACTTTATTCTGTTGCCCAGAAAGGTATTTGCGTTTTGTGTCCTCTGTTATATCCTCAGAATTAATAATTTCAAGAATAATTCCCACACTCTCTTTTTTTGCCGTATCTGTAATAAATACATTATTTAGTGCATTGTCAAAACATTCATCTATATAATCTGATATAGATTTAGCTGATTTACAGCTCCTCAGTATTGTAACATTTAAAGGATAATTATCCAATGTTTCCACCCTCTCATTTCGATAATGAACAAATGCGCATACAACATTTTCTGGTGTCAACATATATGCTTTGTTTTCTACAACATACTCAAGCAAACACCTAGACTCTGCATCTATATCTGTAAAAATCAGTTTTCCATTCGACACTATTTGTTTGATTGTATCAAAACCTATGAGATCTACTCTATGAGATATAAATGCGAAGTGTTTATTCAACCAGTTACGACTTTCTTTGGTGGAATGGTTCAATTCGAGGAATCGTAACCAAGACTCGAATAATTCATCGGAATTCTGTTTCACGAAGATCTTCCATAATCCATCAACGATACTGCCCAAATGGTTGAAAAGCGAGCTTGAATCTTCAACTGATTTATAGAAGTCAATCAAAAAGTCCCACTTTTTATTATGCATAATAACTTGTGCTATCGAATGAAGTTTTGAGTTATTTGCTTCTTCAAGATGCTGACAAATACAATCGACCACCTGAATATTCAATATACTTACATCGTTGTAACATTTATCAGGAATGTTTTTTACGCACTGCCCTACTTTATCTATATGATAGTCATACGGCAAACTATGCCGAAGTTTTAATTCAAGGATAAAATCATGGTCGTGCTTATTAATTGACTTACCAAAAAAGAAAGATATATAATCAAAGTAATCTTCATTTATAAGTCCTTCTTTCAAGAAAACTTCAAGCATTTTAGAGACATTGAGTTCACTAAAAATTTTATGCGTCTGCATATCAACATCCAGCAACAGTTCTTGTATTGGAGTAGCATAATGATTATTACGAGATAATTCTAGTATTTTGATTTGTTCACGATATCTTTTTTCCCCTTCTCGCAAGGCTTCTAATCGCTCATGGTAGGTAAAGGTAGAATTAACTATTTTCTCTATTTGACTGAATTGAATATTGCAACTATCTTCAGATGTATCATAATAATATCTAACACCATAATATGTGTTAGTTTGATGCCTCTTAAAACATTGATATCGAAATGAGGATTGCGATATAAAGGAATTAAATAACGTTTCATTTTCTGCGATATCTTCAAGAGGTATAAAATTGTTTTCGACAAAAAACAAAAAGGCATTATTTTCATTTTGTTTTGATAATTTTCTACGATACCCTTCAATATAAATCAGCCTTAATTCTTTTTCTTGTATGGCATGTGTCGCTTCTAAAGATTGAAGTTTTTTAGTTATTCCATTAATACGCTCGTCAATCTGTCTATTGCGCTCAACCAATAATTCACTTTTCTTATGCAAACAATCATACAAAACACCCTTTCCTTTATGCAGATCAGCAAAATCTTTTGGATGGTAGTTTTTATATACAATCATTGCAAGAAGTTTGTTTTGATCAAGTTTCTCATCAAGTTTTTCTCTATATTGGGCATATTCATTGACAATATTCTTCAGTAATCTCATATCGTCAATGAAAAAAGCCAAACTGTCTATTACCTCGACATTAAGATCTGAATAGCCTTTTATCTCTAGTTCCTCTTTCAGTTTGTCTGCCGAGTTTGAAGAATTGATTATTGGGATTACAGTTGTGATATAATCAAAGAATTTAGTACGTTCTTCATCAAAAAACATATCATCTTTAACCGCATAAATGAACGTAACTTTACGCCCCACAGAGTTTGACTGATTCAAGAGTTGATTTACCTCTCTTAACTTAAGAAAAATATCCGTATTATCAAATCTATCTAAATCTTCTATAATCACAACATTATAATCAGTAACCTCAAAGAAATAGACAATCTCATCCATGTGCTTATTGAAAACGGATGTATCTTCTTTGTTTTCTTTTAATTCAATCTCTCCATTCTTTAGATTTAACTTATTCAGTTTACTATTACTCAATGATTTGACAGTCTTTTGAACGAATATTATTGTTGCAACAAATATATATGATAGAGCAAAAATATCAGACCATTTATTTAATACTGGATTACTTAAGCGATTGCAAATCCAATCCACCTCCAAAAATGATGGTTCAAATACAATAATTAAGGCAACAATATAAAATATTATTGCAAAAGATAAAGCATATTGAGCCCAAGTTGATTTATGATAAATCCTTTTTAATCTGGAGTTATAAAGCGTCTCTTGTTTTTCTTTATAAATAAGTTGTTGAAGAATGCTGTATTCAATACGATTATTCATCGTATCAATATCTATTTTATTCTTTTTATCATCTAATGGTGACTTTAGTGTAGCAAGAGATATTGAAAGATATTTGTATTTACGATAGTCTTTCATCAAAGAGCGAAGAATGGAACTCTTACCGGATCCATAAGGACCAGTAAGAGCAATGTTCAAGATGTCTTTCTCTTCTAGTTTTCGTGCAAGATTCAAAACACTCCTATACTGCTTCTTATCACTTTCACTATCACGATTAAGCAGAGCAGGAGTTAATGATACTTGTTTATCATCCTCCATCGAATTATTTGCACATATTTTCTTCCAAAATCTCCAGTTCATTTATTTTCAGCTATTTATTAATCATATTTTTCTAGTTTGTTACAGATTGCTATCTATATTAAAGCAACACCAAATTCACGGATTGTTTCTTCGCTATCTCTTCCTGAGACAGATTTGCCTGTCGCTTGCTCTATTCTGTCAAGCAATTGTTTTGCTCGATCTATGAAATAAGCATTGAAATCATCTAATGCAAGATGAGCATAACTTACCTTATGTGACTCTATAGCTTCCTGTATCTCAACTTGTTTTAATCCCTTATTTGCCATAGTTCCAATATAGGTACTTGGTGCATGTCCTCCTATTGAACGATTGGAAGATGCATAAATTGGAGTCTTATTAATGACTGAATTCCATTTTATACGTGGAAGGTTATTTTTCTCGCAATAAGTTTGAGGGAATATATGATGAATATCAGCATCTTCATCAATGTAAGATGCTATATCCATACGATGACCTGTCATAAAATCAAGTGGTGAATCTTGTAAGATAAGTGCCATAACACCTTTGTACGCTGCACTATTCCTAGTCTGCATGGTCAATAAACGAGTTGGTTGTATATTGGAACGATATACAGTCTCTGGCATTTCACCACCTTCCATCCAACGGAATACGCCCATTATATCAGTTGCAAATCTAGCTTCATTGGCACCCCCATATAGTTCACCCATTACGCCACACCAATACCAACGAGACAATAATTCCTGTTTGCTTCCAAGATGCAACATTTTTTTATTTTCGTTGTCGTATGCAAAGATTGCAGCAAGTGGAATAAGTTGTGACGAATATGGAAGATCTCTGGAACGGAAAATCCCCTGATGTACTAAGAAATCAGCTGCATCACAGAAACCTTTAATCAAAGCGTCATGATACTTCAAATAATCTTTCAATTCAAGCCTAAGAATGTCTTTTTTCTTACATGTTACAGCCACACGCTCATCATCACCTGAAACCACTCTTTTATAATATGATACCAAAAGAGTCATTGCTGCCAAAAAATTAGCACCAGTGATTTCTTTCAATAGCTCGCCATTTACTTTTTGAGCAAAAATATGACGAATGGTCTCCCAATCTTTTCTCAATTCATGTCCTTCAGCAGCAAATGTAGCTGTGACGAGTTCGAAAACCGTAAGAGGTACACCACCAGTGTTTACATTCTCAAAAATCTGGCAGACAGCTTCTTTCGGGGTTTCTTTATCAAGCTGAATTATAGGTATGTTATACTCTAAAATTGGGCGAAGAATCTGCTGTGAGAAATCACGGAATAAATTTCTATACTCTCTATCACCTTTGTAATAGTCTTCCATATCATAATGCCAATCTTCCGTATCATTATGAGAAAACGTAATATTCAAGGGAAACATCAGGTTCTCAAATTCTTTCTCTCTTGTGGATAAGTCCAGCGTTACATCACGACCAATATTTGTTGTAAGCTGTTTCTTCTCTGATACAGATATGATTGCTTCCAATCTGTCCGCAGTAGAGTCTAGACATTTACGAATATCTAGATAATAATAGCGTTTGATAATTGTATCTCGATTGGTCTCTAATCGAGTATTAGTTGCTTTCTTACTTTTCAAGACCTGATATAAAGTTGTGAGTCGCTGTTGTCCATCGAGCACAAGCCACTCAGGTGTAACTTCTGATATAGAATCCACACCTTCAAATGTGCGATACTTAAAACGGATATGCTCACCACCATTAGCCAAAAACATCGCTGCACCCATTGGGAAGCCAGATGTGATACTTTCTATTAGTTTACATATCTTCGTGTCATCCCAAACCCAACTACGTTGAAAGTCGGGTAATTGAGCCTTACCTTCTTCAACCATTTTTAGAAGGTCATCAAGTTTCTTATCGTGTGATTCAACAGCCATAACAAATTTATTTTATCAACCAATTAATAATACATTTCAATATACTGATAAGCCTTATCAAAAACTTCTTGATCTTTAATCTGGTAGTTAACCCACAGAATAGAACGTAGTTTCTTTTTTATCTCTCGCTGAGCTGTAATGCTTTTAAAAGCATCTTTAAACTTACGTACAATAGCTACCACATTTTCATCAATATCAGCAACAACCCGTTCTACAATGATAGGTGTATCCTCAGTTCTAATTGATTCAAACAACTCCGTAAGAGCAGCTTTAGCTTGTTCCCTCTTGTCAAGAGGTTGATTTGAGTTTTTTTCTTCCTCAAGCACTTCTTTAGCAAGGGTGAGCAATCCTCGGAGGAAATCAATACTAGTTATAAGATTTTCCTCCATATGACGGCGCAGTTCATCCAACTTCTCAGCAAATGCCTTGTAATTAGGGTCTCCATGATGCTCTCCTAACCTCAAACGAAGCATTTTTTCCACTTCCAATATCTTTTTAGGATTGTCTTTGGCTTGCTCCAACACCATATCAATTACATCTCCATCTACCACAAGATCCTCAAGTGGAGTCCCAATATCAATTGTATCAATGTTACGATGAATGATTTCAATGGTTTTAGCACCCAATAAAGTCCATATGAGTGAACCTCCGGTACTAACAGGACGTACACTTTGATATACCTGAGCCAGCCAAGTATAATCCGCCTGAAAAACAGCCAGCATTGCATCCGGGCTTACTGTTTCCCAAGCTTTAGCCAATCGTGAAAAATGTTTTGCAAAATTCGTTTTTGTAGACTCATCAAGTAAACATTGCTGAGCAGCCTGCAAACCTTCCCAACCACCGATTGTCCGGTCTACACCAGGGAAAAAGTCAATACACTCTTGCAAAAATTGAGGTATCAACACTTTTATCTCATCAATATTTTTTACAACTGTTTTTACCGTCTCTTCATCAAAAGCAAGGCTCTTGGCTACATTATCAAATACACCAACAAAATCTACAATCAGACCACATTTCTTATCAACATTGTACTTTCTATTCGTACGGCAAATAGCTTGTAACAACGTATGATCCTTCATTGGTTTATCAAGATACATACATTGCAAAATCGGAGCATCAAAACCTGTTAACAGCTTTGAAGTGACAATCACCATTTTAATCGGTGACAATGGATCACGGAATTGATCAAGAAGTTTTCTTTCTTGTTCTCTATCACGACGGTATGTCTTATACTCATCAGCTTTATCACCAGCCGTATGCATAACGATAGTGGTTGCATCTTCCGTACCCAAAAGAGCATCAATCGTTTTCTTATATTTCACACAGCAGTCTCGATTATATACCACAACTTGGGCTTTCATGCCACTGGGCTCTACATACTCTTTGAAGTGATTTACAATATAACGTGCGACATCGTTAATTCGCTTCTCTGCTGTAAAAAATGCTTCAACAGAAGTTCGTTTTACTAATTCGTTCTTTTCGTCCTCGGATATTTGATCGGTCAGTTCATCAAATTCTTCTTGTAATTGAGTTTCGTTAAGATGCATCTCTACCGGCACTGTTTGGAAATTCAATTCAAGCGTAGCTCCATCTTCAACAGAATTTTGGAAAGTGTATTTTGAAATATATCCACCTTTCTCTAAATCCTCATCAGCACCAAACGATTGAAAAGTATTCTTATCTCGTTTGTTGATAGGCGTTCCGGTAAGACCAAAGAAAAATGCATTAGGTAGTGCATTGCGCATTTTTTGTCCTAAATCCTTTTCCTGAGTTCGGTGTGCTTCATCTACCAATAAAATGATATTATCTCTTTCATTCAGTACACTATCAACATCTCCGAACTTGAAAATTGTCGTTATCAGAATCTTGCGCTGATCCTGCTTGAAAAATGCAACTAACTCATCTTTTGTCTTTGCAGATTCTATATTAGGAATATCAGCACGAGTAAAATCGCCCGTTATCTGATCTTCCAAATCAATACGGTCATCAACGATAACAACTGTGGGAGCATGTAATTCGTTCTGCAAACGTAATTTTTGGGCAGCAAATACCATCAACCATGATTTTCCCGAACCTTGGAAATGCCAAATAAGACCTTTCTTCGGACCTTGTTTCTCTCGATATGTATTTAAGACACGCTGAACAATAGCTTCACCTCCTAGATATTGTTGATAACGGCAAACTATTTTTATTTTTTTGCCTGATGATGTTCCTGTAAAAACACTATAGTAACGATATATGTCAAGTAGTCGGTTTGGTTGAACTAACCCCATTACATTACTTTTAACCGACTCTATTGTGCCATGCTGACGACCTTCATCTTTAAACCAAGGCCCCCATTTGTCAACAGGTGCACAGATACCGGCATATTGAAGTTCTTTGCCTTCAGTAGCAAAGGTCAATATATTCGGAACAAACATTTCTGGAATGCTTTTTTCATAATGCAGCATATCGATGGCTCCGTCAGCCCATGTTATCTGAGGGCGAACAGGAGATTTTGCTTCACCAACACAAATCGGAATTCCATTTATCAGATAAACCAAGTCCAAACGTTTACCTCCACCAACAGAGCTACGTGGAAATTCCCATTGATTGGTTACGACACAATAATCTTCGACCGCATCTTCGCTAAAGAATCTGATAGGTATATATTCACCATCCTTTCCAAAAGGCTCTGTGTTTTCATTAAATAGCAATGTACGAAAACGATCATTGGCAGTCACCAATTCATCATAATTACCTCCACAAGTAATAGCAGCACGGAGTTTATAAATAACTTGCTCCGCTTGTTGATGTGTTATCGGATTCAACCTAATAAGAGCTTCCAATAGCCATGATTCAACAAGGACAGAATCAGAACTACGAGGTATATCCTGTGACTTTACATACTGCCAACCACTTTGGGTTGCAGCTTCTATGAGCATTTGCTCCACTGTATTGTCTTCGTTAAACATATCTATGATTTTCATTGTTATCAATTTAATAATTAAGCGATTTTCCCTAATTCGTCACTTTGTATGTCATTCAAATATACTAAAGCTTTTTGAATGACAGATTTTGATTTATCGGCTTGTTTGAGGACCTCAACAAACAAGATTTGTTCATCCATACTAGGAACAGGAACTTTCATTTTCTTGATATCTGAGAATACGATATCAACTTGATTTGTAGAACCAGTTACATATTGCCTGTATATTTCTGCTTGCGTATCATTTAAAGAAAGGTACGTATTAAGCACTTCTGGAAGAATCACTGCTCTATCTGTTGACAAGGCAATCACATGTCCGTCATTTATGTAGGTATTATTATCTGAAGGACAAATAAATACACAACATCGTCCAAGAGTACCATTTCCAGTTGCATTCAAGAGAACATCTCCTGATTCAAGTATTCTCTTCCTAACTGGGATTTCCTCGTTGTGGTATTTTATATTCCCCAAACGTTGACCATCCCAATGGATACATGCTTGATTAATCACTAAGACAGAAGAAGATTCAACATATTTTGGCGTTATTCCCTTACTCATGATTGGACAAACCGATTCAAGAGTTTGCTTATTATGAGTATTATAATACATCTCGATAAATTGCGATTTGAAATCGCCAAATTTTGATTTATCGGCCTGTTCAACAATAGAACCAAATCGAGTTTGTTCTTCCATTGATGGAATTTTAATCCAGAGATTAAGAAGATCAACCTTTGTTGTACTAGGAAGAGTTGTACCTTTGTTCAGCACATTGAAATCTATTGTTTTGCAATGCCAATAGAAATAAACGTAATGAAGGACTTTTTCATCAGGAACTGCTCCAAATGCAGTATCAACGTTCCAATACTTTTCTCTTATTAGCAAAGGCTTGTCAATAGTACCTTTTCTCCCTAACAATATAGAATTAGCAGGAGATAGATAATCTGAGGCCCTTGCCATCTCGCCACCAGTTCCATAGACAGGATAGCCCCCATCCTCAACTTGGATTGATTTATAATCCTTGCCGTTAATTATTTCGACGACTTCTTTCCATTGACGGCTATGATCACTCCTCATGTGAGTATCCCCAAACATCTCGATAAATTGCGACATACTAACCAATAAATTTACGGTGAGACATTTTTACATTTGTCTGATTCACCATAGCATATTGCAATGTTGTATCAAGACTTTGATGCCCTAAGAGATGCTGGACCTGCTCTATAGGCATACCTTTATCTATCGCCATTGTTGCCAACGTACGGCGAAATTTATGAGGATGCACCTTAGGAATATTCAATTCACGCCCCAAACGACGTAAACGTATTTCCACACCACTTATCTGTAAGCGATCGTAAGGTGCTAATAACGAAACAAACAAGGCAGGATTGTCATCTATCCGTTCTGCCAAATAACGTTGTAAATGTATCTTTGTACGAGCATCGAAATAAACTCGACGTTGCTTATCTCCTTTACCGGTAACGATACATTCCCTATTTTCAAAATCTATATCGTTCCTATTAAGTTTGACCAACTCACCGACACGCATACCAGTAGAAGCTAACAAATCTATCAAGGCTAAATCGCGAATACCTTCGCAATGATCTCGCATTTGTTCCAAGGCTTCATCGGAGTATGTTTCTTTGACTGTTTTCCCGACTTTTACTTTATGAATCCGACGTACTGGGCTCTTGACAATATAATCCTCATCCTCAAGCCATGCAAAGAAGCTCGATAAGATGCGACGTATATTGTCTACCGTAACCTTTGTAGCACCGCTTGTCTGCTGATAATCATTTAAGTAATTACGCAAGTCATCAGTAGTGATATGGCGAATATTTTTTTCTATTTTCCTGATAGCATTGCTTAATGTACTTCGATAGTAGTGCATCGACTTATCCGAACATCCTTCAACTCTTTTAGCCGATAAAAAACTATCTATCAATTCACTATTACCGCTGCACTCTTCATTGTTTTTAGACGACACGTTGATATCACGAAAGGCATAATCTAGCACCTTTCGTAATTGACTCATTTGCTCGTTGTTTAAAACTCCCAGCATAGCCTGCTCTATGTCATTAATCAGATTTTCTATCATATTATTAATAAAATTAGTTATCCAATTAAGCCGCAGCTATCAACGTATCTCTCTTATTCTATCCGTTTATTAAACTCTTTATGACTTTATCGATATTTTCAATGCACTGCTTCAATTCAAATTTTGATTTGTCGGCTTGTTTATATATTGCTTCAAAACGCCTTTGTTCCTCTATCGCAGGTAATCCAACCATAAAATGGTCCAGATATGAAGCACTAACTCTTTTCTGCCCGCCTGTTCCAGACATATTTTTTGCAGCACGCTCACGAAATATAGGCATTCGTGTTAATGCTAACAGCCAATAGGGACTAGATATTCCGTTAATTGGCCGCAATACATGAAATTCTGTAGATCCCATTCCTATACCATTTGTAAGTCCATGTACAATAGCTCCTTTGCCATTCTCCATACAAGGTGTAATCTTGGCAAACAAGACATCATTATTCTCAAAATATGTAAAGCCTTTTTTTACTTTTCCATATTCTTCATCAGTCATATCTACCAAATATCCATCCTCACTTACCGCCGGCATAGGAATAAAAGAGACTTTATCGGTGTCGCAAAGAGCAATGTTAGGACGTCTTGGATTTAGAATACAACATTCTCCTAATCTTTTCAACTCATTCTTCTGATTTAAAGAAAGAGGATTCCCAAACATCTCGATAAATTGCGATTTCACCATTTCATCAGTGGCAACAAGTAGTTTCTTATAAGCCTCCTTCAATCGATAGGCTGCCCATAATTTATCAACAAGAACTTTTTGTTCCTCTAATGGAGGTAATTCAAACTCAAAATCAGCCAAATCAGAAAATAACACATAAGGATTTGTAGAACCTTTTGATTTAGCTATCGACCAAGTCGTAAAATCCTTTGATAGCATAATGAACGGCAACAAACGTTGCTCAAATGCATGAGGATCTTTCGTTTCAAAAACAAAAGTAGTATTAGCACATACTCCTTCAAAATCAGCAACTGCTATTTTCTTTAGATATGTTCTTCTTGAACCATACAAAATCTGACCTGGTTTAAATACACGAATAAAAGCAGGTCCAACATCATCTGTTGTAAAACATCCTTTCCTATGTATGGTTAAATCCTCCGAATCCATATGATCGCCTGCAACATAGTATTCATACGGATTATTTAGACGATCTATATTTATCTTCACATCTTTAACGACATCTCCAAACTTTACCCTACTCATATTTTAGCATACTTAAAAGATTAGCAACTTCGATATGCATTGATCTTGAAGCCTCAATCCATTTTGGGAGTGATTCATCCAAAATGTATATTTCATTTGTTCCTTTTTGCTTGACATAACTTTGTATACTAAGCAAACTCTTATTATTGTCTATATCATATATATCAGCAACTTTTGCAAAATATTCTATATCCTCAAAATTTTCATAAGCAGAAATAATTTTCTGGATGTGAGTATTTTCTAAATAACTTTCAGCATTCTTTCTTGATACCTCTCCTTTTGCGTCAATAAAAATAACTTTACCTTTATGACTATCTTCTTTTCTATTTTTGCAGATAATAATACAAGCCTCCATAGAAGCATTAAAAAATAGATTAGGACCAAGTCCAATTACGCAATCTACAATATCTATTTCAACTAATTTTTTGCGCAACTCATATTCTTCATCACGAAATAGTACACCATGGGGAAACAATATAGCACACCTACCAGTATTTCTATCCATCGAAGCAATAATATGTTGAAAAAATGCATAATCAGCTCTTCCTTGCGGAGGCGTTCCCAAGAAATTACGTCCCCACTTATCATTCATGAATTTTTCACGATTCCATTCTTTGATTGAATAAGGAGGATTTGCCAGAACAATGTCGAACTTACGAAGATGGCTGCCATCCAAGAATGCAGGATGCTCCAACGTATCTGCACATGCAATCGAAAAATCTTCAACTCCATTCAAATAAAGATTCATTCGTGCAATAGAAGAAGTCAAGCCATTCACCTCTTGTCCGAACACCTGTACACTCTGCCACTCTGCACCTTTGTTGCGAAGATAGTCTAAACATTTAACCAACATACCCCCGGAACCACAAGTTGGGTCATAAATGCTTTCATTCGGTTGTGGCTGCAGTATCTCAGCCATAAGTTGAACGACTGTTCTATTCGTATAGAACTCCTGAGCAGTATTTCCGGCATCATCGGCAAACTTTCCAACAAGGTATTCGTATGCCTGCCCCATCTCATCGGCAGGACAAGCCTTTAGGCTCAACGTATATTTAGAAAAATCCTCAATCAACGAAGTAATGATATTATCAGGCATCTTCGCCTTATTGGTCCAGCCATCCTTAGGTCCGAAAATACCTTCTAATCCTCCGATTTTTCTACCATCCATTTCCTTAGCAGGATTGGCTTGCTCAATGGCAATAAATGCTTCGACTAATTTATTACCAACATTTTCCGTCACCTCACGAACATCTCTCCAGTGCGCACCATCAGGAATACGGATGGGGAGATCTTCTACTTGCATACCTGCATACTCAACTCCTCCTTCACATACAAAACCTTCAAACTGTTCATCATAAACATCGGAAATGCGTTTGAAAAAAAGCAAAGGGAAAATATACTCTTTATATCCAGCCGCATCAATCTGGCCACGCAAATGAGTGGCAGCTGCCCAAAGAAAACCTTTAAGTTCATCGAGCGTAATAGGGTCGTCCGGATGACGATATTGTTTTACTTTTTCTGCCATATTGATTATGCGTTAATGAGTAATGAAAATTCTTTCTCCAATCGCTTCACATCTTCGTATGCTTGTTTGAACTCAGCCAACACTTCCACATAAGGACGAATTTCCTCCTTGTGGTAAACCACATAGCGATTGGGCGAAAGATTATACTCTTTATCTCTTATCTCCTGCAATGTAACGATTCGAGAATAGTCCTCTTCATCGGAGTAATTTTGATAAAGTGAATATAACCTATCTATATCATTCTCTTCTAAAATATTCTGCGCTCTCTTTTGAGTTAGAATTTTGGAACCATCTATCATCAAAATCCGTCCGGAATGATGAGCCGGTTTCATCCTTCGTATTATCAAGAAACACGGAGATAGTCCAGTTCCATAAAACAATTTATCTCCTAATGTAACAACGGCTTCTATCAAATCACTTTCCACTAATTGCTTCCGTATTTCTGCTTCTTGATTTCCACGAAACAGAATGCCTTGTGGCATTACAACAGCCATACGCCCCTTGCCAGAGGACATAGAACATATCATATGCTGAATCCACGCATAGTCACCACAACTATCACTCGGTGTGCCATAGATATTGCGCTTATATTTATCTGAACTCCATTCCGTTGCTCCCCAATTTTCAAGAGAAAATGGAGGGTTTGCTATAACACAATCGAATTTGGCGATATTACCACCTTGAAGAATTTTTGGGTCTCTCAATGTGTCGCCTTGCATTACATTAAAATCAGATGCACCATGCAGGAATAGATTCATTTTAGCAATGGCCGCATTCACAACATTCTTCTCTTGTCCGAATATACTTCCACAGCAAAGAGAATCATCGTGCATATATCGTATAGCTTCGATAAGCATTCCTCCACTACCACAAGCAGGATCATATACAGTTTCCCCCGGTTGCGGATCAAGAATATGCACTAATAATCTCACAACAGAACGAGGAGTATAAAACTCTCCGGCCTGGGCCTTACTGTCATCAGCAAACTTCTTTAATAGTATCTCGTAGGCATCACCCATTAAATCTGCAGGATAATCCTTATTACCAAGTTTTCGTTTTGATAGATGTTCTATCAGGTCACGAATCTTACTGTCATTGAGAATTGCCTTATTAGTCCATTTCTGAGATGAAAACATAGATAGCACCCCATACAATGTATCTGGGTTTGCTATCTCTATCTGTCTCATAGCACCAACTATGGCTGCTCCAAGATTTTCTGTACGTTCTCGGACTTCTTGCCAATGACAACCATCAGGAATAACAAAACGATGTTGCTCTGGCAGAGATGCATACTCCTTATCACCACCACTTGATATTAAAGCTTCTTCTGTTTCTTCATCATAAACATCAGATATCCGCTTGTAATAAAGCAAAGGCGTGATATAATCTTTAAAATTATCCTGGCTTACAGGACCGCGTATTATATTACAGGCCTCAAACAAGAAATTATATAAGTCCTGTGCGCCTGTAAGCTCTTTATTTATTGTTTTTTTTGCCATCTAATAACTCTGTCAAATAGTGAATTTGAGATTCCTTTATTTCATTAACTCAACAACATCTTCCGGCAACACCACATTCTCGGAATCACCTTTCGGAGCGTTCTTAAGGAACAGCACCGGAACGATGGTGTAGTTCTTGGCAAACGGCAGCAGATTAGCTTTGCGGAGAAGTGCAGCAGTTAGCTGTTTACCATTCTCCCTTATTGTCCACTTGCATTCGCCAACCAGCAGATACTTTTTGTCAAGCGATTCGGCCATAACATCGAACTCGACTTGTTCCGGCTTCTTGTCCTCATTGAGAACAGAACCCCACCAGCGTTTTACCTTGCCATAAACCACTCCATTGACAAGATTTCCTGTTACGGCATCCCGACATAATTTTTCCCATTGCATACTCACATACTCCGATAAATGAGCAGTCAAAGCCTGTTCTATTGGCAAACGACGACCAAGCTCGATGAACGAACGATTAGGTACGACAAACTGATAATAAAATGCCATAAACGGATCGGCTATCTTGTAAAGACTCTTTTTCGCATTCTTTTCATCAATCCCAAACGGAACATCTTTCTCCAAAAATCCGAGATCAATAAGTTTCTTCAATGGACGCGACAGGTTGGTTGCAGGCTCATTGCATCTTGCGGCAATCTCAGAAAGCCGATTTGCACCAGTACCGATATAAGACATTATCGTCGAAGTCTTAACAATATCCTTTACATCGTCCTGAAACAATTTTATCGGTTCTTCGTAAAGAGTTCCATTTACAGAAAGGATATTGTGCCACAAAGCATCATTAAGTGAATTTTGGTTTTCCCTTAGTTCCCAATAACGCGGCACACCTCCCCAAACAGCATATTCTTCAATGGCATTCATCGCATCAAGGCTCAAAGCCTCTTGAATATATGGCAAACGTATCGGTGCAAGTTTCATGATCTCATCAGCACGACCATAGAGAGGTGCAGTAGAATCAAGAAACAATCCATACATCATATTTTGTGACGAACCGCAAAGCACAAGATTATACTTCAACTGCTTTTCATCAACCAGTTTTTGTAGCACAGACGGCAGTTCAGAAGATTGCTCTACAAGATACGGAAACTCATCCAAACATAAAGTAAAACGCTTGTCTGTTCGATAATTGACCGCACGAAACATAGATTCCCAATCCGGATATGTCAGTTTGTCGAAATCCGGGAACACTTGTGCTATTACTTTTGCAAGCAATACTCTCTGATGTTGCCCTTCAGAACGGTCAGCAAGGAAGTAAACATCATTTTCTGACAACACTCTTTTAATGAGCGTTGACTTACCCAGCCGTCTGCGACCGTACATCACGACTAGCGAGGATTTCTCTCTCGCAAGAGCATCTTTCAGTCGTGCTGCTTCATCTATTCTATCAACGAATTTCATACGCCTTATTTATTATGCAATACAAACATAATGTTTTTATAGCATAACGCAAAATTTTGAGCCATGTTTTTTATTCCAACAGAAGAATTTGCAACTTATGTACTAGGAGAATATGCACTCTATTCCTTTTTTGAAGCTCGCCTCCTTGTCTTCAGACTCAAATCCTGCAAAGCTTTTCCCAGTTTGTCTTCTTTGGCCAGCCACAGGATATCATCGTCAAGCTGCAAGGCATACAGCACTCGCAAGTAGATTCCGATTGCTACTGTTGATGCACCTTTCTCTATTCGGGACACAGTCAACGGAGAGCAAGTAGCACGTTCTGCAATCTGAGCCACACTCAAATTTCTGCGTAAACGAGCTAATTTAATCTGTTCTCCCACAACCGACATTTTCTGCTCCAATTTTCGGGGCAGTTTGGTTCCCATTGTATTCTTTGTCATATCTTTATCTATTTAAGGTGCAAAGCGACCGTGTCGATAACTTTACCATAGTCAATCTATCATATAATATGCAAAGATGACACTTTTGATTTGCTTAATGATATATTACACATACAATATCTGACATTTTTCAGTCAACATCGGAAAAAATCCAGTCTTTAGACGCATATTCCTTTTCAAACTCTGCCAAATCTTCCTTTATACGCTCACGAAAATTCTCTTCGCTATCATCGCCACTCATCATCCAATCTACGCGAGTTGCATATATCTCTGCTATACGAATTTGCCGATATGCCTCCTTCGTTACATTTATCGTTTCATCTGACAGTTCCAATACATCAGCATCATCTGGATAGCGGTCATAATAACAATGATGAATCGAGTATAATACCGGAATTCGTTCACCGTCAGAAGTACCAGACATATATCGCGTTGTTGATTGGAATATTACTCCATCTACGAAAAATGCTGCTCTGAATATTTTTGTTCTGCCTTGACGATAGTTTTATCTGTCAGAAGAAAAGATTCCGCATCTTCATAACTGGCAAAACCCATATAGCTATGGTATGAAACAAAGCTATCTTTCTCGTAAATAGTCCAATAATCTTTATGTATCTTCTCCGGCTTTGGTTGTAAAGCTCTCGCAATATCACGCTCGATAGAATTAGCTATCTCTCCGAAGGCAATCATATGCCGATTAAAATATCCGCCACTCATGGTTATTTCTACTTCATTAAATCCACATTTTCCTTGTTTTTAAACTCAAGTTCTGTAAAACTTTCTCTAAAATTGTCTTCTTTGGCAAGCCTTAGAATCTCATCACCAAGTTGAAAAGTACACCGTATGCAAAGATAGATTTCAATTGCCTCCGTCATACGCCTTTCTATATTTGCCAAATAACCTCAGAAGTTTTTCATATAGCTTCTTATAGCACCTTCAACCTTGAATCCCGTATTTTCTATAATATTGCCTCTAAAAAATCAAGTGCAGTCTGTACACGGTCTTTGCCAGGGAGATCAAGAAGCACAATGCCGTCAAAGCTGAATTTTTTTTCAACATCCCTAAAACCAACTGTATGCTCTTCTGCGTCTGAAATAGTTTCAAAACGATCTCCAAACTTTCTAGTAACTTTCTGTCTTTTGTCCCTTATGCCAATCTCCCAACCTTTTGGATAGCATTCCATATACATGGCATCAGATTCCGAACCCTCAGTCCTTATGTACAAAGCACCGTGTTCCGCATTGTCACTCCAATCACTGAGTTCGTATTCATGACTCCCCCCACTTTCATATAGTTTACGCACTGTGTATGCATATGGGTCAGTATTATATCCCTGCCATGGTTTCGTTTTTGGAGATTTAATGGTCCATACAGTAAATTCATTATCTGCATCATGCCTGAAATAGTGGCGCATCACACCTTCTTTATTTGCTTCTACAAATTCTTTATAGTTCACCATATAATAGGCCATGCTGTCATAAGAATAACGTATAGGGCTATCATCGTTCATCAAATGCGTAAAAGCTTCAACTGCATTATCAAAACCTCTATCATCTTTACCTATTGTGAGGAGATAATCCCATCTTCCCGTCATACCGAAAAACCAGCAGTCCACATATGGCCTGATCCCATTGAAACCGCAGCCTACAAGGCTTTGGACCCTTTCAGTATCGCTCATAGCCCAGAAACCATAGAATCTCTTTATGTAGCTTTCTGTATCAGTACAACTTATTATAGAAGGCATTAAAAGTCCGAATGAATAATAAAGAGGACGACACGTGGACAGTTCCCTGATAATATCAAAATTCGGCTTATCATATAATCTGCATTTGACGCGCTCATCCTCAAGAGATTTTTCAGTTGTTCCCAGTAGGGTTTCAAACATATTCGTTGCAGTAGAGAGTTTACGCGAAATATTGTCAGCCTCATGGAAATCCGCTAAACGGGCATTCGCTCCAACAGAATATCCGTTGGTAAGACGCTGTCTTCTTCCTCTGACCCAACCAGTCATTACCCTCAAGTAGTCTGTAGAAGCAACTATGTCAGAATCTGGCAAAAGTTCCTCAGAATGGGAAAGCATCCACTGAAAGAAACTCCACAAGATAATCTGAAATGCAATATCCATATCAGTTCCCATTTCTAGACATGTTGAGACAAGGTCTATATTATAGTCAAACAGATTGACCTTATGTCTCTCCTCCTCTTTCTCCAGACGTGCAGTAGAAGATGTTGCAATAAAATAACGCGACATGAAAGTACCAAAATCCTCGTACCTCTTGTAGATACCTACAAGCAGATCAAGAATCCTGAACAGCTTTATCACATTCTCCTTATCCTTATACACTTCAAGCCTTGAACGGTCTATTTCATATGTATAAAGATCCTTCATATTTTTCAGTCCACTGTTTTTATAAACAGTCTCTGCATCCGGCATAGTGGCAAACATGAGGAATTGCGACACATAGTCAAGCAGGTTCATGAACCATTCATCAATGGACGGATACAAGATCTTCTTCTTTTCCTCCTCGCTTTTTGCCTGCCAGCGGCTATACGCCTTCGGCCAGAGCATATCACACCAGTCATGTTCGATTGAATATTCAAAGTATTCTTTCAAGGTAGGCGTATCCGGCATTCCCGGAATATCACCGAACTGATATTTTACGTTCTTGAAATTGATTCCCAGAAAATCTTCGAATTCCGCTTTCCAGTTTTCGAATGGAGTAAGCAATTTACCTCTGGCGTTCATCTTGACATACAAGTCGTCATTTAGGTCTAAATTCTCCATATCAAGGTTCTCAAACTCAAACGGTGAATCATTGAAGAATGTATCTGCCATATCCTCTATATGGTCTTTATACGGTTCCGATCCAAGCACAAAATCAGCCTTATCAAGAAATTCAAGCATGGAATTTATGGAAGAATCCAACTTCCATGATTCAGAGAACCATCCTGGAACATTTTTTATGTAATCCGATATGGAAGGTACATACTTTTCCGGCAGTTTGAATTCATGCATAAGCTTGCAGAACTGCTCTGTTGACGGACGTGATGTATATGTAAGCGGCTTCAGGCAACCGGAATATTTAAGGCCACACTTCTGGTTCAGCAACCAGCCTATAAGAGCAAGTGTAGTTAGCCTCTGCTGCCCGTCCACCGGTTGGAAATATGGTTCAGACGTTTTTGTCATATCCGTTGATCCATATATGAAATGCAATTCACACGTTTCCCGGTTCAGTAAGGCATCAAGCAGTTTTTTGATGAACTTGTCACGCTTTTCGAAGTTTACATCTGCTCCCTGTACGTAGTCACGTTGGATTATAGGAATAGCTACACCGTTTCTGGCGGCGAACTTATTGTATTTTTCTGTATTCTTGTTGAGCATATTCTCGTTTATTTTGAGGTGTAATAATTATATACTTCTTCAATAACTCTAAAATAGTTGTTCCTGTCTTCCGGACGCCATAAACGCATATCACCAGGAGAGCATCTGGAATACTCTTTACAAAACACCTTGCGTGTTGACGGAGGTGCATAAGTACCATTTGGGGTAGACGGATCAGAAATGTCACACCTGTCATGGCGGTCCATAAGAATGGAGCGTTTCCTGTCCAATAGATAATTCTGTAAGGCCGAGTTTGTCTCTTTGTCAACCAGGGCCAGATTTCTAATACTATGCATCTCATTCTGGTTTATCCCGGCCAGGTCACCGAAAAATCCGTCTAGGATTCTGGCATTGCGCTCTAGTTCGTTGTGGTTGTAATCATCAAAATAGTTTTTCTTGTCAGATGTCAAAGTCTTCAAAACGCTAATGGCCTTCTCTACTTCCGCTCTCTTCACAGCTACCCGTGAATTCAGGTCCATGGAGTCAGAATTCTGGCCATCAGTCGCCTCGTTCTGTAGCAAGGTGCGTAATTCAGCATCATCAAGTTTTTTGAAATCCTCACTTCTCCTTTCAAACCACATTCTGAAATCCTGGTAATTGATATCAGAGGTAATGTTTTGCGGATGGATATGTTCAAGCGATGTCACATTGAATATCTCAAATAAATGAAACGCAAACCGCTTTTCTTCCGCATTGTCATTTATCGCTTCTTGAACATTAAGCACTTTCAACACTTTTATTATGGCTTCGTTGTGTTCATCATACCTGAGGCCTTCAAGAGTAATATCCTTCCCCAGTCTGACAAGTCTGCCCACCTCCTTCTCCAGTTTGTCGGTAAATTGCGGTCTATCAATTGGAGTTCCGTTTTCATCTACTGATAGTTTATAGATATACTCTACAAAATCTCTGCGTTTCCGTTGCTTCCCGATTTGCAGTATACGGCAGAGCCCTATCAGATGATACCAATGCCTGTTGGAATACCAGTTGCATACAAGATTGAAAATTGTCTGGATCCTTTTCCATACATCTTCTACCGTATTACTGTTATTGTCATTCCTCCTAAGATATTCATTGATTACCTGATAATTGAAGTCATCTCTGAAATCTTTGGACTCCTTGCGTTCCACGGGTCTGTTGCCGTCTACGTTGCTCATTTCATTATTCAGTCTGTCTGCTACAAAATCAAGGACAAGTTCCATGTGGGACAATGTGCCGTCATTCGATTCGGCGAGCATAGACCATAAATAAGGATTCTGTAATGCATGTTCCATTGAGTCCCACTCAAGCGCTCTGCGATATGATGCGCCCCTGCTATAATGCCCAGATGAATTTGTATTCCTTTCCTGCAGCAACAAAGCCTTGACAAGCTCCGTCGAGGTCAGCGGTATCTTTCCATAGTTAAGTTCACGGAAAGCCTTGTGTGCTTCCCTGCTGTTGATTTCGTACCATATTACTCGGACATCGTTTTGTTCCTCATCCCCATCCGGCATCATTGCAAAGATATCTCGAATTTTTCCTTTATATCTATCATGTCCATCTCTTGAAAACCACACTACAATTGTAGAGTATGCTTTTTTCACATAGAAATTGTCTATGTTATCAATAAACTTCTTATCATCCTCCATGAATTCAAGTTTGTCCAGATATCCATTCTGGACATCTCTACTGGGAAGAGAAAATGTATATACCGGATATTCATAATCACTGTTTTTCGACAAATAATGCATGAGGATATATATCGTTGTAAGGCGTTGCTGACCATCGACTACAAAATACGTATCGGCATTTTCGGGATGTCTTACTACTGTAATGGGCTGAAGGCAATAGTATGGTTCATGGCCTTCATTATTACGATTCCTTTTTGTCTTCAGAGATTTTACAAAATCCAACAGGTCATCAAGAAGTTCCTCTACTTGACGTGATTCCCAACGATATCCACGTTGGTACGGCGGTATAATGAAATGCATTTCTAGCAATTCATGAAACGGTTTTAGTACAAGAGACATATACTATGGTTTTTAATAGTTATTACAAAATTATTACTTCAATACTCTTCAAAATCTCAATAGCTTTTTTCTCGTTCAAGCCAGCTTTAACCGCAACGGCTATAATATCTTCTTTCGTTGGCTCAATTTTGTCATTAATTGAAGTTGTTCGGAAGCCATTTATGCCATCACTTGGCAAAAGGTCGAATGCCGGAGCAAAATGCCAATCGCCATCACGATAGATGAAAGCAAAATTCTTGGCGTGGTCATCTTTGTTATCAATCAAGTAGTTGAATACCATAAGACGATACACTTTCCACATTTCCGCCACGCTATGCGTCAAAACTGCGCATACTTGAAAGATATGAGTATAGTCTATGCTTGGCAAACGATAGTCCGCCCCGATTAGTCCAGCTACACTAACAACATGCAATTTGCCGCTTGGGGTACGGTCAAAACGCTCAACTCCGAAATATTTTTCCTCAAACAATCGTGTTTCTGGCATTTCAATTCCGCATTTCTTTGCAAGAAGCGAATAATTGTACTCATCAACACCGATACGTTTTGAATCTCTCTTCGCACGAAACTTAACCATCCATTCTTTATCTTCAAAGCGAGTGAATATTTTCGGACGGGCACCACCGGGAGAACCGCCTCTATATTGAAACTCCTCGATTCCCTCACCTGTATAATCTTCACTATCAAGAATCTGTTCAGCGTTCAATGCCAACTTCTCGAAATCCGCATACTCTTGTTTTGATACAACACTTTTGTCAGGACGAAACTCCAACGCACCACGTCCAGTCGAACCGACCAATGCAAGACGGTCAAGCAATGATAATGTATGGGGATTTATTCCATTCTGTTGCAAATATCTATCAAGAATCAACACCCCCCAACCGTCAGGCAAGCAATCATCAAAAACACCGAATTCGCCTTCAAACGGACGAGGTTTTGCTATAAATACCCCGCTGCGTAATGGCAATTCAAATGGAGATATAGAGAAGCCTGTATTGAGCCATTCAGCCGAATACTCAAATGCACATAATCCCTCTTTGGTCAAAGCCAAACGACCGACCAAACGATTATCATAAATGACTTCTATCTGTTTTATGCTATTCATGTTTTTTTCCTCTTTTAAAAGTTATGACAATAGAGAAACCGCATTTTTCAAAACCCTATTATCACGATAAATGTATTCATCAAATAAATCAAGTATCTCATTCATAGCATCCTCATTCTCATCCTGACTCAGTTTTTTATATATCTCAAGTAAAATTTCAACTATTTCATCATCGACCATATTTACACCATCTATGTCAGAATACCTCTGAGAGGAGATGAATTTATAAGACTGGACGGGATAAACTGGAATACATTTCTTTACATATTCTAGCTGATTATATATTTCTCTATCCTTCTTACCCATATTGGTCTTGACAATACCGCAGTACCAGTCAAAAGCCTCAATTGGGAGGGAATTACAATACCATAAGTACGCATTTACAACTTTTTCCCTATTGTCCATTGCATATCGTTCTAGATACTTCATGCTTAAATCTCGGTATTCAGCATACACATATGACTTCATGGCAATCTCAACGATTTTTGCTACAATATCCTCATTATCAACAGCAAGTATTTTCTCAAGTCGATCTTCACATTCCTCTGAATTCTGTCCCCCTACCGCACCATAAAAATATATCTGAACGAGTAATTCATGGCTTGAAAAATCATGCTCAATACAATTGATATAATTACTTACTACATCATTCTTATGGTAAAAGCACCATTGTATTGCATTTGCTCGAATATATAATGCTTCGGGGCCCATACCAGAAAGAAGAGGTTTCAGCATCCGGAAATATAGTTCTTCATCAAAATAGCTTTCCGTATTAAGGTAATAAAGTGGCATAGTTTTCACACAGTCGTGCAAGATCGAACAGCAATTGGTGAAGAACTCGTAAATTTCCAATCTACGCGACGGTATCGTACACATATGCACTAATAATTCAGCAGCACGACCTTGATACGAATTCATACCCCTTGTAAGTAAGTCAGATGCTCGCCTACTCATATCCATGTTTCTATCCTCATCTATAACTAAACTATCATTCTCAGCAAAAGAATCAATAGTAAGAGTTTTGCATAACTGCATGATTCCATCAATATGCCTATTTTCCTCTTTAATATAGTACTCAACAATTTGGCTAAACGTATAGCTATCTAACTTGGCAAACACTTCTGTGATGTACAGCTCCGCCAAATTCCAAAGAGAATTAGGATTGATTCCGCCAGCAAGAAGACCTTCAAGACCGGCAACTTTATACATATCCGAAATATCAGCCATAGTGCTTATTTCCAATACAAAATCGTAAAACTTATTAGGCTCAGAGGTCACACACTTTTTAAAAGCATCAGCATGTTCTCTTAGGCTGATAGGATTTCTACCTTCACGCCATTTATATTCTCCAAGTTTCAGAAATGAACTCAGCCAGTTCGAAATCGGCCATCTTCCATATTTTTCACTACTTACAACACCACCACAAAAATGTCCTACAATAACAGAATGATCAGGCTTTTCAACTTCATATCGTCTTCCAAATCTGCGCATAAGTTCTTGATAACATCTCTTCATTTCCGGAATCATAAGGTCTTCTGGCAATGTATTGCATATCAGTACCCATTTGTTCCACCATAAATGAGGACATAGGAATCGACTCCACTTTCTTGCAGCATCGTATTTAAAATCGAATTCAGACTTATAAGATAACAATAATCTCTGATACAACTCTGCATCGTTTTCGTTCAATGTATCATACCAAGCTCTAAGCATTTTCAAAAAGAAAAACTCTACATCTCCGTGAAGATATCTTTCGATTTCCTCACTGTTCTCCAAGAGAGGACGAATCAAATTATCATACAATTTTGGAGCTACTGCCATAGCAGTAAAAGCCATAGATAATGTTGTCTCATTTTTCAGTGACAAAAGGTCTATAACGAGTGGGCGCACAATAGTTTCATCTGGCGAATAGCGAATCAAAAGGTCTTCGTATATCTTCAGCAGTTTTCCGTTACTAGTCTCCATATCAATCCTGTAGAATGCTTTTGTTGTTGAAAAACCATAATAGCCATTTTGCGCTGTTTTATATACCGTTTTGCAAATGCAATTGTGCAGTACTCTGAGCATTTCCTTCGAGTATTCAATAGACAGTTTGGGGCATAATACTTTCGCCAACTCATATTGATCATGTTTATTACATGAGTCTTCAGACATAAAACAATCTATAATCAGTTTCTCTGTCTCCTCCAAAGCAAATTTACTGTTGCTTTGAATTGCATCCTGAATTATATTGATGACAAAAAAAGCGTTTTGTGATTTTGTTTCAGCGTATGCTTTGAGAACACAAGATTGACCATAGTCGTTATGTTCTCTCAAATTATATGCAATAGCTAATAATCTTGATTCCTGATCTTGTATTTGATTAATCATACCATACACATCTTCTGGATTACGGAAAGCATAGCGGGATAAACATACCATGATTGGGAAAAACACTTCATCGGTCTTCCTGAGTTCAGGCATCATTCTGTTCAAAATATTTCGGATAGTTGGAAACCAACTTATTGAACTTACTCCTCGAAGGAAATATCCCAACATTTTTCTATCTTTCTGATAGACCTCGGTAATAAGAAGTTTTTCACCACAGGATGGATTATTTACAAAAGCTAATACCGATAATGTTAATAGTTTTAGATGAAGTCTAATATCCGAATCCATGAGGATACTACGAGCTTCTTCAACGAATTTGATGATATCATGCCCCCGTTTAAAATCAAGAACGGCCTTAACCATTGATCTCATTTCCAAGCCCTGAATCTCTTTTTTGATATCAGTTGCAAACAGACTATTATTTTCAGAATAATGACGGGCAAGAGTATATTCATAGAAAGATTGATGGAAGAATGAAACAGCACATCCCTCACGCCGGATAAGACCATTGCTTGCCAGATACTCGTAAGCTTGTTTCTGACTGGAGGTTGGTGCAAACTGAGGATTCAAGGTTCCAGCCTTACGTATTGTTTCAGCAATCTTATACATCAACTGTTCCCTTATTTCCACATCATATTGTGAGGATGAATCCAAAATGATAGTGTCCCATAGGGCATCGTAAAGTTCTATCTGACTATTGAAGTTTATTCTTGATTTATTCCGCTGAAACAAAATAGAAAATGAATTCAGAACCTGAACTGTTCTGAGTATTTTAGCCGTCACACAATCTACTTTCTTGCTAAGCCCTTCTTCCAGTTTATCAAGTGCCATGGCAACCTCCTCATCGGACAGTTCTCCTATCTCAATAATTGTGGATTTATCCTTAAGGCTATTTAAAATAGAATCATATTCAAGATCATATTTACGACACGAAACAACAGCTTTAACATTAGTCCAATCTTCCAGTGATGATAGTACTGCCATCATCATATTTAAGTGTGTTCTATCGTTAGTGAGAGATTGAGACAGTGCATCGATTTGATCTATAATCAGAATCACGTTCTCAGCTGATGCACTGTAATATGCCAATGTATCACGCAATTCGCCTAAAGTGATAGGATTACCATTATCATCAATAGAATCAGCTTTAATGCATAAATACTTGATACCATCATTCCGGTTCTTAGAAATCAGTTCTTTTAATACAGCTGACTTACCTACTCCGGCATCACCTGCAAGAAGACAAATGGATTTCTCATTTCTGCTGATATCTTTCGTAATCCATTGCATTACTTCATCAACCTGATACCTATATATATGGGAATCTTTTACACCGTGTAATTCAGAGGAAATGAGATTAAAGCACATCCTTTGTTTTGAAGCAAACTGATCTGCCAATTTTCGGTCATCCTTAATGGAATCCATTTTCTTTTTATATAGTTCACGCCAAAGTTCAATAGTTTCTTTTACATTGTTTTCTGAGCATTTTTCACTATCAAGAAAATGATATCTTGCTGTATTTTGTATGTGATCTGACTTATTTCTAAATTCTTCTATTGAAGTTTCGCTAATATTTCTCCAATAAATTTTTTTGTGCTCATAATCACAAGCAATAAATAAGACAAGTTCACCTTTATGTCGTTCTGCATATGCATAAATCGACTGAGGAATGTCATAATATACATCCCCATTTTTCTCTGGATAAGTAAGATGTTTAACTTGAACCACAACCTTTTCTCTTGCGGTACCATCAGGACACAGAATATCAAGATATCCATCAATATTCGGCAAGGTACCGCCTTCTTGAAGCTGAGAACAGTCAACCAAGTCATCCGGAAAGATATCTTTCAAAAACCGAATTGAACGGCTATCCAATTTACTGGATTCAGTAACATTAACATTTGGAATTAGTTCCCTATCGCTCATAATTAAAGGCCATTTTCTTGAATATATTTTAGAAAATTGCTCGTTGTCCTCAACAAGGCCAAACGACCGACCAAACGATTGTCATAAATGATTTCTATCTGCTTTATGCTATTCATTTTTCTTCCCTCTTTTACGTATAACACTTTGCTCATTCAATACATCATCTAATGACTGATATTGCTTCTGCGCAAAAAGAGCATCAAAATCAGAAAGCGCATTCAAAGCAAAGCCTACTTGAAGCAATCCTCTTAATGAAATCTCTCCCGTCTGCTCAAATCTGCGATAAGTAGCAAACTTGACTCCTGCTCTTGCTGCCAATCCTTCTTGAGTTAAGTCCAATTCAAGTCTCCGAACCTTGACTCTTGCTGCAATTTGCAAAGCAATATCACTGGGACTTGAAACATTAAAAGCTATTATATTATTCATAGTTTACATATCTGCCAATCAACAAACAAAATATTATTCAATACAAAAATAAGACTTATTCCTGAATATACCACCAAATTCAGAATTTATTTGCACCTCAAAATGAAAATCAACTTTACTTTATCTCCGTATTCATATATACGTACATTAAAGTAAAGCTAACAGAGGGAGAGAAAAAAAATGGCTTCGCCAAAGCCGAACCGAACTATATCTGCCGACTTTCTTTTTTTGGCTGCAAAAGACACAGAAATCCTGCTCACAAAACAGACATGATTCGAGCTATTGTAAGACACAAGAGCCAACCCCAAAATCCGTAAAACCATCTCTGATTTTGCAACTCGAATCGGCGAAATAATCACCGATATGCCTTATCTTCGCGAACCGGAGGTTTCGGAGCAAAAGAGAGCCATTTTTCTCTTTTTCCCTTCGTTTGAAGACAAACTAAGGTTAAAAACGTTAAATCTTCGATTTTCGGCAAAAAAAACAAGTAAATTTTTGAGCAGTCTATCTTTTAAGCCGTAAACTATTGATAATCAATTAGCATAATATGCTGCATCGAAAACCAGTAAAAATTTAACAGGGAAACACATCTGTTTCAGCAATCCCCAAAGAGAGTAACCTCGGTATTACTTACACGTTTTTGACACTTTGCACTTTCTGCATTCTGAGAATCGCATATTTTCACCCGTTGGCAGACGTAAGCGAAAATATGCAAACGAAAATCCGTATCTTCTTCATAAATAGCAAAATACAGAAATATGTACAACTCAAATAAACGGGAAACAGTCGACTGTCCATACGAAAATGTTCTTTTCACGGAAGAAAAAGAGCGTTCCCAGTAGAAATATTCATTTTTCCTATGAGGGAAGTTAACATCCATCACGCCAGAAGTTAACAACTCTCGCGTAAGAAATTAATATCCCTCACGTGGGAAGTTAACATCTCTCGCACGGAAAATGTAAAGCCGATGGGTATTCGGTAAAAACATTGTATATTCATGCACAAAATCATACGCTTTCGGAGTTTACGGGAAGTGTGTATGTCAGTAAAAGGAGCGATTTAGAAACAGGAATCGCCTCATAAGTACTATTTTAAAATCAATTTGACAAATAGATATGCCAAGTTTATAATCTCGGGGAAATCTGTCCGGTTCTCCGTGAAGCCTTACATTTATTTTGATATTTGACAAGCTGCCCGAAACGGCAAGTTATCTGAACAATTACTCTTTGCCAACAAAAATCCATCGAACATCATGGGATAGGAATGATGACAGGACATCAAATCAAGCATCCTCCCAAAGATTATGTAAAAGACGAAACATTCAGAACAAAAGTTTCTACCTTTGCCAAAAAATAATAAAAACACTGTAACAACCATGCCCATCATCCAAATATCTTCCCTCTCCCACCCCGGAGTAGAAATATTCAGCACCCTCACTGAAGCGCAATTACGTAACCGTATAGAGCCTTCAAAAGGTATCTTTATTGCAGAAAGTCCTAAGGTTATCACTGTGGCTTTAGAAGCAGGATATGAACCTCTTGCTCTTTTATGCGAAAAAAAGCATATCACCGGAGATGCCGCCACTATCATTGGACGATGTGGAGACATACCTGTATATACGGGTGACAGAGAATTACTTGCCACACTCACCGGCTATACTCTCACACGGGGTGTTCTGTGCGCCATGCGCCGTCCGCAGCCACGCAACATTGAGGAAGTATGCCGAGATGCGCGCCGCATCGTGGTGGTGGATGGCGTGGTGGATACTACCAATATCGGTGCTATCTTTCGCTCGGCCGCTGCTTTGGGGATAGATGCGGTACTGCTCACACCTACCTCGTGCGACCCACTGAACCGCCGTGCAGTAAGAGTATCCATGGGATCGGTATTTCTTGTTCCGTGGACTTGGATGGAAGGTCCACTCAACCGCCTGAATGATTTGGGATTTCGTACAGCTGCCATGGCACTTACCGACAATTCAATCTCCATAGACCATCCCGCGCTGGCAAAAGAAACCAAACTTGCCATTATAATGGGGACTGAAGGAGACGGGCTCGCACACGAAACAATAGCCGGGGCAGACTACGTGGTTCGTATTCCGATGGCACACGGAGTTGATTCACTCAATGTGGCGGCAGCTGCCGCTGTAGCGTTTTGGGAACTCCGTACACGAGGATCAGGTAAATAAACCTTCTATGGCAACTTTAATAACTCCTTCCTGCCTGTTTTCAAAGATGTGATACGCCTTCTCTATTTCGTTCAAAGGAAAACGATGGGTAATGAGAGGGGTAGTGTCAATCTTGCCTTCACCGATCAGACGGAGGATTTCCGCGCAATCGCAACCATCCACTCCACCGGTTTTGAAGGTCAGATTTTTACCATACATATCAGGCAAAGGAAGAAGTTGCGGTTTATCGTAGAGTGCCACGACGGTGACCACAGCATTGGGCCGGGCACATTCCCAAGCTAAACGGAAAGTATCTTCAGTACCCGCCACTTCCAACACGACATCGGCTCCGCCATGTTCGCTGTTTTGAAACACAAACTCCTTGCAGTTTTCCGGTCCCGTCACCTGTACATCAGGATAGTGTTCACGGACAAAACGAATTCTTTCGGGAGACTTCTCGCAGACAATAATGCGTTTAGGTTGCTTCAACAGGACACAAAGCAAAGTACAAATACCCGTAGGACCGGCACCGATGACAAGAACCGTATCCTCTCCGGAAATTTCTGAGATACGGGCTGCCCAGAAGCCAGTTGCCAGTACATCACCCACAAAAAGCGCTTGTTCATCGCTCACTGTATCCGGAATGCGGTTCAAGCCTTGGTCGGCATAAGGAACTCTGACGTACTCTGCCTGACCGCCATCAATGCGACAACCTAAAGCCCAACCGCCATCAGGATCCGTACAATTATTTACATATCCATGACGGCAGAAAAAACATCCACCGCAGAAAGTCTCAACATTTACAGTTACCCTGTCACCGCATTTTATTGAAGTAACGTCCTGCCCCACTTGCTCTACGATACCCACCATTTCGTGTCCGACCGTAATTCCCGGAACCGCACGGGGCACACTACCATGCTTAATATGGAGGTCGCTGGTACAGATACTGCCCAGTGTTACACGCACAATCGCATCACGCGAGTCTTTCAGTTCTGGTACCGGTTTCTGCAACAATTCAAATTTTCCGTGTTCAATGTATGTATATGCTAACATAATATTTTACCTCCGATTAATCATTCATCCTATTACAAAGAAACAAATATAGATATTTTATGAATTGGCAGAACAATAAATGGCAAGATTTCTGTAACTTTGCATAATTGATAACTCTACAATATCTATTCCCAAAGCAGTTATTTTATGGCAGATAATTATCTTGAAAATCAATATGAAAAATACCAGGCACGCAAAGCTGCTTGGGAAAGAGAACGTAAATATGGCAATCATAGTAAAAAGAAAAAGGTGTTGCACCATCCACGGTTAGAGGAAAATATTAATGAGGAGATCATATCCGGATCAGAAGAAGAGAGCGAGAATATTTTTCACATCAATACAGACAATGACTATTCCATTGATGATTGAATACCCATGTTACACCACTTCCATACTCCGATAGCAGACATCCCCCTACCCGAGAAATTTACATACCCGTTCTGTTACACGCCTCATCCGCTTTGTGTATTGGCTGCGAAAGAGGTGCAAGATTATCTTTCACACCAACAAGCGTGGAAAGAGGAATTGAAATTGGGTAAAATGTTCGGAGTATTGGTAGTACAGACTAAAGAAGGAGAAACCGGTTACCTTGCTGCTTTTTCAGGTATTCTGGCAGGAAAGAACATACATCCTTTTTTTGTTCCGCCGATATATGATTTACTATGTCCGGAGGGCTTTTTCAAGATTGAGGAAGAAAAGATATCCCAAATCAATGTGCATATCAGGGAACTGGAAGAAGAGGAAGAATACAAAGAGTTGACCGGACAGCTTTCCGTATTGGAGCTAAAGGCGCAAGAAGCATTGAGTAGAACGAAACAACAGATGAAAGCCGCCAAAGAGAAACGGGAAGAACGAAGAAAAGCAACTATTCTCTCAAAGGAAGAAGAAGCGGTATTGATACGGGAAAGTCAGTTTCAGAAAGCAGAATACAAACGGCAGGAACGTTTTTGGAAAGAAGAAACCGGTAAGCTGCAAAGGCAGGTTGATGACCGGAAATGCCGGATACAGCGGTTGAAAACAGAACGTAAAACACGTTCTGCCGCTCTGCAGCAACAATTATTTGAACAATTCAAGATGCTCAATTTCCTGGGAGAGTCTAAAGACTTATGTGAAATCTTTGAACAGACCGTTCATAAAACACCCCCTGCCGGAGCTGGAGAATGCGCCGCTCCCAAACTGTTGCAACAAGCCTATCTGCATGACTGGAAACCGATTGCAATGGCTGAATTCTGGTGGGGAGCGTCTCCTAAAACAGAAATACGCTACCACGGACATTACTATCCGGCATGCAAAGGGAAGTGTGAACCCATCTTACAGCATATGCTGCAAGGACTTGAGGTGGACGAAAACCCTATGCTGAAAAGTATGCAAAGTATAACGGAAAAACTTGAGGTGGTGTATGAAGACGAATGGCTGGTGGTTGTCAACAAACCGGCAGGAATGTTATCGGTACCCGGAAAAAAAGAGACAGTTTCGGTTTACAGCATAATGCGTAAACAATATCCCGCAGCAGATGGACCTATGATAGTCCACCGTCTTGATATGGCCACATCCGGTTTACTGATAATTGCCAAAAGCAAACGTGTACATCAAAATCTGCAAGCGCAATTCAAAAGCCGTCTCGTTAAGAAACGTTACATTGCTTTGCTCGAAGGGAAGATTTCCGAAAATAAAGGCACTATTGAACTTCCGCTCTGTCTTAATCCGCTGGACCGTCCACGACAGATGGTACATACAGAATACGGGAAACCGGCTGTCACTGATTTCCAGGTATTGGAACGCAGAGATAAGTATACCCGTGTCGCTTTCTATCCACGTACGGGGCGTACTCATCAACTTAGGGTACATGCCGCCCATCCCCTTGGTTTACACTGTCCCATCATGGGCGATGAACTTTACGGAAGAAAGGCCGAACGGCTGTACCTGCATGCCGAAGCACTGGAGTTTGTACATCCTGTGACAGAAGAAGCTATTAAGATAACTCAAAAAGCCGATTTTTAATATCAAAATCTATGATAACCCAACCTACTCCAAAGGATTACGACGAACTGCTGGCGTTATGGGAAGCTTCCGTCCGAAGTACCCATCATTTCCTTACCGAAGAGAATATACTTTTTTATAAATCTTTGATACGGGAGGAATATTTTCCTACCGTAGATTTATATATCATTCGTAATCGGGAAGGAAAGATAACCGCCTTTATGGGATTGAGTGACGAACTCATTGAAATGTTGTTTGTGCACCCTGATGAACAAGGTAAAGGATATGGAAAACGGTTGATGAAGTACGCTATCCACAATAAGCATATTTATAAGGTGGACGTCAATGAGCAAAATGAACAAGCTCTCCAATTTTATCTGTATTTAGGTTTCGAAGTGGCAAGCAGGGATGCAACAGATTCGACAGGTAATCCTTTTCCTATCTTACATTTACAAATTCAAATTTAATAATCGTATGAGAATACATCATTTAGCAATCTGGACTTTCCGTTTGGAAGCAATGAAAGAGTTCTATACCCGATACTTCAAGGGTATCAGTAATGAAAAGTATATCAATCCGAAAAAAGGATTCGAATCTTACTTTATCCGGTTTGAAGGAGGAATTGATTTGGAATTAATGAGCCGCCCCGATGTACAGAATACTCCGGTTGAAGAAAACAGATTAGGACTGACTCATTTCGCATTCTCGTTTGACAGTAAAGAGGACATATTACAACAAACTGAAATGCTGCGTTCGGCTGGATATACTATTGCAGGTGAACCTCGCACTTCGGGTGACGGATACCTTGAGAGTGTTGTACTTGATCCTGACGGCAACCGGATAGAATGTGTATTTAAGGTTTAAATATATCCCAAGCTATAAAAAGATTCTACATTAGTCATGTAAGAAGTGCAGTTTCCGTATATTATATCCTCTCCTTTGGGCTGAAGCAATCAATTTACCTTTGATATCTTCAGCCAGATGGGGATTACGACTCAATATCCAAAGATATTTATCGGAACTGCTACCTACCAAGGCATAGCTATAGTTCTCCTTATCCAATTCCAGAACATAATAATCGGAATAGAACCAAAGGAAAAAAGAGACTTTCAACTTACCGGGTTGTTTTTCATCGGGACGGTAAGCATGTCCCACAGCACGTTTCTTCACTCCATTTTTAAGACCTGCATTTTCTACCCGTATCTTTCCGTCGGATGACAGGGAATAAGTGGCTGTTACATCGGTCATTCCTTGTTCAAAGGAGTTATCATAACGGGCTATTTCATACCAAAGTCCCATATAACGGGCAACATCCAAAGAAGGTACCGTCCGTGTATCCGGCAGTTTCAATAATGACTCAATGGTAGGCACGGAAAATGTGAAACCGGCTTCAAGCAAGCGGGAAGGCGAAACCGTCTGTCCATTCAGCAGGACACTGCTCATTTCACCCAAGAGAGAATGAAAAACCCAACCCGGCACAGGCACGGTTGCCCAAGCATGGTAGGCTATCGCCAATGCATGCGCCAGATGTTTCTGCGATATAAATTGTGGGGCTACTACATTATAAACACCTTGCGTATCTTTATGCTCTATTAAAAAAGTGACGGCACGGCATACATCCTGTATACTCACCCAAGGAAAAGTCTGCTTGCCCGAACCGATTACGGCAGAGAACTTTGTATGAATTAAAGGTAAAACCATCTGTTGCATAGCACCGCCATCCGGTGCAAGAACAACTCCCAAACGAGTGATGACCATACGGACATCAGATGGACACTTTTGAGCCTCCGCTTCCCACTCACGGCACAGTGAAGCCAAGAAACCCTCGGCAATCATGTCATCCTGCTCGCTATAGTATCCCCGTGAAGGATAATAACCGACGGCCGACACAGACAACATCACTTCAGGCCGTTTCTGCGCCGCCTTCATAGCTTTTACCAATCGGGAAGTCACTCCGATACGGCTATGACGTAGTTCACATTTGTATTTGGGAGTCCAACGCCGGTTGATAGAAGCACCTGCCAAATTAACAAGTGCATCACATCCTTCCAAAGATTCTACCAATTGCTGGAAAGCATCTTCCTGCAAAAATCCCCTTCCGATAGGAATAACCTGGTGATGATGCTCTGTCAGATATTCCATGAGATGCGTCCCTATAAAGCCGGATGCTCCGCTTATTGCAACTTTCATAACTCTAATTTTATTATTATAACGAAAGGAGCTCCTCTTTAGTTCGCGTCAACTCAATATCAAAACTACAATTGAATAATCTTTACTCAAAACTACGTAATAATTTAATTTCTTCCGCCCAAAGTGTTTCGTCCGGAGTCTCCAGAACAATGGGCAAGTCATTAAAACGTTCGTCTTTCATAAAGCGTTTGAAAAAATCTATACCAATCAATCCTTTTCCGATGCTATCATGACGGTCTACCCTGCTTCCTAAGGCTTTCTTGGAATCATTTAAATGGATACCACGAAGATAATTGAAACCAACGATGGTATTAAAGTCATCAAAAACCTTATCATAGTCGTTCACAATGTCATATCCCGCCGTATAAGTGTGACAGGTATCAAGGCAAACGCCCACCCGCGATTTATCTTCCACACGATCAATGATATACTTTAATTGCCAAAATTCATTACCTACATTACTGCCTTGCCCAGCTGTATTCTCTATTACGGCCGTCACATTTTGTGTTTTGTCCAAAGTAATATTTATAGATTCTGCCACCTTGTCCAAACATGCTTCCACTGAAATCTTATTGAGATGGCTACCTGGATGAAAATTTAATAATCTCAACCCCAATTCCTCACAACGTTGCATCTCATCTAAAAAAGCGGCACGGCTTTTTATCAGGCCTTCCTCTTCGGGATGTCCCAGGTTTATCAAATAACTGTCATGTGGCAGAATATAATAGGCATCAAAATCATACTTCGCACAATTCTCTTTAAATAAAGAGATATTTTCTGGCATCAAAGGCTTTGCCACCCATTGGCGTTGATTCTTGGTAAACAGGGCGAAAGCATTCGCTCCAATTTCGTGGGCATTGACAGGAGCCAACTCCACACCTCCGCTTACACTTACATGTGCACCGATATATTTCATAACCATACTATTTTAGAATTCAACAATTATTCCTCTATAAATTTCCATTGAGAAACTTTCATGTCCACCATTCCACTCTTGCGGAACTGTACACCTTCACTTTCCAGCAAAGCCCTTTGTTCTACCCAAAACGGTACCAACCTTCCCTGACTGTTCACTACCCTGTGACAGGGCAGATGCAACTCCGAAGGTACATCATGCATGACATGTCCTACCATACGCGAACACTGAGGTCTACCTATAAGAAAGGCAACCTGCCCGTAGGTTACTACCTTTCCGGACGGAATGGCAGCAACCACATTGTATACTTCCTGTTGAAAAGCACCTTTGTCCATGAAAAACTTTTTTCAGGACAAAGATATAATTTATTTAGCAGGTAACTGAATGTCGTCTATAAGAAAGTACTTGCTCCAAGAATATTATGCAAGTAAGTGACATTCCGGTCATTTATTATTCCTCCATCAGGAGTAAATAATATCTGATATTTCGTCTGTACATTCGGCATTCCTATCTCTACGGCAACAATCGACTGCCATTTAGGGAACTGTACCCACGTTACATTCTGTACTTCACCACCAGCAAACTGACTGGCGGCAAAAGCATTGAATACCGCTGCCGGTACCTCATCCATCGTTACCCAATCGGTTTGCTTCATCACCCATTGGGCATCCGAGTTGAACCATACTCTGGTATCAAAAGCATTCATCATAAAATCCGCTACATAATAATTTCCATCCTGCGACCAGGCGATATCATTAGCAGCAGGATACATTTTTTTTAGAGCATTCTGTACATTGACAGGTGTATAACCGGCAAATACCGAAACTGATGTAAAGAACATTGACAGCAGAAAAGATAATTTCAATTTATTCATGACCAAACAATTTATCATTAGTCTGTTATCAACAGCATTCCAATGATTTTGTTTGGCTCATTCAATACCATTAAAAAGGAAATTTCACGTCTATAAAGATAAAATTATCGTTTTTCTCCATTATTCCACTATCTTTGTTCTGAAAATAAACTCTGTTATAAATGACGGTCAAATCCATGTCACGCGTTCAACGAGAACAACAGACGATAGAACAAATGATTACCCTTTATTGCAGAAAGAAAGAGGGTAATAAAGAGTTATGTTCCCAATGTAAGGAATTAATAGAATATGCGCATACAAGATTATCCCGCTGTCCTTTTGGAGAAAAAAAGTCAACCTGCAGACTGTGCACCATTCATTGCTATAAACCCGAAATGAAAGAACAGATGCGGAAAGTGATGCGGTTTACCGGGCCAAGAATGCTGCTATACCATCCTATAGCAGCACTCCGGCATTTATGGCAAGAACATTTTCAATTGAAATAGTATAAGAAAACAGCTACTCCTTCGAGTGCTTTCTTCTTCTCGCCTTGAATTTCAATGGCAAATTTGATTTCTGCCTTTGCCACTCCCCGTAGGTTGGACAAAGATTGTAAAGTTGCTACCAGACGGATACTCTGTCCAGACAATACCGCTTGACCGAATTTCATTTTATCCATACCATAGTTAATCATCATCTTCAGGTTATTTACCTCAATAATCTGATTCCACAAATGAGGCAACATAGATAGGGTAAGATAACCATGAGCAATGGTACTCTTGAAAGGACTCTCCACATGGGCACGTTCCGGATCAACATGAATCCACTGATGATCCAATGTTGCATCGGCAAAAAGATTGATACGCTCCTGAGTAAGTTGCACATACTCAGAAATACCAAGTTGCTGACCTATTAACTTTTCAAAATCTTCATACGAGTTGATAATTACTTTTTCCATATATTTTTTGTTTTATTTAATAAATAGTGTCATAAACCGTGACAAAGATACATTTCTATCTCCCATTTCTTTTCATTTCTACGGATTATTTCTATTTTTGTAACCATATACATCTGTATTAATTTATCAGAAATACTTCTGTATGAACGCTAAATTAGATTATAACTTACTATCAGAAATAATACTTAATGCCAACATAGGCTGTTGGGAAGCAGACTTACAAAATGCAAACTATATCTGTTCCGAATATATTTCCAGCCTATTGGGTTTAAAAGAAGACGGGGTTATCAGTTTCGAAGACTTCAATAAACGAATTCTGAAAGAGGAACATCCTCTTACTACAGTTCATTCTTTTAACAACGCACAACAGTCGAAAGAGATTGTATATCTACTTGATACGATCAAAGGCCCTATGTGGATACGTAGTAAAGTTTGTATGCAGAAAACAGATGAAAACGGGAACTGCAAGATTTATGGTATAGCCGAAGTACAAGACGGTCCCAACATGTCATCTGCCTCACAAGTACTGCAACAACAGGAACGATTATTACACAACATTTATAAGAATTTGCCGGTAGGCATCGAACTCTATAACATCCAGGGGATACTGATAGACTTGAATGACAAGGAGTTGGAAATGTTTCATCTAGAACAGAAGGAAGACTTGCTGGGTATCAATATCTTCGAAAATCCCGTCTTCCCAAACGAAATGAAAGAAAAGCTGAAGAAACATGAAAATGCAGACTTTACTTTTCGTTATGACTTCTCTCAAATAGGAACTTACTATAATTCAAAAAAGAAAACAGGCACGATAGATTTGGTAACTAAGGTAACCACGTTGTACGATGAGCATCATATTCCAACCAACTATCTGCTGATTAATGCAGATAAAACCGAAACGACTGTAGCCTACAACAAAATTCAGGAGTTCGAAAGTTTCTTCGAACTGATAGGCAATTATGCCAAAGTGGGATATGCCCACTACAACCTGCTTACCCAAGAAGGGAATGCCCAACAAAGTTGGTATATCAACATCGGTGAAAAAGAAAAGACACCGCTATCCGAAATTATCGGAACATACGGTCATATTCACCCCGAAGACCGCCATTGTATACTCGGCTTTCTGGATAATGCAAAAAAAGGGACAGAGAACAAATTCAACAAAGAGATACGCGTTCTCAGAGAAGACGGCAGTTATTCATGGACGCATGTCAATCTGATAGTGAAAACATACGCTCCCGAACGGAACAATATAGAACTAATCTGCATCAACTACGATATCACCCACCTGAAAAACACGGAATTCATGTTGATACAAGCCAAGGAAAAAGCAGAAGAAGCGGATCGCCTGAAGTCGGCTTTCCTCGCCAATATGAGCCACGAAATACGCACACCGTTGAATGCAATTATCGGATTTTCCAGCCTGCTCCCTTACGTGGACGATGCCAACGAACGCGACCAATATATTTCACTAATTAACCGTAACAACGATCTGCTACTGAACATTATCAACGATGTACTGGACTTGTCGAAAATAGAATCCGGCCACATTGAACTACATCCTACCTGGTTCAATCTGTCGGAACTGATCGACGAAAGTTGTGCCGAGTATAAACAAAACGCTCCGGCAGGTGTAGAAATCAGAACCCGTTATCCGGCAAATGCCTACTTAATAGAACAAGACTTGATGCGTATTAAACAAGTGCTGAACAATCTTATTTCGAACGCATTGAAGAATACGACCGTCGGCTACATCGAAGTTTCCTATAAGATAGACCGATCTGAAGCAAAAATCAACATTACCGACACTGGACGCGGAATCCCCCAGGACAAACTCGACACAATATTCGAACGGTTCGAGAAGGTAAACTCCTTCATACAAGGAGCCGGACTGGGTCTGTCTATTTGTAAGTCCATCATGGAAAGAATGGACGGAAGCATCGGAGTTACATCTACCGTAGGGACAGGCAGTACATTTACCATCACATTCCCATGCCAAGTGCAACCAGCCGGACGACAGAAACAAAAAAAATTATAGAATGAAAGCCATTATCATAGGAGCCACCTCAGGGATCGGCCAAGAAGTTGCCAGATTATTAGTAAAACAAGGTTGGCATATAGGAGTTTCAGGAAGACGGGAAGAGGCATTACGAGATTTTCAACGGATTGCTCCCCGACAAATTGAAATACAACCATTGGATATTACCCGTGAAGATGCCCTTCTACACCTTCAAACATTGATAGAAAAATTAGGAGGGATGGATTTGTTTCTCCTCAGTTCAGGTATAGGCAGTCAGAACCCTACTTTGCAACCAGAGGTCGAGATTAACACGGCACGTACCAACGTAGAAGGTTTTATCAGGATGACTACCGCCGCTTTCAATTATTTCAAGGCAAAAGGAGGAGGGCACATTGCAGTAATCAGTTCCATAGCCGGTACCAAAGGCTTAGGTATAGCCCCCGCCTATTCTGCTACCAAACGTTTCCAAAATACTTATATCGACGCCCTTGCACAACTTACTCATATGGAACATCTGAATATCCGCTTTACGGATATACGTCCCGGTTTCGTTGCTACAGATTTATTGAAGAACGGGAATTATCCGATGTTGATGCAAACAGACCGTGTAGCCCGCTACATCGTGAAAGCACTGGATAGGAAAAAACGTATAACCATCATTGACGGAAGATACCGGACACTCGTTTTTTTCTGGCGCCTCATTCCACGCTGGTTATGGGAACGGTTTCCTATAAAGAATTAAAAGTGGCATCACCTCTTGCAACCTATTTGCACAATTAATATGAATATCGTACCTTAGACGGCAGAACCAACAAAAAACAGGATAATGAAAAAGAATTCCATCCATATATTGGCTACCGCTGCCATTGCTCTTTGTGTAGGTACTACTCTTCCATTTCTGTTGAGTAATACACAACTCAATGAGCAAGAATCCATAAAATCAGAAGTTCCCTATTGTGTTACTCCCCCTACTGTTCCCGATAAAATTTCTTTTGCTGGACAAGTAATAACCTTCAAGCGTTATGATCATCGCGAAAGAATGGACAGAGAGTTGATGTCATTTACTTATATGCACTCCACAACCATGCTTACCGTGAAACGTGCCAATCGGTATTTTCCAATAATCGAGCCCATACTGAAAGCCAACGGTGTTCCCGACGATTTCAAATATCTCGCCGTCATCGAGAGTAATCTGAATACACTTGCCCGCAGTCCGGCAGGTGCAGTGGGTTTATGGCAATTTATGCCCACTACCGGAAGGGAGTTCGGATTGGAAGTCAATGCCAATATCGACGAACGCTATCACGTTGAAAAAGCCACGCTGGCTGCCTGTAAATATTTAAAACAAGCCTACACTAAATATAACAACTGGCTCTGCGTTGCCGCTGCCTATAATGGTGGACAGGGACGCATCTCTTCGGAACTGCAGAAGCAACTTGCCTCACAAGCAGTTGACCTTTGGCTGGTAGAAGAAACTTCACGTTATATGTTCCGGCTACTTGCTGCCAAAGCAGTCATCAACAACCCTCAACGATATGGATTTCTGCTGAAACGTGAACATTTATATCCACCTATTCCTTACCGAAAAGTAACGGTGACTACCGGTATCAGTAATCTTGCCGAATATGCCCGTCAACAAGGTATCACGTTTGCCCAACTGAAAGATGCCAATCCTTGGTTACGTCAACATGAACTACAGAATAAAAGCGGTCGTATGTATGAACTGAAAATACCATCGCAAGCGGGAATGTACTATGACCCGAAACAGACGGTACCCCATAACAAGAATTGGGTGATTAACTAAAAAAGGATTTTTTCTTATCAGACAATAATTTAATCCTGTTTTTCCGTCAAAAACTTCCAATAACGCACCGGCATATCCTGCCGGTGTTTTCGTGGATTAAGACGTTCTTTGATGCAAATAGCCTTGAAGTAGGTTTTCCATAACTGCTGAAAAAGCTTTTCATCCTTGTCCATCAAACTTTCATCCAACATTCCCGTTACAAAATGTCCTTCACGGGTATCTTCATCGAAAGTAACCATACGGATTTCCTTCAAGTCATAATAATAACCATATGCACGTTTGACGTCATAAATCAACCATCGTTGGTCGGCAAAACGGTTACGAAAATGTTCAACAGCAAGTGGAAGAGCATTGAATTGAGGTTCCAATGCCGCAAAAAAAGTACCGTCCGCCGCTTTCTGAAAACGAACGAACTGTAACATGCGTATCCGTTCCCAATCCACCTTTTTCCATATCTTAGAGAGTTCCAATACGTCAGGATCGGCAAAATTCGTTTCAATGGAACGGGGGGTATCAATGGCTTTACGGATGTAACGAAACAATAACATGGGTACCTCAGGCAGTTCGGAAAGCCAACTCTGCGTAAGACAGGCCAAAGCACCGGACGAAAGTTTCTTCTGTAATCCCCGCCATACTCGTCCCGCTTTCCCTTCATCGGTAATCACCGTGAAAACTTCATCATGGAACAAAGGCAGTAGCTCTCCTTCCGGCTGTAATACATCCGGGAAAATACGACGTGCATAGGCTTCGAAAACAGAAGTCAGCAAACCTTCAAACGTATTATCAAAAACAAATATCACCATACATTCATTACAAAAGAGATAAAAGCAGAAACATCGATCGACATACCTCCATTCAATCGTATACTAAATGTCACTCATGCGTATACCCATTGTCTCTTGCCCAAACGCCATTAGTTATCAGTAGCATACATATCATACATAAATTATGACAATCTTCATACCCGGCATCAGTTTTAATCCTCTCCGAAATCAAGTGTCAGTTGACGGTCGTCAGCCTTTTTCTTGGGTTTCTGTATCAACAAGTTACGTACCCCCTGTGGGGTCAATTCATTGACTGTGCACATAGGTAGCTCATTACAAGTAATGAAGTATTGCGCTTTCTTCATCACCACCCCTATTTTCTTTAACTGATAAAAACCTAATTTGGAAAAACGACGTGATGCCACTATCAGGCGGGCGGACTTCACACCGATACCCGGAATACGAAGTAACATTTCATAATCAGCCCTGTTCACATCCATCGGAAAGTGTTCGGGATGGCGCAGCGCCCACGATAGTTTAGGATCAATCTCCAAATCAAGATCAGGATAAATGTCATCAACTATCTCTTCTACCTTGAACTGGTAGAAACGCATCAACCAGTCCGCCTGATAAAGGCGATTTTCACGTACCAAAGGCGGTTGTTTCAAAGCAGGCAGACGAGTATCGTATGTATTTACCGATACATAACCGGAATAATAAACGCGCTTCATCGAAGGACCTTTATAGAGAGCGGACGAAAGAAAGAGAATATCCTTATCGGTTTCAGAGGTAGCTCCCACTATCATTTGCGTACTTTGTCCGGCAGGGGCAAAACGAGGCGCATGACGATGTTTTTTACGTTCTTCCGAACTCTCCAATACTCCTTGTTGGATATAACGCATCGGCAGATATACACTCTTATGATCTTTCTCGGGTGCAAGGCGTTTCAAGTTTTCTTCTTTCGGTATTTCCACATTGACACTGAGACGGTCAGCATATAATCCTGCCTCATTCACCAATTCACGGCTTGCGCCGGGAATACTTTTCAGATGAATATATCCATTGAAACGATGTATGGTCCGCAAGTCTTTTGCCACGCGCACCAGCCGTTCCATGGTATAATCGGGATTGCGTATCACACCGCTACTAAGAAACAAGCCTTCGATATAATTACGGCGATAAAACTCCATTGTCAAGTCTACAAGTTCACTGACCGAAAGTGTGGCACGCGGTAAGTCGTTGCTACGACGGTTGATACAATACGCACAGTCATAAATACAGTAATTGGTCAGCATCACCTTCAACAAAGAGATACAACGACCATCCTCGGCAAAACTGTGGCAGATTCCCCATCCACCCACGGTATTACCTACCATACCTGCCTTGTTGGAGCGCACAGTACCACTGGAAGAACAAGATACATCATACTTTGCCGACTCTGCCAGTATCTTTAGTTTATTAAGTACGTTTTCATCCATATTACTCGTGCCAAATGTAATAATAATACCAATATAAACAAAAAAAGACCGCCTATCGTGGCAGTCTTTCACAGCATTAAATCTGCGTTTTTTCTTTACTTACTTAGCAGCAGCCAAAGATGCTTTGCGGAATTCTTTCATTGCTTTTTCGATTTCCAAAGAAGCCTTACGTGCACGAGTACCGGCTGCCTTGTTACCATTTTCCAACTGTGCATTTGCATCTTTCGCAAATGCTGCATACAATTCTGCAACTTTTTCAACTAATTCTTTCATAATCCTTTTTTAATTACTTCGTTAATAATGTCCGACAAAAATACACTCTTTCTTGAAATAAATACAGAAAAACGATATTTTTTTTGAAATATTGCCCAAATTCGGCGCAAAAAAAAGCTCTTACACGTTTTTTATCTACTTTTGCAGACATGAAAACGTTTACAGATGCCGAATACATACATGCTCTCATAGCCGAAGGAGAGCATCAGCAACAGGATTTCAAATTCGAAATATCCGATGCACGGAAGATTGCCAAAACGTTATCTGCTTTCTCAAATACTGACGGCGGACGGTTACTCATTGGAGTAAAAGATAACGGAAAAATTGCAGGTGTACGCTCAGATGAAGAACAATATATGATAGAAGCCGCCGCACAAATCTACTGCCGTCCGGAGGTCAATTACAGTATGTGTACTTATCAGGTAGAAGGGCGTAGTGTATTAGTTATACAAGTTGCCGAAAGTGACCGTAAGCCAGTATATGCTAAAGATGAAACCGGAAAGTATTTGGCCTATCTCCGTATCAAAGATGAAAATATCCTGGCTACTCCTGTACATCTACGTGTATGGCAACAAAGTAAAAGTCCTAAAGGTGAACTGATGGAATATACGGAACGTGAACAACTGTTGCTCAACTTACTGGAAGAAAACGACCAGTTATCATTGAACCGTTATTGCCGTCTTGCCCATCTTTCTCGCCGTGCGGCAGAACACCTTCTTGCAAAATTTGTCCGTTACGACATTGTGGAGACAGTATTCGAAGGACATAAGTTCCATTTCAAACTAAAGTAAATTACAAGTTACGAATTTTGGTGTAAACCAACTTATTTAGTACTTTTGCATCCGCAACTGCATGGCGGTTCGTAGTTTGTAATTCGTAAATTATAATTCATCATGGGTATATTTACCAAATTATTTAGAAAGAATACCGAAGGAGTTCCTTCAAGGAACGTGGAAGATTTCGTGTCTTTAACACGTGTTTACTTCCAGTCAGTGATAGCTGCCAATCTGGGCATCACCAATATCCGTTTTGTGCCGGATGTAGCCAATTTCAAACGTTTATTCAAAATCCCTACTCAGGGAGGACGCTTGGGACAAGCTGAAAAAACGGCTTCCCGCAAAATGTTGATGCAGGACTATGGTATCAGCGAAAACTTTTTTAAAGAAATCGATATCTCTGTAAAGAAACATTGCCGGACTCAAAATGATGTACAAGGGTATCTCTTCATGTATCAAGGATTTTCCAATGACTTAATGATGTTGATGGGTAACCTTATGCAATGGAAATTCCGTGTGCCTTCTATCTTTAAAGGTGCACTACGCAGCATGACTGCAAAAACCGTACATGATGTATGTACCAAGACTGTTTGGAAAAAAGACGATGTACACAAAACAGCAGCTACGGTACGCCAATACAAAGAACGCCTGGGATACTCCGAAGAATGGATGTCGGAATATGTATATAATGTGGTGATGTTGGCTAAAAAAGAACCGAAGAATAAAGAAATGGAAAAGAAATAATCCCTTATCTATTCTGTTAGTAAAACAAAAAGAACCATAAAGTATTCCACAAGGTAAAAGGCGAGGTAGAAAGACCTCGCCTTTTTTTATTATTTTTATAGGATAATAATAAAAAAACAACTGCTTATGAAACAAAAGAAAATGCTTGCACTCACTCTTTCACAACTGGAACAACTTTATCGGCACGAACTCCCTGAGTTGGTATGTATTGCCACCCAAAGCGACAATGCGGAAACTTTCAGAACCAGCCTTTCGAAATATATTGCCGTACATCCGGAAATGAACAGTGAGGCCGGTAAGCAAATTCGACTCTTGATTGAATTTGACGGACAAGAAGTATATGAGCTTTCTACCGAAAGACAATTGACTATATCAACTTTATCAACTCTCTATTCTTTCCTTATCGGTACTATGGAGGAAGAAACCGAAACAGATTTGTTCATTGATCTATTCCAGCTATTCAAATTCCTCCAACAACCCGCCGTTACTCTGCCCTCACCACAGAAGATCAAAACACTCACTGAACGTTGGGCAACCGGCCTGGATGAGGAAGTACAGCAAGTACGTATCAAAAACAAAGAACGCATCATGCATGCGTTGGTACAAAAGATTGAACATCGCAAAAATCCGACTTCCCGTTTCAACTTCCCCAAAGGAATCAGTTACGAAGAGAAATTCCGATTGGTGGGTGAATGGTGGAATGATTTCCGCTTTCACCTTGCCATGGCAGTTAAAAGTCCGGCCGAACTGAATTGTTTCCTCGGCAATTCCCTTTCTGCCGAAACCATGTATTTGCTTTCGAAGGCGCGCAAGAAAGGAATGCCTTTCTTTGCCACCCCTTACTACTTATCACTATTGAATTGCAACGGTAACGGATATAACGATGATGCCTTACGTAGTTATATCCTTTATTCTCCCCAATTGGTCGAAACCTACGGACAAATACGTGCCTGGGAACGGGAAGACATCGTGGAACCTGGCAAACCTAATGCCGCAGGTTGGCTACTGCCCGACGGGCACAATATCCACCGCCGCTACCCGGAAGTGGCCATTCTCATACCTGACACCATGGGGCGTGCCTGTGGCGGTCTTTGTGCATCTTGCCAGCGCATGTACGATTTCCAAAGTAAGCGTCTCAATTTTGAATTTGATACTTTGCGACCCAAAGAAACATGGGAAAAGAAACTGCGCCGTTTGATGGCATATTTTGAAGAAGACACACAGCTACGCGACATTCTTATTACAGGAGGTGATGCCCTGATGAGCCAGAACAAGACGTTACACCATATTCTGGAAGCAGTTTATCGTATGGCTGTACGTAAACGGAAAGCTAATTTGGAACGTCCGGAAGGAGAAAAATATGCAGAACTGCAACGCATTCGCCTCGGCTCACGCTTACCGGCTTACCTGCCGATGCGCATCAATGATGAACTGGTGGAAATTCTACGAGAGTTCAAAGAAAAAGCATCAACCATCGGTATCCGGCAATTTATTATCCAAACCCATTTCCAAACGCCCTTAGAAGTAACTCCCGAGGCTGCAGAAGGAATACGTAAATTATTATCGGCAGGCTGGCTCATCGATAATCAATTAGTGTATAACGTAGCTGCGTCACGCCGGGGACACACGACACGCCTGCGTCAAGTACTCAATCAATTGGGAATAATCGGTTATTATACATTTTCCGTCAAAGGCTTTGAGGAAAATCATGCGGTGTTCGCTCCAAACAGTCGTTCTGTACAGGAACAAATGGAAGAAAAACGTTTCGGGAAATTATCCAGAGAAGATGCCCATAATCTATCCGTTGCACTTGAAACATCACAAGATCCGGCTGCCTGTATCCGGCATTTTCTGAAAATCAACCATTTACCGTTTCTAGCCACCGACAGAAACGTACTCAATCTGCCTGCCATCGGCAAAAGTATGACTTTCGACATGGTAGGTATCACCCCGGAAGGTAAACGTATTCTACGTTTCGGTCATGACGGTACCCGACGTCACAGTCCGATTATCAATCGGATGGGAGAAGTCTATATCGTCGAAAATAAGTCTATCGCCTCGTATCTGCGCCAACTTCAAGCTATGGGTGAAGATGTAGAAGAATATGCCACTATCTGGAATTATACAGAAGGTAAAACCGAATCTCGTTTCAATCTTTATGAATATCCGGATTTTCCTTTCCGGATAACCGAAAGGATGAGTAATTTGGAGATAGCGGGATAACATTTCTAAAATATTCCGTACTTTTGCAGATAAAAACCAACCACAGGAAAGTATGGAGATAGAACAACATCCCTTGCAGCCTTTCCTCCCCGGCAATGCCCGTCTGTTGATGCTGGGGAGTTTCCCGCCACAAAAAAAACGGTGGTCTATGGAATTTTATTATCCGAATTGGAACAACGACATGTGGCGTATTGTAGGACTTCTCTTTTTTGGCGATAAAGATCATTTTGTTGATAAAACTCATAAAGCATTTTGTAAAGAATACCTCATCAGTTTCTTACAAGAAAAAGGGATTGCCCTGTTCGATACAGCCTCTGCCATCCGGCGCCTGCAGGACAATGCTTCGGATAAGTTCCTAGAAGTGGTGCAACCTACGGATGTCTCTGCCTTGCTGCATCAACTACCGGAATGCAGGGCAATCGTCACTACGGGACAGAAGGCGACCGATACTCTTTGTGAGCAATTCTCTTTGAAAGAGCCCAAAGTAGGAAACTATACGGAATTTATTTTTGAAGAGCGCCCTATGCGTCTCTACCGGATGCCCTCTTCATCCAGAGCTTATCCACTTTCTTTAGAAAAAAAAGCTGCTGCGTATCGCATTATGTATCAGGACTTACAAATGCTGTAAGTAACTTCTACCATAAAATATGCGCACCGGTTACTTGTATATTTGAAAGTTTCCATTACCTTTGCAGCCGCAAACACGGGAGTAGCTCAGTTGGTAGAGCACCGGTCTCCAAAACCGGGTGTCGGGAGTTCGAGCCTCTCCTCCCGTGCAAAAAGAGCTGTAAGCATCTGCTTACAGCTCTTTTTTATTACCGAATATCTATCAGTTTATGTGTCTGCAAACTCAACCGCCATTTTGGATGCCGCATTACACAATCCACCGTCTGGCCGGTATTACTGCAAGAACAAGGCTGTAAAAAGAAATGTTCGGCAGGAAGTAATTCATAAACTCCGATATCCTGCCCCTCATAAACAACCTTCACTTCATCCATACGGGTAATTCCCAATTTTACCCCCTGTTTTGGTGAGCAAGTCACCCAATCTATATTATCCGGCAACGGACGGGTTCCATTTGTTTCAATACAGACATATTTGCCTACCCGGTGCAAACGATCTATAAAACCACTGTCAATCCAAAGAGAGGGTTCACCACCGGTCAATATCACCATCACCGCAGGGTACTTTTTCACTTCCGCCAATATTTCATCATCGGACATCAAAACCCCTTCCTCATGCCGGGTATCACAAAAAGAACATTTTAAATTGCAACCGGAAAAACGGATAAAAACCGCCGGAGTACCCGTATGGTATCCCTCACCTTGAAGACTATAAAATATTTCGTTAATCTTCCTCATAGATGGCGATGTTTGACTCAGACTCCTGAACTTCTACTTTATAGCAAGTAGGTATCTGTTCGCATATCCAACGGGCTATGTTTTCTGCCGTAGGATTAAAAGGAAGCACTTCATTGATATTACGATGATCCAATTTTTCTTTTACTACCTGCTTGATGTAGCTGAAGTCTACGACCATTCCGTCACCATTCAATTCCTTGGAACGACAGAAAACTGTGATTATCCAATTGTGACCATGTAGATTTTCACATTTACTCTGATAGGAAAGTGCCAGGCTGTGGGCAGCCGATACTTCCATACGCTTAATAACTGTATACATACTCTTAATACGCTAATTAATACACTATATAATTATAACCCTGCATCTAATGTCACCTCGATGCAACTGCAAAAATAGAAAAAACTCGTGATTTATCCGTAAGCCTTTTATTTATTCATATACATTCAAAAACCTTAAAAATAAGCTTTCATACCGCAAACATAGTTATTTTTTCTATTTTTGCGATATGAAAGTCCTTTATATTCTGCTTGGAACTCTTTCCTTACTATTAGGCATCATCGGCATCTTTCTTCCGTTGCTGCCTACCACACCATTTCTGCTACTCACAGCGGCACTTTATGTACGAAGTTCGTCGCGCCTATACGATTGGTTACTGAGCCAGAAATATCTGGGTCCTTACATACGCAATTTCCGAGAAAACAAAGCGATTCCACTGAAAGCTAAAATCATATCCGTTTCTCTCATTTGGACAACAATGCTATATTGCATATTTTTTATATTACCCTATTGGTGGCTGAAGGTAATGTTACTACTCATTGCCACGGGAACAACATATCATATTTTGTCGTTCAAGACACTAAAATAAACGGACTATATTTACGATCTCACTACTCCCCCAATTTCTTCAAAAAAACGTCCCAGTCCTTTTCTTGCATCAGCAAGTTTATCTTCCCAATGCTTCACGGAATTTTGCCCGATAATATCCGTCACATACTTCACTGAAATAAACGGCACATTCTTAGCACGGCACACTAATGCTTGCGCATAGGCTTCCATATCGACAACATCACCTTTTACATCCGATAATTCTGTCAAGAAGGTATCTCCCGTGTTACATATCCCCCCACCTTTCCAGTGTAAACAATAACCTTTCTGCACCAACAAGCCGGCTGACTCAATCTCATATTCCACACCAAGATCCACCAGCTTCTGCATGTCACGGTCTATGAAATGACGGCATACCAATATATCTCCTACCTGATGATGAATACTCCCCGCCGTACCCACATTAATAACCAAATCCGGTTGTCCATGACTGATTGCTTCCGAAAGGTAAAACGCAGATTTAGCCTTTCCCACTCCAGTACGGAGATAACCGATTTGTACCTCGTCTTCCCCTATCAAACCGGGAAACTTCAGTTCCGTAAATTCGCCCTGAACGGCATAAGTAACCAAAATTCTCATACTTTCTATTCTTTATCTCATTACTTTCCAAAATAATTATTTCATGATATAACTCTTCAACGCTTCAACATACTCTTCAAAAGCATCTACTCCTTGCGGAGTAATCTTACAAATCGTACAGGGCATCTTCCCCTTGAATGTCTTGGTCACCTCCACATACCCCGCCTTGCCAAGTTTATCTATCTGTACACTGAGATTTCCGGCTGTCGCTCCCGTCTGATGGCGGATATAGACAAAATCAGCCTCTTCGACACTGATAAGCAACGACATCACCGCAAGCCGCAGTTCAGAATGGAGCAAAGGATTCAGTTCTTTAAACATAACAATTGTTTTCTTTCCATATTCTACCTTATCATACCATTGCTTTCCTCGCCTTACCATTCAAATAATATCCCGGTATAATCATCATAAAGACAAAAGCAAATGCGAAAATCAAAATCTGATTCAAACCATGCACACAAACACATCCAGCCGAGGCCAATGCACCCAAGGTTCCACACACCGTCACCACTTTCATCTTTATGATAAGCCCTGTCAGCGCTGTTCCCATCCCCATCATCAGTAAAATGACAAAGAGTACAGACATACTCCAAAAGATGATAGACACACACGACACAAAGAATGCCCCTATACCAAATACCATCCATACATATCCTACTACGCGATCCATATAGGTGAACACTAACTTCTCCTGATTACGTGTGGCCCACAATGTAAAGGGAAGGGCTACCGCAGGAAGCAAAAACCACAGCCATTGCCAATTGTAATCTCCCGTCTCTTTCAGCAAGAACCAAACCAACAAAGATATGATTATTGTCGTATAGCCCCATATTAAAAAAGGAGCTCCAGCATTCTTTGCCATCCTCTGTTTCGTGTTTTGAATCATTTGAGCGATGAGTTCTAAACTCTCTTTCTCATTCAGTCTTTTATCTTCCATAGTTCACTTTTTATTTTTCCACATCATAGGTGTTCTGTATCAAAAAAAACATCAATGCCCAATTACCAATAAGCAAATACAAAAAACAAGTTTCCATTTTTCATCGCATTAAATTAAACAAATCAAGAAATGATCCACCGTTTTCACAAGCATACTTTTTTAAAACCATATATACTAAAAAACACATCCAGGGTTCGGATTCCGATACAAAGATAAGTAGTTTATTTTATAAACCAAACTATTCAATAAATTAATTTATTGAATAATCAAATAAAGACTCTCTTTTAATCAGGAAATGAGATAAGTGGATACAGTAGAGATTTAATGGGGAAATGCACCTGTTTCAGCAATCCTAAAGAAAACAGCCTCAGCATTACTTGCGTACGTTTTTGACACTTTGCACTTTCCGCATCCCGAGAACAGCGTATTTTCACCCGTTGGCAGGTGCAAGCGGAAATATGCGAACGAAAATCCGTATCTTCCTAATGAATAGCGAAATACAGAAATATATACAACCCTAATAGACGGGAAATAGTCGTTTATCCATGTAAAAGCGCTCTTTTTGCGGAAGAAAAAGAGTGTTTTCAGAAGAAATCTTCATCTTTCTCATGAGGGAAGTCAACATCCCTCACGACGGAAGTTAATATCTCTCGCACGGGAAGTTAATATCCCTCGCGCCGGAAGTTAATATCCTACCTTTGGGAAACACGAAATCAGTGGGCATTCGGTAAAAGAGTTGCATATTTATGCATTAAATCGTACAATCCCGAACTTTTCGAGAAACGGGCATGTCAGTAAAACAAGTGGTTAGCAAACAAAAAGCGGATGATAAGTAATGTTTTGAGATCAATTTGTCAAATTGATCTCAAAACATATGACCTCAGGCATTTCGTTCGTCCGGTTAAAAATTCCGTGAACACCCATATCTTCTGTAATGAATACGGCTCAAAAGAATTTATCAAGTATATCAAACCAATTACCACTACATATCTACTACCCCGATGTCTCCGATAAACGACCTATCACACAAACATAAATTTCATACGATACAAAATTCCTTTAGAAACAAGACTAATTAAAACAAAGGCACGAAAGGTACTTCAAGCATAAAGGATGTTTATATCAGCATACAGAAGAAGATGGATTTATTCACTACTATACCGGTTATAAGATAAATAGGATTTATATCAATGAAGAATGAAAAACTTTTTGTATTGAAAAAAAACGGTAAAGAAATGAAGAAATAAAGAAAAAAACGCAATAATCGGACATTATAGAGATATTTTCCTTGAAAAGCTTTTGTAATCTACAACTAAATTGTATTTTTGTGTACAATTTTGGTGTAGTAATGACAGACGAAGAAAAGAAGCTATTAAGTACCTTTGAAGCCAGATTGCGACATTTAATCTATCTGCATGATGAATTAAAGCGCGAAAATGCTGAACTTAAGCAACTTCTCGAAGATAAAGAGGAAGAATACAAGAAGGTACAGGCGGAATATAAAGAGCTGGAGTTGAGCTACACGAACCTAAAAACAGCTACGACAATCAGCCTTAACGGCAGTGACGTAAAAGAGACGAAGCTGCGATTGTCCAAATTAGTGCGTGAAGTCGATAAATGCATCGCCTTGTTAAATGAATAAAGGAAAATAGATGTATGAACGATAAGATAAAGATAAACCTGCAAATGGCAGGAGCTTCCTACCCCCTTACAATTAAACGTGAGGATGAGGAAATGGTAAGAGAAGCAGCCAAACAGGTAGATATCCGGCTCAATGCGTATCGGGAACATTATCAGAATATATCTCCGGAGAGAATTATAGCCATGGTGGCTTATCAATTTGCCTTGGAGAACCTACAATTGAAGGAACGTAATGATACCGAACCATATACGGATAAAATAAAAGAACTGACGGAAGTATTGGAATCTTATTTTAAAGAATAACAAATAATCTATCTTCTGTTTGGGTTGACTTAAAGAGATAATATTCGCGCACTGTACAAAAGTCTTGTCCATGAATGGATACAGACTTTTATGCAGTGTTTTTTATTTATATACTTAAAAACAAATTAATAAAATGACAGTAGTTACAATAGTAGTATCCATTGCCTGCCTCATCGCCGGAGGATTTGCTTCTTATTTGTTCTTCAAGCACGGTTTGAAGTCCAAGTACGACAGTATCCTGAAAGAAGCCGAAACAGAAGCGGAAGTGATTAAAAAGAATAAGTTGCTGGAAGTAAAGGAAAAATTCCTGAACAAGAAAGCAGACTTGGAAAAAGAAGTAGCCATCCGTAACCAAAAGATACAACAAGCGGAAAACAAGCTGAAACAACGTGAACTGGTATTGAACCAGCGCCAGGAAGAAATTCAGCGTAAAAAAATGGAAGCTGAAGCTGTCAAGGAAAATCTGGAAGCCCAATTGGTAATCGTTGACAAGAAGAAAGAAGAATTGGAACATTTACAGCGCCAAGAGATAGAGAAACTGGAAGCTATTTCCGGGCTGTCTGCCGAAGAAGCAAAAGAACGCATGGTAGAGTCTTTGAAAGAAGAGGCAAAAACGCAAGCTCAATCTTTCATCAACGATATTATGGATGATGCCAAACTAACGGCAAGCAAAGAAGCAAAACGCATCGTAATACAGTCTATCCAACGTGTAGCCACTGAAACAGCTATCGAGAACTCTGTAACAGTATTCCACATTGAATCGGACGAAATCAAGGGACGTATTATCGGTCGTGAAGGACGTAATATCCGTGCTTTGGAAGCTGCTACCGGCGTTGAAATCGTAGTAGACGATACTCCGGAAGCAATTGTATTATCTGCTTTCGATCCGGTTCGTCGTGAAATAGCCCGTTTGGCATTGCATCAGCTTGTTACGGACGGACGTATCCATCCGGCACGTATCGAAGAAGTGGTAGCCAAAGTGCGTAAGCAGGTGGAGGAAGAAATCATTGAAACCGGTAAACGTACTACCATCGACTTGGGTATCCACGGCTTGCATCCTGAACTTATCCGTATCATCGGTAAGATGAAATATCGTTCTTCATACGGTCAGAACTTGTTGCAACATGCTCGTGAAACGGCCAACCTTTGTGCCGTGATGGCATCGGAACTGGGACTGAACCCAAAGAAAGCAAAACGTGCAGGATTGTTGCATGATATAGGTAAAGTGCCCGACGAAGAACCGGAATTGCCGCACGCACTCTACGGCATGAAGCTGGCAGAAAAGTTCAAGGAAAAGCCTGACATTTGTAATGCTATCGGCGCTCACCACGATGAAGTGGAAATGAATACCCTGCTTGCTCCTATCGTACAGGTCTGTGATGCTATCTCAGGTGCACGTCCGGGAGCACGTCGCGAAATCGTAGAAGCCTACATCAAACGTTTGAATGACCTTGAGCAGTTGGCAATGTCTTATCCGGGCGTAACGAAAACATACGCCATCCAGGCGGGACGCGAATTGCGTGTGATTGTCGGTGCAGACAAGATTGACGATAAAGCAACCGAGAACCTTTCAGGAGAAATAGCCAAGAAAATTCAGGATGAAATGACTTATCCGGGTCAGGTGAAGATTACCGTTATCCGTGAAACACGTGCGGTAAGTTACGCGAAGTAAAAAAATGTTCTAAATAATAGACGGAAAAGGGTGGATATAAATTCACCCTTTTTTATTTATTACAGAAGATGCAAAGGTCGCATAGTTTCGTTATTTTTGCACAAAAGAATTTATGATATATGGAAGATTATCTATTTGAAATCTGCGCCAACTCCGTGGAAAGTTGCATTGCCGCACAGGCGGGCGGCGCCAATCGTGTAGAGTTATGTGCCGGTATTCCTGAAGGAGGAACAACGCCTTCATACGGTGATATAATCATAGCCCGGAAAGTTTTAACTACAACGAAACTACATGTTATTATCCGCCCTCGCGGCGGTGATTTTCTTTATTCACCGCTTGAGCAACGTATCATGTTGAAAGACATCGACAATGCACGCCGGCTAGGTGCCGACGGAGTGGTTTTCGGTTGTCTTACGGCAGAGGGTGATATAGATATCACACTTATGGAACAATTGATAGAAGTAGCAGGAGACATGTCCGTAACGTTTCATCGTGCTTTTGATGTATGCCGTAACCCACATAAAGCTATAGAAGATATTATCAGTTTAGGTTGTAACCGTATCCTTACTTCCGGACAACAACCTACGGCGGAACAAGGTATTATGCTATTGAAAGAGCTTAAGAAACAAGCAGCAGGACGTATCACATTATTGGCTGGTTGTGGAGTGAATGAAACAAACATTGCACATATTGCCAAAGAAACAGGTATTCACGAGTTCCATTTTTCAGCAAGAGAGACATTAAAAAGTGGAATGAAATACCACAATGAAATTGTCTCTATGGGAGGAACGATCCATATTGATGAGTACAAACGGAATGTAACAACAGCGGAAAGGGTAAAAAGAACGATTGAAAATTGCAAAACTAGATAATAAATTAGGGGCGTAACGCCCCTAATTTATTATCTATAATCCCTTCACCACCTTCATCAACTGCTCACCCAATCCAATGGTATATCCTTGTGAGACAAACACGACTCGATTGAATGTATCGGCTATGATAAATATCGGCAAGTTGTCTTTGTGTCTCAGCTTCATAGCTTCGGTTATCTGGCCGGAAACACCATCCGTATCTATACCATATATAATGGTAGAGGGAAAATCGGGGAAAGCATCCTTTACAAACTTCTTGGATTGTGTCTCATTTGGGAAAAGCAATACCATCTTCCGACCCCATTTTTCCAAATCCGTTTTGAAAGCAGCAATATCACGCATGGCATGATTGGTGGGTTCTTGATTGACACCCAATATCCCCACTACAAAATAGCCACGTCCACAAGCCTGCAACAAACTCTGTTTAGAAGAAGTATCTGGAGTGAAGTCGTCGGACAACGGAGTGAAGAGAGATTCTGAATTGAAATTCCCGATAACCTGTATCTCATCTTCACTTTCGCGCATTGCCAACTTGACACGAGTGGTTTGTCCTGGCATCACACGGAATGATGTAACTTTGGAAAGTACCCCACCACTAGCAAGACGCGTACCTGTTACCAAAACATAATCACCAGGATCCAGTTCAGTTCCTTTCTTCAATAAATTACTCCATGTGGCACCACCACCCATGTCGATATCACCCTCATCATATGTAAGCAACTGCAAATTACCTTGAGAAGTTATTTTTGATATTGTAAAATGAGAATAATATTTAGGATCATCTAACAACTTGATCGGAGAATACTCAGCAACAAGCTTACCTTTCTGATGCGACTGTTTCTCGGACAATGTTTTATCAAAACTTACATCTATCGCACCTTCATCCGTCATCAGCTGCACCTTCCCAGTCACTTCATCTATACGGGCAGGAATACCCATACTGCGCGCCATGGAAACGAAAAAGATATCACGACTATGCTTATCTGCCATACGTGACTTCCATACCCCCTCGGGAGAGATAGGAGCCCCTCCTAAGTTACAATCTTTGTTCATCCGGATATTCTCTGCCACCCATGCCACCAACTTCATCGGTTCCGCCACGTATGCTTCGGTCTCTTCCTTCGGGACAACTTTACCAAAGAAAGCCTTGTAGGGAGTCAACATTTCATTGCTCACACGCGGATTACGAACATATTTACGGAAATATTCGGCATTCGTACGTACACGAGACAGCATGTGATCTATCAACACTTCCAGACTGACATCACGAAGATCTTTCGCCGATATCCGTTGCAATAGATCAATGCCACCTTTCTTGGATTTATCAGAACGCAAACGTGCCATAAAATCACAAAGAATTCCATGATTACCGCGGGAAGCAACTAAAAGTTTGGATACCGCATCCTCATCCAGTTTATATCGTTTCGCAAAATCACGAGCAGACTTTTCCGACATGAATGTAGCTACATATACGTTACGGACAGAATCCTCATGAGCCAGCCTTTTATCATTCTCAGCACGCTGTTCCGGCGTTATTTCAGGAAGATTTGCACTCTCCACAGGAGGTACAATATCAAAATCTGCCGCAAAAACATCTCCTTCTTTTTTATCAAGCTTCACCACCAGTTCCGTTTGCTTACCGAAGGCAAGCTTGGCAAAGCCGAAATGTCCGTTCTTCGACGCCCACACCAGCATATCGCCTTTACCGGCAGTAAGCCCACAAGTACCATCGATACCTGTATGCTTAGTAGCCACGGTATAAAACTCGGCATAATTATATAACTTAAATTCCACCTGTGCATCAGGAACCGGCTTGCCCTCTTCATCCACTACGTTTACCGTAGCTTTGGCAGTAGGAGCATAATTATCAATTACATTGATTTCCGTATAATTAGGATTGACGGACATCACTTCCTCTACCCCTTCATAGCGTCCGAAAACTTTAGTATGCATCAACATACCTCTGCTGGCAGGAGCATTGAACCAACCCAAATTCAGGACGGGTTCCGGTTCACAAGCTCCAAGAAAATACCATTTACCATCGGCCCATGCTTCGACCCAGGCATGATTATCATCCGTATGTGCCCATCGGGGAGTATAAACCTGCCTTGCCGGAATACCTACCGAACGAAGAGCGGCAACCAAAAACGTAGATTCTTCACCACAACGCCCGTAAGCTGTACGAACCGTTGCCAGCGGAGAACTTGTACGTGAATCGGAAGGAGTGTATATAGCCTTCTCATGACACCAATGGTTCACTTCCAAAATAGCATCGTATAGAGACAGAGACTTTACCCGGTCTTTCAGTTCTTTATAGAACACCACCCGTGCACTATCCAAAGACTCATTATTCACTCGTACCGGAAGCACAAAGTGGCGAAATAACTCTTCGGGAATTGTTCTCCCCCAAGGCATTTCACGGGCAGTCTGCTGCGAAGCACGAACATTCATCAAATGAAACTCTCCAGGATAGTCCGCAATATCCGCCAAAGGCATATAGGCATAGAGAAATTCCAGTGCTTCCCGTTCGTACGTAGACATATCGGTATCGAATATGGCAAACATATCATTACCCTGCGGCATTGATGTTTTTTTCTGTTGGAAGTCTTGTTCCACTCGTTGGCGATAAGATGTATCCGTCATAAAATGGGATTTGCCACAAGAGACAAGAATACATATCAAACAGCCTATCCCAAAGAGTCGTATAGCTCGTTTCATAAGCAAATATTATTAAGGTTGAGCTACAAATTTAGAAAATATATTTGAAAGTCTATTTGAAATGTATCATCAAAGTTGTGTCTACAAAGAAAGTAAAATATTATTTCTTCCAGGTGGAGAAAACCATTACACCTTAATTATATAGTAATTATTTTGCAAAGGCATGTAACATATTTGCAATATACAGATTGCAAAATCGAGAATTTTCTAAGAAAATGAAGAAAGAAATGCATATTTTTATGTTATAGAACATGTTTTTCGTAAACTTTTCGTATCTTTGCAACGTTAATAAGAGAAAACAATAAAAGATGTATAAACCGCTTTCCGAAACGCGGAAGGCAAAAAAAGAAGATGATTATGAAAAAGAATGCTAATGAAATTTTTATGTTACAGTACCGTATCAAACGCTATCAAGCAATGGGAAACGGGACTATGTGCCAAGCTTTAAATGGCAAACTCCAAAAACTGCTTGCAAAGCAAGCTAATGCTACCATGTAAAAAACACCTTTAAATAAAATGAATGAGGGCGGAGAACTGAAAAGTTTCCCGCCCTCTTCTTCTTTTAAAACCACAATCCAATCTTTGTCAGATAGTTACAATATCTTTTCCAAAGGGTGCTAATGCCAGTGATGCCAGTTTGAAATGTTGTAAACCAAAAGGAATACCGATAATCGTGATACAAAGAAATGCGCCAAAGCACAGATGAGACAGACAAATCCAAATGCCACCGAACAAAATCCACACTACATTCATCAACACATAGAGGCACCCGCTCGCACGTTCTCCACTACGTACCTCTTTTCCAAAAGGCCATAAAGCAAGTCCTGCCATTTTCAATGTTTGTATTCCGAAAGGTATTCCGACAATAGTAATCATCATCAGTAAACTGGACATTACATATTCTATTGCAGTAAAAATTCCTCCGAATACAAGCCACAAAATATTCATTAAACACCCCATAGGCTTCTGTTTTTATTGTATAGGTACAAAGATAATATTATTTATTTGATAACAAACTTATAACTTCCTGTCGTCCGTATTTCTTTATCTTTAAAAACTATACGATAAATCTCTCCGCCCCACACTCTTGAAAGGCGAATATCTTTCAACTCTATCGTTTCAAGAGAAACCGAAAGATTACGAGGATAATCTATAACCACTTTTTGTCCTTGCGCTTCAATAGATACCTTTCCGGGTACGGAGATACCAACCTTTCCCCAAGTAAGGAAATTTATTTGATTAGGTATTTTACCCGATTTTAACGAAAAATCATCAGTAACAGTAAGTTGTCTATCTCCGAGGGAATAAGAACGGATCCAACGATTTATCGCAGCTTCCTCCGGATAAGCCTTTGCAATATTTGCAGAGAAGAAACGCCTGCCCGGCCGACAAATAACATCCGTTGCCTTATACTGCTGTCCATAACTTTGAGGAATACCGTTTATCACCGGTAAATTATGATAATTACTTTGCATCGTCCATATAGTATACCGTTCTTTACCAAATGTTTGCCGAGTATACGTGCCTACACCGGCATCAATCAGTATAGGAGTCGTGTTTACATAAAGAGAGAAACTGCCCACATCATTATGATTATGGCTTTCATTGTTAAAGCCTCCCTTAGCAGCCAAAAACCATCCCTCTTTATTTGTCAGATAACAAAATTCCGTTTCCGGATACCAGGTACAAGGAGGAACATCATGACTTGCCACCGTTTTTTCCAATTCATTACAGAAAAGTAAGGTCTGGAAAGAACGGAATGTATCACCACCCAACTGAACAGAAGAACGCCTTCCTTTCATCAGGTAGGCAGCAAAATGCATCATTTCATCACTACCCACCGCACGGCCGTAACGATATATCAATTGAGCGTCTCCCCCACCCTTGGCCGAAGCATCGGCAAAATTGGCCACCCAACCATTACCGATATACGAACGACTAATATATTCACCCATTCTCCGAATCATCGGTTCCTGAAACAAAGATACTTTGCCGGCTGTTCCATCGAAAAGAATTTGGAGATAATCATACAACTTACCGGCAGCATGTTGCCAATAAGAAGGTCCTTCCTCACAAGCCCCATCCTCCTTCACAAAGTTTATGAATTTATCCACTGATTGCATGGTACGCCACACGCCTTTCGTCAATTTATCCAGATCATTCTCCAACAATAAAAAGCACTGCAAGACATTGGAATTACACCAAGGGTTCCAATTATTGATAACAATACCCGGTTTCCAGTTAAAAGCCAGCCACCATTCACTGTCATTATTCATATACGCATCAAGAATACGTTCCTGCAGAGTCTGCCGAAGGTAAATTGAAATAGAAGGATTTACCTTATCAAAAGACTCATGAAAATAATAATATACCCAGGAAAGCATAGCTCCATAACCACCGGCCGAGAGATCAATTACCTGTTCTCTGAAATCAGGAAGAGAACGATGGTTGCTTTGCCTGGACAGATGAGCGGAATATACCCAAGAAGTTATTTCACAACTCAAATAAACACCGTTAATCAACTGGTCTATAAAACGCCCTTTGCCTTCAGCCAATTCCGCAAACATCAGGGAATTGATGGCACTGCGGTTTTTGTTAAGACGATCTTGCATCACATAGCGGTTACCAGTACGTTCAAACTCCAGATAATCGGTAGCCCGAACCAACAACCATTCATAATTCAAAAGTTTTTCTCCCTCACGGATAAGGGCAGTTTTATACTTTTCACCCAATAAAGCATCCCATCCGGCACGATCATTATAAGCAGGATAAGGTATCCACGACTGATTCTTCATCAGTATTTGTTTCAATTGTTCTTCACTGCCAACAGCTTTTTGCAACATATCCCGTTCAGTATATGCACGGACGGAAATTGTCAACATGAAAAGCAAACAAAAGACGAGAGAAATGCGGTAAATCGTGTTTTTCTTCATGATAATTACAATTAGATAATTTATTTTGTGTTGGGACAAAGATATAATCTTTTTGGAAATCATCCTATTTCAACCCTATACAGTTTGATATATTTCTCTTCAAACTTATATCCAATCGCTGAATTCAAAACTCAACTGCTCCCACCCCTTTCCTTTTTCATCATTTTCTTCACGTGGATTGGATACGGAAAGACCTATCAGGCGAATGGGATGATGTTCGTAGTCTACCCCCCTCAATAACTCTTTTGCCAGCGGCAAGATGGCGTCGAGCGTAGTCAATTCCTTCACCTGCGTGATGCTACGTGTTATCTGATTGAAATCGTGGAACTTTATTTTCAACGTCAACGTATTTCCTTTGAAATTCTTCTGCTCCAGTCGCCTCACCAACTCTACAGCCACATGATACAACTCGATAATTACAGACGAACGCTGATTTATATCCTTCTCCAGGGTATGTTCACAGCCAATTGACTTACGTATACGAACCGCTTCCACCGGGCGTAGATCTATTCCACGGGCAAAATCATAATATATGCTCCCCACTTTTCCAAATTCGCGCATCAACATTTCCAGCGAACGTGTGCGTAGCTGTTCTCCATTATGGATACCTAAAGCATGCATCTTCTTTGCCGTAACCGGTCCCACTCCCCAAAAGTTTTCAATCGGGAGACGGGCGATAAATTCCAAAGCCTGATCGGGATGAATGGTACACAATCCGTCTGGTTTACGATAGTCTGAAGCAATCTTCGCTAAGAACTTGTTATAAGATACACCGGCAGAAGCTACCAAATTTAACTCTTCCCTTATTTCCCGTTTAATTTCTTTGGCAATATCCACAGCCAATGGAATAGCAAGTTTATTCTCCGTGACATCCAGAAAAGCCTCATCCAAAGAGATAGGTTCAATTATATCCGTATATTCATGGAAAATTTCATGTATTTGACGAGACACGGATTTGTATTTTTCCATACGCCCCGGAATAAAAATGAGTTGCGGACAGAGACGTTTGGCTTTCTGCGAAGACATAGCGGAACGCACTCCAAAACGACGAGCTTCGTAACTGGCAGCCGCTACCACTCCCCGCTGTTCCGCATGGCCCACGGCAACGGGCTTGCCCCGCAATTCCGGATTGTCGCGCTGTTCTACGGAAGCGTAGAAAGCATCCATATCAATATGTATAATCTTTCGTTCGGTCATCCTCCTGCAACACCGAGCTATGAGCCAGATAATCGGGTGTTTCTGCGTAAATATACATCACACTTCCACCTTTTATGGCATCAATGATGGGACGTGATAATTTTTGAGGAACAGCCGGGCAACCAAAACTTCTGCCTAAACGTCCACCTTTATTTACTACCGAAGGATCGGCATAGACAGCTCCATGCATCACAATGGAACGCTCACGGGCACGGTCATTAATTCCTTTCTCCAGACCATTCAAAATGAGCGAATATCCATTTTTCCCCTGATAAGTAGATTCTGTGAGATAAAAGCCGAGTGAACTTTTATAGGAACCATATTCATTGGAAAAAGAAGTAGCATAATTGTCACCGCTGTTCTTTCCATGTGAAACTACCGATGAAAAAAGTAATTTACGTTGCTTCATGTCGATAACGAACAAACGCTTTTCAGTGGAAGGGCGAGAAAAGTCAATCAGTGTAAGTATATCCTTCCGGCGATTTTCTATCTTATAGTACCCAATCACAGCCTGCCGAAAAGCTTTCCACTTAATCACCCCCTCCAACCGCATGGAACGGTATAAGTCTGCATAAGCCTCCATCTTATTCATAGCGGTGGTATCAGGTTCGTTTGTCGTACGGACCGATGACTTGCCATCCATAAACAGGACACAAGGAACAAACAAGAATAAAACTGATAATAAAAAACGCAGCATAGTATCCAACTGAAAATAACGGTGGCAAAAATACGTCTTTTCTACCATACGCCTATCACACAGATAGTTAAAAAAGTCAAGTATCACTCAATAACCACCACCAAGGAACGTTCTACAGGTGCCCAGTCAAAAACGAACTTGGCATGAGAGGTGGCATTCCGCACACACATGTGCGAGCGGGGGACAGTACCCAAGGACCAACTATATTCTATCATCGATGTACGAGGAACATTGACTGGCACACCGTGGATATAAGCACCATTCGTAAAACGACTTGCATACGGAGCATAACCACCAGTCGTAGTAGAACCGTCCTTGAGAAATATCATGCGTTCCTTCTTTTGTTGCACCAGATACATTCCCAAAGGAGTTTCCTGCCCGTATGGCGGTGCATGCCGCCCGGTAGTCGCAGGGTTCATGCTTCGTATCTTCCACTTACCTTTTCCCACCTGTTCCAACGTAGTAATATTCTGGTCCAAACGGTCGACAAAAACGACACGATCAAAAACCGTACTATCCGCCAACCGCTTTAAATATCGGCGTGGCGCCAACCAATCCTCCTCTAATGTCACAGGATGTATGCGGTCAAAATTCCCCTCCTCTCTTATCAAGTATGCCAAAGTTCCATCCCGCCCATAACGTTCGGGCACTAACGTATCGGCAGGAAGATAGAGCGGTACCGATTGATAACGTTCTACTCCCAACGTATCAGCCACACGACGATAAGCATCCCGTACAAACTTCTTTACCAACGGGGCCTCCCGATTCTGATTTTTATAATTTTGCAACACTACCCATTTCACAGAATCTCGCTGCATATTCTCAATGTATGCCAGACAATTACGAATAACATCCCATTTAAAAGAACGTACGGTATCTTTATAAGGATAAGTATCTTCCAGTGTATATTTATCATAAAGAAATTCTTTGGTAAGGGAAATATCAGCGGCAGTCAACAACTTTTCACGGAAAGGAACTTCCATCCGGACAGTATCCATATGAGCGGTATCAGCAAGAAGGGTATCTGTAAAAATAGAATCCTGTACAACCATCATCGAAGAGATTTCCTGTCGATTATTACACCCGACAAGCATCAAGTAAACTACCATACAGACAAAAATAACGAATTGTTTCATAATCTCAACAAATCCATCTTTGTGGACAAAGATATAATATATTTTGAATTTAATAACGACTCCACCCCTGTAATTGTTGACACACATAGAGTTTTCTTTCTGATGAATGAAAAGAAATTAACAAGCAGCAAATTCACTTTGCAACCAAGTTGCATATCTTTTCCCCTTATCTTTGCATCAGAAATAAAAAAAGAGATTTATGGGACATCATAATTGCAAATGTTGTTGTACTCACAAACGGGAACAAGTAAAAGAAACCACCGTTAAATATGATCTCCTGAAAAGTTATTGGAGAATATTACTCTCGACTGTCCTGCTATTCAGCGGAATTGTATTGGACGCTACGGATGCCGCTTTCTTCCGCGAAAGATATATTCCTCTCCTTTGGTATATACTGGCATATCTACCTGTGGGATTACCAGTACTGAAAGAAGCCTGGGAAAGTATTCGAGACAAAGATATTTTCAGTGAATTCACACTTATGTCCATCGCCACGCTTGGGGCTTTCTACATCGGAGAGTACCCTGAAGGGGTTGCTGTAATGCTATTTTACTCTCTGGGAGAGCTTTTTCAAGAGAAAGCAGTCAGTAAAGCCAAACGGAATATCAGCGCCTTGCTGGACGTCAGACCGGAAACAGCCACTCTAATCAGAGGTAAAGAAATCATTGTGGTAAATCCCCGGAAAGTACAAGTCGGCGAAATTATCGAAGTAAAAACAGGAGAACGCGTTCCGCTGGATGGAACAATGTTAACCGAATTCGGTTCATTCAACACATCAGCCCTGACGGGCGAAAGCGTTCCCTGTAACATCCGGAAGGGTGAAGAGGTACTTGCCGGAATGATTGTAACGAATAAAGTCATCAGACTGGAAGTGACCAGACCTTTTGAGAAAAGTACTCTCTCCCGCATCCTTGAGATGGTACAGAACGCCACCGAACGTAAAGCTCCTGCGGAACTTTTCATCCGTAAGTTTGCCCGTATCTACACGCCAGTAGTGACCGGGCTGGCCATACTTATCGTACTACTCCCCTTCGTTTACTCTCTAACAAACATACAATTTACATTTATCTTCAATGATTGGTTGTACAGAGCACTCGTTTTCCTTGTAATTTCCTGTCCCTGTGCACTGGTGGTAAGCATTCCGCTGGGATATTTTGGAGGTATCGGTGCAGCATCCCGTTTGGGTATCCTGTTCAAAGGAGGCAATTACCTGGATGCCATAACCAAGATCAATACTGTGGTATTCGACAAAACCGGCACTCTGACCCAAGGAACATTTGAAGTACAATTCTGCCGACAAGCACCGGACATATCCGAAGAAAGACTAATACAGCTCATAGCCTCAGTGGAACGGAACAGTACGCATCCCATAGCAAAAGCCGTTGTCAACTATGCCATACAACGAAACGTTACACCCATTACCATAACAGAAGTTACAGAGATTGCCGGTTACGGACTGGAAACCACTCTCAATGGAGAACGTATTTTGGTGGGAAACACCCGTTTACTTTCCAAATCCGGTGTAAATTATCCGCAAGAGTTACAAACCATTGTCGGAACAGTGGTGGTCTGTGCTATCGGAAACCGGTATGCAGGTTACTTATTATTATCTGATACCCTCAAAGAAGATGCCAATAAAGCAATAAAAGATCTGAAAGCATTAAATATCAATAATATTCAGATATTATCGGGAGATAAACAAGCCATTGTCACTAACTTTGCAGAAAAACTGGGAATAGCGCAGGCTTACGGCAATTTATTACCCGACGAAAAGGTGAAACATATTGAAGAGCTTCTCCGGAATGCCAATCATCAAGTAGCTTTTGTAGGCGACGGCATCAATGACGCTCCTGTCCTCGCCCTTAGTAATGTAGGTATTGCCATGGGAGGGCTCGGTAGTGATGCTGCCATAGAAACGGCAGATATCGTGATACAGACCGACCAGCCGTCCAAAGTTGCGACTGCCATCCACGCAGGCAGGCAAACCCGAAAAGTCATATGGCAAAACATTTCCCTGGCTTTTGGGGTTAAGTTACTGGTACTCATTTTGGGAGCAGGTGGATTGGCAACTCTTTGGGAAGCTGTCTTTGCCGATGTCGGTGTCGCTCTCATTGCCATAGTAAACGCCATACGTATACAAAAACTAATTAAATAAAGAGATTGAATATGGAAGAAAATATATATCTGGATTTACTGGAAAAGCGTGAAATACAACCTACAGCCAACCGGTTGCTGGTGCTAAAAGCCATGATGCAGGCCAGTCGCTCCGTATCCTTGCTCGATCTGGAAAATATACTTGATACGGTTGATAAATCCACCATCTTCCGTACCATCACTCTATTTCTGTCCCGCCATCTGATACATAGTATCGACGACGGTACCGGCTCCCTGAAGTATGCCGTATGTGGCGAAAGTTGTTCGTGCGAAGTAGAAGACTTGCATACCCACTTCCATTGCAAAAAATGTAACAAAACTTTCTGTTTTAAGAATATACCTACTCCAATAGTTCAGATGCCTAAAGGATTTACACTGGACAGTATCAATTATGTGTTGAAGGGGCTTTGTCCGGAATGTGCGGCGAAAAACTCAAATACTTTTCCATAGTCAGTGTTGGGCAAGTCGCGGCGGCAAGAGACAGTAGAGATATAGCGGGGAAATACATCTGTTTCAGCAATCCCCGAAAAGAACCGCCCCGGCATTGCCTGTGTTCGTTTCTTGACACTTTGCATTTTCTGCATCCCGAGAATTGCGTATTTCCACCCATTGACAGGTGCAAGCAAAAATATGTGGGCGAAAATCCATATCTTACTCATGGATAGTAAAATACAAAAATATGTACAACTCCAATAAACGGAAAATAGCCGGTTGTCCATATAAAAACGTTCTTTTTGCAGGAGAAAAAGAGTGTCCCCAGGAAAAATATTCATTTTTTTCATGAGGGAAGTTAACATCCCTCACGCCGGAAGTTGACATCTCTCACATGGGAAGTTAATATCTCTCGCGTGGGAAGTTAATATCCCGTCTTCGGGAAGCGTGAAACTAGTGAATATTCGGTAAAAACGCCGCATATTTATGCGTTAAATCGTGTATTTTCAGACTTTTCGAAAAGTGGACGTGTCAGCAAAACGGGCGATCCGGAGACAAAAAGTATCTTCCGTGATGAATACAGTATCAAAAGAACTTACCTAAAAAAAGAAAAACCGCCGGATAAACCAACGGTTTCAAAATTCATTCGTGGAGCTGGAGGGAATCGAACCCTCGTCCAAACGAGGAAATCATAAGCTTTCTACATGCTTATCTTTGCCTAAATTTTCGTGTAACGACAGAACCAAAGCCATCAACCGTTACCTTATCCTCTAAAGTTTCATCCGTACTTCAAGGCAAGCACGAACTATCCCCGATTTAACTGCACCACTGGATCGGAATGCTTCGGAGCAACAGCTTCCGAGTGATGTCACGTCCCAGCACCTGGTGCCGGGATTAAGCTTCAATCTACTATACTTCGATTAAGCAGCGAGAGCGTAATTGTTTTCGCCAGATAAAATTTTGAAGACTGAGATTAAAGTGCAAATCAACGACGCACTGCATGCTTACTCACCATTTCTGCCCGCTGTCAAATCCAGTCAACCCCATGAGTCTTATAATGGAATGATTTTAAAAGATTGCGATGTTTATTTCTAAGCCGGGGGATGAAAAAGGAATAAATAATACATTATTTTTCATGCCCTATCGCTTTCTTTAGCGCAAAGATACAAAATCTTTCATTCAAGCTTCAATTATCAACAAATATTTTTTTTCATCATAACCATGTAAACATGACTAAATGCAGAAAAGAAAAAATATTATCTGCAGTTTTTTTATTTCTTTTTTTCCGTAAATTTGTATCATTACATAAAAAACGCACTATGAACAAGTATCATCTGATAATTTTGTCGCTTTTTCTTTCTTCCTGCAAAATGAATGAAAAAGGAGATACTCCCCACCGTCCAGACTTTATCGGAGGTACCCATCTTGACGTTTTTCAAATGAAGGGAGACACTACTACCACACATAAAAAGTTGGAAAAAATATCAGGAAACGGACAATTCAAAATAGAAGCAACTAACCGCATCAATTATTCTCAAAAACAACTGATAGCTATCCAAGATGAATTGAGTAAACGTTTCCAAGACCTGGAAAATGAAAGTACCAAAAATAATGTTACAGGATTTGGAGTCGGTTTACACTACATAGATATCGACTTGATAGTGAATACTCCCGAAAAACAAAAAGAGTTCAGAGAAAAAATCATGGACTCGCCTGCATTCCGCTTCAACGGACCGGCTATTCCTGTCATCAACGAAAAGACCGGAGTAAACGATACACTCGGCATTTATCTCCGTCCCGAATATTCCGCATATTCGACAGACAGTCATAAAATTAAATTTATTCTCTATAATAATAGTGGTGTAACTATTAAGTGCGGCGAACACTATTACATCACTTATCAGGATGAGAATGGTATATGGAGAGAACTGCCTATCAACTCACTTGCCATTGACATAGCCTATGGCATCAACCATAAAGGAAGTTTTCCTTTTGAAGCATCTCTTTACCCCGACGTCCATCCCAACAGACCGGGACATTATCGCTTCTTTTATAGAGTTTGGATAGGGCGGAGACAGATACTCATGATGAGCGAATTCCAACTGACAGACAAAAGGCGAGAATGGGAACAAGCCTCCAAAACACCTATTCCTCCCAAAATGTTTCAAGACGCTTCCGAACAACAAGTAAGATTACTGAAAAAAGAATACGACGAAGCAGTGTATGATGTAGTAGAAGTGATGCCGGAATTTCCCGGAGGAATGCCGGAACTCCTTAAATTCGTAGATAAAAGCCTGCAATATCCTCAAGCTACAACAGAGAACAGTAAAAAAGAAAGAGTCATCGTTCAGGTTATAATAGATAAAGACGGTTCTGTAACAGAACCTGTCATCCTCCGTCATGTCAATCCGGAATTAGATAAAGAAGCACTTCGCATAATAAGCTTGATGCCCAAATGGAAACCCGGCACACAACATGGAAAGGCTGTAAAAGTGAAATATACATTTCCCATAACTTTCGTTCCAGTAAAAAGTGGAAACAAGAAAGAAGAAATACCTATATCAATAGAGGAGTAATGGACAAATAGTACTGATACTACGGACAATTTTATACTTTTCCATAGCTGCAAAATCACTATCTTTGACACCCGAAGAAATTATTGAAACAAACTATACCATGAGAAAATTAATTGTAGCGACTTTGCTACTTGGTAGTGGCGCCATGCTATCAGCGCAAAAAACTACGAAAATACCGGCTGTGTACAAACCGGTAAAGAGTGAGATGTATCGTAAAGGTTGGATAGACTTCAACAAAAACGGAGTAAAGGATGTGTACGAAGACCCCACCGCTCCACTTGATGCACGTATCGAAGACTTATTACAACAGATGACACTTGAGGAAAAGACTTGCCAAATGGTTACTCTCTACGGATACAAGCGTGTATTGAAAGATGATCTTCCCACCCCCGAATGGAAACAAAAGCTCTGGAAAGACGGTATCGGTGCCATAGACGAGCACCTGAACGGCTTCCAGCAGTGGGGACTTCCTCCATCGGACAATGAAAACGTATGGCCAGCCTCGCGCCATGCATGGGCGCTGAACGAGGTACAACGTTTCTTTGTAGAAGATACGCGTCTCGGCATTCCTGTGGACTTCACCAACGAAGGTATCCGTGGTGTGGAAAGTTACCGGGCTACCAACTTCCCCACACAATTAGGACTGGGACATACGTGGAACAGGAAACTGATTCACAAGGTTGGACTTATCACCGGACGGGAAGCACGTATGCTGGGATATACCAATGTCTATGCTCCTATCCTCGACGTAGGTCGCGACCAGCGTTGGGGACGTTACGAGGAAGTGTATGGCGAGTCTCCTTATCTGGTTGCCGAACTGGGCATCGAAATGGTACGCGGTATGCAACATAACCACCAGGTAGCAGCAACCGGCAAGCACTTTGCCGCATACAGCAACAACAAGGGTGCCCGTGAAGGCATGGCACGTCTTGATCCGCAGATTTCACCTCGTGAGGTGGAAAATATTCATCTTTATCCTTTCAAACGAGTAATCAAGGAAGCGGGGTTACTGGGTGTAATGAGCTCGTACAATGATTACGACGGCATTCCTATTCAAGGAAGCTTCTACTGGCTCACTACCCGCCTGCGCAAGGAAATGGGATTCCGTGGTTATGTGGTGTCGGATAGTGATGCGGTAGAATACCTCTATACCAAACATGGCACTGCCAAAGATATGAAAGAAGCGGTACGCCAAAGTGTGGAAGCCGGACTAAATGTACGTTGTACTTTCCGCTCACCAGATTCATACGTACTTCCGCTTCGTGAACTGGTGAAGGAAGGTGGACTGAGTGAAGAGGTCATCAATGACCGCGTACGTGACATTCTCCGCGTGAAGTTCCTTGTCGGACTGTTTGACACTCCTTACCAGACCGATCTTGCAGGTGCGGACAAGGAAGTAGAAAAAGAAGAAAACGAAGCTGTCGCTTTGCAGGCATCCCGTGAATCCATCGTTTTGCTGAAGAATGCAGACAATCTCTTACCGCTGGACATCAATTCCATAAAAAAGATTGCCGTATGCGGTCCTAATGCTAACGAAGAGGGGTATGCACTAACGCATTATGGTCCACTTGCCGTAGATGTAACCACCGTTCTGGAAGGTATTCAGGATAAGATGAAGGACAAAGCCAAAGTGCTCTACACAAAAGGTTGCGATCTAGTGGATGCCAATTGGCCGGAAAGCGAGATAATAGAATATCCGTTGACCGCCGACGAACAAACCGAGATAGATAAAGCCGTTGAAAATGCACGGCAGGCCGATGTGGCGGTAGTGGTGCTTGGAGGCGGACAACGTACTTGCGGTGAAAACAAATCGCGCAGTAGCCTGGAACTTCCAGGACGTCAGTTGAAGTTACTCCAAGCTGTACAAGCCACAGGGAAACCGGTAGTGTTGGTACTCATCAACGGCCGCCCGCTTTCCATCAACTGGGCAAATAAGTTCGTACCCGCCATTCTCGAGACATGGTATCCCGGCTCCAAGGGGGGGATAGCCATTGCCGATATTCTGTTTGGAGATTACAATCCGGGTGGTAAACTGACGGTTACTTTCCCGAAGAGTGTGGGACAAATTCCTTTTAACTTCCCCTGTAAGCCTTCTTCACAGATTGACGGAGGGAAAAACCCGGGACCTGACGGAAATATGTCACGCGTCAACGGGGCACTCTATCCCTTCGGATACGGTTTGAGTTACACCACCTTTAACTATTCCGACTTGGAAATCAGTCCTAAAGTCATCACTCCCGACCAGCAGGCAATCGTACGTCTGAAAGTTACCAATACCGGCAAACGCGCCGGTGATGAAGTAGTACAATTATACACGCGTGATGTACTGAGCAGTGTTACTACTTACGAAAAGAATCTCGCCGGCTTTGAACGCGTTCATCTGGAACCGGGTGAAACCAAGGAAGTAACTTTCACCATAGACCGAAAACATTTGGAGCTGTTGGATGCCGATATGAAATGGGTAGTGGAACCGGGAGACTTCACCCTGATGGCGGGCGCTTCTTCCGAAGATATTCGCTTGAGTGGAACTTTAAAAGTAGTAGATTATCAAGAGCGAATCCGGGAATTAGAAACACAAAAGCCGATTAGTCCTGTAACCGCCAATACTAATCAAGAAAGTGCAGGAAATGTACTCGACGGAAAAATCAATACCATCTGGCAAGGAAATAAGGGAGATTATATTACCTTTGCCTTAAAGAATGGAGCTAAAGTAAATAACGTTTCTATCACTTTCGTGCGTGACAACGAACTGCCTGCTGACTTTGAAATACAACTCTCTGGCGGAGGCGGACAATTCCTGACAGTTTATTCAGGTACTGTAAGTGAGTACGGTAAACCTATCTCCTATCCATTCAAAGGAACTACTGCCAGCGATCTACGTATTGTACTGAATGATGACAAAGTGGGGATCGCAGAAGTAAAATATAACAATTAACCGATTAGTGTCTAGTGATTAGCGGTATGCCGTGTATTACTGACCGCTAATCACTAAATATTTATCACTCGATGAAAACACTTCTTTTCTGTATGCTCGGACTAAGTATAACCGCTTGTGCTTCCAAGGATGCGAAGAATGGTAATAAGGACGAGCTCTCTATGCTGATAGGAACTTATACCAATGGTACAAGTAAAGGTATTTATAGTTTTCGTTTTAATCAGGAAACGGGTACTACAACGCCGCTCGACTCTGTGGAAATACCTAATCCTTCCTATCTTATCCCTTCGGAAGACGGAAAGTTTGTCTATGCTGTCAGTGAAATAAACGATAATACAGCTGCACTGAATGCCTTTGCATTCAATCGGGAGACAGGAGAACTCTGCCTGCTAAATACCGAACCGACACTTGGCGCCGACCCTTGTTATGTTTCGACCAACGGAAAAGAAGTATTGACTGCTAATTATAGTGGTGGTAGCATGTCCATCTTTCCTCTACGGAAAGATGGAACCATAGCTTCTGTTGATACTCTTTTTGAAGGTACAGCATCAGGTCCAGACACGACTCGACAAGTGACGCCACATATTCATTGTGCCATTTTTTCACCGGATGGTAAGTATATCTTCGCTACAGACTTCAGTTCCGATCGCATTTTGCGTTTTGTTCTACATCCTAAAGATATTGTACCTCACCTATCTGCCGAAACGACTGATGTCGCACCTGGTTCCGGTCCAAGACATCTGATATTCAGCCCGAATGGAAAATTCGCATATCTGATTAATGAACTCTCTGGAAAGGTTATTGCTTTCAGTTATGAGGATGGAAAACTGGAACAAATACAATCTATTGTCGCTGATACAACAGCTGCCCGTGGAAGTGGGGATATTCACCTCAGCCCTGATGGTAAATATCTATATGCCAGCAATCGTTTGCAAGCTGATGGTATTGCTATCTTTGCTGTCAATACAGAAAATGGAACGTTGGCAAAAGTAGGATATCAGTTAACAGGTATACATCCCAGACATTTCAACATTACCCCAAATGGTAAATATCTGTTGGTGGCTTGTCGTGACAGTAATGTCATTCAAGTGTACGAACGCGACAAAAATACAGGAGTCTTGAAAGATATACAAAAAGATATCATTGTAGACAAACCTGTCTGTGTACAATTTGTTCCGCCTTTTAACCATTAGTTAATCTTTCGTAAATGAGTTTCCGGGAATAAAGAACTTCGTTAACTTTGTTTCTTAAATTCATCGTTTTAAACAGATTGGAACATTATGAAGAAAAAAATAATATGGCTTGCAGGCCTTTTAATAGCTACAAACAGTTATGCCCAGACAGATGTCACAGTGGGTGTAATGCGTGGCAAGGACTACGGAGTGACTTATATCCTGCCAAAAACTGAAATAGAAGTAATCATTGAGACAACAAAGCATACTTATACTCCTGGGGAATTTTGTAAATATGCCGACCGCTATCTGCGCATGGGTAGTGTATCTGCCGATCCCGAGATACATTGGACTATTGACAAGATTGAAACTCACGTAGCAGGTATACCAGACAAAAAGAATGTCTACTTTGTGAAATTGAAGGACAAAACAGTAGCACCGCTCATGGAGCTTACGGAAAACGGCATCATACGTTCCATCAATATGCCACTCAGCGAACGTAACAAAGTACAATCTCCCCAAGCAACTGATACCGAAGTACAAGACAATATCGATCCTAGAAGATTTCTGACAGAAGAAATATTGATGGCAAGTTCCAGAGCTAAAATGGCCGAATTGGTAGCCAAAGAGATTTACAATATCCGCGAGAGTAAAAATGCCTTTCTACGCGGCGAAGCTGATAATATGCCGCAAGATGGTGCACAACTCAAAATTATGCTTGATAATCTGAATTTACAGGAACGTGCCATGACAGAAATGTTCTCTGGTCAGATAAAGAAAGAAACAAAAACCTTCACCATCCGGTTGACGCCCAAAGAAATGGATAATGAAATCGTTTTCCGCTTTTCAAAACGCTTGGGTATAGTTGCTAATGATGATTTAGCAGGTGAACCGTATTATATCAGTATAAGTGATTTAAAGACACCCACCCTTCCAGTAGACGATGGTAAGAAAAAAATGGACGGTATAGCCTATAATGTTCCGGGCAGGGCACACGTAACATTGACAGACAATAACAATAAACGTCTGTTTGACGGAGAACTACCTATTACCCAGTTCGGTACAATCGAATACCTTGCACCAGTATTGTTCAACAAGAATTCAACCGTAAAAGTATTATTTGATACAGCGACAGGAGGATTGATAAAAGTAGATAGAGAAGAAGGAAAATTTTAGTGAACTAAATCCTTAAAAGTTAAAAGATATGAGGCTGCGCAACTAAAGTCATATTTTACATTGCGCAGCCTCATATCTTTTAATTTTTAATTCTTAATTGAATAAATCCATCCTTTTGTAGTTGCATTACATAAGTAGCGACACGTGAAGGATAAGTCTTTTCATCTTGAAAGTATCCGGCAAGCATGGAAATAATCTCCTGTACAGTCCGTTGTCCATCTATTGAACGCCACACCACCGAACCGTGTTCTTCCAACCGGACATGGATATTGGGAGACATACCTTTCGGCAACAAGAAACGACGCATCCATTCATATTTAAATCGGGGAAAGGTGAGTACTGCGCATTCACCTTTCCACTCGGTGGTAATATGTTCACATTGAACTGGAACTGCATCAAGTAGATTAATTTTTCCTTTTATATCCAACATACTTACCCCTTGATATTAGGTTCCTCCAAACCAAGTCCTTTCTTTTTATCGACCACTTTAAGTACTAAACCTAATATCAAAGCAGCAACACCGAGACAAGCAAGCATTACTAATGGTGCAGTGTAGTTATACGAAACAGCAGCTTCTTCTGAAGTGATCAGTCCACTGTTCAAGTCGGCTACAAGTTGTGTATTGGTTTTATCAAGCACTTTACCAATAAGAAGAGGAAAGAGCCAAAGACCAATATTCTGAACCCAAAAGATAAGCGCATAAGCACTACCGATAATTTTGGCGTCGACCAGCTTTGGAACACTGGGCCATAAAGAAGCAGGTACCAAAGAAAAACTCGCTCCAAGAACCAATATAGTAAGATAAGCTATGACAATACCACCAATTGCATTATCTCTAAATATCGGAAGCACAAACGCAAAGGTAAGATGACAAAGAATAAGTAACAAAGAACCGATTACAAGCATAGAAGCAGCTTTACCTTTATGATCGACATAGTTACCAAGTATCGGAGTAATACCCACGGCAAGTAAAGGAAATACAGCAAATACCGTCTCTGCGCTCTGACGCATATATCCCATATAACAGAATACGACCAATAATATACTGGCAAGAGTAAGTAAACTGTATTTCAAACTTACTTTCTTCATAAAGTTACTCGCAAAAGAAGCACCAGCAACAACAAGCATTATACAATATTGAATGATTGTTACCGTATTAGTAGCCCAAAAAGAGTCAGCAGGAACTTCCTTGAATACTAAGTTACACTGTAACATATTTACTGCATACTTCTGAAAAGGGAATATAGCAGAATAATAAAGTACACAAAGAAGGGCTACCAACCAAAAGCCACTACTTGACAGAATTGTACCAAGATCGCTAATCTTAAATGGATCATCTTTCTCTTCAGCTTCACCGGTTTGAGCATCAAGCTTCTTGTCCAGAAAGAAATAAACAATAAACATAATGAGCGCTATGAACAACAGAACAACTCCAAATGCCACCGAACGTGAAACATCAATAACTCCTCCCAATCTAGCAAAAACTGGAGAGAATATCATACAAGTAGCAACCCCCAAACGAGCAAGAGCCATTTCTGACCCCATGGCAAGAGCCATCTCACGTCCTTTAAACCATTTGACAATACCACGAGAAACTGTAATACCGGCCATCTCAACACCACAACCAAAGATCATAAAACCAATTGCTGCAAACTTAGCCGACGCAGGCATACCTTTATAGAACGGAGAAATACCCAACTCATCAAATCCAGGAATATAATTCAGATTATTAGTGAACCAAGTATGAAGTCCACTTCCCTGAAAACTATCAGTCACCGCATACCAATTAATAGTAGCACCAACAAGCATTACGGCACCCGAAAGAATTGCAGTAAAACGTACCCCCATTTTATCGAGGATAATACCAGCAAAGATAAGAAAAAACACAAATACATTAAGGAATGTCTCAGAACCTTGCATCGTACCAAACGCAGTTGAGTCCCAGCCACGCGTAGACTGCATCAAATCCTTAATAGGTGAAAGTATGTCCATAAAAATATATGAACAGAACATAGCAAAAGCTAAAAGCAGTAACACCGTCCAACGCATACCTGCAGAATCGCGCAGTGTTTGATGAATTTTGTCAGTAGTTGTCATTTTAAATAGTATGTTATAGTAGTAAATAGATTCTGAATATAAGTACAAAATTAGCTAAATATAAGTTATATCCGCACATATTCAAAAAAAACAGCGGAACTGGGCAACTTATTATTGCGCAATTCCGCTGGATATGAATACAAATTAATCTATGATTAATTTTCCGCAGAGTCAGAGCCGTTTGTTGTTGCAGGAGCTGTTGTTGCAGGAGTTTCAGCCTGCGGAGCAGTAGTACCTACCGGCATATTATACGGATTTGTTTTTTCTTCTTGCTGGGCTTGTTCCATAATTACATCACCACTCTTATGAGAAGCACTTGGAACTACATAAGCAGAAGCAATGCTCATCACTACCATAAATGCAGCAAATCCCCATGTAGCTTTTTCTAAAAAGTCAGTAGTCTTGCGCACACCCATGATTTGATTGGATGAAGAGAACCCCGAAGCCAAACCACCGCCTTTGGAATTCTGGATCAACACAATGAAACACATCAACAAGGATGCAATCACCATTAAAATAATTAATAAGAAGTACATTTTGTTATTTTGATTTAGCGTTAATAATCAATTTCTCTAAAAATCTGATTTGGTCTGCAAAGTAAGCATTTTTTTTTGGATAATTCAAGCTTAATTTTTTAATTATTTCAAGGGCTTTATCATATCTGCGCTGTTTAACATAGATTTTAGCCAAAGTCTCCGTAAAACAGCTATCGTCTATACTGTTTTCTTCTGTATCCCCCAATGTAAGTTCATCTCCTACGATTTCTGCCAAAGGCATCTTGCTTTCATTGATGAGATTCTCATCTTTCTCTAATCTATAAGGTACAGGTTTCTCAAAAGCAGGTACTTCCATAGTTTCACTCTTTTGGATAAAACCGTCTATTAACTCATGCCCCCGCAATTTAGGGATATCTGTTTCCAAAATTATTTCTCCTATCCGCCCGTCATCCTGCATCAAGAAAGATGTATAGTCCATCGTATAATCCAGTTCCATGGGTTGTGAATGTTCTTCCGGAACAGTGGCCAAAAAAGCGTCGATCAAGGATAGTGTACGATCTACACTCGGTTCTTCCTCCAAAACTTTGGAAGACAACAAAGAAGATGTCTTGGACTTCAGAGTATACCGGTCACCCTCTATCAAATAGAACAGTACACGACGATCGGCTACATACAGCACCGCCTTGCGTAACTCCGTACCGAAGTTGATATCATGTAACAAATACAGGTTCTTGAGGAACAACAACCTAACTGATTGGAAATAAGGATAACGAGCTACTAAAGTACGTAGTTCGTACAAGGTGTCTCTATTCAACGTTTCAGGATATGATATCCATTGTTGCAGGTGTGCAGAAGTCATTTTCTTCGATTACCAATTAGCTACAGTTGCATTAAATATCTGTTCTGTAATATCCTTAATCATTTTGGTTATTAAGCCGTCCTGCACATCGGTCAATAGCAGTGACGAATCGTATGTCTGGAAGGCAGAAAACTGCTGCTCAAAGTCTTCTTCGTGATTGGTATTATTCACAAAGCGCACATTAACAGTCATGGTAACCTTCACTTTGGAAGAGAATCCATCAGCAGCAACAGCCTCATTATATTGATTGTAACCAGTTATTTCACCATCTATTTCCAAGTCACCGTTGGAGTTTACCAATTGTAAACGAGTTTGTTGGATAAACATATCCTTCAACTTCTGGTTAAATTCAGTAGCCATGGGAACATAAACATACTCCGCACGATTGGGAAATTCCGCAATGGAAATAGTCTTCACCTTACTGTAATCAATAGAACTTATCGGAGCAAGTCCCATAGAAATACGGCAAGAATATACCACAAACACCAGACTCACCAAAGAAACAACCAGTGTTATTTTTTTAATCCAATCCATATTCTTTTATCTTTCTGTATAGTGTGCGCTCAGAGATATTTAAATCCTTTGCGGCACTTTTGCGCTTTCCATGATGTTTTTCAAGGGCTTTACGTATCATTTCTTTTTCCACCTCATCCAGAGAAAGCGATTCTTCTACATATTCCTCCGTATCCTGAATATCATCATCCACTTCGGAAACAGACTTCGCCGACGGATGAATAATAGTCGGCACTACAGCCGGTACCGAAGCTACCACAGGAGGTGTTGGAGTAAGGTACGTAGTAGGAGTAACCGAGGAAGTTCCCACAGAAGAGCCACGTTCCTGCATAATCTCATGTACCAGTTTTTTTAATTCAGTAACGTCATGCCTCATATCAAACAATACCTGATAAAGTATCTCCCGCTCACTTTCAAAACCTTTGTTTTCTTTCATACCTAGTAAAGCGGGAAAACGTTGTACATTATTCTGAACAGGTAAATATCCTTTCAAAATAGAAGCACTTATTTCACGATTAGTTTCAATAATAGAAATCTGCTCCGTGATATTCTTCAACTGACGCACATTTCCAGGCCAAGAGTATGCTAACAACATCTGCTTAGCATCTTCTGCAAGCTGAATGGCAGGCATCCGATACTTCTCGGCAAAGTCGGAAGCAAATTTACGGAATAACAACACAACATCCTCTCCGCGCTCACGCAATGGCGGTACCTGAATAGGAACTGTATTCAGACGATAATATAAATCTTCGCGAAAACGACCGTCAGCAATGGCTTGTGCCAAATTTACATTGGTAGCAGCAACAATACGTACATTTGTTTTCTCCACTTTAGAGGAACCCACCTTGATGAATTCTCCTGATTCAAGAACACGAAGCAAACGTGCCTGAGTGGGCAGAGGTAACTCCCCTACCTCATCTAGAAAAATAGTACCACCATTAGCTTCACCGAAATAACCCTTACGTTCACCGATGGCACCGGTAAATGCCCCTTTTTCGTGCCCGAAAAGTTCTGAGTCAATCGTCCCTTCAGGAATGGCACCACAATTGACAGCTATATACTGCCCATGCTTTCTTCGGCTGAATTGATGGATAATCTGCGGAAAGCTTTCTTTACCCACACCACTCTCCCCAGTAATCAATACCGACAAGTCAGTAGGAGCTACCTGAATGGCAATATCAATAGCACGCATCAATGTCTCGTTATTACCAATGATACCAAATCGTAATTTTACTTGTTGTATTTCCGCTTTCGTCATACTACAAATCTTCTTCTACACTATCGAGTTTCAGTTTATCACTGTCATCACGTTTCTCATAATACTGTTTTCGCAGTGGATTGGCATGTGCCACTTTTTCACGCTGACGGTTACGGAACACATCAATAGCCACATAAACAGCCTGACGAAAAGAATCTTCAGATGCTAACCCCTTTCCGGCAATATCGTATGCCGTACCATGAGCTGGCGAAGTACGTACTACCGGTAGTCCAGCAGTATAGTTTACCCCTTCATCCATAGCTAAAGCTTTAAATGGAGCCAATCCCTGGTCATGATACATTGCCAACACACCATCAAAATGGGCAAAATTACCAGCACCCATAAACCCATCGGCAGGATAAGGGCCATAACAAAGTATACCTTTAGCCGCCATTTCCTGAATAGCTGGAATAATTATTTCTTGTTCTTCCGTTCCGAGCAACCCTTCATCACCTGCATGCGGATTTAAAGAAAGTACCGCAATACGCGGCGTACCGATACCAAAATCTTGCTTCAAAGAATGATTAAAAATAGCCAACTTCTCCTGTATCAATTCCTTGGTAATGGTAGATGCAATCTCTCTTACAGGAATATGTCCCGTTACCAATGCTACACGGAAATCATCTTTCATCAATATCATCAAAGCCTTCTCTCCATTCCCCAGTTTCCCTTCAATATATTCCGTATGACCGGGAAATGAAAATTCATTCGACTGAATAGTATGCTTGTTGATGGGAGCTGTCACAATCACATCTACCAATCCTTCTTTATACTCCTCTATTGCCTTCTCAAGAGCGTCAAGTGCAGCTTTACCAGCCTCAAAGTCAGGCTTAGAGAACTCAACTTTCACTTCATCATCTGTACAATTTACCACATTCAGGCGATTGTTGGCTGCTTCCGATGCCGAGTTGACGATACTAAAGTTCGTAGGTAAATCAAGAGATTTACGATGATAAGCGGCAACCTTAGGCGAACCATAAATAATAGGTGTACACAACTCTAACATAGTAGGATCTGAGAATACTTTCAAAATAACTTCATATCCCACTCCATTAATATCTCCTTGCGTAATGCCTACCCTTATTTTATTATCTTCCATTCTTATTTTATAATTTTAGTAGTATCTTGTTTCGTTACTCCCAATGGTATTTCAGCTCCCCCATGTTTACTGTTAGGTAATTTCAAAGTATACAATGAAGCTTCCATCTGACGTACCAAGTTACGTTTTAATTTATCAGGTGAATACACAAATATTTCAGATACGATAATACGCTGGTTGGACTTATCCAAACGAGCGTGTGAAACATATGGACCGCCCATATAATCCCCCTTTACACGCCACAATCCACGAGCTTCAAGCGCATAATCACCCTGTACGGAAATAGGACGTACATCGGTCATCAAAGAATCTGTTTCCATATACATACCCTCTCTTGCCCCAGGGATATTCACTTTCATAACGGAGTCACGCTTCTGAACAAAATATTCTTTGGTAAATGTATCCTTATCTGTATAGGGATAAGAGTAGATTACAAAATTCTGATCGCCAGTAGCAGCATTAGTACCTGCCCAGAAAAAGTTTTCACCTTGTTTAGTAGAAGTCAGTTCACCGGGTACCCATACGTCACAGTCGAACATACTCTTTACCTTTGTAGAAATATAGTCACTATGCTTATCTTTCAAAACAGAAATTTGACGATTCATCTCGGCATGAGTAAAGAAATCAATAATAACCTGCTTATTTTCCTCTACAAACTTCTCGAATGAAGCTTCGTCCGGTGCCTGAATAGTCAAGATTAACTGAGGCGCAGCATATACATCCTTTGCATATTTGAACTTAGGTTGCGTATAGAGATCTTTATTCACTTCTACAATAATAATGTTACGAATCAACTTCAACGTTGAGTCATAATTTGCAGGAGAAGTATACATGATACGGAATGAACGTTCAGATTGAGGTAATCCCGGCACATCCGTATCAAGCACATCATAAAGGGCACGACCGGCAGGACGTTCCCATAATCCAGGATCAACCACTACCAGAATTTCATACGCACGACCACTGGAAGTCGGAGTAAACACCCCCTTTTTACCGTTACCACACGCTGAAAACAACGTCATAACGAAAACCATACTTAAATAAAACAGGCGTTTCTTCATATCTCTATGTTTTTTAGTTTCTTACAAAGCTACGAAAAAATCGTATATACAAACCGCTAAAGTTAATAATTTATATTAATTCTTCTTTATTCTCCTCTTGCCTAGCTGTAGACAACATACCGCATGCAGCAAATATATCTTCTCCGCGAGATGCGCGAATTGTGGTGAAAAGTCCGCGGGAAGTCAAATAATCACGGAAAGTTATCATCGTTTCCATATTAGCGCCTTCCAAATCTACTCCTGGAATAGCATGAAAACGTATCAAATTTACTCTGCAATCTACACCACGCAACAACTTCAACAACTCCTTAGCATAAAGCAACGAATCGTTCACTCCTTTAAAAACAATATATTCGAAAGATAGTCTGCGTTGTTTGCTAAAATCATAGTTTCTTAACAAATCTACTATTTCAATAATAGAAAAAGCTTTTTCTGCAGGCATCAATTCACGACGTTGCAATACTATTGGAGAATGAAGACTGATTGCCAAATGGCAGTCTGTTTCTTCAATAAAACGTTGTAACCCTTTACGAAGACCGACAGAAGAGAGTGTGATACGTTTCGGACTCCAACCATAGCCATAGGATGAAGTCATAATTTCCAATGCTTTCAACACTTCATCCAAATTATCCAATGGTTCTCCCATTCCCATCATCACAACATTTGTTAGATTATCTCGCTCCGGCAAAGAACTTATCTGATTTATGATTTGGTTGGCAGTCAGATTAGTTATAAAACCTTGCTTACCTGTCATACAGAATTTACAGTTCATTTTGCATCCCACTTGCGAAGAAACACATAATGTAGCACGATCATCATCGGGAATATAAACAGTTTCTACAAAGTGACTACTTCCCACTCGATAAAGGTATTTCACTGTACCATCTACCGACCGCATTTCATCCACCGGAGCTGCAATACCTACCTCATACTGTTCTTTTAACAGTTCCCGATGTTTTAACGACAAATTTGTCATATCATCAACGGAAGCCACTTTCTTATCGTACAGCCACTCTGCAATCTGTTTAGCAGCAAACCTAGGCATTCCCAGTTTTTTTACTACTGCTTGCAATTCGATAAGGGTTAGTCCTAAGAGGGATTGTTTCTGCATATAATCTATCTTTTAGTTTTCAACACATACGATCTGTCATTCTGAAGAATCTATTCCCTTAATGTACGCATTAGAAGATTTTTTCAGCTATACTTAAAATGACAGACAAAATAACAGAATATAAAAGTCCTGTATCTTCTATGGTGAATTAAATGCAAAGGTAGAAATAAAGTTGCATAAAGGCAAAGCGATGCAGTATTTTGATAATAAAAAAGCCGTCCGACGTATTCGGACGGCTTTTTACTATGCTATTTTATTCAACTCACTTTTTAAAAGAACAGATAACGATTATCTTTCACATCTGCATTCAGATACAAGTCGTTAATAAACTGACTTGCCATACGTACATGCATACTTTCCAAAGTACTTTCTTCTGTCTCCTGATTAAATGTCTCATTCAACTTCTCTTTTGCATATGGTTGAAGAACGAATACACCACCATTACCCTTGATAGGAGCGCTCAGTTTATTTAATTCTGCAATAGACGCATAAGCACCTACTAAAGGCTCACTACTACGCAATACCGGGACATATGCCGGAGCTGCGAAAGTAACGTGTTTTACAGAATCACTAACTGCATTAGCCATATTTTTATATTGATCAAATGAAACAGCACCTACAGCCTTCATATCAGCCATAATTATTTCAGCTTTCTTATCACGAAGAATCTCATTTCTCAACTGGTCTTTTACTAAAGCCAACGGACGATAACCTTCTGGAACAATATTTGCAACACCTACTACCATCATATGATCACTTTCGCCACATTCGTACAGACCTGAAATTTCACCTATTTTAGCAGAGAACGCCCATTTCAAAGCATCTTTTGTACCCTTCACACCACCAATGCCATGTTCTGAACTATAAAGATCAGTTCTATCCAATAATTTATAACCTGCATCTTCCGCATTAGCACTCATCTTATCCAATGTATTATTGACAGCAATAAACTGGCTAAAATCATTATACGCCTTATTATAAGTCTCCTTACTAAATTCAACCGGACGTTTGATAACAGCCACTTTATATTTATCCTTAACAGCTTTCTTGTTAGTAACCTGCAAGATAACATTTGCTTGCCCTAAAGCTAGATTAACCAACTCATTCTGAGCCAAACTTGTAATAGTCTTCACATATTTCAAATTGTCACCATCAATCTGCGCACCCTCATAATTAGCAGAAGAAATCCAGGCAGGTTCGCCGGTTTGACCGTATTTTTTAGCAACTTCTGCAAAGCTTGCACCATCCTTGATAGCACCAAAAATAGAATCTGCCAAAGCTTTAGTTTTGTCAGCATTATCAGCTACAACCTGAATTTGACGATATTCGATAGAGTCTGCCAAAGCAGCAAAAGCCAACTTTTTGAAAGAGTTGATAGTATTGTCGGATACATTGTAGTAGGGACCAAACACACCGCCTACCGTCACAGAATCCAAACGTGCAACCACATCAGCAGGCAAAGATTTTGTTGTATAGAACAAATCAACATACGGAGTAACAGATCCAGTTGAACGAATAAAAGTAGTATAATCTTCATTATTACTACTCATCTGAGTTGTATATTCCTCTACTTCTTCCTGAATAGCAGCCTTATCCTCAGGGCTTGCTGTTACTTGTACATCAATAAATTTAATATTACGAGTTTCCACATATTGTCTGAATTGTTCTTTTTTCTTATCGTATGCCTCTTTCAAGTCCGCTTCCTTAATAACAATTGTAGAATCTACAATAGAAGAATAAGGAATAGCAGCCAACAATAAATCGGATTGATCTACCCTTGCATCGAATGCATCTTGTGCTTCAACCGGATTTGAGAACAATGACTTAATAACCAATGCTTGATATTTTTCCTGCAAACGGGCCTGCACAAGTGATTTTTCGATGAAAGACCAGAACTTATACATAGAGTTATAATATTCTGCATATTGAGCAGGCATCTGAGCCTGATTCATCTTAGAATAATCCACCAAAAACTTCTTTAACATATCCTTATCAAAAGCTCCAGTCTGCGGGTTACGGAACGGAGTCTGCTGCAACATCGGATGTATACCTGCATCAATAATAGCTTGAATTTCTGCCTTAGAAACAGTTAGGCCCAACTTTTCAGCCTCGTTCTCAATCAATTTATTGTTAACGTATGATCTCCATACTTCATCTTTGATTTGGTTAGTCTGTTCATCACTCAATGCGTTCAAACCGCTGGAGAATTTTACGACTTCCGTATATTCTTCTACCAACGCCTGGAAATCCTGAGCGGAAATTGTTTCCCCGTTCACTTCACCTACATCTTGTGATTGATGTGGCTGAAGTACTTTCCACGCGTCTCCCGCGATGAAGGCAAACAGCGCCAAACCAATAACAATCACCAATAAAGGCCCTTTAGACCGAATGTTTTGTAATGTTGCCATTTTAGTTAATATGATTTATTTGTTTATTATTATTTTCCATTCATGTTCATTTTAGCGCACGAAGATACAAAAAATGCTAATACGCATCTATTTATTCTCTAAAAATTTATACCTAAACGAGATTATTCAACGACTTTCAACCGCACCAACTCTATTTTTGTTGCTGTTACTTTGATTATTTTGAACTGATATTGGTCTACCACAACTACCTCATGCAATTTTGGAAAACTCTGATAACGATTCAAAATTAATCCACTTACTGTCAGATATTCATCTGACTCCGGTAATTCCAATCCAAAAGTCTCGTTCACTTTTTCTATTTCCAGACGTGCTGAAAGTACATATTCGTGTTCACCAATCTGTTTACAAACATACGACGTGTTATCATGTTCATCTTCAATATCTCCAAAAATTTCTTCCACCAAATCTTCCAAAGAGACGATACCAGATGTCCCCCCAAATTCATCAACTACAACTGCAATTGTCTTTTTCTGCTGCATAAAAAGTTTCATCAACTTATGTGCCGCCATCGTTTCGGGTACAATAGGAACTTCCTTGACATTATTCCGCCAATCTACCGGATTGCGAAACATTTCAGAGGAATGAATATAACCTATTACATTATCTATGTTTCCATCATAAACAATAATCTTAGAAATACCCGACTCCACAAACAAGCTTTTCAAGTCTTCCAGCGAAACCGTAACATCCACTGCCACCACTTCTGTACGAGGCACAATACAATCGCGTATCTTAACATTGGAGAAATCGAGAGCATTCTGAAAGATTTTCACCTCCGCATCCAATTCTTCCTCATTAGCGGCATTCTCAATACCCGTTTGAACAAAATAGTCCAAATCAACTTTACCAAAAGCCTTAGCAGACGCTTCCTTGTTTATCTTCATACCCAGCAGCCGCAGGAAAAGATAAGAAATACCCGAAGCAAACTTCGATATGGGAAACAGAATGACATAACAAATAAATAAAGGTATAGCACAAACCCTCAACATTAAATTGGGATTGATTTTAAACAAAGTCTTGGGCAGAAACTCTCCTGTTACCAAAATAATAAACGTAGAAATAATAGTCTGCACCAGTACAAGCACAAAATGATTTGAGATAACTCCTGCCAAAAGATTAACTTCAATTATCTGTGCCATCAAAATACCATAAATGACCAATGCAATATTATTTCCCACCAACATAGTAGAAATAAAATTGTTCGGATTGCGAAAAAAACAAACCAGAATATTTGAAATAACCCCCGGTTTCCGTTCCATCTCAAAACGTAGTTTATCAACAGAAACAAAAGCAATCTCCATTCCAGAAAAGAAAGCGGAAAAAGCCATCGTCATCAACAAGTAAATAATCGTATCCATTCTGCTATTTGATGCTATCGTTCTGCAAAGTATCCATTGGAGCTGTATTTTCCTCATCTACATAAAAGATACCCTCCGTCTTAAAAAAGCGATATTTATTCAACTGCTCATCCGATTCAAAACCTATGGCATAAATAACCTGATCAGGTTGTTCAATACGTACCCTTTTATCAGAATATACCTTATGTTTATTCTGATCCCAATATAGTAGTTCCGTATCGAATTTCTCACCTTTCAAATTCTGGATGTGAACATTTCCCATCAACTTCCATAGCCGTTCCTTATCATAATGATAAGCAGTGTCAGCTTTTATACTGGCTTCCACTTGAAACAAAGAATCAAATTTCTCTAGGTATATTCCTTTTTCAAATGCCCAATAAGAAGGTGATTTACGATCAAAAATCAACCATTCTTCCGTATTAACCCTGTAACGGGTAACTCCCGAGTCTGAAACCAATGTCGTCACCCCCCGAGTATCCATTACAGGTAATGAATCACGTTCAGTAATCGCAGCACCCAAGTCTTTTTTTCCTCCCGAACAGGAAGAAAATAAAAGAAACATAACCATTGCCGTAAGGACAATGGTTATGCTCATATTTTTAAGATTGACAACGTTATCGAGTTGTAACAACATATTCTCTATCGAATGGTTGTAGACTCACCTATCCAACCGCCAATAGTGATACGATCACCGGCTTTATAACCTAACATAAAGAGGTCTTTAGCTTGCGGAGTATGACGTGCATACGTTGATATTAATTCGTTTACTTTATCCGTCACACTCGGATCAACGGCTTTAGCACGTTGCAACTTGTCAATAACCACAAAATACGTACACTTATTTAATGCAGGTTCGTCACTCCAATTAGGATTAGCTCCATACATTTGCGCCAGCAAAATATAGGGTTCACCATAACTTTCATTAAAGTTAATAGCTTTTTGAGCATATGTCCTTGCCTGAGACAACTTCTTGGCCTGCCATAAAGCTGCAGCAGTAGCATATGCCATTTCTGCTTTCTTTTTGCTGTCAGTTTCCATATTCAGAGCCTCATCAAAAAACTTCACAGCATTATCAAAATCATTTTTCTTATAGTACATATATGCTACACCAACAGCTGCGTCAGCAGTCGGATTCACAGCATACAAATATTCAGAAGCCTTGAAGTAAACTTCACTATCATTACACTTTTGCATCTTTAAAATAGCAATGGTTTTCTTCAAAAAAGCAGAATCAGTTTTATTAGCTTCTACTTTCGGCCCATAAATATTCTGTAATGATTCGCAATCGGCAACACCACTATTAATAAACATTGCTACCAAATTATCCTTAATTGCCTGCAAATTAGCTTTTGTAGCAGGTTTAGTTTCTGCTGCAATAGCCTCATCAGCATATTGAGAAGCATTAATATAATCCTGGAAGAACTGATCGGTGAAATTATTATCAGCTTTTACTTTTTGCATAGAAACATCCAAAAAGTAGTGAAGTACAGCACCTTTAGAACCAGCCTTCTCAGCTTCTATTGATTCTTTTAACCATTGATAAGCTTGATCCAAATCTGGTTGCGGGGCATATTGAATATAGTCTACCGCTTTTGCGCCCAAAGCATCTGCAACACTCGGTACGCCTTTCATACCTTTCTGAATAAATTCAGGAATGTATTTCATTCTCAAATCATATACATTCATCAATTCATCAAAGTATTTCTTGTAATCAGCAGAATTTCTATCTTTAATCTGATTCAGAAAACCTACTAAAATCTTTTGAGCATCAGTAAAAGTATAATATCTCAATGTTGGACAATCTTTCAGCACAGCCATACAAGGAGCATATGCATCTTTAAAATTACCGGCTTTCACCGCCTCATGAGAAATACTACTGTTTGCATTACAATCATTTTGTGCGAAAGCGCTGTTTACTCCACCCGAAAGGAGTAAAATAGCTACAAGCGTTTTAATTTTCATTGTATCTAAATTTTAGTTGTTATATTGTCTATTCACCATTAATCAACTCTACGTTTAAAGAACCAACGTTCATTAAAAGTCACTCCAATGCAGATACGCAATGTATTTTCATTCACAAAAGTCGCGTTCGTCCCTTCTGTTCTTACGTATTGTGCCGAAAGACTCAACACAGAACGTGTACGCGGAATAGGTAGTCCAAAACCGGCAGTAAGACCATATTCGTTAGCTGCACGTTCTCCTTTTATTTTATAATAAGGTTGAGAATAATAAGCTCCCAAACGATATTTCACATGAGCAAAATAACTTCTCCCCAACGGATTTGGAAGAAATTCCGCACCTACGGATATTTTCGTACGATTACAGAAAGCATCATCTTCATTCATATAAGTCACCGATCCCCAATTCTGATACATAAAATCAGCACCTACCGTCAATCGATTGTCGTACGTATACGTAAGACCAACTCCAAGTGTCATGGGTGTTCCACAAATCACAGTTGTATCTCTTACTGTTATAGTAGACCCCGTATTGGAGTTACCCAATTGGTCTTGAAAATATGTATTATTACTCAAGTCATGTCCCGGTGTAAAAACTGCTCCCACCGTTATTTCATTTTTTTTGCCAAACTGATGTGTATACTGTGCACCAAGATCTAGTTTATAACTCTTTATTGCCACATTAGATACTGTTGTCAGTGGCATAATTGATGAATTAGACGGAAATTGTTCCGCCAAAGTTCGTGTTACATCTCCCCAAAGATACGAAATATTCGCACCTACGGAAAGATTTTTAAATATTTTAAAACCTGCCCCTAAATAAAGTTGATGCAAACCACCTTCGCCAGAATATGTCACTGTATTCGAACTAGTCTCCACTTTTGAATTCTCACGATATTCCCCCAAACTATAACCCACATTCGAATATGGTAATAACCCTAAACTCATAGCAGCCCATTTACCCAAACGGAATTGCATAGTAATATAGTCGAAACTGGAATTTTTGGCGTTTTTCTTCACTTTCCCATCGCTAAAATTAGTATTTTGCAATGAGATACCTCCGTCGAAAATAAATGTAAGTGAATCAATCGCCGTATAGGAAGCCGGATTCACGAAATTAGTCTGAAATTTATCTCGCAACCCGTATGCAATACCACCCATGGCCTTGCTATTACCTGAACCTTGGTCTGCTAACTGTCCATATCCATATCGTGTATAAGGAGAGTTTGTATTATTTTGAGCGAAGATCGCTCCGGACACTATTATTAGCAAGAACACCAAGAGTGTTTGTCTATATCCTATCATTATTATAGTTTAAAATTCTATTTAATCCTTTCAACACTAAAAATCTGTCTGCAAAGATGATACTTTTTAAGTTTGTATCAAAAGAAAAATCATCACCGCCCGTTAAAAAAACCAAAACTTCAGCATATTTATGCTTCATAGCCATAATGTAACCTGAAATTTCATGTTCAATACCTTTCAATACCCCTTCGCGAATAGCCGTATCAGTATTCTTACCTATTGATACCCGTTCCCCCTCAGCTGATACCAGCGGAAGCCTTCCTGTAAACTGATGCAAGGCCCTGAAACGCATCTGCATGCCCGGAGAGATATTTCCTCCATGATAACGACCAGTAGCATCAATAAACTCGTATGTAATACAAGTACCGGCGTCAATCACCAGAATATTTTTATCGGGAAATTGTTCATTCGCTCCCACAACAGCAGCTATACGGTCATAGCCCAGCGTCAGTGGAGTTTCATAAAGGTTTTCTATCGGAAGCGACGTTTTTTCATCTAACCAAAGTACTGGAACAGACAATAATTCCAATTGTATCAAAGCTTGTTTGCCAAGATCTATGACGGTAGCCACAATCGCTCTTTCAAATATATATTTACAACAAAAAGCGGATAACTTTTCTAACGTTTTATTAGAATCATATATCACTTCCTGCAATGTATTTCCATTGAACGCCGCAATCTTAGCCACCGTATTTCCTATATCAATAATGAGATTCACTGTCTTATTTTTATCTTTGAGGGGACAAAGGTAGTGTTTTATTATAATAAAGGAGCTATTTTCTATCTAACTTTCTACAAAGACTCTGCAATGACTATATTTAAAACCTTCACATTTACAAAAAATAAAAAATCATATTTCAAAATTCATTATAAGACAAAACAATTTCTATAATTGTATATTAGTATCATCAGATTTAATCAGATTACCCATTCGACAGACTCAAGTGTCTCAAAATAACAATAACAGAAAACTTTTAAGATGAATAAATTCTTGCTATTCCAGAGATTTTCCATAAGTTTGCAGCCATGAAACAGCATTTAATTTTTATCATATACCTGTTCGCCTTCCTAACCTGTTCTTCTGTAAGTGTTACTCAGACAGGTATTCAAGAGATAGATACGCCCGATTCTACCCGTATCAGTTTGCTGACATGTGCTCCAGGGGGGGAAATTTATTTTCTTTTCGGACATACCGCTATTCGATATGAAAATTACACGCGGGACATTGACGTTATCTTCAATTATGGAATATTTAACTTCGACGCTCCTCATTTCATTCTCCGCTTTGCTTTAGGAAATACGGATTACCAGCTTGGAGTGACCGACTATAATCACTTTACCCGTGAATATAACTCACAGGGACGTGACGTATGGCAGCAGGTACTGAACCTCACTCCTCGGGAAAAAGAGAAGTTGATCTCTTTGCTGGAAGAGAACTACCGTCCAGAAAACCGTGTTTATCGCTACAACTTCTTTTACGATAATTGTGCGACCCGTCCACGCGATCAGATAGAAAAAGCCATTGATGGTGTTTTACAATATGCTGACAATATGACCGATAATGATACAGGAGTCACTTTTCGAGATTTACTACATAAATATAGCGAAGGGCATTTATGGTCGCGTTTCGGAATGGACATGTGCATGGGTAGCCAGGCCGACAAACCAATCAATCGTAAGTTGATGATGTTTGTACCATTCTATTTGCAAGAATATTTCAATACAGCCCGGATTATAGACAAAAAAGGACAGATACGCCCACTAGTCTCTTCTGAAGAAAAAATTGTGGTAACGGGGAAAAATGCTATTGATTTCCAATCGGGAGGTATCACGCCAATGCAATCGGCACTATTGTTATTCATCATAGTTACAGTTGCTACTATTTATGGTCTTCGTCAGCAGAGAACTTTATGGGGTATTGACCTCATACTCTTTTTTTCTGCTGGAATAGCAGGATGTATTCTTGCATTCCTCACTTTCCTTTCACAACATCCGGCAGTCAGCCCCAATTATCTGCTATTCGTCTTTCATCCATTGCATTTATTTTGTTTACCATGGATAATAAATAAAATAAGAAAAAGACAAAGAAGTTGGTATATGCAAGCCAACCTTATAGTTTTAACACTTTTTATACTGCTTTGGGCAATAATACCACAAAAATTTCCAATAGCAATATTACCTTTGGCACTTTGTTTGCTGATACGTTCAGGAAACAACTTAATTCTCACCTCTCGTTCCTCTAAAAAAAATGAAAAATAGTTTTATTTGGATATTTCGATGAAAAAAGGACTGATAACCTCTATACTCGCATTAACATTCAGCGGTTTGCAAGCCCAACCGTTACCTGTTGTTCCTAAATTGGTGGTAACTCTAACCATCGACCAGTTACGCACCGATTATATGGAGGCGTTCTCGTCCCTTTACGGAGAAAAAGGGTTTAAGAGATTAATACGTGAAGGTAAAGTGTTCCGTCAGGTAAAATTTCCTTTCTCCGGAATCGATCGTGCTTCAGCAATTGCTACTATTTATACTGGTACCACACCATCAATGAATGGAATCATAGCTAAACATTGGCTCGATTCCAAAACTTTACGTCCCAAGAATTGTGTAGATGATCCTGAATTTATGGGTAACTACACCGATGAGAACTCCTCTCCTTCACAGTTATTGACCTCTACTGTAACCGATGAGCTGAAAATAGCGACAAGAAACGCAGCTCTGGTATATTCCGTAGCTCCTTTTCGTGATGCTGCCATTCTTTCTGCCGGACATGCCGGAAATGGTGCTTTTTGGCTAAACAACAAAACGGGAAAATGGTGTGGATCTACCTATTACGGTGAATTTCCGTGGTGGGGTAGCCAGTACAATGATCAACAGTCCCTCGACTTTCGTATCAAAGAAATAGAATGGAATCCCATCTATCCTATCACAAATTATACGTTCCTACCAGAATGGCGAACTTCTCCCTTTAAGTATAAATTTGAAATTGAAAAAGAAAACAAATTCAGACGGTTAATAACCAGCCCACTTGTGAATGATGAAATCAATCGTTTTGCCGAGGAAATTTTAGACAAAAGCACTATCGGTAAAGATGATATTACTGACTTGTTGGCGCTGACCTATTACGCAGGAAACTATAATCATCGTAGCATACAAGAATGTGCTATGGAAATGCAAGATACATATGCCCGTCTAGATCGTAGTATTGCCAACTTGTTGGATATGCTGGAACGCAAAGTGGGTTTGCAGAATATACTTTTATGTATCACTTCTACCGGATATGCTGATCCAGAAGGTGCTGATGTAGGGATATATCGTGTTCCTGGTGGAGAATTCTACCTAAACCGGTGTGCTACTCTATTGAATATGTACCTGATGGCAACTTACGGTGAAGGACAATATGTAGAAGGATTTTACGACCGACAAATATATCTCAATCATAAGTTAATAGAGAATAAGCAATTAAACCTTGCCAAACTGCAAGAGAAGTCTGCCGAATTTTTAGTTCAGTTCAGCGGTGTAAATAAAGTATATTCTGCTTATCGGTTGTTATTGGGATCTTGGTCGCCAGAAATAGAACATATACGCAATGGCTTCCACCGCAAGCGTTCTGGTGATTTACTCATCGAAGTACTCCCTGGTTGGACCATCATGCAGGAAAACAGTACTGACAATCGCGTAGTACGTGCTGCAGATATACCAGTACCGCTTATCCTCATGGGCAGAGGTATCAAATCTGAAACTACCCATCTCCCAGTCAGTGCAGATCACATCGCACCGACCTTGACAAATTTCATGCGTATTCGGGCGCCAAACGCCTGTATAGCAACTGCGCTCAATTATTAGAATCGTGATTATCCGTATAATCCATGCTGAATATTCAGAGCGCAATCCTCTAAAATAATCAGTGCAAATCTGTATAATCTGTATAGAAATCAGTAACTTTGTACACTCATAAGATTGAATAATATTAAAAACAATTATATAAAATGGGATTTAATGAAATTTTAAGCTCGATTTTCGGCAATAAATCCACTCGCGATATGAAAGAAATCAAACCGTGGGTAGACAAAATTAAAGCCGCTTATCCTGAAGTTGCCAAACTTGACAATGACGCCCTACGCGCCAAAACAGAAGAACTGAAAGCCTATATCCGTGATGCCGCTACTGAACAGCGTACCAAAGTAGAAGAGCTGAAGTCCAGTGTTGAAAGTATTGAATTGGAAGATCGTGAAGAAGTATTTGCTCAGATAGATAAAATAGAGAAAGAAATTCTCGATATTTATGAAAAAGCTCTTGACGATGTGTTACCTGTAGCTTTCTCCATTGTGAAGGAAACAGCTAAACGTTTCGCAGAGAATGAGGAAATCATAGTAACTGCCACTGAATTTGACCGTCAACTCGCTACGACCAAAGATTTTGTACGTATCGATGGTGATAAGGCCATCTACCAGAATCATTGGATGGCCGGCGGTAATGATACAGTATGGAATATGGTACATTATGATGTACAGTTATTTGGTGGTGTAGTATTACACAAAGGTAAAATTGCTGAAATGGCAACAGGTGAAGGTAAAACTTTGGTAGCTACCTTACCGGTATTTCTCAATGCACTGACCGGAAACGGTGTACATGTAGTAACTGTGAATGATTATTTGGCTAAACGTGACTCCGAATGGATGGGACCGTTGTATATGTTTCACGGTTTGAGTGTAGACTGTATTGACAAGCATCAACCCAACTCTGATGCACGTCGCCAAGCCTATTTGGCAGATATTACATTCGGTACGAACAATGAATTTGGTTTCGACTATTTGCGCGATAATATGGCTATCAGTCCCAAAGACCTTGTACAACGCCAGCATAATTATGCAATCGTCGATGAGGTCGACTCTGTATTAATTGATGATGCCCGTACTCCGTTAATTATTTCCGGTCCAGTACCTAAAGGCGACGATCAACTCTTTGAACAACTCCGTCCACTGGTAGAAAGACTAGTGGAAGCTCAAAAGAAACTGGCTACGCAATATCTTGCAGATGCCAAGCGTCTCATCGCTTCAGATAATAAGAAAGATATAGAAGAAGGGTTCCTTGCTCTGTATCGTAGCCACAAGTGTTTGCCGAAGAATAAGGCATTGATTAAGTTCCTGAGTGAACAAGGTATCAAAGCAGGTATGCTTAAGACTGAGGAAATCTACATGGAACAGAATAATAAACGCATGCATGAAGTTACCGATCCGCTGTACTTCGTCATTGATGAAAAGTTGAACAGTGTAGATCTGACAGATAAGGGTGTGGACTTGATTAGTGGTAATTCCGAAGATCCAACTTTCTTCGTATTACCGGACATCACTGCTCAACTTTCCGAACTGGAAAATGAGAAAGAGCTGACAGATGAACAACGTCTGGAAAAGAAAGACGAACTAATGACAAACTTTGCCATCAAATCAGAACGTGTACACACTATCAATCAGTTATTGAAGGCTTATACCATGTTTGAGAAAGATGACGAATATGTAGTAATCGATGGTCAGGTGAAGATTGTAGATGAACAGACTGGACGTATCATGGAAGGCCGTCGTTATTCCGATGGTTTGCATCAGGCTATTGAGGCCAAGGAAGGTGTTAAAGTGGAAGCTGCGACACAAACGTTCGCAACAATCACACTACAGAACTATTTCCGCATGTATCATAAGTTGTCCGGTATGACTGGTACTGCCGAGACGGAAGCAGGTGAGCTCTGGGACATCTATAAGCTCGATGTAGTCGTTATCCCGACAAATCGTCCCATTGCCCGCAATGATATGAACGACCGTGTTTACAAAACAAAACGCGAAAAATATAAAGCTGTTATTGAGGAAATTGAAAAGATGGTAGCAGCCGGACGCCCAGTATTGGTAGGTACTACCTCCGTTGAAATCTCTGAAATGCTGAGTAAGATGTTGACTATGCGTAAGATTGAGCACAATGTATTAAATGCGAAGTTACATCAAAAAGAAGCGGATATCGTAGCAAAAGCCGGTTTAAGTTGTGCGGTAACCATCGCTACCAACATGGCAGGTCGTGGTACCGATATCAAGTTAAGTCCAGAAGTAAAGGCTGCGGGTGGTCTTGCCATCATCGGTACAGAACGTCACGAGTCACGTCGTGTAGACCGTCAGTTGCGTGGTCGTGCCGGACGACAGGGTGACCCGGGATCATCTGTATTCTTCGTTTCTCTGGAAGATGATCTGATGCGTCTATTCTCTTCCGACCGTATTGCCAGTGTAATGGATAGGCTCGGTTTCAAGGAAGGCGAAATGATTGAACATAGTATGATCTCCAAATCTATCGAACGTGCACAGAAGAAAGTGGAAGAAAACAATTTTGGTATCCGTAAACGTTTGTTGGAATATGACGACGTTATGAACAAGCAACGTACCGTAGTTTATACCAAGCGCCGCCATGCCTTGATGGGCGAACGTATCGGTATGGATATCGTAAATATGATTTGGGATCGTTGTGCCAATGCTATCGAAACTCCGACATACGAGGATTGCAAAATGGATCTGTTGCAAACACTGGCAATGGAAACTCCGTTTACAGAAGAAGAATTCCGTAACGAGAAAAAAGAAAAACTGGCTGATAGAGCATTCGATTCTGCTATGGAACTTTTCAAACGTAAAACTGAGCGTATGGCACAGATTGCCTATCCAGTTATCAAACAAGTTTACGAAAACCAAGGGCATATGTACGAAAATATTCTTATCCCTATCACAGACGGTAAGCGTATGTACAATATTTCCTGTAACCTAAAGGCTGCTTACGACAGTGAATGTAAGGAAGTGGTAAAATCATTTGAAAAATCCATTCTGTTACATGTTATCGATGAGGCTTGGAAAGAAAATCTGCGTGAACTGGATGAGCTGAAACATTCCGTACAAAATGCCAGCTATGAACAGAAAGACCCATTGTTGATCTATAAGTTGGAGTCTGTAAATCTGTTTGATGTCATGGTTGATAAGATTAACAACCAAACAGTTTCTATCCTGATGCGTGGACAAATACCAGTACAGGAGCCTCAAGAAATCCGTCAGGCAACACCGGAACAACGTCAAGACTTAAGTAAGTATCGCGAACAGAAACAAGACTTGAGTGATCCGAACCAACAGGCAGCTGCACAACAAGACACACGTGAACAAGTGAAACGCGAACCTATCCGTGCGGAAAAAACAGTAGGACGTAATGACCCTTGTCCTTGCGGAAGTGGTAAGAAATATAAGAACTGCCACGGAAAGAATGCATAAACAGCTAATCGGCCAATCACTAATAAAAGCCTTGAACGGTTAAAAACTGTTCGAGGCTTTTTGTTATCCGAGTAAAAAGATTACTTTTGCTTTTAGAACAAAGAATGAAGACTATGACCAAATATTCTTATTACCTGCTATTGTTCAGCTTATTGCTTTTTAGTGGATGTCAAAGTGTAGAACAACTTTCAATCGACTACATGCTCCCTGCAGAGGTTAGTTTCCCTGAAACCCTGAAACGGGTTGCTATTGTTAACAACATGCCCGAAGTACCGGACAATAAACTTATAGCTAGCGAAGAAGATAAAAAGAAGAGTGAAACAGAGATAGCACGAAAAGTGGACTACTACAATGGTGACGCTACTATTACCACCGAAGCATTGGCAAATGCACTTGCTGCAGAAAATTACTTCAATGAAATTGTAATCTGCGACTCGGCATTGCGCGCCAAGGATATCACCCCCCGCGAAAACACCTTGACTAAGGATGAAGTAAATGAATTAACTCAAAGTCTTGATGTAGATTTCTTAATAGCATTAGAGAATATACAAATGCATTCTATCCGTAGAATAAATTTTATACCTGATATAGGAGCATATTATGGTACCATAGACATGAAGGTTTATCCTACCATAAAGGTTTACTTACCCAATCGCAAAGGTCCTATGGTGGTTGTCAATAGTAATGATAGTATTTTCTGGGATGCAATAGGAGGTACGGAGACTTTTGTGCTTACACATCTTATCAGTGAGAAGGATATGTTAAAAGAGGCTTCAGAGTTTGCAGGAACAGTTCCGGTAAAGCATCTTCTTCCACATTGGGAAACAGCCAACCGGTATATGTTTACTGGGGGATCTGTAAACATGCGTGATGCCGCTGTTTATGTCAAGGAAAAACAATGGAATAAAGCTATTGAGTTATGGAAACAAACCTATCAAACTAAAAAAGGTAAACAGAAAATGCGAGCTGCCTATAATCTGGCTTTAGGTTATGAAATGCAGGACAGTATAGAAATTGCTACTGACTGGGCCTTAAAAGCTCAAGTTGAAGCACGTAAGATAGATGAAATAGACAAACGTGACTCGTCACAATTGGGAGTAGGAGACTTCCCTAATTATATGTTTACTACTTTATATGTAACCGAGTTGAAGATAAGAAAGGAAGGAATATCACGTCTGAATATGCAAATGCAACGATTTAATAATGATTTTTGATCAAATGTGCTGTTTGAAGAAAGATTGATAGTCACTTCCACATTTTTTTCATCATTCATTACTCATTATTCATTATTTTCCCTACCTTTGAACATCCTTAAGAAAGAAAAGTAATTATGAAAGTCGGTCAATCAGTATTATCTATCCTCGAAGTTACCATAAAACAAGCAATCAGCAAGTATACTTGTGGTTGTGAGCAATCTATTGTCACAGATATTCATATCCAAGCCAATCAAAGTACCGGTGAATTTACCATTCTCGATGATGAAGATGAAGAATTAGCAAATACTACCATCGAGGAATGGATGTCTTATGAAGGGGATGATTTTTATGAAAGTCTGGAGCGTGCCCTGAGTAACCTTCTTTGTAACCTGAAAAATAATGGTCTTTTTGATAAATTGACTATCATGAAACCTTTCTCTTTTGTTTTGGTAGACGAAGATAAAGAGACCATTACCGAACTCTTGTTGATGGATGATGACACGTTATTGGTAAACGAGGAGCTCCTGAAGGGTCTGGATGAAGAACTGGACACTTTCCTGAAAGAGTTATTAGAAAAATAGATATCAAATTCAATATATTGTAGTCCTTGTAGTATAAAAATTGCAAGGACTATTTTTGTATATTAATACTCCTAGAAGATATACTTTATTTAGTATCCTATAATAAAAAGAGTCCGAACTTAAGAATCCGGACTCTTTTCATATCTATTTAAAAAATACAAAAATCAGATTTTCTTCAGAGCAGCAATACTTTCCTTTAAAGAATTGATGATACTTTCAGCATCCGCTTGTTTTTTGCGTTCCAACTCAAGGACAGCAGCAGGTGCATTATTTACAAACTTTTCATTACTCAATTTCTTCATGACTCCCTGTAAGAAACTTTCCTTATGTTTCAACTCAGCTTCCATACGGGCTATTTCAGCCTCCACATCAATCATATTACCTAAAGGAACTGCATATTCCGTTGTCCCAACCATAAATGAAGCGGCACCGTCTGATTTATTTTCTACTACATCAATGACCGAAAGATTACACATCTTCATTATAACAGAATTAAAGACAACAACTGGATTTTCACCAACAATCTGCAACTCCAACGTTTCTTTCTGAGCGATGTTCTTCTGTAAACGAATGGAACGAACACTACTGATAATCTCCTTTACTACCTCAAATTGCTGTTCAATGGTCTCATCCATCTTGATAGTAGAAGAAATAGGGCTTACCATCAAGCTCTCACCTTCCTTACGGTCTGAAATATGCTGCCACAACTCTTCCGTAATAAACGGCATGAAAGGATGCAACAGATGTAGTAAATTATCAAAGTAAGCAATAGTCGTTTCATATACCTTCTTACTGATAGGTTGACCATAAACGGGCTTAATCATTTCCAAATACCAGGAAGAGAACTCATCCCAGAACAATTTATAAACAGCCATCAATGCTTCACTCAAACGATACTTGCTGAACAAATCCGCTACTTCAGCAGCTACTGCACTTTGTTTAGTCTCGAACCAACGCATTGCCAGTTCCGCAGACTCGGGCACTACAACCTCCACACTTACTTCCCATCCCTTAATCAAGCGGAATGCATTCCATATCTTATTGCAGAAATTACGTCCTTGTTCACAAAGCGCATCATCAAAAAGAATATCATTACCGGCAGGAGCCGAAAGCATCATTCCCATACGCACACCATCAGCGCCAAATCTTTCAATCAGTTCCAATGGATCAGGAGAGTTTCCGAGTGACTTAGACATTTTGCGTCCCTGTTTGTCACGAACGATACCTGTGAAGTACACATTTTTGAACGGCATTTTACCCTCATACTCATAACCCGCCATAATCATTCGGGCTACCCAGAAAAAGATGATATCCGGTCCTGTTACCAAATCACTGGTAGGATAATAATAGTTGATTTCTTCATTATCCGGGTTATTGATACCATCAAATAGGGAAATAGGCCACAACCAAGAAGAGAACCAAGTATCCAAGCAATCCTCATCCTGACGCAAGTCAGCTTTAGTCAGAGCATTATTACCCGTTTTTTCTTTTGCCAGTTTCAAAGCTTCTTCAATAGAAGTGGCTACTACATAACCACCCTCCGGGAGGAAATAAGCAGGAATACGATGTCCCCACCACAACTGGCGGCTGATACACCAATCCTTAATATTCTCCATCCAGTATTTATAAGTATTCTTATATTTAGCAGGATAGAATTTCAGTTCATCATTCATCACCGGTGGCAACGCCATATCTGCAAAATGTTGCATCTTCAGGAACCACTGCATAGAGAGCTTTGGTTCGATAGCTACATTAGTACGTTCAGAAAAGCCTACTTTATTGGTATAAGCTTCCACTTTCTCCAATAATCCGGCAGCAGCAAGATCTTTCTCAATCTGTTCACGTACATCGAACCGATCCATACCGACATATAAACCGGCTACTTCACTAAGTGTACCGTTATCATTAAAAATGTCAATACTAGGCAAATTATATTTCTCGCCCAACATATAGTCATTCACATCATGGGCAGGAGTTACTTTCAAACAACCTGTACCAAACTCAATATCTACATAATCATCTTCAATAACCGGAATAACACGACCCACCAAAGGTACAATAACTTTCTTACCTTTCAACCAGGTATTTTTCGGGTCATTAGGATTGATACACATGGCAGTATCTCCCATAATAGTCTCGGGACGAGTAGTGGCCACTACTGCATAACGTCCTTCGGGATCATCCTCTACCATATACTTCAGATAATATAGCTTACTGTGTTCTTCCTTATAGATAACCTCCTCATCAGAAAGGGCAGTCAAAGCTTTCGGATCCCAATTTACCATACGGACCCCCCGATAAATCAGCCCTTTATTATACAAATCGACAAATACCTTGAGTACACTTTCGCTACGTTTTTCGTCCATTGTAAAAGCGGTACGATCCCAATCACAGGAAGCACCCAGTTTACGAAGTTGTTTCAAAATGATACCGCCATGTTCATCTGTCCATTCCCAAGCATGTTTCAGAAATTCATCACGGGTAAGATCTGTTTTCTTGATTCCCTGTGCTGCCAGTTTATTTACAACCTTTGCTTCAGTAGCGATAGAAGCATGGTCTGTACCCGGTACCCAACAAGCATTCTTACCTTCCATACGCGCACGGCGAACCAGAATATCTTGAATGGTATTATTAAGCATGTGTCCCATGTGCAACACGCCAGTGACGTTAGGAGGAGGAATAACGATGGTGTAAGGCTCACGACCATCGGGTTTCGAACTAAATAATTTGTGGTCCAACCAATATTGATACCACTTTCCCTCCACGTCAGCGGGGTTGTACTTACTTGCTAATTCCATATTATAAAATCTCTATAATTAATTTATTGCGAATAATGGGCACAAAATTAATGAATTAAAATTTAAATCTTGCTACCCTCAGGTTGTTTCTGCTCATGGAAAGACAATTTCTAACCTTCAGAAAGAGTCACGCCATAAAAAATAACAGGCATAAATACCCAATTTCCTAACATCCAAGAGAAAATTTCACCATATTCAATACAGGTAAAAATCTCTACAAAGAAACATCACATTATTTTTCAATAAGGCCTATAGCAAAAGAAAGTCTCCTCTAACACAACTCAACAATACCAAGTCAACCAAAGTCATGCAAAACACAATTTCTACAATAACATTCTATTTCGTTTTATTCAACCATAAATAATAATTACAATACTTGATGTCGTTGACTCCATCGATTGATTAACAGATTTTTCGCAAAAATAGAGCTATTTTTCTATGTAACGTTTAATTATTGCATATTTTTGTCCATACTAAACAATATCCAGAATGAGATGTAAGCTAAAAATCAGATATGTAATATTAAGTGTACTATTGTTTATTACATGGGGCACACAACTCATTCCGTTTTTTGGAGAATTTTATGCTAAATCTGCATATCCAACCATCTCCTACTGTCTATCTGCATTTTCTAATTTGTTTCCATTTGCCATTGGTGATTTATTCATTTTTCTCAGTATAGCCGGAATTATCCTATATCCTATTTACGCGCGTTGCCATCTGAAGAAGATATGGAAACATATTCTGTTGAACAATTTTGAGTATCTATTGTGGGTATATGTATGGTTTTATCTGGCATGGGGATTGAACTATTCACAACCAAATTTTTACGAACGGACAGGTATTCCCTATACCGCCTATACTCCCGAAAATTTTCGGAAATTTATAGATACATACATTGCCAACCTGAACGCTTCCTATACCGATATAACTTCCATCAACGAACCACTTGTTTGCAAAGAATGTGTTCGAAGCTATAACTATATCAGTGATACACTGGGCATACATCGTCCTCCCCATCAATCACCGCGTGTCAAAACTATGTTCTTCACCCCGTTGATTTCCAAGGTGGGTGTCACCGGTAGTATGGGACCTTTTTTTTGCGAATTCACGCTGAACGGAGACTTGTTACCTTCACAATACCCCGCCACCTACAGTCACGAACTGGCACATCTGTTGGGTATCACCAGCGAAGCAGAAGCCAATTTTTACGCCTATCAGGTCTGTACTCGTTCAGAAGTCCAGAGCATTCGTTTCAGTGGTTATTTCTCTATTCTCTCGCATGTATTAAGTAATGCCCATCAATTGATGAATAAAGAAGAATATACGGAACTTCTGAACCGTATACGTCCTGAAATCATCGAGCTGGCAAGAACTAATCAAAAATATTGGATGGAGAAGTATAGCCCTATTATTGGAGATATTCAGAATTGGATATACGACTTGTATCTGAAAGGAAATAAAATAAAAAGTGGACGAAAGAATTATTCCGAAGTAATAGGATTACTTATTTCCTATGAGAACCGAAAACAATAATTAAAGTAAAGTATTGAATATTGATCACTAAATATAATTATATCATGTCTACAAGAAAAGAACAAATGGAAGCCTTTGGACGCTTCCTTGACATACTCGATGAATTACGCGAGAAATGTCCCTGGGATCGCAAACAGACGAACGAAAGCCTGCGCCCCAATACCATTGAAGAAACCTACGAACTTTGCGACGCCTTGATGCGTAATGACAAAAGTGATATCTGTAAAGAGCTGGGTGATGTGTTACTTCACGTGGCTTTCTATGCCAAGATCGGCTCGGAAACGGGTGATTTCGATATAAAAGATGTATGCGACCTCCTTTGTGAGAAACTTATCTTCCGCCATCCGCATGTATTCGGTGATGTAAAAGCCGAAACAGCCGGACAGGTTTCTGAAAATTGGGAACAACTGAAACTGAAAGAAAAAGGTGGCAACAAAACCGTTTTAAGTGGTGTACCCACCTCCCTACCGTCACTCATCAAGGCTTATCGTATCCAAGACAAAGCACGTAATGTCGGCTTCGATTGGGAAGAGCGCGAACAAGTATGGGATAAGGTAAAAGAAGAGATACAAGAATTTCAAACAGAAGTAGTCCACATGGATAAAGACAAAGCAGAAGCAGAATTTGGTGATGTCATGTTCAGTCTTATCAATGCTGCACGTCTCTATAAAATCAATCCGGATAATGCATTGGAGAGGACCAATCAAAAATTCATCCATCGTTTCAACTATGTAGAAGCACATAGCATCAAAGAAGGTAAAAACTTGCACGACATGACGCTGGAGGAAATGGATAAACTATGGAATGAAGCAAAAATTTTAGAAACCCCAAAATAGATTACCTGTTCACACTAAACAAATAATCTATTTTACTTCAACACATCATCTGTTTCATTATAGATGATGTGTTGTTTTATTTCCTGTCCGACTACCGTTTCGGAGCTCTATCTTTTCCCCCACCACGCTGCATTCCTTTCAGCAAATCCCGATGAAAACGCATCTCAGCCTTTTGAACCAAATAGAGTTTCTTGGCAGAAAGTACTCTCTTGAATTTATCGAAATAAGTCTTTTCTAAACGATCGGAAGCGATACGGGCATCGTATACTCCTTCCATTATTTCCGCATATTGGGCTTCAGTAGTCTTTTCATTTTTTCCCTTGCGGATTAATTCCCAAGCTTTATCATTCAGCTCTTTCTTCTTATCCTGCAACTCAAAATACATCGGGAAAAATTTGACAGCCTCTTCTTTTGTCAATCCCGCTTTCTCCATAATATACGCCTTTTGTTTAGCACGGAATTCCGTAGGAGACAAATGCTGGTCACACCCATCAGCAGCCCACAGCACAGGGGCAAGACTACATACTATAACAAATAAAACAATCAGTTTTTTCATTTCTTCTTAATCAGTTAAGTTGTAAGTACATCATTCTGTTTCAGAGTCTGCCAGATAGACATATAATGAATAATCGTCCATCATGGAATTATCCACAGCGATGTTGATGTATTCCATTTCCATTTCCGTATCATCCGCAGCCATACGATCTCCTGCAGTATCAACCGGAGTATGATTTGAAGAAGCAACGCGGATAATCAGCGCCGCACCTACAAACATAGCAGCCATATAAGCCCACGGCTTCACTCTATCCCACATCGTAGGTACCTTTTCCTTAACAATGACCTTCTCTTTTTCGGGAAGCCGGTCCATAATCTCCGAAGTAAGATTTTCAAAATATCCGTCGGGAACATTAAAAACATTTCCCGTCCCCACTTTCTTCAATATATTATCCTCTTCTTTCATAAGCTCTTCTCCTCTCTGTTTAATTAGACAACTTTTCACATTAAAGGTTTAATCTTCTTCTCCCAAAAACTTCTCTATTTTCTTCACGGCATGATGATAAGAAGCCTTCAAAGCTCCCACAGATGTTCCAAAGATTTCCGACATCTGCTCATACTTCATTTCCTGATAATATTTCAGGTTAAACACCATACGTTGTTTCTCCGGCAAGGTAAGCAAAGCTCTTTGTAAAGTTTTCTGCACCTTGTCTCCCGAAAAATAGGGATCACTCTCTAATTTTTGAAGAACATCAGCTTCAGGATCATCCAATGAAACTGTAGCCGTAGCTCGCTGTTTATTCAAAAATGTAAGGCACTCATTCAAAGCAATACGATAGAGCCAGGTGGAGAGTTTTGCCTCCGCCCGGAAATAATCAATATTCATCCATGCTTTAATAAAAGTATTCTGAAGCAAATCATTGGCATCTTCATGAGAAAATACCAACCGACGAATTTGCCAGTACAGCTGTTCGCTATACTGCGCCACAATCATCTCAAATCCCCGCTTCTGTGTACTTTCATCTTGCAAAAGTGCCAACACTTCACGTTCGTTATAGGAAGGGTTCATACAAATCTATTCACATTTATGTCTTTTTAGACAGACAAAGATACTAAAAGTTTAATTTATACCGATATACAAAGCGTTTCTTTGGCAAGTTGTGTATTTGGGAAAATAGCGGAAGCTTCTTCCAGCAGAATACTTTCGTCCTCATAGCGTGCAGAAAAGTGTCCAATAAGTAACTTTTTCACTCCAGCTTCACGGGCAATCTCTGCTGCCTGTGCAGCCGTTGTATGAAAGGTCTCCTTTGCACGTGGAGTATCTTCATCGGCAAACGTTGCTTCATGAAACAGCAAATCCACTCCTCTTATCTGTTCCACAATGGAAGGCAAAAAAATGGTATCCGAACAATAAGCATAACTGCGAGGAAGTACTGCAGGACGAGTCAAACGCGTATTGGCTATAATCTCTCCTTCGGGAGTTACATAATCGGCCCCATTCTTAATACGATTTAACTCGTATACAGGTACTTGGTAAAAGTCTATCATATCACGCAAGATATGATTAGGACGTTGCTTTTCAGCAAACAGAAAACCACAACAAGGTAGTCTGTGACGCAAAGGAATAGTAGTTACGGTTAATGAACGATCTTCATAAATCACCATCTGTTCTTTAGTTTCGAACTCATGGAAAAGGATTTTATATGTCATTTGATGATTGAAGTAGCTCAACATGGGAGCCATTAATCCTTCCAATCCTTTGGGAGAATAAATATGCAATTCTGCCGTACGTCCCAACAGATTGAGCGTAGAAACCAATCCCAACAGGCCAAAACAATGATCGCCATGTAGATGGGATATAAAAATAGTATTCAACCGTGAAAACTTCAAGCGTGACTTGCGAAACTGCAATTGCGCCCCTTCCCCACAATCAATCATAAACAATTTATCGCGTACATTCACTATTTGTGATGTAGGGAAATGCCGGGTTGTGGGCAACGCCGACCCACAACCCAAAATGTGTAATTCAAATTTTTCCATTAACGAAGACAGAACAATCCTTATCCCGATTTAAAAAAGCGCCTTTATCTCCGAAACCTCAAATATACATTCCATAATTTGGCCGGAAATATCACCCTTATATCGATAAATCAATCTTTTATTATCTTTTATACATGCTTCCAAGAACATTTTTATAGCCGGTTCAGATATATTTAAAGAACCTTTAATATTTTGTTTCATTTGTCCCTCATTGCCTTTCAAAACATTCAGATCAACAGCTTCTTCATCAATCGTATAGTTATAAACCACATTGTCCGATTCTATTGTCAATTTGTCAAGAGTAGTGGCTTCATCCACTTTCATCGGACACGAAACATTCGTTACTTTCACCAACTCTTCCAACTTTTGACGGTCACTTTCTTCCTGACTCATATCCTGGTCCAGGATTTTTTTTAAATCTTCCGTATTCAAATAGCATTCTACCTCTTTTCCCGTAGTTTTCCCTTTATATATAAATTTAATTCCAGATTGGGAAGCAACCACCAATTCCAGCATTTTCTTGATTTCACCTTTTGGATTGTTGAACATAGCAGACACTCCCGACTTCATGGCATCAGGTGTCTTTCCCAGAGCTTCCAAATTGATATAATCTTCATTCATCGACATGGAATACACTACATCTGCACCATCGAAATCAATACTTGTCACTTCACCTGCCACTCCCACACTAATAGGACATTGTTTACCGGCTACTTCTATTGCTAATTTAAGTTTGGATTTTTGACTGCAACTAGTAAGCAACATTAGTGACAAACAAGTTAACAGCATAATTTTACCTGAGATTCTGATGATGTTTTGCATAGTGAATTAAAATTAAGTTATTGATTTATCTTCTTTAAGAGACCTAAGAAAAAATCTTCTTTACGATTTCTTACCTTGCAAAGATAAACATAAAATAAAGAAACATCCCCTATTCCATAAAATTCTACCGGCATAAAAAACAAGAAAGGGCGCTTGTTCTGTACAAGCGCCCCTACCTTATTATCTATATATAAAAGAATTATTTCTTTCCAGCTTCCATCTGTTCTTTCAAAGCAGCCAAAGCGTCGATATCACCCAAAGTAGTAGAAGCAGCTTGATTTTGGATTGAAGAAGCAGCTTCTTCCCTCTTACTACCGGTTGACTTTTTAGAAGCCTTCTTTTCTGCTCTTTCTTCTGCCTTGGCAGCATCTTCGAAGATACGGCTGTGAGAAAGAATGATACGCTTAGCATCCTTGTTAAACTCGATAACTTTGAATTCAAGTTTCTCATCCAACTGAGCTTGTGAACCATCTTCCTTAACGAGGTGTTTCGGAGTAGCGAAACCTTCTACACCATAAGGCAAGGCAACTACAGCACCCTTATCCAGCATTTCGATAATAGTACCTTCGTGTACAGAACCTACTGTAAATACAGTTTCAAATACGTCCCAAGGATTTTCTTCAAGCTGCTTGTGACCAAGACTCAAACGACGGTTTTCTTTGTCAATTTCCAGAACCTGTACGTCGATATCTGCACCAATCTGAGTAAATTCAGAAGGATGTTTAACCTTCTTCGTCCAAGACAGGTCAGAGATATGAATCAAACCGTCTACACCTTCTTCGATTTCTACGAATACGCCGAAGTTAGTGAAGTTACGTACCTTAGCTGTATGTTTAGAGCCAATAGGATACTTTTCTTCAATAGTTTCCCAAGGATCAGCCTTCAGTTGTTTAATACCGAGAGACATCTTACGTTCTTCACGATCCAAAGTCAACACTACAGCTTCAACTTCGTCACCTACCTTCATAAAGTCTTGTGCAGAACGCAAGTGCTGGCTCCAAGACATTTCAGATACGTGGATCAGACCTTCAACACCGGCAGCAATTTCAATGAATGCTCCATAGTCAGCCATAACAACTACTTTGCCCTTTACGTGATCACCTACCTTCAAGTCAGGATCAAGAGCATCCCAAGGATGAGGAGTAAGTTGTTTCAAACCAAGAGCGATACGTTTCTTCTCGTCGTCGAAGTCGAGGATAACAACGTTGAGTTTCTGGTCGAGTTCAACCACTTCTTTCGGATCGCTGACACGGCCCCAAGAAAGGTCAGTAATGTGGATCAAACCATCTACGCCACCCAGGTCGATAAATACACCATAGGAAGTGATATTCTTAACGGTACCTTCGAGAACCTGTCCTTTTTCGAGTTTACCGATGATTTCTTTCTTCTGTTGTTCCAGTTCAGCCTCGATAAGAGCTTTGTGAGAAACAACCACATTCTTGAATTCCTGATTGATCTTAACAACCTTGAATTCCATAGTTTTGCCAACGAATACATCGTAATCGCGGATAGGTTTCACATCAATTTGAGAACCCGGCAAGAAAGCCTCGATGCCGAATACGTCTACAATCATACCACCCTTGGTGCGGCACTTGATGTAACCCTTAATAATTTCTTCGTTTTCCAAAGCAGCGTTCACACGATCCCAAGAACGAGTAGCACGGGCTTTACGGTGAGACAGAACCAGCTGTCCTTTTTTGTCTTCCTGGTTTTCGATGTATACTTCTACAGTATCACCAATCTTCAAATCAGGATTGTAACGGAATTCATTCAAAGGAATGATACCGTCTGATTTGTAACCGATGTTCACAACTACTTCACGCTTGTTCATTGCGATTACGGTTCCGTCAACTACCTCGCGGTCGTTAACCTTGTTCAGCGTGTTGTCATACGCTTTTTCCAAGTCTTCGTGACTTGCTGTTGTTACGGCTTCGCCATTTTCGTAAGCATCCCAATTGAAATCTTCAATGGGAGCAACATTTTTTAAATTTTCCATTAATAAATAAATTGTTTAACTCGTTAATTAAGTGAGACTTTATGTTGACTCATATTAAATCGGGCGCAAAGATAGAAGTATTTTCTTGAATGGCAAAATAATCTATGAAATATCACATTATCACCTTATTTATATATGCCAACGCCGCCCCTATCGCAGTACGGTACTCAGCATAAAGAGGAATATGAAAGCGAACGTGATAAATATCTTCCATTTTTGGAAAGACTTCCCTACACTGGGGCAACTGAGCCAGGTTACCGATTAAAACAAAATCTTTGATAGGGCTGTTCAATGCGGCAAGTACAGCCGCTCCACCGATGGTTTGCAATACCATATAAATAACTCCACATGCAATATCTTCCTGAGAAGCATTACTGTCTGTTTTTCCAAACAAGGAAGCGGTAGCATTAACAGGCAAATCGGGCAAGGCTTTGTTGCAAATATCTCCAATCTGTAAATTCACACGGGTCACATCCCCCCGGGAAGCTAATTCCGCCACCTGATGAATATCATGTGTTTTCAGTAATAACCGCGAAAGTCCTTGTAACGTTCCGCCACCAATTCCCATACCTCCAATATGCTGAATTTCATCGCCGTCAACACGTACAAACGACGTTCCCGTTCCCATACTGACCACTATCAACTGATCTATATCCATTGCATGGCGTGCCCCCAAAGCATTAGCTATAAATTCATCCGTCTTACGAGTAGGAAGCCCGTAGAGCGAACTGTCAATAAAAGCACTACCCACACCGGTCAGCATCACCTGCTCCACATCGGACAGATTAATACCTTTATCATATATATATTTCCCGAATGCTCCGAACAAAGACGTCACCGGGTCGGTAGCCGTAATAAACATAGGAGATTCAATTTGTCCCCCATTGATGCCCACTATTTTTGTAGTACTGCCACCTACATCTATACCGATTACAATTCCCATAGCCAATCATTGTATTTGCGGCAAAGGTACAAAAATAGACTGCTCTAATAGAATTCTATCATAAATAATATACGAATACCCAAAAGAAAGAGTACTTTTACACAATTTATAAAATTAAAAATCATGGCAGAAACGAATAACTTCAACCCAACCAAAGTACCCACCGACTACGCATTATGTCTCAACCGCAAGTGCCCACTGGCATCCAGTTGTTTACGTCAACTAGTAGAACAATGCGTCACAAATACATCTGAGTTCTGGACTATCGTCAGCCCTAAACGCATTGCTTCGCAGCAGGGTGACTGTGCTTATTATCGCAGCTCCGTCAAAGTACAGTTTGCTAAAGGATTCGTCGATATTTTAGGAAATTTACCGAACAAACAGACTAAATACGTCATTGCCCGCCTGATTAATCTATTTAGCAGAAGGACTTACTATCGCATACGCAAAGGCGAACGCCTGCTCTCTCCCGATGAACAGCAGAAAGTATTGGCTATTTTCAAAGAATACGGTGCAAACGGTTCTTTGGAGTTTGATTCATACGTGAAAGACTATTGTTGGTAGTTTGTGCCAATAGGGTGGCACAGTTGTGCCATAGAATTGGCATCATCGTGCCAATTTAATGGCATCGTTGTGCCACTTCATTGGCACAAACCGGTTACCATACTTCACTGATAATGATTAATACCTATCGGTTAAAGAGTTCAAAAGTAAATTTGACGCCCACTTCCTGATACTTCCAATTAGCGAAACTGGCAAATACTCCGAAATCAAAGACGTGTGTACCAATGCCATAACCCACTTCCAAATAAGGATTTAGGTGAGGAACAACCAATGCATTGAGATAAAGACGTTCATTCAATACATATTGAGTGTATTTCTTCAGATGCCGGAGCAGCAGAAACGGTGCTTCGTATGTGACATGTCCGCGAACGTACTTACGTGAAGAGTTATACCAACGTCCGTCGAGCAATTGGAATACCCCGCCGATTTCATCGTTCCAACCTACGGGCAGATTAGAACGGGCAAGGTTGGCAAAATCAACAAAGTAAAGTTCCTTTTGATTGGTAAACGCCCCCCACCCAAAGCGGAAGTAGAGATCGCGCATCAACCCCAAAGGCACATTATGCTGAAAATCGACTTCAATGCGCTCATACTTCCCTGTACTATTAAGGACACCACTGATGCCACGCTCCCAGTCTACCGAGACGGTAGGATACTTGGAATAGAGATTAATCTTACGGTCACCATTCATATAATAGTACTGCCCGGGAGTCCACGTCAGACGTACACGGGGAGCAAAACTGTTATAAGTATGACGGAATTTCTTCAGAATATCAGGGTCGAAACCCGGATAGACAGGAGAAGTTTTTGCAGAAACGATATTCGGCATATCCGGAAAAACAATTACAAACTTGGAACGCTCCACCTCAGTACGCCTATGCATAGAGAGCCCGACATCCAAAGTCAGGCCATTAACTATTTCCCAACTATGACGTATCTGCAAATATAAGTCCTTAAAATAGTCCAGATGAATTTGGTCAAAGTCAAAGATACTGTCCGGTATAGCTTTCAAATCATCCAGCACATCACTGCTATAAATACGGTTACCGTTACCCACACTGACATGCAAGGCAGCACGTTTACGAGGCCAGTAATCGAAATCGGAATTGATGGACCAGTAGAACTCTTTCCGTTTAAAATTATATCCCAATTTAGGAACAATACGGAGCAAACGGTCTCCCGTGAATATACGATTGTATTTGAACTCTTGACGGTAAGAGAAACCATTACTACCACTATAACTCAACAAAAGTGGATTGATGAGCGGAGAGCAACGCACACTTCCCATCTTGGCAAGATCTACCGTATAACGACTGATCAATGCATCGCCAATCTCCCCCCAGAATTCAAGTCGTTTATTCTTCGGCTTCTTTTTATAGAGAAAGGTATCACGCCGCAAAAAAAAGTCTTCGTACAAAGTTTCCTCGTGCGGAGAAAGCGGTATCGGGCGCAATATATTAAAAGAAGTGGTATCACGCCGAAAAGCATTTGTATCGCAACGCAACGTATAAGAGTCGGACAAATCATAACGACTCTTCTTATTTTCCTTTTTCCTAATATTGGAAGGGTCGTGCTGATGAATATCTTTATAATCAAGCACCGCCATATAACTACCCTCTATCACATTTCCAAAGAAACGGAACGTTACATCTATATTATAATGTTTGGGAAGAAATTCGTCGATAGCTCCCACTTCCCCCATGCGTACCAAATTATTAAAACGAAGCATTTCATTGCGCCCTGCAAAACGTATCTCACGTATGCTCCACACATTATCGCTTACCACCATATAACCACCTACCAACTGAAAACTTTTACTTTTCGGCATAAAACGAATGCGATACTGCCGTTTGTGTGTCTCCCCCATAATGGAGTCTACATAATAAGTATAGTATTTTTTCGCATTGGTGGCCAGCGGAGAAAGCAGCTTGTCATATAATAATGTAGAGGAATATATATTAATATGGAAATATTCGGGCAAACGCCCATCCCACTCCCAAAATTCAGAAGAAGTACCGACACTTGCCTTCACCTTCTGGTCGTAAATATTGGGAGCGGTGAAGTGCAAGTCACTGTAGGTTTCCATCATATATTCTCTTACGCCCTTCTGAATACGGAACATAGAAGGAATAAAACGGATAAGATGGTTCTTTTTGCGTATATTCACCCAACCTTTGATATATAGTTCCGCCCGGTAATCATCAATAATACGTTCATAGAAAGGAGCAAAGAAGATTACCTTGTCCATGATGGAGTCTGCAAATGCCCTTTGTGCGACGTATGACTCGGGAACAGACGAAGCTCTTACCTTCTGAAAATCCGAAAGCAAGAAACAGAGCACAATCCATATACATATCAAATGTTTCAACCGCAATTTCTCCTTATAGACAGGGACAAATATAGAAAAAAAGTAATTATCTCCGTATTATTTCAACTTCATTTTATGATAGAGGGAAAGAAGCTTAAAAACACGTTTTTGGAAAAAGATAGGCTTTTTTAAGGGGGTATATTCAAAAAAAACATCAAAAATATAAAGAATACCCCCAAAAAAACAGGGGGTGGTTCAAAAAAAACATGTATTTTTGCGCCCATCAATCAACAAAAGAAAAGACTAATATGTCAAAAATGCGTTTTTTTGCTTTACAAGAGCTTGCCAACAGGCGCCCTCTTGAAGTCACTACCCCTTCAAACAAGTTGTCCGATTACTACGGCAGCCATGTTTTTGACCGTAAGAAAATGCAGGAATATCTGCCTAAAGAAGCTTACAAGGCCGTGATAGATGCTATTGAAAAAGGTACTCCCATCAGCCGGGAAATGGCAGACTTGATAGCTAACGGTATGAAAAGTTGGGCTAAATCCCTGAACGTAACTCACTACACGCACTGGTTTCAACCTTTGACGGATGGAACAGCCGAAAAACATGACGGCTTCATCGAATTCGGAGAAGGTATGGATGTTATCGAACGCTTCTCGGGCAAATTGCTCATCCAGCAAGAACCGGATGCTTCTTCTTTCCCAAACGGAGGTATCCGGAATACATTCGAAGCGCGTGGATATACCGCATGGGATGTTTCTTCCCCTGCCTTTGTTGTTGACTCTACTCTTTGTATTCCTACTATTTTTATTTCTTATACAGGCGAAGCGCTTGATTATAAAACGCCATTGCTGAAAGCTCTCGCTGCCGTAGACAAGGCGGCAACGGATGTGTGCCAGCTTTTCGACAAGAATGTGACCCGTGTCTATACCAATCTAGGTTGGGAACAGGAATATTTTTTAGTAGACTCAGCACTATATAATGCTCGTCCTGACCTTTGTTTGACGGGACGTACTTTAATGGGACACTCTTCTGCAAAAGACCAGCAGTTGGAAGACCATTATTTCGGCTCTATCCCTCCACGTGTCACGGCTTTTATGAAAGAGCTGGAAATAGAATGCCATAAGTTGGGTATTCCTGTTAAGACACGCCATAATGAGGTTGCTCCCAACCAGTTCGAGTTGGCTCCTATTTTTGAAAACGCCAATCTTGCCAATGATCATAACCAGTTGGTGATGGACTTGATGAAACGCATTGCACGCAAACATAACTTTGCGGTATTGTTACACGAAAAACCATATAGCGGAGTCAACGGTTCGGGTAAGCATAATAATTGGTCGCTCTGTACTGATACAGGTGTTAATCTTTTTGCTCCCGGTAGGAATCCAAAAGGCAATATGCTTTTCCTCACTTTCCTGGTGAATGCCTTGATGATGGTTTACAAAAATCAGGATTTATTACGCGCTTCTATCATGAGCGCAGGTAACAGCCACCGTTTAGGCGCCAACGAGGCGCCCCCCGCCATTCTTTCTATTTTCCTAGGCAAACAGTTGTCTTCTATCCTTGATGAGATAGCCCGCCAGGTGAGTAACAGTAAGATGACAGCTGAAGAAAAGACTACACTCAAACTGGGTATAGGCCGTATTCCAGAAATTCTACTGGATACTACAGACCGTAACCGTACTTCTCCGTTTGCTTTCACCGGTAACCGTTTTGAATTCCGTGCGGCCGGTTCATCTTCCAACTGTGCTGCCGCCATGATTGCCATCAATGCAGCAATGGCCAACCAACTTAATGAATTTAAAGCTTCTATCGAAAAACTGATGGAAGAAGGTGTCGGTAAAGATGAAGCTATCTTCCGTATACTCAAAGAGACTATTATTGCTTCGGAACCTATTCGTTTTGAGGGTGACGGCTATTCTGAACAATGGAAACAAGAGGCAGCCAGACGTGGTCTGACTAACATTTGCCATGTTCCGGAAGCCTTGATGCGCTACACCGATAACCAGGCACGTTCTGTCCTCATCGGTGAACATATCTTCAATGAAACGGAATTAGCATGTCGCCTGGAGGTAGAACTCGAAAAATACACTATGAAAGTACAGATTGAAAGCCGTGTGTTGGGAGATCTTGCTATCAACCACATTGTGCCGACCGCTGTCATCTACCAAAACCGTCTGTTGGAGAACTTACGTGGATTACGTGAAACATTCTCGCCCGAAGAATACGAAATTTTGAGTGCTGACCGCATCGAATTGGTACGTGAAATCTCCAAACGGGTAACGGCAATCAAGACACTGGTGCGTAATATGACCGAAGCCCGAAAAGTTGCTAATCACATGGACAACTACAAGGATAGGGCTTTTGCCTATGAAGAAACAGTACGTCCGTATCTGGAAAGTATCCGTGAACACATTGACAATCTTGAAATGGAGATTGATGATGAGATATGGCCGCTTCCGAAATACAGGGAATTACTGTTTACAAAATGATAATTTAGGGATGTAATATCCCTGCAAGATATTCTTTCGGATGATAGTATTTTTTAGGTACGGAGATTGTAAATAATATACTTCCCCCCCCCCAAAAAAATACTATCATTCGTTTGATCTGCTTAATCCATTTCTAAAGAATTAAAACCACACATAAATTTTCTTTTATTTCCTCCCCTTTTCCCCTCCCTCTTGCATCTTTTTACCACAATTGTGTTATTTTTAATTTTTTCTTTATACATTTGTGCTGTACAACACAGTTTTGTAGCAGTTATGGTAAAAATGAATTTATCAGATATAAATGTTCCGGAGTTAATACCTGATATATGGTTACCCCTGAATAATGAGCAACGAGAGTTTCTCGCCAATCATTTCACGCTCCAGAATTATAAGAAAAACGAGATCATCCATTGTGAAGGTGAAACACCTACTTATCTGATGTGCCTGTTAAGTGGAAAAGTCAAGATATTTAAAGATGGTGTGGGTGGAAGAAGCCAAATTATCCGTATGATTAAACCTGCCGAATACTTTGGATATCGTCCTTATTTTGCAAAAGCTGATTATGTTACTGCAGCTTGCGCTTTCGAACCTTCACTGGTATGTTTGATACCGATGACGGCAATTATGACGTTGTTATCACAAAACAATGATTTGGCTATGTTTTTTATCAAACAACTATCCGTCGATTTAGGAATAGCTGATGAACGTACTGTCAACCTCACGCAGAAACATATCCGTGGACGACTGGCTGAGTCGTTGCTTTTCCTTAAAGAGAGTTATGGTTTGGAGGAAGATGGTTCTACGTTAAGTATCTATCTTTCACGTGAAGACCTTGCCAATCTATCCAATATGACAACTTCCAATGCCATCCGTACTCTGTCACAATTTGCAACAGAACGATTAATCACTATCGATGGAAGAAAAATCAAGATTATCGATGAAGAAAAACTGAAGAAGATAAGTAAGATAGGATGAAATAATTAAAAATAAAGAAGAAAGGCCGCGCAATAGTTGAAAATTAACTATTGCGCGGCTTTTCTTCTTTTATTCCTTCTTCTCTAACCGAGCAAATATCTTTCCGCTTCTATTGCAGCCATACATCCCGTTGCCGCTGCGGTAATAGCTTGACGGTAATGAGGGTCGGCAACATCTCCTGCGGCAAACACACCTGGTATATTTGTACGAGGAGTACCTGGTTCGGTAATGATATATCCCACTTCATCCGTATGGATATAAGGCTTAAAGATATCCGAATTAGGCTTATGGCCGATGGCCAGGAAGAAACCGTCAACAGGTAAATCATAACGTTCTTCATCAGATTCTCCCATACGCTTTACCAAATGTATACCTTCCACACCATTCTCTCCATACAAACCTACAGCATTGTGTTCAAACAGAACAACGATTTTCTCATTGTTCATTACACGCTCCTGCATAATTTTAGAAGCGCGCAAAAATGGCTTACGAACAATCAGGTAAACCTTACTTGCCAATCCGGCCAGGTAAGTTGCTTCTTCACAAGCTGTATCTCCACCACCTACTACTGCTACTATTTTTTTACGATAGAAGAAACCGTCACAAGTGGCACAAGCGCTCACACCCATACCGGCATATTTCTTTTCATCTTCCAATCCCAAATATTTTGCAGTAGCACCTGTAGCGATGATAACAGTTTCCGCTTCAATATTTTTTTCTTCATCAATAGTCACTATATAAGGCTTTTTGCTCAAATCTGAGGCCGTTGCTACTCCATAACGTAAGTCTGCACCGAAACGCTCAGCCTGCTTACGCAAGTCTTCCATCATTTGCGTACCACTGATTGCTTCTGGATAACCAGGAAAGTTTTCAATGTCCGTAGTTGTAGTCAATTGTCCTCCCGGCTGCATACCTTCATATAGCACTGGAGAGAGGTTAGCGCGCGCTGCATAGATAGCAGCAGTATAACCGGCAGGACCGGAACCGATAATCAAGCATTTAACTTTTTCTGTTTCCATATTTATTTAATTTATAGTTATCTTTTAAGTCATCTTAGATCAATCACCTCTATTGTGGGATATGCCTTCTTATCAAACACAAATAGGTTGTCAGGATAAGTCTGCCCAGTCTGATATGCATTGATGAACACTACTACCGCATCCTTGTTTCCTCGCTGAACCATGCTGATTTTCAATGGGTGCAACGTATTCTTCTCTACATATAGTATAAGGCATTGAATCTCCTGATTGCGTTTTGTAGCTGTCATCACTATCTTATAAATCTTATCATCTTGCGAACCTCCGACTTTTCCAAGCTTCAGGTGATAATCCTTATTATATAAAGAAAGCCATGCGTATGGATTGATACTTTGCAATTCTTCAGGAGTCGGTTCCGACACATTGACTTCGTCACTGGAAGAAAGATAACTCCACTGAGTATGCCCGTCGAACCATGTAGTCACCCCTTCCGTCTCCAAAAGGAATTTATCGCCTTTCAAACGAATCGCACCTTTATAATCTCCTTCCGGGCTACGAACAGAAAAAACAATCTTTACTCCCCCTGCCTCACGGAACGTATCCGCCACACGGTCGAGCAAAGCCATTGCTTCGGACTGCTGCGCCAACGTCGGTAAAGCGAGACAGAATACCCACACAACAAATAAAAGACGACAGATTTTCATATAAATTCAAACATTGATTGATTATAAATTGTTCAGCCGCATTTCCAAATCATTCTCATCTACACAGAATACCTCACGCGCCTTGCTACCCTGTGCAGGACCTACAATTCCTGCTTTCTCCAACTGATCCATAATACGTCCCGCACGATTATATCCAATGGCAAACTTACGCTGTATAAGCGAAGTAGAACCTTGTTGATGAATTACAATCAACCGGGCCGCATCTTCAAACAATGGATCAAGCTTTCCCATATCGACATCACCCAAATCGTTACCAGCATTCTCGTCTACATATTCAGGCAAATAGAAAGCAGTAGGATACCCTTGTTGGCGGGCGATATATTTCGTAATCTCAGCTACTTCGGGAGTATCGATGAACGCACACTGCACACGAACAGGGTCTGCACCTTGCAAGAACAACATATCTCCCCGACCAATCAATTGGTTGGCTCCCGGACGATCAAGAATGGTACGTGAGTCTACCATAGCCGACACGCGGAAAGCAATACGCGCCGGGAAGTTTGCTTTAATCGTACCTGTAATAATATTCGTTGTCGGACGTTGCGTAGCGATAATCATGTGAATACCCACCGCACGTGCCAACTGCGCAATACGTGCAATCGGTAGTTCCACATCCTTACCGGCCGTCATAATCAGATCACCGAATTCATCGATCACAACTACGATATACGGCATAAACCGGTGACCCTTCTCCGGATTCAACTGACGGTTTATAAATTTCTCATTATACTCCTTGATATTACGCACATGTGCCGCTTTCAACAAATCGTAACGAGCATCCATTTCTACACAGATAGAGTTCAGAGTTTGTACAACCTTAGTAACATCTGTAATAATGGCATCTTCACCGTCAGGCAATTTGGCAAGGAAATGATGTTCTATAACCGAATAAATACTGAATTCTACCTTCTTCGGGTCTACTAACACAAATTTTAGTTCTGCCGGATGCTTTTTATATAATAAAGAAGTGATTATGGTATTCAAACCGACAGACTTACCTTGTCCTGTGGCACCAGCAACAAGCACATGCGGCATCTTGCATAAGTCCACCATAAATACCTCGTTAGTAATAGTCTTACCCAACGCAATAGGTAAATCGTAGGTAGATTCTTGAAATTTCTTGCTACCGATGATACTTTGTCCCGACACAATCTTAGGATTGGAATTAGGAACTTCAATGCCAATCGTACCCTTTCCCGGTATCGGAGCTATAATACGTATACCCAATGCAGAAAGACTAAGAGCAATATCATCTTCCAAACCACGGATTTTAGAGATACGTACCCCTTGTTCCGGCGTTATTTCATAAAGTGTGACAGTAGGACCGACTGTCGCTTTAATAGTGCTAATTTCAATACCAAAACTACGTAGAGTATTGATAATCTTATCTTTATTGGCATTTTGTTCGGCCATATCAATCGTTGGTTCGGCATTATCATAGTGTTTCATCAAGTCAATAGTAGGGAAATGATAATTCTCCAAATCCAAGCGCGGATTATACGGTTCCTTTTCAGGACCTTGATATTCTTCCTCCTCAGTGGTTTCTACCTCAAAGGTAGGTTCTTTCATTTCCGAATGTGATTGTACGGAAGATACTAACTCTGGAGATGATGTTTCAATCGTCATAAAAACATCATCATCCGGCTTAACAGCCCCCACTTTGTCATTCGGCAAGTCACTCAAATCAAGCGTTATTTCATTTGAAACCTCTGTTTCCTCCTCTTCTTCAATATCATTCTTTTCATTTTTAACTTCCGGAATTTCCACGATAGTCGACTCTTTCTTCCCTTTCGCAATCCAAGACTCCGTAAATTCTTCCGGAGTTTCCCCTTCTTCAATTTCTTTTTTCTCCTTCTTCAAAAAGTTAAACGTAAACAGTTTACGTAACCAGATAATGGTACGTGTACTCAGATAAATCAGGAAAAAGATAGCCGTAATAAGTAATATCATCCACACACCGGGTACACCTACTTGAGATACCAACCAATTGCTGACGTTATATCCATGCATACCACCCAGATAGAGAAAGGAATCTTTATATTGATCAACAAATACAAAGCCAAAGAATATCGAGAACCATACCAATAATAATGAACATCCAATGAACCATTTCCATAACCGTACCACACGTACCCGCATCAACTTCAAGCCTGCTACGGCCAAAAATATCAAGATAAAAAAGGAAGAAACTCCAAAGCAATCATTTATCAGATAGCTTGCCAACTGCGCACCACGCGAACCGGCATAATTTTTCACACCATTATTCGTTGAAATCAATTCCTGCGCATTGCCGGAGTCTATAATACTCTGATCTGCCGCTCCTGTAAAAAAGAACGACGAAAAAGCCAATAACAAATAAACTGAAAAAATAACCAATACCAAACCGATTATAAAATGAACTGTTTCGTTCTTAAAAACAGCAATTATCTTTCCGAAGAAAGACAACGACCGCTCCGTATCTTTAATTGTATTTTTCTTTACCATAAATCCTATGCTATTAATATCTGTATAATGTCGCAAAAGTAACAAAAAAAAGCGTATGCAGTAATGCTTTCAAACCTTTTTCGTACCTTTGCTTTGCGAAAATAGGTTGCACTTCAGCAAAATGCAAATAAATTTGCTTCTGCACTCGGTTTGCACTATCTTTGCGTTTTAAATCAAGAAGATATGAAAAAAGAAAGCCAAGTGATATTCGACCGTAACGTGATAGAGTTCGTAACCGTAGCTGCCGAGTTCTGCAAGTTTCTGGAACAAGCAGAAATGATGAAACGTCCTGTATTCGTCGATACATCTTTAAAAATACTCCCACTACTTTATCTCAAGGCATCCATGCTGCCTAAATGTGAAATCATCGGTGACGAAGCTCCCGAAAACTATGTTACTGAAGAAACCTACGAGATACTTCGCATAAATCTTGCCAGTCTTTTGGCCGATAAAGACGATTATCTGGATGTTTTCGTATCGGATATGAAATATAGCGATCAGCCTATTAAGAAAAATATATCAGAAGACCTGGCAGATATCTACCAGGATATTAAAGATTTTATTTTTGTATTCCAGTTGGGATTGAACGAAACGATGAATGACTCTCTCGCTACTTGTCAAGAAAATTTCGCCTTATATTGGGGACAGAAACTAGTGAACACACTGCGAGCCCTACATGATGTGAGATACAACCAAACAGATGATGAAGAAGAACAGGAGGAAGAAGAAACTGAAGAGTTCGGGAATTCAGAAAATGAATGCTGTCATGATGATGATTGCCACTGTCACGAACACGATTATCACCATCATCACTAAACATTAAATTATGGTTATCAAAAGAAGTATAAATAAAGAAGAACTGAAGGATATGCCCAAAGCTATCTTCCCGGGTCAGATACATGTCGTACAAACCCCGCTGGAAGCAGAAAAAGCTGTGGCTTACCTGAAGACTTGTCCTCTACTGGGAATTGACAGTGAGACACGTCCATCCTTCACCAAAGGACAATCTCACAAGGTTGCTTTGTTGCAGATCTCATCGGAAGAACATTGTTTCCTCTTCCGCTTGAACCTAACAGGATTAACTCTACCTGTCATTATGTTGCTTGAAAACCCCAATGTAATTAAAGTAGGGTTATCTTTACGAGATGACTTCATGATGTTACACAAACGAGCTCCTTTTGAACAACATTCCTGCATAGAGTTACAAGAATACGTCCGCACTTTCGGTATACAAGATAAAAGCTTACAAAAGATATATGCCATTCTTTTTGCGGAAAAAATATCCAAGAGCCAACGTCTCTCCAATTGGGAAGCGGAAGTGCTGACGCAACCCCAGCAACAATATGCTGCAACTGATGCCTGGGCTTGTATCAATATATACAACCGCTTACAGGAGTTGAAACGTACCGGAGATTTTGAATTGGCTCCGGAAGTTGAAAAAGAAGAAGTGATAACAACAGAAAAAGGATAAACAATACAATATAATCATGCACAAAGTATATCTCAAATCCGGCAAAGAAGAATCATTAAAACGTTTTCATCCTTGGGTGTTTTCAGGTGCTATTGCACATTTTGATGGAGAACCCGAAGAAGGAGAAATAGTTGAAATCTATACGGCCAAAAAAGAATTTATAGCCAAAGGACATTTTCAAATTGGCAGTATTGCAGTCCGTGTACTTAGTTTCAATCAGAAAGAAACGATTGATGCCGACTTTTGGAGACATAAATTACAGATTGCTTACGAAATGCGCCGCAGTATCGGCATTGCAGAAAATCCAGTGAATAATACTTATCGCATGGTACACGGTGAAGGCGACAATCTGCCGGGACTCGTCATTGACATCTATGCACGTACCGCTGTGATGCAAGCACATTCTGCTGGAATGCATCTTGACCGTATGGTTATTGCCGGAGCACTTAGCGAAGTAATGGGCGATAAAATTGACAATATCTACTATAAATCCGAAACAACTCTCCCTTTCAAAGCCGACCTGTATCCAGAGAATGGTTTCCTGAAAGGTGGAAGTTCAGATAACATCGCCATGGAATATGGTTTAAAATTCCATATTGATTGGCTGAAAGGACAAAAAACAGGTTTTTTTGTAGACCAACGCGAAAATCGTTCTTTACTAGAACGTTATGCTAAAGGTCGCAGTATACTGAATATGTTCTGCTATACCGGAGGTTTCTCTGTGTATGCAATGCGTGGAGATGCCAAGTTAGTACACTCCGTAGACAGTTCCGCCAAAGCCATTGACCTGACAAACAAGAATATAGAACTGAATTTTCCCGGTGATACGCGCCATGCCGCCTATGCAGAAGATGCTTTCAAATATCTGGATCGTATAGGCGATCAATACGATCTTATCATACTTGACCCGCCCGCTTTTGCCAAACATAGAGATGCTCTGCGCAATGCTTTACAAGGTTATCGTAAACTCAATGTCAAAGCTTTCGAAAAAATCAAACCGGGTGGTATACTCTTCACCTTTTCCTGTTCACAAGCGGTCAGTAAAGAAAACTTCCGAACGGCTGTATTTACGGCTGCTGCCATGTCAGGACGCAACGTTCGCATCTTGCACCAGTTGACACAACCTGCCGATCATCCAGTGAATATCTATCATCCCGAAGGTGAATATTTAAAAGGTCTCGTACTATATGTAGAATAACACAACAAATATAAACAAATAAAATGTTGCTGTAAAACGTGTCATCTGTTTACCCTAAATCCATCCTATTTTTCATGTAAAACTGAGAAAATATCTAATATGCCAAATATAAAAAAAGTTAATAAAAGATGGTTCGCCGCCCAAATATTATGTTATATAACATAAACCATTTATCTTTGCACTGTGTTTTTCATGGTATTAGATTTAAGGTTAATAAAGATTGGCTGTCTGGGATAGATAGCCTTCTTTTTTATATCCCCCTTACAAACACTTTTTTCACTCCTCTCTTTTCCCCCTTTCCGATAAAATACCTACATTTGCAAGGTTTCACTACAGATTACGCGGATTGACACAGATTATATCTAATATTATATCCGACATTATTGTCTAACATAAAGAAAAACATTATGAGCATTAAAGTTCGTTTAATCATCATGAACTTCCTGCAATTTGCAGTATGGGGAGCATATCTCACATCTATGGGTAGCTATTTGGTTAATGTCGGTCTTGCAGAACATATCGGCATGTTCTACGCTATGCAGGGCATCGTTTCTTTATTCATGCCTGCTATCCTTGGCATCATTGCCGATCGATGGATACCAGCACAGAAGCTATTAAGTTTCAGCCATTTCACTGCTGCATTGTTCATGGCGATTGCCGGATACTATGGAATGACCAAAGGAGCCGATGTAAACTTCGGTACATTATTCTCATTCTACTCATTAAGTGTTGCTTTTTATATGCCGACATTAGCTTTGTCCAATTCCGTAGCATACACTGCTTTAGACAAGGCAGGACTGGATACTATCAAAACCTTTCCACCTATCCGTATTTTCGGAACCATCGGTTTCATTTGTTCTATGTGGGTGGTAGATTTGTTGGGACTACAAAACAACTATGGCCAGTTCTTTGCCTGTGCACTCATCGGTGTGTTCTATGGTGTATATGCACTGACTCTTCCAGATTGCCCAGTTAGTAAGAGTGACAAAGCAAAATCAATGGTAGAAGCTTTAGGGTTACGCGCTTTCACGTTGTTCAAACAAAAGAAGATGGCTATTTTTTTTATTTTCTCCATGCTATTAGGAGTATCCTTACAAATTACCAACGGGTATGCCAATCCATACATCAGTAGTTTCGGAGATATCCTCGAGTATGCCAATACATTTGGTGTACAACATGCCAATATTCTGATTTCATTGTCACAGGTATCCGAAACTCTCTGCATTCTGTTGATACCTTACTCTCTGAAACGGTTTGGTATCAAATATGTAATGTTAATTGCCATGTTGGCATGGGTGTTGCGTTTCGGTCTGTTCGGGGCCGGTAATCCAGGTAACGGAGTATGGATGTTTATTCTTTCCATGATTGTATATGGTGTTGCATTTGATTTTTTCAACATATCCGGTTCCTTGTTTGTTGATAGAGAAACAGACAGGGAAATTCGTTCCAGCGCACAAGGTCTGTTTGTAATCATGACAAATGGTTTCGGTGCTACTATCGGCACATTAGGTGCACAGGCTGTAGTTAATTATTTTGTAGACTTCAACAGTGAAGCTCCACAGATAGTACAATGGCAGTCAGCATGGTATACATTTGCAGCTTATGCATTGGTAGTAGCAGTGGTATTTGCATTTGTGTTCAAATACAAACATCGTCCGGAGGATATAAAGTAAAGAATAAATGAACAAAAAGAAGATTGAACTACAAGTATTGAACATTTCTAACAGTCAGGCGCAAGTAGGTGCTTATGCCATGGTTTTGGGTGAAGTGAACGGCTTACGTAAGTTGCCCGTCATTATCGGTGCCTCAGAAGCACAAATAATGGTCATTGAAATGAAAGGAATTGTTCCTCCACGCCCATTAACACACAATTTATTTGCTTCAGTACTCGAGGTACTGGGAGTGAAATTAATGCGTGTCCTTATTTATAAAGTAGATAATGGGGTTTTCTATTCTTATCTTTATTTGAAGGCTGAAGAAACAATCCTTCGTGTAGATGCCCGTACCAGTGATGCAGTAACACTTGCCTTACGCATGAATGCTCCTATTCTGATCTATGAGGATATTCTTGAAGCCGAACGTGTGAAAACAGAAGCAGATATTACACCTATCACTCAAGAATTGGATATGAAGCCCTCTTCAAAAGAAGAAATGCTAAAGAAATTAAAAAACGCTCTTCAAAAGGCCGTAGATGAGGAAGACTATGAGCGAGCTGCACAATTAAGAGATTTAATCAATCAACAAAAATAAAAGAGTCAAAAAATGCACGTATTCTACACTCCTGATATACAAAATCATACAGAGTTACCCGATGAAGAAGTTACCCATGCTGTTCGTGTACTACGGTTGCAAGTCGGTGACAGAGTGACACTTACTGACGGAAAAGGGAATTTTTATCGTGCCGAAATCAGTACTGTTACCAATAAACGTTGTCTCGTCAACATCCTAGAAATTATTCCTCAAGAAACTTTGTGGAGTGGACATCTACACATAGCCATGGCACCTACCAAGAATATGGATCGTACGGAATGGTTTGCAGAGAAAGCAACTGAAATAGGTTTCGACGAACTGACTTTCTTGAATTGCCGTTTTTCCGAACGTAAAGTCATCAAAACAGAACGTATCGCCAAAATACTGGTATCCGCTATCAAACAATCGCTCAAGGCGCGTCTACCTAAACTAAATGAAATGACAGATTTCAATAAATTTATTACTCAACCATTCAGTGGCCAAAAATTTATAGCTCATTGCTATGAAGGAGAAAAACCACTGTTGAAAGATATTTTGCATCCGGGTGAAGATGCCCTTGTACTTATTGGTCCCGAAGGAGATTTCAGCGAAGAAGAAGTGAAAAATGCTATTAAAAACGGGTTTATTCCCATCAGTTTGGGACGTTCTCGGCTACGTACCGAAACTGCTGCTCTTGTAGCATGCCATATCTTAAATCTACAAAATCAATAACACTCATTAAAACAATTATGAATATGAAAAAAAGTCTATTATCCCACCTCTTGGTACTGGCAATACTGATTGTGTTTGTAAGCGCTTGTTCAAAGAAAGCGGAGTACACCAATGTTATTCCGGCTGACGCTTCGGTAGTGGCCATTAACGTGAAAACGTTGGCTGAAAAAGCCGGAGTAAAAGACAAAGAAAACAAAGAGGTACTAACAAAATTGACGGATGCACTGAAAAGTGGTATGAAAGCCGATACCTATCAACAATTGGAGGCGATAATGAAAGATCCTTCCAAATCGGGAGTAGACATCAATGTACCTATTTATATATTTACCTCTCCTTCATTGAACACTACTGTCGCAGGGGTACTTAAAGTAACCAATGAGAAGGATCTTCATATATTTCTCAAAGCAATGGAGAAAGAACAAGTTTGTACTGCAATAGAAAAAGCCGACAACTACAGCTTCGTAAAAATAGACAACCAGACTCTGATAGCCTTTACGCCCTCTACTCTACTAATTGTAAGCTATAACAATAATTCTCAATTGGAGAAAGTCAAAAAAGACATCAGTACTTTACTAAAACAGACGGAAACAAGCAGTATCAGCAGTAAACCGACATTCTTAAAGATGCAAAAACAGAGTGGTGATATCAATTTCCTTGTTTCTTTTTCAAGCATTTTTGGTGAATACTTCAAACAGATAAATTATGCTATGCCAAAAGACATTGACCTAAAAGGCCTGACTCTCATTGGAAATCTTTCTTTTGAAAAGGGGAAAATCTCACTAGATGCAGAGAACTATACTGAAAACGTAGAACTGAAAACGATACTTGAAAAACAAGCGAAGAGTACTCTCCCCATTGAAAACACATTTTTGAAATATTTCCCAAAATCAACGTTGGCACTAGTCAGTATGGGTATCAATGGTGAAGAGTTTTACAAATTATTACAAGAAAACGAAACCTTCCGCAATAATTTTTCAATATCGAAAGCTGCTGAAGTAAAAGATTTATTCAGTATTTTCCAAAAGGATATTACCATAGGGCTTGTCAACATAACAATGAGTAATAATGCTCCTACTTTCCTAGCATACGCCAGTGTAAATAACGACAGTTCTTTACAAGCTCTGTACGAGAAAAAAGATGAACTGAAATTAGGGAATAAAGAAGATATCGTAAAACTGGGTGAAAATGAATATGTTTACAAATCACGCTCCATCAATATTTTCTTCGGTATACATGACAAGCAGCTGTATGCCACTAATGATGAATTGTTATACAAGAATATCTGTAAACCGATTGATCCATCTGCCAAAGACACTGGATACGCTTCTGTTATCAAAGGAAAGCATTCTGCCTTTATTGTCAACGTAGAGGCAATTCTCGCTCTGCCGATAGTGAAAATGTTAACAAGCTATGGTGGTAAGGAATATGCGATTTATTATGCTCTTGCCGATAAGATTTCTTATTTGGACATAACCGGTAAAAACATGAAGTCTAATCTCACCCTGCAACTAAAAGATAAAGAAGTAAATGCTTTGAAACAAATAGTGGATTTTATTAAAGAGTTTGCAGGAATGTAGTCAATAATAAACGTTTAATGATTAATGAATAGCATTCACTTACGGCAAACACTACCTCAAGTGTTTGCCGACCGTGATGTCATTACTTCCGACGTATGGCATCAAGATATTGTTTTCAGTAAAGGAAAACATTATTTAATTGAAGCAGCCTCGGGTACAGGTAAATCTTCCCTTTGCAGCTATATCTATGGATACCGACGAGATTATCAGGGTATCATAAACTTCGACGAACGAAATATTCGCTCTCTCTCCATCAATGAATGGGTAGATATACGCAAGTATTCGCTCAGTATTCTTTTTCAGGAGTTACGTATCTTTCCCGAATTGACAGCCCTTGAAAATATACAGTTAAAAAATCAAATAACCAACTACAAAAAAAAGAAAGAAATCCTCACCTTTTTTGAAACTCTTGGTATCACCAATAAAATAAACGAAAAAGTCGGTAAACTCTCCTTTGGACAACAACAACGTATCGCCTTTATCCGCTGTCTCTGTCAACCTTTCGATTTCATTTTTTTGGATGAACCTATTAGTCATTTGGATGACAAGAACAGTGCAATTATGAGCAAATTACTCGTAGAGGAAGCAGAAAAACAGAAGGCAGGAATAATTGTAACTTCAATAGGAAAACATTTGGAGATGAATTACGATAGAGTATTACAATTATAAATAAGAATTTATTTAATAAAGAACATCACTATACAATGAATAAACTCGTTTGGAAGCTTCTCCGCCAACATATCAGTCTTGGACAACTATCAGGTTTTTTTCTTGCTAATCTTTTCGGTATGATGATTGTACTACTTAGCATACAATTCTACCGAGATATCCTTCCTATCTTCACGCAAGGTGACAGTTTTATAAAAAAAGATTACATTATTGTTACCAAGAGAATCAGTACTCTCAGTAGTTTGGCTGGAAAAAATAATACCTTCTCCAAAGATGAAATTAATGAGTTGAAAGAACAATTCTTTACTCGTAATGTGGGAGCATTCACTCCTTCTCTTTTTAAAGTATCCGCTGGATTGAGTATGCAAAAAACTGGTATTCATCTCTCTACAGAAATGTTCTTTGAAGCTGTACCCGACGAATATGTAGATGTCAGTTTGGATAAATGGATTTTCGATAAAGACTCAAAAATTATTCCCATCATAATTCCCCGTAATTATTTGAACCTTTACAACTTTGGTTTCGCTCAAAGCCGTAGTCTCCCTAAATTGTCGGAAGGCGTGATGAGCCTGATGCAAATGGATATCATAATGCACGGCAATGAACATGTAGAACAGTACAAAGGTAATATCGTCGGATTTTCTAACCGATTGAATACGATTCTTGTTCCCCAATCATTCATAAACTGGGCAAACAAAACTTTTGCTCCTGAAAGAGAAGCGTACCCATCACGTCTCATCATAGAAGTAAAAAATCCAACTGATACAGCTATCGCCCAATACTTTCAAAAAAAGAATTATGAAACGGAAGGTGATAAACTGGATGCAGGTAAAACTACATACTTCTTACGCCTTATCACCGGTATTGTTATGGGGATAGGATTGTTCATCAGTGTTCTGTCATTCTACATTCTGATGCTTAGCATTTTCCTGTTACTCCAGAAGAATACGATAAAATTGGAAAATCTATTATTAATAGGATACAGCCCTAATCGTGTATCACTTCCTTATAACATCCTCACTGTAGGCCTCAATCTATTAGTCTTACTGTTGTCCATTGGTGGAGTGACATGGATACGTATCTATTATACTGAGACAATTCGTGCTCTATTTCCTCAACTGGAAACTGGATCATCATTACCCTGCATCATTACAGGTTGTATCCTATTCCTCATTGTATCGCTACTGAACATGACTATGATACGAAAGAAAACTATAAATATATGGAAAGGAAAAACAATTCATGTCTGAAAAACATACAGTATCCATTTTAACAATTTATATAAATTACAGATATATATACCATTATTACAGATTGACGACATACACACTATTCTATATACGAAAAAAACATTAACTTTGTCGTAACCTTAAGATATATAAGAATATGGAAGAATTAATTAGACTCGATCATGTATGTCAGTACAATGAACTTGTGGGTGTTGAAACTCTGCACCCATTGATTAGTGTAGTTGATTGGTCCAAATGCGCTCCTATGTTACATCACCGCCAACGTTTTGGTTTTTATGCCGTTTTCTTGAAAGAAATTAAATGCGGTGACATGCGTTACGGACGAAATTTTTACGATTATCAAGAAGGCACACTCGTGTTCTTGGCTCCTGGGCAAATTGTTGGAATTTCTAATAACGGAGAAGTATTCCAACCTAAAGGTTATGCACTGATTTTCCATCCCGATTTGCTTCGGGGTACTTCTCTTGCACGCAAAATACACGAATATACTTTCTTTTCATATGAATCGAACGAAGCTTTACACTTATCCGAACAAGAACGTAGAACATTCCTGGAATGCCTACATAATATTGAAGAGGAACTACAACATTCCATTGATAAGCATAGCAAGAACTTGATCGTTAACAATATCGAGTTACTACTTAATTACTGCATGCGCTTTTACGATCGCCAGTTCATTACGCGTAGTAATATCAACAAGGATATTCTAACGAAATTCGAACATTTATTGAACGACTACTTCCTGTCTGATAAGCCACAGGAAATCGGTTTACCATCTGTACAGTATTGTGCAGATCAGTTACATCTTTCCCCTAATTATTTCGGAGATTTAATAAAGAAAGAAACCGGTAATTCTCCTCAAGAACATATCCAATTAAAACTGATTGCTACAGCCAAAGAAAGAATATTCGACACTAGTAAATCTATCAGTGAAGTAGCATACGATTTAGGATTTAAATATCCCCAACACTTCACACGATTGTTTAAAAAGGTAGTGGGATGTTCACCAAATGAATATAGACAGATGAATTAAATTTCTTCAGGGAAAAAAAGCTAAACACACCTATATTCAATGAAAAAACTTGACTCTAGGATATAAAAAAAGGAGTACCGCTGTACTCCAACCTTTGTTAACCTTAAATCTAATACTATGAAAAACACATTGCAAATTTATGTACTTTTGAGATTTCCACAAATTATACAAAAGGAAAAACATGTTTTATAACACCTTTTAAGAAGTAAGTATCTCCTTTTCACTTCCTTTTTCATACCTTTGTATTCAAATTAACAAAATCTCAGATATGTCTAACTATGATTTAATCACCATATTGGGTCCTACCGCTTCAGGGAAAACTCTGTTTGCCGCTGAACTTGCTGCCGAGTTGGATACAGAGATTATTAGTGCCGACTCCCGGCAAATCTATCGAGGCATGGATCTCGGTACAGGGAAAGACATTGCCGACTATACCGTAAACGGAAGACTAATCCCTTATCATCTGATTAACATTGCTGATCCGGGCTATAAGTACAACGTTTTTGAGTACCAACGTGACTTTCTGGATGCATACAAAACGATTAAACAAAAAGGTTGCCTGCCCGTTCTATGTGGAGGAACCGGAATGTATATGGAATCCGTACTAAAAGGTTACAAATTACTACCCGTACCCGAAAATCCAGAGCTACGTTCCAATTTATTGGGTAAGTCTTTGGAAGAGTTGACTAGAATTCTGAAAAGTTACAAGAGTCTACATAATACCACGGACGTAGATACTGCTAAACGTGCTATCCGCGCCATTGAAATTGAGGAATATTATGCACATACTCCAGTGGACGAATGCTCGTTTCCACAACTGGATAGCCTCATCATTGGTATGGATATTGATCGAGAACTGCGTCGCAAGAAGATAACCAAACGTTTACGACAACGACTGGATGAAGGTATGGTAGATGAAGTACGCCGATTGTTAGAACAAGGTATTCAACCAGACGATCTTATTTATTACGGACTGGAATACAAATATTTGACACTTTATGTCATCGGTCAACTGACCTACAACGAAATGTTCAGTCAACTGGAAATCGCCATCCATCAGTTTGCCAAACGCCAAATGACTTGGTTTCGGGGAATGGAAAGGCGAGGTTTTACTATCCATTGGATAGATACCCGACTGCCAATGCGAGAAAAGATTGCTTTTGTAAAGGCAAAACTCAAAGAGATTTAGTACTTTTGTCAATTGAGAATTGGCACTTAACAAGTATAAAGTATTTTCAATCGTAAATCGTCAAATCGTAAATTAACTCATGAGCGTAGAACCCGAAAAGTGGGGTGTGATATATAACCCTAAAGCCGGAACACGAAAGGTGCAGAAACGGTGGAAAGAGATTAAAGAATATATGGACAGTAAGGGCGTATCCTACGACTACGTGCAATCCGAAGGGTTTGGTTCGGTAGAGCGTTTGGCGGGTATACTTGCCAATAACGGCTACCGTACCATCGTCATTGTGGGGGGTGACGGTGCTTTGAATGACGCTATCAACGGTATCATGCTTTCCAATGCGAAAGATAAGGAAAATATAGCAATCGGAATTATCCCAAACGGTATAGGTAATGATTTTGCTGACTATTGGGAAATGAGTTCTGAATACAAGAAAGCGGTAGATTGTATCATCAACAACCGACGTAGGAAGATAGACGTCGGTACATGCTATTATTACGATGGCGAAAAGCATCTGACACGTTATTTTCTGAATGCTATTAATATTGGGCTCGGTGCACGTATCGTAAAAATTACCGATCAGTGCAAACGTTTTTGGGGTGTGAAATTTCTCTCCTATTTCATGGCATTACTTTCTATTATTTTTGAACGGAAATTATATCGTATGCACCTGAAAATAAACGGAGAACATATACGTGGACGCATCATGACGGTTTGCATCGGAAGTGCATGGGGATATGGGCAGGCACCAAGTGCTGTTCCATATAATGGTTGGTTAGACGTTTCCGTAATCTATCGACCAGAACTGCTACAACTTTGGTCGGGTCTATGGATGCTTATCCAAGGCCGAATTCTAAACCATAAAGTCGTGATGCCCTATCGTACACAAAAGGTTAAAGTGCTTCGCGCACAAAGTGCTTCTGTCGATTTGGATGGACGTATCCTCGACCGGCACTTTCCACTGGACATCGGGGTAATGCACGAAGCAATAACACTCATTATTCCAAACTGACCGGTATAACACTGGAACATTTTTTCGGCATGATTGTATTTAATAATATAAATCAACTTCCTATTTACACATTAAATAAAAACAAAATATGATTGAACTGAAAAATAATCCTGCCGGCAACTTCTTTCTTTTGGCAGGTCCTTGCGTCATCGAAGGAGAAGAAATGGCAATGCGCATAGCAGAACGTATAGTAACCATCACCGATAAGCTACAAATTCCATACGTATTTAAAGGTTCCTACCGTAAAGCCAATCGCTCGCGTTTAGACTCTTTCATGGGTATCGGTGATGAAAAAGCTTTGAAGATATTAAAAAAAGTACACGATACATTCGGGGTTCCCACTGTAACGGATATCCATGCCGCAGAAGAGGCTACGATAGCAGCAGAGTATGTAGATGTATTACAAATTCCGGCATTTCTTTGCCGTCAAACAGACTTGTTGATAGCCGCAGCCAAAACGGGTAAGATTATCAATATCAAAAAAGGACAGTTTCTCTCTCCTTTTGCTATGCGCTTTGCAGCGGATAAAGTGGTGGAAGCAGGAAACAAGAATGTAATGCTCACAGAACGTGGTACAACATTCGGTTATCAAGATCTAGTAATTGATTATCGTGGTATTCCTGAAATGCAATCTTTTGGATTTCCTGTTATTTTGGACGCAACTCACTCACTTCAACAACCTAATCAAACCAGTGGAGTCACCGGCGGTATGCCTCAGTTGATTGAAACTATTGCTAAAGCTGGTATTGCAGTGGGTGTAGACGGCTTGTTCATCGAAACTCACGAAAATCCTGCAGTAGCAAAAAGTGATGGTGCTAACATGTTGAAACTCGACATGCTAGAAAATCTTTTGACTAAGTTGGTTCATATCCGCAAAGCCATCAAAGAATAAATTATCCATTATATTGTGATTTATTATTCCGGTATCCGACATATAAGTCAAAGAACATTTAATTATATAACTATAATGAAACATTTATTACACAGTTTATGGATTGTAGCGCTAATAATTTGCTGCAACTTCCAACAAGTATTTGCCCAGCAAATGCCACCTATCCCCATTGATAAAAATGTACGCATAGGTAAATTAGACAACGGATTGACGTATTATATCCGTAAGAACAGTCTTCCTGCCAACCGAGCAGATTTCTATATTGCCCAGAAAGTAGGTTCCATTCAGGAAGAAGAAAGTCAACGAGGTCTTGCCCATTTTCTAGAACATATGTGTTTCAATGGAACGACCCACTTCCCGGGTGACGCTTTGAAACAATATCTGGAACGTATTGGTGTGAAATTCGGTGAAAACCTGAATGCCTATACTTCCGTGGACGAAACCGTATACAATATCTCCAATGTTCCTGTAACCACTCCAGGTGCCATTGATTCTTGTTTGCTGATTTTGCACGACTGGAGTAATGATCTTACTCTCGATCCAAAAGAAATCGACAAAGAACGTGGAGTTATCAATGAAGAATGGCGTACCCGCATGAGTGCTATCCAACGTTTCCAGGAAAAGATGTTACCTGTAATGTTTGAAGGAACCAAGTATGCACACTGTTTTCCTATCGGAACAATGGAAGTGGTAATGAACTTCAAACCTCAGACCTTGAGAGATTATTATGAAAAATGGTATCGTCCTGATTTACAAGGTATCGTTGTAGTAGGCGATATAGACGTGGATGTTATTGAAGCTCAAATCAAGAAGATGTTCTCTGACATTCCAGCACAACCCAATGCTGCCAAGCGTGAATATTATCCCGTGAATGATAATAAAGAGCCGATCGTTATCATCTATAAGGATAAAGAACAGCCTAATGTCCAGGCGTTGGTTTTCAACAAACACGAGAATACCCCTGATACCGAAAAGACTAATATGGGATATCTATTGCAAGACTATGCAATTACTCTCATTAACAATATGCTGAATGCACGTTTGAACGAATTGGTACAAACAGCCAATCCACCTTATATCTACGCTACTACTTATGATGACAATTTTTTTGTTGCTAAAACAAAGGACGCATTTACCGGTATCGTAGTTTGTAAGGAAGATGCCATAGAAAATGGTATTGCCACCCTACTTCGCGAGACCGAGCGTGCACGCCAGTTCGGATTTACCGAAACTGAATACAACCGTGCCCGCGCTGAATACCTACGTCAATTGGAATCTGCTTTCAATGAACGCGACAAACGTAAGAATGAGGAATATGTAAACAAATATGTCCGTCATTTCCTTGATAATGAGCCCATTCCTGGTATCGAGAACGAATATGCTATCATTAACCAAATTGCCCCTGCCATCCCTGTAGCTGCATTAAACCAAATGATGCAGGAACTTGTAACCGACAGCAACCAGGTAGTTGCCATTCTCGCTCCTGAGAAAGAAGGATTGAAAATACCTTCGGAAGATGTAATCAAACAAATACTGAAAGATGTAAAAGCTGAGAAGTTGACTGCATATGTAGACAAGGTATCTGATGAACCATTGATGAAAGAAACTCCGAAAGGTGGTAAAATCATATCCGAAAAGAAGGATGATATATTCGGTACTACAACCTTAACACTCTCTAATGGTGTTAAGGTTATTATCAAGAAGACTGACTTCAAGGCTGATGAAATCCGTATGAAAGGTGTCAGTTTAGGTGGTAGCTCTTTGTTCCCAAATTCAGAAATTATCAATATCAACGGTTTAGATGCTGTAAGCGTAGGTGGTTTAGGAAATTTTAGTACTGTGAATCTCGAAAAAGTATTGGCTGGTAAGAAAGCCTCTGTCAGCTATGGTATCGGTGACAAGACAGAGACCATTCATGGCAATTGTTCTCCAAAAGATTTTGAGACCATGATGCAGTTGACTTATTTGACATTTACCGCTCCACGCCGTGATGATGAGGCATTCGCTTCGTATAAAAATCGTAGTAAAGCAGCATTGCTTAATATGGAAATGAATCCACAAATAGCTTTCAGCGACTCTATTCAAGCTGGTATCTATATGAAACACCCCAGACAAGTGAGAATTAAAGCCGACATGATTGACAAGATGGACTATGATAAAATTCTGTCAATGTACAATGACCGTTACAAAGATGCCAGCGACTTTACTTTCATTTTTGTAGGAAATGTAGACGTTGAGCAGATGAAACCGCTGATTGTTCAATACTTAGGATCACTACCTGCCATCAATCGTAAGGAAACTTTCAAAGATAATAAAGTTGAAATACGCCAAGGTACCTACAAAAACGAATTTATCCGTAAACAAGAGACAGCCAAAGCTTCTAACTTTGTTTTGATTAGTGGTAACTGCGAATACAATTTGAAAAATGACATTTTGCTAGATATGACTAGCCAAATCCTTGACCTGATTTACACAGCCAAAGTACGCGAAGATGAAGGTGGTACATACGGTGTATATGTAGGCGGGCAATTGAGAAAGTATCCGACAGAGAAGGCTGTTTTGCAAATAATCTTCGATACTGCCCCTGCTAAAAGAGACAAATTAATGAAGATCATCTTTGATGAACTTAATAATTTTGCCAAAGCAGGTTCTACTGAAGAAAACCTGAACAAAGTAAAAGAGTTCATGCTAAAAAAACATGCTGAAGACCTGAAAGAAAACAATTATTGGTTAAGTGGTATTGACGAATATTTATTCACCGGTATGGATCGCATTAAAAATTACGAACAAATTGTAAACAGCATTACTATGAAAAACATTCAGAAATTTGCTGACGATCTACTCAAACAGAAAAACGAGATTGAAGTATCAATGATCAGTCCTGAAGCAGAAAGCAAATAATAGCTTATAACTTTAAAAGGCTGCGTTGTTTGAAAAAAGCAGCGTGGTCTTTTTTATATACATTCTAATCATTTATATACAATGAGCCTATTTTTAGAATTACGCAAACATGGTAAACTGGCAGCCAAACGAAATCCGATGTACGAAAAGAATAAGTTCGGCAAATTCTGGATGTATTTCATGGCTATCTTTTGGGCCGGTTATCTGATGTTCTTCGGAACAACCTTTGCTTTTGCTTTCGACGGTGGTGCTACGGAAGCCTATCACGTATTAAACAGTGGACTAATATTTGTTTTGGTTCTAGACTTTATGATACGCTTTCCTTTTCAAAAGACACCGACACAAGAAGTAAAGCCCTATCTGCTGCTTCCCATAAGGCGGAATCGTCTTATTGACTTTTTATTAATACGCTCCGGCCTGAATGGATTTAACCTGATATGGTTGTTTTTTTTCGTACCATTCGCTATCGTCACCATCACTAAATTCTATGGTATCATGGGGGTACTGGCCTACTGTACAGGCATCTGGTTACTGATGATTTTCAATAATTACTGGTTCCTGTTATGTCGTACCCTGATGAATGAACGTATTTGGTGGATAACATTACCAATTGTTGTATATGGAGGTATAGCAGCAGGATTATTCATACCGGAACATAGTTCGTTATTTGACTTTTCGGTAAGTCTCGGAGAGGGATTCATTACCGGAAACTTACTGTCATTCGTCGGAGTACTGGTAATTATAGCCTTAATGTGGTTCATTAATCGTGTATTGATGATTGGTCTGATCTACGATGAAATCAATAAAGTAGAAGATACGAAAGTAAAACATGTATCGGAATATAAATTTCTGGATCGTTATGGCGAAATAGGTGAATATATGCGTTTGGAACTGAAAATGTTGTTACGTAACAAGGTTTGCAAGACAGCCTTACGCACGGTGTTTATCGTAGTAATCGCTTTTAGCTGCATCCTTAGTTTCACAGAAGTGTATGACGGACAAGGAATGAAGAACTTTATCATGGTATATAATTTTGTTATCTTCGGCATTTTATTTCTTTCCAGTCTGATGAGCTACGAAGGTAATTACATCGATGGTTTGATGAGCCGTAAGGAATCAATATATACATTACTCCGTGCCAAATACATATTATATAGCGTTGCCATACTTATTCCTATGGTGTTAATGATACCTGCCATGGTCACGGGAAAACTCCTCGTATTGAGCTGCTTTGCCTGGGCCATATTTGTAGCCGGATGTGTCTACTTCTGCCTGTTCCAACTAGCTGTATATAATAATAAGACGGTAAATCTGAATGCCAAAATGACCAATCGCCATAATATGGGATCTGGATTGCAGAACCTGATAGCAGGTGCAGCTTTCGGTATCCCCCTGCTTATGAACTTTATATTGAATGCCTTTTTCGGTCCCACCGTTACCGCATGCATCCTGATTGTAATAGGCACAGGGTTTATCCTGACTTCCCGTTTCTGGCTGATGAATGTATATCATCGCTTCATGAAACGCCGTTACAAAAATATGGAAGGTTTCAGAGACAGTAGGCAATAAGAAAAGTAATAAATCATTAAACAATAAATTTCAAAATGATACGGATTAATAATCTTCAAAAGAACTTCGGCAACAAAAAAGCCGTTGATATTGAGAAATATACAATCAACCAAGGTGACATGCTTGGGTTAGTGGGAAATAACGGAGCTGGAAAAACTACCCTCTTCCGTCTGATACTGGATTTATTGAAAGCTGACAATGGAAATGTTACAATTAATAATATAGATGTTAGCAAGAGTGAAGATTGGAAAAACTTTACCGGTGCTTTCATCGACGATGGTTTTCTGATAGACTATCTCACACCTGAAGAATATTTCTATTTTATTGGAAAAATGTACGGATTGAAAAAGGAAGAAGTGGATGAACGTATCGCTCCTTTTGAACGCTTTATGAACAACGAAGTAATAGGACAAAAAAAATTCATCCGTAATTTTTCTGCCGGGAATAAACAGAAAATCGGTATTATATCTGCCATGCTCCATCATCCACAACTGCTTATCTTGGATGAACCATTCAACTTTCTCGACCCTAGTTCCCAATCCATCATCAAGCATCTGCTGAAGAAATACAATGAGGAACATGAAGCAACTGTCATCATCTCCAGCCACAACTTGAACCACACGGTAGACGTTTGCCCGCGTATCGCTCTGCTGGAACATGGTATTATTATCCGTGATATTCAGAATGAGAACAATTCGGCGGAGAAAGAATTGGAAGCTTATTTCAACGTCGATGTAGAAAAAGAAATTGCAGAAGAGCTGAATGAAACAGAAAAACTGAACGAAACAGAAAAAACTTTTGAAGCAACAGGTTCTGTTGAAGTACCTAAAAATATGGAAGAATGAAAAGAGTCCTTTCCTATATAGTTATCCTCACCGGATTGTTGACCGGCTTAAGTTCCTGCCACTCTTCCGCTCCACGCCTTGACTACAAAGCATTGGCACAAGCCTCCATACGCTTAGGTATAGATATCGGATTGGAAGACAATCATAAGTTGTATATTGATGCTGCCAAATGGATAGGTACTCCTTATCGTGTTGGTGGCAATACCAAGCATGGTACAGACTGTTCGGGATTTACATCGCAACTCTATAAAGAAGTGTATCGTACGCGTCTGTCGAGAAGTACAAATGGACAATTACAAGAAAGCCATAAAATCTCCCGCAGCAATTTGCGCGAGGGAGATTTGATATTCTTTACCAGCCGCAATTCTCACAAAAAGGTAGCGCATGTAGGCATCTACCTTAAAGACGGAAAGTTTATCCATGCCAGTACCAGCCAAGGAGTAATTGTCAGCAGCCTTAAAGAAAAATATTATATACAATATTGGCTTTGCGGAGGAAGAATCAATTCATAATACACTGATTTTTCTTTATTGTGTGATTATCTTTATTCTTTTCCGACTTATATACTAAAATTAACCCTATAAGAAAGAAAAACAATGAAGAAAATTTCAGGGATATTCCTGTTTATCTGCATTGCATTAAACAGTAGCGCACAACTCTTGTGGAAAATATCCGGTAACGGATTGGAAAAGCCTTCTTACATTTTCGGCACACACCATCTGGCGCCACTCAGTATCAAAGACAGCATTACCAGCATGGCACAAGTCATCAACGAAACCAATCAGGTTTATGGTGAAATAATAATGTCTGAAACGAACACACCAGCCTTCATGCAGGAAGCACAAAGAATGATGAAGATGCCAACAGATACGACTCTACAAAGCTTGTTTACCTCTGAACAATACGAATTACTCGGCAAAATTGTTAAAGAATACCTGATGACAGATATTTCGATGCTGGCACAAGTCAAGCCCACGATTATTAACCTACAATTAGAAGTCGTCTTCAGTTTGAAGTATTTTAAAGACTCCAATCTACAACAATCAATAGATGCTTACTTTCAACAACAAGCCCAACAGAACGGCAAAAAGGTCGGTGGATTGGAAACTACCCGATCACAGCTGGATATGCTATTCAACAGACAAACATTACAACGTCAGGCCCAACTTTTATATTGTGCCATCAGCCATATCGAAAAGACCATAGAACAAAACAAAAAAATTGTAAATTACTATAAAGCCCAAGACTTAGATAGTATATTATGTCTCATGGAAGAAAAAGAAGGAAGTTCCTGCGACCCTCTTCCGAACGAAATGGAAATATTGCTTGACAAGCGTAATAAAGCATGGACAAAGAAAATGCCGATAATAATGAAAGAAGCTCCTACTCTTTTCGTTGTAGGTGGAGGACATTTGCCCGGAAACAACGGGGTATTGAATTTACTGAAGCAGCAAGGTTATATCATAGCTCCTATGAAATAAATCTTCTAATAAATATAAAATACCGATTAATTCATATCTTTGCAAACAAAATAGCCTGCAATGAATTATACGACTTATCTTTTCGACTTTGATTACACTCTCGCTGATTCATCACGCGGTATTGTCACTTGTTTCCGGATTGTACTTACGCGACACGGATATATGGAAGTGACAGATGACGAAATAAAGCGTACTATCGGTAAAACCTTGGAAGATTCTTTTTCTATTCTCACCGGAGTGACGGATTCTACACAACTAGCAGGCTTCAAAGAAGAATACCGTAAAGAAGCTGATACACATATGACCGTAAATACAGTCCTTTTTCTTGAGACTAAGTCTGTATTGGTGGCATTGAGAGATTCGGGGGCACGTATAGGTATTATATCTACTAAATATCGTTATCGTATCAAAGAACTGTTAGATCAACATTTCCCTTCCAACTTTATAGACATCATAGTGGGTGGTGAAGATGTAAAAGCCGCTAAACCATCACCCGAAGGTCTATTATTTGCCATCAAACAATTACATGTCACCAAAGCCGAAACACTATACATCGGTGACAGTACGGTAGATGCCCAAACCGCTAAGTCCGCTGATGTAGACTTTGTAGGTGTACTACATGGTATGACTACAGCCGAGGAATTACAGCAATATCCTCATAAGAAAATAATGAATAGTCTGGAAGAGTTGTTGGAAAAGGAACCCCTAACCGAGCAAAGAACTCAAGTAAAAAATTCCAAGCCAAACCAGAACCTTAAAAAAGTAATTTTAATTTTGACCTTTATCTCTATATTCCTAGCTATAATAGCTATTTATATATTCAAACCATTTTTATAGTAGACCGTTATTTTATCAATAAAAACGAGAAAAAACATTTGCACATTTCAAATAAAAGAGGTAATTTTGTGCCCGATTATTCCGCACCGGGTTTAATTAAGTGTTTTCTAAGTGATTAGAGACCACCCGACGGAGCTAACTTATACATTAATATAAGAATGTACGCAATTGTAGAAATCAACGGTCAGCAATTCAAAGCTGAAGCTGGCAAGAAGCTATTTGTACACCACATTCAAGAAGCAGAAAACGGTGCAACAGTAGAATTTGAAAAGGTTCTTTTAGTAGACAAAGATGGTGCTATCACTGTAGGTGCTCCTACTGTAGAAGGTGCAAAAGTTGTTTGTCAGGTAGTATCTAACATGGTTAAAGGTGAAAAAGTACTTATCTTCCACAAAAAAAGAAGAAAAGGTTATCGTAAGTTGAATGGTCATCGTCAACAATTCACAGAGTTAACAATTACAGAAGTAGTAGCTTAATCAATTTAAAAAGTAAGAAGAAATGGCACATAAAAAAGGTGTCGGTAGTTCTAAGAACGGCCGCGAATCAGCAAGTAAGAGATTAGGCGTTAAGATATTTGGTGGCGAAGCTTGTAAAGCAGGTAACATCATCGTTCGTCAAAGAGGTACTGAATTCCATCCGGGTAACAATATCGGTATGGGTAAGGACCATACTCTTTTCGCTTTAGTAGACGGAACTGTACAGTTCAAAGTAAGCAAGGAAGATAGACGTTATGTATCTGTAATTCCTGCAGAAAGCGCAGAAGCATAAGTTTCCGTAACAGACAAAAGAAAACGGGATGCAATCTTGAAGATTGTATCCCGTTTTCTTTTGTCCCTATATTCATATTCCCTCCCAAACAAATCCATTCAAATACTCATAATACATCAATAAGGCTATAAACAAATAATTTATCTCAATATCGGAATATAGCTTCTCTTATTTTTATATATCTTTGTGGTCGCAAAACGGAGTATTATAAAAAACAAGTATAAGATATGCTTACCATCAAACAAATTACAGAAAACACCGACGCGGTAATTCGCGGACTGGAGAAAAAGCACTTCAAGAATGCTCAGGAAACCATTGAAAAAGTGCTGGAAACTAACAATAAAAGACGCAATACTCAAACAATCTTAGATAAAAATCTATCGGAGGTAAACGTACTTTCCAAATCCATAGGACAGTTAATGAAAGAAGGCAAGAAAGAAGAGGCAGAAGTTGCCAAAAATCGTGTTGCCGAACTGAAAGAGAGCAATAAAACTTTGCAAACCGAAATGGATGGAGCTGCAACCGATTTACAGAACTTGCTTTATACCATCCCTAATATTCCATACGACAGTGTACCCGAAGGTATCGGTGCGGAAGACAATGTCATAGAGAAAATGGGAGGTATGGAAACAGAACTTCCCAAAGATGCGTTACCCCATTGGGAGTTGGCCAAGAAATATGATCTGATAGACTTTGACCTAGGTGTAAAAATTACAGGGGCAGGTTTTCCTGTTTATAAAGGTAAAGGGGCACAGTTACAACGTGCACTCATCAACTTCTTTCTGGACGAGGCTCGTAAATCCGGTTACACGGAAATTATGCCGCCTACCGTAGTAAATGCAGCTTCCGGTTATGGTACAGGCCAGCTTCCTGACAAAGAAGGCCAGATGTATCATTGCGAAGTAGACGACCTATATTTAATTCCGACCGCAGAAGTTCCTGTTACCAACATATATCGTGATGTAATCTTGGACGAAAAGCAATTGCCGATCAAGAACTGTGCATACACTCAATGTTTCCGTCGCGAAGCAGGCTCTTACGGAAAAGATGTACGCGGATTGAACCGTCTGCACGAATTTTCCAAAGTAGAATTAGTACGTATCGACAAACCGGAACATTCCAAACAATCCCATCAGGAAATGCTTGACCATGTTGAGGGTTTGCTCCAGAAATTAGAATTACCCTACCGTATCCTCCGCCTTTGTGGTGGTGATATGAGTTTCACTGCAGCCCTTTGTTTCGACTTTGAGGTTTATTCCGAAGCTCAGAAACGCTGGTTAGAAGTTAGCTCCGTATCCAATTTCGATACTTATCAAGCTAACCGTCTGAAATGTCGTTATCGTACAGCAGAAAAGAAAACAGAACTTTGCCACACATTGAATGGTTCTGCATTAGCTCTGCCACGTATCGTAGCCGCGTTGCTTGAAAACAATCAAACTCCGGAAGGTATCCGTATCCCGAAAGCATTAGTTCCATATATGGGATTTGAAATGATTGATTAGAAGAATTCAACCTGTCATATTTTAGACGCGAGTTATACAAAATAAAAATACAGTCTTAATAAAAGAAGTCTGTAAATTTTGTATAGTTCGCGTTTTATTTTATTACTACATTCCTCCCCGACCCATTCTTTTTCCCTTCACATTTTTTGTTATTACCAAATAAGCCGTATCTTTGCAAAATCTATCAATCTGAAAGAAATAACGTAATTATACCAACAAAATTATTAGATAATGAATAAAATCATTAACAAAGAACATTTTTCAGAAAAGGTCTTTAAATTAGTAATTGAAGCACCGCTAATCGCCAAATCACGCAAAGCAGGACACTTTGTCATCGTACGTGTAGGCGAAAAAGGTGAACGTATGCCGTTGACAATTGCAGCTGCCGACTCGGTAAAAGGAACTATCACTTTGGTTGTTCAAGAAGTAGGATTGTCATCTACCCGTCTATGTGAGCTGAATGAGGGTGATTACATAACAGACGTTGTTGGTCCGCTGGGACAAGCTACGCATATCGAAAACTTCGGAACCGTAGTTTGTGCCGGAGGTGGTGTAGGCGTGGCACCGATGCTTCCTATCGTACAAGCATTAAAAGCTGCCGGCAATCGGGTAATCACAGTATTGGCAGGCCGGAACAAGGAACTGATTATCCTTGAAAAAGAAATGCGTGAAAGTTCTGACGAGGTAATCATCATGACCGATGACGGTTCTTACGGCCGTAAAGGTTTAGTAACCGAAGGTATAGAAGACGTTATCAAACGCGAAAAGGTTGATAAATGTTTCGCTATCGGCCCTGCCATTATGATGAAGTTCGTTTGTTTACTAACTAAGAAATATGAAATTCCTACAGAAGTATCACTGAATACAATCATGGTAGACGGTACGGGGATGTGTGGCGCCTGTCGTATCACCGTAGGTGGAAAGACCAAGTTTGTTTGTGTGGATGGTCCTGAATTTGACGGACATCAGGTTGATTTTGACGAAATGTTAAAACGTATGGGAGCTTTCAAGAGCATCGAGCGTGAAGAAATGCACAAACTGGAAGAAGAGCCACAATCTACCTGCCAGATTACCGGAGAAGCGCTGCAAACTATTGACGACAAAAGCCGCAATGCAACCTGGCGTCAAGAGTTACGCAAATCAATGAAACCCAAAGAACGTACGGCTATACCCCGTGTTGAAATGAACGAACTGGATGCAGAATATCGCTCACACAGTCGTAAAGAAGAAGTAAATCAAGGATTGACAGAAGAACAGGCCTTAACAGAAGCCAAACGTTGTTTGGATTGCGCCAACCCAGGTTGTATGGAAGGATGCCCTGTCGGTATTGATATTCCTCGCTTTATCAAAAACATCGAACGTGGCGAGTTCCTTAAAGCAGCCCAAACACTGAAAGAGACAAGTGCATTGCCTGCTGTTTGTGGTCGTGTTTGCCCGCAAGAGAAGCAGTGCGAATCTAAATGTATCCATCTGAAGATGAACGAAAAACCGGTAGCTATCGGTTATCTGGAACGTTTCGCTGCCGATTATGAACGGGAAAGCGGACAAATCTCCATACCGGAAATCAAGGAGAAAAATGGTATCAAAGTAGCTGTAGTCGGTTCAGGACCTGCCGGTCTGTCTTTTGCCGGAGATATGGCAAAATATGGATATGATGTTACCGTATTCGAGGCATTGCACGAAATCGGCGGTGTTCTGAAATACGGTATTCCCGAATTCCGTTTGCCCAATAAGATTGTAGACGTTGAAATCAATAATCTCGCCCAAATGGGTGTAAAGTTCGTCAAGGATTGTATCATCGGCAAAACAGTGAGTGTGGAACAACTTGAAGAAGAAGATTTCAAAGGTGTTTTTGTCGCTTCAGGCGCAGGATTACCTAATTTTATGAATATTCCCGGCGAGAATTCCATAAACATCCTGTCTTCCAACGAATATCTGACACGTGTCAATCTGATGGATGCCGCCAGCGAAGACTCTGACACTCCCGTTCCCTTCGGAAGACGTGTAGCTGTTATCGGTGGCGGTAACACAGCAATGGACTCCGTACGTACTGCACGACGTCTCGGTGCAGAACGTGCCATGATTATCTACCGCCGTTCAGAAGAAGAAATGCCAGCACGAATCGAAGAAGTAAAACATGCTAAAGAGGAAGGTGTAGAGTTCCTGACACTGCATAATCCGATAGAATACATTGCGGATGAACAAGGGAAAGTAAAACAAGTCGTTTTACAAAAAATGGAACTTGGCGAACCGGATGCATCTGGACGCCGTAGTCCTGTGCCTATCCCGGGAGCAACTGAAACTGTTGATATCGATCTTGCCATTGTCAGCGTAGGCGTATCACCCAACCCGATTGTACCAAGTTCTATTAAAGGTCTGGAGTTAGGGCGTAAAGGAACAATTGCCGTGAACGACAATATGCAATCATCCATTCCGACAATTTATGCAGGTGGTGACATTGTCCGTGGTGGCGCAACTGTAATCCTTGCCATGGGTGACGGACGAAAAGCTGCTGCCGCAATGAATAAGCAATTAAAGAAATAAACAACAAAAGCGTATATCCCTCTATACAAACAAAAACCCCGCCTGCTACACTCTTGTACAGACGGGGTTTCTTTTTTGTATATTTCTCCAAAGACTTTACTTCACCACCTTATTTGTTACCGGATCTGGGAAAATCACTGTCGGTTTAAACGATTTGGCTTCTTCAAAATCCATCAATGCATAAGACATGATAATAACGATATCATCCGGTTGAACCTTACGAGCTGCAGCACCATTCAAACAAATCTTACCCGAACCGCGTTCACCTTTAATTATATATGTTTCAAAACGTTCGCCATTATTATTGTCGGCAATGTAAACCTTTTCACCGGCAATCATATTGGCTGCATCCATCAAATCCTCATCAATCGTGATGCTACCCATATAATTCAGGTTAGCTTCCGTGACGCGGGCACAGTGAATTTTCGACTTCAACACTTCAATCATCATAAGATTAGCTCTTTTTGAGGGTTATTATTCTTTATATTTGATATTATCAATCAAACGAACATCTCCACAGAACACCGTGATACATCCCACAGCATAAGTAGTATCTTCCCAATTGGCAATTCTCTGCAAAGTATTGCCATCCACCAATTCGAAATACTCCAATCGCAAACCGGGAGCGGCCGCAATGGCATCTTCCACAAACTTCTGTGTCTCAGCCACCGTATGCGAAGTCGCAAAGGTACGACTTTCAAATAAAGTCTGCGATATTTTTAAAGCATTTTTACGTTCTTCAGTAGACAAAAGGGCATTGCGGCTACTCAAAGCCAAACCATCCTTCTCACGAACAATAGGACAACCCACAATCTCCAAAGGAAATTTCATCTGGCGAACCATTTCACGGATAATAGCCAATTGTTGAAAATCCTTCTCTCCGAAATATGCGCGATCGGGACGCACCGCATCAAACAGTTTACTCACAATCTGGCAAACTCCATTGAAATGTCCGGGACGAAATATTCCCTCCATCACTGTATCTAACGGAGCGTAACTGAACTGTCTGGTATCCGGTTCCGGATACATCTCCTCAGCAGAAGGCGCAAAGACAAAAGCGGTTCCACATTCTTCCAATAAACGGCAATCAGCTTCCAATGTACGAGGATACTTCACCAAATCATTCTTGTCATTAAACTGAGTCGGGTTTACAAAAACACTTACCACAGCGACGTCATTCTCTGCCACACAACGTTTCACCAATGAGGCATGACCGGCATGCAAGGCTCCCATCGTAGGTACCAGACCTACCTTTTTACCCTGGGCTCTCAAAGTCGAAAGTCCGGCCTGCAAGTCCTTGATAGTATGTACTATTTTCATTTTAAATTGGTTGTATAATAACTTAGTTATTTGCAAAAGCGGTGCAAAATAAACCATTATTTACCATATAAAGAAGAAATATCATAAATTTATGCAAAAGTTAGTACTTGCGAAAGTAATCGCCCTTCCTCATTTATACCTGATAAACAAGCGGTTAACAATTCATAAGGAATTATAAGCAAGGTCTGCTTGCTTTATTGCCCGATTTTTTTTATATCTTTGCAGAATAATTGAGAACATTGTTATTATGACAAAAGCGAACAAGGTATTATTTATAACACAAGAAATTACCCCTTACGTTTCAGAAACCGAAATGTCCCTTGTGGGCAGAAATCTGCCTCAGGCAATTCAAGAAAAAGGCAGAGAAATCAGAACATTTATGCCCAAATGGGGAAACATCAATGAACGCAGAAACCAGCTGCATGAAGTGATACGTCTCTCCGGCATGAATCTTATCATCGATGATACCGACCACCCGCTGATTATTAAAGTAGCTTCCATTCAATCTGCACGTATGCAGGTCTATTTCATTGATAATGATGACTATTTCCAGAACCGCCTGCAGGTTACCGATGAAAATGGTGTTGAATATGAAGACAATGACGCGCGTGCCATCTTCTACGCTCGTGGCGTTCTGGAAACGGTAAAAAAACTCCGTTGGTGTCCGGATGTTATCCACTGCCATGGTTGGATGACGGCTTTAGCCCCCTTGTACATCAAGAAAGCCTATAAAGATGAACCTTCTTTCAGAGATGCAAAAGTTATCTTTTCGCTCTACGATAATGATTTCAAGCAATCTTTCCATCCTGATTTTACCAGTAAATTGATGCTGAAAGGTATTACCAAGAAAGATATTGCCAATTTGAAAGAACCGATTAACTATACCGCTCTCTGCAAACTAGCTATTGACTTCTCTGACGGTGTAATTCAGCAAAGCGAACATATCAACGAAGAAGTCCTGGAATACGCCCGCAAATCAGGAAAATTAATTTTGGATTATCAATCTCCCGAGAATTTCGCAGATGCCTGCAACGACTTCTACGACAAGATTGGGGAAATAGAACAATAATAAATTGATTCAAGACAAAAAATTATGAAAGTAAGATATCTGGGAATATTGCTTTTGGCATTCCTGACTCTCTTTAGTTGTGATGACAACACCGGAACACTGGGCATGGGTATGTTACCCGATTCAGATGGTATTAAAGCGGAAACTACAACTTTTAATGTAATAACCAACTCCTATCCCGCAGGGAGAGTCTATGCCAAAACGAGTACCGGTTATGTAGGAAAGTTCACCGATACTTCTGCTGATAAGTTTGGCAATTACGAAGCCAGTTTCCTTACTGAGTTGAACTGTACGGACAACTTCACATTTCCGGAAGTATATAATGACAAGACTCATACGGGTATCATGGCCGGTGATACAGTCGTTTCCATCCAATTGGCAATTTACTATTCAACCTGGTTTGGAGATTCGCTGAATGCATGTAGAATTGGCGTATATGAACTGGATAGTAAACTTGATAAAAATCGTTATACCGATATTGACCCGACAGAATATTACGGCAACAAAGAAGTCAAGCCTAATTTTAAAACGGGTTATTTCAATCTGCATAAAGCATATACGGCATACGACACGTCCGTGCCCGACTCCGTAAGAAATGCGACAGATTCAAACAAGAATAAGATTTTCTACCCTAATATCACACTTCCATTAGATACCGTATACGGCAATGAGATATTACATCTGAGCAGAAAGCATCCTGAATATTTTGCCAATTCGGAGGCTTTTATCAACAACGTATTGAAAGGTGTATATATCAAAACCGATTATGGTGACGGAACAATCCTTTATGTAGATCAAGTAGCTTTGCAGATGCAATTCCGTTTTCACTATGTAGACGACTCCGGTGCAAAACTTCTGAAAAAAGACGGAACGGATTCGTTATATTATAGTATGGCTACTGTATTTGCTTCCACAAAAGAAGTAATTCAAGCCAATCAATTTAAAAATTCAGATTTACTTGAGGAACGAATAAAGGAAGAGGGGCATACTTATCTTAAATCTCCTGCCGGAATATTCACGCAAGCTACCATGCCTTACGATCAGATACATGATGCACTTACGAACGACACGCTTAATGCCGTGAAACTGACTTTCACTAATTACAATCAAGAAACCAGTAATAAGTTTAGTATGAGTGCCCCGGAAACTGTCCTATTACTCCGCAAGAAAGATTTAGCTACCTTCTTTGAGGATAATAAGCTCACAGACAATATAACTTCATTTATTGCTACTCACAATAATGTTGCAACCAACCAATATACGTTTAGGAATATTGCCCGTTTAGTAACAACCTGTATCAACGAAAAGAAAGCAGCTAAACAAACAGCAAAAGAAAAAGCCGGTGCCGCTTGGGACGAAGAGAAGTGGGAAAAAGAAGTATGGGCAGTGGAAAATAAGGATTGGGATAAAGTATTGCTTGTTCCTGTCAGTGTAACTTACGATACATCCAACCAAAGTAATCCAACAATGACTGGAATTCAAAATGATTTAAAACCCGCTTACACCAAATTACAAGGAGGAAATCCGGAAAAAGGGGGTAGTTATCTGGAACTAGAAGTTACCTATACAAGTTTCAACAAATAATTCTCATATCCTCATCATCAATAAAAAAGTCTCCCGCCCTTAAAAATGGAGCGGGAGACTTTTTTATTGCATAATCACGACTTTCTTATGCCTCTTTCTTTGCAGCCTGTTTCTTTGCTACCGGCTTCTTCGTTGCAGGTTTCTTTGCAACAGTAACCTTTGCCGGTGCTTTAGTTTCTTTTTTCTTTTCCGTTACCTTCTCTTTATCCAACTTACTCTGGGCCTTTTCCAGTTCTTTATGTAACTCTTCGATTTCATCACCCTGATTTTTGATAGTAGTCAACAAAGCATTCAATTCTTCATTATCAATATCCACCGGATAAAGAGAATCAACCCGTTTGATGAAATCACCCAAAATATTCATATAATTAGTAAAGGCATCGTAAGGAGATTCATAAATGCCACGATTTAAACCTACACCACTATTCTTGGTCGTCATGAAACGGAAATTATTACTTGCCTGCAAATAATCCCAGTCTTGCTTGATACGGCGGTCATCGCAGAGATGTACACGTTCAGCCACACTATATAATTTATTGAAAGCTTCACGTTGCATTACGTTACCCAACCAACAACTGGTATCTCTTTCTTCGTCCACCCAAGACATCGGATACGGCACATCCAATGCAGAAACCGACTTCAACTTCGTAACAATCTCTGTCGGAGTAGAGAACGTAATGCCCTTTTCCTTAGCACATACCGGCAATGCTTTCAAGAACTCCAGGATATTGGAAGACAAAGGCTGAGACATACCCAGTGCACAAAGTTCCATAAAAATATTAATGACCTGTTCTTCCTGGGGTAATGCATCAATCCAACTGATATACTTATCGGCAAACAAAGGATATTCGTTCCATTCAGAATTGGAGAAACGCAAACTGATATCATCGGACAACTTGAAATCGCGCAACAACAACTTCAAATTAGAATTCATATTACAATGATATACATAATGCGGGCTCTTCCAACCCAACACATGCTTGGCACCTTCAGTCAGCATACCTTTGAACCCCATACTGGCCACGACAGCTCCAATTTCATCATTATAAATCAAACTGGAGTTACGGAATACCTTCGGAGCCTTGCCAAACATTTGCTTCATCTTTGCACTCTGACGCATCACTTCTTCCTTGAAACAATCTTCGTTAGCCAAAGAAGAAAGGCCGTGAGAATAAGGTTCAGCCAAGAATTCGCAACAGCCCGTATCGTTCAGCTGATGCAACAAGTCAACAACAGCAGGAGCATGAATCTCAAGCTGTTCCAATGCTACACCAGAAATTGACAAAGCAACTTTAAACGCACCTCCCGAATTCTTCACCATCTCGATAAGCGTACTCAGAGCAGGTATGTAAGAACGTTCAGCAACTTCATTGATGCTGGTTTCGTTGGTATAATCATCATAATAATAATGATTAGTACCTATATCAAAGAAACGATAACGTTTCAGATGTATAATTTGATGTATTTCAAAATAAAGACAGATCGTTCTCATTTTCAATTATTGTTTTGTTATTTACCATAGTTTCTTAACACATCCTCATAGAGGGCACGGATTTTCAGACCGACTTTTTCCCAAGTAATTCCATCCACTTCTTTTTTACCTTCCTCCTGTAGATAATGGAAGAGAGACGGATTGTTACAGATGGAGTAGATAGCATCCGCCATAGCGTGAATATCCCAATAATCGGTCTTAATCACCTTATCAAGGATCTCACCACACCCCGACTGTTTAGATATGATCGAAGGAGTTCCACATTGCATAGCTTCCAGTGGAGCAATACCGAAAGGTTCGGAGACAGAAGGCATAACGAATACATCACTATTCTTATAAACTTCATATACTTGTTTACCTTTCATAAAACCCGGGAAATGGAAACGATCGGCAATACCTCTCTCAGCAGCCAAATTAATCATGGCGTCGAGCATATCGCCCGAACCCGCCATTACAAAACGGATATTACGTGTACGTTGCAACACCATTGCAGCAGCTTCCACAAAATACTCCGGTCCTTTCTGCATAGTGATACGTCCAAGGAATGTCACTACCTTCTCTTTAGAATGTTCCGGACGAGGAATATCCTGATATTCCTGTGAAAGCGGATAAACAGCGTTATGCATGGCAAACACCTTTCTCGGATCCTGATGATACTCATTGATAACCGTACGGCGGGTCAGTTCGGATACGCACATAATGCAGTCGGCATAATCCATACCATTTTTCTCCATAGAGTAAACCGTAGGATTGACTTTTCCACGTGAACGGTCAAAATCTGTAGCATGAACATGTATGCAGAGCGGTTTACCACTCACCATCTTGGCATGTACGCCGGCAGGATACGTCAACCAGTCGTGAGCATGAATGATATCAAACTCCTGTTGGCGCGCCACAACCCCGGCAACTACAGAGAAATTATTAATTTCCTCATGCAGGTTTCCCGGATAACCACCGGCAAACTCCATACAACCAAGATCATTGACGTGCATATAAGAAAAATCAGCATAAATATGATCACGCAGAGAATAATAGTCTTCCGGCGTCATGCAGTTACACAAACGCGATTGCAGATAATTATAATCAGGATCACGCCAAACGATAGGTACCTGGCTCATACTGATTATCTTCAGGAACTTTTCTTCATCTCCACAAGGCTTGGGCATACAAAACGTAATATCCATATCACCCTGCAAACTCAGTCCTTTAGTAATACCGTAAGAGGCAACTGCAAGACCACCATATATTTTGGGAGGAAATTCCCATCCAAACATTAAAACTTTCATCTTCATTCCCTCCTCTCTTATGAATTATAATACTTAGATAACAACTTCAAAATACGTAGTATTTCTGCTATATTCATGGCAAACGACACTGCCCCACGTCCTTTGAAAGGAGGATTGCCATCGAACAGTTCTGGAAGCGAACTTATGCAGTGACTGGTCATTTCATCTTCAAATCCAATCAAGTAACGTTCTACAAAAGAAATACCGCTCATCTTATAAATACGCAAATAGGCCTCCATATAAAATCCCATCAGCCACGGCCAGGCCGTACCCTGATGATAAGCGTAATCCCGTTGAATTTGGGGACCGACATAATTCGGATTATATCCACCACTCTTAGGACTCAACGTACGCAAACCTTTCGGTGTGAGCAATTCTTTCGTCACGATATCGAGCACTTGCTTCTTCTGTGCCCTATCCAACGGAGAATAATCGAAAGCAACGGCAAATATCATATTCGGACGAACACTCCAATCCATCATATAACCATCTACATAGTCAAACAGATAACCGTATTCATTACGGAAGACCTCCACAAATGATTTTCCGGTAATCTCAGCCTGCGCATCCAGTTCATCTGCAAGAATTGTGTTTTCACCTTCACGTACCATATCTGCAACGAAGCGCAAAGCATTATACCACAGAGCATTCACCTCTACAATATATCCGGTGCGAGGAATTACCGGACGCCCGTTAGCTGTAGAATTCATCCATGTTACGGCTTTCTCCGTTCCATTGGTATAAAGCAAACCGTTCTCATGCAAGAAAAGGTTATCATGTTTGCGACCACGAATATAATCCATGATATCTTCCAGCAACTTGCCATATTTCAGGCGGCATTGGCTACGGGAAGTTTCCTTCGCATACTGCTGCAACGCCCATAAGGCCCATAGCAATACATCAGGATGCTCCATTTCATAAATCTTATATCCTACCGGTTTGTCTTCTATGAAATCACGTATAGCCTTTTCCGCTGTTTTCATAACATCTTCAAACTCATCTTGTTCGTCTACAGCCAGAGTTAAACCCGGCAGGGAGATAAACAAGTCACGGGCACGACATTTAAACCAGGGATATCCCGCAAGTATATAATGCTCCTCACCTTGTTTGTTGTGGAACTGATGCGCAGAATTTTTTAAACAGTGGTAAAAGCTGTCACGCGGTGTCCGGTCGGCCACTTCCGCTTCAAACGTCTGTTTCAACTTGCGTGGGGAAGTTTCGGAAATACCGGCAGAGAAGACGATGCTTTCACCTTTCTTGATATCTACCTCAAAGTAACCGGGCACATACAGATCTTCATTGAAATCATACCCGCGTTCCTGTTCTTTAGGATATTCGATGCCCCGATACCAGTTGGGTTCAAAATGGAACTCATTCTTTTTATTCAACTGCATAAAAAGTTCCGGATATCCGGGGTACATACACGTCTTAATACCATTTTCCACTTCTTGATAATCACGGCTTGCCTGAGCATTTTCGTGCGTATATTCGCGTACACTGCGGAAAGCCAGGAAGGGCCGGAACCGGAGGGTTGTTGCAGAATGAGCGTCGACCAAGGTATAACGTATCAAAATCCGGTTCTCATGATGTACAAAGATTTTCTCTTTACGGAGGATAACACCTCCTACACGGTAAGTTGTAGCCGGGATTTGTTCACAATCGAATTCGCGGATATATTTATGTCCGTTCGGACTAAAATGATTTCCTTGATACTTATGTAATCCCAGATTAAACTCCGCACCGTGCTGAATTACCGTTTCATCCAAAGAAGACAGCAGCACATGGTTTTCATCATCCAGGTTTGGTACAGGTATCACCAACAAACCGTGATATTTGCGTGTGTTACAATCTACAATTGTTGTACAATGATAAGCACCCGATTTATTAGTCCGAAGTATCTCCCTTGGCAAAGATTCTTCCAGATTAATCATCAGGGTCTTGTCAAATCGTAAATAACTCATAGTTGTGCATTATTTAAAGGTTAATTATTCAGGTCATTGTGCGCTACAAACCCTGTAGCGATGCCCAAAAATACGAATTAAAGCCTACACGCAAAATAAAAAGTCAGTTTTTTTTCGTTTTTCAAATAAATAATTCGTAGCATTGTGCGAAAATAATTAATCCTTGTACAATATATGAAGCATGACCTTCAACGAATAGTTCTGGCAGCGGTCATTCCGCTTTTTCTGCTCCTCATCTTATATATACTGAAATTTATGGAAATAGGTATGGACTGGGATTTTACCCGATTAGGAGTATATCCTATGGAGAAGCGCGGAGTGTTCGGAATTTTTGCACACCCGCTTGTCCATAGCAGTTTCAGACATCTTTTTGCCAACACAATCCCATTGTTTTTTCTGTCTTGGTGCCTGTTTTACTTTTACCGTCACCTCGCACCTTACATTTTTTTTACCATCTGGACAGGTTGCGGGCTTCTTACTTTTCTTATAGGCAAACCCGGATGGCATATCGGTGCAAGCGGTATCATCTACGGGCTGGCGTTTTTTCTGTTTTTCAGCGGGTTATTGCGTAAACATGTTCCACTCATAGCCATATCCCTTCTGATTACTTTCCTTTATGGAGGATTGGTGTGGAACATGTTTCCACAGTTCGCCAAAGTGACCACCTCCTGGGAAGGGCATCTCAGCGGAGCGATAGCCGGCACCCTTTGCGCACTGGCATTCATGGGACACGGGCCTCGACGTCCCGATCCTTTTGCAGACGAAGAGGATGAAGAAAACAATGAAAACGAATCTTCCGGAAAAGAAGAGTCCGATAATGGGTTGAAAGGAGACAATAACGTTGAATAGCCTATTTGTCTTTTAAGATTAATCTGTTCTCCATAAGTGGACACTCCCGTTCCCATTAAGAGAAACGGTAGTTCCCATTGATAGAAACGGCAGTTTCCATGGTAGGGAACGAGCGTTTCCATTAAGGGAAATTGTCGTTCCCCACAATAGGAAACGAGTGTTCCCATTAGGGGAAACGGACTCAATCAATGACAAAAATGGGAAAGGCCTCACGGTCTCTCCCACTCCACGTTCGTTTATCAAATCTATCCAGTGTTTGATAATAAGGTTAGAAGTCTTGTAGTGTTAATCTAATTATTAAATCTATTATAATTGCCTAATGAAAACTGATACTATATTCTATTTATTACTTCGCTTCTTCAAATATAACTTATAGTTTTCCTGTACATATTTTTCGTCATCATACGTCCAATTCTCATTACGATATCCGATAGCCTTATATAGCTTACCCAAATACTCATCTTCTTTTTGCTTCCCTCTCTTGGTAAAGAAGCATTTAAAGTACATGTCCGGACGGTTCTGTTTGGAAACGTAGATTCCAGTACAATATGGATACTTTCCCTGATAAGGTTGTTCCAAAGGAATTGTGCAAACATGAACAGAGTCGGCATTGAAGAACTTCTTGGCGTCGTCACTACTCAAGATAATGACACGCTCCTCGAATTCACGAACAGCACTCTCCTGCAATATACCGTCTTTTCCTATACATCCCAAATCTCCATATATCAACCGCTTGATATTTATCATTTTAATTTTATTCTTAGGAAAATAGGTAAGTCCTATTTCCGGATACATAATCATACAATCGGCATCTTTCGATCTGAAAATGAAATTGTAGCTTAGAGTAGAAGATTTTTTTCCACATGGACTCCAATAGATAGATGTATGTAAATCCGTAAATCCTTTCGGACGTTTCCATGAGATATCATATACTTTAGACAGATAGTCGGAATAAACAGAAAAAAACAATCTGCCATTTTGAGCGCAAACATGTTCTATTACATTTACAAACAGCAACAGAAATACTATTTTTGATAATTTTCTCCAGATACGATGCATCGTCAATCTGATTACCTCTTATTCTTTCTATTATTATACCTCAACAGTGCTTCCAGATAATAATAATCCGCATATACCAAAGGAACATCTATCTCACTTGAATGAGGGATGCTGCCTACACTGTGCATTAAAACAAAGTTGCAATTTGTACCTGGCTCCGCCAAGTATGCCGGAGAAGACAAACTTTTCAATATGTGTTCTGCAGCTTGTTCATACTTTCCTCCGCCGTCCACATAATCTGCCAATTCCAAGAATGCAGAAGCTGCAATTGCCGCTGCCGATGCATCACGGGGAATTATCTTGAAAGCCTGCGGATCATAATTCCAATCGGGTACATAACCGTCTTGACCGGCATTAAAATCCCAATATGGTACTCCGTCTTCGGGTAAATTAGGATGGTTCAACCAGAAGTCGGCGGCATGTATCGCCATATTCAGGAAATCATGTCTTTGAGTCTCACGATAAGCCATTGTATAACCATAAATAGCCCATGCCTGTCCGCGCGCCCATGTTGAATTATCAGAAAATCCCTGACAAGTGGCCTGGTGAAGCACTCTGCCAGTTGTTTCGTCATAATTAACCACATGATAGGTACTGTAGTCTTTACGGAAATGGTTAAGGGCTGTCGTTTCAGCATGCTTGTTGGCAATCCTGGCATAAATAGAATCACCGGTTACCTTGGAAGCAAAATAGAGCAACTCCAGGTTCATCATATTATCTATAATCACCGGGTAAAACCACTCATCCTTTCCGTTCCAAGCCTTCCGGTAATTCCATGACTCGATGCAACCTATCTTTTCATTGAAACGGGTACATAACGAACGGGCAGATTCCAACAAAATCTCTTTGTATGCCTCATTACCTGTCAATCTATAACCATTTCCAAAACTACAATACATTAAAAAGCCTATATCATGATGATTGGTTTGTGTCTTCAAGGATTCAAGCGCTTCCGTCCATTTCACAGCGGCATCCTTCCATTTTTTGTCGTCCTCATACTCATACATATACCATAGACATCCCGGATAGAAACCTTCGGTCCAATCATTTTTATGGGTAACCCTCAAGTTTCCATTACGATCTATTGTACGGGGATACCCGGTAGGTTCGGGAAGTTCACTCAATTGTGCGGATAACTGTTGCTCCGCCCTTGCAAAGCCATTCACTACGAAATCGGCTTCTTGCTTGTTCCCCTTACACGAAAAAAGGAATGCCCCCAAGCATACAATGCTCATCAATCTTATTCTCATAATTTCTTTCATTATTTATCATTAGTCCATACCCGAACATAATCAAAACGGGCTTCACTTAGCCAAGAGTCAGCAGGCTTTCCCTTAAAGTCACCCTGACCGCTAAAAGTTGCCACTGTGGATAAATAAAGAAATTCTTCCACCCGAGGAACCCACTTTTCATCAAACTCAGCCATAAATTCTCCGTCATAGTATATCTTTACACTCTTCTCATTCCATAAAACACCCCACACATGATATCCTTGAAACACACCGGGAGTAGCATAGCGGAAGTTCTTCTCTTGATGGTCGGCACCATAACCGTCTATATGGATAGTAGAAATCACCTCATCTGCCAGATACGCAGACTCGAAGACATCAATTTCAGCACCGTCATTACCTGTACCATCGACTTTACTCATTGAATTGCTTTGCAACCAGAAGGCAGTCAGAGCCGCCGAGTTCATGTCCGCCAATTTAATCCGCGCTTCTGCATAACCATATTTCATGTAATACTTTCCATTGGAATAGACGGAACTGCAATGCATCACATCTTCACCTACCTTTGTCACTTTCAAGACCAAGTCTCCATCAGCCTCTACCACATTCTCCGGTTTGAAAAACCATTCCTTAATACCTAAGTTCGGACGCGAACCTCTCGATTCATCCTTAATTACCCATTTATTGAAATCGACTCTGTTGTCATTGAACTCATCGCTGAAAGCCAACTTCCACCCTTTACCGATCAGAGTATTGACGGGAAGAGCATCCGAAGGAGTATCCACATCCACCCAAGGGGAAGTAGCCGACGCTTCCTCTCCGTGAGTATCGTTTCCACAAGAAATAACTATACAACATCCTATAAAGAGTGTACTCCAAAATAACTTCATAAATAATAATCAAATTAAGTTATAAAAAAACCACACCGGGACAACAGTTTACCGGTGTGGTCATTTTCTATTCTACATATATCAATTCCAACCCGGATTTTGCTTCAGATTACCATTCTTGAACAACTCTGTATTAGCAATCGGATAGAAGTATAACTTGTCTTCTATGGTACGAGATTCTAATGTCGCTTTCTTATAAGATATCTCGTCACCATTCTTCGTGATCTTTACAGCATAGATGTCCTTCGATTCATCCAACTCTTTCCAGCGGCGCAAATCCCAGAAACGATGTCCCTCGAAAGCCAGTTCCACACGGCGTTCATTCTTCACACGTTTCAAGAAATCGGTTGCAGACAAGTTGCCCGGCAAAGGCGGCATCTTTACACCTGTTCTACCACGCACTGCATTGACAGCCTCCAATGCACTCATGGCGCAATTGGCAGTTGTACGGTTAATATCTCCATAAGCATTGACCATAGCCTCCGCATAGTTCAGCAATACTTCAGCATAACGGAACAAAATCCAGTTATGATTAGTACTTGCCGAAGCTGAACCGGCATCAAAAGTAATACTCTTATCTACATACTTGCGCAAATAATAACCGGTAGTAGTGGCATTGGTCAAAGGAAGTCCGTTAGCGCCCCCTTCCCATATTTCTACGGCCTTGGTCGACGGCCATGCCATTCCGTTGTGAACAATTGTCAGATAAAAACGCGGATCTCTGTCTTTATAAGGGTTCGCACGCATGGCAGCATTGTTCCAATCGAAAGCGGTACCATTATTCATTTCAAAAGCACTTGCCAGGTTCTCCGTCGGACAAGTAGTGGTATTTCCACCAGTCACCCCTTTCGGGAAGTTGGCACTTTCAAAAGACGAACTTGTTCCGGTGGCACGTACCAAAATGACCTCTTTACTGTTGTAATTGGTCGCCCCAAACAGATTGGAGAATGATGCGTCCAAGTCAACCCCCAACTCTGATTTCTGTCCGATTATTTCATAGGCAGCTTCTGCAGCAGCTACCCATTTGCTATTATCGTTGCTTGTGTTATAAAGCGGACTTGCCGCATAGAGGGCTGCACGCGCTTTCAATGCCAAAGCTGTGGCTCTTGTTGCGTGTCCCTTTTCCGCTCCCGGCATATTAGCATAACTAACCGGAAGTTTACCGGCTATCGCGGCACATTCGGAGATTATAAAATCAAGAATTTGTCCGGCTGTAGCAGGCTCGGCAGCATTGGCCTCATCCATAGTCATCACTTTGGTTATTAAAGGCACATTCTGATACCGTCTTACCAATTCAAAGTAGAAGTAAGCACGCAAAAAGCGGATTTCATTTTCAAAGTTTGGATAGTTCACCATCCAGTCTTCGTAGTCATCACTATTTTCCCAAGTCTCAAACTTCAAACCTGTCAGGTTCTCCAGATAAAAATTTGCATCATGGATACCATTGTAATAAGTACTGAACTTATCATCTACCGTATAGTTGGCCGACCATGTGCCATTCACGAAACGTTGGATATCAGATGTTTCATAAATATGTACGGCATCATCCGTAGCTGCATCCAGCATAGCACCGTCAATATTACAAAAGTTTGAAGGCAGATAGCCGTAGGTATTCGTTACAAATTGCTTAACACGATTATAGCTTCCTCGGATCTCTTCCAAAGAGTAATAATCCGATTCATTGCAGTCCATAAAGTCACAGGACGTCAATAAACCTGCAAAGAGTAGTATTGTAAAAATTTTCTTTAATTTCATACGATTCAAAGTTTTAGAAAGATAAATTAAATCCGAAAGTATACTGAGTCATCGTAGGATGTTCTGCACCGATAGATTCCGGATCACGAAGATCAAGATTATCAATGCTGAACAAATCGTGTGCACGGGCAAAAAGCTTAGCACCCCCTAAGAAGCCAGTTTTCTTGAGCAATCTGGACGGGAAATTATAATACACCTCCAGTGTTCTCAATTTCAGATAAGAAGCATCGGCCACCCACATCGAATTCGTACTGTAGTTATTATCTGAACCGGAATAAGTCAGACGCGGTAATGTTCCGGTCGGGTTTGTTTCGCTCCAGCGATTTTCCCAATAATAGGTAGAAATTGTATTATTACTTACGATAGGACGGTAAAGACTCGGTGTGTTCAATATTTGGCTATAATTACCCACTCCCTGGAACAACGCATAAACACCGAAACCTTTATATTCAGCTCCTAAATCGAATGAATAATAAATCTCAGGACAAGTAGAATTATATCCCAACGGCACCTGGTCGTATGAGTCAACCCGGTTATCTCCATTCTGATCTTTGAACATCAAGTCACCCGGACGTACACTACCCAAATATTGTTTCACTTCGCGATTATCAATTTCTTCTTGCGACTGATATATTCCTACAACTTCATATCCATAAATCTGCCCGATAGGACGTCCTGTACGTTTCAGATAATCATAAGGACGATATTCCTCATTCTGATTGATAATTTCATTGCGCGCAAAAGTAAATTGTCCGCCCAGATGATAAGAGAAATCACCTAATTTATCATCCCAGTTCAAAGCTACTTCTACTCCTTTATTATCTACAACACCATCGTTGATACTGGGAACAGACATACCGAATGTCTGAGAAATGGCACCACTGCCGGCTACCAGAATATCCGTGCGATGATCGTAGAAAGCATCCAAAGTCAAAGAAAGTTTATTCCACGCTCTGAAATCTATACCAACATTCAGTTTATGAGATTTTTCATAAGTCATATTATCAATACCTAATTGAGTAAACTTCATACCACTTGAAGAACTTGGGTTGGTAGTCCAGAAATAGTATGAGTTACCACTGCCATAAATATCCTGGAAAAGATTAACACCATAGTCCGCACGTCCGGAAATACCATAAGACGCTCTTACTTTCAACAGGTTCAACCAGTCATTCTTCATGAAGTCTTCTTCAGAAAGAACCCATCCGGCACCTACTGCCGGGAAAATTCCCCAACGTTTATCCGGATCAAGGATACTGGAAGCCGAACCGGACATTGTGAAGTCCAACAAATAGCGGTTGTCGTAAGCATAGTGTACGCTACCCACTATGTCCATAAAAGCACGTCCTGTATTCTGGTCTTTCGAGTTCTTCTTATCCATTGAATAAAGTAAAGTAGCATTCAGGTTATGCTTGTTCCATTGCTTCATATAATTAGTATATGCCTCCAAATTGAAGTGGGTCGTTACAGAACCTACACTCTTTGAAAAAGAAAGTGTTCCTTCATTTCGAAGTGTTGTATACCCTTTTTCACCAGTTGTCAAATCAATAGTGGCTGCTTCATAACCGAAGTTCTTCGTATTGTTATCCCAATAGGAAGCCGTATTGTCGATACCAACTTTGAAACCGGCCGACCATCCGGGAAGAATGGCAGACAAATCTTGTTTCAAATGCATATCGGCATACATGGCACGAGTTTGTGAACGGGCATATCCTCTGCCCGCAATCAAACCGACCGGGTTGTTGCTATAAGTTGTTGTACCCCCATAAATGCCTCTATCTGTCTTGACAGGGAAAGCGCCTGACGGAACCTGATACAATGCGGAGAAAATATTCCCTGTCGACTCTCCGGGACGATTATGCTCAGAGAAATTACCCAACAAGTTCAACTGTACGGTAGTGGTAGGAGTCACCGTAATATCCAGATTTGTACGGATATTCAAACGTGAATACTTAAATTGAGTAGAATAACCATCGGTTTCTTCCGTAGGTTTCAGAATACCGCGATTATCCAAAAAGTTCAACATTGTATAATAACGTACAAACTTACCACCCCCTTGTGCAGAGAAGTTCACATTATCTCCATAACTCATATTTCTCAATGATTCATCCATCCAGTCTACATTCGGGTAAACACTCGGATATGTCTGGTTTTTGAAAGCATCGAGTTCGGCCGAAGAATAACGAGGATCAAGTCCGTCATTTTTCATAGCCTCATTCAAGGCATTGGCATACGTATAACCATCTACAAAATCCGGTAAGTATTTAGGAGTAGCCATATTGAACTCATAAGAGAAATTAATACGGGGTGCCCCCATTGTTCCGCGTTTGGTTTTCACAAGTACCACTCCATTGGCACCGCGAATGCCATACAAAGCAGTGGCTACAGCATCTTTCAACACACTTACAGATTCAATTTCTTCTGAACTCAGTTCGTCAATAGACCGTTCAAAACCATCGACCAGGATGAGCGGAGTTTTGGAACTTGTAGTACCAAGTCCACGTATATACATAGTGGCTCCGTTTTCCCACACTGTACCGGCGTTTTGTAAAACCTGCAAGCCCGGAATTGTACCAAACAATTGGTTAGAAGGCTTGATACTGTTTTTATGTGAAAGGGCGTCATTAGTAGCTACAGAAATTGCACCTGTCACTTCCTGTGCGTCATAGGTAATAGTACGTCCCAATTCTATTGCCTCCCGGTTTTTATGAACCGTCAAAGTATCTTGTTGTGCCATCATACCACATGAACACAACACACCGGCTAATAGTATATTTAATCTTTTACTCATAATAATCTTCATTTCTAATTTTCAGAAATATTATTCCCAACCCGGATTTTGTACCAATCCGTATTGTTTGTTAACCTCGTCTGAAGGGAAAGCGCTTAGATACCAGATTGGAGAGAAACCACCGGCATTCCACCAAGCACGCTTTCTGTCTGAATTTGCAAGAGAGAAAGGTTCACAGATATAAGAACCGTCGTTTTTGTTTTTATAGACATTCAGGCCATGTAATGGTGTAGTGAACTTCTCTTCCATCTTCCAGCGAATTAAGTCGAAGAAACGTACTTCTTCATAACCAAATTCACAAGCACGTTCACGAAGCACGGCAGCACGGAACTGTTCCTGGTTCATTCCTTCCTTCAGTCCTCCCAAACCAACACGGGCGCGCACCTGATTGACATAGCTATATGCCGTAGAATTAGGACCTCGATGATACTCATTCAATGCTTCCGCATAAGTCAGATAAAGTTCGGCTATGCGCAAGAAAGGCCACTGAATGACATGTCCCTTCAGTTCCGCACCACGATCCAGTCCCCATTTCCGGCAAGCTATTCCGGTCTTCAGGCTCAATTTGTTCATGGCACCTATTTCCCAATCTCTTCCTGCAGGATAATTTTCCTTATCATCTGTCTTGGGAGCTGTCAAGCCCGCTGTTCTTCCTTGAAAAATATCACCATCCATCAGGAAAGTTTCGTTCAGACGGGGATCACGGTTGACAAAGGGATTTTTAGTATGTTCGGGATTATTCCAGTCAAAATCACTACCATCAGCCATAGGAAACATGTCGAAATATTCTTTGGTCGGATTGTAACCACCCCAACGGATAGCGTTCCATAACATTAAATCTCCCGAACTCAAACTTGCGCTATAAATGTTCCTGTGTACAGATATCAAAGTTTCAGTAGTACCGCGATCAAAATAAGCCTTACGGAAAGCATAACGGTACTCATTCTCGGCAACATCACTTTTCTGTACCATCCGGAAATAGCCGTTAGCATTCAATGCGGTGAAAAAGGCTTCACAGGCATCAATAGCCTTTTTCCAACGTTCGTGGTCATAACCGCCAAACCAAGTCATCAATTTTTCGGAAGCTTCACCTGCAGCATAAGGTTGGTCACTATTAAATAGCGGACTTGCGACAAATAGCAGTACTCTCGCTTTTAAGCCATAGGCTCCTGCCTTGCAGAGGCGTCCATCCCACTGAGCCATATCCGCATCCGAAACTCTCCACGGGAATTGGGGACAGTTAATCGCTTCATCCAACAAACGAATAATGAAATCCACCGTTTCTTGCAGAGTAGCACGTGCCGGCATTTCGTCCGATGCCGCAAGCGCATGGTCAATAATGGGCAATGCGCCATAGTGGCGTAGCATATTGGCATATTGAACAGCCACAACCATTTTCGCCTCTGCTTTCAAGCGCTCTTTTTCCTCCTGGTCCATGTCTGGCACACGATCTATATTGGCTACTACCAACCAAGCGTTACGAATAGAAGACCATATATGAGTATCTGCATCGTTAAACCACATCTTAGTTGCCATATAAGTAGCGCGTGGCCGATTTTCTTTTCCGGCATCGTAATTGCCGTTATAATAAATCTTTTGTACACCGGAATATCCCACATTATCGCAATTCAAATCTGTCAGTCCTTCCAAATTTCCCAACCACATACCGGTCCAATAGTTCTTCGTATCAAGTCCGTATGGCAGATACTGATAACTATACCACAATACACGGCGGGCATATTCAGCGGTAGAGAAAACAGTATCGATAGTAACGTCTGTACTGGGCGGTTTCTGCAGGAATTTATCTCCAAACGCCAAGTCCTCACAGGAGATGGTTGTAACCAACCCCAACATCAATATAATGACATGAAAATGTTTCTTTATCTTTTTCATAAATACAGTTTATTAAAATCCAACTTTCAAACCGAAATTCACGATCTTAATCAACGGATATGCCCGTCCGTTTGCATTGGATTCCGGATCACAAAAATCCAGATCGCTAAATGTCAACAGGTTGTATCCGGATACTGAAAGACGCAGAGAATTGATATGTATCTTCTGCAACAACTGTTTCGGGAAAGAATAACCAAGTTCGATATTCTTCAGACGAACATAAGAGGCATCGCGCAACCACAAATCAGAATCTTGATAGTTATTTGTTTTACTACCTGTCAAAGAGATGGCAGGAGCTTTTGCACTGTTACCCTTTTCCGGTGTCCAAGCATCGTCGATCATATATTGCATCAGTGAGTTGGTACCAGTCTGTCCGAAAGGAGTACGATAAATGCTGCTCACCAAACGAGAAGTTTTAAATGCGCCAGCCCAAGTCATACTGAAATCAAAACCTTTCCAAGAAAAACCTGCTTGTAAGTTACCATTCAAAAGCGGATAGGTAGGATAACCAATGGCTGACTTGTCATTAATATCAATTTTGTGATCGCCATTCAAATCTTTATACTTCACGTCACCGGGTTTGGGTGAGAAACCGGCACCATGATCGGGAATTCCATCTTCCGTACCTTTCACGTTTTCATAGTTCTCCGCATCCGTTTCTGAGAAGAAACCATCGGTTACATAACCGAACTGCTGCCCTACAGGACGTCCGGTTTCGCACATCCACTCATAAGGTTGAGGAATTTCATCTTTAAAAATTACTTTATTCTTGGCATACGACCAGTTTGTTCCGATATAATAACTAAAGTTACGAATTCTATCTTCCCAACGGGCTGTTACTTCAAAACCTTTGTTATCTACCTTACCCATGTTGACAATCGGTAAAGAAATAGCAAGATAACCGGGATTTACCTGACGGGAAATCAAGATATCCTTACGATGTTCTATAAAGTAATCAAAAGAAGTCTTCAAACGACTGTCGAAGAAATGTAAATCAACTCCATAATTCTGCTTAGCAGCAGTTTCCCATGTAACATCTGGATTACCGACCAGAGATTCTTTGGAACCGGGCAATTTATTGTTAGTGATGGATCCAAAGTTTACAGATCCTGTACTGAGCGTATAATTATCCGGCAAGTACAGAAAACGTGAACTATTGGATACAATATCATTACCTACAATACCGAAAGAAGCACGAATCTTCAGATAATTTACCGCCGGTTTTAAAGCTTGCATGAATTTTTCTTCAGAAAGTATCCAGCCAATAGATCCGGCAGGGAACGTACCAAAGCGCTTTCCTTCCGCAAAGTTCTCGGAACCATTATAACCTAAGCTCAGATCGAGCAAGTAGCGTGTCTTCCAGTCATAAGTAAGACGACCCACAAAACCAACATAAGCACGAGGAATACCAGGATAATTATTACTAAAATAATATTTCATGGTCTGATTATACATGGCAAGAGCAGACACATGATGTTCACCGAAATTACGTTGATAATTCAAGGCTGCTTCCAGATACCAGTTACGGCTTTGTCCTGTTGACTGGCTAAATCCCAGTGTCTGTGATTCCTGAGATTTCTTCAAAATGGCTTCACCATTCTCGCCTTTCACAGCCTGGTAATTCTCAATACGACCCTCACGACGTTTATTATAGGTAACACCACTATTATAAGCGCCCTTAACATGAGCAACCAGACCTTTTGTAATAAAATTCAGTTTTTGCTCCAATGAAAAGTCGAAATTGATTGTATTTCCGGTCGTTGTGTTATATCCTTTTCCATAATAGGCACCTAAACCGTCATTCAATGTACCGAATGAGCCGAAAGTAGCCTTATCACCTACTATCCATTTTCCGTCTACAATACCGGCACCTGAGAAAGGAACGGCACTGTAAATATTGTCAAACAAATATGAAATGTCTGTATATGTACCGTTATTATAGTTAGGTTGACGTTGGTCTGACAGACGTCCTCCCAAGTTGATTTTCATGGCAGTAGTCTTCGTCACGTCTATATCCATATTGATACGATAGTTGTAACGGTTGTATTTGAAACCTTTGTCATTGCCATTATCAAACGTAGTGAAAAGGCCATCTTGTGTAAATACACCCAACGATGCAAAATAACGAACCCGTTCCGAACCTCCGGAAATGGATAAGTTATGCTGAGTCTGTAACGCCGTGTTCCTTATCATAAGATCGGTCCAGTCTGTATCCGCATAAATCAAAGGATTACTATGTGTACGGAAAGCTTCCAGAATTTCATCAGAGAACATCAGCTTATCTTCTGCCACTCCATCGCGTAATTGTGCAGCATTATAGGTGGTAGCATAATCGTAACTGTTGGCAAACTCCGGAATATTGGTAGGCATCTGAATTGCCATACTGGTAGAAAACGATATTTTCGCTTTACCTTGTTGTCCGCGTTTAGTAGTAACCAGAATAACACCATTGGCACCACGTACACCGAACACAGCAGTAGCCGAAGCATCTTTCAAAACAGTGATATCTTCTATTTCATTAGGATCCAACTGAGTGAACGAACGTTCCACACCATCAACTAAACATAACGGACTGGATAATCCGGTAGTTAAAGAACCAACTCCACGTACATACAAAGTAGCATCATCGGCACCCGGTTGACCACTAGTCTGTACACTGGATAGTCCCGGGACTTTACCACTTAAAGCATTGGCAATACTACCTACCGGAGATTTCATGATTTCGTCCGACTTCACCGAAGCCAAAGCACCTGTTACCGTTACCTTTTTAGTAGTACCATAAGCTATGACCTGCACTTCTTCCAGTTGTGTCACATCTTCTGATATAAAAATCTTCAGTTCACTTTCTCCTTTGTAGACGATTTCTTTATCCTGATATCCTACAAAAGAAACAACAAGAGTCTTCCCTACCGGAAGCTTCAACGTAAACTTACCATCCATGTCTGTAATCACACCATGTGTGGTACCTTTTACCATAACTGTAGCACCCGCTACCGGTCCCATATCATCAGAGACCGTACCCGTCACTACTTTTTCTCTAGCCTGTTGCGTTGTATTCACCGATTGGACGCGAACATCACTACCCCACGTCTTACCCGCATACAAGACTAACAAAGCAAAAGCAAATAACCAAACTCTGTTTCTCATAAGTTAGATTTTAATTTAAAATTCATGTTCTTCATTCTCTATATACATATTTATGTAATTTAATATCAAAATCCGACACTTTTCAAACCTCTCAAAAAGATGCGCAAATAAAGAATTATTAAACATGAAAAACTTAGCTTCACACAATTGTCTAAGACACAAATAGTACGTCGGACTATATATGCCGCACTTCGGACTATAAGTGCACAGCAACAAATAGAAGAATAATGAACTTATTAGGGGGGATATTCGTTAATGAATTTTCTTTCGGTAGTTCTGAGGAGAAACTCCGAACAAATCTTTGAAGCAACGACTGAAATAACGAGAAGAAGAAAAACCTAACCGATAAGATATTTCCGAAACATTATATTGCGGTTCTTCTTTCAACATTCTCAAAGCTTCTTCCAATTTAAGTTTTAAAGTAAACTCATTGGGAGTAAGCCCTACCACTTCCTTAAAACGAAGAAATAATTTACTTCGTCCCATATTCAACTCGGAAGCCAACATATTCATATCAAAATCCGGATTGTCAAAGTTCTGTTTTATCACAGCAGTTGCAGTATCCAATAGTTTCTGATCGACTATACTGGTACCCAAAGTCTTCACATCCTGCTCTTCCTTTATAACCATATTCAATCGAGCCATTAATTTTTTCCGGCTATTCAGCAAATTATTACAACGTGTCAACAATACCTTGACATTAAACGGTTTTGTGATATAATCATCAGCACCTGACATATATCCTTCTATCGTATAATCTACCGAAGATTGCGCCGTAAGTAACACAACTGGAATATAAGATAACTCCAACGAATTTTTAATCTTACTACACAATTCACTACCTGACATTACCGGCATCATAACATCACTCACAATCAAATTAGGATGTAGTTGGCATGCCATATCAAATCCAATCTGCCCATTCATTGCTTTATGGACCGTATAGGTGGGCGAAAATATTCCTACCAACATATCCAACATCTCCTCATCATCTTCTACAATCAAAATACTAGGTAGTCCCTCCTTCTCTTCTTCCAGCGGATCATCATTTTCAAGGGCAGTATTATCCGGCAATATTTCTTCCGCTATAAGTATACCTTCTTCTTCCCAATCCAATGAGTGTACTACAGTCTGCTCATATTCAAGTTCTTCGGCAGTAAAATGTCCATTTCCCAATAACAGTTGTATCTTGAAGCAGCTTCCCTCTCCTAATACACTTTCTACTTTTATTTCGCCTTTGTGAGCATCTACAATACCTTTTGTAAAGGCCAAACCAATGCCACTTCCCAAAATATTTTTCCCAGGACCATCATTTACCTGATAAAAACGCTCAAATATTTTCGATAAAGATCCTTCGGGAATTCCGCAACCAGTATCTGCTACTGCTATTTCAACAGTTCGTTGTTGCCGCTTAATAGAAATCTTAATGTGTCCTCCTTCGGGTGTATACTTAAAGGCATTCGACAATAAATTGAACAATACTTTCTGCATTTGTATGGCATCAAACCATAAGTCTATTTTCTCTTCTGCATGTTCGAACGTATAGCTGATATTCCTTTTTCGAGCAAGATCTATAAATGACTGATAGACTTCTTTCATGAATGGAATAATATCTACACACTCAACTTTCAACTTCAGGAAACCCTGCTCCTGTTTTCTAAAATCCAACAACTCAGTTATCAAAAAACGTAAATTCATTGCATTCTTGTATATGCCATGTAAGCGCTTATTCAGAGTAGGAGATAACTTATCCAACTGCAACAACATTTCTATTTGCCCTATTATCAGCGTCAAAGGTGTTCTGAATTCGTGTGAAATATTGGTAATAAATTCAATCTCTCAAAAATAGTTTATATAATGATTTGAAAATCAGATTGTTGAAAATTTCACGATTTTAATTAAGGAACAAACAAGAAACAAAATCGTTAATTAAAGGTATTTCCCAATTTTTTGTTTTCACTCTGTTTCTTTCTTTGCACTTGCTTATAATCGGGACTTCTTGAACAGCTTCCCACCAGATTTTTTTCGTCCGATGGTTGCATGTGAGCTTCCAAGAACCACTGCAGCCAAAAGAAAAAAGCAAGTATTCTTTAGTTCATACAAAGATAAGGAAAAACTTATAGGCAGGCAAATTTGGCTGCCTAAATATAGTTTACTTTGATTTAGCATATATATAGGCTAATGGACTAAACTAAACCTTTTCCCGAACTTCGTAAAACACTCCGGTCCCATTGTACAGCCAAAAGAAAAAAACATTCCACGTCATATTTTTCTTTTCGCTGCAACCCCCTTTTTATAAACCATCAACCTTTTACACGAGATCTTCTCTTCCCTGTGTTCGCACATCCGCTTTCGGGCTGCCTGATATGAATTGTGTCGCAAAGGTACTTGTCATGTCTTTCTTGTATGCAAGGTCAAAGCCTAACGGTTCACGACAAAATCTCCACCCTCCGTTCCGCACGGGTAGTATTTAATCGTGAAACCTTGCATAAAGAGCCATGACACCTTTTGAAGCGACATAATTAAATCAAGCCCGAAAGTAGCTGGATGCTACAAGAGGGAAAAAAGAAAACTTAAAATTCAAAGTTATGGCAAACTACGCAACAAACATTTTCCACGCAAGTACGGAAAACAAACAAGACCTCAATAAGATAGAGGCATTTCTGGACGATAATTTCAACGGCTTTGTCAACCGGTATGGCGACACGGTAGATGCCGAATTTGATTCCCGCTGGGAATACCCGGAAAAAGCAATCAACGAATTAATAGCCTTATTGGCAGCCAAAGACAAAATCTATATCCGCATACTGACATACGAGTTAGAGGACGAATACGTGAGCTTTCGGATATTCTCGCAAGGTAAATGGAACATTAAGTTATCCTAAACCTAAACACAATTCACTATGTACGAATACGAAGAAGATAGCGATATTATCGGTTTGTCCTGCACGTTGCTCAATCCATATAAAGGTTACATGGAAGGCACAATCGTGGGCGACTATGGCAATACCATAGTTGTCCGCCTTGAAAGCGGCAAGGAAATTTCAGAATACCGTGATGAAGTGATTATCCATGATTAAACGATAGCAAACGTATGACACAGATAGCAACAAAATTCGTCAAATGGGACATTCCCGAACTGGCGACATTGCAGGACAGCAAGGTTTACAAATTGCGGGTACACCTGAACAACGGAGGCAAGTTAAACCGGGAAGAAAAGAACTGGATTACCCGTAACGTATGGGAAAGTATCTATTTCAAACGTGGAATTGCCTTGAGCGGTTATCACTTTGACTTTTCCGACATCCTCAAACGGTATTTCGTCAAACAGCACGGAAGTATTCACGAGTATTATGCGATTGACAAAACAGCGTTACGCTCGATACTGTACGGCAGAATAGAGGATATTGTAGAAGTAAGCGGTTAAAACAACAAGGATATGGGAGAATACAAATTTTATCAAGACCGTAAGGTTACAAGTTGGGAACGGGATTATTTCAGTGTGAAAGCGGACAGTTATGAAGAAGCCGAGGCAATCGTCCGCTCATGGAACTGTGAGGACGTGTCGAACATCATTGACAACCGTCTTTGCTATGAAGAGTGGCAAGCATTGACCGATACATCGGAATCTATGCTCCCCGAAGAAAACGACGGCAACCCGACAATAGAAATTTTCAATCAAGACGGAGAATCAATAATGACTAATGTACCCGAAACACCTCAATCAAACCAATAGAACCATGAACGTAACAATCGAACACGTCTTTTGCCGCTATAGCGATGAAGCGGAAGAAATCTATTTCCGAATCATGAACACGATTCTTTTTGCAACTGACGAAACCGAACTTCGGGCAAGTATGGAACGCTTGAAGAACGAAACCACGCTCGACGACTATTTCATATTCGGATACGGAGCACACCATATCTGGATAAAGCAACGGCGACCGAGCGATAAAAACAGGATTTTCAAACATCGGATTATGTGTAATAGTCAAGACTTAATCTGACAGTTACGTATAAAAAGAATAAATTTGTAACAGAAAACAGATTGAGTTATGACCACATCAGAAAAAGTCATCAAGAACAAACTGGGATTGCTTGAACTCTCCCAACAGTTAGGAAACGTATCACGTGCTTGCAAGATTATGGGTTATAGCCGTGACAGTTTTTATCGTTTTAAGGAGCTGTATGAACAAGGAGGTGAAATCGCCTTGCAGGAGATCTCACGCCGTAAGCCTGTCATAAAGAACCGTGTGGAAGAACACATCGAGCAGGCTGTGGTAGGGATGGCGATAGACAATCCGGCATTGGGGCAGGTGCGTGTATCCAATGAATTGCGGAAGAAAGGCATTCTTGTTTCGCCGGGCGGAGTACGCTCCATTTGGCTGCGGCACGATATGGAGACCTTCCAGAAACGCCTGAAAGCATTGTCTGCCAAAGTGGAACAAGAGGGCATTATCCTTGATGAGAACCAAGTGGCTGCATTGGAGAAAGCAAAGGAAGAGAAACAGGCTCATGGAGAGATAGAAACCTATTATCCCGGTTTCCTTGTCGCCCAGGATACTTATTATGTTGGACACATCAAAGGTGTCGGACACATTTATCAGCAGACCGTCATTGACACTTACTCCAAAATCGGATTTGCTAAGCTATACGACAGGAAGAACGCCCTTGTCGCTGCCGATATGCTCAATGACAGGATAGTGCCTTTCTTCGAGCAGCATGACCTGAAGCTGATGCGTATGCTCACAGACAGAGGAACGGAATACTGCGGAAACAGAGAAAACCACGAATATGAACTGTATCTGGCTGTGGAGGATATAGACCACTCTAAAATCAAGGCGAAAAGCCCGCAGACAAACGGCATCTGCGAGAGATTCAACAGAACCGTGCAGAACGAGTTCTATGCAATCGCATTTAGAAAGAAAATCTATACCTCTATTGAGCAACTGCAAACAGACCTCGATGCGTGGATGAACTCCTACAACACCCAAAGAACCCACTCCGGAAAGTACTGTTTCGGAAAAACACCCATGCAGACTTTTATCGAAGGGATTGCCGTCGCAAGGAAATACAAACTCCAAAATCAGGAAACAATAAAACCGAATGGCGTTAATATAACACCATCCGGTTGTGAGAGTCAAGAAAGTTGCGTAACTTCGCAACAAACAGCTGACAGTTTTTTTGTCCGATACTAAACAAGCTGTCAGAACAAGTCTTGACTATTACACCTCTTTTATTTCCGAACAGACACTCATACCGTTTCCTTCGGAAATACCCCTTTATACATTTCGGCTGCGCCATATCCTTTTATATCGAACGGCCACTCATGCAAAGGCGGCTTCTCCGCTTTGTTTCAAGGCAGACTTCGGCCATTTTTCCTTTACCTCTTCTTTCCCTCATTTCTCTTGCCGGATAGAGACAGCGATATCGATACGTCGCACACGCCTTTTGCCGGATCTTCGTCCGATAGTATTTTCCACGATGCAGCGTATATGGTTGTTAAACGGTATATCGTTCTTGCCGCTTCAACCCCAAACAGCCGATACACTTTCTCGCCTGATGTTCTTCCCGCCCACCTGCCGGAACGGGAGCGGTCTTGTGTCGGTGGACGGACAGGTCTTTCATGTTTCCGAGTCCGCTGCGGATTGTTTCGCCTCGACTTTTTCGCGACCGCTTTCTATTTGAAGTCGCCATATCGTTTTTCGTTGCAAAGTTAGTATGCAGACGGGCGCGACCCGATGGTCTTGACCAATGGCGTATCGCACAAATCTTCCTTTATCGGGCTTGCGGTTTGGGGCTTCGCCTCCAAAATAAAGAGTATTTATGCGCTATCCTTGGTGCAGCCCTTTACTGCACCTACTTTTATGCACCGTAAAACTGATTTATTAACTTCAAAAAGCAATCGCAATGAAAAAGATCGAGAACAATTTCGCAGTAACCGGATTCGTGGCAAAAGATGCCGAAGTCCGTCAGTTCACCACCACAAGTGTCGCACGTTTCCCGCTGGCAGTGGCCCGTCAGGAGAAGAACGGCGAAGATACCAAGCGTATATCCGCTTTCATGAACATTGAAGCGTGGCGCAAGAACGAGAATACCGGGTCGTTCGACCAGCTCACCAAGGGCACGCTGCTTACCGTGGAGGGCTATTTTAAACCCGAAGAATGGACCGACAAAGACGGCGTGCTGCACAACCGCATCGTGACGGTTGCAGTCAAATTTTATCCGGCTGTCGATAAAGAGGAGGAAGTTCCTGCGGAACCGGCAAAGAAACCGAAGAAGGGCAAGAAGTAATTCCTGCCTTTTTGAGACAAAGCGGCCCGAAGGCCGCTTTTGTTTTGCTCGTTACCGTTCCGGAACGTCTATACTTTTATACTCCTTCATACTCCACACGAAGAGTCCGCCGTCGTCCATTGATTTTCCCGTGCAAAGTTAAGGCGGTCGGGAACCGGCAAGGCGCGGCTTCATTTGAGGTTAACAACCATCAACTCGCAAGCTCGTCAATACTTGTTCAACACAAATGAAATCGTCCATAGGACTATCCGCTTCCTCCTTGCCTTGTTTCCCTTCTGTCCGCCTTGTGGTCCGCACGTAAAATCAAATCCCGCCGGACGAGGGAAACCCTCCGAAGGCAGGGATAAAAAAACAAAAGTCAAACTTAAAATTCAAGACGTATGAAACAGATGATTTGGTCAAGCTATGACCTGTTGGACGAAACGGCAAAAGAATACTATCAAAATTCACAACGGGAAATATTGGACGATGACTGTTACGAGGTCAGCGATGAAGAATGGGCAGAAGAAGTATATCGCTGGCTGGACGACGAACGGAGCAACCTGAATAAAGAAGTGGACGGCATTATTGTCGTGTTCGGCAACTTGGGATTATGGAACGGCCGGAGACAAGGCTATCAAATATTGGGCAGCACCATTGCCGATATTTTGAAATCCCAGTGCGACGATGCAGAATGGTACGGCGACGGCTATAACATTCGCGGACGGATGGGCCATCATGACGGTACGAACTACACCTTGTATCGTATCGCCAAAGACCGTGATGAAGCGGAGCGTATCGCCGATAAGATTTACAACCGTGAAATCGACGAAGAAGGTTTCCGCCGGAGAACACGTTCCCTCTATCCGTATGTAGCCGCCGTGTACGGCTGGAAAACAAGGCAGCGCAAGCCGGACAAGGCCGCATAAAATGCTGTCCACAAAATACCGCAACGCATCCGCCAGAGATGGTTGCGGTATCCTTTATCGAATGGGCGAAACACAGAACCGTCTCCTTTTATAATCAGCTCCATTCCTTTTTATCACTACTCACGGAGCAATATCCGCCTTTTATACCGACCCCGGTCTTTCGTATATCTCCCGTCTTTTCTTCTTTCCATCACCGGTTTGGTTTTACCAGATGCAAAGGTAGGCCGTCGCACTTGATCCGGTGGCTTGAAGTGCATTTCTTGCAAAATTCTTCCTTACCGGGGTAAGAGTAATTTTCCAAGGAAAGCCACCGTATGAAGTTTTCCCGACAGCCGTGTACCGCATCCGTAAAACCCCAAAGCGGTTCAGGAAGAAAGAACCGACAAAAGGGAAAATAAGTATTAACAATTTCAAAAAACTAAGATTATGCCTAATCATGTGACAAACCGTTTAGAAATAAACGCAGACCGGGAAACAGTACAAAAAGTAATGAATTTCTTAAAAGGTAAAACCGATGATGACAATACGCCTTGTTACATCGACTTCAACAACATCATTCCTATGCCTGAAGAACTGTTGATAGAAAAAAGCAGCAGTGGAGATTTGGGTATGAAATACCTTGAAGCAATGCAGTTGAAGCCATTCTATTTTTTATTGGACGATGATGCTTTGAGAACCATTCAATGGATAGAAGGATTGGCGGAAAAGGACAGAAAAGAAGCGCTGCAACTTGGAGCATCGTATTTGGAAAATCGGAAAAAGTACGGTTATCCCACTTGGTACGAGTGGTCTACCGCCACATGGGGTACAAAATGGAATGCCTATCACCAAGACTTTGAAGAGCCGAACATACTTTGGTTCGATACGGCATGGAATGGAGTGCCACTGCTTATCCAAAAACTTTCCGAGATATTTCCGGATGTGGAATTCCATTACGCCTATGCGGACGAAGACTTAGGTTTCAATACGGGAAGAGGAACAGCCCGCAATGGAGAAATCAACATGACGATACCCGAAGGTAGAAGCAACGAAGCCTTTGAAATCATGTTTTTTGTGAAACCGGGAATGGACGAATATTTTGAACTGACGGACGAAGGTTACAAATGGGTTTCCTAAACATTCGGTACAGATAATGACCGGTGCAGGTTCGGGATACATTGACAATGGATGTGTCCTGAATCCTTTTGCCGGAATTCCCCCTTTATATCTTCATGGCTCTTTCCCTTTTATCGAAACGCGGTCCGTTCCCCTTTGTACCGTGACTATCCAGCCGGAAAGTAATCCTTTTATAACATTTTAGCTTCCCCCGTTTTATCCTCCTTACAGCCGTTTCCCAACACTCCATGCCGAAAGCCCGCTTATTTTTTCTGCAAAGTTCGATTGCCGCTTGTCTGTCCTGTCAAGAACCGCTTACGCTTGCTGTCGAAAAATCTTCCTCCCCGACTTTGTTGGAGAGTGTATTTTTCGCAGCCTTCTTGCCTGGACCGACCGTCAATCCTATAGGCAGAAAAATAATCAACCTTTCGGTACAGGATTGTACCAAAGGGAAAAACAAAAAATAGTTCAAACTTAAAATTTAGAGCGTATGACATTTAAAGAATTTATGCAAGAGAACGGTTATGAGTTACAAACAACCTTTTGGGAAGACTTCTCAATAGCGGACAGATTTGGGTTGGCGGCTGTTTTGGACACTTTCAACCGGGCTTTCAGGGAGTGGAAAGGGGACTATAAGTTCTTGACGGAACTGACATTGGTACTTAACCATAAGATATGGCAATACTATGAAAACAGACCGGATATGGCGGTACTTTACAATACTCTTTGGGAACAAGCCGACCAATACGCCAAAGAGAATCTGAAAGGGAACGAGTTAAGCTATTACTGGGAGGTGACGGATTAAATATATAATACCCTCGCATGATATAAAGAAAAAGAGGCAGTTCTAAAAGCCTCTTTTCTTTATAGGTTAACTTCTAATTCTTTTCCACCAGATAAACAAAAATACGCATTCTGGAGCTGGTGTAAGTATTCTATGCGGTGTCCGCTTACCGTATATTCATTAGCATGAGTGGTAATGTAATATACAGTTTGATCATCCCAGTCTTGTGTAATCTCCATTTCATCATTGTCAAATGTATAATCGTCAAGCTGATTAAAACCGCATTGCAAAACCAATTTTTCAGTAAGTAATATTGGCTGAATGTCTCCATTTGTTTTATACGGAGGTTCTCCCCATTTATAAACAACGGATATATTCTCTTTTCTCAACTTAGGATCATAATCCAATGCACAAACCAAAGATGGTTTACCTTTATAAGCAACGTAATTGCCAACTCTCAATTCTTTAATCATAACAATTCTGTATTATCTTTTAGACTAAAAACTTAATCCCTCTTAAATCGCTAATAGATACAAATCTACAAAATAAAATGAAACTTTTACACGTCCTTTATTTTCCCTCTTTTACGGCATTCAGGAATACTTTTGCCGGTTTGAAGGCGGGGATGGAATGAGCCGGAATCACAATAGTTGTGTTCTTTGATATGTTACGGGCCACCTTCTCTGCCCTTTGCTTGATAATGAAGCTACCGAAACCCCGCAGGAACACTTCGTTCCCGGCAATCATCGCATCTTTTACATTCTCCATGAATGCCTCGACCACGGTCATTACGACCTCTTTCTCTATTCCGGTCTGCTGTGCAATCCGGCTAACAATTTCTGCTTTTGTCATATATAAGAATTAAATAGCAATGTACAAAAATGCAACTTTTTTTGGATAAGTCAAATCTTTGGCCCACCTTTGCGGCGAAATAACGCAAAGGACATTTTATAATCCTCATCGGAGGGCTATGGAAGCCGGATAAGATGACTGGGTAAAACCATCGTCTTATCCGGCTTCCGTCGTTTTCTGCCGGAAGTAAACCATATAATATAAAATACAAAGACGTATGAAAGAAAAAGTGATTGATTTTGGGAATGAGAGAGTTTCCGTTCTGTTTAAGAAACTGTTTTTCCCCACTCTGTTGGGAATGTTGAGTATGTCGGCGGTAACGACTATCGACGGGATTTTCGTGGGACACGGCGTGGGCAGCGACGGGATTGCAGCTGTAAATATCTGCGTCCCTCTACTGATGTCACTCATGGGTGTTGGACTGATGATGGGGGCAGGTTGTTCCGTAATCGCTTCCATTTACTTGTCGAAAGGAAAAACCGTTTTGGCACGTGCGACCATCACCCAAGCCATGCTTTTCGTGACGCTCATATCCGTAACCGTCGGAGGATTCATTCTGGCGTTTCCCGAAGAAACCGCCCGTATGCTTGGCTCGTCGGAGCATTTGCTGCCGCTGGTTGTCGATTATCTGGTCTGGTTTTCCCCGTCTCTGCTGTTCGAGTTGTGGATTGCCGTCGCCTTGTTTGCCATGCGCCTGGACGGCGCTCCGAAACTCGCCATGTGGTGCAGCATCATAGCCGCAGCGGTGAATGTCGTTCTCGACTGGCTGTTCATCTTCCCGCTGGGCTGGGGAGTGATGGGGGCGGCATTTGCTACCTCCCTGAGTTGTTTGGCCGGGGCAGCGGTGGCGATGGGTTACTTGTTGTTCTATGCCCGTGACACTCGTTTGCATTCTCTTCGTCCGGGTAGAAAAAAGATTTTATTCTTCTTCCATGATATAGGAATGCAGTGTAAGATAGGATCATCCGCCTTGTTAGGCGAATTGACAATGGCGATATTGCTGTTCATCGGCAACCAGGTATTCATGCGCCATTTGGGAGATGACGGAGTAGGTGCTTTCGGAGTAAGCTGTTATTATCTCCCGTTCGTCTTCATGATAGGTAACGCCATTGCCCAATCTGCCCAGCCTATTATCAGTTACAATTTCGGCACAGGAAGCACGGAAAGAGTTCGTTCCGCCTTACGCGTTTCCGTGTTTGCGGCATTAGTTTGCGGAGTCATTTCTACTGCCGCCTTTATCCTGTTTCCTGAATTGCTTGTCGGACTATTCTTGCGCATTGACAATACTGCCGCACGCATAGCGATAGAAGGATTCCCTTATTATGGCACGGGGTTCATCTTCTTTATTTTGAACCTCTCCATTATCGGATATTATCAGAGCATGGAACAAGTAAAGCCGGCCATCACATTTGCTGTCTTGCGCGGACTTGTTTTTCTGGTTCCGTGCTTCATGGCATTACCTGCCATAATGGGAGTAAAAGGAATTTGGCTCGCCTTACCGTTGTCTGAAATTCTGACGACTTTAGTGATTGTCGTTACATTTTGGATATATTCCCGGCAACGTGCCATAATTTGCAGGTAATTTTTTCGGATTTAGGTTCCATGTAAAATGCCGCTATCAAAAAAGTTTAAAGATTGGTAGCGGCATTCTGAGCAGTTATCCGGAATAAAAATTCCGCCAAATGCATGATGTATTAATAAACATTAATGGGTCGTAAGCAATAATTCGTTATCAAAACTGTACATTTGCATAGCATATTATATACATATAACAATAAATATATTATAATTTATGGATAAATACATCATTGGCGAGAACGCTGGTAAAGTTTGGCGTTTATTGAATAGTGACCATCTCCGTAAATGGGAATTTTCAGAGATAAAGAAAATTACAGGGATGGATGATGCCGAGTTGGGTAGTGCTATTGGCTGGTTGGCCCGTGAAGATAAGGTACAATTCGAACTTGAACATCATAACAGTAAGGACGAAAAGGCATACTTGTATCTTATGTTGAATGTATATATTTGACTCCTTCCTATAATGCTGAAAAAAGAAAGAAACCATGCTGATGAAAAACATGATTTCTTTCTTTTCGTTTGGTATAGAACACAATGACGGGACACTTCCATCAATGAGAGACCGAGTTGGAGAAGACATTGATGACGACCACTCCGGCAATAATCAGGACCAGCCCGATGATGGCAGCCAGGTCGAGGTGCTGTTTGAAAACGAAAAAGCCGATAAGCGCGATAAGAATGATACCCACTCCCGACCAAATGGCGTAAGCTATGCCTACCGGAATGCTCTTCAGTACGACACTCAAGCAATAGAAAGCCGCCGCGTACCCCAGAACGGTCAATACGGACGGAACGAGTTTGGTAAACTGTTCGCTCTGTTTCAAGAAAGAAGTGGCTACAGTTTCAAAAACGATAGCCAAAAACAAGATAAGGTAAGTTTTCATTTATCTACATTCATCTTTTGATTTATACGAATCATATTCCGACTCCTGACACGAAAGAACCGGCAAGACAATGCCGCCGTTGCCTCATACGTGTTACTGGTCACGCCGGTAGTCGCTCTTGCTAAAACCGCCGAACACCGCTTTCAGAAGTTTACCCACTACCCAGAACACAACGATTATCAATATTACTTCCATACTACGTTTTTATTTAACCTGTATTAATAAATTAAACATCTGCTGTTTGTTACCAAGAGTGCGAATCCCTTTCAATCTTGTTTTCCGACAGTTAAACCGTTTATAAGCGGTAGTTGCCGCCGCCCTTTTCGTTTTACGGGTTATTCTTCCGCCGGACTGTCGTCCTTTTTCTTTTTCCGGGTTCCCAAGGGGCCGCTGAATTTCCCCCTGTTGAGTTTTACCCCATGCCTGTGGAGCACGCTGAATACCGAACTCCGACTGCTGTACCCGCTTACCGCCATGATGTCCTCGAATGAATGGCCGTTGACATACATGTCAACAATAGTATTTTCCTTGTCGGCCTTATCCATAGCCTTCATCGTTTTCTTCGGAATCTTCGCGTTCTGTTGCAGGTTCAAGACACGTGCGGACGAATATCGCAGTATCGCCACCTCTTCGGGAAGCGCCCCGAACATCTCCAGCACATCGGCAACCGTCGTTTCGGGAAACAGTTTACCCCGTGAGTCGATCCGGTCATGGATGGATATGATGCGTACCACCTTGATACGGCACAACTCAATGAAAGCCGACAGTTCGCGCGACCCTCGGAGGGCATTGCTGAATTTGGCCACCACTACCTCGTCACCCCTTTCGAGGCTCGCCACAAGCTGTTTCCATTTAGGCCGTAGCGCCTCGCTTTCGACCGGTTCCTCTATCACTTGTACACAGCCGTACTTCTGCATCCATTCTTTGTCAGCCTCGAACCCGTCGTAACGATCCGCCTTAAATATGTAACCTACTTTTGCCATCTCATTGTACACTTCTATGATAACAAGTACAAATATAACAGTTTTATTTTAAACTAAACCATACTTTGAACGGAAAATCGAATAAAGCACTTAAATCTCCCGTTTTTTTCACTTGTTTTCATTGAAAATCAAACTATTAAGTGTAATGTTAAAAATAGCTTATAAAACAAATTTCAACACTTGCCATCTTGAAAATAATACTTAGATTTGCGCTGTAAAATTCAAAATTGAACAATGAATAGTAGAAAATCATACTTAAAAATCATACTTCCCATTGCTGGACTTTCTGCCGCTTCGATTGCCGTTTTCACATTCCCGTCATGCGACAGTCCGAACGGCAAATCACTGGCGGAACCCCAAGACACGCCTGCCGGTCTGTACAGAGAGTACCTCTCCGAGATACGCAAGTCCCAAGAACTTTCCTTTGAAGAGCTGACTGTATGTATCGGGGAATGGCAAACCTTGAAAGATTCCGTGGCTGCAGCCATTCGGCAGGACACGGCCCGTCAGGCCCATTCCGGCACACGGGAAGAATGTCGTCTGTTACACGACTCCATTTGCTCGGAACTTTCCCGGTTGGCCCTGTCGAAACCGCGCACCTACAAGGAAGTGTTGAGCTTAAAAGAGCGGTTCTCTCCCTATGCCGGAGACGTGGAACTACACCGTTCCGCCGAGGAGATCCGCCCGTTTTTCGCAGCGCTGGATAAACGGCCTGCCTACCGTGGCAACAAGGAGCAAACGCTGTCGGCATATCGTAAGTTGCTTGCCGGAACCCTGAACAACGGCATACACGACAGTCGTGACCTCAAGAGATTCATCGAGAAAGAAGACGCCGTTTTTCGCGCTTTTCTGTCCGGTCTGCACGATTCCGGCAGTGCAAACATGGCCGACATTACCCGCGACACGGAGAAGTGCTGTTCCGAGGTGTTTCTCGCTGCCGGACGCAAAGAGATTACCTACAAGGAGGCCCTGATATACATGGCCCTGCGTGCCGACCGCCGACTGATACAGAACGTGCGTACCTGTCTCGACGACATACATCGGGGCGAAATCGCGACACCCGAACAGGCGCACGCCTACATCTGGATGATACTCCAGCCCTACGCTTCCTTGGACGGCCTCTGTATGACGCTTCTTTCCCCAGAGGATAAGAAAGCCCTCGACCGGATTGCGACCGAAACACCCGGCGCTTTCGAGACACTGCGTAAAATCCTGTCGTCAGAGAACAACCGGTTGGACGAGCTGCCCGGTATGCTCATGGAGATATTCATCGCCTCTTTGTAAAAGCCTATTCATAAAATAAACGATATATGATTATGTTACGACACTTTCTGGATGACTTCATGTCGTTCGTACCCCTGCAAATGCCGCAGCTTCTCAATGTGGCGACAATGGAGGAGCCGCAGTTTTACGGCGACTACGTTCTGCTCACGTTCCCGTTGCGGGACCCCTATGATTTGGAGGAGGTCATGGACATATTCGAGGACGACATGGAGCTGATCACGCTCTACCACCATGTGCCGGTCGGATTGGAAAAATCCGGTCATAGCACCTGTGCCTACTCCAATCCCGCTTTCGGACAAATGTTCAAGATGAACGCCCGGACAGACGCGGACGGTAAGGTAAACCGCGTCATCGCGACCGTTTACGATTCGTTGGAACTGATGTACGGCGACCTGTCTCTCGACTTGAAACTCCACACCGGAAACGGCAGCTTCAAGTACAAGAAGGAGCTGGAAGACGTGCTGTTGGATTTCATGTAAAACAGTTCCTATGCGAAACACGATATATCGCCAGATGATTTTCTGCATCGACACATACCGCACATGGATAGAGGTGGCCGATGACAACCTCTACAAGGAGCACGTCATTCCGAGGAACAACCGGACCGATTTCCTGGTTTCCCGCACGCTGGTACTGCGTGCTTGCAAACCGCATGGCACATACGACCGGGGCATGACGTGGACGATTCCGGAGCATGATCTGGACGCGGCACTGGCTACATACCGCAAGCAGAACGGCATATTCAAGTCCCGGATGAAGAAAGGCGCATCGTCCCTGACAGCTGAAGACACCGAGAACATTATCCGCTTGGCCACCCACGGGATTGTCCGCTTGGAACTCGTGGTACGGCCCGTTCACATACCTTCAAAACCCTATTACCTGTTATGACTTGGATTATATTACAGTTTGTGTTTCTTGCAATGCCTGTCGTCCTTCCGGCACTGTTGTACAGGAGCAGACGTTACTTCATGGCAAAATTCTACGATAAAATGATATGGAGCGAAAAGGCCCGCAGGTTGTACACCCATGTGCTGCTTATCGTATTGCTCCTCTTCCATTATGTCTATACGAGCGGACACCCCGGCGAGTTCGGTGTTGTGCCATCCACCATTGTGTGTGCCGCATGGGCCTCTTTCCGGCGGGCGGACCGATGGATGCGCTGTTTGCTCGACCGGCCGAAACGTTTCGTCTGGTTTGCGCTCTTGGCATTGGTCATCGGCTTCGTGCCGCATCTGTACACGATGTCCGTAACCATCGCCTTTATTCTTTTGGCTGCCCTGTTCTACCCGTCGGCAAGGGTCATGTCCGAAAGGACAGACATGCGCAAATTCCTCGAATGGCTGGAATATCCCGGAGCATTAGCCGACAGTTATCATAGTATCATCACGCAAGACTGCCATGATAATGCGGATAATGGCAGTCCATACAATCCGCACGATATGAATCATCAAAAACAGAACGAAAATGAGAAATAGAAATGAAGCACCCGCCACCATACTGGCCAACACGGAAGTGTTCGACTATCTGAAAGAAAAAGTCGGCGAGCGGAAAACAAGAACAGAAGCCTACTGCGACCTGTTGGATAAATCGCTGGCAGGTTTCGTCTCCCCGTTTTTAAGGAAACAAGACTACGACCTCGGTCCCTGCCAGTGCCATGTGACCGTTTCCGACCTTGCATCCGAGTGGCATTGGCACCGCGCCACCGTCCGCTCGTTTCTGGACACGCTCGAAGCATTCGGGCAGTTGGAACGTATCCGGCTGGCGAAAAGCGTCATCATTACCATGCACCTGCGAATCGGCACGCCTGACATGCCGGACAGTGGGCAGAAAGAAACGGACTTTGCCACAAGAATACAAGGAATATTGTACGATTGGGTGATTGGCAAAGCAACTTCTTTCGATGTCGGCAAATCATGCGGACAAATCATGCGTCAGACCTTGGCGGAGATAACCGGACAGGACAGCCGGGCCTATCCGGACAACCATTCCGGCACGACATCCGTGCATACCCTCCGATCAGAAGAACAATTGCGTGAGACCGTTTTGGAGTGTATCGCCCATGCCGCCCTATGGCGGGTTCTGCGCAAGTCGAGATTCGACGACGGCTCACCGCTCGTGCAGTTCTTCCGGTCCGATCTCGGTGGGGAATGGGCGGCGTTCATCGAAGCCTCGAAAGAGCTTGCAGAGCTTGTTATCGACGGAAAGCCGGATGGAACGGATTTCGGTATGGACGAAGAGACGGAACGCCTCGAATCGCTTCGTAAACCCTTTCTATCGCTTTTAGCGAAGGCGCAGGAAGAAAGTTGAACAGGGATTCGCAGACAAAGATTGTATAACCACGGGCAATTCTCCCCGGTTCAGGTTCAAATATCCTTCCAGTTATAGCAGGCATCCGGGCTTGCCCGTCTGCCACTGAACAAAGGGAAGGGGGAGCCTAATACCCCGACCGACATTCGTCGGTGGGAAGGGTGTCCGTACAAGCAGCAAGCTGGGGACACGGGGGATTGTCCGAAATAACACGGAAGCAGTATGGCAAATGCAAAACAGGTTCTTGACGTTCAAGTGTCGAAAGGAATCACCGCCGCCCAAGGCAACGAACATCTGCGCAATCGCAGCAAAGAGGCAGAGAAGTACGCCATGAGTAAGGGCAACTACGATCCCACTCGCAAACATCTGAACTTCGAGATTGCGTCCGGAGGCAAGATACGCCCTATTGACACGAGCCGTAATATCCCGGAACGGATGGCGGACATATTGGGCCGTCGCGGAATAAAGGACCCCAACGAGGGACTGATCGAACCGAAATACCGCACGGTGGTAAACATCATCTTTGGAGGTTCGCGGGAGCGGATGCACGAACTCGCATTCGGTACGCAGAAGGTGGATTTTGAAAAAGGTGCGGACAATACCAGCATCAAAAGGAAGAGCGACATCGAACGTTGGGCAAAGGATGTCTATTCATTCGTTTGTGGCAGATACGGAGAGCAGAATGTTGCCGCCTTCATTGTACACCTCGACGAGTTGAATCCGCACGTGCATTGCACGCTTCTGCCAATCAAAGACGGGAAGTTTGCGTACAAGGAGATATTCGCCGGAAAGGACAAGTTCGAATATAGTGCGAGAATGAAACAGCTCCATACGGACTTTTTCGCCGAGGTCAACACGAAATGGGGAATGGCGAGAGGCCGGAGCGTCGCCGAGACCGGCGCACGGCACAGGACGACGGAAGAATACCGCCGTATGCTCTCGGAAGAGTGTACAACTATCGAGGAGAATATTGACCGCCACCAAAAAGTGCTTTCCGATCTTCATTCGGATATACGGCTGGCAGAGCGCAGGGTAAAGGGTCTCACTTCAATGGTGGAAAACCTGCGACGAGAGAAATCCGAAAAGGAGGCCCAACTGGCAGCACTCGAAAATGACATGAACTCCCGAAAAGACGATGCCTTGGCCATATCCGCCGAGAAAGAGAAACTCGAAAAAGAACTGGTCGCTATCCAAGGGAAACTGGCAGACAAACAGGAGAAGTTACAGACTGCCGACCGACAGCTTTCCGACCTCAAAGAGAATATGGATGCCATTCAGGAACGCACGGAACAGCTTAAGGAAGAAGCCTACGAATACACCCGTGATGTACATTCCAAAGTGGACAGCCTGCTCAAGGATGCCATGCTGGAAAACATGGTCGATGAGTGGCGGGAACTGTCGGCACGTATGAAGCCCTCCGAACGGCAACTGTTCGATGGCACCCTCGTGCGCTCCGTGGCAGAACAAGGCACGGAAGTCATGCACTGCGCCACACTGTTGTTCCTCGGCATGGTCGATGATGCCACTACATTTGCCGAAACACGTGGCGGAGGTGGTGGCGGCAGTGACCTCAAATGGGGACGCGATGACGACGAGGACAACCGGGCATGGGCGCTCCGCTGCATGAGAATGGCGAGCCGCATGATGCGTCCGGCCATCGGCAAAAAGCCCAAACGATAAATGGCAAAGATTGCCTGAAAACTGAATAGATTACAATTAAAAAATTGGAATTATGACAAAGAATATCATCTTTATCTTTGCGGCGTTCTGTACGCTGCAAGCCCGTGCGGATGTACAACCCACGGAGAAGGATACTGTACGCTGCATGTTCCGTTACGATGACACTGAACTGCTGCAGCCGTTACAGCCCTCATATCTTGACGGAGTGGTCGTCCCGGCACGGGGAAACGGCAACTGGTTCGTCAGTATCGCCGGAGGCACGACGGCCTTTCTCGGCACCCCGCTTGGCTGCGAAGACCTGTTCGGGAGGTTGAAACCCTCGTATAGCCTTGCCATTGGCAAGTGGTTCACCCCGTGGGTAGGCGCACGCATAAATTATAGCGGCTTGCAGTTCAAGGACGGTACGCTGGCCGTGCAGGAATACCACCACCTCCATGCGGATCTGCTATGGAATGTGCTCGGCGGCAGTTATTCCCGTCAGGAACAGGTACGCTGGCATCTGGCTCCCTTTGCCGGTATCGGGCTGCTGCATCATGCGACCAACGGGCATAACCCGTTTGCAGTCTCTTATGGTATACAGGGGCAGTACCGGATTTCCAAAAGGGTAAGCGCCCTCGTGGAACTCTCCGGCGCAACCACTTTCCAAGATTTCGACGGGTATGGTAAGGAGAACCGTTTTGGTGACCACATGTTATCGCTTACCGCCGGATTTTCTTTTCATATCGGCAGGGTCGGTTGGAAACGCGCCATAGACCCAAGTCCTTATATCCGCCGCGATCAGTGGCTTGTCGAGCGCGTAAATGCTTTGTCGGAAGAGAACCGTCTTTATGCAGGGCAGCATGACAGAGACCGACGGACACTCGCTGAGCTGAAAAAGATTCTGGAAATCGAAGGATTGCTCGACAAGTACAGCCATCTTTTTGATGACGACGATGCATTCGACGGCAACCGTTATCCCAAAAACAATTACAGCGGTCTGAACTCGCTTCAAGCGAGACTTAAGAACCGGAAGTGGGACGGGAAATCTCCCTTGGATGGGAAGGGTACACAATCTGCCGACACAATTCCCCTTTGTGCGGGTCAAGACACACTCTGTATGCAATATTTGGCTCGTATGCAGAACGGAAAAGAGTGTATCGGCTCACCCGTGTATTTCTTCTTCCAACTCAATACGGCGCGTCTCACGGATACCTCCCAGACGCTTAATCTCGACGAGTTGGCAAGAGTAGCGAAGAAGTACGGGTTATCGGTAAGCGTCATTGGTGCAGCTGACAGTATGACCGGAACAGCATCCGTAAACAATGTCTTGAGTGCATCAAGAGCCGATTATATCGCTGAAGAATTAATCAAACGTGGGGTGTCGGGCGACAAGATAACCAAAACTCACCAAGGCGGCATTTCCGATTATGCGCCCAATGAGGCCAACCGCCATACAAAGGTTATGCTGCATCTCAAATAATACTTTTTGTTCATACGATATAAAAACATTTTTTTTCGTTTATGGAGAGCCTGTCTGTGAAGATCGGCTCTCTTTTTAAACGGAAATCTGACTGTTTGATATTTTCTAATCGGTAACGAACATCGTAATTATTTATTATATACTATCTTTGCATTCAGTCTTTTACCGGTATAATTCATGAACATGCAAAACTCTTATCTGACCTCGAAGCCGCACTACGAGATTCTGGACGGACTGCGCGGTGTGGCGGCTGCTATGGTAGTGGCCTTTCATCTGCTGGAAGCGCATTCCGGCGGCAACCATCTGAACCAGATTATCAATCATGGCTATCTGGCAGTCGATTTCTTCTTCATGCTTTCGGGTTTCGTCATCGGCTACGCATACGATGACCGTTGGAACCGGATGAGCACGGGAACCTTCTTCAAGCGTCGTCTTATCCGGCTACAGCCTATGGTGATCATGGGGAGTATCGTGGGAGCCGCGCTCTTTTGGTTTCAGGATGCCCCCTGTTATCCGGCAATGGAGGGCGTGTCCGCCGGTGCGGTGCTGCTGGTCATGCTGCTGGGTTGTACGTTACTGCCTCTGCCGCTGAAGTGGGACGTCCGGGGATGGATGGAAATGCACCCGCTGAACGGGCCGGCATGGTCGCTTTACTACGAATACATCGGCAACATATTGTACGCCTTGTTCATCCGCAAGTTCAGCAAGACGGCATTGACTGTCCTCGTGGCGATAGCGGCGTGCTTCACGGTACACCGCTGCCTTACCGCACCTGCCGGCGACATCGTGGGCGGATGGGCTTTGAACTGGGAACAGCAGTACGTGGGACTGGTCCGGCTGATGTACCCCTTCTTTGGCGGACTGCTCCTGTCCCGGCTTGGCTGGCTGATACGCACCCGCAAGAATGCTTTTGGGTGGTGCAGCCTGATGATAATCGCCGTGCTTTCCGCGCCCCGTATCGGTGGGGAGGACGGGTATTGGATGAACGGGCTTTACGAGGCTTTCTGCATCATCTGCATTTTCCCGGTTATCGTCTCGATGGGAGCGGGAGGCAGGATAACGGGCAAACGCTCCGCTGCCGTATGCAAGTTTCTGGGCGACATATCCTATCCCGTCTATATCACCCACTATCCGCTGGTCTATATTTATACGGCATGGGCGTTCAACCGTCAGGCGACACTTGCCGAAGGCCTTCCTTACATGCTGCTCACGTTCGTCGGGGCGTTCGCGCTTGCCTATGCCTGCCTGAAGTGCTATGATCTCCCGGTGCGCAAATGGCTCACGGAACGTTTCTTGAAGAAGAAATAAAAAGCGGTAAAGAAATCCTATATTTATTATCGTATTTCTGTCGGATGACAGATAAAGTTCCGACGCCGAAGGTGTTTTGCGGACGACACAATCAGATAACGCGAACCCAAATGTCTATTACTGTTTCGCTGATAGAAGAAAAGCCCCTTGATGCCTTTGCCATAGGTTTGAGGGGCTTTTGGGGAGGCTACAAACCTCTTTTTGTTGAATAGGTTCTTTTGATATTGTCACACCTTTTTCTATCCCGACCGACGTATAAAACGTGCGTGTGCATGTCGGTTGTACAGGCCAAAGACATACCGGGAGAATAAAAACAGCACTGCCCGCCTGTAGAGGGGTTTCCTACAGACGGGCAGTGAGTAAGACACGGAATTAAAGTTTGGCGGTTGTCACTGGATAGTTACGCCACTGGGCGGTACGTAGGCTGCACGGATGCGGAGAGGTCTATTGATGCGGGGTGCTTTACCGGTAGTGCCGTTATCATTCGTGTATATATCGTCCCAATCACTTTCTGCATAACCACCGTCTGGCAGGGCCTTGGTGGCACGGGCATAGCTGGTGCTCTCTGGATAGATATACGCAGGCCATATTCCTGTTCTATCTTTTGCTGCCGCCGATGACCAGTAGAAATTGTTCTGGAACTCCGTGTATGTATTGTAATAAGAGGTAAGAATACTTTCCAGTTGGGAGATACCGGGCAGGAACCAACCGGAAGAATTGCTCATGCCCTGTACGGCTCCATTGGCATTGCGCTTGTTCTTGTTATAGCAATATTCCGCCGCTGAGCGGGGTTTTTCGTTCAGGTTCATTTCTGATTGTCCAGCTTGGGTAATAATGCGCCGGGTAGCTGCCGCCCCATGTTTGTTTCCTTCCGTCCATTCGTTATTTAGCGGACCTCCGATGTATTCACCATTACAACCCCATTCCAAACCGTCATAGATATAATCCCCTTCAAACTCGTTCAGGGGGTCGTAATGGGATATATATTCCTCATAGGCTTCCACGTAGATAGTGCCTTGAAGTCTGCCTTCATAATACCACTGTACCGGCAACAGACCGTGCTGTACGATTTCAATGGTACGGGTACGTGGCGTCTGCGTGTTGTTGTCGGTGTACGAGATGTTGACGGTGGCGGTGCGGTCTTTCGTGCTTAGGTTTTCGTCCAAGTAGAAATAGATGCGGTCACGGCTCCTGCTGATGGTGTATTCGGTGTTTTGGGCAAGGGTGTTGGTCACCAAGTCCGTGGTGAAGTATTTGCGTTTGCCGTTTCCCGCAGTCCATTTCTGTCCGGTCGCCAAATGGGTATCTGTACTCATGTCGGCAGAGAGTGTTCCATTCTCCATATTTTCGGCTGGCACACGTTCCATGCGTATCCAAGTGTGACTTTCCGGGTCGGCTATGCTGACTTTCATCTTTGGATTCTCATCTTCCTCGAAGAGGTACACGTCCAAAGGTGTGATACAGAAGTGGGCGTCGTGGTCACGCTCGCGCAGCATGGACAGGTAGAACGGGTTGTTCTGCTCGGTGATGTTGACGCGGGCATCGAAGGTGATGTGGTCCGGGTTGTTGCCCACATGGGTCAGTCCGCTGATGACGATGTTGTTGGCGTAGTGCCTGTTGCGTATCACCTTGAAGTCATTCACCGGGTTGCCTCCGAGATAGAAGGTATATTCGGCCTCGATGGTGGTGTTATCCTGATTTGCGGGCAGGGAGGGGTCGCCGTTATAGGTAGTGTAGTAGGCTCTCATCTTGAAATAGGTAGCCTTACTGTTTTCGCCTACAAGTCTCGGCTTCCACCGCTGCTTGTCAACATCGTCCTCTACTCCAGCCGGATACTGATAGTTTTCCGGATCTTCGTCCGGTTCAATCATGTTCTCGAACATGTAGAAGGTCAGGGAGGCGGCCCCGCCGTGGTTGTAAACGACGGCATCGCTCTGTATGTTTTCTACATTGCGGTATGGCTCATCGGTAGTCAGGCTGGTCTGGCCATCGGCAGGCTCGGTCAGGGGTACGGCGGTAGGCATGTTGTACACGCCCCATTCCGCAATGGAAAGGCGGGGCAGTTGTCCGCTCTCGTCCGAGTGGTCGGAATCGATACTGATGTTGATGTCGATGCGGGCCATCAGTGCCTTGAGCTGCATCGTGAGGCTTCCCTTCTCGGTGAGGTTCACGGTCGCGCTCTTGCCCGCCATCGGCATTCCCGTGCTGGGCAGGGTCGTGATGTCATCGCGGGTGTTAGGAGTATAATTGGCAGGATCGTACACGAACGCTTCGAGCAGCTCCTTGGGCTTTTTCCCGTCTTTGCTATATTGGGGGAAATTATCGGGATAACCGTCGCCGTTGGCATCAGTTACCACCTCCGGAGTCACGTTGGCCAAAGCGTAGATGGTAGTTTTTTTTGCGAGTGCCGGATCTTTAAACACGTCCGTAGGAATGCTGACATTGGTCGTATTCGCCGACGGAGCCATATACGGCGAGAATACTTTCGTGTTGCTCGATTCCAGATAGTCGCCGTTTTCGTCGAAGAAGAACAGGTAGAGCTGGTTGATGCGCTTCTCCTTGTCGTCCTTGGCGATGGCCGAGCGGGTGACGACTTGCTGCGGCAGCATGTTCTGGCAGACGGCCTCGATGGTGAATCCGTCGCCGGGCGGAACGGTACCGCCGCCAAAGTCCTCCTCCGTGGTGCAGGCTGCCGGCAAGAGCATGGAGGCCACCGGCAGGAAATAATAAAGTATCTTTTTCATCTTTATGCTGTTTTCGGTTGTTGTTTTATTGGATAGAGACGTCGCTGTCGCCCCCGTCTTCCCAGAACTCGTTATCGGCGGCAATAAAGTTCAGCGCGAAGGTTTCGCCCACGAAGTTGAGCTGCGCCGTATAGCGGACACCCGCACGGGGCTGGAACTGTGTCGGACGTTCGGCTGTAGCGGTCTTATCCGCCCCTTTGTAGGTATATTCGACGGAAACCTCCACGTCCTTGCCGAAATAAGTGCCGTCCGTGGCGTTGCTCAACAGAAGCAGGTGCTTGTCGCCTATCGGGCTGACGGAACTGTTGGGAGCTACTGCAAGCCCTGTCTCGTTGTTATATATCTCGTATGTGCCGGGATAGGTGCCGCTGTAGGTGTAGAATCCCTCTTCGTTGGTATTCTTGCTGAAATCGATGGTAATCGAGCGGGTGAAGTGGCCCGACAAGGTAACACGCTTGACGGTAACAGTTTCCTTCTTTTCATCTCCGTAATTGTAGTTGTTCACGGCGAAGCCCAAGCCCGTCATGATGTGGCTGAAATTGAAGCCCACGTTCCCCGTGGTACGCAGGTGGTTATAGACGACGGAAACCATCGCGTCGGGTGTCTGCATGTCGTTCAACGTGGTAGTCGCTACATCGCCCGTCTCGCCGAACGGCATGGTGAACGTCAGTTTCGGCACGCCCCGTGTGGTGGCGCTGGCGGGACTTTCCACTGTAAAACCGTCCTTCGGGTAATAGGCGAAAAAGGTGTACCGATAGCTGTCGGGGGAGGTCGCCGCCGGATTTTCCGTCGTGTTGTACCATTTTCGCGGGCCGCCACTGTTATTATAGTCATAAGTGCAGGCCGAGCCGTTGTAGGTGACGGCTTGATTGAAGAACACGTCGGGGAAGGCGTTGCCGCTCTTGTTACCCCAGTTCGCGCTGCCCGATGCCCAGTCCTTTTCGGTGTTACTGCCACGCTGATAAGGCACGCAGTAGCCCAGTACGCCGAACGTGCCGCCGGTGGGGAATGCGTCGTGGAACGTGCTCCGGGTGAGTTTCTCCACGGTAATGACCGGGGCGGCAAAGTGGATGGCGTCGGGACTGTCGGCTTCGGGCTGCGCCCATTCCTCCTGCTGGCAGGCGGAGCAGAGAAGCAGGAGAGCCGGAAGTATGTATCGTTGCTTCATTTGGATGTTCATTTTATCGTCAAGTTACAGATAGCTTATAATTGGGTTATTGGGTCACGTCGATGGTTACGTTCCCGCCTATGGCGTCGCTCCATGCGTTGACCGTGGGCGGGTCGAACACGATATAGCCTCCGCCGGTGAGGGTGAACGAGTAACGGTAATGGTTCGCCGCCTCCCACATGCTCACGGTGGTGGCAGGCAAGGTGTAGGAAGCGGTCTTTCCCCTCTCGGCATCGGTATCGTAGGTGACAGTCAGTTTCACCCCGTCCGTGAGCGATTGCGGAATGAGTAGCAGGTCGCCCGACACGTCCGCATTTCCGGCTGGAGTTACGGAAGTCTCTTTCTCCACGCTGACGGTTCCCTCTGCCGTGTTGCTCCACAGGGGTTCCTTGCCGCTGTCGTAATCTCCCTTGACATCCAGCCCCTCAAGGGAGATGGAATGTACCGTGGCGTTGCCACCCTCACTGCGTGCCGCAAAGGTGATGCGTGCCAGCAAATGTTGGAATTTGAGGGCTACCGGACCGGGAGGCTCTGTCTGGCCTGCCATGACGGAGATACCCGTCTTTTTCGCCGTCATCAGGTCGTGTCCTTTCGTGGCGTCGAAGCCCTTGACGGTAAATGTGCCGTCCGTGCAGGTGGCGGAGGACACGGCATCGCCCAGCGTTTCCACAGACGGATAAAGGGCGTAGAAGTCGTAGGTATTACCGGGGAGCCAGTATCTCGTGCCCTCGTAACCCCACATGCCGGAAACGTATGTCACTTTTTCGGCGTTAAACACGCTCGTGGCCGTACCGCCCGTTCCGTCGGTGTAGTTCCCCCATACGCTGAACGAGTTTCCATCGGTCAACATTCCGTCCGCGTCGTCGATGGCGGCCCGTGTCACGGCGGGACCGGCAAAACGGATCGCCCCGCTGTTGCCGCTTGTTTCCATGTCCGGGCCCGTGCTTTCCGTACAGGCTCCCAGCAGGCAGGCGACAGCCGGTATGAACAAGGTTTTGAATAGGTTGTTATTCATAATCATACATTGTTTCTTTATATCCGGTTATTTCTGACGCTACCGGTAGCGTAAATAAGGAGCAACACTCCCGTTAGTGGCTATGAGGGGACATTCAACCCCTCATAGCCTGATGTGATGTCTTTTCGGCTATTGATGCAAGCGATTACTCTCCGGCGTTTTCCGGGGTTACATCACTATTTGATGCGTCAGCCCATTCATCTACATCAATAACTTTGAACTCAATTACCTGCTCCTTCAACTCCGGATCAATCGTGCTACCGTTGATTTCTACTGTATAGTTATATTTGAAACCTTCAGTCCATTGGTTCTGTACTGTGCCGCTAACATCGCCTTTATATGCCAATTTTCCTTTGAACTGATTTTCACTTAATTGTTTATTTGCTGCATCATAGAAAGTTGCGGTAAAGGTTACTTCCAGATTTTCGTTGCTTTGTGGAATGACAAAGCAGGTCGTAGTGTGGGTAGCGTCCTTAAATTCTTCGGCAATATCCCCTAATGCTCCGAAATCATAGTCCTCTGTTGAAACACTTTGAGTAGTCCAATTGATATCTGGTTTCCCGCTTTCGGCATAAGTCGCTGTAACATTAGTTGTTTTTACTGCATTCACCTTGATGTCGGAGATTTTCATGGTGTAGTCATAAGCGTCCGTGTTCTTGAACGTGAACTTCACCTGCGACAACATATGGTAGAAAGATAAGTTTACCGGACCATTATTAGCTTCTTTTGCAGTCACCTCTTGGGGTATAGCCACAATCAAATCTTTCGTATTGTCTACCGAGTAATTTGGGAATGTCAACACTCGAGAGGTTGCATTAAACTCTGCATTCTCAATTTTATTACCACCATTGGAGTAAGCGCCAAAACGGTACTTCTTGCCATTTATCCAATAAGCAGTCTGTGTGGGATTCCAAACCGTCCCCTCCGCTCCTACAGTGCCTCCGTCTACCTGAACATTGGTATATACGGAAGTCCATGAATCATCATAGTTTCCGAATACGAAGAACTTCTGAAGATTCTGCTCCGTTGTTTCAGTCACACTACTTCTCGTTGAATGGTTCACGAAAGTTCCGAACTGGATCGCCCGGCTCTGCGGCATATCCACAACTTCTTCGTTCGTACAGCTTGCCAGTGCTGCTACAGCCACTCCAAGCACAAAAAAACTTTTCTTCATAAGATGTAAAAAATTAAATTAAAAATTTGGTTATTTAGTACCTGTTGTTTTATTCGTTTCAGTCAATGGGCAGCGGTATGTCCACCCATTCTCCCCAGCCGTCCACATCTACGTCAAAGCTGCCTCCGCCTTCCAGCCCCTCGTCGTTGGAAATCGACAGCCCGCTCACGACGATAACGCCACCCCGTGGTTGTCCTTTCACTTGGTCTGTGACATCGAACTCGAAGGTCTTGAACTTGCCGTTCACCATTCTCACCTCCAAGTTCAGGCTGTACCTTCGCCCGTCCGTACCGTTTCGTCCGTAATGTTCACCCGGATAGTCGGGTACGCCGAACGACTGTACCAGCGCTTCCGCTCCGTAATCTTCCAGCGTACAGTCGAACATTACCGTGGCTGCGGTTTCTCCGGTATGCCCATCGTTCAGATAGACCGTTTCGGCCATGCCTGCCAAGGCTCCGCGTGCCAAGGCCACGTATTGTTGTCCGCTTTCGAACTCGTAACGTATCATATAGGTGTAAACCAATGGACGCAAGGTAACCGGCAGCTCCGTCGGGGCAAGTGTTTTTTCTGCCGTGTATTCTTCCATGTATGCCCCGTAAAGCATGTCGGGCTGGTTCACGGTACGTTCCCCCGCGTGCAATTCATGGAAAGAACTCCGGGTCACGCCGCGTGTGGTGGCTGTGGCGGATTCCGAAGCGGCCACGCCATCGAACACGATATATTCCGTATCATTGTTGTAGAACAACAGTTCGTGCGTGCCTTCCGGCATGGCGATCCGTCCTCCTTCATCGGGCAGATTGCTCTCTATACGCTGTCCGTCGCTGGTATAGACTTGGACACGTATTCCGTCGGCCGGAGCAGGACACAAATCTTCATAGTCGTACTTCCAGTCCTCTTCCCACAATTTTTCCCAGTCATAGGCGTAAGTACGTTCCCATTCCTGTTCCCAGTCGGAAGAGAGATTCACCTTCACGGAAAGACCATGCTCGTCGTGGTCGTAACACAGGTCTTTCCGGCAGCTCGTGGAAAGGAATGTCAATCCTGCAAACGTAAGCCCCATGAGGGTATATCGTAGCGTTGCTTTCATCGTGCGCCTCCTTTCTTTTTATCGGTATCCCACAACCGCCACACAAGGGCAAACTTCAGTTTCAACGGACCGAAGTAATTCATTCGGTTTGTCTGCTGGTACACGTAGTGCCCGTCGATGGGAAGATATTCTTCGTACTTGCTGTGCATGTACCCCAGACCGATACCGGCTTCCAGCGAGAGCCGCCGTCCGATGGGGAACATGTAGCCGTAGCTGACACCCACCATTTCGGCCTCGCCCTGATAGCCCTCTTTGCCGTTTTCAAGGTCGTACCACGTGAAGCCGCCGAACACGCCGAGGTAGTGGCCGTGCCACGGGCTGCCTTGCTTCTGTCCGAACCACCAGCGTCCCTCCGGGCTGATTGTAGCTACTTGGTAACATTTGTGCTTGCCGTCATTATTCCACCATGCCATGTCGCCTTCGAGGTTCACCGTCCAACGGTCGGCGATACGGTACTCCACTTCGAGCGAAGGCATCAGTATCGCATCGTAGAGCAGGTTGGTCTTAACGGCCAACCGCTGTACTGTCGGTCTATGCGGTTGCACGGTCGCTTCCTTCCGCACCGTTGCCGGCTCGGAGGCCGGTTCCGCCACGCTATCGGGTTGCAGGGCCGGTTCCGGCTCTTTCACTTTCGTCTCTTTTTGGGAAATGACTTTTACGGGCGGTTCGGGTTTCCGGTAGCAGGCCACCGAGAGGCTGGAGCGCAGTTCGGGAAAGAAATTCTCCAGCATGTAGGTGTACGGCATACCGCCCCGCAGGTCCATGAGCTGTTTCTTGCGTCCGTCCACTACGCGACCTGCCTTGTCGAACACCCATACGGGCGTATGGTCAAGGATATGCAGCACCTCTTCCTTGTATAATATGTCCGAGGCGGCGACCATTTGGCGCAGCATGTCCCACGCAATACCTTCTCCATGTATGCAGATCAAACTGTCGGGGATTCCGGCGTGGCGCACGAGATAGGATTTCAGGGAGTCGGCCCTGCGCTCTGACAGCACCCCGTTGAGACGGTTCACACCTTCGGGCGATGCCCACGAGCGTATCACGACGCTTTCAAGGCGGTCCGCACCGTGTTCTTCACGCAGGGTGCGGATAAAACGCTCCAGTTCCGCGCGGTTGTCCCGGAAGAGCATGTCCACTTCCCTGTGGCCCTGCCGGTAATGGATACGGGCCGAGTCCAACTCTTGCGCATGAACATACCCGCCGCAGAATAAAAGAAATAATAACAGTATTCGTTTCATTGTCATAATTCTGTCTATGCCAATTTATTTATATCAGCTATTTATTCAATCTCTGTACGTTTGTCCGTGCCGTGCTTCTTTCTTTAGAGGTAAAAAAGCACCGAACCAACAAATAATCAGCCGGATAACTGTCAGTTATGCCGATTTATTTGTTGGTTTAATCGTTCGTTAAAAAGACTATCGGAAAAAAGGTCGTATTATTCGGACACTCCGGGAAAATTTGTCCTACTCAAAGAACTGAAACGCAATTTTTTGCAGATTTTTTTTGTGGATAATTCGTGTTTTTGTAATTTTGTGGCTGAAAACGAACGATTTAACCAACGTAAAATCATACCCTCCGTTTTTGCAACTCCCCTTTCCGTCTTATCTCTTTCTCTTTCATGGCCTTATCTATTTCCTTATAGCGGCTACGGAATTTCATGAATGTATCCCGCGAAATGTCGAAACGCCTGCATATATCGGCAATCGTACAGTTCCGCTTCAACATGCCAACGATGACCTTTCGGTTTTCGATCAGCACGTTCATTTTCGTGTAGCTGCCTTTTTTCCGACCAAGGACGACACCCTCGGCTTTCCGGAGGGCGAGAGCCTCCTTCGTGCGCATCGAAATCAGGTTGCGTTCAATTTCCGCTACCAGACCGAACGCGAAACAAAGTACCTTGCTGTTGATGGAGTTGTCGAACGAATACCCCTCCTTGGTTGTGTAAAGGTTGATTCCCTTCTCCAGACACTTGCCCATGATGGCCATGAGGTCCGTCAGCGTGCGGCTTAGCCGCGAAACTTCCGTGACAATCAGCGTGTCGCCCCGTTTCATGCGCCGTATCAGTCCCCCTAATTTGCGGTCGCACCCCTTCTTCTTGCCGCTGGCGACCTCCGTCACCCACTGGCTGACGGAAAGATTTCTACTGTCGGCGAAACGCCGGATCTCGTCTTGTTGGTTAGCCGGGTTCTGTTTGCCCGTGCTGACCCTTAAATAACCTATTATCATAATCCTTAATTATTTTACGGGAGCGACATTGCCCCCGTCCGGTATAAATAAGGCATGATGGTTCGAAATGAAAGGATTCTGTACATAATTGTATGCGTAACATTTTATTCTTCAACTATTTTAATGTCTTTTCGGAATCTCGTCGGGAAAAACTGGCACGTATGTTTTCTCCGGACAGGCCGTAAGCTCGTGAAAAACATAAACCGTTACGGAGGAAATGCCTCATTCGTGGAACTGCATGAAGTCGGTGCCTATGACAACAGCCATTCTCTGATGCCGGATTTGAAGGGGCAACGAATGGACCGGATGCCCCAAATGGTTGGACGAGCAATGCTGAAATCGAATGATATGCCGAAAAATAAAGAAAAATGCGGTCTTCTCGACAGTAAGCAAGAAGCCGCATTTGTAATAAGTACCCCGATTTCTGTAAGAACGCTTTGTCCGGAAGTTGTCCGTTGAATAGGTTGTGCTTATTTCAATGATTTGCGTAGCAACGGAAGGCGTTTCAGTATATGGCCGATAGAAAGGACAGTTGTAACGATTCCTGCCCAAAAATGACATTGCCCGACCGGGGAACCTGCTCCTTCTATGCCTAACAGGGCAAATCCGGTCAGAACCACGGACAGGAACAGGACCGACAGTACCGCCGTGACCTTGCTTTTCCGGCCTATTCCGTTCTTGGCAGTTCCCTTGTACCAGCCCCAATGCGTCGCTATATGAAATATGGAGGCCATGAGGAACAGCAGGCTCGTCAGGACATGGAAAACTGCCCAATTATGCCATACCTCGTGATTGCCTTCATAGTCGGCCACATGCAATTCGATTCCGGAGTATGCGGACAGGACAAACACGGGAATCAGGCTCCAGTCTATTATAAAAATCTTTTTCATCTGTCTTTCGGTTTTAATAGATGCGGCAAAGTTCGCATCTTCGACTGGAACCGGACGATAACAAATGTAAAGAAATGAACTATCGCCTGTTTCTGATCCTCGACAGGGAAACAGAAGTAATCCCCAAATAGGAGGCAATATAATGCTGGGGAATCCGCTGTATGATAGAGGGGTGTTCTTTCAGCAGTTCTTCATACCGTTGTTGGGGGGTGTTCTTTATGCGGGAAAGGAAGAGCCGCTGATAAACATGGAAGCGTTCGATGATTTTTTCCTCATATATCTGCCGTAGCGCGGGCTTCTGTCCGAGGTTTCTGAAAAAATCTTCCCGCTTCATAACCGACAGTTCTGCCGGCTCTATGCTTTCCAGGGAAAAAAGGCTCGGTGTCCGTTGATACAGGCTGTCGAATGACGCGACGAAATCCCCTTCGAAAAAGAACTGGAAAGTGATGTCCCGTCCTTCGTTGTTGAAAAACAGGCGCAGGCAACCTTTCCGGATCAGGTACATTCTGTCGGCTACCTTGCCTTCTTCCAACAATATCGTTTTAGGAGGAACGGATAATTCGGTTATCTCCGGAAGCGATAGAAAATAGGCGTTTTTATCAGAGTTCATTGTCATTTCATCTTTATTCGTCATGGTTTGATAGTGTATTGTTCATCACGTACTCGGCACAAATTCTGATAGAGACTCATCTACTTTAATAACTTGCGTTCGCTGCCGCCAGTTCCCAATATTCTCATCTGTTGAATGGCTATCTGATTGAGTTTAATCAACCGCTCACCCTGCGGAATACCTTGGTCTATAAATACTGCATTGAGGTTTTCCATATTTGAGAGGCAAATAAGCTCATTGATTGTGGCATAGTCCCGGATATTCCCTTTCAGTTCGGGGTGTTGCTCACGCCACATCTTGGCGGTCATACCGAACATCGCCACATTCAGCATATCGGCTTCATCGGCATAGATAATACTGGCTTGTTTGGCGGTTACCTCTGCCGGGATAAGGTTCTGTTTTATGGCATCGGTATGTATGCGGTAGTTGATTTTCGACAGTTCCCGTTTGGCTGACCAACCGAGTTGCTGTTGTTCCTCGGTCTTTAATCGTTGGAACTCCTTTATAATATACAGTTCAAATTCAACGGAAATCCAGCTTGCAAACTTAAATGCTATATCCTTGTGAGCGTAAGTGCCGCCGTAGCGTCCCGATTTGGAGAGTATGCCTATTGCGTTTGTCGTACTTATCCATTTTGTCGGTGATAAGGTAAAGGCGTTCAGCCCGGCTTCCTTTTTAAACCCCTCGAATTCGAGGGGTTTAAAACTCGGGTTGTACAAACTCTCCCAAATACCCAGATATTCTATTGTATTCCGGTTACGCAGCCAGTTCCCGATAACCGCAGTCGGGTCATCGCTTTTGTATCTTGCTATGTCTGTCAGGCTGATATAATCATTCTCGTTGACTGATATAATTGTGACACTTGTGTCTTTTACTGTAATCTTTGCCATTTTATATTTGATTCTTTGGGTTTTATGTACAAAAGTAATTATAATCTATGAGACTTTCTCCTTTTCAATGAACAATATGACTTTTCCTTTCGGATATAGACAAGGATATAGACAAGGTATTTCGCTACCTCCGGTAATACCTGCTTTTCCCTTATTTCAATCATGTAAAATCACCATAAATAGGTATTGTCCAGTAAATTCAAACCCCGTACTTTTGCAAAAATATAAACGGAAACATCGTTCATTATTTATGCAGGTACTCAAAGAAGACATACGCGGCCGCATATTGGCAGTCGCCGAACAGCGATTCGGGCAGCAGGGGTATTCCAAGACCTCCATGCGCGAGATTGCCGGAGCCGTCGGTGTCGGTGTGGGGAACATATATAATTATTTCCGGAACAAGGACGAATTGTTCTGTGAAGTGGTCCGTCCCGTCCTGCACGCTATGGAAGCCATGTTGCAGGAGCATCACGGCATACGCGGCGAGGACGTGATGACGATGCGTTCCGAAAAATACCTGAAAGCCTGTATCGACGAATACGTTTCGCTCATCGAAACGCATCGCAGCCTGCTGGAGATCCTGTTGTTCCGTGCCCAAGGCTCTTCGCTGGAACATTTTCGCGAAAGCTACACCGACCGTTCGACCGGGCTGGTCAAGGCATGGTTCGCCGCCATGAAGAAGAAGTACCCGAATATAAATACGGCTGTGTCCGATTTTATCATTCACCTGCATACGGTGTGGATGTTCACGCTGTTCGAGGAGCTGTTGATGCACGCGGTGCCCAAACAGGAAATGGAATCCATTCTGCATGACTATATTCTGTTTGAAATTCAAGGTTGGAGGGCCATTATCAAGGTATGACAGATAGAAAAGACACATACGGACAAGCTGCCGTAACGGGGCAGCGGGAAAAGAGGAAATCTTCACAAAGGTTTCCTCTTTTTTTATTCGTGAACAAATCTGAATATCGTTCATTAATAAATATCATAACAAATGAAACAGAGACATAAATTCGAGAGCATTGTCGCCGAGACATTGCTCATTCCGCTCTATTACAGGGCGAAAGAGAGCCGCCGAAAGAACCCGATTCTGAACGACAAGGTTGCGGAGGGGCTGGTGGACAGTCTGGAATACGACTACTCCCGTTTCGACGGGGCGAAGTTGAGCGAGGTCGGCTGCGTCGTGCGCGGGTGGTTTTTCGACCGTGCCGTGCGCCGCTTCATAGGGAAGCACGCCGATGCGGTGGTGGTGAATGTGGGCTGTGGTCTGGACACCCGTTTCCAGCGTATCGGCGACGGGAAGGCCGTATTCTACGACATGGACCTGCCGGAAGTCATCGCGCTGCGCCGCGAGCTGATTCCGGAGCAGCCGGGCAACCCCTACATTGCGGCCTCCCTGCTGGATGCCGGCTGGCTGGACGACCTGCGTCGCCGGCATCCCGATGCGCATTTCATCTTCGTGGTCGAAGGCGTGCTGATGTATTTCTATGAAAAGCAGGTAAAAACATTTCTGCACCATGTGGCCGAGCGTTTCGGGGGCGGCGAACTGTGGTTCGACGTCTGCGGTACGATGATGAGCCGTCACGGAGTGAAACCCGATTCGCTCCGTGAACACGAGGCGCAAATCCGCTCCGGTCTGAGCGACGGGCGTCTGGTAGAACAATGGGAACCCCGCCTACGCCTTTTGGAACAGGCCAATTACATGAAGTTTTTCCGTCCGCGCTGGGGCTTCTTCTTCGGGCAAATATTGGGACGGATGACGCGGCTGTGCTACAAGTTCAGTTCGATGTTGGGATATGAAATCGTATCGAATTCCCGTGACACGGCGGCAATTCTCCATGAAAGATGAAAGAGACGACGATTGAACCTTATCTCCCAATGTTGGAACGGTTCGAAGAATTTTTCAGGGAAGAACTGGCATCCCGTTTGTCGGTCGAATCCGTTGATTCCGTGATGGAAGCGGCTGTCGAGAATTTTCATCGTATCTCCGCAATCATTCCGGATGTCCCGCCGACATCACCATGGGTGAAAAACATTATCGGTATAGCCTATGAGATCGGTCTGTGGCAAGAACTGTCGGCCAGAGGATGGAGTCCGGCAGAACTTTCCATTGTTACGCAGAAAGCATTGAAAAAGCTCACGTTGTCGAGTATCCCTTCTGAAAAAATTTCGGAAATACGCGAAATGTTGTGTTCGCCCGACTATGTGCGTCGCATCGCTTCCGCTTCGCATGTTTCCACAGAGGACGATTGGCTGTTCGATTGCGTGTTGCCGAATGCGGACGATACGTTCGATGTCGGTATGGACATTGCCCGGTGCCCGGTCGCCGAACTCTGTTCCCGTATTGGCGTCGAGTGCTTTTTTCCCTATTTCTGCGTGAATGATTATATCACACACGATGTACTCGGTATCCGGCTGACACGGACCCGCACATTGGCACACGGTGCTTCGTGCTGCGATTTCCGGCTGACAAAAGAGCGGGGAGCGGCTGACGGGGCTGTTGTAATCCGGCCGGAAGATTTACAGGAATTTACCAACAACGGATAGAGAGAATCGGATAAAATTCAATATATGGAAACAAAAGAAAAGAAGAAAGAAGGTCTGTCCCGCCTGTTCGAGATCGCGGGGCAGAAGAAAGGGCTGCTTTTTCTGGCGGGTCTGCTGTCGGCAGGCAGCGCCGTGTGTATGCTCGTACCCTATTGGGCGGTGTACGAGGTGTTGAAAGAGCTGCTGACGCACGGTACAAGCCCGGCTTCGGTGGACGAAGCCGGCATGATTCGTTGGGGCTGGATCGCCTTCTGCGGGCTTATCGGCGGACTGGTGCTGCTGTACGCCGCCCTGATGTCCTCGCACGTGGCTGCATTCCGCATTCTGTACGGATTGCGTGTCCGGCTGTCCGAGCATATCGGCAAGCTGTCGCTGGGTTATCTCAACAACACCTCTACCGGAGCCATCAAGAAGACGATGGAGCAGAACATCGAGAAAATCGAGGGATTCATCGCCCACACGATTCCCGATTTGGTGAACGTAGTGGCGACGGTCGTGGTGATGCTCGTCATCTTTTTCTCGCTGGATACATGGCTGACGGCGGTCTGTCTGGCCGTGGTGCTGTTGAGCTTCGCCCTGCAATTCTCCAATTTCATGGGGAAGAAGGCACGGGAGTTCATGAGTATTTACTATGATGCGCAGGAAAAGATGAGCGCCTCCGCCGTGCAGTACGTCAGGGGAATGCCCGTGGTGAAGATATTCGGACAGAGCGTCCGCTCGTTCCGGCAGTTCAACGCCGAGATACAGGCTTACAAGACGTTCGCCCTGAAATGCTGCGACACCTACCAGAACGGGATGATCGCGTTCACCGTCCTGCTGGGTTCGATGGTGACGTTCATTCTTCCCGTGGGTATCCTGCTGATACAAGGGAATCCGCAGTCGCTCGCATTGGCCGCCGTATGGCTGTTTTTCATCATCATGGGACCGGGTGTGGCTTCGCCCATCTACAAACTGACGTTCCTGGGCGGAAACACCAAGGAGATCGACGAAGGCGTGGCGCGTATCGACCGCATTCTGGAGAAAAAGCCCGTTCCCGAACCGGAACACCCCGAAGTGCCGCAGTCGTATGAGGTGGAGTTCCGCCACGTGTCATTCTCCTACGAAAATACGGAACAGGGCACACGTACCGAGGCGCTGCGCGATGTTTGCTTCACGGCGCCGCAAGGCCGGATTACGGCGCTCGTGGGGCCTTCGGGAAGCGGCAAGTCCACCGTCGCGAACCTGATTCCCCGTTTCTGGGACGTGGAGCAGGGCGAGATTCTCATCGGTGGCGTGAACATCAAGAACATCGCTACGACGCAGTTGATGGATACCGTTTCATTCGTCTTTCAGGATACGTTCCTGTTCTACGACACGCTGTACGAGAACATCGCCGTCGGTTCCCCCGCCGCAACGAAAGAAACGGTCGTGGCGGCGGCCAAAGCCGCCCAGTGCCACGAGTTCATCGAGCGGCTGCCGCAAGGCTACGAGACGAGAATAGGCGACGAGGGCGTGTATCTGTCGGGCGGCGAGGCGCAGCGGGTATGCGTGGCCCGCGCCATTCTGAAGAATGCGCCGATACTGGTACTGGACGAAGCCACGGCCTTCGCCGATCCGGAGAACGAATACAAGATGCAGCAGGCCCTTCAATCCCTGATAAAAGGCAAGACCGTGATTATTATCGCCCACCGGCTGTCGTCCATCGTCTCGGCGGACAACATCGTGGTCTTGCAGCAGGGACGGATCGTACAGCAGGGCCAGCACGACGACTTATCCGTCGCCGAGGGGCTCTACAAGAACATGTGGGATGCCTATACGAGCGCTTATCATTGGAAGTTGAACAAAAATTGAATACGGAGATATGAAAAAGAATAGTTTCTTGAACGATATTTTACAGAATACGAGTTGTCCGCAGGGATTCTGGGGACGGATGATTTTGCGGGGAATGAACTGTTTCCACGCTTCGCTGGCCCATCGCGGCATGAAACAGGTGGACTGGCGGCCGGAATGGAATGTGCTGGACATCGGATGCGGGGGCGGCGCCAACGTGAAGCGTCTGCTGAAGCTGTGTCCGCAGGGAAAAGTTTACGGCATGGACCTGTCGGAGGAGAGCGTCGCCTTCGCCCGCAGGCACAATGCGGGAGAACTGGACCGCCGATGTTTCATACAGCAGGGCGATGTCTGCTCCCTGCCTTACGGGGACGGGGCCTTCGATGCCGTTACGGCCTTCGAGACCGTCTATTTCTGGTCTTCCGTCAGCAAGGCGCTGGCCGAAGTCTTCCGCGTGATCCGGAAAGGGGGCTGCTTTCTCATCAGTCTGGAAGCGAGCGACCCCGAACTCGGAAAGGCGTGGACGGAGCGGATAAAGGGAATGACGGTGTACGGAGCCGAAGAACTGAAACAGTTGCTGTCCCAAGCCGGCTTTTCCGACATCCGGGTAATTCAGAAAAAAGAAGAACTGCATATCGTCGCACATAAATGAAAGGAGTGGAACATGAATGCGATTAAAAACATTACGATAGGCCATACGGAACGTCTTTACAAGCCCGTGGGCTATACCATGCTCGCCAATCTGGTCAACATCATACCTTTCTGCCTCTCCATCGAGGCGGTGCGCATCATCTTCGCCGCGTTCGACGGCAGCGGACGACCGCTCGACACGGCAAGACTGTGGTGCATTTTCGGCATATTGGCTGTCTATATGCTGGTGATGGCTTTGGCCGAACGGGCCTCCTACCGGGCCAATTTCAGAGGAGCCTACGAAATGAGTGCGTCGGGGCGCATTGCACTGGCGGAACATCTGCGGAAACTCTCTCTCGGATTTCTTTCCCGGCGCGACCCCGGCGATCTTTCGTCCATGCTCGTTACCGATTTCACGATGGCCGAGACGGGCATTTCCCACCATTTGCCCCAACTGATGGGAGCCGTCGTCATGCCCGTGCTGGCATTCCTCTCGCTGGTATGGATCGACTGGCGGATGGCCGTTGCCATGTTCGCCGCACTGCCGGTCGCCTTGCTTGTCCTATGGATGAGCACGAGTGTGCAGAAAAAGTTGAGCGGCAGGCAGATACAAGCCAAAATCAATGCCGGGAACCGCTTGGAGGAATACTTGCAGGGCATTCGCGTGATGAAAGCCTACAACCTGCTGGGCGACCGCTTTGTCCGCCTGCGCGATGCTTTTGCGGAACTGCGCCGTGCCTGTATCCGTCAGGAAGCCATGCTGGGGCCTTTCGTGCTGCTGAGCATTACATTGGTGCGGGCCGGACTGACCCTGATGGTGCTGTGCGGAACCTACCTGCTGTTGGGAGGCGAACTCTCGCTGCTCGTCTTCGTGCTGTTCCTCGTGGTCGGCTCGCGCGTGTTCGACCCGCTGACTTCGGCGCTGACCAACTTTGCGGAGTTCCGCTACTTCTCCATTGCCGGAGGGCGTATTCTCACGCTGATGAACGAGCCGGAGATGGAAGGCGAACGGCAGGCGCCGGCCACCGGCGACATCCGGTTCGAGCATGTGTCGTTCGCCTATCAGGACAAGAAGGTGCTTCAGGACGTTTCCATCGCGTTTCCGAGAAACACGCTGACGGCTCTCGTCGGTCCTTCGGGGAGCGGGAAAAGTACGGTGATGAAACTTTGCGCCCGATTCTACGACCCGCAGCAGGGGCGTGTCCTTTTCGATGGCGTTCCGATGAAAGATATAGAACCTGAAAGTCTGATGAGCCGCATCTCGATGGTGTTCCAGGACGTCTATCTGTTTCAGGACACGATACGCGACAATATCCGTTTCGGAAAGCCCGGTGCGACGGACGAGGAGATCATCGCGGCAGCCGAGAAAGCCTGCTGCCACGATTTCATCATGCGCCTGCCGCAGGGATACGACACGATGGTGGGTGAGGGCGGTTGCACGCTGTCCGGCGGCGAGAAACAGCGCATATCCATCGCCCGCGCCATCTTGAAGGATGCGCCGATTATCCTGCTGGACGAGGCGACCGCATCGCTCGACCCGGAAAACGAGGTGGAGGTGCAGAAAGCCATCGACACGCTTATCAAGGGACGCACCGTCATCGTCATCGCCCACAAGCTTAAGACGATCATGAATGCGGACCGGATCGTCGTTCTGGAAGACGGACGGGTAAAAGAACAAGGCACGCACGACGAACTGATGCGGCACGAGGGGCTTTATGCCCGTCTGTGGACGATTCAAGAGAAGTCCGCAGGCTGGACCGTATAGAATAACGGGAAGCCCGGATAATAGGACTTTCACGAAAAGCCGGAAAGAAGGCAAGCCCCTCTTTTCGGCTTTTCCTTATTTTATCGGCATTGTCGTAAATCAGTACGACGGCATAGTTACTGTTTCTGACTGCTGAACGATGCTGCGTTATTCATTGTTCGCTGGACCTTTCGGTTATGGCAGAGACAAGACGGCTACCCGGCCTCGTGTCCGGAAACACCTTATTATAATTATACCGAAAAATTTCCTTTTCAAGTCCATATTCTATACCCGTTATATCCCGTTCACCTCTCCTTTTTATTTATTCTCGTTCTTATCGCTCCCTGCCGCACTCCCTTGTCGGTGTGATTTTCCCATGCGAAGGTACAGCGTCATTCGGTCGTCAAGTACCGCTCCGCTAACCGGCTCGCGGATTTGCCCGGCAGCCTTCCCAAATCGAAGATGACCTTTCGGTCCCCGCCGTGCTGCGCTGTCGGGTTGGGTATTCCGTTCAATCCCCGGCGGTTTCCTTGCCTTTTCCTCATTTTCCCGCTGTCTGGCCTGCATGTAAAATCTATCCCGATAAGGAAGCCGGAACAGCTTCCGAAAAAAGGGAAGAAAAAGTTTAACGAATAAAAATTAACGATTATGCCAAACTGGTGTTCAACAGCGTATGTGATAGAGGGCGACGCGCAGGAAATCAAAAGCCTCTATGAGTTGATGAAAGATTTGCAGGACAGAAAAACGCCTGCCGTGAAAAACGGCTTCGGGACATCATGGCTGGGGTGTCTTGTGGATGCCTTGGGCAAGGACTGGGACAAGGTGAGTTGTCGGGGAGATTGGGCAAACCTCGAAATGGTGGGCGAAACCCTCCGCTTTACGACGGAGACGGCATGGGGGCCATGCAACGAGACATTCGACCTCGTGTGCGAGAAATTCCCATCGCTCCGTTATTATTACCAGACCGAAGAGCCGGGAATGGGCTTCTACGAGACCAACGACAGCGAAGGCAAGTATTTTACCGACAAATACATAGTCGATTTATGTACTGCCAAAGGCAAATACTTCTGCGAATATTTTGCCGACAGGGAGAGCCTGTTTGCGTGGCTTGGCGAGGTCGCAGGAAAAACCGTCCGCTCGGAACAGGATGCCAAGGCTCTGTTTGAAGAATGGGCGCAGGAAAACCCCGATTCTTGCTGCAGTATCAATGAATATGTGGTCGTGGATTAAATCGGACAGACAGCCATGAGAACCTATCATTGGAAAGAGTACGGCTTTATCGGGACTGTACCCGACTTCGCCCGGCATTTCGGGATATGCAAAAGCCCGACTTTCGTCAATGCGGTGCGGAGAGTGTCCCGACACGTTTATAACTGCATGAACGCACGGGAACAGGCGGAATATGAAGAGAAGCGGGAGCGGGTGAAACCCGCTTACCGCCTCTATCTGGACGAGGAACGCACACGTTTCATCGAAATGACGAAAGAGGAGTACGAAGCTGTCGGCCTGCCCGTGGTGCAGGAAGAGGTCGGCATGTTCAAACTGTCTTACAGGAACAGAAGCCTGCCCGCATCGTTTGTCGGAAACGGTCGGGACGAAAGCCCCGTGGCTTCGGCCATGAAAAAATATCGGGCAGAAGCCATGCGTTTCGCCGGACAGGTCATGCTGGCTACGGGTTATTTCAATACCCGTCTGCCGACCGAACAGCCCAAAACCGAGATAAACTATACGGAATTGCGATTGTCGTACAGCAACGGTATCGTGTTCTATTTTGTCGCTGACCGTAGCCGTGACGGAGTATGCGGCTGTTACCTGCAACGGATAACGCTCGACGGCAAGCAGATATATAACGGCTGTTTTAGCCGATATTCCAGCGTCGATGACGTTTTGCAAAAGACACAATCGAACGGAGAATGCCAAAATGCCCATTACCATTTTATAGAGTAGACGATAAGCCCTCTCGGACAGTAAAAGTTCGAGAGGACTTTCTCTGTACGCCGTTTCCACGGAACGACCTCCTTTTTTAGCCAATGTTCCGGCTTTTTTATACAGTCCGGCTTCTTCCCCTTTTACTCCACTATCGTATCTCCTTCTTTCCCTTATCTCGTTTCCGCCACTTTCTCGCCGGTTGGATTTTCCCATGCAAAGGTACAGCGGTCGTCCGGTGTCAAGTACCGCCATGCTAACCGCTCGTGGATTTGCCCGGCAGCCTTCCCAAATCGAAGATGTCCTTTCAGTTCCCTCCTTGCTGCGCCTGTCGGGTTGGGTATTCCGTGAAATCCCCGGCTGTTTGCTTGCCTTCCCGTCCTTTCCCCGCTGTCTGATCTGCATGTAAAATCTCTCCCGGCAAGGAAAGCTGAAAAGCTTCCGAGAGGAGGGAAATAAATAACTCGGAGTTTAATTTAACTTTTATGTATTATGCACGCAAATGGTAATCAAATTATGGAAGGGAAAGTTCTGGACGAACAGGTTAAGATAAGAATTTTTGAGGCATTCCGGCAGTCATGTTTTTTGTTTGATGAAACAAGCGGTCAATGCGCCTATATGGGGTCGGTTCGTAAATGCGATGGGAAGTGTCGCCTAATGCTACGCTTTAAGCAGAATCTGGATAAATTGTTTTGTTGAAAAGGAATTGCAGCCATTGGCTGAACCTTATCGACAAGTTCAATATAGCGGATAGAAAGATATATTAATTTTTAATCTTGACAAGATATGAGTATAATATGTACACGATGTGGCGGTACGCAGGTAGTATGCGAAGCCACAGTAAACCCCAACACCAAAGTGATAACGGAAATTTCCGACGATTCTTTGCAATTCGGCCGGTGCGAAACCTGTAAGGCACGAAGCGTCCTGACGGATGTAGAGAAGACAAAGGCCGCCATCAAGAGCGGATTTGCCGGATTTGTCGAGGCGAACGGCAGGAAGCCCCATTATGCAAGTTGTCGGATAGTATGGAAGTACACCAACGATTCCGAAGACGTAAAAATCCGGCTGCTGGAAAGCGGTGAAAGTATTGGAAACGACATGTTCTTCTCCTGCAACAGCCTCCATGCCCTCGAATCTCTGGCGGAGTTCGGAAAAGAACCGTTCATCGTAACGGAATGTTACGGGTTCAAGACCTTAACAGAAGAGGAAATCTCCGATGAAAAAGCGTATGAATACGAGTTCGGAGACGAGAAAATCGTTGTTACAGGTAAAGAAGTACGTGCATTTTACTCGGAAGTATACAGGCTGACGGCACAGGACATCGAACAGTTTGCAGCCTATAATACGGCAAAACGCATGTATTACCGGAAAAATGATTGCCAGCTTACCCCGGAGCTTGTCCGACGGTTGCTCGATGAAGAACATTTGATGAAAGCAGGTGAATCCGACAGTTTCACGATTCAGTTGTTCTTCCTGTGGCATGTGCGGATTCGGAAAGAACCTGAAAATTTTGCACCGTTCAAATACGCTTTGGAAGCCTGTTGCTTGGATAACGTACAGACTTTCAGCCGCCGATACATCACGCTCGAAAAAGCATTGCTTCATTGCCTGAACGGTTTCAATGAAAACGCTAATATTCAAAACCGCTACCAATCCCTGCAAGACTATCTTCTGGGACAGGCGCACGGCAAACGCTGATAAATAGCCTCATGCGGCACAAGCCTCCGAACCTGCAAAGCCGGTTTCGGGGGCTTTATTCCGCAAGGTCGTCTCTCCAGTTATATGCCATACCCGGCATGTCACAAGAAATTCCTTTTTAAGCGGACGTCCACCTGTTATAACCCTTATACCCCATTTCCATTCCTTTCTACCTCCCGATAGCGTTTCCCGTTTTTGCTCCTGACGTTACCCGACAAATCAAGGCAAGACACACGACACCCTATGCAGCTGCAAAGGAACGTCGGAGGAGTTAAACTCTTTTATATCACATTCCTGTGAATCTTAATAAAAAAAGTCGTTCATGGCACCTTGTGGAATTGATTTTTATATATTTGCTTCTGAAAAAAACATACTGGAAACAGTGCCGGATAGTATGTGAAGAACAGAAACTTTTGGGAAAATAATATGTAAATACAAAATTATAAAAACAAAAAAATGATTAGAGTTGCCACGATAAAGGATGCTTCAAGACTTGCGGAAATACAGATTTTCTCTAAAAGAAAAGCCTTTCGCCCTATTTTTCAAAACGATGATGTTTCCTTTAATGAAATGTCGGTATTGCGTCTTGCATTATATTATCAGGATGTTATAGGAGCTTTGGACGATATATATGTTTTTGATGACGGGATTGTAAAGGGGATGATGAAACTGGATTGTAAAAACAGTATATGGGAATTGAAAGAGTTGTATGTAGATCCGTTCTTTCAAGGAGAAGGTGTTGGGACAAAACTTATGCGCCATTTCCTTACAACAGCAAAAAGTCACGATGTAAAAGAGGTTTACCTGTGGGTGTTGGAAGAAAATTTTGCAGCAAGAAAATTTTATGAGAGCCACGGGTATGTCTATACAGGAAATAAAAAAGAGTTTTCCGATTCAGGAAAATATCTGTTGAATTATGCATTACGATTAAAAGCCACCTTATAATCCGGCTCGCGTTCCGAAAATTCCGCTTTGCCGGGCACGTGAAGTCCCTTGGACGGTCAAAAGGTTCAGGGGGCTTTTTTTGTCAATCGCCCTCACAGGCAGATTTTCTTTTTTAGCCGTTATTCCCACTTCTATATACAATCGGGCTTCTTCCTCTTTTATTCCGGTTATCCCATTCTTTCCCTGATCTCGCCCCCGTTGCCTCCTCGCCGGTTGGATTTTCTCATGCAAAGGTACAGCGGTCGTCCGGCGTCAAGCACCACTATGCTAACGGCTCGCGGATTTGCCCGGCAGCCTTCCGCAAATCGAAGATGGCCTTTCAGCCCCCGCCTCGTACCTCGACGGGTTGGGTATTCCGTGAAATTCTCCGGCCGTTTGCTTGCCTTTCCGTCCTTTCCCCGCTGTCTGGCTTGCATGTAAAATCTCTCCCGCCAAGGAAGCCGAAAGGCTCCGAAAGCAGGGAGAAGAAAAAAGCAAGTTCAACAAATTAAAAATTTAAAGTTATGCACAGCAAGATTTTTCAAATTACCGAAACACGGGTGAGCAAGGACAACTACCTGAACGAGGACACCCTCACGCAGGGCGACGATAGTTTCTTCGACTATTGTGCGGAGATTGACGATGAGGAACGCCAGTTCCATATCGACAACTTGGTAAACAACATTCTGCCCAAAGGCATGTTCGAGCTTGTTTCCGACGATACCATACGCTACAAAGGCGGTGCGGAACGATGGAGAGAAGATTTCATCGCAGACATTCGAAGCAGGGCGGAAGCCCTTACCCCCGAAAGCGTGCAGGACTGGATTGGCCCGGTCTATCAACTCGAAAAGTTCCTGAAAAACCCGCTCGATACCGCTTACTGGTTCTACATGGACGAGGAGGGGCTGCAATCCAACGCCGAGCAATCCTACGAGTTCCTGCGGCAGGCATGTGAATTTAAACCCGGTACGCTGCTTTACATCGGCGGTGTCATCGACTATCATTTTTAACCTCAAAACGCTGAACGATGAAAGGTACGGAACATTTCAAACGGACTATCAAGGAATACTTGGACGGCAAGGCACGGACGGACGAACTTTTCGCCGTCTCCTATGCCAAAGAAAACAAAAACTTGGACGATTGTATCACATTCATTCTCAATCAAGTCAAGGCAAGCGGCTGTTGCGGAATGACCGACGACGAGGTGTGGTCGCTCGCCATTCATTACTATGATGAGGACAACATCGACGTGGGCAAACCTATCAGTTGTGGCGTCGTGGTCAATCACAAGGTGGAGCTGACCGAAGAAGAAAAGGCGCAAGCCCGAAAAGACGCGCTGAAAGCCTATCAGGAGGAAGAAATGCGCAAGATACAGCAACGCCACAGCAGGCCGAAGCCGACCGCCAAAGCTGTACAGAATACCCAAACGGAACTCTCACTCTTCGATTTCTGACCATGAAAGCACGGACAAAATTTCAGCATCAGGTAGTAGCCGCCAACGGGCGGTTGCTGCCTATCACGGAGAAACAGGCAGAATGGGCGTTCCGGCATACCGTCGGACATTACGCTTTTCGTACACCGAGCGGACAAACGACCTGCCTCGATTGCGGTCATAGGTGGAACGAGACAAAGGCGAAGCGTTGCCATTGCCCGAACTGCCACGCCAAACTGACGCTCAAAGACACGCTTTGCCGCAAGACAGATGAGAAAAGCTATTTTTCTGTCATCACCACGCAGGACGGATTTCAGGTGCAGCGGATTTTCAGAATGAATGTCTGTTACCGCAAAGGCAAGAACGCATGGACAGACGTGTGCGAAGTGGCGAGATACTGGTTGGACGAGAACGGGAAAACCGCTTTGACAGCCTTGCAACGGACAATGGGGTGTTATTTGGACAGCTTTCTGTACGGGTCGGGATTGGAACTGCGGAACGACAATTACGTGTACCAACGCATAGCCGACTGTTATGTCTGTCCGGGCTACACGGTTATCCCGAAGTTACGGCGCAACGGGCTGAAAGGGTCGTTTGCCGACATCGCCCCGCAAAAGCTGATGAAAGCCCTGCTATCGGACAGCCGAGTGGAGACAATACTTAAAAGTGGACGCAAACGAGACCTCAAGCACTTCATCGACCACCCGCAGGATTTGGATTTCTGTTGGCCGTCCTACAAAATCGTGTTACGCCAGAAGTATCGGATAACGGACATTGGAATATGGGTGGATTATCTCCGTATGCTCGACAGATGCGGCAAGGACTTGCACAACGCCCACTATGTTTGCCCCGCCGATTTGAAAGCCGAGCATGACAAGTATCAGAACAAGGTGCGTATTCTCCAAGAGCAGGAAAAACGCAAGGAGCAGATGAAACGGGCGAGGGAAAACGAGGCACGTTTTAGGGAGTTGAAAGGCAAGTTCTTCGGTCTGGAGTTCACGGACGGAACGATAGTCGTCCGTGTACTGGATAGCGTGGAAGCCTACTACGACGAGGGTAATGCGTTGCACCACTGCGTGGGACAGTGCGAATATTACCTCAAACCGGATACGCTGGTATTCTCCGCACGGATAGAGGACAAGAGGGTCGAGACCGTAGAATTGAGCCTCGAAACATTCAAGGTGCTGCAGTCGAGAGGACTGTGTAATAAAAATACGAAATATCACAAGCGGATTATGAACCTCGTGCATAAGAACATCGCCCTTATCCGAAAGCGCATGGCCGCCTGATACCGGCTGCGGAAGTTATATCGGGCAACCACCTGCCAATCGGGACAGGTGGTTGTTCATATTCCCGATAAAGGCCATGTCGAACATTCTGTTATACAGACAATTCTTTTTCCATTCCCTTACATTTTGTCCGATGGACAATCGTTCGACGTTTTTTTTGCCCTTTATACCCCAGACACATACTGCCGTCGTTTCCTGTTGTAACGGCCGGAGATCTTTGCCTCCATTCCCTTTGTATGCTTGGGCGTATCATTTCATGGAATCTCCACTATCGCCACGGCCTGTTTTTACGCAGCAAAGGTACGGCGAACGAACAGCGTGTCAAGTACCGCTTCGCTACTCCGGATAAAATTTGACGCAAACTTTCCGCAATCGCAGATTGCGGCATTTCATAAAATTTTAACCTCCGTTCCTTGCCTGCTGTTCTTGCTTTCGCCGTTGGGAATTGCACGTAAAAATCAACCCTTTGGGCGAAGTCGGAAGGCTTCAAGAAAAGGGAAATAAAAAAACAGAACAATGACAGCAATAGAACAGATTATCGCCATAGCTGAACAATTAGGCTGGCAAGTTAAAACCGATACCGACAAACCGAACCTCGTGGTGTTCGATTTTCAGCAATACACACCTCACGGGCAGGATTTCAGTTTCTCGGTTGAGATGAAAGGCAATGACACCGACAGCTTGTTACAGGAAGTTGAAACATATTACGAAGACTTCGACCCCGACTATGAAGCCTACCTGTGGATTGGTACGGACGGGCATGGCAAGAACGGCGCACCTTACCGAATCAAAGACATCGTGAGCGATATGGAGCAGGCGGAAGCCATGATAGAAAAACTTTATGAAACATTAAAAACAACCATGCAATGAGAACGAAAACCCTCTACACACGAGACGCCGAAAAGGCAGGAATAAGCCGTTTCCCAAACTTTCACCGCACGGGGAACATAACCGGCATGAAGCAGCTTTACTACGGAAAAAACGCCCTATTGGTACGTTGCGGGAGTCAGATTTACAACGTATCGAGCGAACCCGAAATTTACTACAACATGGCTCATTAAATGGTATTCATTATGAAAAGAGCAAGTTACAAGAAAGATTTTCAGAGTTGGAAAGGCATAATGGCTCTAAAACTGCTCTGCTGCAATATAGTTGCAGGCCGTTTTGATTGGAAGAAATACTGTACGCCACAGTCTTATTGCGGTCAGGAAATTTGCGTTGTACCGCTGCATTGCTCCTACGGACAGATAGGCTATACCGTGCACTTCCCTTATTCCGATATACCGGAAGTGGAATACGATTGGGAAATGAACAAATTAACTATCGACAAAGAGAATTGGGAAAGCTATTTAACGTGAGTATAATTCAAAATATAGCCAGTTGCCCGTCTTTGAAAAACATACATCAATGGCGGGCTTCTTTCAAAAACAGTATGCTGTTATGGTAGAAAGGGAGTTGGAAATAAAGTTATATTAAAGGAAGTGGGGCATGGAATATTCAATATCTTTATCTTCAACCATATATTTTTCCTGAAATTGAGCAATTTCTTTGCAAAAATCATCTGTCATACAATAAATCTCCGTAATTTTGGTCTCTGAAAACATCATGGTAATTGCTTAAATGTTAATTGAATACTATAAATTCAATACTTTTATTGCTATGTGCCTAATTTATTTACAGAATTAGAATTGAAAGAATATGACACAGACTTTTTATACCCAATGGCAATCTTCTGTCCTTGCAGACGCAGAAACTTATGTTTCAAAGGAATACAGTAATTTCCAAACGGCATTGCTACGTGAAATATCCAAATATGCAGAAGCCGTGGATGCGGCGGTCGTATCCGAGAATAAGGGGCATTATTATACAAGTTGCTTTATTGAACGTAATGGTAAGTTTGTATATATAAACCATTCTGCGGATGTGCGGATGGATGATGGGATAAAGATAGAACTCGGTTCGTTCATGATACGGACTGCCCGGCACGCAAAGGATTATACCGGCGGAAACAATCAATATTGCGATATGCTGCAGTTACAGTCAATGATTGACAAACTGCTGTCGTAATGATAACATATAGTCTGTAGCGGAATGAAAACCGGTAGGGACTATAAGGATGTGGAGCGCCTTCAGTATGAAATCGCTCCACATTCTTCATATTACGCTGCCGTTACCGACGCAGACCGCCGCCATATTCCGCCTCTTGTAGCTCCTCCCTGTATTCTTCAAGCTCGTTCAGCTTCTCGTTCACGGCTTGCAGGTTGGCCTCCAGCGTCATGTTGTGGTCATAAGGGTAATGATGTTGTACGGCCATCCCTGCATTGGTGGCCGTACCCACGTCCAGCGTATCCTTGTCCCTGTTGTACCTTGCATACAGAATATCTCCGTTTGGCATTTCGAATACCGGCATTCTCTGATGTGTCAGTTCAGCAAACTGTTCCGCCGCCATATCTTTGGCCACCTCTTTCACATCATCGCTGGCACGGTCTGTGCCGTAACGTGTGATATGGTCCCGCACCTCCTGTTCCGTGTATTTCAGCATGATGTCGTATGTGCCTCCGACACTTCCGTTGTACACCACGGCAAAGTCCTTATCTTCAATCAGCAGGTCATCGCCCCGGTTCTGGAGGGGAGAAGCGTATGTATGCTGCTCGTCCATGCCGTTGCCGTCGTAATACTCCTTGGCGAGCGCAAGCAGACCCTTGTAGTCGCCTTTGTCCTTCAATTCGTCCAGTTGCTTCGTGTCGTCAGCGGTTTGGAGATAGGCCACCGAAGCATAAAAAATACGTTCCTTGGCAGAGCGTTTGTCCTCTTGCTCTTCGGTAACATTTTGTTCCAACTCCTGCGCAATCTTATCCACCTTTTGAGTAACGATTGACGAAGCTCTTTTCACGTCCAGAAGCGTTGTCTTGATAAACTGTGGGGATTCTTTCAACTCATCGAGCCACCCTTTGAGGTATGCGCAACTGTCTTCCTTTATATGCTTGGTCATGCCGTAGCGTTGTGCGACCAACGCGCTGCCCAGTTCGGCCACCAGTTCCTCGCGGGCATACTCTTTCGAACCGAAAGAGGTAGGTTGGAGTCGGTCAAGCACACCTTCGGCACCCGTGGAATGGACCATCTCATGGAACAGCGTTCCGTAGAAAGATTCCCCGTCTCTGAACTGCTCCTTTTCGGGTACGACAATCTCGTTCTTTGTGATTGAGTAGTATGCTTCGTTTTGGTGCGTCGGTTTGATGGGACAAATCCAAAGGTTGTCCTTTATCATCGCATCGACAGGCCCAAAACTGAAATGTTCGCCGTTTTCGACCCTTTTCCCGTTCTCTCTTTCCAACTGCTCCCATAACTCCGGTCGAGCCTCCTGCAGGTTGGTCTGGGCGACATTGAACACCCGGAACACCTGCATTTTCGGATAGACATTGTATTGCGCCTTCTCTTCGTCGGAGAGTTTCTTGTAGTCGTCGTACTTGATTTTCTCCTTTGTTTCCTTATGTATGCAGGTGAATGTGGTCAGCATGACGGGAAACGATTTCTCGCCGCGCAGTACAGATACACGGGGTAATTCCTGCCCGTCCTTGCCGGGCTTGTTGAGCCGCTGCACGCAGTCAAAGGTGCAGAAGCGCGGAATCTTGTACCCCTCATTCTCACAATGCAACAGTAACATAAGGGCGTTCATACCGTTGTACTCCCGCCCGGAAAGGTTACGCGGCCATTGCAGTGCCCCCTCGGTAAACCACGGCTTATGCCAGTCCTTGTGGATGCTTTCGATTTTCTCGATCATCATCTCGGCAAAGAGGTCCAGCGCCTTGTCCTCGCTGCTCGGCCCCTCCGTATTTCGCTTTCTATAACCGGCCATGACTGCTACTGATTGAAGTTATCCGATTCGGGAATATATTGCGCCAGTTCTTCCACCCGGCAGGAGATGTCCGGCTTCCCGTTATGTACCGAGACCGTCATTTCGCCCTTGGCTTCTACCTTGACGCCCGGTTGCAGCCACTCTTCACGTTGCCTGTCGAAGCAGAAGAAACGCACCCACTGGTACTCGAAATTCTCATCGACCTTTTCGGTGCTGAATGCAGAGAACATCGTGTAGGACTTATCCTTTTTGTCCTTCCGTTCCTCGATGTTCTTGCCCACCTTGCCCCGGAACGACAGTTCGCCCTTGATGGAATCCGCGATGTCCGCCGCCGGGCCGATACGGTCGGCAAAGAGGTTGAAATAGAGCTTTTCGCCCCGGCGTTTCAGGAACAGCGTCCCCGCAACCTCGACACGCAATCCGTTTCGATAGCCGGATACCTTCTTCTGACCGCCCTCCTTGCTGACACTGATCTCGACCGTTTCGTTCCGACCGTCCTTGCCTTGGAGCACGACGCGGAGCGGAAAGGTCAGGAATGTTTTCTCTTCTTTGGTCGTGCGCATCGAAGCGTCGCGGCCGATGGTGCCGCACGCCGTAATATTGCATTTAATCATTTTATTTTGTCTTTTAGTGATACATAGTCCACCGGACAAAGCGGGGTGTCTTGAAGTTGAACAGGTTGAAAGCGTTTCCTAATCGGGAGCACGTATTCTCATGTAGACAATCCAGCCGGCAATACCCAGTTGGACGCCCACGATAACGAGTGTTGCTACCCAACCGAATAGCCGGGAACAGAACAGGATATGCAGGGCGCAGACGGACACCCCGGACAAGTACCCGCAAAGTCGTATCATCACGCGTTTTATCATGACTTTTTGGGATTATCTTTTCAGGTTTTCCGATTGTGCCCGTTGTTCGGACATTCCCCGTTCAAAGTTCTGCGACGCCGCCTCCGAGAGGATGACCGTGTTCAGCACGCCGGTCACACGCAGCCGTTTGGCTTCCTCCGAAAGAGAACTGTCGTTCAGCGTCACCGACAGGCGGCTTAACTCGGCAGAGGCCAGTTCCCGTGATACCTGAACGCTGCCGTTGTCCGCCTGCAGGACAGCTCGCCCGTTTTCCCCGACTGTGAGGTCACAGTTTTTCATGCCCGGCAGCAACGCTTTGAGGTCGATACGCCGGCTGTCCATCGCCTCGGAAATGGCTGCCTTTTGTTCCTCCTTGTTCTTGCTGTCGATTTGCGTCGCCAGTAACATCAGGGAGGTAAAGGCGGTCATGGCCATTTCCACGACAGGATCACTGCACCCCGACAATCCCACGCCGCTATCCTCCGAGGAGAGCAGTTTTTTCATCCACGCATCGGGCGAAAGGCTTTTGCCGGTGGCATTCTCTTCTGTTCCCTTATATCGGGCGAGCAGGTCGTTGCCGTTATGTAGTACCTGCTGTTTGATGTGGCCCTTTTGTGCGATTTCAGCCAGATACGCTGCCGGATCGACGTCCCGCTGCGTGCCGTCCGCATAAATCTGCCGGACACCGAAGTGCAGGTGCTTCCCGGTCGTCCGTGTCCCCGTGTTACCGGAACGGCCGAGCTTCTGGCCTGCCTGTACCGTATCGCCTGCCTTTACGGAAACTTCGCCGAGGTGCATGTAGGTACACTGTACCTTGCTGCCGTCCGGACGGGTGTATTCCACGGTCAGCGATTTGTTACCGGGTGCATGGCCTTTGTCTTTGACAGCGACGACCTTGCCGTCTTTTTCCGTGGCCAGGACCGTATCGCCGTCGCACCGGATGTCGATACCCGTGTGCATACGTTCCTTGCCGTCTGCCGGATCTTGCCGCATACCGAATGGCGAGGTGACGAAAAGAAACTCTTTCCGCTCCACCGGAAACGAATAGTCCACTGTATTTCCGACCTCACGGAGCGGGTTCTCTTCCACGCCGAACCGCTTTCCCTGCGTCTCCATTTCCTGCATGACCTGCCGGTCGTACTTTTGCAGCCCGTTCTGTTCGATGATACGTTGCAGGCTGTCGGCATAATGCCCGCCCGTGGCATAGCCCGCCTTTTCGAGGCCCTGTGTCCAGCCCTTGTAGTCATCGGGCGAGAGCGAGAAACAGCGGGCATAGCGGCTGTTCTCTTTCAGGAAGCGTGAGTGGTGCTCATACGAATCGCCCACGCTGTCGTAGCTGCAAAACTTCTCGTTCGGCTTGTCATCGGAATACAGACCGTACCGGCCACCTTCGGCAATCCATTCGGGCGTGGCCTTGATGCCGAAATGGTTGTTCTCATTCACGGCCAAACGGCTCTGCCCGTTGGAACTTTCCAGTATGCCCTGTGCCAGCGTCACGGAGGCCGGAATGCCGTACCTCCGCATCTGTGCCATCGCATAATCTGCGTATTGTTCCGTATATTCTTGATTCTTGTTTGCCATATCTTTACCTCCTCATGGTTGGACGTTGTTCGTTCTCGTTCTGTTCGTCAGTTGCCTCTGCAGGCTCGTTTTGCTGCGCCTTGGACATACCGTCACAATCCATCACGTATGCCCGCAGCGCATGGATTTGCTGCCTTGTTTCCTCATTGCTGTGTTCAAATACCAATATGATTTTGTCCGCATCATACGGAATGCGTTCTTTGGCCGGAGGCATGTCCAGCTCGTTCGCTATGGTCTCCGCATCATACATGGAAGCGTAATACTTGTTCTCATGTTTGAAAAGGACGACCGCTTCCGGTTGTTCCTCTTTGATTTTCTTGTATTTGTCATACAGTTGTTCCGGTATATCTTTTATGGGCAACTCTTTCAAGGATGAAGCAGTTTTGGGGGATTCCTCATTGGCTTGCTTGGGGTGCTTGTCCTTATCCTGCTGTAGGGTATCCTCTTCTCCTTGTTTCTTTCCGGCAGTCTCTTCCTGCGTCTGTCCTTTACGCAGCACATCGGCAAAAAGCGTGGCCGCCAGATGGCGTTTATATTCTGCACGGTCCTCAGCCAGCCACATGCGCTGCCACTGTTGCCGCGTGACGCTCCGGGGCTGCAGTTTCTTCCCGTCGATGGTCGCCACGCACAGAGTTCCTTCTTGTTTGGTCTTGAATACGGACACACGCTGAATCCGGTTCAGGTCGATGTCCTGCGCCCCGCTGCTGAACAGGTCCACTTTCAGGTCTGGCTGTGTTTCCGCCAGTACATAATACTTGTGCGCCAGTTCCATGCGTACCTTGTCGATGTTGTCCATCGCCTGTTTGAGCGTGGAGAAAAAACGGTTCACGTCCTCCTTGTCTGGATAGATACTGTACCCGTTCTGATGTTCGGGCTTCAGATACAGCGCCCAGCGGTTCTTGTCGTCCTGGATCATCTGTATCTGGTCGAAACCGATTTCGTCCGCCCGTTTGACCGCAGGCGTCACGTCCAGTGTGGAAAGCATCTCCAGTGCCCAGTTCTTCAGTCGGGCCAGTGATACCTGTTTCTTGGCGAAATAGGCATCATCGGGCCTGTACCCCCATGCGCCGTCGGGATTGAAGAAACGCACGTTTTCAATACCTTCCCTTCGCAAAGCCCTGCCGATACGGGCCTTGTTCATGCCCGGCACTTCGTTGTCCACCTCCGGCGACGCACCGGCAGGGAGTATCACATCCGCCGATTTCGAGGACGGATCGATGACGATGACAATGGTCTTGTCCTCCTTGTTCGGGTGTTTCCGGATTTCATCGGCCACGTAGAAATGCTTGGGTAACTGCTCCTGCATATCCGAAGTCTGCCGGCGGTTACGCATCGTGGCATATTCGATTTTCTCGCCCCGTTCCGCCTTGTGGATTACTTCGAGGGCGTTGTTCACGTCGCTTTCGAGGGCATCCATCAGGTTGGGGTTCTCTTTAAGTTCCCGGTTCCAGTAGTCTACCAATTCAAGGCTTTTGTCGGACAGACGGGCAGGCAGTCCCAGTTCCAGCATTTTGATGCCCGAAGCCACCTCCACGATCAGCCGTTCCTGTTTGAGGGCATCTTCCGAAGGACCCATGCCGTTTTTCATCACCATGCCTTCACGGGCCAGCCGTTGTTGGTGCCCCGTGGCGCTCACGATTTGCCGCAAGGCTTCCTGAACGTAGTCGTTATAATGCTCGAAGTTCCGTTGGCGCGGCATATAGACCGCATCGCGGTCCGTCTCGTAATGGGGCATTCCGCTGCCGTCCGAACGCACGGGCACGAGATTGTCCCGCATTTTCAGCAGGAAGTCGTTGAAGCGGATATGCAGTCTCCGTTCATCGGTTTCGGAGTAGCCACGCTCCACGGCACTACCGTCTTTCTGCAATACCGCATCGTAAGTCTCCTTATCCACGTAGGGCAGTGTCGTCTGGTCGATGTTGAAAAGTGTGCGGATCTCCCTGTTATGTATGCCCTTGTACTGTTTCTGCACCTCCTCGTCCAGTTTCAGATAAGCGTCCCGGCTGATGATGTCCTCCGGATTGTTGCGGTGGACGTACTTGTTCCAGTTGTAGAACAGGAACGGAACGCCTTGCTCGTGCTCGCGTACCGATGTGCCGCGTGCCTTGGCATCGCTGTAAAGGGTGAACAGGTTGGTCTTGCACCCGTTCCGGTCCGAATGCAAGGCCATGAACAGGCCGTTGAACGGGCTGACGGCAACACCTTTCGGATAAAATTTCGGAAAGCCCTTGCCCGTAGCGTTGAGCCAGTGTCCCCCGGCATTCGACGCTTCGTTCAAAGCCGTGGAGAGCAGCTCTATCTGACGCTCCTCGGCATTCTTTTCTATTTGCGATTTTTCTTTCATATTCCCATATTTTTTCGGTTACAGGATTATTGAATGCCCCGTGTCCGCACGATGGTTTCCTGCTGTCCGTTGTCATAGTTCTGCGAAGCCATCTGGCGGAGCTTGTCGCTTTGGGCGAGCACGGCATTGGCCAGCGTGTTCAGCGGCAAGGCTCCTGCACGGTAAGCGTCGGCCATAGCGGGGGTGAGCTGCACCGTACAGGGCACACGGTCTATCGTGGCAACCAGCGTGCAGCCTTGTAGTGCCGGGTTCACGATACGCGGATTCAGCGGCTCGTCGGGATAGCGTCTGTACTGTACCTCTCTACCGGTCGTGGCTGCATTTCTGTTTCCCTCCGTCCGTTCTTTTCCCAGCACCTCGTGTCCCGCCTTGTTCAGCAGGTTCGCGCCACCCAAGCCGATAAGCAGCATCTTCAACATCGGATTCTTGACGAACATACCTGCCACTATACTCGCTATCGGCAGCAGGTTGTCTTTCAGGCCCAGCGATTGTGTCCTACCTGTAAACACGCCCAGCAGGATGTCGGGCAGCATGGCCAGTATATAGCCCAGATTACCCGCGACATCGCCTATGCCGTCCAGTCCGAGCGAGCGGACCAGCTCGTCCCAGCCGTTCTCGTTGGTCTGTATGGTCTGTGTTCCCTGACCTGCCTGTTCCTGCCGCATCCCTTCCCCCGCAGAGACGGCGGAAGTCGACACTTCCTTTTCCTCTTTTTCCCTTTGTTTGGGTTTCGATTCCGTCTGTTCCTCCGTTTCGGCTTTCCGTCTTTCCATATCTTGCAGGTAGGCTTCCTCTTGTCCGGGAGCGACAACCATCGGCACGTCTTTATACCGTTCCACCCGTTTCCGTTCCTCCTCGGCGGTTTCTTCCCGCCACGGCATATTTCTATTGTCTGTTTTCCACCAGTCCATAAAATCGAATGTTACAATCGGTATCTTCTTTTGCAACTTTCCGTTGGCTGCGGCAAGAGCCGTGTTTTCTTTGCCCGGTATGCTTGCCGCCTCTTTGCGGAAGCTGTCGAACACGTTGCTGTCGCTGCCGAACACGCCCTTGCTGATACACTCCTCTGCAGAGAGCGGCTGCGTTTCCTCCTTCCCGAAATGGTCGGCAACGGCTGAGATTGCCGTATCCGCACCGATGAACCGTGCAACGGCCGTCCACGAACCCGTACCGCCCAACATGACCGTATCGGCCGAAGCCCCCAACACCCAGCCCGCACCTTTCTCCAACTTGCTCGGCCGGTAGGCAACCTCTCCGCGTTTTTCTATCTCTTCGGCCAGCGGCGAGCGCCCCAAAGCCTGTGGCAATCCCAGCAGGCTCGATTCTGCCGCCTTACGGATGATGTAGTCCGCCGAGGATTTGGGCATACGTTCCTTGACCAGTTGGTCTATCATCAGTTGCTCTACACGATAGTCCACGAAGGCATAGGCGAGGTCGCAGCCCAATTCCTGCGACAGTTTATCGTAACGCTCGCGTCCGACTTCCTTCACAACGACATCGCGCCACTGTCCGGCCATGTAGGCGAGGTCGTGCTGCATCTCCTCCGACGAGAGAATCCTGTCCTTGCACATCCCGATGTAGTCCTCGGTCGTCTTGGAGTTCCACTCTCCCGTAACCTTGAGAGTCTGGTACGGGTCGGCGAGCGGTTGCCCCGCTGACGCCATCATGCCGAGTATGCCGCCCAGGGAGGTCGAATACGCTTTCATTTCCTCGCCCTGTTTTTCGGTCAGGTAGGATTGCGTCTGCGTCATGACGGGGACAAGATGATGGCGGAAATAACTGCCCATCAGGGCCTCCAACTCCGCAAACCTTCTGCTATGTTTGATTCCGTCCATATAATCAATGTCTTTCTATATCATGTTTATTTGTTTCAACAGTTGTTCCTTCGTCTGCTCGATAGCGTTATGGTACACCTCCATTTGCTTGGGGAAAAACTCTTCGAGCCACGTGTCCTTTTCGATATTGTCGTGAATGAAACGTATCGCCTGTTCCCGCTCGATTTCTACCGAGGCTTCCCCTTCCTCCCGGTTGTTGAACCATGCCTTCGTCCACCAGCGGACTCCGGCACGGTCGGGATAGACGGAGACGATTCTCGGTATGTCGAAGCTCTGGATGTCGATGTCCAGTTCCGCCAACAGATCAATGAGTCCGCTGCCCGCTACGGCTTCGTCATGAAGTTTTTTTTTACCTCGCCGCCTGTTGCGGAAAGGTACACATCATGCCGCAGGGCAAGGTAGTTCAGGAAATCCGCTATCAGCAGGTTCTGTACCTTGCAGGCCAGCGGCATGGCTTTGCGCCCCAGTCCCAGCGGGTTGTACATGCTCGGCATCTTCTCATAGAAATACTCCTTCGCAGCTCCCATTGTAAAGATGTGGCGCAGCGACTGCTCCGTATGTGCGGGCACCGTGTACGCTCCCCGCTGTAAATCCTCCATGTAAAGTGGCAGAAAGCGGAGCATCAGCTCTTCTATTTCCCTTTGATCCTTCTCGTAGTCGTTTTTTACTCTTGTTTCCGCATCGTAAAAAGACGCCGCACCATTGCCGTCGGCTTCCTGCAAAGCCTTGATGTTGCCGTACAACATGGTCAGGAACTCTATTGGGTTCAGTTCCTCGCCCTTGAATTTGACTTCTATATGCAGCAGTTCGCCGCTCAAAGCCACCGTTTGTCCGGCTTTCACCCGCTGTCCGAATTGGGCGAATACATTCGACAGATGACCGTATGTCACCTCGTACCCGCCGTAACGGACCGTCTGGCAAATGCCATGTACCGGGTCGTTGCCCACACCTGACACGATGCCGCTGGCCACGGCTGACAGCATGTAACACCTCACGTTGAAGTCTATTCCGTGATGAAAGAACTTTTCTCCCGTTGCCGGGTGTACCTGTTCGCCGTAGCCGAGCGACATCTCCACATCTTTCCCCTGCGGCTCCTCGAACGGCATACAATAGCCGCTGTCGGAGTGCAGAATCATTTCTTCCGTATATTTCATTGTGATATATATTTTCGTGTTTCTATCTTCTCATTCCTCCGCTTTGCGTTTGTTCCTCCGGAGAGAGTGTCGGCGTCTGTGTCCTCGATACCGTTTCCGAGGGAACCGTGCGGACAACGCCCGCATTGTTGCCGATAAGCATCATGCCCAGAAACAGACCGGCGATTTTACCCAGCCAGCCGAAACGTCCGAACACGAGGTACGCTGCTGCGATAAGTCCTGCAATGTTCAATCCCGACACATTGCCCCCTCCGAGGTTTCGCAAAAAGCCGCTGAGCATGTTGAACAACCCACCGCCGGAGGCTTCCCGCAGGAAGTTCGATACCCCGTTCAGTTTCGAGTCCGCGCCTCCCACAGCCTCACCTATGGCAGAGACCGTCTCTCCGGCTTTGTCTTTCAGTTCCTTCATGTCTTCGGTCGTACCTGCAAGGGCATCCGTGGCGGATTTGCCGACTACGGCCTCACTGACGATCCGTGCGACACTTTTGTCGGTGGTCAGTTTTTCCCAACCCACATAACCGACGGCAGCTCCGGCGGTAGCCGTTTTGACCGCCTGCCCGGCTCCCCGAAGGGTCTGCGAGGGATGCAGTACCGCATGACCGGCACTTTTCCCCGTCGCATTGGCGGCCTTGCCCATGCCTTTCATGGCCTTTCCGCCGTATTTCAATATCGTATCCCAAGCTCCCATATTTTTATTCTTTTTTTTAGGGTCTTACATTTCTTCCAATTTGCCGCCAGCGTCTTTGGGCGGCTTTCACGATGTCGTACTTGTCCGCGACAGGGCGTGCGCCCTCGTCGATTTCCCGCCAGATGTCGCCCATCGTGGTGTATTTCACTGCCTTGGTCAGTCGCTGCAGCGTCCGGTTCATCGACCGGAGTTTCGGACGTATGCCGAACACGATCTCCATACGTTCCCTTTCCGTCATCTTGTTGTCCGAGAGGCAGGCCGTGCGTATATCGTTCACGATTTCCACGCTGTTCAATATCATCTCCCGGTAAATCTGGTTGCGCCGCGTGGAGAGGGCGACGGCCAATGCACCCGTCGAATGTCTGCTCAATTGTTTGGTGAAGTCGCCCATGTTGTCTGTAAGCTGCGATATTTCATGGTAAAAACCGTAAATCTGAGCCGCATAGCAGACAATCGAGCGGAACGAGTTCAGGTAATTGTTGAACTCCCGTTGCAAGTCCGTCGTGCCTTCCACTTCTTCCTTCGTCCACACATGCCCTGTAGTTTGCATCAGCATGACCTTCTCTTGGTTTTTCAGTTCCTTCTCGGCCTTGTTGGTATAAACCAGAATCATTCCCGCAAGGGTCGCATCGTTCTGCGCCTGTACCTTCGAGATACCGGCGCACAGCAACAGAATCCATATCGAGATTATCCGCTTCATCGTTCTTCGTTTTTTATTATCCTTTTTTCAACGGGCGATGGCTGCCGCCCTGCGCCAGCGGGACATGGCCAGACGGGCCACCTCGCCGTTGCTGCGGTCTATCATACCCGCCGTTATGTTGTTCCACACGTCGTTCAGGGTATAATAGCGCAGGCTCAAATAGAGCAGATGCAGTTTCCGGCTGAATGCCGCGAGCTGGTCGTTCAAAGCCCACAGGGTTTTGCTCCGTTCCGCCCCCGTGAGCATGTTTTCCGTGCCGCCTTTGGCCACGGCGTCGTTCAGCAACGTGAACACGGAAACCAGCTCCGTCGCCGTCTCGATATAGAGGTTGTTCATGTTCATGCTGGCGACGATGCCCTGCGGGTTGTCCCCGATGGCTTTGCCCAGTTTTCCCAGCGTGAGGAAAATCCGCACGCCGTCGTTATAGAGGTGGGTACAGGCTTTCAGCGACGAAGCATAACCGTTCGCCGTCTTGAGGTAACTGTTGTACTGCTTTTCCCACTCATGTATGCGGTTGAACTCCGCTGCGATACTGTTCTGCATCAGGGCGGTCTGTGTCTGCCCTTTGATTTGTTTGTCTATCTGGCCGTTTATCAGTTCGTTTCCCTCGGCCAAGGCTGCCCATTCCAACGGGTTCGAAGCGGCAACCTGCGCCTTGGCCAATTGCGGAAGCAGACCGGCAAGCACAAAGACCACCCATATGCTAATGATTCGTAATCTCATAGATTCCCTTTTTTCGTTTATTGATTTCCACACGTTCACGGATAATCGCCACGATGTCGTTTCCGCGCCGGATACCGATAAGGTCGAGCTTCGGGCTGTTCCGGTCCGTCGAAAGGATAACGACCGTTTTCAGACCGCAAAGCTGTTGCAGGAGGCTCTGGTGTTCCTGAAAGTCCACGATACGGTACAGTTCCATGTAGTCCACCCTGCGGCAGAAAAGTCCCCGCTCGCAGACAAGCTGTTCGTTGCCGACCCGGTAACATATCCGGCGCAGGCAAATGAAACGATACAGCAGCACGAGGAACAGAAACAAGGCAATGACCGTCGCCATACCGCCAAGCGGCATACCTTCCATGCCGCCGTACACCAGTCCCGCCATGCACATGAATATCAATGGCAGTTCGTCGATGACGAATTGCCCGGCGTGCGGGCGCAGGATAATGTTCCGGACATCTTGTATGGTATATGGCATGGTCATCGGCGAAAGTGTATCTGTCGTTCCTGCCCGGCGTTTTCTTCTTTTTCCGACTCCTGCCCGACAGTCTCTTCACGTTTCTGTTCAGCCAAAAGCTGTTCGTTCCAGCTCGTATGGCGATAATCCGGACTTTCCCAGGTAATGGAGACATCATGCTCCCTGTCAATACCAAGGAACTCCCGTAGTTTCTCTCGATATTCCCGGTAGCACTTGTTCGTGGTATCTATCTGGTCCTGCACGTCTTCCGGGGCACACAACCCGCTCGAACGCATCGACTCCGCTTCTTCCGATTCGGCGTCGAACCGTATGCAGATTTCTTGCAAACCACCCTTGGGCAATAGGTAAAATTCTCCGTCTGTCAAATCCCCGCCGTCCGGTATGGAATCGAGATAGGGTTTCCTCTCCGGCGTTTCCTCTATGGCAAAACGTACTGAGCGGCATATCTCCTTTTGCAAATCCCATGTGAGATTCGACCCTTTCCGGGTATTATCGAAACAGATATGTTGCCGGGCAGGGATGGTAAGATCAAGTATCTCTCTCATCTGTTTCCCGATAGGCTTGCCGCCCGTTGAGATAAAGACCGCCTTTCTCAAATCCTTGTTCTTCGCCTGATGGAGTTGGTAATAGGCCATCGCGTCATAGGTACTCCCGAACCAGTAGATATGTTTGGCCTCGGCAAGAGGTGTTCCGGCAGGACTTGCAATCCACAACCCTTCGCTCTCATTGCTTTCCTCGCTCTTGCCTTTATAGCTATCGCATCCGTCCATTCTCATACGTTCCCGTTCCTCGAAACCCACGACCGTACCGCCCTCTTTGGGCAAGGTCAGTGGAAAAGCGAGACAGGTGTATGCCGCACCGTCTGCGCCGTGTTTTGTTGCCAGGCAGAAATGACGGTGGAAAGCATTCTGCGTGCTGAGGTCGATACCCCGGTTCTTGAAATAGGGATAGAATATCTCCTGCATCTCATGGTCTTGAGGGTTGAATCTGTGCAGGTCGTAGTCTGTTATATCGAATGGTCGTAGGTCTTGCTTGACCGGTACGGTTTGCACCTCGTATTCTTCGAAGGGGATGTTCAGCAGGCGGCTGCACACGAGGTTTACCAGCCGGTTCAGGTCTATTCCCTCATAATATTCCGCGAATAACGCCGGGTGCTCCTTGATGAACGAAACGACGTTGTATTCCTTCTGCCGGGGTGGTTGGCAACAGCATTTTCCCTGTTGCGTTATGACGAACTTGTCACCCCGGATACGCTTTTCCTCACTGTCCGTGCGGATAAACGAGGAGAGGCGTAGTCCGAAGCGTCGGTTCTGGCGATACCCGGCATCAAGCAGTACATCCCGGATATCGAGTCTTTGCAAAAAATCATTATGTGTCAATTTCTTGTCATTCATTGTCTTCTCTTTTCTTTTGTTGTTTCATGTAGGGGGTACTGCGTTGTCATCGGTGGAAACGTGCTTGCCGTTCCTGTTCGGGTTCTTCTCTTCTGGCCGGCTCTTCGTGAACTGATTCTTGCAGCCTGATCTTTGCCAAGAGCTGTTCGTTCCAGTCCTTATAGCCTTTTTCAGCGGGCTCGTACACAATAAGGTCGGTGCTGTCCTCGCCGGGAGCGGGAAGATTACGGATCGCATCCTCTATGGCCATGATATTTTGTCTCATGCCCTCCAGTGTTTCCTCACTGGCCGAACCCTCGGCAAGGGCTATCTCGTACTCGTCTTGGCACACCATGCTCATCTCCTGCAAATATCCGTCGCCGATTGTCCGATAGTCGAGCGTACCATCTTCCCGATAGATTTCTTTGGGACGTAAAAGCGTGCCGATTATCCTGTGAAAGTCGAAGGGTTCGAGTTTTATTTCGTAGTTCTGGTTCTCCTCGCCACTGATACGGACCAGCAGTTTGTCGTCTTTCGTCACGTTGCTGGTGAATGTCTTGCCCGCCTGGGTGAGCGCGAAGTTGATGGCGAAGATCTGTCCGGCACGGTCCTGGTCGAAGCAGAGATGGTGGTAAGCGCGTGGAGTGGCCTTTATCATGGCTTTGAACTGCTGTTGGCTCGGTGCCCCGCCGGTAGAAACGAACACTCCCTTTCGCAGTTCCTTGTCCCATTTCTGGTTAAGCTGGTAATAAGCCATCGCGTCGTAGGCACTCTCGAACCAATAGATACGCTTAGCTTCCGCAAGTGGGGTTTGGGCAGGGCTGGCAATCCACAGCCCCTCGCTCGAATTGCTGCCCTCGGCCTTGCCTTTGTAGCTGCCGCTTCCGTCCATTCTTGCACGTCCCCGTTCCTCGAAGCCCACGACCGTGCCGTCGCCTTTGGGCAAGGTCAGCGGAAAAGCGAGATTGGTGTATGCCGCACCGTCCTCACGGTGTTTCGTCGCCAGACAGAAGTGGCGGTGGAAGGCGTACTGGGTGTAGAGGTCGATACCCCGGCTCTTGAAATAAGGATAGAACTTCTTCTGTGTCTCCCGGTCCTGCGGGTTGAACTTGTACAGGTCGTAGTTCGCGATGTCGAACGGGCGGATGTCCCGCTTGGGCTGTATAATCCGCGTTGTCCGGTCCTCGATGGGATGGTTCAGCAGCCGGTTGCACACGAGGTTCACCAGTCGGTCGGGAGACATGCCCGCACGGTATTCAGCGAAAAACTGCGGGTGCGCCTTGATGAACGAGATGATGTTATAGACTTTCTGCTGCTGTGCTTGGAAGCAGCACTTTCCCTGTTGCGTCACGATGAACTTGTCGCCACGGATACGCCGTCCCTCGCTGTCCAGACGGACATACGAGGGATAGCGCAGGCCGTCGCGCCGGTTCAGGTGGTAGCCCGCGTCAATCAGCACGTCCTGAATGTTCAGCCTTTGCAGGAAGTCGTCGTAGGTAAGGTCTCCTTCTCTCATAATTGTCTTTATCTCCCTCTTCTCATATCGTTAATATCCTGATTCATCTGTGCCTCGAAATTGCGTATAGCCACGTCCCTCGGCGTATCGACACCGGGCTTGAAATACGGACGCGGCTCGCCTCCGAAACGCTCACCGTAGAACTCCGGACCGTGATGATGATGCCGCAGGCCGTGGACGACACCCGCCGTGACGACCGTTCCTGCCGCAAGGGCGGCGAAAATCTTCACGCCGAGACCGCGCTGTGCTTCCGGCCGCATCTTCATGTCCACCTCGCTGAATATTTTCGAAAAGATTTTCATGCGGTGGTAGTCATCGACCGCAAGGAATTTGTCGTAATCCTTCTGGCTGATCTCGTGGCTGATGACCTGCCCGTCGATGACGGCCGTCATCTTGTACTTGCCCTCTATGGGGGACGGGTGTACGGCTATCTCGCCGACCTCGACCTCCCTGCCGTGCCGTTCTTCTCGGTACCAGCCCTTGCGCTCGTCAAGGACGGAAATATCCCGTCCATCGACGGAAGCAGCCGCACCATACGGCATCTCCTGCCGGAGCTGGTTTTCCAGTGGGGAGAGGATTTCCTGCTCCTGTTGCTGACGCTGCGTCAGTTCCTCCTGTACTTCGGGGTGCAGACCAAGGGCGATACGTTGTTTGCTGTCGAGGTCCGCCATCGTTACCTTGTCGGCAAAATCCGCCCCGATAACCCCGTTCAGGACTTCCAGCCGCTTCTCGACCGGTTGTTCCTCGATGGAGTTGGAGGTCAGGACGGCCGTTTCTTCTTCCGTCAGGTCATAGACCAGATCGGCGGTCACCTTTTCGGACTGTACGGTCAGTGTCCGTGCCTCCTTATCGACGATAAGGCCGTGGGAGGCAAGACATTCCTGCCATTTCTCGTTGGAAAAATAGACAGGAGAGCTTATCAGTTCCTTGTAGGTACGGGCCGGTTCCGTGCTGCGCGGACGGCTGACCAGCGGCGTGATGACCGTCTGCAGGTTTTGCAGGACGTCGGCCTGTTGTGCCGGTTGCACCGGTTGTCCGGCCTTGTATTTGTAATAGAAGCCGTAGCCGCCCGACTGCAATTCGCCCGGCTTCATGCGTCCGTCCCACCGTTCAGGGACAACGGGCGGTCCCGGATAGAACAGTTGGCCGCCGACCCGCCGCAGATGGAAGCCCCACTGGTGGCGTGGCGTCCAGCCGAGAAACGGGGGCGGCATACCCAACCGTCCCACATGCCCGTATTCGCCGATACCGATACGGTAGCCGTGCAGCCCCATAGCGACACGACCGTTGGCATTGCGGGCATGGACGAAGTTCTTGGGCATATAAAAGTCTTTCCCTACAATGCTCGTGAACACGTTGTAGGCTTTCTTGTTGGCCGAGTTTGTTCCCCAGTCCGTCAGGGCCAACATCTGACGCTCGGTAAGGTCGTAGGTCAGCAGCGGCGAATCGTGGCCCTGCACCACGAGCCGGTAGCCCGTGCCGTCGCTGACCACGTGGGCCTGCATACCGTTACGCCTCAATATGTCCTGCATTTCGGGTTGCAGGTCCATCATTCGGGGGTTGGTATTCTTTCGTATCGCCATAATCCGTTGTTAAAAAGGGTTTCCGTTATGCATCTCCGTTCTCCATCGCCGCCTCCAGTTGCTCGTCCTTGTAGTGGACGAACTCGGCGGCGGATTCGTTGCCCGCCATAAGGCTGTGCTCCTTGCAATAGCGGGCATATTCCTCCTGCCATTCGGGCGAGAAATGATTCACATAGTCGAGCCAGCCGTATTCGCCGCGCTCCATCTTCTCGATAAGTACCTCTTCGGAATAATATTGGTGTTCTGCCATATTCGCTGGATGTTAAGATATTATTTGTGAACTCCCGCCGCACGGTTACGCTCGGCGCTTTTCTTCTGTTCGTTCCACAGTTCTTCGGTATATTCCTCTTCGGGAACATAGTCGAGGTTGCCGTCATCGTCCATCACCCAGCAGCCGTACACGCCGAAAGTGTACTTGTCCCACTCGCGTTTGGGCTGTTCTTTCCATTTCTGGCTGTCGCCCGAACAGAAGCGGATGCCGGTCTTGTCATGCAGGTCGATGCCCACCGTGACGGGTTCATCGTCCACGACCAGTGTCAGCGGTTCGCCGTTCTGCATACTGTTTACCTCCATTGTACCGAGGTGCATTATGTCGGCCAGCACTTGCAGGTTGCGCCCGATAATCGGCGTGGGGATATACATCACCTGCTTCGTTTCCTCGTCTATCTGCACGAATGCCTTGCTGTGCCGTCCGTCTGCCGTCTCCACATCGGCAAGAATCGCCTTGCCTGCGAGCAGTTGTTTCTGTTGCGCCTCGTCGTAGCGTTCCAGTGGCGAGGATTCCAGGACGGGATAAAATACCACGTCCGACAGACCGTCATCTCTACGGACAAGGGCGAAGCGGCTGCGGCTTTCGATTAGTTCTCCCTTCTCGTCACGGACACGGACCGGAAGCACGGGAGAGTGTCTGCCGTCGCAAATCTCATCGAGGACACGCATCGGCAAGTCCTCGATCATCTCCTGTGTAAGCCCGAATCGGGCCAGTGTCGGATAGGGCAATTCAATTAGTTCAAATCGTACTACATTCATATTTAATTTTGTATTTTGAATTACACTTTGCAAAGATAGATTCTTTTCATTCCCTTGTATATAATAGAATAATATTAGTGTATTAAGAGAGTTTATTTTTATGTTCAGAGTATGATTTTGCGCATAAATTCATACTCTGAATGCTTTTTTTGTTGTACTTTGGTCGAAAAAGGCCGTGGAAACGGGACATCTTGGGCAGGGCTGGTTATATTTGCCGCATGAGAAAGAAACTACTGGTTTTGATGGCGGGTGCTGCAAGTATCGCAGGCCCCGTTCAAGCACAATTCAATACGGTCTCGACCGTGCCGTCCCGATACAGGGTTGAAGTCGTTTCTGCCGGTAGGGATAATGTGGCGACCTTGCCCGGAAACATGCTTTCCGTCCAAGACTCCTTACCGTCGGCAGGAGACGCCGCCCCGGCATTGCCCGCCGACACCTGCAAACACGTATGGATAGAGCGTTACCTTAGCGTAAGCTATCCGCTGCACCGGATGAAAATCAACTCGCTTTATGGGTATCGGAAAGATCCTTTTACCGGAAAAAAGAAGTTTCACAACGGAATCGACCTCCACGCACGGGGCGACGAGGTGATGGCCATGATGGCGGGAGTGGTAGTGAAAGTCGGGCAGGACAAATCCTCCGGCAAGTATGTGACCTTACGGCATGGAGACTACACGGTCAGCTATTGCCACCTGTCGCGTATCCTTACCCGGAAAGGGGCTGCTATCGGGCCGAGGGATGTCGTCGGTATTACCGGTTCTACAGGACGCAGCACCAGCGAACACCTGCATATTTCCTGCAAGCTCGATGGAAAAAGTGTCGATCCGTTAATGGTACTGGATTACATCAAGTCCATACGCGAAGAGTGCGTGGCGGCACTGGCCGAATCCAGAGAGGCCCCCGCATTAAGTCCTGCGGGTGGAAAACACAGATGATTCCGTTTATTTTTGTTAATCATTTCACGGGAATGGTAAAAAAATGCCTTTATGCTTACCTTTGCAAGGCAAAATTAAGGTATGAAAGGATTCGTTGCTGTTCTATCGTTGGTGCTGCTGGCCTTGGTATGCAATTCCGGGGCGCTGCATGTTCCGGCGGCCGGTGTGGCGGCTGCGCAGGAATGTTGTGTCCGAAATACGGACAACGCCTCTTTTCAGCAATTCCATGACAGAGACTCTATCCGGCAAAAAAAGGACAGCGACATAACAGGCATAATCGGGGAAATCCCCGATGTGGCTTGCCGTGCCGGCGCATCGGTAAAGGGGATGCATCTTCGGTACATATCTGTGGAAACGGCCCATTTTCTCCGAATTTTACAGCGGTATCTCATTTGCCGCATGAACAACCTGACCTATTGTTGTACCCTCGTGCATGACTCTTCCCGTAGCCCGAACTGGGATAATGCCTGCGAGCATTATATCTTCGGGATGAGACGGATTCTGATTTAGCGGTTTGTTTTTTTATCGTTTATACTGACGGTTACACTTGGCTGAAAAGCGGGGTGTGGCTGTTCGTCGTGAGTATATCTTATTATTGAACAATCAGCAAAAATAAAATTTTCAATCCGTATGAATCAAAACATTTCTGCTGCCGAAACCCTGTTTTCCGCAGCGCATCCCGATATAAAGAAGATTACCAATATTTCGGCTCTTATTCTTTCCCTCCTTTTTTGTGCGGTGGGACTGTGCCTTCTGTTTTTCTCGTCGAAAGTGGAAGATTCCTCTTCCGCGTCAGGTCCTGTCCTGCTGGTCGGCGGAATCGCCTTTCTGGTGGCCGGAGGTATTCGCCTGATGATAAGAAAAAGGAGTCTGATATACGTTCCGACCGGCAGTTTGGTGAAAAAAGGTTCTTGTTTCTTCGATGCGGGCGACCTCTCTGTATTGGGGCGGTTGCTGGAGGAGAAGACTTTTGACGGCAAGGCAGAGGTACTGCCGAAGAAGGACGGCGGTGTGCGGATGGACTACATGGTTTCGCAGGACGGTAACTTCGCTGCCGTCCAGTTGCTGAAGTATGTTCCTTACGCTTACGAACCGGCATCTTCCGTACTCCATTATACGGGAGAAGAGGCCAGCGCTTTCGTGAATGCTTTGCGGGTCGGCCGATTCTGATTCTGGAAGGGAAACGGTAACAGTTTCCGCAATTTGGCTCGTCCGGCAGCCGGTTCTATAAAAGAACGGTTGCCGGATTTGTTTTTATTGTGGACTGGGGTTTGTTTCTTTGGAAGGCTTTCATTTGCACGACAAATGTCCGGTTCATACATGACGCCATGCTCTGGAAAAGACCCGGTTGTACGGCAGGTTTTCTTGTACTCTGTATCGTTCCGACCATTTTTTATATGTTGAAGGTTAAAGTAATGAGTTATTATATATACCGATTGTTTGGTATTGGCACGGCTGGTAAAAGCTTGTAATTTTGTACCCGTTTTTCATTTCTTTTAAAAACTATAAAAAAATAACGGGTAATTGTGCGTATATCTGTTCTCGGACTGATACTTATGTTCCTGTTTCCGATAACTCTATTTGCCCAACAGAGGGTGGATGTGACCGGAAAGACCCTTGTCGTTTCCAACAATGGAGAAGGACAAGAGGTGTTGCCCTATACCAATATCTTGGTACTCGAAGCCGGGGATTCCACCCTTGTAAAAGGGGTGATGAGTGATGCCGGCGGGAATTTCCGTCTTAGCTTCCATGCAAAGAAAGAATCGCCTTACCTGCTGAAAGTTTCTTATATAGGTATGAAGCCGGAGTTTCGTGCATTAAATACAGGCAAGACGAAAATCCATGTCGGAAACATTGTCTTGACAGAAGGTCTTGAACTGTCCGAAGTGGTGGTCACGGCTCCCATAAAGGAGGTGGAACTGGTGGGCGACACTACCGTCATCAATGCCGATGCCTACCGGATTCCCGAAGGCTCGAACTTGGAAGAGCTGGTAAAAAAGATACCGGGCTTGGAATATGACAGGCAAAACAAAACCTTGGTTTATAATGGGCTTCCCATTGCGGAAATCAATGTTAACGGGGAAGCGTTCTTTGCAGGAAACCATGCGCTGGCTTTGGAAAATCTGCCCGCCGATTTGGTAAGCAGGATAAAAGTGTATGACAAGCGTAGCGAAATGGAGAAATTCATGGGGATAAAAACAGGGGAAGAAAACTATGTGCTCGACCTGCAAACCAAGAAGGAGTTCAACGGTACACTGATGACTTCCGTAGCCGCAGGCAAGGGTAACAACAAGAAAAAAGAAGCGGAACTAATCAGCAATTTCTTCAAAACCGGCGGGGAAAACCTGTCGGTAATCGCCAAAAGCGGCAACCGCAACATGACATCCGCAAACAAAGACAACCGCCAAGACAATGTAGCGGTGAACTTCCTGAAAAAGTTCGGAAAGAAGATACACCTTAACGGGAATGTCATGTACAGCAATGCTATCAATGGGAACGAGGGGACATCTTACTACGAGCAATACCTGAAAACGGGGAACCGCTACCGCTATGCGACCAGCGACCGCCACAACACCAACCGCATGGCAAGCACCATGCTAAGCATGAAATGGAATATCGATAAGATGACCTTGCTGAACCTTTCAGGCAGCTTTAGTGCGATGAAAGGGACAAACGGGAGTGACAGCCGGCAGGCGACCTACAATGAAAATCCAGAATTGGATATCACAGCACCGTTCAATGGGGAAGAAAACGGCCAAACGGAAAACGATATCCGGGTGAATGGCATCCGCATGAACTCCCGTTCAACAAGCGCCAACCGGCAGTATTTCCTGAACGCCGACCTCACCCGACGGCTGAACGAGAAAGGCAGCAGTTTGGGGCTAACCATGCAATACTCGGAGGGGAGAGGAAAGAACGAGGCGTTTTCCGTGTCCTCCACCACCTATTACCAATTGCAGGATGAGTGGGGTAACGATTCCGTCCTCTACCGTAATCAATATTATGACAGCCCAAACAGAAACCGCAAATTCAGCTTGGGACTGATACTGACACAGCCACTACACAAGAGCCTGCGGGCACAACTTTCGTATAAATTCAGACGGGAAAACCAAAACAACGACCGCAATACCTACGACCTGTCCCGCTTTTTCGACGGTACGGACGATGAACCCTTGTACACCCTGCCGGAAGGCTACGAGGCAGCCTATACCGACAGCCTGAGCAACAGAAGCCGAAGCCACACGACAGCGCATGAAGTGGCCCTCCACCTTAACTATACGGACAGAACTTGGGAAATCAACGCTGGCCTGTCCGTCGTTCCCGAACGGCAGAGTCTCGACCAGAAGACCGGGCGGATGCAAGCCGACACGCTGAGAACCTCCGTGAACTACTACCCGGCTGTTACCGTCTTGTGGCACAAAAAGAAAACACGGGTGCAACTAAGTTACGAGGGAGACACGAAACAGCCGGGACTGACCGAACTGCTGACACTGACCGACAACAGCGATCCGCTGAACATTACACGGGGAAATCCCAGCCTGCGCCCTTCGTACAACCAAAGGGTGCGCTTAGAAGCACGAGACACGAAGATAGGTTTGAACGGAGACATGACTTGGGCGAACACGGTGAACAGTGTGACACGGGCTGTGACGTACAATACCCAAACAGGCGGTATAGAAAGCTATCCCGTGAATGTGAACGGGAATTGGAACGCAAGAGCCACCGTGCGATACCAGAAGCGCATCAAACGCCGATTTTCCGTTACCGCACGTACCGGCGCTTCGTTCAGCCAGAACGTAAGCCTTATCAACGAGGGACAGCAGGAGATGCCGGAGCGCAGTACGACCCACAACACGACACTGAATGCCAACCTGCGTTTTGGCTACCAGCCCCAATGGGGAGGTTTCGACCTGACGGGTGACTGGCGTTTCCGCCACTCCACCAACCTTTTGCGCGAAACCGGCGATTACACCCGCGACTACCGCTTGGGGGTGAACGCCTACGCCGACCTGCCCGGCGGCATTCAGTTGCGGAGCGATGTCGATTATTCTTTCCGCAACGGGACGAACATCACCCCCGGCGAAGATGACCAGGTAGTGTGGAACGCCTCCCTTTCTTGGCGTTTCCTCAAACAGAAGAAGGCGGAACTGTCATTCTACTGGGCGGACATCCTTAGCCAGAAAAAGAACTTTACCCGCAGCGTCTCTTCCTCCGGATTGTCGGAGAGACACACGCAGCAGATAGGTAGTTGGTTCATGCTCTCCTTCAAGTACCGTTTTAACAAACAATTATAAAGCAGGAGCGAAGTTTATATTTTTTTAGTTAATGAGTGGTGATTTGCTTCTAATTATATACCAATTTTTAGGTATTGTGCTCTGAGTAAACTCGTTATAATTTTGCACCCCGAAATAATAATAACGAAATAATAAAATCACAGAAAGATGAAAAGAAACAATTTGCATGTCGGTTTGATGGCATTCGCAATGCTGCTGATAGGGGCATCGTGCAGCGATGACGACAACACCCTCTCATACAGCACGGGTGCCGTGCAGAATACCGAATTGAAAACCATTCTTGTTCAAAGAGGCTACACATTCAACGAGGACGGCAATCTGTTGCTTGATGATTTGGCTAACAATACGACGACGCTTGACCTCTCCGGAACGCAGATTTCCACAGACGCACTGGCAGAACTTTCCATGTTCCCTAACTTGACTGATGTGGATCTGTCGGACAATGGTTACGGCCCGGCGTTCGACTTTGCCAAATTGCCGGAACAAATCACCGGAATAGACCTGACGGGTAATGAAATCTACGACTATGATAATCTTGTGAGTGTCGTAGTGGAAGAAAACGGTGATGAAACTGTGACTAACCTGCACGAAATTACCAAACTTTACCTTCCGGAAACCGCTAAAGAGAATATCGAAGATCTCGTGCGTTTCTACCGCCAAAACAAGGAAGCCATCACCGCCGGCACCATTGATATGAAGATGACTGATGTCGACGGCAATCTGCAAACTTATACCACCCTGCGCGACGTGCCCGACGCAAACCTGCTCACTTATTTGCAGACAAATTTTGCCGATCTGTTTAACGGCGACCAAATAGACCTTAGCAAACATTTGGGACTCGACCAGAAAACAAAGGAACTGCTTGTTGCTCCTGCTGATAATGTTACCAACTTTGAGGGTATTCAGTTTCTGGTGGAGAATCCTTATTGGGAAGGTGCTAAAATCAGCCTTTATTCTGCCGGAGAAGAAAGTATAGCTTCTATGCCCAATATAAAAGTAGGGAAATTCATAACCCAAGTCATCCTGCAAAATATAGAAGTGGAAGATATCGACTTATCCAATGCTACAGATTTGCGAAGTGCTTGGGTCCAAAATAACCCGGCATTGCAGAAGTTAGATTTGAGTTATTCCACTATTTGGGGTCAAGGAGATAAAGAAACGGAAGGCAATGGTACGTATGGCAGTAGTCTGATGGTTCTGGGATGTCCTATACTGAAAGAAATCAAATTGCCCGAAAAAAATGAATTGAAAGCCTACAGAATTGATATTGAATGCTTGGACGCATTGGAAACATTTGACATGTCGAATGTCAAGATGGTAGCAGAACTCAGTATAGGTGATTTGAATAAAGACTTTAATCTGGTTTATCCGGAACTGACCATTTTCTATAGTGAAGATGGATATGCCGGTACTTATTTCGCTTGTTCAGAGAACACTTTCTATAGAGAATCAACCCAAGCATTCCTGAAAGCAAATTATACAGACATTGACCCAGACGATACGGTCAGAAGGTTAGGTTATACTTCTTCTTTATCGTATGATAAAAACAAAGGATGCCGTTGGAGGACTTTATTGAACAAACAAAAATAAAGTGTAATTATTTTTTTATTAAACTTTAATTATAAAAACGATGCGAAAATTTTTCTTAGGAGCTGCCCTTGTTGCAGCAAGTTTCGGAATGGCACAGTCTGCTGACGCTGCCACAGTGATGGATGTAGATGGTGTAAGTACCGTATTGGCAATCAGCGATTACGAAGGTACTTATAACGGTACAATGGATCAAATCAAAATGAGAGGAGAAGATTATGAGCCACGTGCTGCATCTTATACTCTTGAAAATGGTATTTTGAGTTGCGATTTTCCGCAGATCGGAAGTATGCCGGGGAATATCACTATCGAGTTGGAAGTAGAAGTAGATGAAGAAACCGGTGAAATTACAGCTTTCAAAGGTGATAAAGCAGGAACTTTGACCATTTTAGGCATGGATTTAGTAACATTGAAGTTAGATTCTTTGACTGATGCCAAAGTTACAGGCAACACTATCGAGTTTACTCTGGCAGTATCCGGTAAGTTCTTAGGTGCAGATTTCCCTGCATCCGTACACTTTGTTGGAACAAAATAATTCGTCATTATTTTGTCAAGCAACGAAATTAAATTCAGAAAGAGTAAGGAGAAAGCTGTCAAACGGCTTTCTCTTAGCTCTTTTTTTGTGTGTTACTAAGAAAAAATTATCACAATATATTCACCTCACCCAATGGGGAAGACACCATTATCCTGTCAGCAAGGCTGCTATGCCGCTAAAAACACTTCCGGTATGCAACCGACGGCGAGGAAACAAAATTATCCAAACCGCCTGAACCGCTTCTGAAGCCTACATGCGGTACACATCAAAGACAGACTTTGCCATCGGAAAAAGCCTGCCTTTAATCATGTAAAAACCATGACTTTACATACCCTTTGCGGAATACACGCAGGCAAGGGTAATGAACAGGAAACAATTATGGATTACAAAACAAGTAAATTATATAAGCAAAATGAAAAAGTTATACTTTTTATTCAGCCTTCTTATGGCAACAGTAATCGGATTAAGTTCGTGTGAAAGTGACGATTCACTTACCAATGAGCCACCTGCACAGGAATATATTGATAAGGCGAAGGAAATCCTTGTAGGAGACCTCGTGCTCTCAACCCGTGCTACAATGAGCGGTGTGGACAAGACGCTGTTGGAAAGCGGTTGCCCCACCAAATTCAACTTTTCTTGGCGGGAAGACGGCACGATGGTGCTCGACCTGAGCGACTTCACCGTGGGCGCCATGCCCTTCGCCATCACCTTCCGCTGTGCAACGAAGTTTATGCAACTCAACAGTTGGGAAAAGGATGAATACCCCGGCAGCGGTTGGGTGAAGTTCGTGGGAACGGACGGAAATGTCACCACGAGCGGCGATGACGCTGCGGACAACCAGGAAGGGAGCGGCGCCCGTGTAGATGGTTTCCTGAACGTGGACACCAAGCAAGTGGAGTTCATCGTGGACTACAACATGATGAACGTGCGCACCGAAACCTTCCTGCAAGAAATCGACAAGAGCCGTATCGACCGCTTTGAAGAAGAATTTGCCCAGTACGAAAAAGACTTGGAAGAAGCCAAGAAAGAACAGGGCAAGGCTTGACCTTTCGATTGCAGGAAAGAAGGAAAGACCGTAAGACACACGGCTTTCCCTCTTTTTTGTGTAGAATAACATGTTTTGATGATAGACAGATGAAAAGAATAACAGCCATCTTATTTTGTGTCTTACTGGCATGTATGAATGCCCAGGCACAACGTAAAGTAAAGCTCAAAGTTCTGGAGAAAGGGACGGAACAGCCGGTCATCGCGGCCACTGTGGTCTATGCCGATAACGAAGCGTTGCAAAACCTGCAGGGGAGCGTCACGAATGTGGACGGGCTGGCGGAACTGAAAATCCCCTCCAAGAAAACGTATTATTACAAAATATCCTATGTCGGTTTTGTTCCGGCAACAGGAAAGATAGAAGCGACCGAAACCGAGAAGACCGTCTATCTGGAAGAGGATCATTTGGGACTGAACGAGGTAGTCGTCACCGGTTCGCGTACAGCGCGACCCATCAAGATGTCGCCCGTTACGACGCAAGTCTTGGGCGGCAAGCAGTTGGTCGAAGCCGGATACAGCAACCTGCAACAGGCATTGCAGCAGGAAACTCCCGGTCTGAATATCCAGAAGGTGGGCTTCGGAAACGAAATCTCCATGCAGGGGCTCGACGCCCGCCACGTGCTGTTCCTGATGGACGGCGAGCGCATGACGGGCGACATGGCCGGGAATCTCGACTACGAGCGTTTCAACCTGCACGCCATCGACCGTATCGAGATTGTAAAAGGAGCCAGCAGTACGCTGTACGGCTCGCGTGCCGCCGGTGCGGTAATCAACCTTATCACGAAGAAAACGACCAAACCGCTTTCCATCGACGCAGGTGTGCGCTACGGACAGATGAACGAGCGCAATTACAAGAATCCGCAACCGAAGGATTTTTTGTATATGTTCGAGAAGAATGCCGACCGCCCCAACCTGCAAGGCTGGGTATCTGCCGGATTCAAGGCGGGGAAAGTAACCTCGCAGACCGACGCATGGTACAGTTCCTCGGATGCGTTCTACATGTATCAGGCGGAGAATGACAAGAAGGTCTACACGCAGGAGGCCAATCCCTTCCTTCCGCACGACATCACCGTGGTCAACTCGTCCTCACGTCCGCCGATGGGCATCGAGGGCAAGGAGCATATCACGGTTTCCCAAAAACTGTATTACGACCCGACCGATGACCTCTCGGTCTTGGTTTACGGGAGCACCTTCTTCATGAACACGTATGACCTGATACAGGACATGACTTTCAGCCAGGCGCGTGACTGGACGGCGGGAGCCAAGCTGACCTACCACGTGAAGGACTGGTTCAGCGTTACGGGTAGCCTTCATGCCGACTTTTACGACCGCTTCAAGCGGCACGAGCGCATCGACACGCGCAACAAGGACTACGAGAGTAGCATCTGGCAGCCGCGCCTGACCATCACGAGCAACTACTTCGACGGGCACAGCCTGATCTTCGGTGTGGAACATACGTCGGACGAACTGACCTCCGACCGTTTCTCCGGCAATGCCAACCACGATCTGAAAACCCGCGCCTTGAAAGAAACGGAGTATTTCTTGCAGGACGAGTGGACCATCAACCCCAAGTGGATGGTATCTGCCGGACTGCGTACCAACTTCTCGAAGGCGTTCGGTTTCATGGGGATGCCCAAGATTGCCGCCAAGTATTCGCCCAACGAACGGTGGAGCATCCGCGCCAACTATTCGATGGGATACCGTTCTCCGAGTATCAAGGAACTCTTCTTCAACTGGGACCATTTGGGCATGTTCATGATCCGCGGAAACGAGAACATGCAACCGGAAAAGAACAATTATTTCTCGCTGGGAGCCGAGTACAGCAACGACCGCCTGTTCCTGTCCGGTACGGCCTACGGCAACTATTTCCGTGATAAAATCGAGGGCGTATGGCGCATCTACGACATGCAGTACAACTTCGAGTACACCAATTTGAGCAAGCAACGCCTTCTGGGGCTGGAAGCCTTGCTGCGCTGGCACGTGCTGGACTGCCTGACGCTGAACGGGACGTACAGCTTCGTGAACGTGAGCAAGAACGAGGGCATACAGGTGAACACCACCTCTCCCCATGCCGCCACGGCCAGTCTGGACTACAAGTTCACGAAGAAGAACTACCGGTTGAACGCCGTGTTCAGCGCCTCGTACATGGGACGCAAGAAGTTCGACGTGCAGGACCGCGTGTTCGTGGAAGAGGACAACAAGAGCTATGACGCCTACTTCCGTTGCGACCTGCCGCAATACGTGCTGTGCAACCTGTCGGTGTCGCAGACCTTCTACAATAAGGTAAAACTGACGCTCGGTGTGGACAACATCTTCAACTACGTGCCGAAAACCCTCGGTTCGGGCATCACGATGTTCAACGTGCCCGCCACGCCGGGAACACGCGGATGGGTGCAGTTGGAATTTATGCTGGACGATGTGATTAACTCTTTAAGGAAAAAGAAATGATTAAATATACGACAATGAAACGTATGGGATTATTCAAAACGGTAAGCCTCCTGCTGGGCTGTCTCACGATGTTCTCCTGCGTGGACTATGACGACATACAGCCCTTTACGGGCAAGACGCTGCCCCGCAAGTCGGGCTATTCCACAGGGGTGACGAACGACTGGATATACTTCAACCTCCGCACGGGAGAGTCATTCAACACTTACACCGTGAACAAGGACATCAAGGAAGGCGAACAAATCAACCGCACGGACTGGGATCTGGCTTTCTGCGGCTATACCATGCGTACCAATTCGGGTACGAGCGGCATCGGTCAGGGCGGTGCCGCCGACTTGGGCTATGGCGGTTACGATGACTGGACGAGCGTTTCACAACTGCCTTCCGACTTGGAATGGGTCGTTGACACGGACGACGTGCGCGTCACCATGTCGCAGAACGACTGGAACCATTACCTTGTGGAAAACAATCTGGACTTCGATGCCAACCCGTGGTTCGACCCCAACAACGGTCCTGCCACGACCGAGACCAATGCCAACCCGCTGCTGTCGCAGGCCATGAGCTTCTCCGGGCCTCCCCCCACATACACCCCTTCGTTCCACACGTATGTGGTGCGTACCGCCGACGGAGAGAGGTACTTCAAGATACAGATTATCAGTTGGTACGATGCCAACGTGGAAATCGGTGATGAAGGCGGGAGAATCAGTTACTATTGCGACGAATTGAAATGACGGAAAGTATGATGGGACAATTCGTGCGCTTTATGCGCTTCTGCAACCGGCGGTGGGTGAAATGGCCGACAGTTATCGTCTTCCTGACGGCGATAACGGTCGCCCACTTCGTCATGGCAGACAAGTACGGGGACAGCCCCAATGCTCCCACTTGGGAGTTTACAATTACGCTGCACGCCGCCATGCTGGTTGCTGCGGCAATTATTATAGTATTCTACAAGAAACGTATCAAACGTAAATTAATGGAATATGGAAAAGACTAACGTAACGACCACTGAAACAACAAATGTAACACCTCCTGCCGCCAAACGGCGCTATTGGTGGAAAGCCATCGCTTCTTTCCTCATGGTATTGTTTACCATGCCTTTGGGGCACGGGCTGATGATTATCATGGAGCATCTGATGAGCGAGACCGTTCTGCACTATTCGGCCTTTGTCATGGGCGCGGTAGGTATGGCGATGGTGATTGTCGGCGTATTCGCCAAAGGAGATACGCGCCAAACACTCTGGGGATTCTTCGGCGGTCTGCTCTTCTGGACAGGCTGGGTGGAATTTCTCTTCATGTATTTTGCCAACCGTTTCGGCACGCAGCCGGAACTCGACCCTGTGACGGGTGAAATCGTAACCCGTCCCGAATATCTCATACTGCCCGCCTCGTTCGGTTTTTGGATGATGATTATGGTAATGTACCTGTTCAGTACAAAGAACGGATGCAACTTCATCAACTGGTGGCAACGGTTGCTCTTCCGTGGTAAGAAGAACGACATCGCCGCCCGCCCCATGACGCGCCACACGAGTATCGTCACATTCATGGAACTGATGATGTTGCTGTGGACTTCCTACCTGTTGCTGATGTTCTGCTACGATGATGTATTCCTGGGCGAGAATCATCCGGTGACACTGTTGGTGGGGGTCGGATGCTTTATCGGCTCGTTCTTTATCTTCGCCAAACAGTTGCGCCTTTCTGCGTGGGGGGCCAACATCCGTATGGCAATCGCTACCGTTATCGTGTTCTGGACACCGATTGAGATCCTTGGCCGTATGGATTTGTTGAGCGAGATATGGGTAGACCCTATGGGGCATAAGACGGAAATGATTATCATACTGGCAGCGTTCCTTGTACTGGCTGTTTACCTGTGGTATATGGGTGCGAAGAAAAAGAATGCCGTTTCCCAATAAAGAAAACCGGATATGGCAGCAACAAAAGAGAGAAAAAGGCACTGGCTTAAAGCGTTTGTCTCCATCGCTGTGACATTGGTTGCCATGCCGCTGACACACATCCTGGCACGTGCGCTGAAAGACGGTACGGCGGGGGTGGAACAGTTCTATGCCGGTATGGGAATGGGGCTGTTCGGTTTGCTGATGGTCATTATCGGTGTATTCATAAAAGGCGACGTCAAACAAACGCTGTTGGGTTTGTTCGGCGGTATGTTTTACTGGATGGGCGCCATCGACTTCCTGTTTATGTACTATGCCAACCGTTTCGGCACGCAGGCGCAGCTCGACCCGGTAACGGGCGAGATTGTCAGCCGGCCGGAATACCTGATACTTCCGTCCACATTCGGGTTCTGGGCCATGACGATGATGCTGTACCTGTTCTGCACTGCCAACGGCTGCAATTTCCTGAACTGGTGGCAGCGCTTGTTCTTCGGCAAGCACAAGAAGGAAATCGCCGCACGCCCCATGACACGCCATACCAGCATTGTCGCTTTTATGGAAGTCATTACCATGCTGTGGACGTGCTACTTGGTGCTGATGTTCTGCTACGATGAGCGTTTTTTTGGTGACCATCATCCGGTGACATTGCTTGTCGGGATGCTGGGCTTCATCGGTTCGCTGTTCATGTTCGCCAAGCTGTTGCGTTATGCTTCGTGGGGCATGAGCCTGCGTTTCGGTTTCGCCACCGTAATTATCTTCTGGATCGCGGTAGAGGTCTTCGACCGGATTCACCTGCTGAACGGGCTATGGGCAAATCCACAAGGACATGTGCAGGAAATCGCGTTGATTCTGGTTTCGTTTGCAGTAACCGGGCTTTATCTCGCTTGTGACAGACGAAAGAAAACTGCGGATGTAAAACGACAATAAAAGATAAATCATGAAACGGATAACTTGGAGGAAACATCATAAATGGTTCGGGTTGCTGTTCTGCTTCTTCATGCTCATGTTCTGTTGGAGCGGTATTGTGCTGAATCATCGTGAAGCGGTGGCCGACATCAACGTCAGCCGGAAGTGGCTGCCTGCGGGTTATCGTTTCGAAGCATGGAACGGCGGGCTGCTGAGGGGAACGCTGCGCTATACGGACAAGGATTCCGTGGCTCATATACTGGCCTATGGTGCAGCCGGGGTATGGCGCACGGACACTGCCGCCTCGGCTTTTGCGGACTTCAACGAAGGACTTTCCCAAGGGGCGGACTACCGTAGCATGAAAGGCATAGTGCAAACACCCGACGGTACGCTGTATGCCGCCGGCCAGTTCGGCCTGTACCGCCACGACGGAACGGCTTGGATAGAAATCCCCCTGCCTTTGGACGAGGGAGAACGTCTTTCGGACATCACCGTCCGGGGCGACACGCTGGTAGTTGCCGGACGTTCGTACCTCTATCTCTCCACGTCTTCTCACGCCGGATTTCGGAAAATACAGGTGAAAGTTCCCGACGGTTACGAGCCGAAGGTGACGCTTTTCCGCACGGTGTGGATGTTGCATAGCGGGGAGTTGTTCGGCACGGCAGGCAAGCTGGTTGTGGATGCGGTGGCTGTTGTGCTGGTTCTCCTGTGCCTCACGGGGCTTGCCTACTGGCTGCTGCCCAAGGACATGCGCCGCCGCCACCGCCACGGGCGGCACACGGAAGGCGAAGCCCGATGGACACGCCTCTCCCTGCTGTGGCACGACAAGCTGGGACGCACCACTATCATACTGACCCTCTTGGTGGCCGTTACGGGCTGGTGTCTCCGTCCACCCGTCATGATACCGTTGGCTCTGACTAAGACACCCGCTCTGCCCGGCACTTCCTTAGACAGCCCTAATCCTTGGCACGACAAGCTGCGCATGGTGCGCTATGACGATATGTGCGGTGACTGGCTGCTCTCCACTTCCGAAGGTTTTTATTCGCTGGCTTCACCGGATGCCGTTCCCGTGAAGGTGGAGGAAGCTCCCCCGGTCAGTGTCATGGGGCTGAATGTCTGGCAAAAGGATAAGCAGGGGAACTGGCTGGCCGGTTCGTTCAGCGGCCTGTTCGTTTGGGACAGACAGCAGGGCTGGGTAACGGACTACTTCACGGGAGAAGAAGCCGAAGATACAGCCGGTCCTCCTTTCGGCAAGTTTGCCGTTTCGGGTTACAGTGCGGATTTCAAGGGAAAGGAATGCGTGGTGGAATATTACGAGGGAACGGATGCACTTGTCCAGCCCGGCGAACTCTCCACACAACCCATGTCGCTTTGGAACTTCGCTTTGGAAGTACACAGCGGACGGGTGTTCATAGGCAGCGTGGCTACTTACGTGTTTGTCTTCCTCGTGGGAGGAGGATGCGTATGGTGTCTGTGGACAGGATATAGGGTGAGAAAAGGAAACAAGTAATAAAACTTGTTTTTAAGAAAGTCTCTTGGAGATTGAGCACACCCGATTCTACACAAAATGCGATGGCATACGGCAGAACGCCCTGTTTATTTTCATGCAGGACCGGAGAGATAAAACGGCATTTGAAAGAAACGGATTGCCAGTTGAAAATTTGGGAGGCTTTGTTCAAGATTCCATTGGTTGGAATGACCGCATACGGAGACATCGCCTCTTTGCGCATAAAAAGTGAGGTTGTGCCGGTTTGAAGTGAACAACCTCACTTTTTATAATTTGGGGCAGCGATTGTTTAACATCCTCCGCAACATCCGCCTCTTCTGTGTTTCTTGTGATGACGATGATAATCGCAGCAACGACCTTCATGATCACAATCTACGCAACTTCTGCATTCTTCATTCTTGCGACAACCTCTGCATTCCGAGCAGTCCGTATCGCATTTACACTTGCGGCAGGTACAGTCCTCGCAACAACATTCTATTTTCACTGTTTCCTTTTCTTTTTTGTCCTTTTGTGCAAACAGGGTCACACAGCAGGCTGAAAAAACGAGGACACAAGTCAATACGATTTTCTTCATAAATTATAATGTTTTAATGTAATGACTAAAAATACTTGTCCCTATTATTCTTGGTTTTTCGGGAAAATTAAAATTACGTTTCCAAAAATAGAGATATAATTCAATAATCACAAATCACTTATAATAAATGATGTGAAAAATGAGATTCCATTCAAAATATGAATTAAGAGAAATCTTTCCGCAAGTACACCATGTCGGTAAGCAGCTTTCCATCCTCATAAATCGGATGATCGTAATTATCCGTGAAGAAATTTTTCAGTCGGTGTGAGATACGAAAGCCGCAATGTTCGTAGAAAGAGAGTGTAGATGGCGTATCTCCCGTACCGACAAGCATGACGGAACATCTGCCCTGATAGTATCCAAAGAGATAATCAACCAGCCGTTTTCCGTATCCTTTGCGTTGGGAGGAGGGACAAACGGCTATGTTTTTTATTTCGTAAATACCCTCTCCTTCACACGTCACTACAGAGATAGCCTTCAGACCGTCATCATAGAGGGCAAACATCTCACCTCGTTCCAGATATTTGTCTATCATGCTTTCTTGTTCATCTGCCAACAACAGCAAATCCAAGAATTGTTTCTTGTTAGAAGTAATAAGTTTTATTTCCATGTCATATATTCTTTTTCCAATGTTCCAAAACCGTTTCCAAGTGTTCAAGTCCCCTTTCTACCACCCCTTGATAAAAAGGATAAGGCTTTTTCCCGATGATGTTCAAACGAATTTCAACAATAGTCATTCTTTCATTTCGTCAGTTCCTTGATTTTGTTCACGATGCAGCCACCCCACACGTGCGCCTTTATCAGAAGCAGAGGCGGCCGGGTAACGGTTTTTCCATAGAAGATGGCCGCCACCACCTTGCCGCCGCACCTTTCTATCTCCTCCTTGTAGTCGGCCATACTCTGTCCGCTTGTCAGCACGTCGTCCACGATGATAATCTGTTTCCCTTCGATATTCCCCGTGATACGGTAGTTCCTTTCGAGGATACGGTTTTCGCCGCCTTTCGCCTCGTGCAAGCTGTCGCGTGACTCGAACACATCGACATCATATAAGCCCGAACTTAGGTCCGGCCGGTGGGTTGTGATGTACCAGTCGAGCCGTTTGAATCGCCGGGCATACTTGAACTCGTCGCTGCACGGCATAAACAGGATGTGGTAAGGGGCATCGGCCAAATTCAAGACGGACATGCACGCCTTAAAAAACTCGATACCGTGATTTTCGCCCTCTTTGAACTGGTAGAGGGAACAGCAGAACGCCCGCTGTTCATCGTCGATCAGGTCGGCGTACCGTGAAGGATAGTAATACCCATAGAAAGCGACTTTTATTCCGTGCGATTTGAACGGCTTGAGCGGCTGATGGTCCTCGAAAAAGTCCGAACGGGCGAAACAGAACATGAGGCAGGCTTCCCGATGGCCCGCCAGTACCGCCAGACGGCAATAACGGTCGCGCTCTTTGGCGGTAGCGGCGTGCTGCTGCGAACGCAGCAGCTGCAGTCTTCCGTCGCCAGAAACCGGCAAGATACGACAGCAGGACTGCAAGGCCGCACAAAACCATGAACCAGAGCTTTGCTTCCATATTCATTGGGATAAGGTTATTCCGACATACCTGTACAACCGGCAGTTTTCTCTGCCACGGGAGCTTTGCACCTGCCGTTCACCTGTTTCAATGTCTTCTCGAAATATCTTGTTTTCATGTATTTATGCAATTTATTACTGTGTAATATATAAGCAAAGGAATGAATTACATTTTGTCTGCTGACATTCCTAATATTTTTTCCATATTGGGACGAAAGAAATTGCCCCACTCTTCCAGTTTCTCAATGATAGGCAAAAGGGTTTCACCTATCGGAGTAATCGAGTATTCGGAATGTGGGGGAAGTTCCGCAAATATTTTCTTCTCTATGATTCCATACATTTCCAATTTCTTTAATTGCTGATTTATAACACGAGCATTGGCTTCAGGAAACAATTTGTGTAATTTGCTCGGACATTTAGCCCCATCGCTTAGCTCAAAAATGATACAACTTTTCCATGTCCCACTAATAACTTCCATTGCAATTCTGATTCCGTAATCAATGTCAAAAGGTATTTTCGATACCCGATTCTAATTTATATTCCACCTCCCAGTGCATGATAAAGTTTGATAATACTCTGTATGCGGTCAAAGCTGGTTTGCAACCGGTTTGTCTCTGCTTCAAGGAGTGACTGTTGGGTAGTTAATATTTCCAGATAGGTGGTACCGGAATGGCGCATCAACAGTTCCGTCTTTCGCACAGCTTCACGCAAGGTTTCAACCTGATGGGTGTTTATTTCAAATTGCGATTTTGCCGTCTGCCATGCGGTTAAGGCATCATTCACCTCTTTCCCCGCGTTCAGTAATGACTGTTGGTATAACAATCTGGCTTCTTCCTGACGGGTTTGAGCAATTTTCAAATTAGCGATATTTGTTCCACGGTTGAATAACGGCTGTGTCAGCGAAGCGATTGCATTGAACAGCCACTGTCCGGGATTGGTGATTACCCCGCCTCCATTGTTGGTCCAGCCCAATGTACCCGAAAGAGTGATATTGGGGTAGAAGGCCGAGCGGGCTACATTGGTGGCGTAGAACGCTTGAGCCAGTTCCATTTCAGCCCGACGAACATCAGGACGATTGGATAATAACAGCAAAGGAACTCCGACAGAGATTGTATCGGGGAAAGACGCTTCTGCCAAATCGCTCCGCTCAATCGAGTGCGACGGCATGGCAAGTATCGCCGACAAGGCGTTTTCTGTCTCAGAGATACTTTTGCATATAGCCAGTTGCGATGATTCCAGCTGCATCACGTTTGCCCTTGCCTGCAACACACCGGCATCATTCGCCTTGCCCACCTTTTTCAACGCTTCAAGTGTGCGCACGGTAGCCTGCCAGTTTTCCAAAGTCCGATGATTTATCACCTTTTGCGCATCAAGCAGGGCGAGGGTATAGTAACTGTCCGCTATCGTAGCGACAAGCTGTGTCTGTACGGCCTGCCGGTAGTCACGACTTCCTTGCAATGCGGCAACCGCACCACGCTTTGCTGCCGTAAGTTTGCCGAATAATTCAAGCTCCCAACTTGCGGACGCTCCCACATTGTACGCCTTTGCCGTAGCTCCGTCATATTTGTTTCCGCTGCCTTCCGCACTGATTCCCAATGAAGGGAGGTACGACAGTCTGGCTGTCATCAGGGCGGCTTCTGCCGCTTCCACTCGCAGGCGTGCCACATTGAGGTCGGTATTCTGCCGGAGTCCTGTCTCAATCAAAAACTGAAGTTTACGGTCGGTAAACATCTCCCGCCATGACATGGATGCAAGCGTTGTTGTATCAATGCCAGCCGGGATATTCCGGTACAGCTTCTCTGTCGGAATGTCAGCCCGATGATACCGGCTGTATGTGCCACAGCCGGTAAGCATCAAGGTTGATATGGTAAATAAGATGATCTTCTTCATTTAATTACGTTTAATCCGTTCTTGAATATATTGAAATGTGATGAACAGTGACGGTACGAGGAACAGCAGTGCCAGCGTACCTACTATCATACCTCCGATTACGCCCGTGGCGAGCGAGCGGCTGCCGTTGGCACCCACACCATGAGCCATCATCAGCGGAACGAGTCCGAACACCATAGACAATACGGTCATCAGGATGGGGCGCAGGCGAACCTTTGCCGCACTGTATGCCGCCTGCGCGAGGGTCATGCCTTCCGACCGCCGCTTGCCGGCATATTCGGTCAGCAGAATGGCTGTCTTGGCAAGCAGCCCGATAATCATAATCAGTCCGGTCTGCATGTAGATGTTGTTCTCCAGCCCGAACAGTCCCGCGAACAGGAAGCTGCCCATCAAACCGCAAGGCACGGACAGCAACACGGCAAACGGGATGAACACGCTTTCATAGAGGGCACACAGTATGAGGTATATCAAGACCATGCACAGCACGAATATCCACACGGCATTGTTCGTCGTATTGCTTTCTTCGCGCGACAACCCTCCCAACTCGTAGGTGTAACCTGACGGGAGAACGTGGTCGGCAGTTTCCCTTATGGCCTTCAATACCTGTCCCGAACTGTATCCTGTTGCCGGCGACCCGCTGATGGAAATGGCATTGAACATATTGAAGCGGGTCAGGTCCGACGGACCGTTGGTCTTGGTAAGACGGACAAAATGGCTCAACGGCGACATGGAGCCGTCGGAAGTACGGACATACATGCCGTCCAACGATTCGGTGTCCATGCGATATTCGGCAGGAGCCTGCATGGTGACATGGTACAGTTTTGAGAAGCGGTTGAAATTCGATACATATTCTCCCGAAAAATATCCCGAGAGTGTTGACAGGACATCGGAAGGAGACACACCGGACTGTTCGCATTTGGCAGCATCTATATCCACCCAGTATTGCGGATAATCAGCCGCGAACGATGAATAGACCTCACCGATCTCCGGTCTGCCCGACAACGCTTCCACAAACCGGTCGGTCACTTGGCTGAAGGCGGTTATGTCTCCGGCGTTTTTGTCCTGCAAGTACAGTTCAAAACCGTTGCCCATCCCATATCCGGCAATCATCGGGGGCGACATGGCGAATACGGTGGCATCGGGAATATCGGCGGTGGCGGCATAAATACGGCCTATTACATCGTTCACCGACTGCCCTTCCCCTTTGCGCTCGTCCCAATCCGTGAGAGTGAGAAAAGACATGGCCTGCGAAGGTCCCGAGCCACTGAAAGAAAAGCCTGCCACAGTACCGTTGTATTCAATCTCTGCGATACTGTCAAGACGGCTGTTTATACGTTTTAGGGTTTTGCCGGTCTGCGCCATGGATGTACCGGGTTTCGTGTTCATGCTGACCATGACCGTGCCTGTATCTTCTTCAGGAATAAGTCCGGTCTTGGTCGTATTGACAAAAAGCACCAACAGCCCGAACGATACCGCGATAGTGCCCCACAGCAGCCACCTGCGATGAATGACATATAGCACACCGCGCACATAACGACGGCTCAAACGGTCAAAAACCGCATTGAATGCCTTGCGGAAGCGTGCCGCGAAGTTGTTCTTCGTGTTCCCGTGCTCGTCAATGTAAGGCTTCAGCAGCAGGGCGCACAATGCCGGAGAAAGGGTGAAGGCATTGATGGCCGAAATGCCCACGGCAACCGCCATCGTGATACCGAACTGCGTATAGAACGCCCCTGAAGTACCGCCCATCATGCCCACAGGGAAGAACACCGCCATGAAAATAAGGGTGGAGGTCAGAATGGCCGACGACACGCCCTTCATGGCATCATCGGCGGCAAGCACCGGAGACTGATACCCCTCGTCGAACTTCGCCTGCACGGCTTCCACCACCACGATGGCATCGTCCACCACCGTGCCTATGGCAAGCACAAGGGCGAAAAGCGTAAGCAGGTTGATGGAAAAGCCTATCAGTGACATTACGGCAAACGTTCCGATGATGGACACGAAGATAGAAATCGTGGGAATCAGCGTGGACTTGATGTCCTGTAAGAACACATACACCACCACGATGACTAAAAGTATCGCCTCGATAAGCGTCCTGATGACAGAATGGATGGAGGCATTCAGGAACTTGTTGGTGTCGGTAAGCACCACAAACTCTGCCCCTTCGGGCAAATCGCGGCTGAGGTCATCGAGTACCTCGTGTATCTCATTGATGGTGCTTGATGCGTTCGAACCGGATTTCTGGTTTATCATCATCATGGCTGCCGGATGTCCGTTCACTTCGGATGAATAATTGTAATACTCATCGCCCAGCTCTATATCCGCGACCTCTTTCAATCGCAATACATCGCCGCCGGGCAGGGACTTGACCACCAGTTCGCCGAACTCTTCCGCAGTCGAGAGCCTGCCCCGGTATTTCATCGTGTACTCGTTTGCCCCGTCGGAGTTCTGTCCGAAAGAACCGGTGGCGGCCTCAATGTTCTGCCGTGCCAATACCGCCGAAATATCATCCGGGATAAGCCCGTACCCCGCCATCTTGTCCGGTTTGAGCCACAAACGCATACTGTAGTTCGAGCCGAACAGCTGTGCCTTTCCGACACCGCCTATACGTTTCACCCGTGGCTCGACATTGATTTTCATGTAATTGTTCAGGAAAGTCTGGTCGAAACGGTCGTCGGGTGAGTAAAGCGCGAAAGTCATCAGCTCGGCATTCTGCTGTTTCTCTGTCGTGACGCCGCTTTTGGTGGCTTCCGCCGGAAGCTGGCTTAACGCGCCATTCACACGGTTCTGCACGTTCACCGCCGCCATGTCCGCGTTGGCACCCTGCTTGAAATAGATGTTGATGGAAGCATCGCCCGTGTTGGATGCGGTAGAGGTCATGTAGATCATGTCCTCCACTCCGTTAATGGCTTCCTCAAGCGGGACGATTACCGCTTTCTGCACGGTTTCGGCATTCGCACCGGGATAGGTACAGAACACGTTGACAGTAGGCGGTGCAATGTCGGGATATTGCTCCACCGGGAGCACTTTGATGGCGATGAGTCCCATCAAGACAATCACCACGGAAATAACGCCCGAGAATACCGGGCGGTCTATGAAAAATCGTAGATTCATGGGGTTACGTTTTTAGGTGTAACAATCATTCCTTCCTTTACAAGTCCTACCCCTTCGGTGATGATGGTGTCGCCCACGGACACACCTTGCTTCACCACGAAGTGGTTACCATCGTTCAGACGGTCCACGGTCAGGTAGGCTGCTTCGGCCTTTCCGTTTCTGAGGCGGTAGGCGATAATCTTGTCCTGCAATTCCACGGTGGCGGTCTTGGGCAGCAGGATGGCATCCGCATCCACTCCTTGCAGGACGATATTGCCGATGGTGCCGCTCAGCAGCTCACGGTCGGGGTTGGGGAAGCGGGCTTTGATTTGCACCGCCCCGGTGGTGGCATTGACCACGCCACTGACAGTCTCTATGCGTCCCTTCCGTCCGTAGAACGTGCCGTCATTCAGTTGCAGGCCGACTTCCGGCATTTGGGAAATCATCTTGTCTATGGAACCGTATTGTGTCCTGAACTGACGCAGCTTGTTTTCGGAGACGGAGAAATAGGCGTACATTTCCGCATTGTCGGAAACTACCGTGAAGGGCTGCGTCATGCCGGGACTGACAAGTGCGCCGATGCGGAAAGGAAGCGTGCCTACCACTCCGTTGCTGGGACTTTTTATCTCGGTATAGGAGAGATTGTTGCGGGCATCCGTTTCCTGAGCCTTTGCCTGTTCGAGTTCGGCAAGTGCTACCGCCAGCCCGTTGCGGGCAAGAGAGAGTTCGTAATCGGATATGACTTTCTCATCAAACAAGGCTTGCTTGCCTTGCAGCTCGATCCGTGCCGTTTCCACTTTTGCCTGTGCTGCGCTGACGTTTGCCTGTGCGGTGCGCAAGGCTGCCTGATAGGGCACTTGGTCGATGACGGCAAGCACTTGTCCCGTCTTAACCTGCTCCCCTTCTTTCACACACAGGCGGGTGATACGGCCCGACACTTGGGGTACTATGTCCACATCCTGCCGCCCACGGATGGAGGCGGAATAACTTTCTTGAAATTCAACTGCCCGGGAAGAAACCACCATGACGGGCAATGTCTGTCTCATTTCCTGTTCCCTCTGTTCTTGTTTGCAGGCTGTCAATAATGCAGCCAGCAGGCTTGTTACCGTGATGCCGGCTATCCATGTTCTTCTATTCATCATCTGTTCTTATTGTTTTTCCATTCCTTATTCAATACCGCATAAATGCAGGTGTCCTCATACCGTGGTGTTCCATCGGGATGGCACACAAACGATATGAATTCCTTCATGCATCCTTCATATCTCATTCCGAGACGTTCGCACAATCTTTTCGACCGCAGGTTGTCATCCTCCACAAAGCCGTAGATGCGACGTGCGCCTGCTTCACGGAAAAGGTAATCCAGAAATTCCGTTGCCGCTTCATGCGCCAATCCCTTGCCCTCGAAGCGTTGGTTGAAATGCCAGCCCACGTTGAATGTGTCGGCTTCTTCACGCAATGCAAAAACATCACCGATTATGAAATCGTCTTCCTTCAGGCACACGGCATAGCGCAGCAACTCCTTTGGAGTATTGGATATATAAGCCAGTGCAGACTCTTCAGAGCACAAGCGTTCGCTCACGAAGCAGTTGACACGCGGATGGGAGAGGTATTCCAGCAAACCAACGGCATCCTTCTCCTGAAAATCTCTGATGATAAGGTGTTCTGTTTCAATAATCATAAGTCGCCAATTTTGGCTGCAAAGATATTCCATACCCAATTTGCCGACAACCGGCATGCAGTCGAAACGGAAAAAAACATTTATAAAACAGCTAAAATGGCTTCTGAAATGTCATTGTAAATGCTCTTTTCAAAGATGCACATCTTTGGGCAGTTAAGCCATGCTTCTTGATGCGTCACCTTCCTACAGATTACCAAAATCATACCCTGTTTTGGCAATCTACGTTCATTATGCAAGCATCGAATACAGTATAAATGATAGAACCATCTGTCTCGACACTCCTTTTATCTGTTTCAACTGCTGTTTTGTCTGTTTCATCCGGTTTCGACCTATCAAATGAAAAAGCAAAGTCGTACCTTTGCAACATGAAGTAACTTTGCAACCAAATATGATCAAAGAAAATGTAAAAATAATGAACTGGCGGAACGGCTTCCTGCTATCGCTCGTTTCCTATATCCTCTACCTTATTATATGGTTAATTCTTGATGACGAAACCGCCAACCAATTACCGGGAATGGCGACAGTCGATTATGTCGTCGATTTTTTGTTGTGTATGCTCTTTACCTACATATCCTTGGGGTTCTCTTACCTTGTTTTTAAGATTTTGCCGTTCAGAACATCTTATGTGTGGGTGATTGTCTATGCTTCCTGTCTTTTGACGCTGAATAACCTCGTTGCGTTCGGCATGACATCTCTGTTCAATCTTTTGTGGGATGAAACCGGCAACGGGCTTCTTGACGAACTGATCAACATGAAGGGGGCTTACACTTTTGCCATGATAGCCACTTTCATATCAAGCGTTTATGCCAACACATTCTTCCTCCAGTCATACATCAGGGCGCGCGATGAGAAGCAGGCTCTTGAAATGGCACTGATGAAGGAGAAGGAGATTGCCTTACAGTCGCAACTCAACTCGCTGAAGCTGCAAATTAATCCGCACTTCATGTTCAACAACTTCAACAACCTGCTGGAATTGATAGAGGAAGATACCAAACTTGCCGGCAAGTTCCTGAGTAACCTGTCGAAAGTGTACCGGTACATCATCACCAATCTGGACCGGAATCTGATTCCCGTCAGAGATGAGATAAAGTTCCTTGAATCATACTTGTATCTGATGCAGGTGCGCCACGTCGGAGGGGTCGTCACGAACATCAGCCTCGAACTGAAAGAATGCAAAGGATACCTTCCCCCGGCCGTGTTGCAACTTCTTGTGGAGAATGCAATAAAGCATAACGGTTTTTCGATGGAAAATCCGTTGTTTATTGACATCACGTTGTCTGACGACTATATCACAGTGCGCAACCTTAAATCTTCCTTGCTCTCAAAAATGGAATCGACCGGCTTGGGTCATAAAAACATAATAGAGCGTTATTCGTTGCTCTGCGATAAAAAAGTCAAGATAGAAAATGCCGAGAACTTCTATTCGGTGAGTTTGCCCATCATAAAAAAACAGTCCCTATGAAGATACTGATTCTTGAAGACGAACAGCGCAATGCCATGCGTCTCATTAGATTGCTGAACGACATTGATACGACGTTTATAATTGAAGGACCACTTACAAATATCAAAGAGGCGGTCGATTTTTTCCAATCAGGCAAAACAACAGACCTCATCCTTGCGGATATCCGCCTTACTGACGGCCTGAGTTTTGAAGCGCTTAAATATGCTCCGGCAACCGTTCCAATCATATTCACCACCGCATACGATGAATATGCGGTACAGGCTTTCAAGTTCAATAGCTTTGACTATCTTCTGAAGCCTTTGGATGCCGATGAACTTGAAGCTGCCATAGATAAAGCTACCAAAGCTGGCAAGAATTATGCTGACGAAAATCTCCGGCAGCTTTTCGATTCGTTGCAGAAGAACCAGTTCCGCTATCGGGAACGTTTCCTGTTGCCCTATCGTGACGGGTATAAGACCGTACGTGTTTCGGACATCAACCATATCGAAACCGAAAACAAGACGGTATACCTTCGTCTTAATAATGGAACTTCAGAAGTTGTCAATATGTCAATGGACGAACTCGAACAGCAACTCAATCCTGATTGCTTCTTCCGTGCCAACCGCCAATACATAATTAACATAGAATACGTATTGTTTCTTTCTAATTATTTCGGAGGGAAACTTATTGTCCGCTTAAAAGGGTATCCGAACACAAAAATAACCGTTAGTAAAGAGAAGGCTCAACGGCTAAAAGAGTGGATTGACAAATAGTCTCTGCCATGCTATGATAACATTTCTGTACTCACTTTCAGTTAGAAAAAACTGAATATCTCGCTACTCCATGAGGAACGCGCGGATATTCTTTATAATCGCTTGTTCCAGTTCGTATTCGGAATGTTCTTTCGAAAGGCCCACAAGGTCGAATGTATATTCGTCTTTCAGGGCAAGTATGGCCTGGTTCTTTATCTTCTCCGGCAAGGTCATGTCGAAGTTGCTCTGACCGAGCAGATAATTTTCGTAGGTCTTTGCTTCTATCTTGTTGATAAGTACATCTTTCGTCCAGCCGTATTTCTTGGTTGACAAGATGTAGAATTGCCGTTGTTGCATCTCTTTGCACTTGGTCAGAATGACGATGTGCTTCGACCAGCTAATTTCTCCAACTAACGGTTGGAGAATTTCATTCGACCGGTATTCGGTATAAAAACGGGCCATGTCCCACATGTTGGAAACACCGAATCCCTTTATACCCAGAAACTCCTTTTGTATGTACCGCGAAAGGTTCTCCATGACGGATTTTCCCCAGCCCAAGGCCGCTTGTTGTTCGGTAATCCGCCTGCCGATTTCCCAATACAGGGCGATCATCTCTTTGTTTACGGCCTTCAATGCCTCGTATTGGGGCGACCGGATGCGGGAGGTTATCTCGTTTCTGAAATCGAGATATTCGGGAGATAAGATGGGAGTATTCTTTTCAGTCATAGGTTATTCATTATAATCGGTTACAGGGGTAAGTTTTTCTTTTGATTATGCACAGGATTCCCTTGTCTTATCCCATCTTCTCCGGATTTCCGGTCTGTCGGCAGCATTCCCCGTTGTACGACGCTTTCTCCCTTTTCTATACCCGTTCCGTCCTTTCTCCCTTGTACGCATTTTCCTCCCTCTTTTAGCTGTCGGTTTCCGTGCCCAGCCTTGCAGCGACCTGCGGGGTATTATTTTTCCGCGAAGGTAACGGGCCGTTCCAATCTTGCCAATGCCGGCTGCGCCGCGAGTGAGGCGCAAAAATCTTCCTCTCCGTTGTCGAGCGTATTTTTTCGCTTCAGCCTTGTCCGATTGTCCCTGCCACCTTCAAGAGGCAGAAAAATAATCCCGGAGGCCGCAAACAGGCCGAATAAAGGGAAACAAACAAGGTTAAATTATGAGTTACAGCAAATTAAAATCACTGGTGGCAAACGTGGAAGCCATTGCAACGGCAATGAAAGTCCGTATCGACGACCGACAAGCCACTGACGAAGAGAAAGAGGTATTATCCCGATATTCCGGTTTCGGGGGGATTAAAGATGTATTGAATATAGGAACGGAGCATACCGTCAGCGATGATGTGGCCGAGCCTATCCGCAAGCTGCAGGACTTGATAGGCGCATATCCCTATTATGACGACGCCATGCGGCAAGCCGTCATCAACAGTATAAAATCCTCCGTCCTGACTGCTTTTTACACACCGAAATTCCTCGTGGACGCAGTAACCCGGCAGATACACGCTACATTCAAGGATAACTGCCTGCAAATGAGTACCTTTCTTGAACCCAGTGCGGGAATTGGCGGCTTTCTGCCCGTCTCCATGCCCGGCACTCGCAGCTACGCTTTTGAAAAAGATTGTCTTACGGGGCTTATCCTGTCGCTTCTGTATGACGAGGCGACCACGGTAACGGCAGGCTTCGAGACGATAGCCGACCAGCATCTGGAGCATGAGAGCTTCGATGTTATCGCCTCGAATATCCCGTTCGGCAATTTCCGGGTGTTCGATGCGGAAATGTGGAAGAAAGGCGGCATGTACGAACAGTCAGCCAAGACCATACACAACTACTTTTTTGTCAAGGCAATGGAACTGTTGAACGAGGGCGGACTGCTGGCGTTCGTTGCGCCGAGAGGAATTGCCGACACGCCGGGCAACAAGTTCGTGCGCGAGTACCTCGTCAATCATGCCGACCTCATAACGGCCTTACGGCTACCCGATACCCTTTTCATGCAGACGAGCGGCATAGAGGTAGGGAGCGACCTTTTGATATTCCAAAAGCACAGCCGCAAGGCGACGCTCTCGTTACGGGAGAAGATGTTTTTGCAGGTCTCCAAGGAAAAGGTCGACACGGCAGGAACGATGACCGACTATGCGAACAAAATCTTTACCCTCCCCAAGACCGCCCTTGCCACGGACAGTCGCATTGCGCTGAACCAGTTCGGTAAGTACGTCCGCAAATACCAGTGGTTAGGCGATGGAAACGCCATGTCCCAATACCTTTCCGCACTGCTCAAATACGATTTCGACCGCTATTTTCGCAAGGCTCTTTTTGCCAATCACGGCCAGGACAACACCCCCGTGCAGATGTCTCTTTTCGGCGAGCCGCAGACGGTCAAAGGCATACGTGCCTACACGGAGGACATGGAAACATGGATGAAGAACGGCGCAATGGTCGTTTTCGAGGGGCAGGTAGGTACGCTTCGGTTTCGTAAGTCGAGCCGTTACACGGAGACAGCCGTTGATTTCGTACCCGTGGACGAGGGCAAGGTAAATACGGACAGGGCCGCCGACTATTTCCCCATACGCAAGGTGTATTTCGAGCTGTCCGGCAGGGAACGGGAAGAACAAAAGGAGTGCTCGGAACTGCGTAAACAACTCAACACCCTATACGACGCTTTTATTGCCAAATGGGGATTTTTCCACGACAACGACAACAAGGAGTTTATCTTGCTCGACAGCCTCGGTACGGAGGTGTTCACGATAGAAATGCAGGTCGGCAGGGACATCTTCAAAGCCGACGTTATGCGTGAACCTGTAGCTTTCAAGAAGATAGACACCGCCGTAACGCTGTCCCCCGTGGAAGCCTTGGCAAGCAGCCTGAACTTTTACGGCAAGGTCGATATGGGCTACATGGCACAAGCCACGAACAAGGAGGAAGAAGAAATCATCGAAGCCCTGCAAGGGGAAATTTTCTACAATCCGGCCAATGGGGAATGGGAGCACAAAGGAAAGTTCCTCTCCGGAAACATCATCGCCAAGCAGGAAGAGACGCTTTCCTTTCTCCCGAATCTCGCAGGCAAGGAGAAAGAATGGGCCGAAGCGTCCGCAAAGGCACTGGAGAACACCATACCCGAACCGATACCCTATGAAGAACTCGACATCAACATGGGCGAGCGGTGGATAGATACGAAGCTGTACGCCGATTTCGCCTCCGACCTATTCGGAGTGGGTGCGGACGTGATGTATTTCGACGTGAACGATACCTACTTGATTCGGCTGCAGGGATATTCGCCCGTGGCATACAATACCTATTCCGTGCGCAATTACAACGGCGAGGACTTGTTTGTACACGCCCTGCACGATACCGTACCTGAGATAACGAAAGAGGAATACCGGAACGGCAGCAAAATACGTGTGCCGGACGAGGAAGCCATGCAGGAGGCCGCCGCCAAGATACAGGAAATTAGAGACCGTTTCAACCGGTGGCTTGACGATGAGCCTTTGGAAGTCCGGGACGAACTGGTAAGGACATACAACGAGCGCTTCAATTGTTACGTGCGTCCGCACTACGACGGCTCGGCGCAGACGTTCCCCGGCCTCTCTTTCGAGCTGTTCCCGTACAAAGAACTTTATCCCTCACAGAAAGACGCTATCTGGATGATTAAGCAGAACGGCGGCGGTATCTGCTGGCACGAGGTCGGCACGGGCAAGACGATGATTATGTGCGTGGCCGCATACGAAATGAAACGTCTCGGACTGGTGCAGAAACCCCTCATTATCGGGCTGAAAGCCAATGTACACGAGATTGCCGATACATTCCGAAAGGCATACCCCACGGCCAAGGTGCTCTATCCGGGCAAGGAAGATTTCACCCCCGCCAACCGCAAGGAAGTGTTTTCAAAAATCAAGAACAACAACTGGGATTGCATTATCCTGACACACGACCAGTTTAGCAAGATTCCGCAATCCGAAGAAACCATGTACGACATATTCTCGGAAGAACTGGCCGATGTGGAGCGCAGCCTCGAAGTGCTGGAGCAATCCACTATGCGTTACCGGAGCGGCAGGATGCAGAAAGGACTGGAAACCCGGAAACAGAACCTTGAAGCCAAGCTCGCCGAACTGCAGATGAAGATAGACCTCCGGAAAGACGATACCATCGATTTCCGTTCGATGGGCATAGACCACATTTTTGTAGACGAATGCCACTGCTATAAAAATTTGATGTTCCAGACACGCCACACGAGAGTAGCGGGCATCGGCAATGCGCAAGGCTCGCAAAGGGCGATGAACCTTTTGTTTGCCATTCGGGACATTCAACGCCGCACGGGAAAGGACTTGGGGGCTACGTTCCTGTCGGGTACGGTGGTCGTCAATGCGCTGACCGAACTGTACGTGATGTTCAAATATCTGCGTCCAAGGGAACTCAAACGGCAACAAGTAAGCTGTTTCGACGCTTGGGCGGCTATCTTCACGAAAAAGGCCGCCGACTACGAGCTGAACGTAACGGGTACGATAAAGCGCAAAGAGCGTTTCCGCACTTACATCAAAGTGCCGGAACTGGCGATGTTCCTGCGGGAGATTACCGACTATCGTACAGCCGATATGATAAACCTCGATGTGCCGGACAAAAACGTGCGTTTCCTTTCCCATGCACCCACTATCCAACAGGAGGAAATGATCGGGCGGCTCGTCGCCTTTGCGCACAGCGGACAATGGGAAGATTTGGGGTTGGATATTCCGCAGCCGGACAATCTCGACAAGGCAAAAATGCTTGTTGCTACCAACGTGGCCCGTAAGATGTCTCTTGATATGCGTCTGTTGGGCGATAAGTTTACTGATGACCCGAACAACAAGGCTTCGATTTGCGCAAGAACTATTTATGATTATTATGTAAGTTCAAATGCCAATCGTGGTACACAGTTCGTCTTCAGCGACCTTGCCACTTACAAGCCGAACGAGTGGAACATCTATAGCGACATCAAGGACAAGCTGGTGGCAATGGGGATTCCTGCCGATGAAATCCAGTTTATCCAGTACGCCAAGACCGAACGGGCGAGAAAGAAACTTTTTGCGGACATGAACAGTGGCAGGGTACGGGTGTTGTTCGGCTCTACCTCGATGTTGGGAACGGGAGTAAACGCCCAAGAAAGGGCCGTTGCGGTGCATCATCTGGAGATACCTTGGCGCCCCGCCGACATGGAGCAGCGCAACGGTCGTGCGGTACGCAAAGGCAACACCGTTAAGCTCTGGGGAAACAATACCGTGGACGTGGTGATTTACGGAACGGAAAAGACGCTCGACGCTTACAAATTTAACCTGTTGAAAACCAAGCAAATGTTCATCAACCAAATTAACAACGGTACGATTGCTGTGCGCCGTATCGACGAGGACGCTATGGACGAGGATAACGGCATGAATTTCGCCGAGTTCGTGGCTCTCCTGTCGGGAAATACCGACCTGTTGGAGAAAACGAAGCTCGACAACAAGATTATGCAGCTCGAAAAGGAACAGGCCATTTTCAAGAAAGACCGTATCAGGGCCGAGCGTAAGATTGCGGCCAACCGGGAAGACATGACAAAGGCCGAGAGTGCGGCGGCACGCATGACGCAGGACTGGGAATATATCACCTCTTACACCGGAGACCGGACGACCCGGCTGTTGAACCTCGCACAAGCCACGGCGGAAGAGACCGGACGGGAGCTGCACCGCATTTCCAAGACCTACCGCAACGGGGCAATCGGTACGATAGGCACGTATGCCGGATTGAACCTGTCGGTGTACAGCGAGTATGACATGGGCGGTACATTCTACCGCAACACGTTCCTCGTCGAGGGCGTAAGCGGACTGAAATACCGTTGTGGCATATCGGGAGCATTGCCTCTGGGCTTCGTGGAATCCTCCCGATACCCGCAAGCCGCCCTCGCCAAGCTGCCCGGCATGATTGAGGAACAACGGCAGAAGATAGCCAAGCTGGAGAGCGAGATACCCGCTTTGCAGGGAATCATCGCCCGCAAGTGGAGCAAGGCGGACGAGTTGGCAAGGCTCAAACAGGAGTGCAACGCTTTACAGCATCGGATCGACGAAAGCATGAAAGAGGCGGAACGCACGCAGTCCGCCCTTTCCGAACACGAGGCCACCGACAAAGCGGCATGACCATAATTCATAGATTTAACCTTTTCCCTCTGTTCGGTTACAACACCGGACAGGGGATTTTTTCACCTTCCGGTCTGCCACGGCCATACCCGGTTGTAACGGAATCTTCCCCTTGTACCTCCAGCCACTCCTTTTATACCACACACCTTGTCTTTTATAGGCAGGCTTTCGCTTCCCCCCCCTTTGTAGATTGAGATGCTATCACGAACCGACGACCGTAAAGCCCGACACTTTTTTCCGCAAAGTTGATTGCATCTCAAAACTTTGCCTCAAGGCCCATCTTCGATTTTCCTGATGAAAAATCTTCCTTCTCATTCCATTCCAAGAGTATTTTTCATGGAATCCTTGCTGCAAACCCCGTGATGCAAAGACGAGGCAGAAAAAAGAATCGAACTTTCCGGTAATCGCTCGAACCGGAGGGAAATAAAAAAAACTTAAAAACAAATTGAAACATGAAAAAAAATTCGCTTTTTGACAACTGGTTCGTTTACAACTATCAGAGATTGCGTAACATATTCGGACGTTACCTGCACGAGGACGCCTTTCACGACGCCTATTTGGCGATGAAACGGGAAGTCGTGATTTCGGAAATACCTGTCGAGAGCTTCGAGCCTTATTTTTTCGGCGTGTACAAAAAGTGCAGACTGAAATGTATTCACAAGGATAGTTGTTACTGTTTCCCCGACAACGAACATTTCTTTTTGCTCATGCAGGAAGAAGAAACACCGTCCGTCGAGGTGCTGGCAGCTTCCGACAAGCTGGTGTATGACATACTGCTGTTTGTGAAGAAGAAATATCCCCAAACGGACTACGAGCTTTTCAGACTGAAAGAGTACGAGGCGAAATGTTCATACAGACACCTTTCCGCCTATGCAGGCATTTCCGCAAGTGCGATACACCGGAGAATAAGCGATATAACCGACACTATCCGCAATCACGAAGGATTTTCCAAAAGGTACGCCCACGTAAGCATGTAATTTGTATAACCCGTAAATAATTCAAGAAAATGAAATTTGTAATTTACAACGTCGAGAATTGCCGGACAAGAGAAAACCGTGTAGGTAAAAGAAGCATAAGGTTCAACAGCGTTACCGGCAACATGTATCTATCCACCAAATTGGCAAAAGAAATGAATATCACAATGAACGACCGACTGGAGTTTGGCTGTGATGAAAACAACCCGAAAGAGTGGTTTCTGCACAAAACCACTGACAAGCGAGGTTTTCCGCTGCAGTTCAACAGGGGAGGAACACGTTTGAGGAATAAGTACATCTGTAAGACCATTTTGGATATAGCGAAGGTCAAGGAGAGCGCAACATTCTTGGTATCGAAAGACCCGGTAAAGACCGAGCTGGGGCCATTTTACAGAATAATACTTTCTTGCCCCATTCTCCCGAAGAACAAGCCCAAACTATAAGCCGATAACCTCTGTGGTCTGTCCGATGGGCGAAAGCCCTCCGGACGGATTGCGGGGCAACCGATACCTTTTATAGTACGATTACTCCTTTTTTACCTTCAGGCTGTTTCCCTATTATACGCCGGCTTTCCCAACCCCGTGAACCAGTGGAAAGTCTGTGCCGTAACAAGTCGTCAGGGAAAGGTACGGGAGGCCGTTCAAAACCGGCGGCAGCCCGGATCGTGCCGTTCCATGCCGGAGCTTCGACCTGTCGAAACAACACGGTATTCCACAGCCCGACCGGTCTTTATGCCGCTGGTTTCGGACTTTCCGCCTCTGTTCCGTATCTTTCCCTTGTGACCTGCCACGTCAAGGGCAAACGGTGATACTTCTTATTCGCTCCGCGCTTTCATTCCGCCCGGTCGAAATTCAGGCGTGGAGCGGATAAGGAGAATCCCTTTCATGTTTGCCCCGGCAGACCCTTGCCTGACCCGCCCAAGCCGGACCCTTTTCTACTTCGCTTCCCCTGCATTTATACAGGCAAAGCCGTACTCCCTTTTTACCATCATATTTACCGGTCTGTTCCGGTCTCCTCTCTGCCGGTATCGTCCGGTTTGCCAGATGCAAAGGTCGGCTGCCATGCTTGATCCGGCGGCTTGAAGTGCATTCCCCGCAAATTCTTCCTTTCCATGAAAGCGTAATTGGCCGGGAAACCCACCGTATGAAGCCCTGTCGGCAGCCGTGTTCCGCATCTGTAAAATCCCGGAACGGTTCAGACAGAGAGAAGAATCGAAAAAAGGGTAAAAAAGCAGATGTTTCACGGCATAAAAGACAAGTGATGGACAAGAAAAATTGTAAAACAGGCAAACGCATGAAAAGGCAGGTTGAAAAAATCCTGATGGTTATCAATGTCAAATGGGAAATCATAGATATTCTTCAAATAACCAATCGGCGTTTTATGTACAATCCGCAAACGGGAACTTTAATTTTAGGAGACGAAATCTACGGTAAAACCATTTGCAGTTCCCATTCACAAGAGTTCCATGCGTCAAGAGCAGAAGGCTGTTTCGATGATTATTTGCGCGGGTGGATTGGCACATCGAAAAGCTACCCTCACGGGATTATCCATTTTGCCCCCGCCGTCATCATGGAACAGTTCGACAGAGGGTTTGACGCATTACAAATGTTCGCCGGACTTGAAGGCGTAAACGGAGATACTATCGTCAGAGGGTTTTGTACTTTGCCAGAACAAAGGATGGGCGATTTGCTGCATTCCTCCCTTTGAGATACCGGTTCTGACAAAATAAGCTATGATAAGGTATCGTGCCTATGACAACATCGTCGGTGAAGGGCACGATACCCGTTTGTAAATTACCGCAACTCCGTTGGCGGTTTCCTTTTATACCTCTCTCTTTTCCTCTGCTCTTATACTTGGGCGAAGCCCTCTTCCCTTTATATCAATTATATGTATAACCTCTACGGTCTCCTCTCTGCCGTCACCGTCCGATTTTTCAGATGCAAAGGTAGGCTGCCGCGCTTGATCCGGCGGCTTGAAGTGTATTTCTTGCAAATTCTTCCTTCTACGAAGAGTAATTGGCAAGAAAAGCCGTCGTATGAAGCTGTACCGGCAGCCGGGTACCGCATCTATAAAATCCCGGAACGGTTCAGGCAGAGAAAGGAACCGAAAAGAGGGAAAAAATAAACAGTTAGGTAACGGCAGGACCAACCACCTTGCCACAAACAATTTTCTATTATGTTACATGTTCACACTATCGGACGCATCGGCAAAGATTGCCAAGTAATTTCAGGAGCACACGGCTCATTCATGGCTATGGACATAGCCGTTGACGATTATTCAAAGGGGCAAAACATCACCACTTGGATAAGGGTACGCAGCAACAAGGACAACCATATCCGCTTGTCCGAATATCTGACGAAAGGGAGACTCATACTTGTTGACGGCACGCTGTCATCTTCCCTGTGGAAAGACAAGAACGGCGAGAGCCAGATACAGCTCTCCATCACGGCAGAGAGTATTGCCTTTATCAATACCGGAAGGCGGGAAGGCGCGGCAGCCGGAGAGGACAATGCAGTAAGCGGAGCAGACGGCGCACCCGTTCCTCCTGCAGATTTCCCGCAGGACGAAAAGGAGGATTTGCCTTTCTGATAAGAGAGTAAACCTTTGAAAATAAGCGAATACTAAATGTAGTATATCCTATATGTAGTAGATTAGTAAGCCACTCGTCTGCGAATGTAGGATATACTACTCTTAGTCAAACTTTATTTTAGTATAGTAGTAAATACTAAAATACTACACTGCTAAAACAATAGTTTTTAGTGAATTAGTATATACTAATTTTAGTATTTACGAAAAATAGTATTAACTTTGCAAGTGGAATAAAAGAGTGAAACGATGACAAAAATAATTGCGGTCTTGAACCATAAGGGAGGGGTCGGAAAGACGACCACCACCATCAATCTGGCTGCGGCCCTGCAGCAAAAGAAAAAGCGCGTGCTGGCTATCGACATGGACGGTCAGGCGAACCTTACGGAATCCTTCGGCCTCTCCATTGAGGAAGAACAGACGGTGTACGGGGCGATGAAAGGCAAATACCCCTTGCCATTAGTTGAAACGGCAGGAGGTGTAACCGTCGTACCGTCCTGCCTCGACCTCTCGGCTGCCGAGGCAGAACTCATCAACGAGCCGGGACGGGAACTGATATTGAACGGCCTGATTGGCAAGTTGCTCGAAAACCGGAAATTCGATTATATCCTTATCGACTGTCCGCCCTCGTTGGGGTTGCTGACGCTGAACGCCCTTACCGCCGCAGACTACCTGATTATCCCGGTACAGGCACAATTCCTCGCCATGCGCGGCATGGCCAAGATCATGAATGTGATTGCCACCGTCCAGGAACGCCTGAATCCGAAACTCGCTATTGGTGGCATTGTAATTACCCAGTTCGACAAACGCAAGACACTGAACAAAAGTGTGGCCGAACTCGTCAAGGATTCATTCTGCGAAAAGGTGTTCAAGACCGTTATACGGGATAACGTATCTTTGGCCGAAGCTCCCATAAAGGGCAAGAACATCTTCGAGTATAGCAGGAACAGCAACGGAGCCAAGGACTACATGGCACTGGCGCAAGAGGTACTGAAATTAAAATAATCCCGATATGAGCAAGAGCGATTTACTGAAAGACAGCATGAAAGGCGGACTGGACGGGTTGCTGTCACCTACGAAAAAGACTACCGGCGGAAAACAGCCGGTAGCAGCCCCCACGGAAAAAGAAACGGCGGTTCATTGCAACTTCGTCATCAACAAAAGCATTCATACCCGTATGAAATTCCTCGCCATCAAGAAGAACATGTCGCTGAAAGACATCGTGAACGAGGCAATGAAAGAGTATCTGGAGAAGAACGAACAATAAACACAGGCATGGCTACCGCGTCTGCCCACCCCGGAGACGGCAGCCATGCGTCCTTTTTTATCCGCCCGCTGTTTCCATAGGGCGCATTCCTCCTTTATAGTCTTACCATCTTTCTCTTTTTTACCTGCCCGCAAGTACAGGCACATGGCCCGTTTTATCCCTATTCTAACCCTGACGGGCATATCCCTTTTCTACCGATTCCCTTACCGCTTTCCCGGCTTCATTCTCTGCCGTCACCGTTGTGTTTTATCAGATGCAAAGGTCCGCTGTCGCGCTTGATACGGCGGCTTGAAGTGTATTTCCTGCAAATTCTTCCTTTCTGCGAAAGAGTAATTGGCAGGAAAAGCCGTCGTATGAAGCTGTACCGACAGCCGTGTACCGCATCCGTAAAACCTCAAAGCGGTTCAGGCAGAGAAAGGAACCGAAAGGAGGGAAAAGAAAAACAATTATTAAAATTTAACAAATGAAGACATTAGAAGAATTATTGCAAGAACTGGGCTGCGAAGGTAGCGCATTCGACAGTACCGGAGAATTTACAAAAGCGGGAGAAAAGGCGTATGAACGCTTGGAGCACTTGCTGTATGACATAGAAAGTCTTACAGGCAAAAAGGTGACACCCATAATTGAGGAACTTGACAGAATATGCAACGAGAACTATTAAAATTCAAGAATATGGACATTAAAGAAAGCAAAGAATACCGCCTCGCCAAAGACTGGGAAATGGCGGTAAACAGTTTCAGTTTCAACCCCGAACGGTTCGCGGCGGCAATCCCGGACATGCACCCGACGCTTCAGCAAAGCCTGTACCGCCTGATTAAGGCGTGTATCAAGGTCATGGCGGACGAAACACGCCGTTACGATGACCGGAACCGGGCATCGCACGAGGAAGCGAAGCATATCATGGAATACCTCAATGAACACGGAAAAAATGTACCATTAATATAAAAACGACGATATGAAAACAACTAAGATTCAATTCAACGGCAGGTCTTATTACTCCCGCATCGTGGAATCTGTCGATGGCGAAGAATTGCTTATCGGTTCGACAATCCTGCTCGATGCCTTGCAGCCCGGCAGTTTCAATGACGAGAACGAAGGTTTTGCCAGTAAAGAAGCCGAAAGGATTTATGACGAGATTTTCTTCTTTACCGACGAGAGAACGCTTCAGCTTCCCGAAAACGAGTTGATAGCCGAACTCAAAAAGGATAACCCCGATTGGTTCGAGTAAATCATGGAATAATAATTTATAAACTTAGAATTATGGAAAAAGAATATGTAATGCAGGTCGCACAGACCATTAAGGAACAGTTAGTAGCGTTAACCCCCATGACCGTCCTCATGTCGTGGGGTATCAAAGAGTTTGCCGCCACCCTATACAGGGATTTGCCGGCACTCCGCATTAAGGTGAACGGACGGCTGCACGCAGGGTACGTCATCGTCGCACTCAACGGATCGGATTATTACGAGGTCTATCTTGTGAAAGGAATGGAGGTGGAATGTGTGAACGAAGAGGTTTGTTTCGACGAGTTGGGAGACGTTATCGACCGGGCTATCGAGAGCGGCACGGACAAAGCCGAGTACGATAAATTCTGCGAACAGGAGCGACAGAATTTATATGTAACTGTTGTCACTGTCTGATTCCTCTTTTTAGGGGATGAAAGCCGTGCCTTTCGGAAAACGAGCAGGGTACGGCTTTTCTATGTATAATGCAGAAACGAATAAAAACCTGCCGTTTATAAAACGGATTACCTACGTGTTACAGTACCTTACCTCTTATTGTAAAAAGGTTTGTTTTATCTTTTGGCCGGCAGATTGTTTTTCACTTCAAGATGTCGTTTCTTTATCTGTCTACTGCCTTTTTACTTGCAGCTCTATTTACGACCAGAATGCTCGCTTCATATAAAACCCACATCGGCAATGTGACCAATGACAACGTGAACACGTCCGAAGTCGGCGTGATGACAGCCGCAACGATAAGGATAATCACTATAGCGTGCTTCCGGTAACGTCGCATGAAATCGGCGGTGAGAAACCCCAATTTGGCAAACAGCCATGATAAAATCGGAATCTCGAACACGATACCCATTGTCAGGCACATCAGCACGAGGGTCGAAATGTAGGATTGCAAGACGATCATGTTCTCCACTTCACCGCTGACCTGATAGGTTCCAAGGAAACGGAATGTCAGCGGGAAAATAAGAAAGTAGCTGACCGCCACACCCATCAGGAACATTGCATAGCCGCCTCCGACTATCCGCACGGCATATTTCCGCTCGCAGGCATACAGGGCAGGCGACACGAACCGGAACAACTGGTAAAGGATATAGGGCGACGCGCACAGGACACCCGCGCATAATGCCGTCTTCATGTGGATGACGAACTGCCCGGCCAGTCCCGTGTTGATGAGCTGCACGGCAAAACTCCCGGTCTCGCCGCCGGCCCATGCTGCAATCCGGTTGAAAAGACGGTACGTGATGAAGCCGTCGTTTTTCGGGGCAAGGATAACGGCAAAAAGTTTTTCCTTAAAACAAAAGGCGGCGATACCGAACACGACGGCCACGGCGACGATTTTAACAATCGCCGTCCGCAGCACGTCCAAGTGCTCCCAAAAGCTCAAGCCGTCCGTTTTGTCTTCCTTTGCCATGTCACTCCTCTTTCTTGTCGGTATTTTCGGGACTGATTTCTTTCTCCATGCCGTTCATACCTTCCTTGAATGAACGGACACCTTTGCCGATGCCTTTCATCAGTTCGGGAATTTTGCGTCCTCCGAAGAACAGCAGGACGACTAATGCAATCAGCAGCACTTCCTGCATACCGATGCCTCCGATAAATAATGGTATCATATGAAAATTGTTAAAGGTTGTTCGATTAACTCAATAGTCGTTTTCAGTCATCGTTCCGCCGGCTATTCCCGCCATTTTCAGAAAGTTCCTTCGTCCATGACTCCGCCTTCTCAATCCAGTCCTTTCTCATGTAACCATCTCGACAGGTGATCGGCCACCTCCACGTTGTTCAAATCGGAGAAGGGAAAATGGGTGTTGCCCTTCAAACCTATCTCCGGCAGATGAATGACCGTGACATCGCCGCCGTGTTCGTTGAGCAAGGCAGCCCATTTGCGCATCAGATGCAGGCGTCGTGTCCATTCGTACAGTTCCGGCCGTTCGTCGGTTTCCGGCAGATTGTCGCCATAGTAGATGATGATAGGGATTTTCGTGAACTGCAGAAATTCTTCCATCGGCACTTCCACGCCTTCGGTCTTCTTCGACAGGGTTAGTACTTTCCCTTCCTCCGGCATCTGCCCTTCGGGAAAAGGCACGTTTGTTCCCGGCTCGTAGGCGACGATGGCACGGATGTTCCTTGTCTGCGGCAGTGTAAGCCATCCGACACCTCCGCCCTGCGAATGGGTGACGAAGACAGCCGGACCTATCCTGTCGAACAGTGCGGCATACGCCTTGGCGTAGACATCCAGATCGGGAGGGCCGAGAGTTGGCGTCATCTGACGGAAATACTGGTTCAGAGCCTCCTTGTCGCGGCTGAACTGCACGCCCTCGAAATAATCGGGCCAGATGCCCACGCGGAAACGGTTGAACCACGTCTCCTCGTCGAAGACGGGGGTAACGGTTGCGGGTGTCGTGCTCCGCCCCGCGTTTCCCCGGCGGGGCTGGTCGACGAGATAAGTCTGGAAACCGCGGCGCAGGAAAATATTCTGGAACCCCTCGCGGCCGTCCGGCGTAGTTTCCCATGTCTTGGAAAACTGCCCCACGCCGTGGGCGAAGACAAGCGGGTATTTCCGGGCATCGACGGGTTTCTGATAGAACACGTAGGCGTGGTCGCCGTGATAGGTGCGCCCCAGTGAATCGGTGAGCACCGTGCCGCCCACGGCGAAACTGCCCTGTTCCTCGATTTGCATGATATTCCCGTTGCGTGCGTTGCAACCCGACAGCAAGGCGGCGGCCATCATATAAAAGACAACCTTTCTCATACGCCCTTCCTATTTCTGGATTTTCGATTCCTGCAAAGCGTCATAGCGGCTTCCCACGACCGGAATTGCGGCCACGGCCTTTTCCAGCTCGGTCACTTCTTCCGACGTGAACACTATGTCGCAGGCCCGCAGGTTCTCTTCGAGGTGCGAGAGCTTGGTCGTGCCGGGAATAGGAACGATAAAAGGCCTCCTGTTCAGCAGCCATGCCAATGCCACCTGCGCCGTGGTAATGCCTCTCGTCCGTCCGAAAGCGTTCAGTACCTCCACGATACGCGTGTTGGCACGGATGGCTTCGGGCTGGAAACGCGGAAGCGTCTGGCGGTTGTCGTTGGCGGTGTCGAACCGGGTGTACTCGTTTATCATGCCGCCGAGGAAACCACGGTTCAGCGGGCTGTACGGCACGAAACCGATACCCAGTTCCTCGCAAAGCGCCAGCACGCCGTTTTCTTCCACCGCGCGGTGCATGAAGTGATACTCGCTCTGTATGGCCGTAACCGGACATACCTTGTGCGCCCGGCGGATGGTTTCAGCATTGACCTCGCACATGCCCCAGTGCAGTATCTTTCCCTCCCGGATAAGCTCGCCGCATGTTTCGGCTACGACCTCGATGGGCGTCGCAGGGTCGACGCGATGCTGGTAGAATATGCCGAGCGTCTCCACGCCGAGATTGCGCAGGGAGTTCTCGCATACGCGCCGGATGTTTGTCGGGGTGCTGTCCTCTTCGGTCTTCACCTGCACGCCGTTCACGAACTTGTGCCCGAATTTGGAAGAGACGAACACGCGGTCGGTATAGCCTTTCAGGGCTTCGCCTACCAGTTTTTCATTCTTGTGGTAGCCATAGCTTTCAGCCGTATCGAATAAGGTTACACCCCGTTCTATCGCTTCGTGAATCAACCGGATGCAGGTCTTTTCATCGGGAGACTGGCTGCGGTGATGGTTCAGCCCCATGCAGCCGAAGCCCATCGCCGAAATGGTAAAGGCTGCCTTGCCGCTGCTCAAGGTACGCTGTGCGCGGACTGCTGCCATTCCTGCTGGAATGGTTGCTGCCGATACTGACGATTTACCTGTAATGGCTTTTTCCGCGGCCGTTACTTTCTCCAATGCCGGCGCGATGCAGATGGCCGCGCCTGCCAATGCGGTTCGTTTCAGGAACCCGCGACGACTGATGCCGTTCTCTTGAATCTGTTCTTTTTTCATGTCGTTATCTGTTTGATTATCTTTCTGATTGCAAAATTAGATAGGGGAATTAAGAGCCTGTGTATCAATTTCACGGATAGAATTACCAATTTCAACGGGCCGGTAAGAACGATGCCGGTATACCAGTAAAATTGGTATCCAAAACGATGATTTCGGTATATGCCGTACCATCGGGAATCCGTATCTTTGCTTTTAATTAAAAGCAGAATGAAAAGCTATCACAGAAAAATAGCTATATTTGCAATGACTTAAAAAAGAGGAAATTATGAGTGAAATAATGAAGGTTGATACAGTCCAGCAGTACAACGACTATTTTGGCGTGGAGACCCTGCACCCGTTGGTCAGCGTTATTGAAGGCAGTAAAGGGAAGCCTCTCCGGTTCGGGAAAAAACTGTATAACATCTATGCTATTCTATTGAAAGATGCGAACTGTGGAAATCTTAAATATGGAAACACTACTGTCCAAAGAAATTTTCTCAGACATGATTTAAATTAGTTTATATTAATGCATTACGCGAATAAAATTTTTCCGGGATTTGATTTTATACTTTTGCAAATAGTATTGCAAGAGATAGAAATC
>NZ_OEST01000014.1 GCF_900241005.1 Bacteroides cutis | reverse complement strand
CAGCAGTAACCACTACTTCATCCAATAACTTAGAATCGGGCTTCATAACTACTTTCACATGAGGCTTTATCGCTACCTCTTGTGTCTGCATACCAATATAAGAAATCTGCAAAGTCTTCGCAGAACTTGGTACGTTCAGTAATGTAAAATCACCATCTACACCGGTAATTGCACCAATTTGTGTACCTTTTACCAATACAGAGGCTCCAATAACTGGCTGCCCATCTTCTTCAGAAATCACAACACCTGTGACTTTCTGCGTCTGGGCAGTTACTAAGCCTATTCCTACAAAAAGACAGGCTAATAACAGCATTAATTTTCTTTTCATAAATTCTCTCTTAAAGTTTAACTTTACATTAATTGTTTCTTTACTCTAACAAAATGCAAATATATTAATAAAACTGAAACGGACAATTGTTTTAATAAAAAAACCTTGTAATTCTGTCAAATCGTTAATAAAAGCCCGCTTTTTATGCTGAATAACAGTTTTTGCATATTTAAAAAGCTTAAAAAAAGACATGTTTGGTATCACTGTGTTTTTATATTTATAGCAGTTTCTTTGCTTGAATACACACATTTTAAAACAAAATGGTTAAAAAGAAGCCTCATCTTCATGTTTTACACCCTTTTTCATTAGACAAATTGTGTATTTCTACACACAAAATCCACTTAAGAAAATGAAATGTAAAGTCACTTTTGACAGATATTAATTCTTATTCAAACCTCATTTTGCACAGAATATCGTCTTATTTGTTTATAGTATTAATTAAAATAAATAGAAATGGGTAAAATTATTTACAATTTAGTGTACAATCGCAAGAAGTGCCTTAATAAAAAAGGAATGGCATTGGTGCAAGTAGAGGCTTATTTGGATAGAAAGAAAAAGTATTTTTCAACTAAGGTTTATTTAAAACCAGAACAATGGGATACCAAAAAATTGGTTGTAAAAAATCATCCCAATGCAGATGCACTTAACCGACTGATATATGAATATGTAGCGATGATCGAAAAAAAGGAACTAGAACTATGGCAACAGGGTAAACGTATATCTTTAGAGTTATTGAAGGACACATTAGCTGCACGAGAAAACAACACTTCATTTATCCCCTTTTTCAAGCAAGAAGTAATGAATTCTTCTCTGAAAGAAAGCACCAGGCGTAATCATCTTTCTACTCTAATGTTACTGCAAGAATTCAAAAGAGACGTTATATTCTCTGACTTAACTTTTGAGTTTATATCGTCATTTGAGCATTTTCTACAGTCAAAAGGTTATCATATCAATACCATTGCGAAACACATGAAACATCTGAAACGCCATATAAATGTCGCTATTAATAAAGAGTATATAGAAATACAGAAATATGCTTTTCGAAAATATAAAATTAAAACCGTAGAGAATAAACATACGCACTTGACCCCTGAAGAACTGGAAAGACTGGAAAAATTACGTTTGACAGGAAGATGTATGAAATATCAAAAAACTTTAGATGCGTTTTTATTTTGTTGTTATGCAGGCATGCGATATTCTGATTTCATAAATCTATCACCTGATAGTATAGTAGATATTCATCAAGAAACTTGGTTACTATATAAATCTATAAAAACGGGGACAGAAGTACGACTTCCTCTCTATCTCCTCTTTGGTGGTAAAGGACTTGTGATACTTGATAAATACCGAGATAATATTCAAGAATTTTTCCACTTAAGAGATAATTCAAACGTAAATAAAGATTTAATCATTATATCCAGATTAGCCGGATTATCAAAAAAAATATCATTTCATACTGCGCGCCATACTAATGCGACTTTACTCATATATAATGGGGTAAATATAACTACAGTACAAAAGTTACTCGGACATAAAAGCGTGAAGACCACACAAGTATACACTAATATTATGGATATGACTATTGTTCATGATTTAGAGAAAAATCATTCATTATTGTCATCACATAAAAAGATGTAGTTATCCTTCTCTATTAGTATGGTCCTAACAATTAAAGGGTGTAGCCATATAATTATTAGGGTTATACCCTTTTTCTGTTTTTACATGTCTACATTTTTCATTATTAAAATCAAAGTTTTCATAGTATGAAAAAATCGTAAAGCTAAGTTCTGCGAAAACATTGCAGATTTCTTATATTGGTATGCAGACACAAGAAGTGGCTATCAGACCACATGTAAAAGTAACAATGTACTCTGATAATAAGCTACTTGATGAAGTTATGATCGTTGCTTATGGTGGAGCGACAAAACGTTCATTTACAGGTTCGGCAACAGAAATTAAAGGTGAAAAGATTTCATTAAAAAATCCAACAGAACTTTCTAAAGCTCTTAGTGGTGAGGTTGCCGGTGTTCAAGTTATGTCTACTTCTGGTCAACCAGGAACTAATGCTAGTATTCGTATTCGCGGTTTAGGGTCTGCATATTCAAGCCGTGCACCGCTATATGTTGTAGACGGTATTCCTTTTGAAGCAGATTTGAGTGGTATCGACCCAAGTGATATTGCTTCTATGACAGTTTTGAAAGATGCAACTGCTACAGCTCTTTATGGTTCACGAGCTGCCAATGGTGTAGTATTGATTACGACTAAAAAAGGAGAAGTTGGTAAAACTCATGTTGAAGCAGAAGTTAAATATGGTGCCAATATGCGCTTGATACCACAGTATGACGTGATTGAAAGTCCTGAACGGTATACGGAGCTCACATGGGAAAGCCTGAAAAACTATGCTGTCAATGCAGGAGGAATGGATGCCAATCAATCTGCCGCATGGGCATCTAGTAATCTTTTCCAAGCAAAATATGGTATTGCCCCTATTTATAATATGTGGAGCGCCAATGGTGCCGATTTAATTGATCCAAGTACCGGTCGATTTAATAGTGGAATTATGCGTAAATATACTCCAGAGAAGTGGGAAGATTATATTTTCCGTACAGGACAAAAATTAGATGCAAACGTAAAAATATCAGGTGGTAATGAAAAAATGACTCATTATACAGCTTTCAGTTATCTGAAAGATGAGGGCTACTATATTTCTTCAGATTACCAGCGTTTTAATGTACGTAATAATATGAGTAACCAAATTACTCCATGGTTAAAGGCTACTACATCAATGGCATATGCATATATGGAAACTAACAAGCCAGGACAATCTGACAGTAATATGAATAATGGTTTTCAATTTATAAACGGTATGCCATCGCTATTCCCCGTTTTTGAACGTGATGCAGATGGAAATATTGTACAAGATACAAATATCGGAGGAAATAAGTATGACTATGGTATGAATTCAGGATACCAACGTCCTTTTGGGGCTGGTATCAATCCTGCAGGAGCATTGCTATTGGATAAAGACGAAATCGTTTCTCATCAATTTAATGGTAATGGATCTTTTGAAGCTAAATTCCTGAAATACTTTAAGCTGACTGCCAATGTTGGTTTACAGTACTTAGGTTCAGCAGAAAATGAACTTACTAATCCATATTATGGGGATAGTGCCGGTAAAGGACAAATTGTAAAATATCAGACTAATTATTTAAATTTCACAGCCAACCAAATTCTTTCTTGGGGACAAAGTTTTGATAAACATAATTTTGATGCTTTTGTTGCTCATGAATCAACAAGTAGTAAGACCTCTGTAGCTTATGGTGGTAAATCTAAAATCGTTAGACCAGACAACACTGAGTGGAGTAACGGTGTAATTATGGATTATCTGGAATCATATACTTATGGTTATTCCATCGAAAGTTATTTTGGTCAATTACGTTATGATTATGATAATAAATATTTTCTCCATGGAACCCTTCGTGCAGATGGTAGCTCACGTTTTGCGAAAGGAAATAAATGGGGAGTATTCGGTTCTGTAGGTGCCGCTTGGGCTATAACTAATGAAGATTTCATGAAAGATATCTCATGGCTGAAAAATTTGAAATACAAATTAAGTTGGGGTGTGTTAGGTAATCAAGACTTTATAACTTCTCCGGTTGTAGCAGGTTACTATCCTTATGAAGATCTTTATACTATTAATAACTTGAATGATGAATATACATTTAGTTTTAAGTTTAAAGGCAATCCTAATTTGACATGGGAGAGAAGTAGTACTATTAATACAGGTATTGAGTTCAACATTGCTGATGTATTGGAAGGTGAAGTAGAATATTTCTACAAAAAAACAACTGATATGTTGTTTATGAAGCAAGTTGCTCCTTCTTTAGGCTATGCGTCATATCCTGTAAATGATGGAGCATTAGTAAATAAAGGAGTTGAATTCTCACTGACAGCCCACTTGTTAAACAAGAATGATTATAAGTTTGATTTCCGCGTAAATGGAGGTTACTATAAGAATGAAATGACTCAAATGCCTATTGATGAGACCACAGGTAAAGAAAAGCCTATTGAAATCAGTACTTATTATGGTTGGACCAAAGGTCATTCTTTATATGATTTCTATATTCGTGAATATGCCGGTGTTGATCCGGAGACAGGATTTGCATTATATAATCAATACTACAACGTAAAACCGAATGGTGATAGAGATTTGATTACTGATATGGAAACTTATAAGTCTAAAAATGAAATTAATAAACTTGAAGTTGAACAGACAAGTGATTGGAGTCAAGCTACTAAAAAATTTGTTAATAAGTCTGGTATTCCGGCATTACAAGGAGGTTTTGGATTTGATTTATATGCAAAAGGCATCACCTTTAATGCAACATTTTCTTATGGTATAGGGGGATATGGTTATGATTATAATTATGCGGCAATGATGCATAGTGGTACTGCCGGATCGTATAATTGGCACAAAGATATCGAAAGTCGTTGGCAGAAACCAGGTGATATCACCAATGTTCCAAGCTTAGCAAATGATTATGGTGGAGGTGCCGATGATACGAATTATGCCAATGCTAGCTCTACACGCTTCTTGACGAGTCGTTCATTCTTAAACCTTGCAAATGTAAGAATAGGTTATTCACTACCTAAGAATATTGTATCAAAACTGCACCTTTCTGAACTTAGTTTCTTTGTTTCAGGTGATAACTTGTTATATCTATCTGCACGTAAGGGATATGTCTCAATGGCATCTTCTGGAAATAGTGACAATGTGAATGACGATAATAAAAATGACTCCGGTGAATCGGGAAGAAGCCAATATGCTCCGTTAAGTACAATTATGGGAGGTATTAAAATTCAATTCTAACAATAAAAATAAGAGTTATGAAATTCAATATAAAAAATTATATTCCAGTTACGGCATTAAGTTTAATGCTCCTATTGGGTAGTTGTAGCGATTCTTTCTTGGAAAAGAAACCGTCGGATTATATTACCTCGGAAGATTTGCAAGAAGTAGCAAAATGGAATCCTAATATCCTAATGGGACAAGCTTTAGGCACTTATTCTACAACTTTTGCCATGAACTCCGGTGGTACTGGAGGACATGATGACTTTGGTCAGAAATCTGTAGATATCGCTACTGACTTAATGAGTGGTGATATGGTTATTATGCAACAGGGTTACGGTTGGTTTGAGGCTGCAGGTGCACTGACCTGTACAACAGCTACAGCAACCTCATATTCTTATCAATTTTGGAGATATTATTATAAATTAATTAAAGCGACTAACGAGATATTGGATGCTGCCGGAGGTGATGATATAATTCCGGAAGGTGACGAAAGTAAAATATACTATGGTCAAGCTAAAGCTTTAAGGGCTCATTCTTATTTCAATTTAGTAAATCTGTATGCAAAACCATATACTGAAGATAAAACAGCTTTGGCGATACCTGTCTATCGCACTCAGTTGACCTCAGAAGCTGTAAAAAAATCATCGGTAGAAGATGTATATGCTTTGATTGTTAAAGATTTGACAGACGCTATTCCTCTATTAGAGGGTTTTGAACGCCCTTCTGGTGCGAAAGATCAAATCAACCAAGATGTAGCCAAAGGTATGTTGGCATACGTTTATTTAACTATGGGAGACTACAAAAATGCTGCTAAACTGTCCCAAGAGGTTATTGATTCTCATGAATATACTTTAATGGACAAAACAGAAATCATTAAATCAGGATTCGCTTCAATTAATATTTCTGGATGGATGTGGGGAATTGATTTGACTACAAGTAATTCTCCGGCACTTCCAACTTTCTGGGGACACATGGATTTGTTCACCTATAGCTATGCTTATGCAGGTGGAGAGAAATTAGTGGATACAGCATTGTACAATTCAATACCTGCGTCCGATGTACGTAAGAAGTGGTTTACTGAGTATAGTTCAGAAGGTGAACAGTATGAATTGACAAACTGGTGGAAATTCTATGACTCTAAGCGCATTATGGGTAATCGTGAATGGTATAATGATGAAGTTTATATGCGTGTTGCTGAAATGTATCTCATAAATGCAGAAGCTAATGCACGTGACAATGAACTACCTGCTGCTAGAACCTCTTTGAAAGCTTTACTGGATGAACGTGATGAGGTTGTAGCAGAAAAAGTAGCTTTGATGAATCAGACTGATTTGTTGGATATGATTTATTATAATTGGCGTCTTGAAATGTGGGGTGAAGGTCGTGGCTTAATGACAATGAAACGTTTCCAAAAGTCTATCACCCGTTGTGAGGAAGATGCAATGCTTCCAGGTAGAACTTACAGTTATGATGACAAACGTTTAATTTTTAATATTCCAGAAAGAGAAATTACTAATAATCCAAACTTGGCTGATTAAGATTTAACTCCTATAAAAATAAAAGAGACTGTATTTAAATACAGTCTCTTTTATTTTCTATGAATTTCAAATCGAACTAAAATTCTTTTATAGAACTTCTCAAAGATTATTAAAAAAATAGATACAGAAGAATAAATATGGTTATCAATATTTATTGAGCTTATCCATTTCTTTCTTTTTTCATTTTTATTATGAAAATATTCAACAAAGATGACATATAACAGACTCCTAGTATAATTATTAAAATTGGGTTTTAGAATAATTTATTTTATAACTATCTGTATTTCTGTATTATACCTTAGTATATAGTAGCTCAAAAGTAGAGCAAAAATACTTTAGCTTGTTCTGTAGTAACTTCTAGCAACTACTTCACAAAAAGCAGAACATATTTCTATTTTTGCAACATATTGTTTATCTGTGTATTATATATTTTGTAGTTCTGCGAAGACTTTGCAGATTTCTTATATTGGTATGCAGACACAAGAGGTAGCGATAAAGCCTCATTTAAAAATTGTGATGAAATCTGATACAGAGGTACTTGATGAAGTAATGGTTGTAGCTT
>NZ_OEST01000013.1 GCF_900241005.1 Bacteroides cutis | reverse complement strand
AATAATTTACACCTACCGTATAATGGTTTGTAGTGGATATGTAAATATAAATAACAAGTTCTTTCCATATTCATAATAAGTTAATAGCCAGCAATATACACACCTTACAGTTCTGCGAAGACTTTGCAGATTTCTTATATTGGTATGCAGACACAAGAGGTAGCGATAAAGCCAAATCTAAGAATTAGTTTAAAATCTGATTCTGAAATGCTTGACGAGGTTATGGTAGTAGCATATGGTACAGCAAAAAAATCAGCATTTACAGGATCTGCTTCGACTGTTAAGTCTGAAAAAATTGCAGCAATACAGACCTCAAACGTAACGGATGCCTTAGCTGGACAAGTAGCAGGTGTACAAGTAACTAAGAGTAACGGTCAGCCGGGGTCAGGCTCTTCTGTTCGTATCCGTGGTATTGGATCTTTTTCAGCAAGTAATACTCCATTATATGTAGTAGACGGTATCCCTTATGATGGTGATATAGCAGCTATTAATACGCAAGATATTGAATCGATGACCGTATTAAAAGATGCTGCAGCCAATGCGCTGTATGGTGCACGTGGTGCTAATGGAGTAATTATTATCACTACTAAAAGAGGAAATACAAATGAGGCTCGTATCACAGTAGACGCAAAATGGGGTACTAATCGTCGTGCGGTACCTCAATATGATATTATTAAGAGTCCTGCAACTTACTACGAAACAGTTTATCGTGGATTGTATGCCAGTGCTTACGACAAAGCGATTAAAGGCGGTTCTGCTCCCGAACAAGCTGCTATTACCGCTCATGCTTCCGCTAACGCTAATATTTTCACAGGAGAAGGTGGCGCCGGATATCAGGTTTATACAGTACCTGCAGGACAAAACTTTATCGGACGGAACGGACGTGTAAACCCCAATGCTACTTTAGGTTATAGTGATGGTGAATATTATTATACTCCTGATAACTGGGCAGACGAATTGTTGGATGACAGTAACCTGCGTCAAGAATATAATCTAACGATGAGTGGAGGTAAAGAAGGACTGACTTATTATGCATCATTAGGTTATTTGGATGATAGCGGTATTATTCCCGGTTCTGCTTTCACTCGTTATTCTGCACGTTTAAAGACGGACTATCAAATGAAAAAATGGTTGAAGATAGGTATGAATGCTTCTTTCACACACTATGATTCTTTGTCACCGGATGAGCAGGAAGGTAGTTCTTCCGGTAATATGTTCTATGTAGCCGATTTAATTGCTCCTATTTATCCTTTGTATATGCGTGACGCCGAAGGTAATATAATGAAAGATAACTATGGACGTACTCGCTATGACTACGGTGATAGTAAGACTTCGACCAACTTCGACCGTGAATTTATGTCACAAAGTAACCCCGGGTCTGCCTTGCAATTAGATAAAACCAATTTTGCGGCAAATATATTTAATGGTCAGTTCTATGGAGAGGTTGAATTTGTGGAAGGATTAAAAGGGAAAGCCTCTTTATCATATTTTGTTGATGATACACGTGGAAATGTTTTAGTCAATCCTTTTTATGGACAATATGCAGAACTGGGTGGCGTTATAAGTGTAAGTCATTCACGTACAACGGCCATTAACTCTCAATATTTGTTGACTTACAAAAAAAGTTTTGCGCATGATCATAATTTGGATGTACTTGCCGGTTATGAATTCTATAAATTGAAAGCTCAGTCTTTAGGTGGTAGCAAGCAGAATATGTATAACCCGTTTATTCCGGAAATAAACAATGCGATTAACAATCCGAGTGTAAGTTCTTCTTCCGGTACATATGCTACAATCGGTTATCTGGCTCGCGTACAATATGACTATCAAGAGAAGTATTTTGGTAGTGCTTCTTTCCGTCGCGATGCTTCTTCCCGTTTCCACAAAGACAATCGTTGGGGTAACTTCTGGTCTGTTGGCGCCAGCTGGGTAATTAACAAAGAAGAGTTCATGCAAGATTTAACTTGGATTGACTTGCTGAAAGTGAAAGCCAGTTATGGTGTGCAAGGTAATGATAGAATTCTGAATGACTATGCTTATGTAGACCAGTTCAGCTTGTCTAATGATAATGATAACCAATCCCTTGTCTTGGGTTATAAAGCCAATAAGGATCTGACATGGGAAAGCTCACACAATTTCAACGTTGGTGTTGATTTCGAATTGTTTGACCGTCGATTGAATGGTACGATTGAATATTTCAATCGTCAGACCAAAGACATGTTATACTACAAACCCACTCCTTCCTCAATGGGATACTCCAGTGTTCCTATGAATGTTGGTTCGGTACGTAACAATGGTGTGGAAATAGACGTAAATGGTATTATAATCGAAGGGAAAGATTTCAGTTGGAGTGCCAATGCAAATGCTACTTTCTTAAAAAATAAGATATTAAAGTTACACCCCGATTTGAACGGTGAGTGGATTAGCGGTGCTTACATCTATCGTGAAGGTGATCCAATGTACCAATTCTATATGCGCAAATATGCCGGGGTAAACGAAACAGGAGATGCAATCTGGTATAAAGACGTAAAAGATGAAGCCGGAAATGTAATTGACGTTACTACGACTACCGACTGGAGTAGTGCAACTCGTTATGCGCTGGGAGGTAATATTATGCCAAAAGTTTATGGTGGATTTGGTTCTCAATTCAAATATAAAGGAATAGATTTGGCCGTTACTTTCTCTTATCAGCTGGGTGGACACTTGTACGACAGCAGATATGCCACTTTGATGCATAATGGAACAGAAGGTGTAGGTCAAAACTGGCATCGTGATATTTTAAATGCATGGACTCCGGAACATACAAATACCGACATTCCTCGTTTGGTCTATACGGCACAAGGGTCTATGGCAACTTCCACTTCCGACCGTTTCATCACAAGTTCCAATTATTTGAGCTTGCAAAACATAACATTGGGATATACATTACCCAAATCATGGACTCGTAAGTTACTGATGGAATCTGTACGTATATATGGAGTTGCAGATAATCTGGCTTTGTGGGCAAAACGTAAAGGACTTGACCCGCGTATGGGATTACAGACTACCTCTGACTATACTTATTCTTTAATCCGCTCTATTTCAGGCGGTGTAACTGTTACTTTTTAATTAACCCCTAATATACTATCAAGATTATGAAATATATTAAGATAATATCTTTGGTATTTGGAACTCTTCTCGCTAGTTCTTGTATCGATGAACTGGATACATATCCGGAAGGTGGTACCATTACCCAAGATCAAAAAGACGAAATTGGTGAAAAGGATCCGAGTAAATTGGATGCCGACTTACAAGGAATGTATAGTGGGCTTACTTCTGTTTGGAATACATTCGGTCGCGATGCAAACAGGCATTATGACTTTTCGTATCCTGCCATTGTGCTGATGTTGGAAAACAGTGGTGCGGATATGGTAAGTAAAGTTACTGGATACAATTGGTTCAGCGATGATGTCCAATATACTAATCGTGTCTATACCAGTGACCAGACTGTAATGATTTGGAAACGCTATTATCAAGTTATTATGGCGGCCAATGCTGTCATTACAAGTGTCGATCCTGAGACAGAAGACGAATCTTCGCTTTTCTATTTGGGACAAGCAAAAGCAATGCGTGCTTTCTGCTATTTCCAGTTGGCTCAAACATTCCAATTTACTTATGCCGATAATAAGGAAAAACCTTGTGTACCTATTATTACAGAAACAAGTGAAGGAAATAATCATCCACGTCAGACCGTAGAAAAGGTTTATGGACAAATCATGGATGATTTGAATGACGCAGTGACTATGTTGGAAAATGCAAAGAAAGCGGATATAAAGCGTGTAGATAAAGCACATATCGATTATAATGTGGCTTGTGGTATCCGTGCTCGGGTTGAGCTGCTAATGGGTGAATATCAAGCAGCATATAATGATGCTAAAGCGGCTTTGTCAGGATATACTCCTTATTCTTTGAAGGATGTTTCTGTTCCTGCTTTCAACGATGCAAGCAGTAAGTCTTGGATTTGGGGATTGATTTATACAACGGAAAGTAGCGCAGTGAAGACCGGTATCGTAAACTGGCCGTCGCATATGTGCTCAATGAGTAAAAATAGCTATACAAGCCAGGGAGTTCACCGCATGATTAACTCTAATTTGTGGGCTGAAATACCAGAAAGTGATGTACGTAGAGGTTGGTGGGTAGATGAAGAATTATCTTCCCCATTAAGTGATGATTTATACGTAGACGGAAAAACAGTTGCCAAGGCATATAAGTTTACTCCCTACGCAAATGTAAAATTCGGTGCATATAAGAATGATCCAAGCAGTGCGGACAATGCCCAAGACTTCCCGATGATGCGTGCCGAAGAAATGTACCTGATTATGGCCGAAGCACAGGCAATGGGAGGTGACCCGATCGGTGCGGCCGAGGCTTTGACTACTTTTGTAAATACATATAGGGACGAAGACTATACTTGTAATGCAAAAACAGCTGAAGAGGTACGGGATGCCGTTTGGTGGCAGCGCCGCGTTGAATTATGGGGTGAAGGTTTTGCCCTGTATGATATATTGCGTTTCAACAAAGGTATAGACCGCCGAAACAGTAATTTTGAATCGTCCGTTCAATATAATATTTTGCCGGGAGATCCGAACTTGATTTTCCGTATCCCGCAAAGTGAAATTGAGTCAAATATGGGTATCGGTGAAGAAGACAACAATCCATCTGCTGAATTGCCCACTGCATAATTAAACGATATACTAATTGCATAAAGAAACAATATATGAAAAAAATAAATAGATTCATCTTTGGATTAATAAGCGCATGTGTTGTGGCATTAGGCGCTTGTACGGACGATGTTCCATCTGATGATTTTGGACAAAGTCCTGCTGTGACGGGTGAGGGTGTGTACTTCCCGAAGACAATAAAGACCAGTTGTATACTTACCAGCGAAGACATAGAGGCTGATGAGGCCAGTGGTACATTTACAATTCCAGTACAACGTACAACGGATGGTGCGGCAGTTACCACAGAACTAAAAGTTAAAATGGACGATGCTGTAGCTGCAGTTTTGTCTTTTCCTACTTCCGTTACGTTTGAGGAAGGTAAAATAGATGCCACAATAAGCGTGACTTATACAAATGCAGTGCGTGGTACTAAATATCCGTTTACACTTTCGTTTACTGATGGAACCGAATACGCTAATTCCACGCAAACATTTGTGGCAGAATATCCTTTTCCGGAAATATGGGAAAAAGTAACAGATGATGCCGTTTTCATAGATCAGATGTTTTCCATGTTTGGTGTATCTGACTATGTAAAGGAAAAAGTGGTGGTTGAGAAATTGAAAGATAAACTTAAATACCGTTTTGCTCCTTACGATAATGAATATATGGATGATTTGTTTGGGGAACCTGAGTTTTTCTCTGCGGATGAGAAATACTACATCGTCTTGGATGGAGAAAGGTATAAACCGGAACTTGAGGAAGGTGAGGAACTGACTGTTGAAAAGGCATATTGGTTTATCCCTACAACAAGATTAGGGTTTAAAATGACAAATGGTGTGGGTATATCCCATGATTTGGAATGGCTGACCTTTGGTTCCATGGCTTATAACACAAGTGGCAAGGTAGAAGAGAATCCATTGGGTTCTTACAACAAGAAAAAAGAAATGTTTGAATTTGGTACTTGCTTCCATAATATTAATGCTGTTGGTCTTTATCCGGTTGATGGTTTCCAATTATGGCTTAACAAGTCCAAGATGGAAGTTGTGTACGATCGCGACTATGCTCCTTGGACTCTTGTTGAAGGTGCTACCGGTATTTTTGAATCAGAGCTTCTGAAAGACAAATTTGTTGTAGACTTAGAAGAAGGAACTTCGGGCGAAGGCGAAGATCCGATTTTCCACATAAAATCTTTATATGCCAAAGACGTTAATATCGTATTCTTCCACAATAAGACTACAAACGCGGTTCGTGTTCCCAAAAAGCAGAAAACAGGATTGACTTCCTATGGTAATGATATATACATGGATGCCAAGAAAGCTTCTTATGATGAAAAAAATAAGATTTACACATTTGAAATCGAATTCTATTTGGTAGATAAAGAAACTGGAAAGAAGAGTGCTGTTTTGGCTACTACGGTTGAAAAGTTCAAAGTAGGTAGCGTTCCCAAGATAGACGACTATGCAGGTGACTGGACTTTCACTCAGAAAGAGAAAAACAGTGCCGGAGAAATAAATGAAGTAAGATATGACATCACTATTTCCAAGGTTGATGATGAGAATTTGATTGTGAAAGGGCTGTTTGGAGGCATTCCTGGTTATGATGATGCCGTTTCTTTGTCTTTTATAAAGTCTAATGGAACATTACAGTGGAACTCCCCTCAAACGATGCCGGATTATGGGCCTTATCAAGTGGAGGGTATGTTTGTTGGTACCCAATATTACCTCCCCGATCATGTCATGGTTGGAGGTTTTGATGATAATGGTAATATAACTTTCACTGATGCCAAGGATAATCAATATCCTGTTGCCAGTTACGGTTTTATAGCTATGCAAAATGGCCAAACGTTAGGTATTTTACAGGAAATCACCAATTTTGTTTGGAAAAGAAGTGAAAGTGCAACTATTACTCCTGCCGCCACATTCCGTACTTATCAAAAGGACTTACGTATGAAAGCCAATTCGATTACAAAAGATGGTTTCATCAGCACCATACAGGTAAAGCCCGTTCAGTCTGTCAAAGTTCCATTGAGATTGGTGGAAGAATGATAATACTGGAATTGCGGAAATAAAGTGATTGTTGAAAGAGGTGGATGTTTTTGAAAAAAGATATGCCACCTCTTTTATCTTATTGAGCTGGCTTTTTTCTGTTTCACAAAAAATTGATTAACTACATCTTTAAATTTATGACTATGAAACTAAGATCTATTTTTTGTCTGTTGGCATGCTTCTCGTTTCTTGGTTGCGAAAAAGATTCCACTCCTGCCATAGAATTCTCTCAGACAGATTTTCATGATGTTCCTTATGAAGAAACTACAATAAGCCTTGAACTGCGTACAGACTTGGAATGGACTGCCACAAGCATGGTGAGCTGGTGTACCGTTTCGCAAAATAAAGGTTCGGGTAGCACAGCGCTGAATATTAAGGTAGAAGGGAATATATACGAAGAACGTTCCGGCATAATAAACATTTGGACTCCCAATGGAATTACCAAAATCAGTATTCATCAAAACGCAATGCCTGCAGGACAAGAGTATCACTATAAAATTCCTGTAGTATTCCATGTACTATATAATGACCCAAACGACAACAAACAGTACGTTCCCCAGACACGGTTGGCCGAAATTCTAAAAAAAGTCAATGCATACTATCGGGGGGAAACACTGTATCATGGTGGAAATGCGGGAGTGGATATGAATCTGGAATTTGTATTGGCTGACAAAGATGAGAAAGGCAATACGCTTTCCGCTCCCGGAGTGGAGTATGTGAAAATTGACAACATGCCGCTGGATTGCGAAAAATTCATGTCCGCTAAGAAAAACGTGGATCTGCTTTGGGATCCCAACAGGTATATCAATATCATGCTCTATAATTTTGATACAGTAGATGGAGGGAACAGTATTATATTGGGAATTTCCCATCTGCCGCTTTCCGTTTCGGGAAGCAATTATTTGGTGGGGCTACCCCAAACGCCCTACAGTTATCTGACCAAAGAAAATCTTTCTTATCCTAAATGTGTCTCCATCAACAGCCTGTATGTTTACGAAGAAACCGGGAATGACGGAAGATATAACTCTTTGGATGTCAATGTGACGTTGGCACATGAACTTGGACATCACTTGGGGTTACACCATGCTTTTGACGAGAACGATGATGCGAGCCTGACCGATAAATGTATAGATACAGACTATTGCAAAGACACTCCTTCCTATAACCGTATGGCATATCTGGCAAACCTGAGAGCCATGCTGCAAGAAGCCCAGCAAACCGGAAAAGAAATAAGTATGGCGGAAGCTACCACACGGGAGAACTGTAAAACAGGAGAGACATTCAAGTCATACAACCTGATGGATTATGAAATCTGTTACAGTGACCGTTTCACCAATGATCAGCGTAACCGTATTCGCCACGTACTTACATATAGTCCACTCACTCCGGGTCCCAAAAAGACCACAGCCGATACTCGAAACGTAATCAGTGGTCCTTTGGATTTACCCATGGTTATAGTGAAATAACAATTACTACAAATAATTAGTATCATGAATTTAGTAAAAATCAAATTATCTGTTCTTTTTACCGTATTGGTTATGACATTGCCAATGTACGGTCAAGGCTTGAAGGCATTCAAGCTGAAGAACGGTCTTACCGTCTATGTATGGGAAGACGACTCAAAGTCCGATGTGTTCGGTCTTGTAGGTGTACGTGCAGGGTCTATTAACGATCCGGAAGAATATACGGGACTTGCCCACTATCTGGAACACGTCATGTTTAAAGGCACCGATAAAATCGGTGCATTGGATTGGGAGAAAGAGGCGCCCATCTACAAGGAGATTATAGCCAAATACAACCAAATGGCCGATGAAGTGGATCCTGTGAAGAAGGAAGCAATCTCCAAAGAAATAAATGAACTCACCGTCAGTGCCGGAAAAATCAGCCAGCCCGGAGAATATTCCAACCTGATGGAGAGCATGGGAGCAAAGGGTGTAAATGCCGGTACTTCTTATGATTGGACGTTCTATCACTGCTCTTTTCCCGCATATCAGATCAATAAATGGCTGGAGATATCATCCCAACGTTTCAATAATCCAGTATTTCGTTCTTTTCAGTCGGAATTGGAAGCTGTGTACGAAGAATATAACCGTGCACAAGACAATCCGAGCCGTCGGCAGGAGCAGTTCATCATGGATAAGGCGTTTGAAGGACATCCTTATTCCCGTTCCGTCATCGGCTTGCCCGAACACCTGAAAAATCCCCGTTTGAGTAAACTGATTGAATTTTATGATACGTGGTATGTGCCCGGAAATATGGTTTTGGTATTGTCGGGAAACATCAAAGCCGAACAGGTAAGCAGGCGTATTGCAGCTACCTTCGGCCGCCTGCCGGTAAAAGCGATACCCGAACGCAAAACGTATCCTGAACAGAAAATCAAGGGACGTACACAGTATACTGCCAAAATAGGATATTATCCACAAGTGAGACTGGTTTTTGAGGGGGTACCTTCGGGTCACCCCGATGAAGATGCTATCGAGATCGCCATGTCCTTAATCAGTAATGGCAGTCAAACGGGCACATTGGACAAACTGATGATAGACGGTGAAATAACGGCTGCAGGTGCATACGGCCAGACTTTCCGTGAAAGAGGCCGTAATTTTGTGTATTGTGTCCCGCTTTATGACGAAAACCAACGTAGGTTTGAGTCGAACAAAAGTACTGAGAAGAAAGTATTGAAGGCCATTGAGCAAGTGGCCAACGGTGAATTTGAAGACTGGAAAGTAGACGCCATCAAGGCTGAACTTTGCCGTAGTTTTGACCTTGCCATGGAATCCAATCAACAAAAGGCGATTATATTGATGAGGGCTTTTATGGATGGTAAAAGTCCTGAAGAAGTATTGAACTATAAGGACAAAATTATGGCTGTAACCAATCAGGACGTAAAGCGGGTAGCTAAGAAGTACCTGTCAGAGAACTATCTTGCCATGTATATTGAAAAGGGAAAGGCTGATAAGGAAGATAAAATCAAGAAACCCGGTTATAAACCAGTTGAACCTCCTGTCGGAAAACAATCGTTGTATGCCACTCAATTCAAGAGTATGCCGATTGGTACGGTAGATGAAAAGTTCATTGACTTTGATGATGTAAAGGTGAAACAGTTAAATGAGCGTTCCAAGATGTATTATGTTCCCAACAAGGAGAATAATATTTTCCGTTTGGAATTGAGATATGGTGCCGGAACGCAACAATTCCCCAAATTGGCTATTGCCGCCGAACTGATGAACAATGCCGGTATTATGGGAAGTTACGAGCCTCAGCAATTGAAAGAGGAACTAAGCAAACTCAACGTGAGCTGTGATGTACATGCCAGTTCAAACTACCTGACCGTAACTATGGAGGGATTTGAGCAGACGTTGCCACAAGCCTGTCAACTCTTGTCGCGCCAAATATTGATGCCGAAACTTGACAACAAGCAGCTGAGTCGTTTGAAAGGTAGTCAACTCGGTAGTCGCCAACAAAGGAAAAGTAATACTTCCGTATTGGGAAATGCACTGAGCCATTATGTCTTCTATGGTGACAAGTCACCCTATATTGATGAGTTGACAGACAAAGAACTATATGAATTGCAGATCTCAGAACTCACGGGTGACATCAACCGTGCTTCCAATTATGAAGCGAAAATATATTATAGCGGAACCTTGCCTTTTGATAATGTATATGACATCCTGAGCAAAAACCTGCCATTGGTTGCTAATGAACGTCCGTCCGTATCTCCAAATCCGATTCCGATGGCACCGGTCACAGAGAATACGATTTATTTCTTGCCCAATAGTGATGTAGAACAGGCTCAAATTTATCTCTACATACCGATGATGAAGACTGACAAGAAAGATGACGTGGCAAGATATGCTTTCAACCAATATTTCGGCATGGACTTTACCGGACTGGTACTCAATGAAATCCGCGAGAAAAGATCGATGGCTTATACGGCATACGCACTTGCATCCACACAGGGAATAGCAGGTAAAGAGACTTTCTTGCAAGGATATGTGGGTACGCAAAATGACAAGGCAAACGATGCACTGGATATCTTGATGAGCCTTGTAAATGATATGCCTAAAAATCCTGAACGGATTGATAACATTAAAAGCTATTTACGCCAGGAGGCGCTGACTTCTCATCCTGATTTCCGTGACAAAGCACTGTATCTTGTCAATCTAGGTTATCAAGGATATGACGGTGATCCTGCAAAAGAAAATCTTCCAAAGATTGATGCACTTACATTTGAAGATATAGTCCGTTTTTATGAAACAAATATCAAAGGTAAACCTTATTGTATTGGAATTATGGGAAATCCTAAAGATATTGATATCAAGAGACTTGAGAAATTCGGTAAGGTAGTCAAGTTGAATGAAAGAAAACTCTTCGGTACAAAAGACGCTATGTTCTGATACATGTTGGCAGTGAACGGACTGGATTGTATTCAAAATTCAGTCCGTTCTTCTCCGTATTTAAAGGAGATTTCCTGTGTTATGATGTAACAGGAGCAGTATAAAGAGAAAAAACATTTATTCTTAATATTAAAACTTCCGTTTATGCTATACAAAGTCATTCTTTATTCATAATAAGTTTTATACTTAGATTAAGTATATATAAACTTAATCTTAGAATATTTATTCGCAGATTACAATTTTATATTCTTAGCTTGCGAACAAACAATTTTATTAATGACGAAAAATTTTCTAAGCTATATCAAGACAGTTTCTTATTAAGTCGGTAGAAGTTATTTCTTTAGTTTTATCCCATTCATATATTCTCAACCTTGAAATAGTCGCAATTGAGCTATCACACAATATTTACAATTTCCCTCTTACGTAATTTTGCACACTTAACTATCCATTTTCACTAATCATCTTTTTTCA
>NZ_OEST01000016.1 GCF_900241005.1 Bacteroides cutis | reverse complement strand
TCAAATGCCCTACTTTTGCATCCGCTTTCGGGAACGAGAGCAGCGATGGTTTGACATTCTGGCAGAAACGGTGTAAGAACCCTGTCATTTTTCTGCTCTTTGGCATTCGTTTCCATACGATTTCAGCCTTGGAAAAAGAAAATTGAAAAAAAACTTCCGGTTTTATTTGGAAGATAACAAATAAAGTCCTTACCTTTGCATCCGCTTTCTGAAAAGAATGAAAGCTTGAAAAGAAGCGATCTTTGAACAGATTTACATAAACAATACAAGTAGTACAAGAGCGAGACCCATTTCTAGCGATAGGGATCGGTCTCGGGTAAAAACTAAAAGAACCGTCATTACTTAATAATAGGTAAAGACATACACTTTTAAATTCGAGCGTCCTGGACAGATAAAATGAGATCGTATATTATGTTTATAGGTTTTACTTATAAATCATGGCATATGACTCTTACAATACTTTTACAATGAAGAGTTTGATCCTGGCTCAGGATGAACGCTAGCTACAGGCTTAACACATGCAAGTCGAGGGGCATCAGGGCATTAGCTTGCTAATGCCGCTGGCGACCGGCGCACGGGTGAGTAACACGTATCCAACCTGCCTTCAACTCAGGGATAGCCTTTCGAAAGAAAGATTAATACCTGATAGTATGTATTTTCCGCATGGCCTTTACATTAAAGGGTTCCGGTTGAAGATGGGGATGCGTTCCATTAGATAGTTGGCGGGGTAACGGCCCACCAAGTCCACGATGGATAGGGGTTCTGAGAGGAAGGTCCCCCACATTGGAACTGAGACACGGTCCAAACTCCTACGGGAGGCAGCAGTGAGGAATATTGGTCAATGGGCGCTAGCCTGAACCAGCCAAGTAGCGTGAAGGATGACTGCCCTATGGGTTGTAAACTTCTTTTATACGGGAATAAAGTTTGGCACGTGTGCCTTTTTGCATGTACCGTATGAATAAGGATCGGCTAACTCCGTGCCAGCAGCCGCGGTAATACGGAGGATCCGAGCGTTATCCGGATTTATTGGGTTTAAAGGGAGCGTAGGCGGATGCTTAAGTCAGTTGTGAAAGTTTGCGGCTCAACCGTAAAATTGCAGTTGATACTGGGTGTCTTGAGTGCAGTATAGGCAGGCGGAATTCGTGGTGTAGCGGTGAAATGCTTAGATATCACGAAGAACTCCGATTGCGAAGGCAGCTTGCTGGACTGTAACTGACGCTGATGCTCGAAAGTGTGGGTATCAAACAGGATTAGATACCCTGGTAGTCCACACAGTAAACGATGAATACTCGCTGTTTGCGATATACGGTAAGCGGCCAAGCGAAAGCGTTAAGTATTCCACCTGGGGAGTACGCCGGCAACGGTGAAACTCAAAGGAATTGACGGGGGCCCGCACAAGCGGAGGAACATGTGGTTTAATTCGATGATACGCGAGGAACCTTACCCGGGCTTGAATTGCAAATGAATATAGTGGAGACATTATAGCCGCAAGGCATTTGTGAAGGTGCTGCATGGTTGTCGTCAGCTCGTGCCGTGAGGTGTCGGCTTAAGTGCCATAACGAGCGCAACCCTTATCTATAGTTACTATCAGGTAATGCTGAGGACTCTATGGAGACTGCCGTCGTAAGATGTGAGGAAGGTGGGGATGACGTCAAATCAGCACGGCCCTTACGTCCGGGGCTACACACGTGTTACAATGGGGGGTACAGAAGGCAGCTACACGGCGACGTGATGCTAATCCCGAAAACCTCTCTCAGTTCGGATTGGAGTCTGCAACCCGACTCCATGAAGCTGGATTCGCTAGTAATCGCGCATCAGCCACGGCGCGGTGAATACGTTCCCGGGCCTTGTACACACCGCCCGTCAAGCCATGAAAGCCGGGGGTACCTGAAGTGCGTAACCGCAAGGAGCGCCCTAGGGTAAAACTGGTGATTGGGGCTAAGTCGTAACAAGGTAGCCGTACCGGAAGGTGCGGCTGGAACACCTCCTTTCTGGAGCGACGTTCGGCCTGACGAACAGTCAGGAAAAGATAAGAGTTGGTTCTTGGAGTTATGCTTCCATAAGAACCTCTTGTGCTGCGAGTAATTGTTTATTAAAATATAAGAGAAAGAAGAAGCCGAGCCGTAAGGCGAGGGTTTGACTGACAGTCCTATAGCTCAGTTGGTTAGAGCGCTACACTGATAATGTAGAGGTCGGCAGTTCAACTCTGCCTGGGACTACTCCGAATGAGGGGGGATTAGCTCAGCTGGCTAGAGCACCTGCTTTGCACGCAGGGGGTCAACGGTTCGAATCCGTTATTCTCCACTCTTTTAAATGAAGGACTAACAATGAAGAACGAAGAATTGTCCGCAAGGTCTTCTTCATTATTCATACTTCATTTGAAAACCNGTTCTTTGACATGATGTACAAAAAAAGTAAAGTTAAAAGCTGAAAGTATATATCGACCCTATGTGATCGGTAAGACAAAAAGTAAGAAAGGGCGCATGGCGGATGCCTTGGCTCTCGGAGGCGATGAAGGACGTGATAAGCTGCGATAAGCTCCGGGTAGGTGCAAATGACCTTTGATCCGGAGATTTCCGAATGGGACAACCCAATATCTTGAAGAGATATTATTCTGCATAGCAGAAGGCTAACGCAGGGAACTGAAACATCTTAGTACCTGCAGGAAAAGAAAATAAATAATGATTCCCCTAGTAGTGGCGAGCGAACGGGGAGCAGCCCAAACCACCTATGTTACGGCATATGTGGGGTTGTAGGACCACGATGTGGCATGAAAACTGGTGAGTGGAACCCTCTGGAAAGTGGGGTCATAGACGGTGATAACCCGGTACACGAAGCCAGTCTAAGCCTAGTGGTATCCTGAGTAGCGCGGAGCACGAGGAATTCTGCGTGAATCTGCCGGGACCATCCGGTAAGGCTAAATACTCCCGAGAGACCGATAGTGAACCAGTACTGTGAAGGAAAGGTGAAAAGCACTTCGAACAGAAGAGTGAAATAGTTCCTGAAACCATGCGCCTACAAGCGGTCGGAGCAGCTATATGTTGTGACGGCGTGCCTTTTGCATAATGAACCTACGAGTTACTTTTTCCGGCAAGGTTAAGGGGCTAAGCCCTGCAGCCGAAGCGAAAGCGAGTCTTAATAGGGCGTCTCAGTCGGAAGGAGTAGACGCGAAACCAAGTGATCTACCCTTGGGCAGGTTGAAGGATGGGTAACACCATCTGGAGGACCGAACCAATAAGCGTTGAAAAGCTTCTGGATGACCTGAGGGTGGGGGTGAAAGGCTAATCAAACTTGGAGATAGCTCGTACTCCCCGAAATGCATTTAGGTGCAGCCTTGACTTATACTGGCATGAGGTAGAGCGACTGATAAGATGCGAGGGCTTCACCGCCTATCAAGTCTTGACAAACTCCGAATGCGTGCCAGTTCTATGTCAGGAGTGAGGGCATGGGTGCTAAGGTCCATGTCCTAAAGGAGAACAATCCGGACCAACAGCTAAGGTCCCGAAATGAATACTAAGTTGAACTAACGAAGTCAGATTGCTAAGACAGCTAGGATGTTGGCTTGGAAGCAGCCATTCATTTAAAGAGTGCGTAACAGCTCACTAGTCGAGGAGTTTGGCGTGGATAATAATCGGGCATAAGTATTCTACCGAAGCTTTGGGATGTTTAAACATCGGTAGGGGAGCATTCCACTCCGCGTTGAAGGTTAAGCGCGAGCTTTGCTGGAGCGTGTGGAAAAGCAAATGTAGGTATAAGTAACGATAAAGCAGGTGAGAAACCTGCTCGCCGAAAGACTAAGGTTTCCTGATCAACGCTAATCGGATCAGGGTCAGTCGGGTCCTAAGGCTCAGCCGAACGGCGAGGCCGATGGCAGAACAGGTTAATATTCCTGTACTACCTTAAGGAGTGACGTGGAGACGGAGCAGTGACAATGCCGCCATCTGACGGAATAGATGGTTGAAGGGTGTAGATGTTGATTGTGCCAGGCAAATCCGGTGCAAGAGTCGAACCTGATAGTATGGAGCGTTCTTCGAACAATCCAATAGCGCATGTAATCATACTTCCAAGAAAATCCGCTAAACTTAATCCTTGAGGTACCCGTACCGCAAACGGACACACGTAGTCGGGTTGAATATACTAAGGCGCTTGAGTGATTCACGGTTAAGGAACTAGGCAAATTGACCCTGTAACTTCGGGATAAAGGGTCCTCATCAGCGATGGTGAGGCGCAGAGAATCGGTCCAGGCAACTGTTTAACAAAAACACAGGGCTATGCGAAATGGAAACATGAAGTATATAGCCTGACACCTGCCCGGTGCTGGAAGGTTAAGAGGAGATGTCATCGCAAGAGAAGCATTGAATTGAAGCCCCAGTAAACGGCGGCCGTAACTATAACGGTCCTAAGGTAGCGAAATTCCTTGTCGGGTAAGTTCCGACCTGCACGAATGGTGTAATGATCTGGACGCTGTCTCAACCGTGAGCTCAGTGAAATTGTAGTATCGGTGAAGATGCCGATTACCCGCGATGGGACGAAAAGACCCCGTGAACCTTTACTATAGCTTAACATTGAATTTGGGTAATTGATGTGTAGGATAGGCCGGAGGCTTCGAAGCAGGTACGCCAGTATTTGTGGAGCCGCTGTTGAAATACGGCCCTTTGATTATTTGAGTTCTAACCCGCGCTGCGGGGACACTGTTTGGTGGGTAGTTTGACTGGGGTGGTCGCCTCCAAAAGCGTAACGGAGGCTTCTAAAGGTGCCCTCACGACGATTGGTAACCGTCGGCAGAGTGTAATGGCATAAGGGCGCTTGACTGGGAGACAGACAAGTCGATCAGGTAGGAAACTAGAGCATAGTGATCCGGTGTTTCTGTATGGAAAGGACATCGCTCAAAGGATAAAAGGTACTCCGGGGATAACAGGCTGATCCCTCCCAAGAGCTCATATCGACGGAGGGGTTTGGCACCTCGATGTCGGCTCGTCACATCCTGGGGCTGGAGAAGGTCCCAAGGGTTGGGCTGTTCGCCCATTAAAGTGGCACGCGAGCTGGGTTCAGAACGTCGTGAGACAGTTCGGTCTCTATCTATCGTGGGCGCATGAAATTTGCGTGGCTCTGACACTAGTACGAGAGGACCGTGTTGGACTGACCTCTGGTTTACCGGTTGTGCCGCCAGGTGCATTGCCGGGTATCTAAGTCGGGATTGGATAAGTGCTGAAAGCATCTAAGTACGAAGCCAGCCACAAGATTAGATTTCTTAGGGTCGTCAGAGACGATGACGTTGATAGGATGCAGGTGTAAGGGTGGTGACATCTTAGCCGAGCATTACTAATTGCCCGTTGACTTTTTGCCTTCCGTGTATGGGGGATATATACGTTCAGCGTAAAAGACTGACTTTGCTTTTTACATCATGTCTGCCTTATTCAGGTGACTATAGCACCGGGGTTCCACCTCTTCCCATTCCGAACAGAGAAGTTAAGCCCGGTCACGCCGATGGTACTGCGTAACAGTGGGAGAGTAGGTAGTCGCCGT
>NZ_OEST01000011.1 GCF_900241005.1 Bacteroides cutis | reverse complement strand
GATAAGATTTTGAAGGTAATCATTGCTGTAGCGAGTGCTATTGCAGGTGTAATAGGCGGTCAGGTGATGGCTGTCTAAAAAAGGAGGACTTCTTATTTGGAAGGGGCTGGAGTCTATGTGCAAATGTGGAATTCAGCCTCTTTTTATAATATTTTGATTTTTTAATAAAGATATAAGTCACTACTTAGTTTCTTGTAGTGCATTTATATAGACAATGAGTTGTTGTGGGTTCAGGATAATGCAGCGATACCTGTTCCTATCAAATTGGCATTATCCATACTGACGATATGGACTTCCACATCTTTAAGCCCGAACTCATCAAGAAGTTCGTGTAATTTTTCCATCACAAGGATATGATAATTTTTACCGTTTTTATTCTCGCTCCAGAAAAGACTGCCTTCGGCAACCAGACAGATCTTTCGCAGGTCTCGATTATAAGATTTTAATAATATGATAAGCCCTGTGAGTGAAGCAGCTACCAGGTGTGCTGATCGGTTGTATATCCAATGTGCCACGTTCACATATACTTCTTTATGAATATCCGGATAATTCATCATGGCGGTCAGTTTTTGTGCATCGAACTTTTCTTCAAATTCTTCCAATGGGAAAGTGGCTTTCAAGATATCTCCCAAGTACATGCCTGATACCGCTTTCTCAAAACGTTGTTTACCTAAGTTGTCGGAAGTTGCGTCGACACTATTGTCTACAGGAGTGAGGAAGGGAGGAGTGAAATTTCCGGATTCCAAATTGATAGGTATCAGACCTTGTATATGATTTTCCGTTTTTAATTTCTTAATCTTGTCAGCCGGGATGAAAGTCGCCATATTCGTACCTGTACCCACAATCAAGCCAATATAGGCATCGTAATTACTATGAGTAAGACCGGCAAATAAACTGGCGATCGTATCGTTCAATACCTTGATACCTGTAAAACGGATTTTATTTTTCTTATTGAGATAATCGAGTAAGGGCTTCCCTATAAGTTCCCCGATCATTTCTTTTATATCGACTCCCTTTGTCCAACGTAATAGCATTGCATCTCCTCCCGGTATTGACTGGGCCGGATAGGAGAAACAATAGCCAATAGGCATTTCTTCTTCTCGTTGTATTCCGGTAATCAGATCAGCCAACTCTTTGAATAGCTCTTCACGGGTATAATCGGATGATTTCATAATTGACATATCTTTCTTCCAACCGTTGTGGGGCGTGATAGACGATGTTCCTTTACTGAAATTGACGATTGCCACTCTGTAATTGGTCCCTCCCAAATCCAGTACCAATGCTTTTCCATCAGTACCGGTTGCTTGCGGGATGATGAAGGTAGGGATACATTGTATCTCACAATTTTCTCTACTTAAACCTTCTTCCACCTTTTCCCGGAATGTACAGGCGATTTCCTTGAGTTGCTTATTATCTAACTTAAAAATATTCTTCTCCATAATATTTGAATTTGTATAGTAACAGAGGATGGCTACAACTTGTTTTTTCTTCTCTGTAGAATATATGTTATGGAAGGTGAAATTAAAGAAAGTAGTCCTTTTTTCTTGTTATTTACGATATTTGCTTACCTTTGCCTATCATTAATACTTGTGAAAATGAAAAAAAGAGGAATTTCCTTGTTGACCGTTCTCCTTATTTGGACAACTTTGCTGATGGCGCAGGATGTTCCGGCAGGAGTGGTGACGGCCTTTAAAAAAGGAAGCTCTCAGGAACTGAACGGGTATCTGAGTGATAAGGTGGAGTTGATCGTTCAAAACAGCTCGAACAATGTTGATAAACGAACGGCAGAAGGTAAGTTGTCTGTATTTTTCTCTACTAACAAGGTCAGCGGTTTTAATGTAAACCATCAGGGAAAGCGGGATGAGTCCAGTTTTATAATCGGTACTCTGACGACTGCAAATGGAAACTTTCGGGTGAATTGTTTCTTTAGAAAGGTGAACAACAAATATGTTATACATCAAATAAGAATAGATAAAACAAATGAATAAGGAAGAAGAATTGATTGACAGGTTGATTGACCTGGCTTTCGCCGAAGATATCGGAGATGGTGACCATACCACACTTTCGTGTATTCCTGCTACTGCAATGGGTAAATCTAAGCTTCTGATTAAAGAAAGCGGTATTCTTGCCGGTATCGAGGTGGCTAAAGAGGTGTTCCGTCGTTTTGATCCTACCATGAAGGTGGAAGTTTTTATGAATGATGGCGCGGAAGTAAAACCGGGTGATGTAGCTATGGTTGTGGAAGGTAAGGTGCAGTCGCTGTTGCAGACTGAACGCTTGATGCTGAACATCATGCAGCGCATGAGCGGTATTGCTACCATGACTCATAAATATGCCGAGAAGTTGAAAGGTACGAATACCCGCGTACTCGATACCCGTAAGACTACTCCGGGCATGCGTATCCTTGAGAAGATGGCGGTAAAGATCGGTGGTGGTGTAAATCATCGTATCGGTCTGTTCGATATGATTTTGTTGAAAGACAATCATGTAGACTTTGCGGGGGGCATTGATAAAGCGATAACTCGTGCGAAAGATTATTGTAAGGAGAAAGGTAAAGACCTTAAGATAGAAATCGAGGTACGTAATTTCGACGAATTGCAGCAAGTGCTCGACTTAGGTGGCGTAGACCGTATCATGTTTGATAACTTCACTCCGGATATGACCAAGAAAGCTGTTGAGATGGTAGCTGGCCGTTATGAAACGGAATCATCCGGAGGCATTACTTTTGATACATTGCGTGACTATGCCGAATGCGGTGTGGATTTTATCTCGGTCGGGGCTTTGACACATTCTGTGAAAGGATTGGATATGAGTTTTAAAGCGTGTTGATAAAAGCAGAAACCGTATTGCTGAGAATAAATAAGAGAAACAGGAAAACCTCTCATGAGTTTGCCTTAGTGAAGCAATTCTTATGAGAGGTTTTCTGTTATAAATGATCTCTGTTGTTTAACTTCTTTTTAGACTTTATTTAGCAGCATTTTGAAGAATGCTGCGTCTAACTAACAAACGACGCAAAGAGGCGTCCGTAAAAACGAGCACTGACATTGGAAAACGAAACAGAACTGATAGAGGGCTGCCGGGCAGGAAAAGATTCCGCCCGAAAGGAATTGTACACTCTCTATTCCAAACAAATGTTGGCGGTGTGCTATCGTTATATGGGCGATATAGATGCGGCGCATGATGTATTGCACGATGGTTTCATCAAAATCTTTACCCACTTTACTTTTCGTGGAGAATGTGCGTTAAGTACTTGGGTGACGAGGGTGATGGTGACGCAAGCCATAGATTACCTGCGGAAGCGGCAACGATTCAGCCAATTGGTTGTGAACGAAGAACAGCTTCCTGATGTACCGGACGATACATACATTGCTGAGAACGGTAACCGCCTTTCTGAAGCATTATTGATGAGATTTGTAGCCGAACTTCCTGATGGATGCCGTACCGTATTCAACTTATATGTGTTCGAAGAAAAGTCTCACAAGGAAATAGCGGAGTTACTCCATATTAAGGAGCATTCGTCTACTTCGCAGTTGCATCGTGCCAAGAGTTTGTTAGCAAAAAGAATTAAAGAATATACAAAACATGAGAGATAATGATGAAATAACCGGACTATTCCGAAATCGTCTAACCAACACGGAAATGACGGTGCAAGATGGTTTTTGGGAGAAGCTACAGAAAGACTTGTCTCAGACGGAAGCGGCTGCCGGACAGCGGAAAACACTTCTTCTTTCTCCTAGATTGTGTAGAATAGCCGCGGCGGCTTCGGTAATATTTGTATTGGGGGTCGCATCAGCAGCATTCTGGTATTTTTCTCCGAAAGAAGAAATAAAAGAAGCTTTTACGCAAGTTGCCACCATGACTCCTGATGGGAGTTTGAATGGTGACGTAGTACAGGAAACTTTTCCATCTATTCATCAGACTGAGCCGGTAGCGCAGAAACCCGGTATGAAACAATCTGCAGGTATCCCGGCGAGTGTGACTGCACAGGAGGAAGATGAAACAGTTTCCGTTAGGGTATCTATTACTATTAGTCAACGGGTTTACGGTAACCAGCAACAGACGGGTAATGGTTTCTTTAATAACGGACTGACTGCTCAGGCTGGCAATGGGTATCAAAGTGTCGGTAGCGCGACAGATACAAATCCGGAAAGTGCTTCTTCGGTTTCCATGGAAGAAGATCCAAACTCGACACACTTAAAAACTCGGACGAAATTACATAAATGGGCTTTGAAAACAGCAATCGGAACATCCTTACCCAAAGGTAATTATCACATGCCCTTAACGGCAGGTATAACAATGGAACGAGTTTTGAACAATCGTTTGGCATTGGAAACGGGTATCCAATATAACCGGTTGCATGCAGACCGTACATTACATACTCTAGGTATTCCCGTGAAACTGAATGTGATGCTGGCAAGTACTTCGACAGTGGACTTATATGCAACAGTAGGTGGGGCTGCGGAGAAATGCATAGCCGGAGCCGTTGATAATAGTTTTAGTGCAGAGCCTGTACAATTGTCTGTTGCGGCAGGAATAGGTATCCGGTATAAACTGAACGATCGTTTTGCTTTGTTTGCCGAGCCTTCCGTTTCACATCATTTCGATACAGAGTCGGAAACAAAAACTTTGAGAACGGAACGTGCTACAAATTTGAATTTGTTATGCGGTGTACGTATGACTTATTAACTTTAAAGATAATATTATAATGAAGACTCTCTATAAAAAACTACATAGGTGCGGATGTATGCTGTTGATGCTGTTCGTCTGCTTCTCCTTTTTTTCTTGTGGTGATGAAGCGCTGGATTACAACCATCCGGACGTAGATTTGTTTGTAAAGCAACTGAAGGCAGGAAAATATTCTGTTCAGAGTCCCGAAGGATTGAATAATGTTCCTAAGTTTACCAAAGATGACATCGAAGGTCTCTTGAAGTATGCGGAAGACTTAACGGTGATACCTTCTTTTCCGTTGGCACCGGTATCTTATTCAGCCGGAGGCAAGTTGCGTTTGGGTGAATGTATCTTATGGACGGTAGAAACTATTCGTCTTGGGCATAATGCCTCGATGGGGTGTAAAATGGTGCATACCGATGCAGAAAATTATGAAGGTATCTATTTCCTGTCTGATGATGAAGTGCTGGATGCCGCTACCCGTTATCGCCGTTGGTGGGAGGGACGTAAATATCCGCGTACTATGTGGACTATCGATCCTTGTTATGACGAGCCACTTTGCGGAAGTGGGTATATGTGGTGGTAAACTTGTCGGAGGATGAGGTATAAAGTATTAGGTATTAGTAAATAAACTGACGATTAGGTGAAGCGATTTATTCTTTTTTGGGGGCTGCTTTGTGCAGTAGCCTTTCCTTGTTATGCTCAAAACTGGACGACGCAAGATTCTTTGCGTTTACAACAGTTGCTCAAAGGCGAGGGAGAGGTGAAGCTGAATCCGGACGTATTGAAAGAGATTGACATGGGATCTCCTTTTGGTACCCCGAAAGCGGCTGTGAATAAACCGTGGCTGGATTTTGACGATACTTTGCCTGTCTCTTTGCCGGGAGAACCTAAAAAAACGATTAAATTATCATTGCGTCCTTATTCGGCAAATACCAAATATAACTGGGATCCGATTTATCAGAAGAAAATAGAGATTAAAAAGGATACATGGCGTGGAGAACCGTTTCGGGAACTTACAACACGCTTTATTTATACGAATTGGGCGAAAACTCCATCGGATCCGGGGCTGCGCGAAACTGTAGAGCAGATTGAAGCGACCGGATTGCGCTATAGAGTGACGGAACGTGTTAACAATATGGCGGTGGGGAGTTGGCAGGGAGCTGGTGGTGGAGGTATTGGTGGCTTGGATCTTATGACACCTTTTACCCGTGAGTTCTGGAATTTTAAAGGTCGTAAACGTCGTGCGCGTACATTGGAGGTATTACGAACTTATGGAGATTCGATAACTGTAAAAAGGAAACCTCCGACTTCTAAGTAAAAGTGAACTTTCTCTTTACTATCCTTGTTTGTTATGAGATAAATCATTATAAACGATAAACAATGGATAGAATAACTTCTCTTTTCGGAATAAAATACCCGATCATTCAAGCCGGCATGGTATGGTGCAGCGGGTGGAGACTGGCATCGGCAGTGAGTAATGCCGGTGGCTTGGGTTTGTTGGGGGCTGGTTCCATGCATCCTGAAATACTACGTGAACATATACAGAAGTGCCGTGCCGCTACGCATCATGCATTTGGAGTAAACATTCCTTTGATGTATCCCCAAATAGAAGAAATTATGCAGATTGTGGTCGATGAAGGTGTCCGTATTGTATTTACGTCTGCCGGTAGTCCGAAGAAGTGGACAGGTTGGTTGAAAGAACGGGGAGTTACGGTGGCGCATGTTGTATCTTCCTCACTTTTTGCTATGAAAGCAGAAGAGGCAGGTGTGGATGCCGTGGTTGCCGAGGGATTTGAAGCCGGTGGGCATAACGGACGGGAAGAAACGACTACTTTGTGTCTGATACCTGCCGTACGTGCGGCTACTACACTTCCACTGATTGCAGCCGGAGGTATTGCGACCGGTGAAGCTATCTTGGCCGTACATGCGTTGGGGGCAGAGGGTGTTCAGATAGGAACACGTTTTGCTTTGACCGAGGAAAGTTCTGCCAGCGAGGTATTTAAAGATTATTGCCTTCACTTGAAGGAGGGGGATACCCGTTTATTATTGAAGAAATTGTCTCCGGTTCGTTTGGTTCGTAATAATTTCCGGGATGCGGTAGAAGCTGCTGAGGCTGTAGGTGCTACGGTAGATGAACTTCGCATCCTTCTATCAAGAGGACGTGCCAAACGGGGGATTTTTGAAGGAGACCTTGAGGAAGGCGAACTTGAAATAGGGCAGGTATCTGCTTTACTCAATGAAAAAGGAGTGCAGACGGTGGCTCAAGTAATGCAGGAATTACAGGATGGTTACCATAAGGCATGGGAGAGTTTAAATTCCCAAATGCGTAGAACTTCGTTGATGTGACAATTACATAATTAGTATTTATTCAAAAGAAAAAAGGAATATTCCTGACGGAGGAATATTCCTTTTTTGTATTCAGTCTGTTTCTATTTATCCTTTAGGAGGATTTCCTGAATTTTTTGCAGTACTTCCGTTTGCCGTTGAAGTAGTAGTTGTTACTTTGGCGGTAACTGTGCTGTCAGTTACTTTTGCAGCAGGTTGCTCTTCCCAATGGAACGGTTCGAAATTGCTGTTCGGGTCAACCCAAGACGGCTTTTTAGCAGCGTATATAATGAACGGAGCAATTACTACGATGAGAGCACCGATGATAAGTACGGAGAACCATACCGTGTTGCTACCTGTAGAAATCTGGCTGGGCGGAATGAAGCTCAATATGAACGCCAGTAACGAACCACAGAAACCAAGACCGCCAATGATCCACATCAAACCATTACCTCCCTTACCGATACGGAACGGACGGTTCAACTTTTTCATCTTATAACGTAATGCGATAGCTCCGGAGAACATCAACATATACATGATGAGGTAAAGAATAACTGTCAGCTGTGAAAGAATTTGGTAGAAGCTCTGTACAGAAGGCATAACTACGAACAAAAGGCTCAATACCGTAACTGCAATACCCTGTACGTAAAGAATATTTTTCTGTACGCCCAATTTATTGGTCTTCTGGAAGAACGGAGGCATGTAACCGGCTTTACCTACGGCAAAGATACCTTTGGACGGGCCGGCAACCCATGTCAATACACCTGCCAATACACCGAATGCCAATGCGATTGCTATAATCGGTGATAACCAGGAAGCATGGATGTATCTGAAGTAATTGTCAAAACCTACCAGAAGGCTCTGCGTCAAGCTGATGTCTTTGGCGGGAATTATGACACCCAGAGAGAATGTACCGAGTACGAAGATGATTACCGTAATCAATGCACCGATGAATACTGCTTTGGGATAGTTTTTGGATGGATTATTTACGTCTTTTACATGAATACCACCCATTTCCATACCGGCATAGAAGAGGAAGATACTTGCGGCGAGTACCACATTATCAAAGTTCGTCAAATCGGGGAAAAAACTGCTGTGGAAGTCCATATTGGAGTGTCCGCCGGTAGCCAGATAAATGATACCGAGGATAATCAACAATGCTGCTGGAATAATTGTACCGACCATACCGCCGACTTTAGCGACTTTTCCTACCCAGCCCATACCTTTCATTGAGATGAAAGTTGCCAGCCAGTAAATGACGAGTACGACGACCAGTGTATAGTACTTGTTATTTGCCAGTGACATGTCGTGTACGTCGTTCATGCCGATAAAGGCGATGGAAACGGCACCGAACGTCAAAACTGTAGGATACCAAATTGTACTTTCAATCCACTGTACCCAGATAGCAAGGAAACCCAGTCTTTTTCCGTAGGCTTCACCCACCCAGCGGAATACACCGCCTTGCTTGTCTTGGAACATGGCAGCCAATTCCGCAGCGACGAGTGATGTCGGTATAAGGAAGACAATGGCTGCAAATAAATAGTAGAAGGCCGAACTCATTCCGTAAACGGCCTCGGCCGGTAGCCCACGTAGTGAAACTACAGCCGTTACATTCATGATTGCCAGGGTGAATACTCCCAGCTTCACTGTTTGTTTAATATTTGCCATAAGTTAAGGTTTTAGGTGAAAATTAATTTCAAAATCAGTGTGTATAACAACACTATGGAACAGTTGTTCCCCAAGGATGAATGAAAGTTAAGGTTTTAACAGTTTTAGCAAAATCGTTTATACCTTTACTGAGCTGTCTACAGTAGTCTCAGGTTGCTTCTGCTGTTTATAATATTCTTTCTTCTCCTTATTGCGACGTTCCACCAGACTCGTTACATACACCGTAAAAATAGGGAACATCATCATGCCAAGCGCTGCCAGTAGTACGGATAGTACTCGTCCGGTGGGGGTGACGGCAATGACATTGGAACCAATGGTGGTTACATCCATAAATGCCCACCAGAGAGAATCTCCATAATCCGTAACTTGGGAGTTAACTCCATGTTCGGTAACGTAGAATGCCAGGCTGGCGAAATAAACTGTCGCCAATAACATCGTCAGATAGGAGACGAACAAGCTCGATGCACGGTTGTATGTCAGCCAACCTACTACGATAGCCATGGCATAGCCTCCCCGGACCAACGGGATAAAACGTATCATATAGGTGATTTCGGGTGAAAAACTCCATCCCATATAAGCAATGATATTCTGGTAGGGGATAGCTACCAACAAAAAAATGAAATGTGTAGCTACATAGTGTCTTTTGTTTTCCGCCAGTACCCATTCCAGTACAAAGTCTGCCAGGAATAATGCACAAATCCATAACTGTACTTTCATATATACCGATTGTTCATAGAAAGGAATTCCTTTGAATGTATCGATAGAAATACTGATAACTAAGAATAGCGAAAGTAGTAGGATGATGATGTGCAATATGCCGTAGATACCTTTCTTTCGCAATACGAATTCTGATAGAGCCATTTTCATAATGATGTCCTGTTATGTATAAAAATGGTTGCTCCTATGCGCAATCACGCGTTTGGAGCAACCTTGGAAAAAAGAGCATGAGAGATTATTCTGTAATCGTCACATTGTCACCGTTGAATACTCCTAATGAGAGTTTATTCATGATGAACTTGATTGCCTCTTGCGCTTTGACTGAATTTCCTGCTATGTCCAATGGGGGTGCGAAAGCGGAAATGCCCATTACGCCGGGTAATACGGCCATTACACCACCGCCCACACCGCTTTTGGCTGGTATTCCGGCTGTATACATCCAGTCGCCTGAATGTTCGTAGAAACCTACGGTTGAAATCATAGAAGTAATCTTCGGTGCCAGGCTGGCTTCGAATACAGTCTGTTTGGTGACTGGGTTCACACCGTTATTGGCGATTGTTCCTGCTGCAACGGCCAGTTGCTGGGCAGTGATGCCCAATGAACATTGGCGGGTATAGAGGTCGAGTGCCATATCCGGATCATCGTAAATACGGTTGTAATTCTTCAGTAACCATGCAATGGAACGGTTATTGAAGTTGGTAGCCGTTTCCGATTTATACAGTTCGTCGATGAGCTGCGGTGCAGAACCGCAAAGTTCGGTGATATTCTGTACGATGGCATCCCATTTCTTGTCGGAGTTGCCCACCGGTTGTACCATGGAGCAAGCCGAAATAGCACCTGCGTTTACCAATGGAGTAGAGGGATGGTCGTTTTCCAATAAAATGGCGATGATGGAGTTGAACGGCAGACCTGTTGCATCGGCACCAATCATATCCAATACTTTCTTTGCACCATATTGACGCAGGATAAGGATGGCTGTGTGTACTTTTGAAACAGACTCGATACCGAAACGGTAATCCGTGTCACCTATATTAATTGTCTGACCGTTCATCAGACAAATACTGAGGCCAAACAGTTTGGAATCAATGTTGGCAAGATAGGGGATGTAGTCTGCATTCTTACCACCGGTGTTACCCTTAACTTCGCTATAAGCTTGCTGGGCAACTTCCTTGATTTGTGAAATTGATATTTTCTTTTCCATATTGTCAAGTTATTACTTTTTCTTATTACGACGACCGCCATGATTGAACATCTTAGCTTCTACCGGCAAATTCTTCTCTTGAGCCGTACGGGTAGGAGTCGGGTAGTCGAGCTTTTCGAGTTCACCGATAGCATTCTTGATGTCGCCCAATAACATATCTGCCATATCACGGCTAAATCCTTGGCGAACCACCACACGCATCACTACATAATCTTCCAGTTTGGCAGGTAGAGTATAGGCCGGAACCATCCAACCGTGCTGCGACAATTTATCCTGTAAATCGTATAAGGTCCATTTTGCAGTTTTTGCATATTCCGGTTTCATGTACCAGATGAACAACGGGTTCACAACATCTTTAGAGTAGTTTACAAATGGGGTCATTTTACCTATTTCGTCGTGAATGTATTTGGCGATTGTCAGTGAATTGTACTGTACTTCTTTGTAACCCTGAAATCCTAAACGGATGAACTGGTAATACTGCCCCAGAATTTGTGCGGCGGGGCGGGAGAAGTTCAAACCGACCTGAGTGATGTTGGCACCCAGATAGTTTACGCTAAACGCCATTTCTTCGGGCAGATATTCTTTACCCTTCCAGCATACCCATCCCAAACCTGGATAAACCAAGCCGAATTTATGTCCGCTGACACTGATGGAGAGAACCCATTTCAAACGGAAATCCCATTTTGTGTCAGGATAGAGGAACGGAAGGATGAAACCACCACTGGCAGCGTCTACGTGGATAGGAATATCGAAGCCGGTCTTGGCATTGTAAGCGTCGAGTGCTTTGTCCAATGCTTCAACATCATCATTGAGTCCTGTCCATGTGACACCTTGGATAGGTACGATACAGATAGTGTTCTCATCACACATCTTCAAAGCTTCTTCGGGGTCGAGCGTGGTCTTGTCAAGAGTCAAGGGTACCTCGCGCATTTCGATCTGCCACAATTGGGCGAATTTTTCCCACACCACCTGGAAACCGGTTGAGATGACGAAGTTTGGTTTGTCGAACGGCTTACCTTGTGCCTGACGTTTCTTGCGCCAGCGTAGCCAGGCTGCTACACCCCCCAACATACATGCTTCTGAAGAACCGATGGCAAGTGCACCTGTTTTCCATGTGTCTTTTTCCGGTGAGTTCCACAAGTTGGCAACAATGTTGATACATTTACCGTTCATTACGGCGATGCGCGGATATTCGGTTTCATCAATGTAGTTGATATTGATGGCTTCGTTCATCAGCTTGGTGGCATAGTCATCCATATAAGTAGTTACGAATGTTGCCAAGTTCAAGCGGGGTTGTGTCTGAGCGAAGGTTTCGTCTTTTACCATTTGATAAGCGATTTCGGGAGTTGTAGGTCCGTCAGGTATTTTCTCTACCGGTGAGGGCTGCAACATACGGTTTGAACCGAATACTTCGGTTTTTGCATCTCCTTTTCTGAAATTCAAATCTTCCATATAACTATAAGTTTTTAAAGGTTTAGGCGGCGAGGATTTTCCCCGTCGAATGTTCTCCATCAACGGCTCTTATAGAAGAAAGTTCCATCGTTTTACATTATTTGGCGTTTATTAATGGGTGTGGTGAAAACTAAATTATCATTTCGATCTTCTTTGAACTTTCCTCATACCCCTTTTGTTCTTTCCGTCATAATCAACTCAATATACATAATATGAAAATCAATACCGGACGGGGGACTATTCCTCTAATCACACTTATAGGCATTTGGTCTATCTCAGCATTGACTTCTTTGCCCGGTTTGGCAGTTTCGCCTATCTTGGGACAGCTCAGTACTATTTTTCCGCACGCTACGGAGCTTGATATACAAATGCTTACTTCTCTGCCATCTTTATTGATTATTCCTTTTGTACTGTTGGCGGGAAAATTGGCGGAGAAACGTGATTTTGTCCGTTTGCTGCGGACAGGCTTATGGATGTTTGCTGCAAGTGGAGTACTTTATTTGTTTTCCGATAAGATGTGGCAACTGATGACTGTCAGTGCTCTGTTGGGAATTGGTTCAGGGCTGATTATTCCGCTTTCTACAGGGCTGATTTCGCGTTATTTTACAGGTACTTACCGGGTGAAGCAGTTTGGATATAGTTCGGCAATCACAAATGTCACCTTGGTGATGGCGACGGCTGTAACGGGATATCTGGCGGAAGCCGACTGGCATTTACCTTTTATAGTGTATCTGTTACCATTGGTCTCACTTTTACTCACAACCTATCTGAAGAATGATAAGGGGCAGTCTCCAACAACTACAACACAAGTAATTGCGGTTCCGGAAGGAGTTCCGGGGCTTATTTCGGGCAGATATGGAATTAATATCCGTAACCTTGTACAATTGATGCTTTTTTACGGTCTGGTTACGTATGTCGTTTTGGTGGTAACTTTCAATTTGCCTTTTTTGATGGAAGCACATCATTTTTCCAGCGGTAATTCGGGAATAATGATATCCTTGTTCTTCTTAGCCATCATGGCTCCAGGGTTTATGTTGAATGACATAGTGAAACTTATGGGAGGGAGGACGAAATTTTATAGTCTTTTGTCCATTGCCGTTGGTTTGCTATTGATATGGATTTCACCCACAGAATGGATGATTGTACCGGGATGCATCCTGGTTGGTCTAGGCTACGGAGTCATTCAACCCCTTATTTACGATAAAACAGTAGATACTGCCATACCTCAGAAAACTACATTGGCATTGGCTTTTGTCATGGTGATGAATTACTTGGCTATTCTCTTATCCCCTTTCATTACAGATTTGTTCCAAACCTTGTTTCATACCAATTCCAAAGAGTTTCCTTTCGTTTTCAATCTTTGTATAACAATACTTGTCATGTTTTGGGCCTATTCAAAGAAGAAGGAATTTTTGTTTGATGACGGAAATATTGGATAAATAGGAATTTAGGGGCGGTACCGCCCCTAAATTCCTATTTATAGTTCCATCTTTTCATACTTCAGTCCGAATACATCTGCTACCGCTTTATAAGTAACTTTACCTTCTACTATATTCAGTCCTAAAGCCAGTGCCGGATCGTCTTTGCAGGCTTTTTCCCAACCTTTGCATGCCAATGCTACGGTATAGGGAAGCGTGGCATTAGTCAGTGCCATGGTCGAGGTGAAGGGTACAGCGCCAGGAATATTGGCAACGGCATAATGAACAATACCGTCTATTATGTAGGTAGGTTCGCTGTGCGTGGTGGGGTGGGAGGTTTCAAAACAACCGCCTTGGTCGATGGCGACATCCACAAGCACCGTGCCCGGTTTCATCATCTTCAACATATCCCTTGTGATGAGGTGCGGCGCTTTGTCGCCGGGGATAAGGACGGAACCGATAACAAGGTCTATCGTGGGTAATTCCATCTTTATGTTATGGGTCGAAGAATAGAGCGTCTTTACATTCTTGGGCAATACCTCGCTGAGGTAACGCAGGCGGGGAAGGTTGATATCTGTAATCAGTACCTCGGCACCCATCCCGGCTGCTATCTGCGCGGCATTGGTTCCTACGATACCACCGCCAAGGATCAGTACCCGTGCGGGGCGTACACCTGTCACACCTCCCATCAGTTTACCTTTTCCACCTTGGGGCTTTTCCAGGAAACGGGCGCCCACTTGGGTAGCCATGCGTCCGGCAACCTCGCTCATTGGTGTAAGCAGGGGCAGGGAATGGTCTTCTTTCTCTACCGTTTCGTAAGCAATGCAGACGGCTCCGCTTGCTATCATGGCTTCGGTCAGTTCTTTATCGGCGGCAAAGTGGAAGTATGTAAATACCACTTGTCCCTTTTTAATCAGTCTGTACTCCGGCGCAATGGGTTCCTTTACCTTGACAATCATGTCGGCTATGGCATAGGTGTTTTCGATGGTGGGGAGGATTTGCGCACCTACGGCGATGTAGTCATCGTCGGAGAAACCGCTGTTTGCGCCTGCCGTGGCTTGCACATACACTGTATGACCTTTTTTCACCAACTCGGCTACTCCGGCAGGGGTCATTCCTACGCGGTTCTCATTGTTCTTGATTTCTTTGGGTACTCCGATAATCATAACCTTAAGAGTTTAAGGGGTTAAACATGTTGCCAAGATACAAAAAAGGAGGGTACACTGTCATCGCACCCTCCATGTTATAGAGCAGAAACGTAGTTTTCCCGCGTCTTATAAATCCATATCGGCTCCACCCTCAATCGGTTCTCCCGATGTCCAGGAGCTTACGCTGAATGTGCTTTGCGTCAGGTTGAGTGTGCTTTTGTTCAGTTTCAGGGCAAAGGTATAGGTATGGTTGGCGGTGGCGGTGAGGTCTGCGGGTTCATCGGCAGCGTCTTTTATCGCGAGCTTGTAGGTATAAGTGGTGCCGTCCGTGGTGGTGGCGCGGATAAAGTCGGCGCTTTTCACGAAGACCTGTCCCGGCATCACGATGGCACGATAGACAAGGGTGGGGGCGTCTCCATCTTGTGCGGTGGTGGCATGGCTGTAGGCAGTCAGCGCGGTGGTGGAGGCGGTGGCGGCAGCGGCTGTGATGCTTCCGTCGGCAAGGTCCCATGTGCCGTTCAGGCAGAAGCCGTCGGCGCATAGCAAGTCTACCTTGCTGATGGCGGGCAGGGGCTCGTCGATGGCAAATCCGCTGCCCGGGGCGATGGTGACGGTGACCTCGCTCATGCAGTGTTGCATGGGGACGCTGACCGTTTGCAGGGCGGTGGTGGATAACTTGCCCCACAGCAGGTCGGCGGCTTCATAGTCGGCTGCGGCGGTGGCGGCGTTCTGGTTGGCAAGGAGGGTGGCGGGAGCTTTAAACCCCGCGTCTACGCTTGTTGTGTGGGGGAAGTAGGCGTAGAGGGTGTGCATATCCGTCGTGTTTTGCCAGTAGAGGGTCTGGTCGCCGGTGTAAGTGCCGTTCTGCCACTTGGCGTTCAAGGGGGCGATGGCGGCTGTGATGGGCTGTTCGGCGGTGGCGCCGGCCGTGTGTGCCAGGTAGATGCCCAATACATCATCGTTGTCGAATGCCGTGGCACCGATGGCAAGGCGGGTCACTGTTCCGCTTTGGCCGGTGGCGGGCGTCAGTAGCGGTGTCAGGTTGATGGGAGTGCTCAAGATGGGCGGCACGGGCTCCACTGCCGGGTCATCGCTGCTTCCGCAGGCGGTGGTGATGATTACTGATGTTGCCATCAGGAAGATGGTTGCTCCGTGGAGCAGATGATGGAGAAGAGTCTCCGGGGTGTGAAATGTTGTTTTCATTATTATCATATATTATAAGTTATTATTCTGAGTAAGTTTCTTTGAGATATTACTTGCCGGGTTGTTATCGCTTGTTGGGTTGCCGTTGGTTGCTTATCTGTTATTGTCCGGCTTATTCGCCCAAACTCAATTCTCCGGTTACGATATGATCACTATCTTCAGTTCCTATAAACTTCATACATTTTTCCAATTGTTCTTGGCGTTCGTCATCCAGTAATGCCCCTCCTGTTGCTTCAAAATAGTTTTCGGGAAGGTTAAAGAGGTAGAGATTTTTTATTTGGGTATCTGCATCTTTACTGAACTCGGGCAGGAAGAACGAGCCGTTCTTATCGATGCCGGATAGGCATAGGTTGAAACCTTTGCATCCGCTGAAAGCATCGGAAGCGATTTTCTTAGCCGCCGGGATGTAGTATATATACATATCGCTTTCTGAACCGGCAGTGATTTTACTGCCTATTGTGGTGGCTTTGGGGAAAATAAAAGCATCTATATTACTGCAATCCTTAAACAGCCCATCGGTTATCTCGTGGACTTGCTCTACATATACACTTCCTATCTCTGTAGCCTGCGCCATATCCGCCAATGCCTGCATTATCTCCTGTTCCCGTTCTCCTAACGGACCGGTGAGAAGAATAGAGTAGAGGTGGGTTTCCGTACCCAGCTCCTTCAAAGCGTTTAGCTCATGGATGATTTTTGTACCGCCGGCATAGGTTCCATCACAATGGAGTAGTTTGATCTCGCTACTGTCAATATATAGGCTATTCATTATTTGCAGCACGCTTCCGGGGCAGAAACCGCCATCGGCAACGGGATTGCCATTGGCATCCATTCCCGCGTGAATCTCATTCTTGTAGAGGTGGCTTATTCCGTCTGTATCAGTGAAAAAGTAAGAGAGCGAGCCGCTGCCGTCACATCGGTTGTCGCCGCTTTCATAGTATGCGGTGGGCAAGAGGAGGGCACGATAAAGCATACCCCAAGCATCGACTTTGTAAGCGGTGATATTTCCGGTAGCCGCAAGTTCTCCTCCGATGGTGTAATCGGGAATGAATTTGTCACTGTCCGCCGTGCCGTCGCCGTCATCGCTGAGTGTGGCGGTGACGCCCCCGCGCAGGGCGGTTACCTCTCCCGTGGTGGGGTTGAAAAAGGCGGTGCGGGGCACTTGGTAGAGCATGGCCTCATTATACTCATAGGAAAGGTCGCTGGCTATTTCCACCTCTGTCAGCGCTTTGCGCATTTTCAGTTCGATGGGAGTGGCGGTGGGTTTCTCCACGATACAGGCGCGGTACGTGGTACGTAAGCTTCTCCAATACTCGTAACTTTGCTCGTCGAAGGTGTCGGGCAGGGTGAAGGTGGCTGCCGGCAACGGGCTTTCCGTGCCGTCGGCATCGCTCACGGGGTATTCCGTAAGGGGGATGGCGGGAGAAATGGCGGCGAATATATGCCGCGCGTCGGCATACTGCCAGCATAGGGGGCTGTTTCCGTCGGCATCGTCTGCCGTCCAGGTGGCGGAGGTCACGGTATGTGCGGCGTCATCGTAATTTCGATGGGTGCAGGTATAGTTGGACTGCAAGCGCCGGGGTTTGTGGTCGGGGGTATCTGCAGCGGGAATGGTGAGGAAGACGGTCATCGTGCTGCCCACCCGGGGGAAGTCGTTGTCCGTCGCTACGGCTCCATCCGCACGGGTCACTGCACTGGCGGAGAGTGCATTGCCTATCTGTATCGGTTGCCCCACGAGGGCTTCGGGAGAGGTTTTTCCGCTTTCGTCTTCACCGGGGAGCGTCAGTTGCCCGGTGCATGCGGCGAGAAGGAATGCCGAAACGAGCATGAGCGTTGGGGCAAAAAGGTGTCTCTGGACAAAGGAACGCTTTAGAGCGAATGTGCGCAGGACATTGAATATTCGGATGATTGTTGCTACCATAAGTTTGTATTAATATGGGTTATTGTGTTATATGATTCTGATAATTGCCGGTATTCGTCAGGGCGTCGATGGTGCTCAGGTCTGTACCGGTATTTGCATTGTAATGGATGTTCTTCCAGGTTTTGCCTGCCCAAGTGAGGCTTGGTCCTGTTAGGGTGGATGTATAGTTGGGGAGGAACAGGTACTTGAGTTTATAGATTGCAGAGTAGGCAGTTGTACTCACGGTTGGAGTTGGTAATGTGGAACCTGTATAAACAAAGTTTGCCAATACGCCACAAGCGTTGAAGGCATAGTCACCTATACTTGTCAGATTTTTGGGAAGGACAACGGTGACTAGTCCGCTACAGCTTTGGAATGTTTTTGTGGCTATTTGGGGCACGTTGTCGGGAATTCTGATGCTTGTCAGGCTTGTGCAACCATAGAAGGCGGATTGTCCTATCGTTTCCACCTTATTGGGCAGGGTGATGTTCGCCAACTTCTGGCATCCGTAGAATGCATTTGCTCCTATGTTGCTCAATAGTGGCGTCTGCCCTGCGAAGGTAACGGTTGTCAGTTTCGTACATTTATTGAATGCGTAATCATCAATTTTCGTCACGCTTTCGGGTATGTCGAGTTCTGCCAGTTCCGCGCATTCCTGGAACGCGTATTGTCCTATACTCTCCAGGTGTTTAGGGAGCTTTACGCTTGCCAGTTTGGCGCAACCATTGAATGTACGTGTGGCCAGTGTAGTTACGTTGTCGGGGATGTTGATGCTTGTCAACGCTTCGCATGATTGGAATGCACTTTGCCCAAGACTGTTCAATTGTGGAGCCGCTCCTGCGAAGGTAACGGTTGCCAACTTTGGGCATATATTGAACGCGTAGCTTCCTATGCTTGTTACGGTCGATGCGATATTGATGACTGTCAGTTCCTCACAGCCGGTGAACGCGTTGCTTCCAATGGTTTCCACTCCCTCCTCCAGGGTAGCGGTTCTTAATAGGGTGCATCCATTGAAAGCTTCGTTTGATAGTTGCTTCACCGACCCCGGAATGGTGATGCTTGTCAGTCCCGAACCGGCGAACGCGAAAGTTCCTATGCCGGTTATCGTCTGTGGCAGGGTGATGCTTTTCAGACTTGTGCATTTTCTGAATGCTTCGGAGCCTATGTTTATGACTGAGTTTATGGTTACACTACTCAGGTTTGGGCAATTGTAGAAAGCGGCTTCTCCTATAGTTTGGGCCGATTTTATAGCAGCACTTTGTAACCGGGTATCATTTAAGAATGCTTCCTTTCCAATGTTTATCATTCCGTCTCCTGTCGTTAGGCTTGTCAGACCGGTACAATTGGCAAATGCTTGCTCTCCTATATCTTTTGTTTTGTCGGGGAGGTCGATGCTCTCTAATACAGCGCAGTAATCGAATGCTTGTTTCTCAATACTTTCCAAGTCTTCGGGCAGTTTGATACTTTTCAGTTTCGAGCAATTATAGAATGCTTGTTCTCCTATTTTCTTCACCTTCTCGGGGATGTCGATGCTCTCTAATACAAGGCAATCCTTGAATGCTTGTTTCTCTATACTTTCCAAGTTATCGGGCAGTTTGATACTTTTCAGTTTCTGGCAATTATGGAATGCTTGCTCTCCTATTTTCTTCACCTTCTCGGGGATGTCGATGCTCTCTAATACATAGCATTGGTAGAAAGCTAAAGTTCCTATGTATGTCACCGTCTCGGGCAGTTTGATACTTTTCAATGCCTTACATGCCCGGAATGCGTTGTTATTTATAATCGTCAATCCGTCGGGCAGGGTGACGTCTGTCAGTGCCGTACAATTATAGAATGATATTTGTCCGGTATCTGTTATCCCTTCCGGGAGTATTACTTTTTTCAATGCGGGGTTCGGATTAGGACTGTTACTGGCGAAATAATTAGGAAGAGTTGTTCCGCCGGTTGCATAAATGGCAAGTGAACTTACTTTGAACTTCTTGGTGCCGCCATCCGTATATTTCATGAGTGTGCTCAAATCTGCAAGATCCGTGTTATTTATCTTTCCGGTGATTATCAGACCGACAGGGCTTTCTTGGGTAGCGTTTTTCAAGGCGTTCAGCAGGGTGGCGTTATCCTTTAGGGTGCCCGGCGTCTCGTTGATAACCAGTATCCCTTCCGCTTCCGCTTCATCGGGCTGCGTAATCACCGTCGGGTCTTGCCATCCGGTGGAGGTGACGCTGAGGGCGCTCACTCCGGTACGGTTCACTTGCAGCACCAGTTTGTGGCAGGTGTTTTCGGTGGTGGTGAGGGGAGTGCCGGGGGTGTAGCTGAAGTGCGTGTCGCCTATATGCAGGCTCATCATCGCCCGGTCTGTGCCAAAGGTTTGTCCCGGCAGCATCAGGGCGTAGAACTTCAGGGAGGTGGCGCCGTTCTTCAGCAGGCGCACGTCCTGGCGGTTCTGCTCGTTCTCGAAGTTGTAGATAGCGGGGCGTCCGTCGGTCTGCATGGTGAAGGTGGAGGCGGCGGATTTCAGATGTACGGTGACTTGGGCTTGCAGCTCTTGGGTGGTCATGCCTTCACCCGGCAGCAGCTCTACACATAGTTGCGCCATGCTGTGTTTCAGGATGAGGTCGAGGGGAGAGCCGGTGGCGGGTATCCCGGTAGCGGCGGTGGGAAGGTCGGCATCGGCGGAACAGTAGCGCAGCAAGTCCATGATGCGCCATTTATCGGCATCGACGGTGTAGGCGTTTCCATCCCAGGCATTGAGGGCATGGCCTTGGGTGGCATCGGTTTCGTAGGTCAACGGCATGTCGTAGGCGCCGGGGGTAGTGGCGTCGGTGTCGGGACCTCGCCACAGGGTGAGCGTGTTGCCTGCGGCTCTTTGCCAGTAGGCGGGTGCGGAGGCTGTCCAGGTGCCGCTGCCCGGTACGTTTCCGGTGGTGGTGTATTCGTAGAGTCCCGAGGAGCGGGTGAACGTGGCGCCCTCTCCGGCGGCGATGGTGACGTGCAGTTGGTCGGCGGTGCGGAAGCCTTGCCAGTCGGTGGCATCGGGAACTGCGGCATCGGCGCGGGTGGCGGGGGTAGTGGCAGGTCGGGTAGTCAGTGTGCCCAGTGCCAGCGTTTCGCCGGTTCCCCGGTTCTCGGTGATGGCAGTCAGGTCGTTGGTGCATCCTGCCGCCAATATCAGGCATACCAGTGTCAGGGCGGTGATGCAGATGGCGGTAACGGTTCGTACCAGTGCCCATCTTTCTTCCTTTAGTACTCTCATGATGTTTACTTGTTTATAGTTTCGCATTCCATATAGGTTTTTTGTTTGCCTTTATCGTTTTCAGCCTGTCCCGTGGGATACCGGGTATCACCGGATGCTGAATTGGCAGCGAATGTATAAACAAACTATAAGACCGCCATTTTTTGTAGTCTTCTCCTTGTCCTGATTTGTCGCTTTGATGTCCTGAAATGTCTCACCCCCGCTCAGAAGGGTATCTGGCGGGGGTGAGGGATGGAAAGGGAAGAGGATGTGACCCGGAAACTCCCTTAAAGACTATCCCGATATTGTGCCGGCGACAGATGGAAAACCTTATTGAAGGCTGTGTAGTAGGCGCTACGGCTGTTGAAGCCCGACAGGGTGGCTATGGCGTCTATCGTGAATTTGTCTTTCTCCTTCAGCAATGCTACGGAGTACTCCACACGGAGACGGTTGAGGTAGCCGCTGAGGTTATCGTTGGCTTGCTCCTGCAAGAGAGCGCTGAGGCGGTTCTTGCTGAGACCGGCTATTTTCATCAGGTCTTCACGGGTCATATTGGGGTTCAGGAAAAGCTTGCCGGATATCAGCGAGGCTTCCATTTGCATGAAACGGAGACGGTTCTCTTCGTCTTTTACCTCCTGGACGGCTGCCTGCTTCTCTTCGGCCTCTTCCTTTTCTATTTCCGCGTATGCCTTGCGCAGTTCCTCCTTCTGTGCCAGCAACTCGTCTATCTGGCAGACGGCGATGCGGTTACGCTCACGGGTGCGGCGCAGGTTGAGGTGCTTTTCCCACAGCAAGATTACCAACAGCAAGGCTACGAGACTGGAGGCGGCGAAAAGGATGTATTGGCGTTTGAGCTCAGCCTGAGTCTCGCGTATCTGCATGTCTTTCTCCTGCGTTTGGTACAAGATGGCGAATTCGTGTGCCTGGCTTGCCTTTTCACGTTGATAGATATGGTCGTTTACATGGATGATACGTTGCAGGTAGCTGTTTGCCGGTTCCTGATTGCCCAGTCCGCGATAGGCTTGGGCATAATAACTCAATAACGTGGTGTAGTTGTAGCTGATGGTATCGGCTCCCTGGAAAATGGCGGCGTAATTGTCCAGGCGCTGCAATGCTTCATGGTACTGGTGGTTGTGCAGCAGGTAAGGAACGATTTCAACTTGTCCCACTTGGGAGGAAGAGAAGGCGGTGGCAAGGTAGTTGCGGCACGCCTCGGCGGCTTTCCGGGTTTCTCCCTCTTGCTGATAATACCAGGCGAGCTTGGAATACAGGTATCCATATTGCTGGTCGATATAGCCGGGAGGCGGGCCGGACATGCCACTCATGCGATGGATGACGTCGAGGCGCTGCCGGCATATCTTGATTGCCTCACCGTTGCGGTGGCTGTCGTTGAGGTAGGAGGACAGGTCGCCGTAGTATGTGGACAGGTATGCCAGTTCGCGTACGTTGTCGCTGCCTTTCAGCAGGTCGATGGAACGGTACATGTATTGCAGGGCTTCGTCCCTGCGCTGCATGCCGCCGTATATCCGTCCGATGGTGAATAGCAGTTCGCTTTCCATCGCTTTCTGCTCCTGTGCCTGCGCCAAGCCGATAGCTTCGGAACAGATGCGTATGCCTTCCTCGTACTTGTTCTGACGCTCAAGAACAGCGGCAAGCTGTGTCAGCATTTTCAGCTTGCGGGCAGGAACCGTTTGTACGGAGTCGGTAGTGAGGACACGCCGGAGGTAGCGCTCTTTCAGGGCATACATGCCCAGGCTTTCGTAGACCATGCAACGCAGAATGTCGATGCGGAAAGGTTGCATCCGGTGGGATGCTTCGGCTTCATTGAGCAGGTGCAGGGCACTGTCGGGCATTGACAAATAGATGCTGCGGATGTGCTTTTCGGTGAGTAGGCTGTCGGTAGTTTGGGCGGACTTCGGAGTGTTTGCGGCAAGAATAGTACCGGATATCGGCAGGAATGTCAGGCAGATGACGCACCAGATGCAAAAGTTTCTCATTGTTTATTTCCTGTATTTATGTGGCAAAGATAGGGATTATTTTTATCTTTGCCCTTGTTTTGAAATGACTTATTAGAATGAAAATATCTATCAAACCTATCTTATATTCTTTCTTGCTATTGACAACAACAGGGGCGCAAGCGCAAGAAGCAACTTTTACTCCTCCTTTTGATTTTCCCATTACTTTCTCCGGCAACTTCGGCGAGATACGCGCCAACCACTTTCACGGCGGACTGGATTTCAAGACCGGCGGAACTATCGGAAAACAGGTACATGCTTTGGCAGACGGACATATCTCGCGCATACGGGTGACGCATGGTTCGGGCTATGTGCTCGATGTGGCATACGATAATGGCTATTCCACCATCAACCGCCACCTCAGCGCTTTTGTGTCGCCGATAGCCGAGAGGGTGGAAGCGTTGCAATACGAAAAGGAGAGTTGGGAGGTAGAGATTACTCCCGAACCGGATGAATATCCCGTAAAGGCAGGGCAGGTGATTGCCTTGAGCGGGAACACCGGGTATTCGTTCGGTCCGCATCTGCATCTGGATATGATTGAGGCAGAGACGGGAGACTATGTAGACCCGCTCCCTTTCTTCAAGGCGAAAGTGAAGGATAAGACTGCGCCACGAGCCGAGGGACTTATGTTCTTTCCGCAACCGGGCAAGGGTGTTGTGGAGGGGAAGCAGGATCGCCGGGTATTTCCTGCACATCCTGTGAAACCTATAACAGCTTGGGGGGTAATAGGAGTGGGTATTCGTGCTTACGACCGTATGGATGGAGTAGGTAACCGTTATGGAGTGCACACCGTCATCCTTGAAGTGGATGGAAAAGAAGTGTTCCGAAGTGTAGTAGACCGTTTTTCGTACAATGAAAACCGTTATATCAATTCGTGGACTCAAGGTGAGTTTATGAAGTCGTTCATTGAACCGGGAAACCGCCTGCGTATGCTTCGGGCATCCAATGGAAATCGCGGGCTGGTAGATATCAATGAGGAACGCCCTTATCAGTTTGTCTATACATTGAAGGACGCGCTTGGAAATACCTCGAAGGTACGTTTCACAGTGCAGGGCAAGAAGACGGATATTCGTCCGGTGGAACATCGGGAGAAGTATGCCTTTAAATGGAACCGGACAAATTATCTACAGGAACCGGGTATGGAACTGGTTATTCCGCGTGGCATGCTCTATGATGATGCCTGGCTGAACTATGAGGTACGTGCCGATAGCGGAGACATCGCATTTACTTATCAATTGAATGATACCCGTATCCCCCTGCATGATTATTGCGAGATGCGTATCGGGCTCCGCCGCCTGTTTCTGGAGGATGTATCAAAATATTATGTAGCTTCTGTTACTCCCCGTGGAGGAAAATATAGTGTAGGCGGTAAATATGAAGACGGTTTTATGAAAGCCCGTATTCGCGAACTGGGAACTTATACCGTAGCCATCGATACCATTCCTCCTGAAATAATTCCGGTAAATCCTCAACAGTGGGGGCGCACGGGACGTATCGTTTTGAGAGCGAAAGATAAAGAAACAGGCGTCAACAAGTACCGTGGTACGATTGACGGGGAATATGCCTTGTTCGGCAAACCCAATTCTATAAGTGGCAATCTGGTGTGTGAACTCGACCCGAAGCATGTCAGGAAAGGCGGTAAGCATATTGTGGAAATGACTGTGACGGATGGCTGCGGAAATGAGACTACGAAACAGTTTCATTTTACGTGGTAAGATGCAAATATCTGCCTAATCTGTGGTAAACTGAATTAATAACATTATAAATAGCTAAAGTATGAAAACCAAAAGACTGACTCTTTCCGTCTTGTTTGTGGCTGTGGCAGTGGTGAACGCACTTGCCTGTACCAACCTGATTGTTGGTAAAAATGCCTCGACGGACGGTTCTACCATCGTTTCTTATTCTGCCGACTCTTACGGGTTGTTCGGCGAGTTATATCATTATCCCGCAGGTATGCACAAGAAAGGTACGCTGATTGATGTACACGAGTGGGATACCGGCAAGTATCTCGGTCAAATAGAACAGGCGCGCCAGACTTATAATGTCATCGGTAACATGAACGAATTTCAGGTTACTATCGGTGAAACTACTTTTGGAGGGCGTCCGGAATTAGTCGATACAACAGGTATCATTGATTACGGCAGTTTGATTTACTTGGGGCTGCAACGTTCGCGCACAGCCCGTGAGGCCATCAAGATAATGACCGGATTGGTACAGGAATATGGCTATTACAGTAGCGGTGAGTCGTTTACCATTGCCGACCCTAACGAAATCTGGATTATGGAAATGATTGGCAAAGGTCCCGGTGTGCGTGGTGCTGTGTGGGTAGCTGTTCGTGTACCCGATGATTGCATCTCTGCACATGCCAACCAAAGCCGTATCCATCAGTTCGATATGAACGACAAGAACAACTGCATGTATTCCTCGGATGTTATTTCCTTTGCCCGTGAGAAAGGTTATTTTGAGGGTGTAAACAAGGATTTCAGCTTTGCCAACGCTTATGCGCCGCTCGATTTTGGTGCCCTTCGTTATTGCGAAGCCCGCGTATGGAGCTACTTCAATATGTTTACCGACCGTGGCAACGAGTTTCTTCCCTATATCGAAGGTAAGACACAAACTCCTATGCCGTTGTTTGTACGCCCTAACCGCAAAATCTCGGTACAAGACGTAAAAAACGCCATGCGCGATCACTACGAAGGAACTCCCCTTGATATCAGCAAAGATTTCGGTGCAGGTCCTTATCACACTCCCTACCGTCTTTCTCCGCTTTCATTCAAGGTAGGCGACAAGGAGTATTTCAATGAACGCCCCATCTCTACCCAGCAGAGCGGTTTTGTCTTTGTTGCACAGATGCGCTCCAATCTGCCCGATGCCATCGGTGGAGTACTTTGGTTCGGCACGGACGACGCTAATATGACGGTGTTTACTCCCGTATATTGCTGCACGGATAAAGTTCCCGTTTGCTACTCCCGCGTGGATGGCGCCGATTATATCACTTTCTCCTGGAACTCATCCTTCTGGATTTTCAACTGGGTTGCCAACATGGTTTATCCCCGTTACGACTTGATGATTGGTGACGTCCGTGCTACTCAGACAGAGCTTGAAAACACTTTCAATGAAGCTCAGGAAGGCATTGAAGCTGCCGCAGCCAAACTTCTGGAGAAAGACCCGGCTCAGGCAAAGTCGTTCCTTACCAATTATACCAATATGACTGCCCAAAGCACTTTCGATACTTGGAAACGTCTTGGTGAGTTTATCATCGTGAAGTACAACGATGGTGTAGTGCGCCGTATGAAAGACGGTAAGTTTGAACGCAACGCTATCGGTCAGCCTGCCGGGGTGGTTCGTCCGGGCTATCCCAAGGAATTTCTGGAAGAATATGTGAAACAGACCGGAGACAGATATAAAATACCAGAATGATGGTCTGGGTTGGTTTACAGCTTGTTCATGTTCTTTGTAAATACTGTACAAATCTGTGAATCTGTAGTAAAAAAAATTAGGATAATTGAACTTAATCTTCTACATTTGTGTCTTAACAAATAATTGGAGTATTAACCTTTAATATTAAAAATATTCTTATGGAAAATCAAGAACTGATCAAGCAGGTGACTGAGAAAGCGGAAAAATGGCTTACCCCGGCATACGATGCCGAAACTCAGGCTGAAGTAAAACGTATGTTAGAAAATCCAGATAAAACCGAACTGATTGAGTGTTTTTATAAAGACCTGGAATTTGGCACAGGTGGTTTGCGCGGCATCATGGGAGTGGGTACCAACCGTATGAATATCTATACGGTAGGTGCAGCTACCCAGGGCTTGTCCAACTATCTGAACAAGAATTTCAAGGATATGAAGCAGATTTCTGTCGTGGTGGGTCATGACTGCCGTAACAACAGCCGCCTTTTTGCTGAGATCTCTGCTGATATCTTCTCTGCCAACGGTATCAAGGTATATCTTTTTGAAGATTTACGCCCTACTCCGGAAGTTTCGTTTGCGATCCGTCACTTCGGTTGCCAAAGTGGCATCAATATCACTGCAAGTCACAATCCGAGAGAGTATAACGGTTATAAAGCTTATTGGGATGATGGTGCACAAGTACTGGCTCCACATGATACAGGTATCATTGATGAGGTAAATAAGGTGACTGTTGCCGATATTAAGTTCAAAGGCAACAAAGATTTAATTCAGGTAATCGGTAAGGATGTAGATAAAGTGTATTTGGATAAAGTACATTCCATTTCCATCGATCCTGAAGTCATCAAGCGTCAGAAGGATCTCAGTATTGTTTATACTCCGCTTCATGGTGCAGGTAGAGTGCTTATCCCTGCTTCTCTGAAAGAATGGGGATTTGAGAATGTAAATTGCGTATCCGAGCAGATGGTGAAAGATGGTAACTTCCCGACTGTTGTATCTCCGAACCCGGAAAATGCCGAAGCACTTTCCATGGCGATAGCATTGGCTAAGAAGATTGATGCTGACATCGTAATGGCAAGTGACCCTGATGCCGACCGTGTAGGTATGGCTTGCAAGGATGATAAAGGCGAATGGGTATTGATTAACGGTAATCAGACTTGTTTGATCTTCTTGTATTATATCATCAAGAACCGCATAGCTATGGGTAAGATGAAACCGAATGATTTCATTGTAAAGACCATTGTGACTACTGAACTCATCAAAGCTGTGGCCGATAAGAATAAGATTGAGATGCGCGACTGCTATACCGGTTTCAAGTGGATTGCTCGTGAAATACGTTTGAGTGAAGGCAAGCAACAATATATCGGTGGCGGTGAAGAAAGTTATGGATTCTTGGCAGAAGATTTTGTACGCGACAAAGATGCCGTTTCAGCTTGTTCACTGTTGGCTGAGATCTGCGCTTGGGCGAAAGATCAGGGTAAGACGCTGTATGATGTACTGATGGATATCTACGTAGAATATGGTTTCTCCAAGGAAACTACCGTAAACGTAGTTAAACCGGGTAAGAGTGGCGCCGATGAGATTAAGGCTATGATGGATAATTTCCGTGCCAATCCTCCGAAAGAAATCGGTGGTTCTGCCGTTAAACTGATTAAGGATTACAAGACTTTGAAAGTTACCGATGTTCAGGGCGATGTAAACGAACTGGATATGCCTGAAACATCCAATGTACTGCAATATTTCACGGAAGACGGTACGAAGATTTCTGTTCGTCCTTCAGGTACCGAACCGAAGATTAAGTTCTATATCGAAGTGAAGGGTGAAATGGGTTGTCCGAAATGCTATAAGAGTGCTGATGCTGAAGCTGAAAAGAAAGTTGAAGCTGTACGCAAGTCATTGGGAATTTAAAAGGTAATCAGACCTAAAACAGGAAGGGTGTAAACAGTTTTGATGTTTGCACCCTTTTCTTTTCTATCGTGATCATTCCGATTGTATTAAGCTTCTTTCATTTTCTTTAAGCCAGTCTTCGTAATCATTCTGCGTTAAATGCTGTTTTTATATGCGACAGAGGTCAACAGTTAACAGATAGTACTACAGATTGCGGTTGCACGCCGATTGGTTGATGTGAATGAGAGTCGTTTCATTCGTAGTTGTTCGTTTGTGAGAGCGTGTTTTCCGCAATCTGTTTTTATTGTAATGTCACCTCGTCATCCTGTTACTTTACCATTTTATCACCTCTCCCATCATCTCCATTTTCCAGCCACCAGTCAATCAGTTTTCTCGCAATACTGAGTTTGCGAGGTATCTCCGGCAGATTATCTTTTGAATAGAAACCTGCGGCACTCAGTTCTTCATCTTGCAGTTTGATTTCTCCACTTTCATAATCAGCGACAAATCCTACCATCAATCCACTGGGGTAGGGCCAGGGCTGATTACCGAAATATTGGATGTTCTTTACTTTTAATCCGGTTTCCTCCAGCACCTCCCTGTGCACACATTCTTCCAAAGTTTCTCCGGCTTCCAAAAATCCGGCTACTAATCCGTAGAATGTGCCGCGGAAGTTACGGGCATGTACCAACAGGATTTCTTTACCTTTCCTTATCAGTACAATGATAGCAGTGGAAACAGGAGGATACATTTCATTTCCGCAATTGGGGCATTTTTTCATGATAGGAGTTTGCTGTTCCATAGCCGTACCACATACAGGGCAGAAGCGGCTATGCTCATCCCAATAGAGTATCTGGTATGCTTTTCCTGCAGAACGATATTCGTCTGTTGTGATGTATTCATATGAAGCCCGCAATCCGATCATCACCCATTCGTCTGTTTCGGTTATCGGTTGTTCTACGGCAAATGCTCGCACCTGTTTACCGTTGGGTGGAAATACATTGTGAATATGTGCTTCCTGTGCCGGTTTCACAGGCGGTTCGGTGCTGACAGGTATGCTATATCTTATTTCCCCTTTCTCGGTATATCCTTTTCTCAGCAGCAGTTGGTCTTTGAAAAAGACGAACCATTGGGTACCAGGTTTGGTTTCTGTTGCTTCCATGTCGTTTTGTTTTATAAGATTTCCGTTATTCGATTTTTTCAGATTACTTTTCGGGTACAGAATGAAAAATAATCGACCTATAAATAATTATCCATTCGCTTCCTCCTGCTGCCTGATATAAACCGTTGACCTGCCCAATCCGCGGCGGCGCAGAAATCCTTGCAGAATGAATTTGTTCAATTCGTCAATGGCGGCATGCCTCGTCAGTCCCGTGAGCCTGATGTATTCGCTTTTGGTGATGCAAACATTCTTTTGGAGGAACGCTTTCAGCTTTTCTTTCCTTGATTCTTCGGTAGATATTATCTGTTTCGATTTCTTGGTTTTCGAGTGAATTCGTTCCAGTCTCATGGCGTGTCTGATTTTCCGGCGGAATGTGCTGCTGATACGTAAGTGTACGTTTTGGAACTGCACCGATTCTGCCCTGATTTTTGTCTTGTCATCATCCGTCGGACGCAGGCATTTCAGTGAAGTGCTGAAAAATCCCAGTTCGCCCAGTTCCACGATGTTCCCGTCAGCCAGCAGTTCGCAAAGTTCCTCAATGCAAGCATCCAGTGCCGCACCTATAAGGTTTTTGGGCAGATGCTGATACATGGCCACATGCTCCACAAACTCTTTCTGCGTGTAGGTCTTTTGCGGACAGATACGTGCGTGTAGGGATTTCTTGTCTTCCTTCCCCTTGGGCGAAGGTGTTTCGTAAAGGTCATAATATGCACTCATAGACTATATCTTTCTGTTTCTAAATGAATAAATGCGTTTTCTTCGATAAATAATTCCTGTCTCTTCAATAAACTATTTGTTGCTTGTTAAATACTAATCGTTCGACAACTGTTTCTATTTCGTCCTACATTTTTTGAAATATCGTCCGACATATATCGGACGAAATAGAAACATCTATCGGACGAAAACGTATTGGCATACAAAGATATAGTTTTTAGTGATACGAAGATTGTTTAGGGGGATGAAACTTATAGTTTATAGGAAAGATTCTTCATCCAGGCAGACAGGCAGAAATATATAATTATTCGGGATAACATATAAAAAATCCCCCGTTAAGGACGAGGGAACCTAATGTTTTCACAACGGAATAATCCTTATTGTGATTTGCTTCATTTTAGTTTCGCAAATATATGAAATAAATTCCTTATGAACAAAGGATTTTAGAAATAAAATAATTACATTTGAAAATATTTTTTTAATAATATACTATGAAGAAAGTTTTAGGTTTAGATTTAGGTTCCAGTAGCATAGGATGGGCATTAGTATATGAAGCTGAAAGCGATAATGAAACATCATCCATTATTAGATTGGGTGTGCGAGTTATACAATATGATAATTTTGTTAGTACAGAAACTGCGACAGAATTAAAAGGAGATGCTGCCGAATATTTTAAAAGAGGGAAAGGAATATCACCCAATGCTGGTCGGACTAAAGCACATGCTATGCGTATTAATTTGCAACGATATAAGTTGAGACGCAAAGCTCTGATAGATAAATTACCTTAATTCCGCAACACTATTATAAAATATTTTTTTTAAGTACCTGAGCAACAAAAAGTTGCTCAGGATTTTGCCATGTCAGAGGATTCACTTAACTTAGTGTTGCAAAAAAATAATCAAACAAAAC
>NZ_OEST01000002.1 GCF_900241005.1 Bacteroides cutis | reverse complement strand
ACATCATGTCTGCCTTATTCAGGTGACTATAGCACCGGGGTTCCACCTCTTCCCATTCCGAACAGAGAAGTTAAGCCCGGTCACGCCGATGGTACTGCGTAACAGTGGGAGAGTAGGTAGTCGCCGTTTTAGAGGAAAGCCTCCATGTCGAAAGATGTGGGGGCTTTTTTTTGTCTTGTCCGTCCCTTGCCCGCCATCCCCCCCTCCGCATACTGGTGGAAAAGGGAAGATAGAAAATGGAAAGTGGCGTTGGGAACGTTAGTGGAAATTTGCTCTAAATACTTACTTTAGTTCTTCTTTTTCCTGGTTTATCCAAAATTTTCTTTTTCTTTTATTATCCTATTGTTATCTTTATAACATGAAAATGGTTTAAAACGGTCTTTTTTTGGAAGTAAACGTTTTTATTACCATTTTTCTATTTTAATATCAAATGGTTTTTCGTAATTTTGGCGTGAATCTAATGTAAGACGGAAAAATCACGTAAATAAATATTGTAATATAAATCATTGTAATAACTCCTGTCAATATGGAAAACAAAATTCAAGAGCTAACCGATAAGATCTATCGTGAGGGCGTAGAAAAAGGAAATACAGAAGCCCAGAAGCTTATCGCAAAAGCTCAGGAAGAAGCTAAGAAAATTATAGAGGATGCTAACAAGGAAGCTGAATCTATTGTAGCTACAGCTCGTAAATCTGCTGATGAGTTGGCAGAAAATACTAAATCTGAATTAAAATTGTTTGCGGGTCAGGCTGTGAATGCCCTGAAATCTGAAATTGCTACCATGGTGACGAATAAAATTGTGGATGCCGATGTAAAAGCGTTTGCTGCAAACAAGGATTTTCTCAATGCCTTTATTGTTGCTTTGGCAAGTAAATGGAGTGTGAATGAACCTATTGTTATCTCTACTTCTGATGCGGAAGGTTTGAAAAAATATTTTGCTACTCAGGCAAAGAATCTTTTGAATGAAGGTGTGAAGATTGAACAAGTAAACGGTATTAAAACATTGTTTACTGTTTCACCTGCCGACGGTTCGTATAAAGTAAACTTTGGAGAAGAAGAATTTATGAACTACTTTAAAGAATTCCTACGTCCGCAATTAGTGGAAATGCTGTTCTAAACACTCACAGAATATGAGTAAATATTATTATGTGGTAGCTGGTTTGCCGGAACTCACATTGGAGGACAGCAAGTTAAGTTATACGGTAGCTGATTTCAAGACAGAATTTTATCCATCATTGTCGGAAGAAGATAAAAAGCTGGTAGACTTGTTTTTTCTTCAGTTTGATAATGCCAATGTCTTGAAGTTATTAAAGGACAAAGATGCTGTTGTCGATTTGCGCGGAAATTACTCTGGTGAAGAATTGGCAGAATACATCTCACTGCTGAAAGATGGTGGTGAGTTGTCTGATCGTGTGTTTCCCTCTTATCTTTCTGCATTCATTTTTGAGTATTTCAATACGCCTGCCGAAAATGATTTTCTTTATGAAGATCGTCTTGCGGCACTTTATTATGCATATGCCATGAAGTGCAAAAACAAGTTCGTGTCTTCGTGGTTCGGATTTAATCTTATTATAAATAATGTGTTGGTGGCGTTTACTGCCCGGAAATATAAGATGGATATTGCCTCGCTGATAGTGGGTGATACGGAAATTTGTGAAGCTTTGCGTACGTCCGGTGCCCGTGACTTCGGTTTGAGTGGTGAGGTGGAATGTCTGGAGCAGTTAGTGAAGATCAGTGAAACGGAAGAACTAGTGGAGCGGGAAAAGAAAATTGACCAACTCCGTTGGAATTGGATGGAAGAAATGACTTTCTTCGATTATTTTACCGGAGAGCGTCTGTTTGTCTTCCTGCTTCAGCTGGAAATGATAGAGCGTTGGATTATATTGGATAAAGAAAAGGGTAGCCAATTGTTCCGCAGCATCATTGCTGAATTGAAGGACGAAGTACAGATACCCGCAGAATTCAGATAAAATAAATTACATGATTATATGGCAACAAAAGGAACTGTTAGTGGCGTAATAGCCAATATGGTGACCCTCGTCGTTGACGGACCTGTAGCGCAGAATGAGATTTGCTATATCTCAACTGGCGGAGACAAGTTGATGGCGGAGGTGATTAAAGTGGTAGGTTCTCAGGTCTATGTGCAGGTGTTTGAAAGCACTCGCGGACTGAAAGTAGGAGCTGAAGCTGAGTTTACCGGACACATGCTCGAAGTGACTTTGGGTCCGGGTATGCTTTCTAAGAATTATGACGGTCTGCAAAATGACCTCGATAAGATGGATGGTGTTTTCCTGAAACGCGGACAATATACGTACCCGCTTGACAAGGAAAGTAAGTGGCATTTCATACCTTTGGTGAAAGTGGGAGACCAAGTGGAAACTGCTGCTTGGTTGGGACAGGTGGATGAAAACTTCCAGCCTCTGAAAGTTATGGTACCTTTTGAACAGAAAGGTGTGTGTACCGTGAAATCTATCGTGGAAGAGGGTGATTATGGTATTGAAGATACCATTGCCGTGCTGACTGACGAAAAAGGTAATGACGTCAAAGTGAATATGATACAGAAATGGCCTGTGAAACGAGCTATGACGAATTATAAAGAAAAACCGCGTCCTTTCAAATTGTTGGAAACCGGTGTGCGTGTGATTGATACTGTAAATCCAATTGTGGAAGGTGGTACAGGATTTATCCCCGGTCCGTTTGGTACTGGTAAGACGGTACTTCAGCACGCTATCTCCAAACAGGCGGAAGCAGATATTGTAATCATCGCAGCTTGTGGTGAGCGTGCCAACGAGGTTGTAGAAATTTTTACGGAATTCCCCGAACTGGTTGATCCACATACAGGACGTAAGTTGATGGAGCGTACCATTATTATTGCCAATACTTCGAACATGCCGGTAGCTGCCCGTGAAGCATCTGTGTATACGGCAATGACGATTGCAGAATATTATCGTAGTATGGGATTGAAAGTTTTGTTGATGGCTGACTCAACTTCACGTTGGGCACAGGCATTGCGTGAAATGTCGAACCGTATGGAAGAATTGCCTGGTCCTGATGCATTCCCGATGGATTTGTCTTCTATTATTTCAAACTTCTATGGACGTGCTGGGTATGTGAAACTAAATAACGGTGAAACGGGTTCTATAACCTTTATCGGTACGGTATCTCCTGCTGGTGGTAACTTGAAGGAACCGGTAACCGAGAATACAAAAAAGGTTGCCCGTTGTTTCTATGCCCTTGAGCAAGACCGTGCGGACAAAAAACGCTATCCTGCCGTAAATCCGATTGATTCTTATTCTAAATATATCGAATATCCAGAATTTGAAGATTATATCACTAAACGTATCAATGGTGAATGGATTGGTAAGGTGAATGAAATCAAGACACGTTTGCAACGTGGTAAAGAGATTGCCGAGCAAATCAATATCTTGGGTGATGATGGTGTCCCCGTGGAATATCACGTGACATTCTGGAAATCAGAATTAATTGATTTCGTCATTTTGCAGCAAGATGCTTTTGATGATATTGATGCTGTTACTCCGATGGAACGTCAGGAAGAAATTTTGAATATGGTGATTGATATCTGTCATACGGAGTTTGAGTTTGATAATTTCAATGAAGTAATGGACTACTTCAAAAAGATGATTAACATCTGTAAGCAGATGAACTATTCCAAATTCAAGTCGGAAGAATATGATAAGTTCCATAAGCAGTTGCAGGAATTGGTAGCAGAACGCAAAGTGTGATGTGTCCGAAACTTCGACTGTAATTAATAATTAGTAATTCGTAATTAAAGAAAATGGCAACAAAAGCATTTCAAAAGATATATACCAAGATTACTCAGATTACGAAAGCCACGTGTTCGTTGAAGGCAACCGGGGTAGGGTATGATGAGTTGGCGACTGTAAACGGTAAACTTGCCCAAGTGGTGAAGATTGCCGGCGATGATGTGACTCTGCAGGTGTTTGAAGGTACGGAGGGTATCCCCACTAATGCCGAAGTGGTGTTCTTGGGTAAAGCTCCTACGATTAAGGTGAGCGACCAGCTTGCCGGACGTTTCTTCAATGCTTTCGGTGATCCTATTGATGATGGACCAGAGATTGAGGGACAAGAAATAGAAATCGGTGGTCCGTCAGTGAACCCGGTGCGTCGTAAACAGCCTTCGGAGCTGATTGCTACCGGTATTGCAGGTATTGACCTGAACAATACGTTGGTATCAGGACAGAAAATTCCGTTCTTCGCTGATCCTGACCAGCCTTTTAACCAGGTAATGGCAAACGTTGCTCTGCGTGCTGAAACCGATAAAATTATTCTTGGTGGTATGGGTATGACAAATGATGATTACCTTTACTTCAAAAATGTATTCTCCAATGCTGGTGCACTGGATCGTATAGTCAGCTTCATGAATACAACCGAAAATCCTCCGGTAGAACGTTTGTTGATTCCGGATATGGCATTGACGGCCGCCGAGTATTTTGCAGTAAATAATAATGAAAAGGTGCTGGTGTTGTTGACTGATATGACCTCGTATGCCGATGCTTTGGCTATCGTATCCAACCGTATGGATCAAATTCCTTCAAAAGACTCTATGCCGGGTTCTCTTTACTCGGATTTGGCAAAGATTTACGAGAAGGCTGTACAGTTTCCGAGCGGTGGCTCCATCACGATTATTGCAGTGACTACATTGTCGGGTGGAGACATTACGCATGCTGTGCCCGATAATACAGGTTATATTACAGAAGGTCAGTTGTTCCTCCGTCGTGATAGTGATATCGGTAAAGTTATTGTTGATCCGTTCCGTTCCTTGTCTCGTTTGAAACAGCTCGTTACAGGAAAGAAGACGCGTAAAGACCATCCGCAGGTAATGAATGCTGCTGTACGTCTGTATGCCGATGCTGCCAATGCAAAAACTAAACTTGAAAACGGTTTCGACTTGACGAACTACGACGAGCGTACACTTGCTTTTGCCAAAGATTACTCCAACCAACTGCTGGCTATCGACGTTAATCTCGATACCACAGAAATGCTCGATGTGGCATGGGGATTGTTCGGTAAGTATTTCCGTCCGGAAGAAGTGAATATCAAGAAAGAACTGGTAGACGAATTTTGGCCGAAGGAAAACTAAAATCGTAAAATTGTAAATAAAATGGCTATTAAGTTTCAATATAACAAAACCTCCCTCCAGCAGTTGGAAAAGCAACTGAAGGTGCGCGTGCGTACACTTCCTATCATTAAGAATAAGGAGAGTGCCCTGCGTATGGAAGTGAAGCGTTGTAAAGCCGATGCTGCTGCGCTAGATGCGAGGTTGGAAAAAGAAATCCAAGCTTATGAAGCCATGTTCGCTCTTTGGAATGAGTTTGACGTCTCATTGATAAAGGTCAGCGATGTTCATCTTGGTGTGAAGAAGATTGCCGGTGTACGGGTGCCGTTGCTCGAAAATGTAGATTTCGACATACGCCCCTATAGTCTGTTCAATGCGCCTAAATGGTATGCAGACGGGTTACATCTGCTTAAAGATTTGGCGCACACAGCCATCGAACGGGAGTTTACCGTTGCCAAGTTGAATTTGCTGGAACATGCGCGTAAAAAGACCACCCAAAAGGTGAATCTTTTTGAAAAAGTACAGATTCCGGGTTATCAAGATGCTCTGCGTAAAATCAAGCGATTTATGGAAGACGAAGAGAATCTTTCCAAGTCATCGCAGAAGATCATGAAGTCCCATCAAGAGAAAAGGAAGGAGGCAGAGATATGATTACAAAAATGAAGAAGCTCACATTCTTTGTATATCATAAGGAATATGAAAACTTTCTCGACCAAATCAGGGAATTGGGGGTAGTGCATATCGTGGAAAAACAATGGGGTGAGATGGATGATACCCTGCAACAGTTTATGCAGAAACGTACACTATATAAGAGTATGCTCCAGAGCATGTATATCCTTGCTGAGAAACAACCGGAAGAAACGATACATGCCGGACTGACGCCTGATGTTTTGGTAAAAAACTATGAAGACTTGCAGGAACATATCCAGGATCTTAATCAACAATTACCGATTATTGATAAGGATATCGCACAGATGGAAATTTGGGGTGATTTTGATTGGGATGCTGTACGTAGGTTGGAAGATGTAGGCTGGTATGTTCAGTTTTATACGTGTCCCGAAAGAGATTATAATGAAGAATGGACAGAACAATACAACGCAGTTATTGTAAAGGAAAAGGGTGGACATCTTTATTTTGTGACCGTTACTCACGAACCGGTAGAACTGGATATCGAACCACTTCGATTACCATCTTTAAGTTTATCTGGGTTGAAGCGTAAGAAAGCTGATACGGAAGAAGCGCTTGTACGGGTAAATGGCGAGTTAAAAGAATTTTGTAGAGCTAACTATCGTACATTGGAAAGTGGCAACATGCAACTCCTAAGCGATATAGATTTACTTAAAGTAAGGTTGAACAGTGAAGAAATGGCAGAAGGTTCCGTTGTTTTGTTGGAAGGTTGGATACCAGAAGATAAAGAAGTGGATGTGAAAAAACTGCTGGATGAGAGTGGTGTCTATTACGAAATAAGGAAAGCTACTCGTGAAGATAATGTTCCTATAAAGTTGAAAAACAATGCATTTACCCGTATGTACGAAGTACTTACCAAAATGTATGGTATGCCGGACTATGCAGAGTTCGACCCGACTCCTATTCTGGCACCATTCTTTTCGTTGTTTTTTGCATTTTGTATGGGGGATGCAGGTTATGGCTTGGTATTGATTGTTCTTGGTTTCTATTTAAGGAAAAAACTGTCGAAGTCACTGAGAGGTATGATGAATCTGGTGATTACGCTAGGTATTTTTACTGCTGTTGTGGGTGCCATATTGGGTACTTTTTTTGGTGTCAGTCTTTTTGATCTGGAATTACCTGATAAATTGAAGCAATTTATGATTGTGGGTAAGATTGGTGAAACCACTTATGATAAACAAATGTTGTTGGCGCTGATTATAGGAGTGGTACATATCTCTATTGCTATGACGGTGAAAGCTATCGGACAAACAGTACGCTATGGTTTCAAAGAATCGCTTAGTGCCTGGGGATGGTTGTTGTTGGTAGTTGGATTTATCTGTACCGGAGGACTGTCATTCTTTAAAATTATTTCAGAAGATGTTTCTACTTGGGCATTTATTGTGATAGGTGGTGTTGCGGCCATCGGTATTTATTTGCTGAATAACATCCATCGGAATGTGTTTGTAAATATTGGTGCTGGTGTATGGGATACTTACAACATGGCTACTGGATTGATGGGAGACGTGCTTTCCTATATTCGTTTGTATGCTCTCGGTTTGGCAGGTGGTATGCTGGGTGGTGTGTTTAATCAGCTTGCTTTTATGGTGAACGATGCGGTAGGCCCGGCTATTGGTTGGTTGTTCTGTGGATTGATATTGATATTCGGACACTCGCTGAATATTGCCATGTCTTGTTTGAGTGCGTTTGTACATCCGTTACGTTTGACATTTGTAGAATATTTTAAAAATTCAGGTTATGACGGTAAGGGTGAAACCTACAAACCATTTTCTGTGGTAAAAAACAAATAAATTAAAAACAAATAAATTAAAAACATTATGAATGAAATTTTAGGTTATCTCGGTTTGGGCCTGATGTTGGCTCTTGCAGGAATTGGTAGTTGCTTTGGTACAACAATTGCAGGTAGTGCTGCGGAAGGAGCATTGAAGAAAGATCCTTCCAAATCTGCCAGCTATATGATTTTGTCAGCCCTTCCGGCTACACAGGGACTCTATGGTTTCGTAGCTTTCCTGATGTCTATGGGTAGAGATTTTGCTACTGATGGTCCTTTGATGTTAGGTATCGGTCTTGGTGTAGGGTTGGTATGTTTATTTTCCGCTATCCGTCAGGGGCAGATTTGCGCTAATGGTATCGTCGGTATCTCTCAAGGGCATGACGTGCAGACCAATACGATGATCTATGCTGCTCTTCCAGAGTTTTACGCTATTTTGGCGTTAGTTGCTGCATTGATGGTATAAATTTATAAAAAAACGAAAGATAAAGCCCTGGTGATTTGATAAGTCATCAGGGCTTTTGTTATGATTTTGTTTTTCTGACACCACACCTCATCGTCATCAATGTTGCACTCCATCATATGTATGGTGTAGCATTGGTAGTTTGGGTATCTCGTAATAGTTTTTTCCGCAAACGATTGTTTATGCATATTTAATCAGTTTTTTCGATTAAAAGGCTATTTTTCAAAGAATAATGTGTACTTTTGCAACCGTAATTAAGATAAAGAGATTGTAAAATATATGCTTAAAGAACTACTGACCCCCGATTACATCTTTGAAGCAAGCTGGGAAGTGTGTAATAAAGTAGGCGGTATCTATACAGTTTTGTCTACAAGAGCCAACACTTTGCAGATGAAACTTCATGATAGAGTATTTTTCATAGGACCGGATTTCTGGTTAGGAAAAGAGAATCCTTTATTTATTGAGTCAGACAACCTCTGTGCGGCATGGAAAAAACATGCTGCAAAAAAAGAGAATCTTTCAGTTAGGGTAGGACGTTGGAATATTCCGGGTGAACCTATCGTTATATTGGTTGATTTCCAATCTTTTTTCAAACAGAAAAACGAAATATATGCTGAGATGTGGGAGCACTATCAGGTGGATTCACTTCATGCATACGGTGATTATGACGAAGCGTCTATGTTCTCTTACGCTGCCGGAAAGGTAGTTGAGAGTTTTTATCGTTACAATTTGACGGAAACCGATAAAGTTATATTTCAAGCGCATGAGTGGATGACCGGTATGGGAGCACTCTATCTTCAGACTGCAGTTCCAGAAATAGCTACGATATTCACTACACACGCTACATCTATCGGACGTTCCATTGCAGGTAATAACAAGCCGCTTTATGATTATCTATTTGCATATAATGGCGACCAGATGGCTCAGGAACTGAATATGGAATCTAAACATTCCATTGAAAAACAGACCGCCCACTATGTGGATTGTTTTACTACTGTAAGTGAAATCACAAATAACGAGTGTAAAGAATTGCTTGAGAAACCCGCTGATGTCATTTTAATGAATGGTTTTGAAGATGATTTCGTACCGAAAGGTTCTACGTTTACAGGTAAACGTAAGCGTGCACGTTCTACAATGTTACATTTAGCCAACTGTTTGTTAGGCGAAGAATTGGAAGATGACACGTTGATTATCGGTACCAGCGGACGCTATGAATTTAAGAATAAAGGTATTGATGTATTCTTAGAATCGTTGAATCGTTTGAATCGTGATAAGAATTTACAAAAGAAGGTGCTGGCTTTTGTCAGTGTTCCTAGTTGGGTAGGAGATCCCCGTGAAGATTTGCAGGAACGCTTGAAAAAGAAAGAAGAAAAATATGCCACTCCGCTTGAGGTACCTTTTATTACCCACTGGCTGCATAATATGACACACGATCAGGTGCTGGATATGTTGAAGTATCTAGGTATGAGTAATCGTCCCGAAGACAAAGTCAAGGTGATATTTGTACCTTGTTATCTAGATGGGAAAGACGGTATTCTCAACAAAAGTTATTATGATCTCATTTTAGGAGAAGATCTTAGTGTCTATCCCTCTTATTACGAACCATGGGGATATACCCCATTAGAAAGTGTAGCTTTCCATGTACCTACCATTACAACTAATCTTGCTGGATTTGGACTTTGGGTAAATAGCTTGAAGAACCAGCATGGTATTGAAGATGGGGTAGAAGTACTGCGTCGTTCGGACTATAACTATTCCGAAGTGGCAGATGGTATCAAAGATACTATCGCCCTGTTTTCCATGAAAACAGAAGCTGAAATCAAGGAAATTCGTAAGCGTGCCGGTATGGTGGCCGAACAAGCGTTGTGGAAACATTTTATTCAATATTATTATGAAGCTTACGATGTTGCCTTGCGCAATGCCATGAAGCGTCAATTAGGTTAACAAAGAATTATTAATCAATCAAGTAATCATACAATGAAGATTAAAGTTAGTAATGTAAACACTCCTAACTGGAAAGATGTGAACGTAAAATCTCACGTTCCCGCCGAATTGGAGAAACTGTCTGAACTGGCACGTAATATTTGGTGGGCATGGAATTACGAAGCCACTGAACTGTTCAGAGACCTTGACCCTGCTCTATGGAAAGAAGTAGGACAAAATCCTGTACTTCTGTTGGAACGTATGAGTTATGCTAAGCTTGAAGCTTTGGCAAATGATAAAGTTATTCTGCGTAGAATGGATGACGTATATTCTAAGTTCCGTACATATATGGACGTGACTCCTGACAGCAAGCGTCCTTCTGTAGCATATTTCAGTATGGAATATGGTTTAACACATGTGCTTAAAATATATTCAGGCGGTCTTGGTGTACTTGCCGGTGACTATCTGAAAGAAGCTTCCGATAGTAACGTTGATTTGTGTGCAGTCGGTTTCTTGTATCGTTATGGCTATTTTACTCAGACTTTGTCTATGGACGGGCAACAGATTGCCAACTATGAGGCTCAGAATTTTGGACAGTTGCCTATCGATCGTGTATTGGATGAGAACGGTAACCAAGTAGTGGTTGATGTTCCTTATCTTGATTATTATGTACATGCATACGTATGGAGAGTAAATGTAGGTCGTGTCTCTCTATATTTGCTTGATACGGATAACGAAATGAATAGTGAGTTCGATCGTTCTATCACTCATCAACTTTATGGTGGTGATTGGGAAAACCGTTTGAAACAGGAAATTCTGCTTGGTATAGGTGGTATTTTGACATTGAAGAAACTGGGTATCAAGAAAGATGTTTATCATTGTAATGAAGGACATGCAGCCTTGATTAATGTACAGCGTATCTGCGATTATGTAGCTGAAGGGTTGACTTACGATCAGGCTATCGAGTTGGTACGTGCTTCTTCTCTTTATACAGTCCATACTCCGGTTCCTGCTGGTCACGATTATTTTGATGAAGGTCTCTTCGGTAAATATATGGGTGGATATCCTTCTAAAATGGGTCTGACTTGGGATGATTTGATGGATCTCGGTCGTAACAATCCGGGAGACAAGGGGGAGCGTTTCTGCATGTCAGTTTTTGCTTGTAATACTTCTCAGGAAGTGAACGGTGTAAGTTGGTTACACGGAAAAGTGTCTCAAGAAATGTTTTCTTCTATATGGAAAGGATACTTTCCCGAAGAAAGTCATGTAGGTTATGTAACTAATGGTGTACATTTCCCCACATGGAGTGCAACCGAATGGAAGCATCTTTATGCCGCACATTTTGATGAGAATTTCTGGTACGATCAATCCAATCCTAAGATTTGGGAAGCTATCTATAACGTATCCGATGAGGAAATTTGGAAGACTCGTATGACCTTGAAGAACAAATTGATAGACCATGTTCGTAAACAATATCGTGAAACTTGGTTGAAAAATCAGGGTGATCCTTCACGCATCGTATCTCTGTTGGATAAGATTAATCCGAATGCATTATTGATTGGTTTCGGACGCCGTTTTGCTACCTATAAACGTGCACATTTGCTGTTTACAGACTTGGATCGTTTATCCAAGATTGTGAATAATCCAGATTACCCAGTACAGTTCCTATTTACTGGTAAGGCTCATCCGCACGATGGTGCAGGGCAGGGATTAATTAAGAGAATTATTGAAATTTCACGTCGTCCTGAATTTTTGGGTAAGATCATTTTCTTGGAAAACTATGATATGCAGTTGGCTCGTCGTCTAGTATCAGGTGTTGATATCTGGTTGAATACTCCGACTCGTCCACTCGAAGCATCCGGTACATCCGGTGAGAAAGCACTGATGAACGGTGTTGTAAATTTCTCAGTACTTGATGGTTGGTGGTTGGAAGGCTATCGTGAAGGTGCTGGTTGGGCATTGACGGATAAACGTACTTACCAGAATCAAGAACACCAAGATCAACTTGATGCTGCTACTATTTACAGCATTCTCGAACAGGAAATTCTGCCGTTGTATTATGCACGTAATAAGAAGGGATATTCTGAAGGTTGGGTGAGAACTATCAAGAATTCCATCGCACAGATAGCGCCTCATTATACAATGAAGCGTCAATTAGACGATTATTTCAACAAGTTCTATACGAAGGAAGCAAAACGTTTCCATGCTCTGGCTGCCAACAATTATTCTAAAGCTAAAGAAATTGCTGCATGGAAAGAAGAAGTTGCATCAAAATGGGACAGTATTGAAGTGGTGTCTAGTAATGTATCTGAAGAGATGGCAGCAGGTGCTATCGAAAGTGGTAAAGAATATACCATTACTTACGTAATCGATGAGAAGGGGTTGAATGATGCTGTCGGTTTGGAATTGGTATCTACATATACTGCTCAAGACGGTAAGCAACATGTTTATTCGGTAGAGCCGTTTGATGTAGTGAAGAAAGAGGGTAACCTTTATACTTTCCAAGTTAAGCATAAAATGGAAAATGCAGGTAGTTTCAAGTTGGCCTACCGTATGTTCCCGAAGAATAGCGATCTGCCTCACCGTCAGGATTTCTGCTATGTTCGCTGGTTCAACTAATTGAATAATAAAAGACAGATGATGTGTATATGGAGAATAATCTGTTCACTATAAACGTATTATGTGTTTAAGATAAAACAGACTATCTGTTTACTCGAAACAGATAGTCTGTTTTTTTTATACTAATAATTGAATTCTGCTTTTGAGTTCGGCTGTCCATACATTGATACGTTCGGTAGTCTTGTCGTTTTGGTTTACTTCATCAAGGATAAGCCCCACAAATGTACCGTTTACCACAGCAATGGAAGAGGAAAAAGAATGTCCATCCGGCATTTTTCAGACTCTCATAGAGGATACCGATATCATCACAGAAAGTGTCACAACAAGATTCGGAATCACCACAACCGAACAAGGCTATATTTTTTAAGAATAGATCGGCGGATTTTAGTACCTTTATGCCCTCATATCAATCGTCTTGTAGTTCCCCGTTACCCCAGGTAGAAGTACCTGGAATCAATAAAATCATATTCTCTCACTAAGTTGATATTTAGTTTATACATTAGATTGGAGAACATTCATCTTTTCAGCTATCTGGTAAGCCAAATCCTCGTTCCTGTACTGGAACCATAAAAAAATCTATCTTTTCATTGTAATTCAAAGTAAAGGTTTTATCGGTACTGATGAAGTACCTATTTGTAAGGCTTTTATTAGAGTATTGTTCCCTATTTGGGGTTAACCAGCTTAACGAAAAAAAAGTGTCACTACCTATATGTGGTGGTAGTGAAAGTATTTTTGATGTAAAGTAGGTATTGTTAATCTATTAAAAATGAGAGAATTTTGTAGTATATTAATAAAACTGCAAACTATGGTTAAGATTATTCATTTGGTTTCCACGTATTCTATGTCGTATGGTAAGTGGTTGATATGGGGAGCTTTAATAATGTTTATCATAGGTTTTTCCGTCCTTATCTTTTCAGTACTTTCACACGATCCACAGGATACTACCTGTAACTGTGTACTTTGTGTATTCAATCGTGTTCCGCAGGATGGTGAGTACATGTACAATCGTTATTTGCTAATTATCAGTATGATATGGATATCGGTATTGATATTACTGGTATACGTAGTTCGTCTTTATGTGAACAAGCAGAGATAGATAAGTGTTCCTTATAGAAATAGGAAGGAGATTTATTTGATATGAAAAAGATTGTTTTACTTCGCCATGGCGAGAGTATATGGAATAAAGAAAATCGTTTTACCGGTTGGACGGATGTTGATTTAACGGAAAAAGGTATTACTGAGGCATTGAAGGCTGGTGAACTTCTGAAAGAAAAAGGTTTTCACTTTAATAAAGCCTATACCTCATATTTGAAACGTGCCGTTAAAACGCTGAATTGTGTATTGGATCGTCTTGACCAGGACTGGATACCAGTAGAAAAATCCTGGCGATTGAATGAGAAACATTATGGACAGTTACAAGGTTTGAATAAAGCGGAAACTGCAGCTAAGTATGGTAATGAACAAGTATTAATATGGCGTCGTAGTTATGCCATCGCTCCACAGACACTGGCAGAGGATGATTCTCGTAATCCACGTTTTGAAGATCGTTATCAGGAAGTGCCTGATATTGAACTCCCACGTACAGAGTCTTTGAAAGAAACGATTGAGCGCATCATGCCTTACTGGAAATGTATTATCTTCCCTAATTTGAAAACTGCCGATGAATTACTGGTAGTGGCTCATGGTAATAGCTTGCGTGGTATCATCAAGCATTTGAAACGTTTGTCCGATGAGGAAATAGTATATCTAAATTTACCTACAGCAGTACCTTACGTCTTTGAATTTGACGATGAGTTGAACTTAGCAAATGATTATTTTCTGGGCAATCCTGAAGAAATCAAAAAACTGATGGAAACGGTAGCCAATCAAGGTAAAAAGTAATGATCGGAACTTTTATTATTTGCCTAATTCATGGAAGAGAGTAATACTTAGGAAAATTCCGATAATAATGCAAATAATGACCAGAAACCAGTTCATGAAACGTGCGCTTGGTTTGGTTTCTTTGTGCAAATTCTGGTCTACATAATTTTTGAAGAACAGATAAATGGCGGGTACAGTGGCACTTGCCAACAGAAGGTCTTCAGGTATTTTGTAGACATATACTTTTGAGAAAGCAATGAGTGCCCAATGACATAAGAAAAGGATAACGAGTAAATTCACTTTATGCGAGAATGCCAATAATAAGCCTATTGTAAATACTGCCACTGAGCAAGGCATCACCATCGTAGTTATCATGGGGAATTCCATTCCACGTGCATACGAAAGTAATGGATATAGAAAAGGCATTGCATAAAGTATCCCTACTAATACTTTATATTTAGGATTACGTTCGAATGGAGTATAATCGGCAATTAAATCCCATAACCATATCAGTGCAATTACACCCCAGAAGATAGCAAGAATATAGTTATAACTACGTGTATCACAATACATCATATAGTACACTATGGAGATCCATCCGTTCAGAAATACCATATAAATTTTCATAGAACGTTTTATCCATCGGCTGGGTCTCCTGTAAAGCAACAGGGTTAATATGATCCCTGCTAAAGTAATAACCAGTTGTACCCACCAGGTAGCTTCATTGTATTGTGCAATTGTATTCCAAAAGATTTCCATTATATTATTATTCAGTTTTGAGTATATTAAAAAGTTTTTTTTAGTATATCAAAAATTTTTTTTGAGTATATCAAAAGAAGTTTTGACTATACTGAAAATTATTTCTTATGTCTTGTCATTGAAAACGCTCTATTAATAAATAAGAACAATGGTATGGTTGCTCCTACAGCCAGCATAAAGATTACGCTGCTGGTTACAAGTGTATTTGTACATAAGTCCATTATGTATTTCTGTTGTAACTCGGGTACTTTCAGGTTTTGCATGAACATTATCAACGAGAAGACGATTTTGTAAGCATACATACCAGGTATCATTGGCAGTAATGCAGGAATATAAAGTACCGTCATAGGGCAATGAATACGTTTACCAAGTATCAAGCTGCCCATCCCGATACTGAACGATGCAAAAAGTGAGGCGGTAGCAATGTCTATTTCCAGATAATTCATCAGGCAGAAACGCAAAGTGGATCCATTTTCGGACGAGAAATAATCTGTTTATACTTTTCCCACAACGTTTCCAGAGAAAGGCGGTCATCGTAGGCCTCCCAACTCAGTGCGCTGAGTTCCGCATTCAGTTCGAAACTGATAGGGAAAGCAGGAATAATAGTAACTTCATTGTAGACTTCTTGTGTTTTATTATCACATACACTTATGACCATCGTTTTCTGAAAAAGGCTTATTTTAACGTCCACATCCAATGACTGACCTATACGGCGGGTATTTCGTACTACGCGTGAAGTATGTACACCCGAACCCATCAAGCGGTTGGCATACTCTTGGAGAAAACGTGCAATATCTTTTAGTTCTCTAGAGGAGTTCATTGTTCTTTTTTAAAGTGCGCGCAAAGGTATAGGTTTCTATTGAGATATGAAATTCTTTTCTATATTTTGCCTATCTTTGCACCCCCTTAAAAAAATAAAATTGATAATTATAAGCCTATAGTTTGATGGATAATACAATGACAGAACAAGAAATCATCCTGCGTAGAAAACTTGATTTATTACTTCGTACAGGAAAATTATTGGTAGAGAGTGCAGCCGATACCAACCGTATAGTACGGAATATGAACCGTGTAGCTGCTTATTTGGGGCTTCCCGAAGAAAATCTTCATATTGATGTGTCCTATACAATGCTGGTGGTAAATCTAAGTGATGAATCTCATTCTTATTCCAAATTCCAGAAGTGCGAGAAACATGGTATCAATATGACTGCTATTTCTGAGATCAGTAAACTTTCTTGGAAAGCCATTGAGGAAGACTATTCGCTTGATCGGTATGAGGAAGAACTGGAAAAAATAAAGAATAAAAAGCGCAACTATGCTCCTTGTCTAGTGGCTATTGGTGCGGGATTTGCTTGTGGCGGTTTCTGTAAGTTGTTCGGTAGTGATTGGATTGCTTTTTTGTTTGCTTCTGTTGCGGCTTTTGCCGGTTTTCGCGTTCGTGCACGTTGCGTAGAGTTTGGGATAAACCTTTATATGAGTATTGCTATTGCAGCATTGGTGTCTACCTGCCTGGCTTATGTCACTTTTTTTTCCGGTCTTTCAGCTACTCCCTATCATCCATTGTTGGCTTGTGCATTGTTTATTGTACCGGGTGTACCCATTATCAATTTTGTAGATGATATGATCGATAATTACATACAAGTGGGTATTGTACGTGCAGTCAATACGGTATTGATGGTGTGTGCCATGGCTTTCGGTATTGTAATGGCTATACGCTTATTGACTATAGAAGACGTGGTTATTGATAAGAAATTTAGTGAACTAAGTATGGTTCCCCATGACTCTTATTATATATATGCGATTGCTGCAGCTATTTCTGCTATTGGTTTTTCTATGATATTCAATATTCAGCGTCGTCTGTTGTGGGTGGTTGCAGTAGGAGGAATTCTTGCTGTATGTACACGTAATTTTGTCAATTTTGAGTTGGGTATGGGACCGGTCATTGGCTCCTTTATAGGGGCTATGGTGGTGAGTCTTGTGGCAGTGAAGGCCGTTCATTGGTTTCATGTCCCCAATCACGTGTTGACTATTCCTTCCGTTATACCGATGATTCCAGGCGTGTTGATGTATCGTGCTCTTTTTGCCCTTATCAATATGCATGGAGTGGTTGGTGAAGTAACGGTAGCCGTATCCAATGGTATCAATGCTTCGTTGATAATTCTTTGTATTGCATTGGGGGTGGCGGTGCCTAATATTTTTGCCCGTCGTTATATAGCTAAAGACCGCCAGCGTTTTCTGGAGGAAGAATTGCAGAAACGTAGGGAAAGAGGTAAGTTTTTGGAATGGTAAATTCTTATTTCGGGAATATATTTTATAAAAGAGACTGTGATATCGCAGTCTCTTTTTCTTTATATGTAATATGGATTTTATCAGTGCATCCACTCTTTTATTAATGTTATTACTTGTTCCTTTTCTGCTTCGGGTAACGTATTGATACGTGCCCTATGGCTTCCTCCGGGTTGTATGAATACGTGGATATTCTTTTTCTCTTTCAGCCAGGTTACTCCTGCAGCTGTCCAAGGGTCATTTTCTCCGTAGATAAAAATCATTTTAGGGTCATTCTCCTTTAGATATTTCTTAATTTTTCTGCTCAATGTCTTGTCGAAACTCATGTCTTTTAACTCCTCAGGCAACATCATACGGTGCAAATAGCCTTTACTGGACTTGATGGATAGATATTTCTTGAAGGGATGGATATCGTAACCATAGTATCCGAGTTCGCGTGCAGCCTGTACGAAGAATGAAGTTTCACCACTGTTAGAAGTAAAATAGGAAGGTTCACTGATGGATAGCAAATGAGCAAGGATTTTTTCATCTGAAGCCGTAACTGGCGGAATATAGCTGATGGGAGTGCCCCATTGCCAAAAAGCGAAAGAATATTCCAATACCGAATAATCGTAAATTTCTTCAATAGGTACACGGAAGTTATAGCCTTTATCTTGGCAATACTTCTCAAATACAGGCAATAACGTTGCTTTTCGTTTTAATGTTTCCAGTTGAAAATCTTTAACTTTCTTGCGGTCTTCGGCTGTAGAAACTCTCCGGAGGAAAGGTTCATGGCGTCCGTCTTCTGCAGCATAGCAGAGCGGAGCCACGTAGGGTACGGAGATATCTACATCATCCGGATAGAATGTACGATAAAGCAGGGTAGTCTGACCTCCTTTACTGATACCGGTTGCAATCCATTTACCCGAATAAATATTCTTAAAAGTTGTGGTAATGGCATGTAGGTCGTCAGCAGAATTCTCAGCCGTCAGATATTGCCAGTCTTTGGGGTCGGGAGTCGATTCGAGAAAATAGCGATACTCTACGAATATCATATTGGCATTAAGCAATTTTGATAGTTCTTCACGGTATTGGGGATTGAGAGCATATGTAGCTCCATAACCTTCGGTGACAAGTACTGTCGGTCGGTCATAACCGACATGAGAAACAATGATACGTTGGCGAAAGCTCCCTTTTTCGGGATGGCGATGATCCAGTGGTTGAGTAAAATAGGTTACATACTTTTCCGGGAATACAGTCGTTTCTAACTGTTTAACTTCTGTAATAGCGGAAACCTTATTGAGTTTTTGTAGTAAATTGTTTTGTGCCGACAGTGAAACTGTTACACATAGAAATAACAGCAAAAATGTTGCATGATAATTGCGTAGTTTTTTCATGGTTTCGTAGTTTATTGGACAAAGGTACGACAAAAAAGTGAAACACGGAAAGACATAGTGATAGAATTGATTTACAAGGGGTTTGATTGAGCTGCCGATATTCATGAAGCCATAAAAAGCACTGCCGAAGCCAAATCAAGACACCGCTACGTTTCTTGTTCGTAACCATGCCCGAAAGGGTGTGAAATGGATACGAATAGCGAAACAAATCTTTAAGACATAGTAAGTTGCTGACAACTCACGCAAAAAAAATCAGATCACGGAAAAAGATTGTACCGTTCCTCACCGTTTTGTGTACCCTAAAAGGACTCTTCTGGATAAATCACCCTGATTTCATAGAAACCATAAGCAAGTCTGTAACTTTTTGAAGATTTGATTCGTCTATGTCATATAATTCTAATATCTTTACGCTTTGCGCCAAACTTTATCTTTGTTGAATAACATGGCTAAATTAAATCGTTTAAAAGCAGTTCTTGCAGAGCAGGACAAAACCAGCAAGTGGTTAGCAGAACAAGTAGGCAAGTCTGCTTGTACTGTTAGTAAATGGTGTAATAACAGTGTTCAGCCTGATTTGAATACTCTTGACAAAATAGCAACTCTACTTGAGGTTGATAGGCGTGATTTATTGACACCTTCCAATCAAGAGTAAATTATGACTTTTTCTTTGGAAGATCTTCGTCTTCAAATAAATGAACTTTTTCCATACAAATAAAAACAATGAATGGTACTGTTCCGCATATAGTTCAATATCAAGGTTCGAAGAGAAATCTTGCACCACAAATCTTGCCATATTTCCCGCAACGGTTTAACCGCTTGATTGAGCCTTTCGCTGGAATGGCGGCTATAACTATTGCCGTATCTAGACTGAATAAAGCCCAATCATATCGTCTCAACGATCTCAATACACCTCTTGTAAGTGTGTTGGAGGAAGTTATAAACAACCCCCAACGCTTACTTGATGATTATACACGGGTTTGGAGTGAGCAATTAACTTATGAGGAAGGTGGTGTTGCACACTATTATAAAGTTCGTGATGATTTTAATAATGGCAACCAATGCGCAGCCAACATGTTATACTTATTGGCACGATGTGTAAAAGGCTCTGTTCGATATGGTAACAATGGGCAATTTAACCAATCTCCTGACAAAAGAAGAAAAGGAACGTCACCTACTAATCTTGCGAGGAATATTTTTCGTATTTCGAATTATTTAAAGAATAGAACTGAATTTTCTTCAATAGATTATAGAGAAGTGTTACAAATGACTAATCCTGGTGATATTGTTTATATGGATCCCCCGTACCAAGGTGTTTGTGCTACTAGAGATAGCCGATATTTTTCAGGCATAAACTTCGATGAATTCGTAGAAAGCTTAGAAGATCTCAACAGAAGAGGCATAGATTATATCATCAGTTATGATGGAAGTTGTGGAGATAAGCAATATGGTAACGATTTGCCGAATGAACTTGGGCTTAGAAAGGTAATGCTTAACGCTGGTCTTTCCAGTCAAGCTCTGTTATTAGGGAAAAAAGAAGTTACTTATGAGGCTTTGTATCTAAGTCCAAATCTCCAGAATGTGGCACAACCAAAAGTACAAGAACAATTAATATTCGCATTATGAAATATCCAAAAGACATACTTGATAAACTCAACGCAATTACAGACAAACGTCCAGCTACTGTAATTCACATATTCTAAAACACAGCTTCATTACTACCGAAGAGCTTGAGAAGAATTACGGATATAAACATGCCCCAAGAGCGGCTAGAGACGTTAGGGAACGTGGTGTAAATCTTGTTACTTACACTGTAAAGAGCAGCGAAGGAAAGAGTATTGGAGCATACAAGTTTGGCGACCCCGTATTTGCGGACAATAAGTTGTCTAAGGTAGCAGGTAGGACCGCACTCTCAGAAGCCTTAAAAAAAGGCTCTAATTGACAAGTATGGCTCGGTATGTTTCATATATCTTCAACCTATGGAAGAAAGGTTGCTGCAAGTGGATCATCGCATACCTTATGAAATAGACGGTGAACAAGACGAAAATAACATTGACTGTTACATGTTGTTAAGCCCCTCTGCAAACCGAGCAAAATCGTGGACGTGTGAACATTGTCCCAATTGGACATCAAAAGATGTAGAAGTCTGTAAAAATTGCTTCTGGTCTCATCCTGAGAATTACACTCACATTGCAGGTAAAGATGAGCGAAAGATTGTTGTAACTTTTACAAACAACGAAATTGACGATTATGAACAGTTGATAAGTCTCGTTGGTGTTAAAAATGCCGAACAAACAATCAAAGACCTCGTTTCAAACTTTATAAACGAACAATCAAACGAAGACTAACATGTAACAGCCTTACCCATAGCAAATGCTTCAGCTTATATAATGGCGTTAGTTTGTCCCTAATGGAGCAATTAGAAGATAATTCTATCGACATGGTATTAGCTGACCCTCCGTATTTCTTGTCAAGTTGTAGGCGCATGGATATTGCTGGTCGTAATGTTCACTCTGAGAAAGGTTTGTAGAACAGGTGTTGTTCCACTCGTATGTCGGCGGTTCATCCAGGGCCAACTATTCCCACCTTTTTTTCTATGCCGCCGCGCAGGTCCTGCTTTACGACTTCAGGCATACAGGTTTCTGGGGAACGGAGGCCGAAAGCTTCACAGTTGACAATTCATCAAACGAATAATGTTTGGAGCCATCGTGATAAGGGAAAAGAAATGCGCGATAACGGTAAACTTTGCAGGACATCACGGATACCGGCAAATAATTGAGGATACCTCAGGTTAACCGTATAGGAGACCTCTCACACCAAAATATCAGATGTCAAATAATAATCTGACGGGACTTCCGTCGGACGACTGGGTGTGTCTTAAATCTGCCGATCTATAAAATCGGGGGAGGGAGATACAGACACATCTTCATAACTAAATCCGGTTTGATACAACACCCCCATAGTTTCCTATAGCGCCTTCAATGATATACGAGAATCAACATGGCATCTAAAAAACTATTTCCGGAACGCCTTTGAACTGAGGGATGAATTATATATGTTAGACGTGAAGCAATGCTCTTTTCTTTGGCTATGCGGTAGTCGGAACACGTTTGTTCAAGCAATGGTGTGCCGACGGATAAAATCGCTTTTACAGAAAAACTAATGAATAAGGGAATAAAATAATCCTGGAATTTCTTTCAAAATCTCGGATAAAACAGCTATTTTTACACGCGAAGAGTTCTTTGAAGGTTACGCAACACGCAGAAGGATAATGCAGTAGATAACTAACTAAATCGTAACCTATTACTATCAAGAGCGATAATCCAACGCTCATTTTCAGCAAATTAGACCTTTTTCGTAACTTCTGAGGACAAAGATACTGTTTTTACCACAGATTATGTAAAAACAGAGAGAGAGAACTACCTCACGGTACTTCTCCCTCTACAAACTTAAAACAACCAACAAAAGAAATAGATAATTTTAATGTCTAATCTTTTTCTTATCGAATGAATAACAATTCTCTGTACTTGGGCAGTGTCCACATCTGGTTGTCAACGATGAGCTCCAACTTATCGATATGATAACGGATTTCTTCCATCATCGGTACAATATTATCGTGGTAGGCGATGGCTTTTTCACGTTCACACTCAATTTTGTTGGCCACTTTTCGGGCTTCAATCATAGTGTCGACATGTTCTTTTATGAAAGCCGTACGATCCGCAATCTCTTCGATAAGTTCTATATTTTTGGCCGATAATTTTACTGCTTTTTCTGCTGTAAACAAGTTCTTCATCTTGTATACATTGTCCACCAGATCCGTTTGATACTGGGTAGCTACGGGGATGATGTGGTTCATCGCCAGATCTCCGAGGACACGGGCTTCAATCTGGATCTTTTTAGTGTAGGTTTCCCATTTCACCTCATTGCGGGCTTCTAGCTCCTTTTTTGTCATGACACCGATGGATTCGAACATCTTGATATTTTCCGGTTTCAGATAGTTATCAAAGATGACGGGTACACTGGTTTCGCAGTCCAGACCGCGCCGTGCTGCTTCCGCTTTCCACTCATCACTGTAACCGTTACCGTCAAAGTGGATAGGTTTACAGATTTTGATGTATTTGCGGATAACGTCAAGGATGGCTGAAACTTTCGGCTCACCTTTTTCGATAAGTTTATCCACATCTTTTTTAAATTCCTTCAGTTGTTCTGCAAGGGCAGAGTTCAGTGCAATCATAGCGCTGGCACAGTTTGCTTCCGAACCTACGGCACGAAACTCAAATCGGTTGCCGGTGAAAGCAAACGGGCTGGTACGATTACGGTCGGTATTATCGATGAGTAGTTCCGGTATTTGCGGAATATCCAGTTTCATGCCTTGTTTACCGCTTAGGCTTACCAGGTCGTCTTTCGTACTTTCCTCGATATGCTCTAGTACCTGTGACAGCTGTTTGCCGAGGAAACTGGAAATAATTGCAGGAGGCGCTTCATTGGCACCCAGTCGATGGGCATTTGTTGCGCTGGAAATACTGGCTTTCAACAAACCGTTGTGTTTGTAAACCGCCATCAAGGTATTCACGATGAAAGTGATGAAACGCAGGTTGTCTTCGGGTAACTTCCCCGGACCCATCAACAGGATACCGGTATCGGTTCCCAATGACCAGTTGTTGTGTTTGCCACTACCATTGATACCCTTAAATGGTTTTTCGTGTAGTAATACACGGAAACCATGATTACGGGCAATCTTACGCATCAACGACATAATGAGCATATTATGGTCTACTGCTAGGTTACATTCTTCGAAAATAGGGGCTAATTCAAACTGGTTGGGAGCTACTTCATTGTGACGTGTTTTAACGGGGATACCAAGTTTCAATGCCTCGATTTCCAGCTCTTTCATAAAAGCGGCCACACGGGCAGGAATTGCTCCGAAATAGTGGTCTTCCAACTGCTGGTTTTTGGCACTGTCGTGTCCCATCAGGGTACGACCGGTCATTAACAAGTCGGGACGGGCAGCATACAGACCTTCATCAATCAGGAAGTATTCCTGTTCCCACCCCAAATAGGCATATACTTTTTTTACTTCTGGATTGAAGTAGTGGCATACGTCTACAGCGGCTTTGTCTACGGCACGTAGGGCCTTCAGCAACGGTGCTTTGTAGTCTAGGGATTCACCGGTGTATGCAATGAAGATAGTCGGGATACAAAGTGTGTCATCCACAATGAACGCGGGAGAGGAGGGATCCCATGCTGAATAACCTCGTGCTTCGAACGTATTGCGTATACCACCATTCGGAAAACTGGATGCATCCGGTTCCTGCTGCACGAGCAGTTTGCCGGTGAATTCTTCCATCATACCGCCTTTACCGTCATGTTCCACGAAAGCATCATGCTTTTCGGCAGTGCCTTCGGTCAACGGATGAAACCAGTGGGTGTAATGGGTGGCGCCCATTTCAATCGCCCATTTCTTCATGCCGGCAGCTACTTCATCCGCAATACTGCGGTCCAGCGGCGCGCCGTTGTCAATCACGTCAGTCAACTTGGCATATACCTTACTGGGTAAATACCTGAACATCTTTTCTTTGTTGAATACATACTTGGCGAAGTACTCCGACGGGCGTTCCGCCGGAACTGCCACCGCAACGGGTTTCTTCTTGAACGCCGTCTCTACTACTCTGAATCTCAATTTTGACATAATACCTTGAGTTGTAATTGTTGGTTTAAAAAACTATGTTAGAGTAAAAAAATCTCTTTTATGCTGTATAAGCCGATTCGCCGTGTTCGTAAATATCAAGTCCTTCTTCTTCAATTCGTTTGGAGACACGGAGACCGTGTACCTTGTCGAGGACTTTGAAGATGATGTATCCCATACCTGCCGCCCATGCGCCTATTATCAGTGCGCCGAATGCCTGTGCGCCAAGTAATCCTGCGCCTGCGCCATAGAAGAGGCCTTCGCTGGTGGAAAACAGTCCGGTGAGGATGGTTCCTGTGAAGCCGCATACACCGTGTACAGAACTTGCACCTACAGGATCGTCAATCTTCAAAGTCTTGTCAATAAATTCTACAGAATATATCATCAATATGCCGCAAAGAGCACCTATAATGACGGAACCTAACGGAGATACCATATCGCATCCTGCCGTGATACCTACTAAACCGGCCAGAATTCCATTCAGAGTCAATGATAAGGAAGGTTTCCCATATTTCATCCAACTAACTGCTAATGCAAAGAAACCGCCTGCGCATGCTGCTAAGTTTGTGTTCAGGAATACTAATGAGATAGCCACCTGATCATCGGTAGTAGCGGCTGCCAATTGTGACCCCGGGTTGAAACCGAACCATCCAAACCAGAGGATAAATACACCTAGCGCTGCAATAGTTAGGTTATGTCCGGGAATGGCCTTTGATTTTCCATCTTTTCCATATTTACCGATACGTGGACCTAGAATTGTAGCGCCGACCAGTGCAATCCAACCGCCTACGGAATGTACGATGGTAGAACCTGCAAAGTCATGAAAAGTCGTTCCAAATACGTTCATCATGAAAGAACCTTCTTCACCATTCATCAACCAGCCACCACCCCACGTCCAGTGACCGGACACCGGATAAATCAATACACTGATGAAAATAGTGTATATCAGATACATAGAGAACTTGGTACGTTCTGCCATAGCGCCCGAAACGATGGTTGCGGCAGTGGCGCAGAATACGGTCTGGAATACGAGAAAGCCTTCGGTTGGCAATGATGAGGTGTCGGGCAGACCATTGCTTTCAAATATCAGGCTCATGAAGTGGGGAGTCCCGAAGAAATCACCCAGACCGAACATGATGCCGAAACCTATAAACCAGTAGAGCAGTGAGCCGAACATGAAGTCTACAAAGTTTTTCATCAGGATGTTGGCGGTATTCTTGGTGCGGGTAAATCCGGCTTCAACCAATGCAAAGCCCGGTTGCATAAAGAACACCAGCATAGCTGCCAGCAGCATCCACACAGTGTTGACACCGGAAACCAATTGAGAAATCGTGTCTGTCACTGCTTCTTCTTCGGCAGGAACTACTTCTCCGGAGGCAACCACATCGGCGGCAACAGCCGCTACACTGTCCGTCACGACGAAATCTTGTGCGTACGTATCTGTAGTAAAGCAGAAAGCCGCGAATATAGCAAGGGCTATACACAGTTTGGTAAAACTGCATATCATATATTTATCCATAATCTCTTTGATTTTTGTTGTACTTGTATTTTTACTTGTCACCGGGCACGCCGTCCGGTGGACTTTGAGTGATTTAAGTGCTGTCTGTTATCTTTCCTGTTCGGCATTATAGAGAGCGATGTCACCTCTTTCGGCCGTGCGGATGCGGATAGCGTCTTCAATGGGGATGACGAAGATGCGGCCGTCACCTATTTCGCCGGTTTGCGCTGCCTTGATAATGGCCTGTACGGTCTTCTCCGCATTTTTATCGCGTACCACGATAGAGATTAGAATCCGTTCAATGGAACTGGTGTCGTATAGTACGCCACGGTAGATACGGGCTTGTCTTGATTTCCCGATGCCTCTTACGTCATAGTAAGAGAACCATTCGATATCCGCTTCGAGAAGCGCGTCCTTCACTTCCTCGAATTTGGTTTTGCGGATGATAGCTTCAATCTTTTTCATACCTTCAATTGTTTTGCGGTTCTTAAAAACTTAATCCTACTACAAAGTATGCACCTTCTGTCCTGGGGTTCCAGGTTGCCTTGGCAAACAGCGGCAGAGAGAATGAGTCGGTAATCTTGATTTCCTTTGAGGCGCCGAGGCTGATGTCGCATACGGCAAATCCGTTGGAGCCGGGACATTTGTCTTCTACATAATTATAGAAACTTGTTTCCCAAGGAGTGGCGCCTATTTCGGCTGTCCAGTCCAGGCCGCCCAACTTGAAGGGAGCCGCTACCGAGATATAGGAAGAATAGGCACGTTTTCCGTTGTATCTTGTGTAATCATCTCCTGCGAAGTTCGTATACCAGTTTACGGCTACCGGACCGAAATCATAACCTACCTGTGCTTCGAATACATGAGCTGTTTCGTGGGCACCATAGCGCATATAACCTGCGCTTCCGTTAAACCAATAATCAGTGACCGATACACTGAAGCCGCCTGTGGAGTAGCCTAATGTGAGGTCCAACTCTTTGGCGTCCTTGCTTTCGATGCCTACTGAACCCCAAGCTTCCAGGGAGAAACCTTTATAGGATATGGATACACTCGGCTGCAGACTGACACCGCCTAAGTCCTGACCGCGCCAGATGTAACCGCTTACCAAATCGGCACCTACCGATGCTTCTACCTTGTCTTGTGCTTTTGCCATGAAAGGCAATGTCATTGATAATAACACCATTGCTATCATTCCTAATTTAGTGTTTCTTGTTTTCATATCTTCTTACCTTTTTAATTAGAATAATTGCGGATGATCAAGTCCGACTCTGTTTTTATAATATTGCGTTTAAACTATTCTTTTTTATTATTTTATCCAGTTTCTGATACGTCGAATCGCCTCTACGCAATCTTCGTATTTACCGAAGGCAGTTAGACGGATATATCCTTCGCCACTTGGACCAAATCCCACACCGGGAGTTCCTACTACATTGGCTTCGTACAACATTTGCTCAAAAAAACGCCAGGAACTTGTACCATTAGGCGTTTTTAGCCAGATATAAGGAGCATTCACTCCACCGTACACTTTCAATTTCGCAGCTTCCAAACCTTCCTTCATCGTTCGGGCATTATTCATATAGTAATCAATCGTTTCTTTTATTTGTCTTCTGCCCTCAGGTGTGTAGATAGCTTCCGCAGCCCGTTGGGTGATGTAACTGGTTCCGTTGAACTTGGTGCACTGACGGCGGTTCCAGAGTTTGTTGAGCGGAATGCGTTCTCCTTCCAAAGTGGCAGCTGTCAGTTCTTTCGGCACTACGGTATATCCGCAACGGACTCCCGTAAATCCGGCAGTCTTCGAGAAACTGCGGAACTCGATGGCGCATTTCTTGGCTCCTTTTATTTCGTAGATGGAGTGGGGCACATCTTCTTCTTGGATAAATGCCTCGTAAGCGGCATCAAACAAGATGAGTGTATCATTTTCGAGTGCGTAATCCACCCATTTTTTCAGTTCAGGTTTGGTTAAGGTAGTACCCGTCGGGTTATTTGGGTAACAAAGATAAACAATATCGATACGTTTGTCTGGAATTTCCGGAATAAAATTGTTTTCGGCAGTGCAGGGTATATAGGTCACGTTACTCCATTTACCGTCTTTTTCCAATATTCCGGCGCGTCCGCACATTACGTTACTGTCAATATATACCGGATAGATGGGATCGGTTACCCCCACACTGTTATCATGGCGAAGAATATCTCCGACGTTCCCCGTGTCACTTTTGGCTCCATCGTTTATGAAGATCTCCGTTGAACTGAAGTGAATACCACGTGCCACATAATCGTGTTTAATGATAGCTTCAATCAAAAAATCATATCCCTGTTCCGGTCCGTAACCACGGAATGTCTTAGCATCGGCCATCTCTTCCACTGCCTTATGCATCGCTTCGATACAGACAGGTGGCAGTGGCCGGGTAACATCTCCGATACCCAGACGAATGACGTCTTGTTTGGAGTGTGTTATCCTGAAAGTATTTATCTTTTTAGCTATGTCTGAAAATAGATAACTACCCGGTAACTTTAAAAAATGTTCGTTAACTAATGCCATATTCTTTGTTGTTTTAAGTGTTCATCATTTTTCCTTTATCTCTGCTTCTCCTTCAAATACCTTTGTGGCTCTTCCAGTCATTAAAACATGTCCGGTTGCAATCTCCCATTCAATGAGAAGTGTACCTCCATCCATAATGATTTCCGTTTTTCGTCCTGATCGTCCTGTTTGACAAGCGGCTACAGCCGTGGCACAAGCTCCCGTACCGCAAGCTTGGGTTATTCCTGATCCCCGTTCCCATACACGCATTCTTATTCTGTCTTTTCCCAATATTTGTGCAAACTCCACATTGATTCGTTCCGGGAATAAAGAATGGTATTCCAGTTTAGGGCCTACGGAAGTTAAATCTATACGATTAATATCATCCACAAAAACAACCAGATGCGGATTTCCCATAGATACGGTGGTTCCGATAAGTCGTTCACCATTCACGGTAATAGGATGTTCTTTCATCGGTTTTGCTCCCATCCCATCATAGTCCACAAGTTCATTAGTCGGAATACCCATATCAACAGTCACAGTATTTACTTCACCATTTATTATGTGAAGTTTCAGGATTTTAATTCCTGATAAGGTATCAAGTGTTATTTCTGTCTTTTTTGTCAATCCATAATCAAAAACATATTTTCCGATACATCGGCTGGCATTGCCGCACATCATGGCTTCCGAACCATCAGCATTAAAAATACGCATGCTGAAGTCTGCTTTGGGAGAACGCCCGATAAGTACCAGACCGTCACTGCCAATTCCCGTATGCGGTACACTCCATCTTTTCGAAAGTTCTCCGGGATTTTCGATGGAGTATCGGGTAGTGTCTATATAAATGTAGTCATTTCCTTCGCCATGCATCTTGGTAAATCTTATACTTCTTGTCATTTTGTATTTTAACTTCTTGTTAATATATCTTTTTGCTTTATTTATGTGCAAATATACGACGTTTTGAAATATTTTTTTGCTAAACAGGTGCCTTATTTCTATTTGTTTATACTTATACTTTCATTCAATATAAATATAAGTCAATCATCTTTCAATTTAAAAGTTTATAACGGTCATATTTATATAAATTGTAATATCAACAAGAAAAATATCTGAAATAGATAAATAAAAATGTTCAGTAATTGGAGTTTTAGGTACTTATGAAAAGAATAAATCCGTTTCATCTGTGATAAAATGAAACGGATTTACCTGTTTTTACTGACTATATGTATCGCGATAAGTCAATCCTTCATTAATGTTTCTTCCAATAATATCGGTTCGTTGGTAGTGATAAAATCTACCTTATGATTGATGAGCCATTCCATATCCTTGACGTTATTTACAGTCCAAGCATTGACTTTCAGTCCTAAGTTATGACATTCTTTAATCCATTCGGGATGTTTTTTGAATACGCTGTAATGATAGTCGGGTCCGGTACATCCCCATTCTTTCAGTTCTTCCGGGGTGAGGTCTCCTTCCAAATAGTATACGGGGGTTCCTTGAGGCGCACGGCGGATAAACTCTTTAGTGGCGTGGCGGGAAAAGGTGATGTATTCCATACGATCTTCCAATCCCATATCTTTAACCATCTTTACAATACTTTCCACGGCGTGTGTTTCTTGTTCCGGAGTTTTATGGGCTTTCAGTTCAAGGATAAGGCGTGTTTTCAATCCTTTCGCTTTTTCAAGATATTGTTGCAGGGTAGGGAGCGGCTCGCCGTTATCCAGTATTACTGCCGTACACTCTTGGGTGGTAGATTTTTGCATATTTACACCTTTAAAGGTGGCGTCATGGTTCACTACCAACTGATTATCAGTAGTAAGCCATACGTCAAATTCGGTACCGTAGCAGCCAATGGAATCGGCTTTAACCAGTGATGCGATGGAGTTTTGCGCAGAACCATCGATTTTCCAAAAGCCACGATGAGCAATCACCTGAGTTTTCTGTGCTTGCATAGTACCGCATGCGGCAAGCACTAACGAGATAGAAAGAATAATTTTTCTTAAATTCATCATTATTAAAGTTTTGATATTTACTCTGTCAAAGATAATGGAAGCTTTGCAAATATAAAATAGATTGTCTGTTACGGTTTCAATAAATTAATGTAATTATGCATATGGTCGGTATATCATGAAGGTTTTTCCTATGAATATTTTTATTCATCATTATCAATATCTTTGTTACTAAGAAAAGACGTACGACTTGTACGTCATTTGTTTAACTCCTAAAGAAGAGAGTAGTAATATGCCTATTCCATATTTTGTGAGACAAAAGAAGAACTTTCTGAATAAAGCGAAGAGTGGATTGTGATATGCCGTTATCCGTAAAATTCAGAAGCGGAGCGAAGTGAATGAGAAAGAAATCGGAGAAATGGTGGCTATGCGCGGTGGTTTCAGCCGTGGAGTGGTCGAAGGGGGAAACGCCCGGTGAAGTGAAAGTCTCAAAAGTCTATTTTATGGCAAACAGGAATATGTTGTAAAGATTGAAAAAAGAGAAGTGTACCCGCATGCCCTTAAGCCGGTATTTACCTAAAGAACTTCTGTCGCCGGAATTACTGAAAGAAGAGACGGATATGGAAAAACTTGAAAACGGTGAGTTTTAAAATCCGTCTCTTGGCTTATTTCTCAGATTTAGGTATCAGTAGGCTTCTTTGTGTATTCCGGTAACAGCACGTCCGCTTGGGTCGTTCTTCCCTTGGAAGGAGGCATCCCATGAAAGCGCTTCGGCAGTGGAACAGGCTACACTAGGTACACTCGGTACGCTCAGGGCTGCATTTATACTGGGAAAGTGTTCTGCGAAAATAGTACGATAATAATACTCTTCTTTGTTTTGTGGAGTATGAATGGGGAAACGTTCTGCAGCATGTGCCATCTGTTCGTCGCTGACGGTAGCGGCAGTGATAGCTTTCAGGGTATCAATCCAAGAGTAGCCCACACCATCGGAAAATTGCTCCTTCTGTCGCCATGCCACGCTTTCAGGTAACAGGTCGGCAAAAGCTTTACGAACTATTTTCTTTTCAATCTCTTTGCCCGGACACATCTTGGTGATAGGATTGATACGCATGGCTACATCCAGAAATTCTTTGTCGAGGAACGGTACACGACCTTCCACACCCCAGGCAGCAAGACTCTTGTTGGCACGCAGACAGTCGTACATGTGCAATGTGGAAAGCTTGCGCACAGTCTCTTCGTGGAAGGCTTGCGGAGTGGGAGCCTTATGGAAATAGAGATAACCGCCGAAGACTTCGTCGGCTCCTTCACCGCTGAGCACCATTTTGATACCCATGCTTTTGATGACGCGTGCCAGCAGATACATCGGGGTAGAAGCCCTCACGGTAGTCACATCGTAAGTTTCGATGAAATAAATGACATCACGGATGGCATCCAGTCCTTCTTGGATGGTATAGTTTATTTCATGATGAACCGTACCGATGTATTGTGCCACTTCACGTGCTTTGAGCAGGTCGGGTGCTCCTTTCAGACCTACTGCGAAAGAGTGGAGTTGAGGCCACCAAGCATCGGATTTATTGTCCGTTTCAATACGTTTGGCGGCATATTTTTTGGCAATGGCAGAGATGACGGAAGAATCAAGTCCGCCGGATAACAGTACTCCGTAAGGTACATCAGACATGAGTTGCCGTTGTACGGCATCTTCAAGGGCATAACGTACGGCAGAGATCTGCATGTCATAGGTTTTACGGTTGATAGCGGTGGAAGAGGTATTGTATTCGGTGACAGGGATATAGTTATCCTTCACATTTTGGTAGTCCATCCAGTCCCGGGTGTACCAACGGTGCATTTTTCCTTCACGTCCCCAATAGTAGTGACCCGGAAGAAAAGGTTTATATTCGTCGCAGAAACCTTCGAGTGCTTTCAGTTCGCTACCGAAATAGATATGGCCTTCTTTATCTTTTCCTATATATAAAGGTATAACACCGATAGGATCACGGGCAATCAGATAATCGTCCGTCTCTTCGTCATAGAGGGCGAAAGCAAAGATACCGTTCAATTCTTCGAGGAAGTGAATACCTTTGTCTTTGTAGAGGGCGAGAATGACCTCACAGTCCGAACCTGTCTGAAAGGCATATTTACCTGAATAACGTGCACGGATTTCGCGGTGATTGTATATCTCACCGTTGACGGCAAGAATTTGTTTACGATCCGGCGAGTACAGAGGTTGTCCTCCAGATTGAGGGTCAACGATGGATAGACGTTCGTGTGCCAGGATGGTTGAACCGCCTACGTAAATACCGCTCCAATCCGGTCCGCGATGACGAATTTTCTGCGCCATCTTGAGCGCCTTGTTTCTCAACTCTTGAGTTTGATATTGTATGTTGAAGATACCTGTTATTCCACACATGATATTATTAAGTATAAAGTATAAGATATAAAAAAATGATCGGGTTATTATTAAGAGAGATATTTGTCTATCTCTGCCGCTACCTTGCGTCCGTCTGCCAGTGCACGTACTACAAGACTGGTACCATTGGCAGCGTCACCGGCAATAAATACATTTTCGGGGAGTTGTGGATGTTCCGGTTTCAGGAAACCCATGGCGAGCAGTACCATATCGGTTTCTATTATTTCTTTCTTCCCTGTAGGTTTCATGGTAGGGCGGTTATCGCTTTTTTCCGAAAACCATTCCACTTCTTCCACTTCTACACCACAAACCTTGCCGTTCTTACCGATAAACCGGTTGGAGGCCAATGACCAGCGACGGGTGCAACCTTCTTCGTGACTGCTGGTGGTTTTCAACACCACGGGCCATTGCGGCCAAGGAGTGGCATCATTATGCCCTACAGGGGGCTGAGGCATGATTTCAATTTGAGTTACGCTCGTGGCTCCTTGACGGATACTTGTACCGATGCAGTCCGAACCGGTATCTCCGCCACCGATAACGAGTACTTGTTTACCTTTTGCATTGACAAGATCTTCTTTAGAGAATGTTTCTCCGTCGAGAATACGGTTTTGCTGTGATAGCATATCAAGTGCAAAGTAGATACCTTTCAACTCACGACCGGAAATGGTCAGATCGCGGGCTATAGGGGTTCCGGTACAGACAGCGTATGCATCGAAACCTGTGGGTAGTTTTTGTATATCAATATGGGTACCCATTTCAAACCGGATACCTTCGGCTCTCAATACATTCATACGGCGATCTATCACTTCCTTAGGAAGTTTAAAGTTGGGAATGCCGTAACGAAGCAGTCCACCTGGCATGGGCTTACTGTCGAATATTGTGACCTCGTAACCACGGATATTCAGTTGCACGGCAACGCTCAATCCGGCAGGACCTGCGCCGATAACGGCTACTTTTCTCCCATTGCGCTTGGGACGGAAAGGTACGATATATTCCTCGCGAAAAGCGGCTTCAGCAATGGCAGCCTCATTCTCGCGTATAGTAACCGGAGAATTGCAGGAGAGTTTTAGTATACACGATTTTTCACAGAGGGCTGGACAGATACGTCCCGTAAATTCGGGAAAGTCGTTCGTTTCGTTCAGTACTTGATAGGCTTCACGCCATTTCCCTTTATAGAGCGCGTCCTGAAACTCTGGTTGCTTGTTGCCTAACGGGCATGACCAATGACAGAATGGTACACCACAGTCCATACACCGTGATGCCTGGAGTTTGCGATCATGACTGTTTAGCGTCTGTTCTACTTGACTGAAATCGGTGATACGTTCGTGTATCGGACGATAACCCGCTTCCTGGCGCGGGATATTTAGAAATGCTTTTGGATCTCCCATGATGATTTACGATTGAAATTAGCTTATTGACATTTGTGATTTATCATAACTCAGTAGTCACGTTGCATATCTGCAATTTTCTGTTGCAACTTCTTCATTTGTTCTTCTTGCAATACCTTTTTGTATTCGATGGGGACTACCTGAATGAATTGGTCTACATAGTGTGTCCAGTCATCAAGCATGGTACGTGCCAGTTTGGAACCGGTGTAGAGATAATGCTGACGGATCAGTTCATGCAGTTCCTTACGATAAGAAGCCTCTTCGATGAGACTCAGTTCTACCATCTCCATGTTGCAGAAGTAGTCGAAATTATTTTCTTTGTTCCATACGTATGCCACGCCTCCGGACATACCTGCGGCGAAGTTTCGTCCTGTTTGTCCAAGAACGACCACGCGGCCACCGGTCATGTACTCGCAACAATGGTCGCCTACACCCTCTACCACAGCAATTGCACCGGAGTTGCGGACAGCGAAACGCTCGCCTACACGACCGTTGATGTAAACCTCGCCACTGGTAGCACCGTAGAGAATGGTATTACCTGCAATTGTATTTTTCTCCGCATCAAAGTTACTGCGGACCGGAGGAAGTACAGCGATGCGTCCACCGCTCAACCCCTTTCCCAAATAGTCGTTTGCTTCACCTTCCAGCTTGAAGTTGACACCCGTAACAAGGAAAGCGCCGAAACTCTGTCCGGCAGATCCCTTGAACTTGATGTTTAATGTATGTTCTGGTAGTCCGTCGGCTCCATATTTTGCGGCGATGGCTCCAGAAAGCATGGCACCGCAAGCACGATCGGTATTGGCAATGGTATATTCCAGGGAAATCTCTTTTTGATTTTCTAGAGCTTCGGCGGCGTGCAATATCTCTACGTCTTTGACATGGTCGATACCGTGTTGCTGGTCGATGATGTGACGGATAGCTGCTTCGTTGTTAATGCGTGCCAGTACTTTGTCAAAAGTAATCAACTGGTGTTTCTTTACGTTGTCATTGGGTTTACGAACGATCAAATCCGTACGTCCTATAATATCTTCCATTCTCTTCACGCCGATTTCCGCTAGATATTCACGTACTTCTTGTGCCAGAAAGGTGAAATAATTTACAAGGTATTCGCTACGTCCCATAAAACGTTTACGAAGTTCGGAATTTTGAGTGGCTACACCTACCGGACAAGTATTCTGATTACATTTACGCATCATTACGCAACCCAACACGATGAGGGCTGCAGTGGCGAAACCATATTCTTCGGCACCGAGCATTGCCATCAATACCACATCGCGTCCGGTTTTCAGTTGTCCGTCTACTTGCAGCAATACTTGCCCACGCAGGCCGTTTAGTACTAAGGTCTGTTGCGCCTCACTCAGGCCGAGTTCGGGAGAGATACCGGCATAGCGGATACTCGATGCGGGTGATGCACCCGTACCACCTTCTGCGCCGGAAATGACGATAAGATCTGCTTTTGCTTTTGCTACACCTGCTGCAATGGTACCTACGCCGCTTTCGGCTACCAGTTTCACACTGATTTTAGCTTTCGGGTTGACATTCTTCAGGTCGAAGATAAGTTGTGCCAGATCTTCAATGGAATAAATATCGTGATGAGGTGGGGGAGATATCAGTGATATACCCGGAATGGAGTGGCGTGTTTTGGCAATCACCTGATCTACTTTGAACCCCGGTAACTGACCACCTTCACCGGGCTTGGCTCCTTGGGCAATCTTGATTTGTATTTCATCTGCATTCACCAGATATTCGGTAGTCACACCGAAACGTCCCGATGCTACCTGTTTGATAGCAGAGCGCATATTTGTACTGAAACGTGCTGCATCTTCGCCCCCTTCACCTGTATTGCTACGTCCGTGTAACTTATTCATGGCAAAGGCTATTGCTTCGTGAGCTTCCTGACTGATAGCCCCGAAAGACATGGCACCCGTGACGAAACGTTTCAAAATACTCTCTACCGGTTCTACCTTGTCAATGGAAATGGGATTGTGGCGGAAGTCGAAAAAATCACGCAGAAAGATAGGTTTTTCCTTTTCATCTACCAACTTGGTAAACTCCTTGAACTTCTTATAACTTCCCAACCGCGTAGCCAATTGTAGCGTACTGATAGTCTCCGGGTTCCAGGCGTGTTGTTCACCATCCTTACGGAAGGAGTATAATCCTCTGTTCGGCAATAATGCTGCTTCACCTTTATTTTCTAATACTTCGTTCTTGATTATTTCTTTTCCTTCATTGTGAAAAGCAATGGCATCTTGTGCTACCTCGTCGAGACGGATACCGCCGATAGCAGATTTCAGTCCGCCGAAGTAGGTGTTACTCAATTCTTCACTTAATCCGATAGCTTCGAATATTTTTGCTCCACGATAGGAACGGATGGTACTGATACCCATTTTGCTCATTACTTTGAACAGGCCTTTACAGATGGCTTTGATGTAGTTTTTCTCTGCTGTGGCATAGTCAAGCTGTATTTCCTTGTCGGTTACCAGTTTGTCGAGTACGGCGAATGCCATATAAGGATTTAATGCACTGGCACCAAAACCCAGTAACAGCGCGGCATGCATCACTTCGCGTATTTCTCCACTTTCTACTACTAGTGCAGTTTGTACACGTTTGCCTACCGAAATGAGATGGTGATGTACGGCAGACACAGCAAGTAGTGAAGGAATGGCGGCATGTGTGGCATCTACGTCACGGTCGGTCAGCACAATATAGTTCACACCCTCTGTTACGGAATTCTCGGCGAGTTTACATAGTTCCGCAAGTGATTCCTGTAATCCGGAACGCCCTTTGGAAGCTTCAAACAACATTGGTAATTTTATGGTTTTGAAGCCTTTATAACGGATGTTGCAAAGTAAGTCTAACTGTGTATTAGTCAGTATCGGATGGTTCAGGCGCACCATTTTGCAGTGGCTTTCGTTGGGGGTCAGAATATTCATACCTACGGCACCGATATATTCCGTCAGGGACATCACGAGCTCCTCCCGGATAGGGTCGATAGGAGGGTTCGTTACTTGGGCGAATTGCTGGCGGAAGTAATTATATAACAATTGTGGTTTATCGGAAAGTATGGCAAGTGGTGTATCGTTACCCATGGCACTGACGGGTTCGGCACCATTGCTTGCCATCGGCATGATGATTTTTTCTATATCTTCTTTGGAGAAGCCGAAAGTACGTAGCATACTGCCATAATGCTTCACGCTGTGAGGAACTTTACGTCCGCTTTTCAATTCGTTCAGTTCGATACGATTACCGGCAAGCCAAGTACGATAAGGTTTGGCTTCGGCAAGCTGTTTTTTCAATTCTCCGTCATAATATATTTTACCTTTCTCAGTATCAACCAATAAAATTTTACCAGGTTGCAAGCGTCCTTTTTCTTTGATGTCTCCCGGTTCGAAATCCATTACGCCGACTTCACTTGCCACTACCATCATGTCGCTCTTGGTGATGAGGTAACGTGCGGGACGCAGACCGTTACGATCGAGCATACCGCCGGCATACCGTCCGTCACTGAAAAGTAACGCTGCCGGACCATCCCATGGTTCCATTAGGATGGAATGATATTCATAGAAGGCTTTCAAGTCTTCGCTGATAGGGTTCTTTTCGTTGAAAGATTCTGGTATAAGCATCGCCATGGCATGTGGCAGGCTCAATCCCGACATTACAAGAAACTCCAATACATTATCTAATGAGGCACTATCGCTCATGCCTGGCTGAATGAGGGGACGCAGTTCCTTGATGTCGCCAAGTGTGGGAGTGGAGAGCACGCTTTCACGAGCTTCCATCCATCCGCGATTACCACGGATGGTATTGATTTCTCCATTGTGTGCCAACAGGCGGAATGGCTGAGCCAGTCCCCAAGTGGGGAAAGTGTTGGTACTGAAGCGAGAGTGTACCAATGCCAATCCACTGGTGAAATAATTGTTAGTCAGGTCAGGGAAATAGGTACGCAATTGTAAGGAAGACAACATACCTTTGTAGATAATATTTTTTGTCGATAGTGACACGATATAGAAATATTCCCGTGTAGGGATGTCCGACCGGTATATTTTATTTTCTATCCTTTTTCTTATTATATAAAGTTTACGGTCGGCGGTCTCGCTTTCCATGAATCCGGTAATGAAGATTTGTTTGATGTCCGGTTCATTGGCAAGTGCGGTTTCACCTAATATTTCAGGACACGTTGGTACGTTCCGCAGGTGCATCAGAGTTAGTCCTTCCTTTTCTATTTCTTCGATGATGACACTCAATATGGCCGCTTGGGCTTTCTCATCCTTAGGGAGGAATAACAGTCCCGTACCGTACTTGCCTTTTTCGGGAACCGGTATACCTTGTAGCAGAATAAATTCGTGTGGTATCTGTAACATAATGCCGGCACCGTCTCCGGTTTTATTATCGGCACCTTCTGCTCCACGATGACGCATGTTCTCCAATACCTTCAGTGCAGACTCCACTAGTTCGTGCGATTTACCTCCGCAGATGTTTACCAACATACCTACACCACACGCATCGTGTTCGTATGATGCATTGTATAGACCCAACTCTTTGGGCTGTCTTTGTCCGGGCTTTTCTTTTCTTTTGTTGTTAAAAAGATTTTCTTTTCTCATCTTTTACTTTCTTTATTTCTGTATTATGTTTATTCTTTTGTCATAATGTTCGGCAAAAATAAACAATTAATTTCAAAATGATATTTCTTAAATAGGTTTCTATCATATTAAATGTATCTTCTGTTTGGGTTGATTATAATTTGAAAGAAAATATCAGGTGTTTCTTCTAATCTAAAATAAAATGTATTTTTTTGCTTTTAATTTATAAATTCATCTTTTTGCTTTTAAAATAATATATTCTTTAACGTTTTGATATTAAAATAACTTTTTTCTATTCTTTTGATAAATAAAATGGAGAAAGGTAAACTTTATGTTCTAAATAATATGTATCTTTGTATCGCAAAACCAAATATTGATACATTATGTGTGGAATAGTAGGCTATATAGGTCAAAGAAAAGCCTATCCCATCCTTATCAAAGGTTTGAAGCGGTTAGAGTACCGTGGATACGATAGTGCAGGGGTAGCATTGATCAGTGATAATCAGCAGTTGAATGTGTATAAAGCGAAAGGTAAGGTTTCGGAACTTGAAGCATTCGCTGTCCAAAAAGATATTTCCGGAAACATTGGTATTGCACACACACGCTGGGCTACGCACGGAGAACCTTGTTCTGTTAATGCCCATCCCCATTATTCCTCTTCCAAGCGTTTAGCTCTCATTCATAACGGCATCATTGAAAACTACGCCGTTCTCAAAGAAAAACTTCAAACTAAAGGTTATACATTTCAAAGTAATACGGATACTGAAGTATTGGTACAACTTATAGAATATATCCAGATAACCAATCAGATTGATTTGTTGACGGCTGTGCAATTGTCTTTGCAGGAAGTTATCGGTGCATACGCTGTTGCAGTACTTGACAAGGAACAACCCGATGAAATTATAGCTGCGCGCAAAAGCAGTCCGCTAGTGGTAGGAATAGGAGAGAATGAGTTTTTTTTGGCTTCCGATGCAACGCCTATCGTAGAATATACAGATAAGGTGGTCTACCTGGAAGATGAAGAAATAGCTGTTATCCATCGCGATGAACCGCTGAGAGTGGTAAACCTGAAGAATATGGAATGCTCTCATAAGGTAAAGACTGTTTCTATGAATCTCGGTCAGTTGGAGAAAGGAGGGTATAAGCATTTCATGTTGAAAGAAATCTATGAACAACCCAATTGTATTCACGACTGCATGCGCGGACGCATTAATGTGGAGAGTACGAACGTTGTACTTTCAGCTGTGATTGATTATAGACAACGGTTACTGGATGCTAAACGTTTTATTATCGTGGCTTGCGGAACCTCCTGGCATGCAGCTCTTATAGGTAAGCATCTGATAGAGAGTTTTTGTCGCATTTCAGTGGAAGTGGAGTATGCTAGTGAGTTTCGTTATCGTGACCCTGTTATTGGCGGTAGTGATGTGGTGATTGCCATTTCACAAAGCGGTGAAACTGCTGATACGCTGGCTGCCATAGAACTAGCCAAAAGCCGTGGAGCATTTATATATGGTATATGCAATGCCGTCGGTTCTAGTATCTCCCGTGCCACACATACGGGTTCATATATCCACGTGGGACCGGAAATTGGGGTAGCGTCTACCAAAGCCTTTACGGGACAGGTCACGGTACTCATTATGTTGGCACTGACGCTCGCCCGTGAGAAACAAACGATTGATGAAGCGAAATACCTTACGATTGTTCATGAATTAAGACAAATTCCCGATAAAATGAAAGAGGTCTTGAAACTGGATGACCGTATTGCGGAACTCTCCAAAATTTTCACATATGCGCATAATTTCATCTATCTGGGACGTGGATATTCTTATCCTGTAGCTTTGGAAGGGGCATTGAAACTGAAAGAAATCTCATATATCCATGCCGAAGGATATCCTGCCGCTGAGATGAAACACGGTCCCATCGCTTTGGTAGATGCTGAAATGCCGGTAGTGGTCATTGCCACGCAAAATGGATTATACGAAAAAGTATTGAGCAATATACAGGAGATTAAGGCGCGTAAAGGTAAGGTGATAGCTGTCGTGACGAGAGGAGATACGGTTATCAGTAAAATAGCAGATATCTGTATCGAACTTCCTGGAACAATAGAGTGCCTTGACCCGTTAATAACTACAGTACCTCTGCAATTACTAGCCTATCATATTGCTGTATGTAAAGGAATGGACGTAGATCAGCCGAGAAACCTTGCCAAATCGGTGACAGTGGAATAATTGAAAGAAAGATGATGTGTATATTTTCAATAGATGACACATTTGATATAAACAGATAATTCGTAATTAGTCATTAGTAAATAGATAGATGGAACAACTGAAGCATGAATGTGGCGTTGCCATGATACGCCTGCTGAAACCACTGGAGTACTACGAGCGGAAGTACGGTACATGGATGTATGGGCTGAACAAGCTTTATCTCTTGATGGAAAAACAACACAATCGCGGGCAAGAAGGTGCCGGACTGGCATGTGTAAAGCTGGAAGCCAATCCTGGTGAGGAATATATGTTTCGTGAACGTGCTCTCGGTTCTGGTGCTATTACCGAAATATTCGGTACGGTGCAGAGTCATTTTAAAGATCTCACAAAGGAACAACTACATGATGCAGACTATGCTAAGCGTATGCTACCTTTTGCTGGAGAAATATATATGGGACACCTGCGCTATTCTACTACCGGAAAGTCCGGCATATCTTATGTGCATCCATTTCTCCGCAGAAACAATTGGCGTGCTAAGAATCTTGCTTTGTGCGGTAACTTCAATTTGACGAATGTGGATGAGATCTTTGCGCGTATTACAGCCATTGGGCAGCATCCCCGTAAGTATGCTGATACATATATCATGTTGGAACAGGTGGGACACCGCCTTGACCGTGAAGTGGAGCGTCTCTTTAACCTTGCAGAAGCGGAGGGGTTGACAGGTATGGATGTCACTCACTATATTGAAGATCATATCGACCTTGCCAATGTCTTGCGGACTTCGAGTAAAGAGTGGGACGGAGGGTATGTGATGTGCGGGCTTACCGGAAGTGGCGAAACTTTCGTTGTCCGTGACCCATGGGGGATTCGTCCGGCATTTTGGTATCAAGATGATGAGGTTGCGGTACTTGCCAGTGAACGTCCCGTGATACAGACTGCTTTCAATGTATCCATTGAAGCCATCAAAGAATTGCAGCCGGGACAAGCGATGTTCATCAATAAGGCGGGAAAATTGCGTACTGTGCAGATTAACAAACCACGTGAAGTGAAACCTTGTTCGTTTGAACGTATCTATTTTAGTCGTGGTAGCGATGTGGATATCTATAGGGAACGTAAACTATTAGGTGAGAAGTTAGTGCCTAACATATTGAAAGCCATTAATAACGATGTAGATCATTCTGTGTTTTCTTTCATTCCCAATACGGCGGAAGTTGCCTTTTACGGAATGTTGCAAGGGCTGGATGATTATCTCAATCAGGAAAAAGTTCAGCAGATTTCCGCTTTGGGGCATAATCCCAATCATGATGAACTGGAGCGTATTCTATCTCGACGGATACGAAGTGAAAAGGTGGCTATTAAAGATATCAAGTTACGTACGTTTATCGCTGAAGGCAATAGTCGTAATGACCTTGCCACTCATGTGTATGATATCACTTACGGCAGTCTTGTGCCCGGAGTCGATAATCTCGTTATTATTGATGACTCGATAGTGCGCGGAACTACTTTGAAACAAAGTATTATCGGCATCCTTGATCGTCTGAACCCGAAAAAAATAGTGATTGTAAGTTCCTCTCCACAAGTACGCTATCCTGACTATTATGGTATAGACATGGCAAAGATGAGTGAGTTTATCGCCTTCAAAGCTGCCATCGAGTTACTGAAAGAACGTGATATGCGGGATGTTATTGCCGCTGCTTATCGTAAGTCTAAGGAACAGGTTGGTTTACCTAAGGAGCAGATGGTGAATTATGTAAAGGAAATCTATGCTCCTTTTACAGATGAAGAAGTTTCTGCTAAGATGGTGGAGTTACTTACCCCGAAAGGTACGAAAGCTAAAGTACAGATTGTTTATCAACCCCTTGAAGGTTTGCATGAGGCTTGTCCAAAACATCAGGGTGATTGGTACTTCAGTGGAGATTATCCTACTCCGGGAGGGGTGAAACTGCTGAATGAAGCGTTTATTAATTATATAGAACAAGTTTATCAATTCTAAATATGAGAAATGTAACTCTAATCCTTGACGACGGGAGCCGTTTCCACGGTAAGTCGTTCGGCTATGAAAAGCCGGTGGCGGGAGAGGTCGTTTTCAATACGGCCATGTCAGGATATCCCGAAAGCCTGACCGACCCCTCATATGCCGGACAGTTGATGACTCTTACTTATCCTTTGGTGGGTAATTATGGGGTGCCGCCGTATACTATTGAATCGAATGGATTGGCTACTTTCATGGAAAGTGAATGTATTCATGCCGAAGCTATTATTGTAAGCGATTACTCGGAGAATTACAGTCATTGGAATGCAGTGGAAAGTTTGGGCGATTGGCTCAGGCGTGAACAAGTGCCCGGTATTACAGGTATCGATACACGTGAACTGACCAAAGTGCTGCGTGAACATGGGGTAATGATGGGGAAGATTATATTTGACGATGATCCTGACAATATACCCGACGCAGCTTATGCCGGCGTGAACTATGTAGATAAAGTAAGTTGTAAAGAGGTGGTCCGATATAATGAAGGTAAGGATAAGAAGAAAGTCCTTCTCTTGGATTGCGGAGTGAAAACCAACATCATCCGTTGTCTACTGAAACGGAATGTGGAAGTAATCCGTGTACCCTGGAACTATGATTTCAATGGATTGGACTTCAACGGCTTGTTTATCTCCAACGGTCCTGGTGATCCGGATACTTGTGATGAGGCTGTACAGAATATCCGTAAAACGATGAAAAACGAGAAACTCCCCATTTTCGGTATTTGTATGGGTAATCAGTTACTGGGCAAAGCCGGAGGAGCAAAGATATACAAATTGAAATATGGTCATCGCAGCCATAACCAGCCGGTACGTATGGTAGGTACGGAACGTTGCTTCATTACCTCTCAAAATCATGGCTATGCGGTTGACAACAATACATTGAGCGAGGATTGGGAACCACTTTTTATTAATATGAATGATGGTTCCAATGAAGGTATCAGGCACAAACGTAACCCATGGTTTTCTGCACAGTTCCATCCGGAGGCTGCCAGTGGGCCAACGGATACGGAGTTTCTGTTTGACGAGTTTGTGAAACTGTTATAATAATTTTGACCGGTATCAAAAAGTCGTTTGATATATGTCATAATTCCGTTTGATGTACATTAAAATAGATTTTGATACCTGTGAAAACAGATTATTGATATAATCAATTTAAGACAAATGAAAGAAAACAATATAAAGAAAGTCCTGCTGCTCGGTTCCGGCGCATTGAAAATCGGTGAGGCGGGAGAGTTTGACTACTCCGGTTCGCAGGCACTCAAGGCATTGAAAGAGGAGGGTATCTATACCGTCCTTATCAATCCGAATATTGCTACCGTGCAAACTTCGGAAGGGGTTGCCGATCAGATTTACTTCCTGCCCGTTACTCCCTACTTCGTAGAGAAGGTTATTGAGAAAGAACGTCCCGACGGCATTATGCTTGCCTTTGGCGGACAGACAGCGTTAAATTGCGGTGTGGCACTGTATAAAGACGCTATCTTTGATAAATACAATGTAAAAGTACTCGGTACTCCCGTACAAGCCATTATCGACACCGAAGACCGTGAGATATTCGTGCGGAAACTGGATGAGATTGACGTAAAGACCATTAAGAGCGAAGCGGTGGAAAACGTGGTGGATGCACGTCGTGCAGCTAAGGAACTCGGTTATCCCGTTATCGTCCGTGCTGCATATGCGCTTGGTGGATTGGGTTCCGGTTTTTGTGACAATGAGGAAGAACTGAATGTGCTGGTAGAAAAAGCTTTCTCTTTCTCTCCGCAGGTATTGGTAGAGAAATCCTTGAGAGGTTGGAAAGAAGTGGAATACGAGGTTGTCCGTGACCGTTTCAATAACTGTATCACGGTTTGTAATATGGAGAACTTTGATCCGCTGGGTATTCATACTGGGGAGTCTATCGTCATTGCTCCGTCACAAACTCTGAGTAATGCGGACTATCATAAACTACGTGAACTCGCCATCCGCATTATCCGTCATATCGGAATTGTGGGGGAATGTAATGTGCAATATGCCTACGACCCGGAGAGTGAGGATTATCGTGTAATTGAGGTAAACGCACGCTTGAGCCGATCCTCTGCATTAGCTTCTAAAGCAACAGGTTATCCACTTGCTTTTGTCGCTGCAAAACTTGGTCTTGGATATGGGCTTTTTGATTTGAAAAACTCCGTAACCAAAACGACGAGCGCTTTCTTTGAACCGGCGTTGGACTATGTTGTCTGCAAAATTCCGCGTTGGGACTTAGGTAAGTTCCACGGTGTGGACAAAGAACTCGGTTCATCTATGAAGTCAGTTGGTGAGGTAATGGCTATCGGTCGTACTTTTGAAGAAGCTATTCAGAAAGGGTTGCGTATGATAGGACAGGGGATGCATGGTTTCGTAGAAAACAAGGAGCTTGTAATTCCTGACATTGACCAGGCGTTGCGTGAACCTACCGATAAACGTATCTTTGTTATCTCTAAAGCTTTTCGTGCCGGATACACCGTAGATCAGGTGCATGAGTTAACGAAGATTGATAAATGGTTCCTGGAGAAGCTGATGAATATAATGCGTACTAGCAAGGAATTGGAACAATGGAGTGGAAAGCATAAGGATATTGTTGACTTTCCTGTTGAATTGTTGCGTAAAGCTAAGATACAGGGCTTTTCGGACTTTCAGATAGCCCGTGCAATCGGTTATGAAGGTGATATGGAAGAGGGTATCCTCTATATCCGTAATTATCGTAAGAAGATGGGGGTACTACCTGTGGTGAAACAGATTGATACCCTTGCCGCCGAATATCCCGCACAAACTAATTACCTATACTTGACGTATAGCGGCATTGCCAACGATATACATTATCTAGGTGACCGTAAATCCATTGTGGTTCTTGGTTCGGGTGCTTATCGTATCGGGTCTTCAGTGGAATTTGACTGGTGTGGTGTACAAGCGCTCAACACCATCCGTAAGGAAGGTTATCGTAGTGTAATGATTAATTATAACCCGGAAACCGTATCTACGGACTACGATATGTGTGACCGTCTCTATTTTGATGAACTTACTTTCGAACGTGTCATGGATATCCTTGAATTGGAAACTCCTCATGGTGTCATTGTTTCTACTGGTGGACAGATACCTAATAATTTGGCCTTGCGCCTGGATGCGCAGAATGTTCCCATTCTTGGAACGAGTGCCAAGAGTATTGATAATGCTGAAGACCGTGACAAGTTCTCTGCTATGCTTGACCGTATCGGTGTGGATCAGCCCGAATGGAGAGCACTAACTTCACTTGAAGATATCAATGCTTTTGTAGATAAGGTAGGATTTCCGGTATTGGTTCGTCCGTCATACGTACTTTCTGGTGCTGCTATGAATGTATGTTCCAATCAAGAGGAGCTGGAACGTTTTCTGCTTTTGGCTGCCAATGTCAGCCAAAAACATCCGGTAGTAGTCAGCCAATTCATTGAACATGCCAAGGAGGTAGAGATGGATGCGGTGGCACAGGATGGTGAAATCATTGCATATGCTATCAGTGAACATATAGAATTCGCAGGGGTACATTCAGGTGATGCCACTATCCAGTTTCCACCGCAAAAGCTTTATGTGGAAACAGTACGCCGTATCAAGCGTATCAGTCGTGAGATTGCCCGTGAGCTGAATATATCGGGGCCATTCAATATCCAGTATCTGGCTAAAGACAACGATATCAAGGTAATTGAATGTAATTTGCGTGCCAGCCGTTCATTCCCGTTCGTCAGCAAAGTGCTTAAAATTAATTTTATCGAATTGGCTACGAAGGTGATGCTCGGTATTCCTGTACAGAAACCGGACAAAAATCTTTTCGACCTCGATTATGTAGGAATTAAGGCTTCTCAATTCTCTTTCAACCGCTTGCAAAAGGCAGATCCCGTGTTAGGGGTGGATATGGCGTCTACGGGTGAAGTGGGATGTATAGGTAGTGATACTTCCTGTGCTATTCTGAAAGCGATGCTATCAGTAGGTTATCGTATTCCGCAGAAAAATATCTTGCTTTCTACCGGTACGCCGAAGCAGAAGGTGGATATGCTTTCTGCAGCTCGTATGCTTCAAAATAAAGGATATAAATTGTTTGCAACTGGTGGCTCAAGTAAGTTCCTTACGGAGAATGGTGTAGAGAATACTCGCGTATACTGGCCGAGTGAACCTGATATGCAACCGCAGGCGCTGGATATGTTGCATAGAAAGGAGATTGATATGGTTGTGAACATTCCGAAAAATCTCACTGCGGGTGAGTTGGATAATGGTTATAAGATACGTCGTGCGGCCATTGATCTCAATATTCCGTTGATTACGAATGCGCGTTTGGCGAGTGCTTTTATCAATGCGTTTTGCACGATGACTCCAAATGATTTGGCTATAAAGTCGTGGGAAGAATATAAATAAAAGTACTTGAAACAGTATTTGTAAACAAAAACGAGGTTGTCTGAATACATTAAAAGTTTTCAGACCCCTCGTTTATTATATAGTTTCAATATATGACTGTCATTTCAGCAACGTCCCTGTAGCTTTTAGGTAAGTAATGTAATTCAGGTATAACCGAAAATGAGTATCTACTGTGTTTTCGTATGCTTGCTGCCACATAGCCTGTGCTTCCAGATGGTCGGATAGTGTTTCCAAACCTACATCATATTGACTACGACTTACTCTCATATTCTCTTCTGCCTGTTGTAGGGAACGTTTAGCGATAGAACTTTCCAACCGGGCTTCATCCAGATTATTGGCGGCCTGCGTCAATTCCAGTAACATCTGTTCGTTCATGTTTTCCTGTTCAAGGCGCGTCTGTTCCAGTTTGGCTTTGGCTGCACGTACTTTGTTGGTCCGTTCGCCGAAGTGGAAAATAGGTACACTTACATTTAGGAGAACGGAGAAACTGCCTTTATCGAACAGGTCTTGATTGTTGATTTCCAGACCATGGATATAGTCGTATGAACCTTTTATTCCAATTTGCGGTAATAGTTCGCTACGGTTCAACTTTACCTGTTGCTTGGCAATAGCTACTTGTTGATTCAGTATAGCATATTCGGGGCGGGCAGAGATGTCTGATATTTGCAACTGGATGTCTTGTTCTACTTCGGGAAAACTGTCGGAGATACATATGTTTGTTGTTAGAGGTTTTCCGATGTAGTGACAGAGGTTCATGGTTGCCAAGCGGAGTGCGTTATCGGTTTTGCGGATGTTGAGTTCGCTCTCGTTCAGTTTTACTTGTACTTTCAGAACGTCATTTTGAGACTTTAGGCCATGTTTGTAGGCACTTTCTACATTCTTCATCAATTCTATAAGTACTGCATTATACTTATGGGCTACTTTTTTCATCTCTTTGGCTTTGATAACCTGTGCATATGCCTGGTCCGTTTTTACAATGACTTCTGATGCTGTCAGCGTTTCATTCAGTTGCGCCATTTCTTTGCCCAATAAAGACATTTTGTAGGCCGCGCGAACTTTGCCGCCCATATAAAGTGGTTGTTCCACTTGTACACCTCCCATATATAATATACCTATTTTATAGTTAAGGTCCAGTCCCGGAAAGTAGGCAAAACCATTGTTGGGTAGAAATTGTCCCGTAGCATCGGGCAGGAAGGTAGGTAAGTTACCTCCGGCTATACCTAAGCTACCATCTGCTGTGCTGTAAATGCCCGTTCCACTAAGAGTGAAGTTTGGGAAAAAGTTTCCTTTGTAACTTTTTACGGTATACTGTGCGCCCTCCGTTTGCTTGACCGAAATAGCCATTTCTTTATTATATTTCAGTGCCATTTCTCTGCATTGTTCCAGAGTCAGGGTTTCTTGGGCAGAGATGCTGACAGAGAAGAATAGGGTAGTGAGGATAATTATTTCCTTTTTCATTGTTATTCGTTTTTTATGTGAAAGAATAATGCATACAGGATAGGAATAAAGAGGAGAGTTATCAATGTGCCGAATGTCAGGCCACCCATAATGGAAGCTGCCAATGAACCGAACATGGCATCAGGTAGTAACGGTATCATACCTAGAATAGTGGTTAACGCTGCCATAGTAACTGGACGTAGTCGGCTCTGGGCACTGTCAACTAATGCTGTAATCGGTTCTATTCCCTGATTGAGTTGCAGGGTGATTTCATCCATTAACACAATGCCATTCTTGATAAGCATACCTATCAGTCCCAGTGTACCTACAATTGCTACAAAGTTGAACGTCTTGCCTGTAAGCAGCATCACTGCCACTACTCCTACAAGAATCATGGGAAGACAACAGAAAATGATGGCTGGTTTACGGTAGTCCTTGAACAACATAATCAGAATGGCAATCATCAGGATAATGGCTAGTGGAAAATTCTTGAACAGGTATTTCATGGACTGGTCGCTCGCATTTTTTTCTCCTTGCCAATGCAGGGTATAACCGTCGGGTAGTTCTATCTGCTCTACTTTTCGGGCAATGGTCTGCCGTGCTTTCTCGGTTTCTATGCCGGGAGCGGGAGAACACTGTATACGTTGGCTACGTTGCCCGTTGTAACGTGGCACTACGGGATCCTCCCAACGGATATCGATGCTTTTGCTGATTTGTTTCAGTGGGGTACTTCCCATCAGGCTTTCCACCAGTTCTTCCTTACTCAAGGTACCGGCTTTCAACTTTACCATGGTTTCCTCATTCAACAATCCGTTCAACGAAGGAAGTGATGAGAATACCTGTGTGTTACCGAGATCTTCTATCGGTTGCCCTTTCTCGTCCAGACATTTCAGATAGATATTGTCGCGATGTATGCCCTCGTAAAAAGAACCGATGGGTATGCCACCGTTGACAGAGAGCAGGGACATGCTTACATCGTTGCGGCTCAGGCCCAGCGCGCGGGCGGCGGCTTGGTCGTATTCTATGGAAAGTACGGGTATCTGCGGTTCCCAGTCGGTAGTGATGAGGCAGACTTCAGGGGTATTCTCCATAATACTTTGTACGCTGTCGGCCAACTGGTGTAGTACGGCAGGATCCGGTCCCATGAATTGTACCTCGATAGGATACTTCTTGAACATCAGGTTATAGCGTTTCAATTTGATGTAAGCATTGGGATAGCGTTCTGTCAGATAATTTTGTATCTCATCCATATTCTTTACCAGGTCCTTCGGGGAAATAAAGTCTATAATCAGTTCGCCGTAGGAGAGAGAGGGGTTGGCAATGCTGCGTACCAGATTATACCGCCCCGGTGTACCGCCGATTGAAGTGGTGATGTGGGTGATTTCCTTGCGGGTTCTCAGATAATCCTCTATTTCTTTTAAATCCTGCGCCACTCGCGTGGAATTACTGCCTTCGGACAGTTTGTACTCCATATAGAGCTGGTCGTACACCATATCGGGGAAGAAGCCTTGCCGCATATATCCGTAGCCGAAAATGGAAAGTCCCAACAGGACGACCATTGCCAGTACGAAACTCCAGCGGTGTGCCAGTCCGAAGTGTAGGGCGGTACGTAATAGGGCGTATGTATGTCCTTTGTATTCACGTTTTCCGGTGGCGCTGGTTTCGACGGTGGGATGTAACCTGCTGTTTGCCATTAGTGGCACGTGCACCAATGCCAACACCCAGCTCAACAGCAAAGAGACTGCCAGTACGATGAATAGATCGCGGGTGTAGACACCTGCCGTATCCGGTGACATAAATATAGGCAGGAAGGCGATAATAGCTATCAGTGTAGCGCCCAGTAGGGGCATCGCTGTCTGGCGGCCGATAGCTGTCATTGCTTCCATACGGTTTTTGCCGGCTTTCAGGTCTACCAATATGCCGTCTATAATAACAATGGCATTATCTACCAGCATACCCATTGCCAGTACGAATGCGGCCAATGATACGCGTTGCATGGTTCCGCCTGCCGTTTGCAGGAACAGGAACGAGCCGAAGACGGTGACAATCAGGCTGACTCCGATAATGACTCCGCTCTTGAACCCCATTGCCAGCATCAGGATCACTACGACAATGATGACAGACTCCAACAAATTGATGACGAAAGTACCTAAAGATGCCCCTACGCGTTCCGGTTGATAGAATACTTTGTGGTATTCTACACCTGCGGGCAGACTACTTTCTTTCAACTGTGCCAATTTCTTTTCTACGGCGACGCCTACTTTCACGATGTCCGAACCACTGGATGCTGCGATAAGGATTCCCTGTGCCCGCTCGCTGTCAAAGAACAGTTCGTTGCGGGTAGGCTTTTCGTATCCTTTCTCTATTCGGGCGATGTCGCGTATGCGGAGCTGGTCGTTGTCATGTCCTTGTATCAGCATGTTGCCTATGTCCTCTACCGTCCTGAACTTATCACTGACGGTCACGCGGATACGGTTATCTCCGTTATCGTAGTAACCGCTGTATGTGGTTTTGTTTTGTCCGTTCATAGTGGCGAGGACTTCGGCTGGCTTCACACCGAGGTTTGCCATGCGGTCTTGCAACAGGGAAATATTGATGCATTCGGGGCGTTTGCCGTACAACTCCACCCGGTCTACACCTTCCATATCGCTGATTTCACGTTTGATGAGTTCGGCGTAGTCAGACAGTTCGCGGTCGGACAGCCCGTCACCCGTCAAAGCATAGAACATGCCGTACACGTTGCCGAAATCATCCTTGACAATCGGTGTGCTTGCCCCGTCGGGTAAGAGGGTGCAGGCATCGTTTACCTTGCGGCGCAACATGTCCCAGCATTGCTCCACTTCTTCATCCTGGGTGGTAGTAGTCAGCTCTATTTGTATCAGGGAAAGGTCATTGTATGAGTAGCTTTCCACATTGTCTATATTTCCCATGCTGCGGATGCTCTTTTCCAGTACATCCGTCACTTCCAATTCTACCTGGTGGGCAGAGGCTCCCGGATAGGTGGTTACCACCATAGCGAGCTTCACCTTTATTTCCGGATCTTCCAATTTGCTCATCTGATAGCAAGAAAGAACTCCGCCGACAAACAATACAGACACCAGGAAATAAACCAGGTTACGGTTCTTGAATGCCCATTTACTTATATCCATATTACTGATTTTTTAAGATGTAATTCCATGTTACAGCAGTCCTCCGATATTTGTTTTACTGGTGTTGGGTAGGGGTTTTACGGTTTCTCCGTCTTTTATGTGATGTATTCCTGCGGATACCACCAATTCTCCGGGTTTCAGCTCATCGGAGGTAATGATACTGCGTCCGTTGCTCAGCAGGCGTACAACGCTCACTTCACGGTTGTTTACTTTGTTGTTGGAGGGGTTGTAAACAAAGACACAGGTCTTTCCGTCTTTATGTAATATGGCACTGCCGGGTACGGACAAACAGTGTGGACTGTTATTGTCGTAATGAATGGTGACCATTGTATTCATACCCGGAGAGGGAATGGGCCGGTCATCCGCAATCAGTTGCAGACGCATGGTATACAATTGATTTGCGTTGGCTTTGGGAGTGATACTGATTGGGGTCAGCCGGTAAGTCTTTCCCGGATAAATGTCGAATGTACAATGATATTGGTTGAACTGTTCTCGCCGGATATATTCGGCTGCCGGAAGGTTTATCTCAATTTCCGGGGTACTGCTGCTAATCATGGACAGGACAGGCATTCCGGCGCCTATCGTTTCGTGTGTCTCGAATAGACGTTTCTGTATATAGCCGTTGAAGGGTGCATAAAGGCGGGTGTAGTATAACTGGTCTTTGTGATGCTGGTATTTGGCAGTGATTTGTTTCAGTCCATATACAGCCTTGTCGTTGGTACTGGGAGTGGTTCCGTTATCTTTGTACAATGCCATTACGCGTTCCGCTTCCGCTTTAACTTGCTTGTATTCGGCTTCGGTGGCATCCAGTTGTACTTGGTAGTCCGTTGGGTCCAGTTCGGCGAGCAACTGGCCGGCTTGTACGCGGGCGCCATCTTTCACGTGTATTTTCTGTATTGTTCCACTTACCCTGAATGCGAGACTGATGTCCTGCGCCGCTTTTACCTTTCCGGGATATTGCAGGTGGGTTTGCCCTCCGGCGAAAATAATTGTATCTATTTTTACTGTCTGGCATTCTTTCGCATCTTTTCTACCGTTGGTACAAGATATGAGCGAGTACAGGGAAATGCTTGCTAAAATCCAATAAATTCGTTTCATAATCTATAGTATATTTAGTTTTTGGACAAAATTAGTCAGCATCTCGTATATAGAAAAGGTTTATATGCATTATTAAATGTTCTGTTTATGACATTTTCCAGAAAAACAGACTGTTTTTTTGTACATGAGGCATCTTAAAACCACGATAATGTTTAGTTTTGCTCAAATTTACTTTTCCACTATTGTTTATTTATCATATTACTATCTTATTACCTTATCGTTTTTTATTATCTTTACGGGCAAATTTATGAACATCTTATACCTCAATGAATACACAGAACTCTTATCTTCCTTCGAAACCGCATTATGAGATACTCGACGGGCTTCGTGGCGTAGCTGCTGTAATGGTTGTTGCTTTTCACCTTTTAGAAGCACACTCGGGCGGCAATCACTTGGAACAGTTTATCAATCACGGATACTTGGCAGTCGATTTCTTTTTTATGCTTTCGGGCTTCGTTATCGGTTATGCTTATGATGACCGTTGGAACCGGATGTCGGTAGGGACTTTCTTTAAACGGCGTATTATCCGCCTGCAACCGATGGTGATTATAGGCAGTATCGTAGGGGCGGCTTTTTTCTATTTTCAAAAGTCATCCTGTTTTCCGGCTATTGAGAATACTCCTGTTGGCACAGTGTTGCTGATTATGCTACTGGGCTGCACGTTATTGCCTCTTCCGTTGAAATGGGATGTACGTGGCTGGACGGAAATGCATCCGCTCAATGGTCCGGCATGGTCGCTCTACTATGAGTATATCGGTAATATTCTATATGGGTTGTTTATCCGTAAGTTCAATAAAGTAGCTTTGTCTATCTTGGTATTTGTTGCCGGTTGCTTTACGGTGCATCTTTGCCTGACTGCTCCGGCAGGCGATATTGTAGGAGGATGGGCTTTGAACTGGGAGCAACAATATGTAGGGATGGTTCGGTTGATGTATCCTTTTTTCGGTGGATTGCTCTTATCTCGTTTGGGATGGTTAATTCGTACGGAGAAACGCGCTTTCTGGTGGTGCAGTCTGATGATTGTTGTGGTTCTTTCTATTCCCCGTATCGGTGGTGAAGAGGGGTTTTGGATGAATGGGCTTTATGAAGCAATCTGCATTCTTTTTATCTTTCCGGTTATTGTTTCAATGGGAGCGGGAGGTAAGGTTACGGGCAAGCGTTCTACTGCTGTGTGTAAATTTCTGGGAGATATATCCTATCCGGTATATATCACTCATTATCCGTTGGTATATACTTATACTGCGTGGGTATGTAACAATAATGCAACGATGGTGGAAGGTATTCCTTATATGATATTGACTTTCGTAGGTGCATTCGTGTTGGCTTATCTCTGCTTGAAACTCTACGACGAGCCGGTACGTAAATGGTTGACAGACCATTTCCTGAAAGGGAAAAAGGAAGATTAAGTTGTTTTCCTTTGAAAATCTTCTTTTTTGTCAATAGCAGATTTATGCAAGTTTAACGGACGGGGGACTCAAGTTCCCCGTTTTTATTCCAATGACATCCGGTTCGCTCACTCTGAATGCACCATTTGCTAATGTTGAACATTGTATCCGTAACCATGTACTTTAGCTTCGTAAACATCAAGGATAATTGCCGAAACCACAGGCATTTTCATCGCAAACCACAGGTGTTTTGTCCGTTAAGGTGTGGCATTTGGGGAGTAAACTTGTGTCGTTTGCCCTGCAAGCGTGCGTCATTTCAAACAGATAAGAATAGAGGGAAACAAAAAACGGAGAAGCAATGCCTCTCCGTTTATCTTAATTTAAAATTGAAGTATCTATAAATTCACCTTACAAATATACAACATCACGAAGGTGATGTCAAGTGTTCAGGCATTTATTTTATAAATAATCTTCCATTCGTTTACTTACTTTCCATTTTATTAATTGTCGATTATCTTATTTTACGTCAATGAATTTTTTACTTCTTTCCTTTTCCTGTTCGGTGAATTTTGGCAGGTTGATGTTCAACACGCCGTTTTCTACACTAGCTGAAATCTTGTCCTTATCGACATCTTCAGGAAGAATCATAGTCTGTTGGAATTTAGAGTATGAAAACTCACGACGCAGATAGCGACCTTCTTTCTTTTCATCTTTGTTATCTTCCTTGTTGTCCGTTTTCTTTTCCATGCTGATAACAAGGTTGTTTTCTTCATCGATATGAACGTTGAAATCTTCTTTTGTCATACCAGGGGCAGCTAATTCTACTTTGTATTCTTTTTCAGTTTCAAATACATTGATGGCAGGAGCAGTTGCATTAGCTTTTACCATCCAGTCATTATCAAAGAAATCGTTAAAGATACTTGGTAACCAATTCTGAGATCTTCTTACAGGCATCATAATCATAGTCTCCTATTTTTTTAAAGTTATACATTCAGTTTAGCTTTGAGCTCGGTTTGATATCTTCAGGTATCGTTTTTTAAATTCTTACCATCCGGTATCTAAACCGTTGCTCACTAACTACTTTGCAAATCTTATGCCAGTTGGTTTTACTTGACTTTATTGACTAATTGTCATTTGTTGGCTGACTATTTTACCTGTTTAGTGACAAAATGCTATCTTTTTATTTAATTTTGATTGAAATTTAGACTAATTTAAAACGTATTCTCCAACACTTATTTTCTTCATTCCAATCATGACTGATGATTTTAAAAGTACCAATCTCTGAAGTGTTGTTTACGTGAATACCAATACACAGACATTCATCATAATCTCCTACTTTCACAACTCTTACGGTTTTCGAGGCATCTTCGGGTAATCGTGCCAAATCAAAACGTCCTTTGGCTTCTTCTTGAGTTATAAACTCTGTGATAATTGATAAATGTTGAGCTATCACTTCATTAACTGTTTGCTCTAACTTCTTTACCTCTTCTTCCGTTGGACATGTTTCCAATCTGTAATCCAGTTTACTTTTTTTTCGCTCAATGTGTGCTGAAATTGATCGTCCGCAACCGAATAAACGAATCATGGTTTGGTTAATGATGTGTTCGCAAGTGTGCATAGGAGGGTACTCCTGCTTGTTATGATCGTTGAGTATGATTTCTTCCATATATTATTTTTTATCAAACAATTCAGACATGTATTCCATGGAACGGCTGATATCAAAATAGACTTGACTTTCTCCACCGTTTTTATTTTCATATACCATTAAGTCGCAATGACTGTTTGTGGAGTGATTGTTTGAGCCGACATAATTGTCGGTATCAAAAGTAGACTGAATAGTAATAAGATTTTTTTCATACGTATATCAAATAAAGTTAGTAAATTCTATCTTTATATATTTATCTTAGAACGATACTCGTATTTCTTCTGCCAGAATGCTGTATACATGGACATCCGTATATTCTCCTGATGATAATAATTCTCCTGCCCGTTCCGTGCCTTCATGGTGAAATCCTAAACGAAGGGGAATTTGATTGCTTGCAATATTATTTATGGCACAGCGGATTTGAATTCGTTTTATTCCTTTTTCGTCTACAGCCCATTGGCAGAGCTTATGTACACAAGTGGTCATGATACCTTGATGCTGATATTCAGGTAACAACCAATAACCTATTTCAGTGCGATGATTGTCAAAATCAGAAAAATGAAATCCTATGAGTCCACATACTTCATCTTGTCCGTTGCGAATGGTAAATATGGGTTCATATTTCTCAGCAGGGGCGGAGAGGATGGATTTGAGGAACATTTCTTCATCTGCCACAGATTTCAAATTGTCAACGAAAGGCAGCCATATTCGCATATAATCCCGATGGGTGTTTATTGCGTGATAGATGGCTGCTGCATCTTTCAACATTACTTCGCGTAAAGTTATGTTTGGAAGAATGGGGAATGATACCGGAGTATCTTTTTGAATAACTACTGGTAATTGCCCGGATGTTATTCTTTCTTTGATTTTTTCCCAAGCATGGGTATTGAAAAGGCAACTTTCACGCATAGTATTGTACATTTCCTTGAATCTGGACATCGGAATGGTAAAGCTTAACAAGTTTGCTTCAAAATACGGACGTACGGAAGGATCAAAAAATCCCAGAAAAGTACGTTTTCCTTGTTTTCTGTTTTCGAGAATTGTTTGTGTCACAATAGAACAACAACCTGAGCCGAAAGGACTACATACAGCATCTGTTGTATTTGTATCAAAGAAAGTCCAGGTTGTTAGTCCGGCTAGTATATCCGGGGTAGCCAGAAAAAAAAGTCCCTCAACTTCATCTAAAGAATTTATCTGGTCGATACGTGCGAAATGAAGAAATTTTTTGTTTGTTTTGAGGATTTGGATCTCATTAATGAAGTCGGCTACCATTTCGGGAGTTTTTTTATATTTTTCTTTCAGAGATACGAAACTGGGAACATATTCCGGCATATCAGTAAATCCCGTATAGAATTTACCCCCTCCACAACCTATTGTTTCAGCATTGAGACTGATGATTTTTCCCTCTCTGACTTGTTGTATGTATTTAAAGAAACAACCGTTTACTTTTTCTGTTTCTGCTTCTAATTGGTCTGAATACCAAAAAGCGATAGGAAGTTCAGCTTGTTTACAGAATGCTTCGTAATAATTGGTTATGAATGTACGTATATCCATAAAAGTCGTATTTTAAATTTGGAAGTAAAGGTAATGATAAGTTCTGGAATTTGTATACTTGACGGTTATAAATAAAAAAAGGAGTACCGCTGTACTCCAACCTTTGTTAACCTTAAATCTAATACTATGAAAAACACATTGCAAAGATACGGACTTCCAGGAAATCTGCAAATAAACCAAGAAAAAAGATGTGTTTTATAACACTTATTATAAAAAAACTTCTTCACTATATTTTTTTTAAGAGTTTCAACCCTTAGCTTCTTGATACATAAAGCGCTTGATACTCTTTTTAGCTGTTTTTTCAAATTCTTCAAAATGGATTTTTACTTTAGTAATCTGGCAGTATGAAGGTAATAGTTGATTCAGTTCTTTACGGTTTTCTTCCATTACGTTTGCAATATCATTTTGTTGTAAGCCATGGGCAAATGCGTCATCAAAATCGGGGTAAACAAGGGCAACAAGTTTATCGTTTTGCAGGACGATAAGCGATTCGGATACATATGGCATATTGTTCAGCTTACTTTCAATCTCTTCGGGGTAAATGTTTTGTCCACTTGAAGTGAGCAAAAGATTTTTACTGCGACCACGTACGGTAACATAACCATCAATATCTATGGTGGCAAGATCACCCGTATGAAGCCAACCATTAACGTCAATGATTTGTGAAGTAGCCTCGGGATTTTTATAGTACCCCAACATCAGGTTAGCACCTCGACAGATTATTTCACCTGCTACATTTTGTGGATCAGGAGAGTCTATTTTCACTTCCATCCGAGTAGTAGCTTTACCACAAGAGGCAAGTTTCAATGTTTCCCATCGGCTGGAGCAAATGATAGGTCCACATTCTGTCATACCATATGCGATGGTATAGGGAAATCCTATTTGTTTGAGGAAACGCTCTACGTCAGCATTAAAAGGTGCACCACCAATGATAATCTCATCGAAGTTTCCACCAAAGACTTCCATTGCCTTTTTGCGCATGTCAGCCTTTATTTTATCATTAACGATAGGCATGCGCAACAATAATTTGCCAATTTTATTGTCAATTTGGGGCAAGATATCTTTTTTGATAATTTTTTCCACAATAAGCGGTACACAAGATATAATACGTGGTTTGATTTCAGAAAATGACTGGGCAATAATTTTGGGTGAAGGCATCCGTGTAAGGAAATACAAATGTGCGCCAACAGAAAATCCATACAGGAAATCATATACCATACCGAATACGTGTCCCAAAGGAAGCATGGAAACAATATGATCGCCTGGGCGTACAGGAAGCATCTCATGACAATAAGCTATATTTGACCATAGGCTGCGATAGGGAAGCATAACTCCTTTGGAGTACCCTGTTGTACCGGAAGTATAGTTAATAACCGCCAATTCTTCAGGTGACTGTTCCTTACGATAACAGATATGTTCAGGACGAAAATTCTTAGGATAATGTGCACCGTAGATAGCATTACGATGTTCGAAAGCTTCCATAAGTTGCTTATTACGGCATACAACCGGAGTAAAATCAGTCAACAATACAATTCCCATCAATAATGGCATCGCATCTTCGTTCAGACTTTCCCAAGCTTGATCTCCTACAAAAAGTAGCTTGGCTTCGGAGTGATTGACGATATTGTGGATATTATCTGCTTTAAACTCATGGAGGATAGGAACAATGATAGCCCCATATGTGAGAGTTGCGAGAAAACATACTCCCCAATGGGCACTGTTACGTCCACATACAGCTATTTTGTCTCCAGGTTTAATACCGGCACTTTCCAGTACAATGTGAAACTTAGCTATTTTACGAGCTACATCTTTATATTGTAAGGTAATTCCTTTGTAGTCTGTCAGAGCATTTCGATCCCAGTTCTTTATGATGCTTTGTTCTATGTAGTCGATGAATAGTGGTTTTTGTTCCATTCGTTAAATTTGCACACTTTAGTTAAAACTGCGCAAATATAGAGCTTATAGTGATGCAAAACAAGTGGTTTTGTTTTTTTTTCTTAGTGGAATACTCTTCTGTTTTTCTTATTCTTTGTTTTTCTCTGAAATCAGAAGTAACTTATCTCCTACATGTAACTTTAACGTACCATTAGGAATGAGATATTCATCACCGCGTTTCACTATCATCACAAGTGTGCCTTTGGGAAGATTCATATCTTTCAAAGTTTCTCCTTTTTTTAATATTTCTTCTGTGACAGTCACGTCACGTAAATCAGAATCTATTTCTTCAGGCAATTCAACACCAAAGTCATTTCCTGTTTTCTCCAATGGTGTGGAAAGTCCCAATATACGGGCTACCCATGAAACGGTAGTACCCTGGACTATGAGAGAAACAATAGTGATGAAGAATACAATATTAAAAATACTATGGGCACCAGGTACATTGGCTACTACCGGATAAGTTGCAAAAATAATGGGGACTGCTCCACGTAATCCCACCCATGATATGAACAAACGTGATTTCATCGTTATCTTTTTGCCGAAAGGAAGTAAGCAAAGAAATACACTGAGTGGACGTCCGATAACAATCATGAATATACCGATGAGTAATGCAACAACGCTTACTTCCAGCATTTCGTGGGGATTGACAAGCAATCCGAGACAGAGGAACATAATAATTTGGAATAACCATGTCAATCCGTCCATGAATGTATATATTTCTTTACGATACATGATTTTATTGTTACCTACCATCATACCGGCAATATATACGGCAAGATAACCGTTACCTTTTAGCAAATCTGTTATAGAGAAAGTGAAAAATACGAATGCAAGCAATAGAATAGGATAGAGGGATTGATTGTCTATATTCAGTTTATTCAGCATGAGTATAGCCAGTTTACCTAACAAATAACCGGCAACAGCCCCTACAATGAATTGGATAATGAAAGAACCTAAAATATTTCCTACACCCATTCCAGAAGATTGGATAAATTGAATCAGTACAATTGTAAGCATATATGCCATTGGATCATTGCTACCACTTTCTAATTCTAACATAGGACGCAGATTATGCTTCAAATTCATCTTTTGCGAACGGAGTATGGCAAATACCGAAGCGGAGTCTGTTGACGACATAGTAGATGCCAATAGTAAAGAGGTAATGAGAGGCAGTTGTATATTTGTCCAACTCATTCCGGAAAGCCACCAGATAAAAAGTCCGGTGAATAGTGCTGTTAGTAGTACGCCAGCAGTGGAAAGTACAATACCCGGTACAAGGATCGGTTTGATTTCCGTATACTTAGTATCCATACCACCGGAAAATAAGATAATGCTAAGGGCTACCATACCGATAAACTGTGCTTCTTTGGCATTATGGAATTGCAAACCGAGACCGTCACTACCAAACAACATGCCTACTACAAGAAAAAGCAATAAGGCGGGAACTCCAAAACGATAACCGGTTTTTCCTACAATGATACTGACGAAAAGCAAAATAGAACCAACAAGTAGAATGTTTTCTGCTGTGAATAACATATGTTCTGTATTGTAAAGTTTGTAATACGATGAATTGTATATCTTATTGGACAAAGATAGCCAATATTATTAACAAATGCAAATACCAAATAGTTCAATTAAATTTTAGGACAAAGGTGGTTTCCTTACTGGGTATTAATGAAATACTTCCACCAGATAGCCGCATAATTTGGCGTGAAATGCTCAGACCTATACCACTACCATTTTCTTTAGTTGTGAAAAATGGAATGAAAATATGTTCTGCTATATCGGGGGAAATAACAGGACCATTATTTGATATTTCTATAACTACTGCTTCTGCTTCATTACAATAGGCGCGGATATTAATATAACCATTTTCAATTTTGGCAGGAGAAGTTTCGATAGCTTGTATTGCATTTTTTAGTAAATTGATTACAACTTGTGAAATTAGGTTTTCATCAGCATGAAGTATGAGGTCATCAGGCATGACATGAGTATGGAAGGTAACAGGAGAATTGGGGTATTGATGATGTGCCAGTTCGACCATACGGTTGATAAAAGCTTTTACATAAAATAAAGAGGGTTCGGGTGTAGGGATACGGGTAAATTTGCGATAGGACTCTACAAAGGATAATAGACCTTTACCTGTACTGCTGATAGTTTGCAGACCGTTTTGTATTTCCTCTGTTGCTTTACGCTCTTTACTAAGCCCTAATAGTGTATCACTCAACGAAGTTATAGGAGTAACGGCGTTCATGATTTCATGGGTCAATACACGAGTAAGTCGTATCCAGGAATCAATCTCTTTTTCGTCTAGTTCAGAGTTAATGTCGTTCAGTGCAAGAATACGTAAATGTTCCTGATGAACAGTTATATTACTGACGCGAATGGAAAGGTTGATTGTTCCTCGTTCATTATTAATATTTATTTGAAGCTTGTCCCCGGGACAGCAATGAGCAAGTATATCCATCAAGTGCATATCTATACGACTCAGTTGGTGGATGTGAGTAAAGACATCTAGTCCGAGTAGTCGCAAAGCTTCACTGTTCTTTTGATAAACCGATCCACTGTCGTTCAAAACGAGAATACCAGTATTGACACAATCAAGGATAAGTTCATAGTATTTCTCTTGTTGAGCTGTTTCATTTTTTACATTATACAGAATATGTGCTACACGATTCAGAGCACGATTTACGAGACGGGTATCGGCAGTTTCGTCGGTTTCGGAAAAATGGATTGAGCTATCGTTGTTTTCAATGGCATCGAGCATAAAAAGCACCTTCCAGGTATGATGTTGATAGAGATGTTGCTGCCAACGTATGGCGAGAGGTAAAAGTACTGTAGTAAAGATTGCCCAAAATAGTGAATCACCAAGTCCTTTGGTTTCGGTGGTTTCGAGAATAACAAGTGTCCACATTATTCCTGCCAAAAGTGCAACCAGCAAACTGATGGTGGTTCGGAAAATGTAATATTGCCTTATGTCTCTGAATTTCATATTTTATATCGGCTATTCAAAGTCCGTATTTTTTCATCTTGTTATATAGCGTTTGGCGTGTGATACCCAACTGTGCTGCAACAGCGGAAAGATTACCGTTACATTTATCTAATGTTTTACATATCATTTGTATTTCCATTTCTTCGAGAGTGGATGCGGAAATTTCAGAACTATTATTCCGATGCGATAATTGGAATAACTCTGGCGTGAGAAAAGCACCATCGCAAATGATAATTGCTTTTTCAATGGTATGTTCCAATTCTCGGATATTACCATACCATGGGTGATGTATCAATTTTTCTTTAGCGGAATTTTCTAGATTAGCGGGAATTTTATTATATTGTTTACAGAAATGTGCAATGAAACGTTCAGCAAGAGGAATGATATCTTCTGGGCGTTCGCGAAGGGCTGGTATCTCCAAATGAATGGTGTTGATTCGATAAAGTAAATCTTCTCGGAACTCTCCTTTAACTACCATTTCTTGCAAATTACGGTTAGTGGCACAGATAAGGCGGATATCTATTGGAATAGAGGTATTACTGCCTACACGTACGATGCTCCGGTGTTGTATAGCAGTCAGTAATTTAGCTTGCAAATGATAGGGAAGATTACCGATTTCATCAAGGAAGAGTGTACTGTGGTCGGCTGCTTCAAATTTTCCGGTACGGTCGGTATGGGCATCGGTGAAGGAACCTTTTAAATGTCCGAACAGTTCACTCTCGAAAAGACTTTCGGTGATTGCTCCCATATCCACACTTATTATTTTCTGCCCTTTGCGTGAAGAAAGGGCATGAATTTCCCGGGCAAGCATTTCTTTACCGGTACCGTTTTCGCCTGTGATGAGAATATTGGCATCTGTTATAGCCACTTTCTCTACCAGCAAACGGAGTTGTTGCATAACGGGACTTTCACCCCAGTACATGGAAGATGGTATGGTGTCTTGTTTCCCAGTAATTCTCCGTATACCGGGTTTATTAGAATTTTCCGTTGCATTCAACAACGTTTTTACTAATTTTTGATTATCCCAGGGTTTTACAATGAAGTCAGTAGCTCCCTCTTTAATACCGCGTACGGCGAGATTTATATCAGCGTATGCGGTGAAAAGAACAACAGGTAATGAAGGGCATTGCTTTTTGACTTCATGTAACCAATATAATCCTTCGTTACCGGTATTAATGCCGGAGGTAAAATTCATATCGAGTAACAGGACTTGCCATTCTTCTTCATGTAACATGTTTGAAAGGGTAATAGGTGACGAAAGGACAGCAATTTTGGCAAAATAGGGCTTTAACAAGAGTTGTAAAGCAGTCAGTACACCCCGGTTATCATCAACGATAAGAATATTTCCGGATTTTTTCATATATGAGGAATTATATTTGTAAGGACAAATATACTTTATGTTTTTGGGAAAATAAAAAAGTTAAATAAGTTTTTCTTTTTCACATATAGACACAGACTACAGTAATTGCAATTTTAATCCGAAAGATAAACTCAGATAATCTTTCGGTTTTAGATATTTATTGGTGGCAGCACTTATGACATATAGGTCGCAGGTACTAAATTCATAAAAGAAAGTAATGGCTTTTGCTGTAAATCTGCGATGCGGATCAATGTCATATGTGATACGTTGGCCAAGAAATATATGGAAACGTACTTTAGATGAAAAACCGTAATAACCTTTGGGATAACGGTCTGGTTCGTGTGTCCAGAATTCATCACCAAATACGGTATTTAGATACATACCACATGTGAGTGGTTCGGCGGAGAAACGACTTTCCTTGATCTGAAGACTCCACGGAATATAATTCTGTTTCAGGGTAAAAGTCATTTTTGTATGGTTGGATTGATATTTGGGAAGGACACCCAAGAAAAGATCTGTTTCCCACTGGTTATGCTTTCCATAATCCCATCCTGTACCGAAGGATAACAAACCCATATTTCCGGCAAATTGTATTTTGGTATGTGTTGGAATGAGTGCTTCCCAATGTTTACGATAGCGATGTACACGACGATCGTAGCGATTATGGCGGATAGGAGTTGTCATAATAGTATCCGCTTTATTATATTTCATCCATATTGTATCATACTTTATAATAAAGACTGTATCTTTTTCTTGTGCAAATAAAGGCATGCATTCCAATAATAACAGGCAGGTTAAGATACCTATTATCCTATATATATTAATAGTATACCACTTCGCGTTCATATCCGTCTGGTTTCAGGGTGAATATATAATAACTACGATGTTTCATGCAATCGCTCATATAATATATAATTCCGTCTCCGAAGAGGTTTTCCTCAAATAGGCGGTGTTCGTGGGCAGCAGTGCAAAATTGTATACCGGGATATTCGGTTATATAACGGTGGAATACTCGTGCCACATTGTTGTTAAATTGATCAGCGTAAGGACGAACATGCATGGATATAACTGTTTTATCAAATTCACTTTGTCGTTCGGTAATCTCTTTTTCCATGAAAGTAAAATCAGGAATGGGACATGAATAGTCAAATTCCATTGCATTGGTATTCAGACATACAAATTTTACTCGTCCGGCAATGAATGAGAAGTTCGGATCACCAAATATAGCACGATATGCTTCCTCACCTGTACCCAAACAGTCATGATTGCCAATAAGAGTTACGTACGGAACTTTAAGTTTGTTCATAATATCGCGTTGCCAAAGAAATTCGTCTGTAAGTCCGAAGTCACTCATGTCTCCGCTATGGATAACAAAATCTATGTCATCTCGTGCATTTAGGCTATTTACGAAATCTACAGTTTCGTCATACCAACGTTGAGAATCGCCCATCGTTACAAAACGGAGTGTTGTTTTACCTTTACAATTTTCTTCTATTTGGGTGATGTTATGAGTATTTACATCTGTTTCACCTGTAATGCGGACATCGTAGGGATGATAGTCTATCAAATCACAGCTACCCATAAATAGGTAGAAAGTGAAAAATAACATGAAGTGGACTAATTTCATATATATGTGTGTGTTTAAGAAAACTGGCGGTAAAGATAGAGTTTTATTTCTATATGCTAATTGCCGTATTTTCTTTTTTTCTGTTCTTTAATGATAATTTTCTGGTGTAATGCCAGTAATTTGTCATTTTTTTATGTCTAAATATTAGACGGTATTGTCTAATAATTAGACATATTTCATTTTATAAGAATAGTGTTTATATTTGAAAATCAATGTGATATCTGTTTTGGCATACTTTCTGCATTAAATTAAAGCAGGAAAGTGATAAAACAATATAAAAAATGAAACAAATCTATTATGTAATCCAAACGTTACTTCATGGACGCAGTTCGAACATTATCAAGGTAATTTCTTTGGGATTGGGGCTGACAATGAGTATTTTACTATTTGCTCGTGTGGTTTATGAACAAAGTTTCGACAAATGTTATCATGATTATGATAATTTGTATCAGATATGGTCGGTCTTCACGACTAATGGTGAGAAGCATGAACCGTCACAGGCAAACTGTGGTCCGGTAGCGGGAGCTATACTTGAAAATTTTTCTAAAGAAGTGGAATCTGCTTGTAGTATGGCTGAATGGCCGGTTGCACAACCGCTTTATAACGGTAGTATACGCTTTGATGACCAGAAAGTAGTGGCTGATTCGCTCTTTTTTCGTACTATGGGAATTGAGGTATTGAGTGGCAATCCGGAACGTGACTTGATTCAGCCTGACGTTATCTTCCTGAGTGAACGTTTTGCGAAGAAGATTTTCGGTAATGAGAATCCTATTGGGAAAGTACTTAGTTATGACCATCGTATAGATTTGACAGTGAAAGGTACATATGTTACATTGCCGGAGAACGCTACCGCGAATCCCGAAGGGGTCATATCTCTGCCCACTATCTGGAGCCGTGGCTGGGGAAATTATTCGTGGAGTGGTGGAGATAGTTGGAAAGAATATATTCGTTTCCGTCCAGGTGCAGATCACTCGGTAGTAAATAAGCGAATTGATGCGATGATTGATAAATATCGTCCGGCAGAAGATAAGAAAGTATTTGGCTATACTGCTTTCATTCAGCCTATCCGTGATACTTATCGCGGATATGAAGACGTGCGCCGCATGACAAGTATTATGAGTATTCTGGGATTTGCTATTCTTTTCATTGCTACATTGAATTATGTACTTATTGCTATTTCTTCTCTGAGCCATCGTGCCAAGTCAATAGGTATACACAAATGTAGTGGTGCCGGTAACGGTACTGTTTTCTGTATGTTTCTTTTGGAGACAGTAGTTATCATTTTGGGTGCTTTATTAATAATGGTGTTATTGTTATTGAATTTTCGTGATTTTGTGGAAGATACTGCAGTAGCAAAACTTTCCATGTTATTTGCACCGGAGCGTATCTGGGTACCGTTCATAGTAGTGGGCATACTATTTATTGTAGGTGGTGTATTACCGGGACGTTTATTTTCACGTATACCCGTTTCGCAGGTCTTTCATCGTTATTCTGAAAGTAAAAAAGGTTGGAAGCGGCCGTTACTTTTCATCCAGTTTGCAGGTGTGGCTTTTATTTGTGGATTGATGTGCGTGGTGATGGCGCAATATAACTATATGTTGAATAAAGATATGGGTTATAATCCTCGGCGTTTGGCAATAGGCGAACTTTATTTAGGGGAAGAAAGAGCACGTGATGCCGCTTATCAGTTTTTTAAAGGATTACCTTATGTAGAGGCGGTGAGTAGTGCTGAAGGTACCCCCATTTATGGTTATAGTGGTAACTTTATCAATGATGAAACGGGTAATTCATTATTTTCCACCCGTTATTGCTATTATATGCGTGAAGATTATCCGGCATTGATGGGAATGATTTTCAAAGCAGGGCGTATGGCTCGTACCGGTGATGAAGCGGTAGTGAATGAGACTTTTGCTGAATGGATGCATTGGGGGAATGATGTAGTGGGACGTACTATTTCTACAGGCGGAGAGAATTTCAAAGTGACTGGGCTACTGAAAGATTTTCAGATACAGACTTTTACAAGTGAAAAAAAACCTTTTATGGCGATAGGTAAGAAACCTTTCTACGGTGTAGTGCATCTTCGCCTGAAAGAACCTTTTATCGATAATCTCCAAAAACTGAATAAGGCAGCCAAAGAGGCTTTCCCTGATAAGACTATTGATTTTGGTAACTACCAACAAGTGATAACGGATCAATATAATAGTGTTCGTGTATTCCGCAATGCTACATTGATGGCAGCAATGACCATGTTTTTCATTATGCTAATGGGATTAATAGGTTATACAACCGATGAGGTACATCGCCGTTCAAAGGAAATTGCCATTCGCAAGGTGAACGGAGCTGAAGCAAGTATGATACTGGAACTTCTTTCACGTGATATACTCTATGTAGCTGTTCCGGCAGTATTCATCGGTACCATTGCCGCTTGGTATGTCAATACGCTTTGGATGGAACAGTTCACGGAACAAATTCCGCTCGGTTGGATTGTATATGCGTTGGTACTGATTGGCAATCTGGCAATCATTCTTGGTTGTGTTCTGTGGAAATCATGGTGGATTGCGAATGAGAATCCCGTAAACAGTATTAAGAGTGAATGATATTTGAAATAATAAACTATTCTTGCCTTCCTGAAGGGAAAGGAGGAATAAAAAAATGATATTATGATTGAAATTGGCAACATCAGTAAAGTATTTCGTACTTCAGAAGTAGAAACAGTAGCATTGAACCACGTAAACCTTGAGGTGAAGGAGGGAGAATTTGTAGCTATTATGGGACCATCGGGGTGTGGCAAGTCGACCTTGCTGAATATTCTCGGTTTACTGGATAATCCTACGGAAGGCAGTTATAAACTGTTAGGCCAGGAAGTGGGTAATTTAAAAGAAAAAGAACGTACCCGTGTTCGTAAGGGAAAATTGGGATTTGTATTCCAAAGTTTTAACCTGATAGATGAACTGAATGTATATGAGAATGTAGAGCTTCCTCTTACCTATTTAGGTGTGAAAGCGAGTGAACGTAAACGTATGGTAGAAGATATTCTTAAACGTATGAACATCAGCCATCGTGCCAAGCATTTTCCCCAGCAACTCTCTGGAGGGCAACAACAACGTGTAGCTATTGCCCGTGCAGTAGTTACCCATCCGAAACTGATACTTGCTGATGAACCGACTGGTAATCTGGACTCCAAGAATGGTGCCGAAGTTATGAATTTATTGACAGAACTGAATAAGGAAGGTACTACAATTATCATGGTGACACACTCTCGGCATGATGCCAGTTTTGCGCATCGTACGATACATTTGTTTGATGGTAGTGTGGTGGCAAGTATAGTGGCACAGGAAACTTGCGTTTAATCTGAAGGATACCTTATGAGACAACTCTATTATAGTGCATTGATGTTGTTGCGTGTGTGGAAAATATAAAGTCGGTTGACCCACTATTATATTCCCAATTGATCCATCAAAAAAACATTGGATTTATGGAAAGAAAAATGCATTTTAACCCGGGTTAGTTTCAATTATAATTATCTACAGTAGATGTTACTTCTTTTTTGCATTCATCTTTCTTACAGAATCTCCTGTAAGTTCAATTTTGTGTGCAGTATGTACAATCCTGTCCAGGATTGCATCAGCTACGGTAGGATCACCAATTGCATCATACCAGTTTTCAACGGGAATCTGTGATGTTATTATGATTGATTTTAATCCGTGTCTGTCTTCTATTATTTCCATAAGAATGGACCTTTCCTTCGCGTCCAGCCCTATAAGAAACAGATCGTCAAGAATCAACAGTGGGCACTTTTCAATTTTTTTCATCTCAGATTCTATAGTTCCCTTGTTCTTGGCTATTTTAAGCTGTCCCATAAGCTTTGACGCATTGGAATATACAGTTCTGATTCCATTTTTACACGCTTCATATCCTATGGCTGAAGCTATATAGCTTTTGCCTGTTCCGGAGCTGCCTGTGATAAAATATTTTGTCCGTCTCTTATAAAATCTAGAGAGGCAAGTCTCTCGAGCTGGTTCCGGTCAAGGCTACGTTTTATTGTATAGTCTATTTTCTCCATATATGCCTTATATCTGAAGTTTGCCGACCTTATTAGTCGCTCAATACTTACATTGTGTCTGTAATCATACTCGCTTTCTAGAAGCCATTTAAGGAACTCATCGTTTGTCATACCATCAGAGGATGTAGTCCTGCAGTCGTTTCTGTATGTTTCAAGCATGCCGTAAAAACGTAATTTGGAGAGTAGTTCCATTATTCTGTCCATATTTTTTCCGACAGTTCTGTTTATTTTATTGTTACTTGTCATTTTCATCATTGTTTTTAGAGTTAAAATAATCCTTACCTCTGAGATTTTTATGTTTAGGAGTAAGTTCAGGAACCTGTCCTTCCATTTGGACATGATACTTTTCATCTTCCCTGTTTATCAGAATACTTTCAAGTTCATTGTATCCGAACATGTTGGATTCCATTGCTATCTGGCATGCAAGAACCATTCTGTCGTGTCCGAAACGTTCAACAAGACTTAATATACCATCGGCTGAACGTACGGCTTGAATCGGATATTTTTTGGCAACGGCCACTAGTTTTATGTACTCTTCCACTACCGAATCGATTTCACGTGCCTTACGGTATATATCATCCATTCTGCTTCTGTATTCATGTAGTACTCCCGGAAGTTTGTGGGACGGTTTTTCCGAATACGTGAAAGGTGTATCATCCCTGCGGTGTGTCGTTATGTGCCTGAATTTATGATATATTTCCACTGTATCTCCATCATATAGTAATTCTACAGTATCGCCGATATACTCTTTAGGGACACTGTAATAGTGATTGTTAAGCGATACATAACTGTTTCTCATGACAGTTGCCGTTTTCCTGTTTTTTGATATAAACCTTGTGGCGGGCAAAGTGTGCAGCCTGTCTTTCTCGACTTCAAGGAAACGTTCCCTGCGGCTGTAACTGCGATTGTACATCTTACGGCTGTTCAACGCATCCGTATGTTTCATTATCTCTATGTTCAGGGCTTCAAGATCATCACATTTCAATCCCGTCATCCTTGAATAGACCTCCCTGTAGAGCAGTCTTACGGCATTCTCAACCAGAGCCTTGTCTTTTGGCTTACGTACTCTTGCCGGAAAGACAACACAACCATAATGGTCTGCAAATGCAGCAAAGTCGTCATTGATTACAGGTTCAATCCCTCCGGGCTTTGTTACGGCAGACTTGAGATTGTCGGGAACTATGGCATTGGGTACACCTCCAAAATAATGGAAAGCATTTTCACATGCCTGGATAAGATATTCTTTCTTCTGCGATGGTACAGCCTCATAATAAGTAATCTGGCTGCACGGAAGTATGGCAGCAAAAACTTCTACGGGAACCTTATCACCTGTCTTTTCGTCTGAAAGATAAAGTTTGTCACCGGCAAAATCCACATACATCTGATCACCGGCTATATGGTCTATGCGCCCAACGGGCACTTTTACTTCTCTTTCACGTCTGAGATATAGGCAAAAAGAACAATAGCTGTAATCTTGAGGACGATTTTTCAGATACTCCTCATACAAGGACCTTCTTGTTGTTCCACGGGATTTAAGTCGTTTAATGTACTCAGGTATATGTTCTTCAAGATACTTATACTCTGCAGATCTGACTGTTTCATTATCAATATCTGCACCAAAAAGTTCATGCAGATGCTGTTCGTCCATTTTCAACAGACGATCCAGTTCTATACCCATATCTTCATATATACGGATATACCGTTTGACTGTATTACGTGAAATCAGAAGAGAAGAACTGATACTTCGGATACTCATTCCTGACTGATAGCAACGAAGTATGTGCTTGATTCTTATTTTCATTCTTTAAAAAATTATTTGGTAAATTATACCGGGTTAAAATGCTTTTTTTAAAGTAAAAAAACAAGATTGGAATATAAGTATTCTATAGGGGTCAATTTTTATTATAATTTCAGTGGATCAGTTGCGATTATAAAGGTGGGGCAAATGGATTTTATAATAGTGGGTCAACCGACTTTATATTTTCCATTCATTTTTTGCCCTTATCATTTTCGCAAACATGAAACTGCTCCATTCAGAGATTTTGAGCGAAATAACAGTTGTATATGCCGGATTGATCGCCATCACATTAGCTACAGTCTCCTTTATCTTTTATAAGTGGAAACACTAAATCGATTATATATGGCAACAATGAAAGTTAAATTTCGTGCATCTTCTATTTCAACGAAAGAAGGCACATTATTCTATCAAGTGGTTCACGGACGTGTAGCACGTCAAGTTAACACCGGTTACAAGGTATATCCCTGTGAATGGGATTCCGCTCATGCGGAAATCGTTTTTCCGCCCGGCATCGGGGATAGCCGCAGCAATTATCTTGCATCATTGAAAGAGATTTTGTATGCGAACACCAAACGGTTCAGGAATATAATCGCACGTCTGGAGCGTGCCGGTGAGGACTATACTGCCGAAGACGTGCTGAAATGCTATCTCACACCTTCGGAGGGCAAGGGCTTCATTTCTTTTGCCCGTGAAGTTATCCGGCAGATGGGACAGATCGGGAAACCCCGTACTGCAGAACGGTACACGGTTGTCACCAGAAGTTTCGAGCGTTTTTGTGGCGAAAATGATGTGTTTCTCGATGAAGTTGATTCCGATTTGATGGTACGCTATGAAAACTTCCTGAAAGCGGCAGGGGTGTGTCCCAATACCACATCCTATTATATGCGTGGCTTGCGAGCCATCTACAACCGGGCCGTCGAAAAGGAACTGACCGTACAACGCTCTCCGTTCAGACACGTTTATACGGGTATCGACAAGACGGTCAAGCGGGCTGTTCCGCTGAATATCATCCGTCAGATCCGTGATTTGGACTTGACTCTTTCTCCGGCGACCGATTTGGCAAGGGATGTCTTCATGTTCTCGTTCTACACACGTGGAATGTCATTCATTGACATGGCATTTCTCAAGAAAAAAGACCTTCAGAACGGAATACTCTCTTATCGCAGACAAAAAACCGGGCAGCAGCTCTCCATTAAATGGGAGAAACCCATGCAGGAAATCATCGACAAATACGACATCGCGGACACTCTCTATCTGTTGCCTATTATCAAGAATATGGAAGTGGATGCACGAAGACAGTACAAGAATGCGGCTCATTTGGTCAACGACAAGTTGAGGAAGTTGGGCGAACAACTGGGATTGGCAATTCCGTTGACCACATACGTGGCGCGTCACGGTTGGGCTTCCATTGCCCGGAGTAAGAACATTCCGCTTCCAATCATCAGTGAAGCGATGGGACACGATTCCGAAAAGACCACGCGCATCTATCTCGCTTCGTTGGATACTTCTGCCGTTGACAAGGCAAACAGCCAGATACTCAAGGCTCTGTAAGGACTATGATAGGATGAAAATCTGCTTCAGTTTGATACAGCCGGATAAGTAAAATCGGACAAAAATCTATTGTGCAAATCCCTAAATCTCCTTTTAAGAGAATTATTTTATGCCACAAAAGTACTGAAAAATGCAAGAAACCGCCAAACAAATGAAAACAAAATAATCGGTAATATGATGATTTTCTTCATCTAAACCTAAAGATGTCAAGCGATATTAGGCTTTTCACACTGTTTTTATGATATAAAACACTTGATTATCAATCTACAATAAAATCCCTAATTCTCTTAAAAGGAGATGTATCAATGGGCAGACGTTTACAGGGACACACTCGCGTTTCTCAAAATAGGAACGAAAGAGGATTGGGTGTCAATTTCTTTGAGTGGTTCCTGAAAGACGTATGAAACATGGTTAAAAGAAGTGCTTCTCAAAATATATAGTTGTTGGGTAGTAGCTTCATTCTCTCTATAAGAGAATGACTGCATGGAAAGAATTGCGTGATTTATAGGTGATAACCGTATCAAAACGGATGTTGCTTTCGAATTGTACAGTTGCTATGCTTAACAGAGTCTGTATAAATTAGCATTCTCTGTCGAAGAACAATTCCTGTTTATCAATCAGTTGAATCCTATTTCACGTATTCATATTTCTCTTATAGAGAGATGTTGCGGATAAAGAGTGAAACTGAAATAAATATAAATAGGAAATGAAACGTGCGCTTTTATTATTTATGATAGTCGTCTCCTGTGTCTCGCAGGAACTTTGTGCGCAGAAGGTGGGTGTGAAAACCAATCTGGCGGCAGATTTTACGTTGAATCCCAATATAGGATTGGAGGTAGGTCTTGCTCCCAAGTGGACACTGGAAGTGGATGGCCAGTTCAATGCGTGGACAATCTCAAACGACAAACGCTGGAAGCATTGGTCAGTGCAGCCCGGAGTCAGGTATTGGCTATGTGACCGCTTTGGTGGCTCCTATTTCGGAACCTATTTGCATGGCGGACAATATAATGTCGGCGGCATCAATCTCAATGTAAATTTTCTTGGAACGGACTTCCGTAAACTGAAGGACACCCGCTATCAGGGGTGGTTCATCGGAGGCGGTGTGTCATACGGTTACGCTTTTGTACTTGGCCGGCATTGGAACCTGGAAACGGAAATAGGTATCGGTTATTCCTACACCCGTTACGACCGTTTCCGGTGTACAGGATGCGGAAAGAAGGTTGAAACGGACAAGCCGCATCACTACGTGGGTCCCACGAAAGCGGCCATTAACTTGGTTTATCTATTCTAATTTACAGTGAAATGAAAAGGACGATATTCATACTGGCAACCCTGCTTGGCATGACAGATATGACTAAAGCGGTGGCTCAGGACACAAAGGACATTCTGCCCGGTGTATCCGTTGAAAACTTCAACATGAATCGCAATGGCAAGTACCTGACCGTTACGATGGGTATAGATTTGTCGGAGCTTGATGTGAACTCCAACCGTGCCATACTGCTCACCCCGCGATTGGTCAATGGGACGGATTCGATCGACTTGCCGTCGATAGGCATCTACGGACACCGCAGATATTACTATTATATAAGGAATGGAATCAGCACCATTTCGGGTGAGACGGAAAAATCATACAAGGCATCGAACAAACCGGAACAACTGGAGTATGACAACCATATTCCCTACGAGAAATGGATGGACGGGGCCACACTCAAGTTTCACCGCAGCGACTGGGGCTGCTGTCAGGAGATATTGGCGGAATACGATGGATTGTTGGGACGACACCGCGAGGCGTTCTTCCCCGAACTGGTATTCGTGCAGCCCAAGGCCGAAGTCATGAAGAGCCGTTCCCTGTCCGGTTCGGCATACATCGACTTTCCGGTGGACCAGACGGTAATCTATCCAGACTACCGCCGCAACACGGTCGAGCTGGGCAAAATACAGGCGACCATCGACTCCGTGCGTAATGACAAGGACATCACCATTACGTCCGTGTGGCTGAAAGGTTTTGCCTCGCCCGAAAGCCCCTACAAACACAATACCGATCTTGCCATCGGGCGTACAGCCGCACTCAAGAAACACATAGGCCAGTTGTACCACTTCGCAGACAACATTATCCAGACCGATTACGAGCCGGAGGACTGGGCAGGCCTGCGTCGCTATGTGGAGCAGTCAAACATCGACCACCGCACGGAGATTCTGGCGATGATAGACAGCGACATGGAACCGGATGCCAAAGAAGCGAAAATCAAGTGTACCTATCCGCAGGAGTACCGCTTCATGCTGCTGAACTTCTACCCGGCATTACGCCATACGGATTACCGCATCGACTACAACATCCGCACGTTCAGCGAGACAGACGAAATCCGCCGTATTATGGAAGAGCAGCCGCAGAAGCTGAGTCTGAACGAGTTTTACCTTGTTGCCGGAAAATATGAACCCGGTACGGACGAGTTTACCGAGGTCTTTAACACGGCCGTGCGTATGTTCCCCAACGATGAGATTGCGAACCTCAATGCCGCCAATGCTGCCATCCGCAGGGATGATTTCGGAGCGGCACGCAGGTATCTTGACAAGGCGGGCGACTCCGCCGAGGCGATCTATGCGCGTGCCGCGCTTGCCATTCGCAAGGAGGATTACGAAACGGCACGGCAATATCTGGAGAAGGCGCGTGACATGAGTCTGGGACAGGCAGCCGCCACGCTGAATGAATTGAACAAAAGGCGAAAGAGATAAAACTTAGTAATAATTTTTAATTTTTAACAACATGAGAATTAGATCTCTATTCTTGTCAATGGTCGCCGGACTGGCGTTCGTTGGCTGTTCCAGCGAGGAAGACATCGCCCCCGGCAACAACGGCGGTGAGTTAGGCGAGCCTCAGTTCCTGACGGTAAACCTTGTAACCAACCCGACTAATGGAACCCGTGGTACCCGTGCTGCCGGTGACCAGCACACAGGTGACCCTAACAACAATTCCACATACGAAGAAGGTCTCGATGCGGAGAACAAGGTAACGAAGGTGCGCTTCTACTTCTTCAACGCAGACGGTAGTGCTGCCTTCGTAAAAAAAGTCGGTAACGATATGGTCAACTATCTGGAGTGGACCAACGTCACGGAGGAAGGAAATAATACACCTAATGTGGAAAAAATCCTCACAGCACAGTTGATTATCGAGTCTCCTGAAGGAGATCAAGCCCCGTCCCAAATTGTTGCGATTATCAATCCTATGTTAGAATCTGCGAGCTCTGAGCGTACCCTTGGAACTCTTGCCACTGTAACACACAACGCTAAAGCAAACACCACCAGTGGTAAATTCTTGATGAGCAATTCCACCTATGCAAAGGACAACGTAAAGCAAATGGCAGTCAGTGTAGAAGGTAAAATCAAGAAGACCTCGGGCGAAGCTCTGAATGACCCCGTGGAAATTTACGTTGAGCGTGCCGTAGCAAAAGTCCGCCTGAACAGTTCCCTGACGCCACTTGATGGCACAACCAACATTTTCAAGACTTCGACTGACGAAAAAAAACAGGAAGTGACAGAAAACAATGTTACGAAAGAAATCTATGTCAAGTTCCTCGGCTGGAATACCACCGCCGTTTCCAACAGATCCCGTCTTGTTAAAGAAATCAATCCGGGATGGAGCGCCACTCTGTTCGGTGCCGGTGCTACTCCGTGGAACTGGTCGGACTACTGCCGTTGCTTTTGGGCAATCAATGCAAACAATGTAAGTTACGAGTATGGTGCTTTTGTTCCGGATACAGAATCGAAACAAATTGACGGCAACAAGTTCCAGGCTCAGGCCAAGACAAAATTTGACGGAAAAGACTGGGTTTATGTAAACGAAAACGCATCGCCATACGCTTCCGACATCACAACATCGACGGGCGGTGATGCTTCAACACCCACCAAGGTTATTATTTCAGCCCAGCTTGTTGATAAAGACGGCAACGCACTCGAATTTGCCGAGTACGGTTCGACAAGAACTACTATCGACGGCCTGAAGGACCTGTTCGCAAACAACTGCGGTCTCTATAAAAAGGAAACCGTGGATGGAGCAATAAAATTCGTCAAGATTACTCCGGAAGAACTGACAGTAAAAACTGCTACCGCAGCTGGTGAAACAAGTACTGCAGACGGCAAACCGGATATTACCGAGCCGGGCCGTTACAAATCATACGTCCAGCTGGCAACCGATGAGGATGGTAAATGGTATGCCTCAAACGCCGAAAATGCTACTGCCATTACCGCCGCAGCCGCCAATGAGCAACTGAAGAAGCTCGGCTCTGCAAAAGTATGGAAAAACGGTTATACCTATTACTACTTTGACATCAATCACTTTGGCAACAAGATAGGTGTTGTGCGTAACCATATTTATGACGCAACAATCACTAAACTGGCAGGTCTCGGCACGCCGGTGTATGATCCGGAAGAAGTCATCTATCCCGAAAAACCGGATGAATCCGACGACACATTCATCGCAGCCCGTATCAACATCCTCTCTTGGCGCGTAGTTAACAGCAATGTGGTACTCGATTGGTAAAAAATGGTGGAGATGTGTGATACCCGCGTATGCGGATGACATACAGGCATGATGAAAGACTGATAAACAAATCATCGGACGGGGAGGGACCCCCCAAAGGAACTCTCTCCCCGTCCTCAAATAGTAATGAGAAAGCACTTCCGTACCGGTGCAAAGAGAGGTGCGCGGCCATGGAGTCCCATATGGAGGCACTCCCACTTGTTAAGGAAATTCTTTGCGGGATAAAACCCGCAACCGACATATATAAAACAGATATAGGAATATAAACGGCATGAAAATAAAGGCTTATATAAAGAGAAAGGCATTGCGAGCATGGGTGACGGCGATGGCGGTACTGCCATTGTTCGCTTTTGTGTCATGTGACAGTTTTGTCTATGACTACGAAGGCGACTGTTCCGTGACCTACCGCCTCAAGTTCCGCTACGACAAGAACCTGAAATGGGCGGACGCCTTCGCCAACGAGGTCTCGTCGGTTCATGTGTATGCGTTCGACCCCTCGGGTGTACTGGTATGGCAAAAAGCGGAACAGGTAGACCCTGCGACAGCGGAAAACTATTCGATGCTGCTCGACCTTCCCGCCGATGACTACAACTTGCTTGCCTGGTGCGGACTTCAGAATGACGGTGAACGCGAAGAATCCTTCTCCGTGCCTGAAGCTCGTGTTGGCGAGACCCGCATGGAGCAGTTGCAGTGCGCCCTGAACCGTCGGCACGACGAGGCAGGAGCCTACAGCGAAGCCCACTTGTACCGCCTCTTCCACGGCACTCTGGACGTGTCGCTGCCCGTGAACGACGACGGCGGCAGTTACGAGTACACCATGCCCCTGACGAAGAACACCAACCACGTCCGTGTCATCCTGCAGCACCTCTCGGGCGAGGATGTGAACAAAGCGGACTTCACCTTCCGCATTGATGACGAGAACGGTCTGATGGCACACGACAACGAGCTGGTTGCCGACGAGAACATCAACTACCGCCCGTGGAACATACAGGAGGTCGAGGCGGGCATTGGCAGGGACGGTACCCCTGTCATCAGCAACGTGAAAGGAGTCGTCGCCGACTTCACTGTGGGGCGCCTGATAGAGACGCACCGCGAGAAAATGATACTTGCCATTGACACCAAGGACGGCAAGCAAGTGGCTCGCATCCCGGTGATAGACTACGCCCTGATGGGAAAAGAGTACTACGAGAATGAATACCGTTACCCGATGGACGAGCGGGAGTACCTCGACCGTTTGGACGAGTGTGTGATGACCCTCTTTCTCGACGAGAACCACAGATGGGTGAGCAGCGTCATCCAGATCCTGTCATGGCGTGTGGTATTGAGCAACGTTGAAATTGAATAACCGGAAAGAAGGATTTGACTGATGAAACCGAACATTATACATAACATCGTAATTTGCCTGGCGGCACTGCTGCCGGTTATGGTGGCGTGCAACAGTCAGGAAGAATCCTTGCCGGAGGAGATTTCGGAAGCTACCCTATATTTGAACATAGAGCCGATCGGGCTGACGAGGGCGGCAACGGCAACGCTGCCCGACAACGAGAAGATGTACAGCGTGCGTGTCATCATACTGCATCCTGACGGGACGGTGGAACACAACAAGTTCTATGCTTTGGACGGTGCGGAAGAGCAGAACCTCATTCTGCTCAAGGTGACACCCAATGAGAAGAAAAAGATATACCTCTTCGCCAATGAGGAGAGCGAGTCTGCGGTGGAGGGCGTAGTGGGTGTAAACAGTACGTTGTCCGCGTTCTTCGATAGCTATGGCGAGGGAGCGTCCGGCTTTGAAGAAACCGTGAACGGCCTTTATTTCACCCCGGATTATTCGGACGGGAACCCCATCCCGATGTCGTCCATGTACGAGATAGATATTCCAGAAAAAGGAGTCGTCGAAAAGACTTTCTACGTGGTGCGTGTCGCCACCAAGTTCACGATGAACTTCATGAACTGGCGCGGAGAGAATGTAACCGTGAGAAATTTTACCATAGCGAGCCATGCTGACAAGAACTTCTTGATGGCGCATGTCAATGACAGCGAACAGAACCGGCAGCTTTTCAACGGGAAAAGCTGGATAGACTGGCTGAGAGAGGTTTCCGAAACCTCGTCGGAGAACGACGATTATGCCACTACGGAAGCCGCCGGCTGGTTGAAGGATTACAGGCTGCCTGCACAGGCGAATAAGCAAGTGGTATATACATTCCCTTTTCCTGTCACTGTGGCAGCGGCGGAGTTTGACGAAAACAATCTTGATGACATAAAACCGGGCACGGCATCGGAAGCATTCTATCTGCCCGAGAGCAAGAACCCTAAGGCGGATGCGGCAGACGGCGAGCAGGAATACACTTTGACGCTCAATATAGTCGGGAACTCCGATCCTTTCGTCCGCAAGCTGCCCAACTTGAAGGCGCTTTTCCGTAATACGAATGTCGTGGTGAACATCACCATGTACAAGAATCTGGAAATGGTGGTGGATGTCATCCCGTTCACATCGGTAAATGTAACGCCCGATTACGGTCTGGGCAAAGAGGACTTCACTGGCTACGTTGTGGGAAAGGATGAAAATGGCAACAAATGTTGGTATGATGGCAATTATTACGACCCCGTGACAGCGGTTCCATTGTATCTCGGTCCAAAAGATAATCCGGGAAAGTTTGTGACCATCAACAACAAGGAGTATCTGCTTGTGTATGCGGATTACGAACGGACAGCGGCAAAACTTGACCATTTTTTCGAAAAGGAGACCCGGAAGAAATATCTTCTCACTCCGGAAAGTATAACCGGATATAAATACGGGAATGATATGTATCTCAATAAATTACAGCAACGCGTGTGGCTCGATTCCGGTGGAGATCCCAATGGAAACGCTGATGCCCAAGCAATCTACACAGCTTTGCAGAATGTAGGATTGAATTTGAAGTGTTGTCACATCCTGTACGAATGGGACAGATTGGACTGGAATAAAGCACGCTGGTGGGGTGAGAAAGGAATATATCCGAAATACTGGTTTGACGTTCTCGGCAACCGCTATCCCTGGTCGGAAGGAGATACAGATGCAAAGAGAAAAAACAAACTCGGAGAATGGGTACAATACCTTGAATGAGTTTGCAACATACTTGACACTTTAAAATTTATGAGCAATTATGTCACAGCATAATAAGAAATATAGCATCAATTTTTCAATCATACTGGCATTTCTGGCTATGGTGGTTGTCATACTTGCCGGATGCACGGATGACTTTATAGACGGACCTGTAGATATTCCTGACGCAGAAGTTGAATTCAAAGGCGAAGTGATTTTCAAACCACTTGTACCGACGGCAGTACAAACACGTGCCGAAGCACCTGAAGGAGGCAAATACAAGGGTATAAAGTCCCTGTATGTTTTCTTCTTTGATTCCGAGAGGAAACCCGTAACGGAATACAGCGGAAACGTGGATTTCACTCCCGCACCCTCGGAAGGCTCTACGCATGAACATATTACATTCAAAAAGAAAGTACGGGCAGGACGTTATTATGTCTATGCCATTGCCAATATATCTGATACCCAGAAAAGTGATCTTACGAGCGTAACATCCATCGAAGACCTTAGAAATTTCAAACTCGTTTGGAACGGCAACATCGAGAATGACCTTGAGATGTTCGGTGTGTTCCAGCAGGACTATGACAAGGAAACAGGTTCCGTTCCCGGTAATGAGAATTTTGAAGAGGATGTTCTCCTTACTATTACTCCGGACCGGAACAGCCTGCATTCCTGGGTACGCAGGGCGGTGTCGAAAGTAACCGTGGATTTCGACGGAACAAATCTGAAAGAGGGAGTAACTGTATATATAAAAAACGCCGTGCTGAAAGACATTACATCCGGTGCTCTTCTCGGAGCCTCCTCAGCCGTCGGAGAGAATGACCTTACCTGCATCACATCGGATTATTCCATTACCTACGGAGAGGGTGAAGACCACAACGTCTGGCCTACGGTGACAAAAACAAAAGCATTCTCACCATCGGATATATGGAAAGAGCAGAGTATTGCAACTTTCCATGACGACAATGCCAAAGCACTTCCTTGCTATGAAAATATGCAAGGTACACATGAAGACAAATCCAAACTTCAAGACACCAACGGAGACGGCATCATTGACTCCAAGACAAAAGACGGGGTTGATAACGGCACCTACCTCGAAGTGGAAGGATATTATGTCGCCAATCGGCCTGAGTATAAATCAGAGGGTAAAATCATCTACCGCTTCATGCTTGGGAATAATGCGACAAATAATTTCGATTTAGTCCGTAACCACCATTACAAGATTACAATGAATTTCAAGGACTATGGCAATGACATAGACTGGCACATCGAGTATGTCGAGAAGTATTTGGATGTCACCTACCCCGAAGATGTGAACTATCAGGGCAAATTCTTTGTGCCAGATAATGACTATCAAGCTAATATGGCAAATGCCGGTCATACTTTCAATAATCAGAATGTAATCACGGTGACCAGCTATGCAACGAACGGCATGGACAAAGAATGGATAGAGCCGGAAATCAGCTATACTTACTATTCATATAATGAGCAGGTCGGGGTGTGGGATATAGACAACACTACCTCCGGATGGCTTACACTTACCAAGGGTACTCTTAGCGATGACAGGTCACAAACGCCATATACATTTGTTGCCTCCATGACAGATCCGACTGAATCCACTATCAATAACTTGTTTCCTGCTGCAAGCAAAGGTACTGAAGGCTCCCCGTATAATCTTTCCAGCAAAGATGGAGGAAGCTCTGTGGAGAATACCGCTAACTGCTACATGGTGGGGGCTTCCGGCTGGTATTGCTTCCCTCTCGTGTATGGAAATGCAATCACAGGTGAAAGCACAAACGCGATGGCATATTCATCATCACACATGGTAAACCATCTTAAGAATAAAATTTCTGCACCTTATATTAAAGATAATAATGTGAGTCTCTCCGATGTCAGTGTGAAACTTATATGGCAGGATGCCGAAAATCTTATCATACCAAGTGAGATAAAATATGATTCTACTCTTTTTGGCGGTAATGGCGGAATAAAATTCCACATAAGTAACATACAGGAAGGAAATGCCGTGATAGCCTTGATTGACAATAGTGCTAAGGAAGATGATTATGTCGATATAGACCGAGGTAAGATATACGGGAAAAGCGGAAGCACAAAAGCTATCTGGAGCTGGCACATTTGGGCTACCCGTTTCGGTTTTGAAGATTTCGAGAAGGACATCCGGATTCTCAACCATGAAGAGGAAGCATTTGATGTCATGCCTGTCAATCTCGGATGGTGTTCGGGAGGCAAGGCGATAAAGTATTATAAACGTCGCAAGTGTGATATAAAATTCAAGGTAGGAGAGCACGAGATAATCAGGACTATTGAACAGTATCCTCATTTTGTCCTTCCCCGTGGCGACCATCCTTACTACCAGTGGGGGCGTAAGGACCCGTTTGTCGGATCAAATTTGGCTTTTGGAAACAAACCCAGATGGACTTATGACGGAACTAAGTCTATCAAGTATTATGAATGGAGTGATTATAACCCTCCCCGTCTTTATAATGAACCGAAAGAATTTTTGAATAACATAAACCGAAAACACACCAAGGAGTGCCTTGATGTGCTTGTCAAGAACCCTGACAAATGGCATAACGCACCGCGACAACCTAATGTACCAACTGATTTTACACAAGGTTTTTATAGTACTAATGAATCACCCACAGACCTATGGTCGAATGCCGGTGGCAAGACGGTCTATGACCCCTGCCCACCGGGATATCAGGTAGGCGATAAATCTGTTTTCACCGGATTTACGACTCACGGGCAATCTGCTAAGTTCCCTTACGATTGGTATGATGTACTTGAGAGCAATATGCCGCAAGATTATTACTCAACAGACATCTCGGTAAACAGACAGGTTTTGGAACTTTATACGGACACACGGAAAATTCAATCCATCACTTTCCCGATCACAGGTTATCGTGATTATGATGACAAAGCCGCAGTCGTTAAATATCCGCAGGCGAGTGGAGAATATGAAGGTTATGTATGGTTCAATGGCGCGAATGGTGTGACCCGTTCTTACCATTTGAAATACCACCGCAACGATATTCAGGGTACAGGTGATGACGGTTGGAAAAATCGAGGCGGAGATGGGCTGAACCTGATAGCCCCTTATGAGGATTTCTATAATACAGACGGTTTCGGTATTCGTCCGGTATCAATAAAGCAACCGACTCAGCCATGACCGTACACCCCTGTAATCGCACAAGAGGCTGCAAGCCGGAGACGGAAGCAAAATACCGCCCGGCTTTTGAGCTATATACCGCCACAGACCTCTCCATCGCCGGCCATAGTCCTGCTTTATTGCTCGTTTTCGTTCAGACCTTTGATAATTTCGATGCCCAATGTGTTTTCTATCTTACATATAGTTTCCAACGACATATTCTTTTGTCCTTTCAGCATCTTGGATATATATTGCTGGGTGCAGTTCATTTTCTCGGCAAGCATTTTCTGTGTCAAGCCGAGTTCCAACATCCGCTTTGACATAAGGGCGGCAATAGCTCGTGAGTATTGCGTCCAATCCCTTTTATCCTGACCGGATTTGATTGTCTGCGATTCAGTCTCCAAAATTCCGCAAGGCATCTTGTATGTCACTGTATTCATTGAAACGATTACATTGCTTAATTCAGTTGCAAAGGTAGCACAAATATTTGAAATTGCACAACTTCCGGGTTGTTGTTCCGTGGAAAGAAACGAAATTCCATGCCTAAATCAATGATTTAGGTAAGTAGAGACTTGTCGCCTCCCTATTCATAATGGTAATGAACTTCCATGTTGTTAATTCCTATGTTCTACCGTAAGAACAATATTTCTCCATTTGTTTGTTGCAAATTTGTTGCGCATGGATTGTTTACCTATATATTACTATTGATTATCAAAGTATTATAATTTATGCAAAATCAAATTGCGTTGAACCATAAGATGGAGGAAATATTTCCGTCTGATTATGTAGCGTTTACCCCTTTGGCAAGTATATTGGATGAACAGTATGCCGATGTTCGCCGTTTTCGTAATGCTGTATTACGGGCGAGTTTTTCAATATATTTGATTACATTAATGGTTTTGTTAGGGTATATCAACGATGAAGTACGCCGTCATAGTAAGGAGATTACTATTATTTATGAAAATCCTATAAACAGTATTAAGAGCGAATAGTAGGAAACAGAATAATCAAGGCTGAGGAGAAGTTAATCTCTTTAGCTTTTTCACATATATCCATAGGGCAATGACCGCTGTAACGAACGCAAAGAAATCTGACACTGGCATACATGTCCATATTCCGTCTAAACCTAGATAATGGGGAAAAATTAGTAACCCAGGAAGTAGATACAGCAGTTGGCGGGTGAGCGACAAGAAAATACTGATTTTAGCTTTTCCTATACTTTGGAAAAAGTTACCTATCACAATTTGTGCACCTACCAACGGAAACATAGCTATACCAATACGGACGCCTCTTGATGCCATATCTATCAATTGTTCATCGCTGGTGAAAATGGCGGATACAGCATGAGGGAATAATTCGCAGATGATGAAACCGGTACTGGTAATACATACTCCCGAAATAATGCTCAACTTTAAAGTCGTTTTTACCCGGTCGTGCTTCTGTGCCCCGAAATTATAGCCTACTATAGGTTGCATACCCATTGTCAATCCTAATACAATCATTACATAGAGTACCAGCAAACGGTTCATAATACCGTACGCACCGATAGCCATATCACCACCGTAATGTTGTAGACTGTTGTTTACGATAATGACGATGACACATGCCGTTACATTCATCAGGAATGGGGACATGCCGATGGAGAATATACTGGTTATAATCCGTTTCTTCATTTTCCAAAAATCCGATTGGAAACGTACAAGGGTAGTTTTCTGAAAGAAATGGCTGATTACCCATACCATACCGATGAATTGTGATATGACGGTTGCTGTAGCAGCCCCCCGAATACCCCATTCGAAATGGAATATAAAAATTGGAGCAAGGATGATGTTGCAAACGACTGTTACCATAGAGGTCAACATCGCTTTCTTGGGATATCCGGTAGCACGCATAATGTTGTTCAGGCCAATCATGGTATAGGTGATAGGAGTACCCAATAAAATTACTTGCATAAAGTCGCGTGCGTAAGGTAATGTATCGTTACTGGCACCGAAAAAACGTAGAATATCATCCAAAAATATAAAAGAGATACCTCCAAAAACAAATGCATTGATAAGACAGAACATCAACGTGTTTCCCAATACTTCTGTTGCCCCGTCAAGGTCTTTCTGTCCCAAACGTATAGATGAAATAGTGGAACCACCGGCTGAAACCAAAGTACAAAAAGCAACTACAAGGTTCATCAAAGGAAAAGTAATGGCAAGTCCGGCAATACCCATGGCACCTACGCCATGACCAATGAAAATACTATCGATAATATTATACAAAGAAGTTATAGTCATACCTATAATAGCAGGTATGGAGTACTGCAAAAGTAATTTACCAATACGCTCGGTTCCTAAAATATGCGGGTTATTCATTGATATGAGTCAATTAGAGACTACAAAGATATGAAAAATTTGTTTGGTTCGAGGATAATTCAGACCTTTGTCCCCGGTATAGTAATGATATTAACAGATTTAGGTAAAAGAATGTTTATGGAGACAATGGAAACAATATCTGTCTTATTTGATTTTGACGGAGTAGTAGTGGATACAGAGACGCAATACAGTATCTTCTGGCACAAGATAGGGGTCAATTATTTAGGTATGGAAGAATTGGAAAACCGTGTGAAAGGGCAGACTTTGACGTATATCTACGATACTTTTTTTTCCGGCATGACGAAGGAGCAGGCTGAAATCACCGGACTTCTGAATAGTTTTGAGGAAAAAATGACATTTGATTTTATTCCCGGTGTACTCGATTTCATTTCTGACCTTCATCGTCATAGTGTAAAGACGGCGGTAGTGACCAGCTCAAACGAAATTAAGATGGCAGCTGTATATCGTGTCCATCCTGAAATAAAGACGCTTTTCGACCGTATTCTCACTGCTGAGATGTTTGTTGCTTCCAAACCTGCACCCGATTGTTTCTTGCTCGGCATGGAGATTTTTGGTACTACTCTTGAAAATACATATGTATTCGAAGATTCTTTTAATGGTTTGAAGGCTGGAATGGCGTCTGGAGCCAATGTAATTGGACTTGCAACTACTAATAGTTATATGGATATAGCTCCTTTGTGCCATCATGTTTTGGAAGATTTCCAGGGGTTCACATACGATAAAATGCTCCAAGTGCACAAATAATAGGAAAAAGCACTACCTTTGCGGCAGTGAATTAAAATCTTATTTTCTGTATTGCACGTAAACTAAAAACATATAATAAATTATGGCTGGATATATTTCGGATGATACCCGTAAAGTGACTACACATCGCCTCGTAGAAATGAAACAAAGAGGTGAAAAAATATCGATGTTAACTTCATACGATTACACCATGGCGCAGATTGTAGATGGTGCTGGTATGGATGTAATCCTTGTTGGTGATTCTGCTTCCAATGTGATGGCGGGAAATGTGACTACGTTACCTATCACTCTTGATCAGATGATTTATCATGCTAAATCTGTTGTGCGTGGAGTGAAGCGTGCGATGGTAGTAGTAGATATGCCTTTTGGCTCTTATCAGGGAAATGAAATGGAAGGTTTGGCTTCTGCCATTCGCATAATGAAGGAGAGTCATGCGGATGCATTGAAGATGGAAGGCGGGGAAGAAATTATAGGTACGGTAAAGCGCATTCTTAGTGCCGGCATTCCTGTAATGGGACATTTGGGATTAATGCCGCAATCCATTAATAAATATGGGACTTATACAGTTCGTGCCAAGGATGATTCCGAAGCCGAGAAGTTGATACATGATGCTCATTTGCTGGAAGAAGCCGGATGTTTTGCAATCGTATTGGAAAAAATTCCCGCAGTATTGGCCGAGCGTGTGGCGAACGAATTGACTATTCCTATTATTGGTATCGGTGCCGGTGGAGGTGTAGATGGTCAAGTATTGGTTATTCAAGATATGTTGGGTATGAATAATGGTTTTCGTCCGCGTTTCTTGCGTCGTTATGCTGATCTTCATACAATAATGACTGATGCAATCAGCCATTATATATCCGATGTGAAGAACTTAGATTTCCCGAATGAAAAGGAACAGTACTAATGGACTTATGACGCTCAATTTCTGGCGGATATGTGTAGCAAACCTATTGCTGTTCACGTCTGTTTACATGCTGTTTCCGCTGCTACCTTTTATTATGGGAGTGCAGTTGGATATTTCCATTCCGCAAACGGGAGGTATGTTCATTATGTTTGCAGTGGCAATGTTGATGGTTGGGCCGTTTCATGCTTATCTGGGTGATACCTATAAAAGAAAGCATGTACTTCTGTATTCTACTCTTATTATGTTGGCGTCAATGTTGGGATATGCGTTCGTTGATAGTTATATAAAACTTTTGATGCTTGCAGCTGTTCAGGGAGCCTCTTTCGGACTTGCTACAACGGCAGGTATTACGGTGGCTATTGATATCACTACTTCTGCTCGTCGTAGTTCCGGAAATATGGTATATGCATGGGCGGCGCGGTTGGGTATGCTGATTGGTGCCGGGTTGGGTGTATTGTTATTCCGTTTTTATGGCTTTCCGATGGTAGTTTATGGGGCGGTAATAGTGGGAATGTTCAGCGTATTTTTTGCATCAAGGGTCTATGTCGCTTTTCGGGCGCCTATTGGTATGTCGTTTTGCAATCTTGATCGCTTTTTATTACCACGTGCATGGTTGCCTGCGATAAACATGATGCTTATTGCATTTATACCGGGTATATTATTGCCGTTGCTGTTTGTGGGAGAGTATATATCACTTTTGACATTGGTTGTTTTAGCATTCCTGACAATCCCTTCTATAAAAATGTTTGTCAAGTTTTCTCATCATTGCCAACGCGGTACGGCTAATACAACTTGCCATTTAGCGATGGAAATGGGAGTATTGGCTGGTCTTGTAGTAGCTTGTCATAAGATGGATATAGCTTTGTTACATCATGTTGCTTTTGTAGCTACTATCCTTGCTTTGTTATTCTTTGTTTTGTTGACTTATCCTTATTACAAGAGGAAACGGATCAGATGATTTTATAAATTTATAAAGTACGGTATAAATATAATAAGTCCTATGATTGCCGCTGTGGTAGCACATATCAATACTGCTCCAGCGGCAATATCTTTAACTTGTCCAGCAATAGGATGTTGTTCAGGAGATACCAAGTCCACTAATCTTTCAATAGCTGTATTGAATAACTCTGCGGTAATTACAATGCCGATACACAGAGCGATAATGATCCATTCCATTTGTGTGATATCTAGAATAAGTCCCGCAATAATTACTATCGCCGAGGTAATGAGATGGAAGCTTAAATTTTGTTCTTTCCCTACGCAACTTCTAATACCTTTCCAGGCATAACCGAAACTTCGTAATTGTTTTTTTAAATTATACTTCATAATTAGTCGTAGAACTTTATAAATAGAAATTATCACTTAATTTCTTGAAATTTGCTTCACTCCTTTTACCGTTCTTATCTTTTTGATAAGTGTTTCAAGTCTTCCCGTATCACCAACTAACACAGTCAAAGTGCCAGAGAATAAACCATCATGCGAATCAATTCCGATACTTCGCAGGGTAATGGCTGTTTCTTTTGAAATAATAGATGTGATATTGGTAACAATACCGATATCGTCGTGTCCTACAATACGTAAAGTAATGGGGTATTGTGCTCCTTGCGATTTTCCTGCCCAACGGGCTTTCACAATACGATATCCGAAACGTTGATGCAGATCACTTGCATTAGGGCAATCTTTGCGATGTATCTTGATACCTCCACTTACAGTGACGAAACCGAAGACCTCATCTCCATAAATAGGATGACAACAACGGGCAAGAGTGAAATCCAATCCTTTCAGATTCTGATCAATGACAAGTACATCTTCTTTGGCTGATGTCTCTTCCGGTAAAACCGGTTGTAAATTGTACCCTTCTGCACTACGATAAATAATATCGTCACGTGTATCGTTTTCCCGTCTTTGCTGCTCAATGTATTTATCAAGTATGTCATTTACATCAAGAGTCTCGTCAGCTATGCTCTGGTAGAAATCTGTTACCACTTTATATCCGAGACGTTTGATAAGACGCATCATTGTACCTTCATCATATTCGATCTTCCGGTTTTTAAATTTACGTTCCAGTGTTTCTTTGGCAAAGGCATGTTGGCGCGAAACCATTTCTTTCAGCGCTTGTCTTATCTTTGTGCGGGCCTTTGAAGTAGTTACGATATTCAGCCAATCTTGTTTCGGAGTCTGTGTATTGGAAGTCATTATTTCTACCTGATCTCCACTATTCAGTACCTGTTTCAGCTGTACATTTTTTCCATTTACCTTGGCGCCAATACATTTACATCCTAATTTACTATGGATGTGGAAAGCAAAATCCAGTACCGTAGCTCCTTTGCCGAGTTTGAATAAGTCTCCTTTGGGTGTAAAAACGAAAACCTCATCTTCATATAAATCCAATTTAAACTGATCCATAGCTTCCAACCCGTTACTGTCAGAATTTTCCAAAGCTTCCCGTACGGAAGTTAACCATTCGTCCAGTCCGCTTTCACCTTTTACACCTTTATAACGCCAATGGGCTGCTAGACCACGTTCGGCTATGTCGTCCATGCGCTCGGTGCGTATTTGTACCTCCACCCATTTGCCTTCGGGACCCATCACGGTGATATGCAGAGATTCATATCCGTTACTTTTAGGAACAGAGAGCCAGTCGCGTAAGCGTTTTGGATTGGGTTGGTACATGTCTGTCACAATAGAGTATGCCTGCCAACATTCTAACTTTTCTTTCTCTAGTTGGGAATCCAGTATCACACGGATTGCGAATAAGTCGTACACACCTTCAAAAGGGCATTTTTGCTTTTTCATCTTCTGATAGATGGAATGGATGGATTTTGTACGTCCCTTGATGTGAAAAGTCAGTCCTGCTTCTTGCAATTTTTTCTGTACCGGAGCAATGAAAGCTGCGATATATTTGTCACGCGAAGCTTTCGTCTCGTTCAGTTTCTCTTTAATATGATAATATACTTCTTTTTCGGTATATTTCAAAGAAAGATCCTCAAGTTCAGATTTTAGTTTATACAAACCGAGTTTATGGGCGAGGGGAGCATAGAGATAAGCCGCTTCATTAGCGACTTGTCGACGTGCTTCGTCATCTTCACAATCTTTAATTTGCCGCATAATGTTTACACGGTCGGCAATCATAATGAGAATAACCCGCATATCTTCGGCAAAAGAAAGTAACAGATTACGGAAATTCTCGGATTCGATAGTCGGGCTTTTAGAGTAAAGTTCATTGACACGAATTAATCCTCGAATGATGCCTGCTACATCTTCACCATAAATATGTTCTACTTCTTCAGTAGTACAAGTGCCGCAACGCACGGAGTCATGAAGCATAAGTCCAAGAATGGACGCACGTTTCATTCCGATTTCTTCCGCTACGATAACTGCGGTCTGCATATCTTTTATTACTGGGTTCAGACCAAAGGTATCCCGTTGTATGCGGTTGTTTTGTATAGAATTGACAAGATGTGTTTTCAATTTTCTGCAGTCGCCTTTCAGTAACGTTTCTCCGGAAAGCTGCAATAATTTTCGATAGAGAGAAAAGAGTAGGTCCTTTTCTCCGGTAGTGAAAAATTCATCTGTTTCCATAATCGTCCGTATTTTATGCTGTAAAGGTAGTTTTTTTCTTCTTTTTCTTGAGGGCGGTTGTGGTTTTTTTGTATTTTTGGGCATCAATTAATAAAATTAGATATTATGATAACACTCCAAGACAAAGAATTACTTGCCAAAAAGGGGATCAGTGAACAACAGATTGTCGAACAGTTGGCTTGTTTTGAAAAAGGTTTCCCGTATTTGAAGTTATTTGCCGCTGCATCTCTAAAACAAGGTATATTGGCTCCTGATGTTGACGAGCAAAAGAAATATTTGGATGCTTGGGAAGTATATACCCAAACGGATAAAATAGTTGTTAAGTTTGTTCCTGCATCAGGTGCAGCAAGTCGTATGTTCAAGAATATGTTTGAATTTCTTGGAGCTGATTATGATATACCTCAGACTGATTTTGAAAAAAAATTCTTTGAGAAAATCGAGAAATTTGCTTTTTATGATGATTTGAATACAGCGTGTCGTCAGACAACTGGAAAAGATATTCCTATGTTGTTGATTGAAGGTAATTATAAAGCTGTAGTTGCCGCTTTGCTAGAAGCTGCCGGACTGAATTATGGAGCGTTACCGAAAGGGTTGTTGAAATTCCATAAGTATGAAGACGGAAGCCGTACTCCACTGGAGGAACATTTGGTGGAAGGTGCGCTTTATGCTGCCAATAAGAATGGAAAAGTGAATGTTCATTTTACGGTGTCTCCCGAACATCGTGCTTTATTCAAAGCGTTGGTTGATGAGAAGGCTGCTTCTTACGCTAAGAAATATGGCGTAGACTATAATATCAGTTTCTCAGAACAGAAACCCAGTACAGATACGGTTGCTGCCGATATGGAGAACAAACCTTTCCGTGACAATGGTAAGCTCTTGTTCCGCCCGGGTGGGCACGGTGCACTGATTGAGAACTTGAACGACCTTGATGCTGATGTGATTTTCATTAAAAATATAGATAATGTAGTACCTGACAAACTGAAAGGTGATACTGTGCTATATAAAAAACTGATTGCTGGTGTACTTGTTAGTTTGCAGCAACAGGCTTTTGCCTATTTGCAATTATTGGATAGCGGTAAATATACACATGGGCAAATTCTTGAGATTTTGCAGTTCCTGCAAAAGAAGTTATTCTGTAAAAATCCGGAGACAAAGAATTTGGAAGATGCTGAACTGGTGATTTATTTGAAACAGAAGTTGAATCGCCCGATGCGTGTTTGCGGTATGGTGAAGAATGTGGGAGAACCCGGTGGCGGTCCGTTCCTCGCTTACAACAGTGATGGTACCATTTCTCTGCAAATTTTGGAAAGCTCTCAGATTGACATGGATGACGCAGAAAAGAAAGAAATGTTTGAGAAAGGTACGCATTTTAATCCTGTGGATTTGGTTTGTGCGGTACGCGATTATAAAGGACATAAATTTGATCTCGTAAAATATGTAGATAAAGCGACAGGTTTCATATCCTATAAGTCCAAGAATGGTAAAGACTTGAAAGCTCTTGAACTTCCCGGACTTTGGAATGGTGCCATGAGCGATTGGAATACGGTATTTGTAGAAGTTCCTTTGAGTACATTCAATCCGGTTAAGACGGTGAATGATTTGTTGAGAGAACAACATCAATGAGGGACTGGCAGTGAGTTAACTTTATTGTTGGAATGAAGTTAACTGAAGGGGTGCTAATATGTTAATATCATAATTACGGGAAGTTAACTTTATATAGTGGATGAAGTTAACTTCCCGTATTTCTTTTATCTCGTTTTTTCTCCCTATCTTTGCAATAATTTTATAAAAACTGATACTGAAATGAAAAAGATTTTACTTTTAGGTTCCGGTGAATTGGGTAAGGAATTTGTAATTGCTGCCCAACGTAAAGGTCAATACATCATTGCTTGTGACTCATATGCCGGAGCACCCGCCATGCAGGTGGCAGACGAATACGAAGTGTTCAGTATGCTGGATGGCGATGCATTAGAACGTGTGGTTCATAAACATCAGCCGGATATTATTGTACCGGAAATAGAAGCTATCCGTACAGAACGTTTATATGATTTTGAGAAGGAAGGTATTCAGGTAGTTCCCAGTGCGCGGGCCGTTAATTTTACGATGAACCGTAAGGCTATCCGGGATCTTGCTGCTAAAGAGCTGGGGTTGAAAACTGCTAAATATTTCTATGCCCAATCATTGGATGAATTGAAGGCTGCTGCCGAAAAAATTGGTTTTCCTTGTGTGGTAAAACCGTTAATGTCTTCTTCCGGTAAAGGACAGTCGCTTGTGAAGAGTGCCGATGAATTGGAACATGCATGGGAATATGGATGTAATGGTAGTCGTGGTGATATCAAAGAACTTATCATTGAAGAGTTTATCAAGTTTGATAGTGAGATAACTTTGCTCACTGTTACCCAGAAGAATGGTCCTACTCTGTTCTGTCCTCCTATCGGGCATGTACAGAAGGGGGGAGATTATCGAGAGAGTTTTCAACCGGCGCATATCGATCCTGCCCACTTGAAAGAAGCGCAAGAGATGGCGGAAAAAGTGACTCGTGCTTTAACAGGTGCCGGTCTTTGGGGAGTGGAATTCTTTCTCAGTCATGAGAATGGGGTTTATTTCTCCGAATTGTCACCACGTCCGCACGATACAGGTATGGTTACTTTGGCAGGAACACAAAATCTCAATGAGTTTGAACTTCATTTGCGTGCTGTCTTAGGTTTACCTATCCCGGGTATCAAGCAGGAACGTATGGGAGCGAGTGCGGTTATTCTTTCTCCTATTGCCAGTCAGGAACATCCCAACTATCGTGGTTTGGAAGAAGTGACGAAAGAAGAAGATACTTATCTGCGTATATTTGGTAAACCTACTACCCGTTTAAACCGCCGTATGGGAGTTGTACTTTGTTATGCACCATTGGGGGATGATCTTGATGTGTTGCGTGACAAAACTAAAAAGATCGCAGCGAAAGTAGAAGTGTATTAAAGTATACTGAAGAGGGATATATTTATTTCAGGTGCAATTCCATAGAGAAAACAAATAAATTCGTGTTATCTGTGAAATTTGCACCCGAAATGTATTATTCAAACAGTCCGGGGTAGATTTCTCCTCCTAGTTCACTCGTATTTATACTATTTGCCAACTTACCATCCGATGAGTAGAATAATTGGAATTCTTCATCGGAATTATACCCTTCTACTTCTATAAGAATTACAGTGGGATGTTTAGGAAAAGTCACAATTCTTACATCTTTTAGTCTCATAGAAGACCAAGTACTTTTCATAAATGCTTCTGCGACGGGAACAGGGATTTTCTCCAACGATTCAACATCATTTGTAGTCATCACCCATTCTCCGTTAGTATCGAACCACACATCTATTTCATGATGATCCATCACAAAATCTGCGGTATAATATCCGCCAATTTGTTCCCATTCCACATTGGAAACTTTGGGATACATATTTCTAAATGCAGTCTTTACCTTTAGAGGAAGACTATCGGCAAAGGCTGTTGTAGAAAGTACTAACAGTAAACTTGTCAATAAGTAAAATCTATTTTTTTTCATAATCAGGTTGTTTTTAAGTTCTATTAAAACAATGCTGATTATTTTTTGTTTAGTAAGGTTACCTTGTTTTGCTATATAGTCAGTTCTCCTTTATAAAGGAGTGAATTTTTCCCAAAACTTATTTCCGGCAGTAGGGTATCTGGCTTGAACAATCCGTAAACAGAGGAACCGGAACCGCTCATTGATGCATAGACTGCCCCCAGTTTGTACAATTCTTCCTTTATTTCTCTTATAACTGGGAATTGTGGGAAGACACTTTCTTCAAAATCATTGAACATATATTTCCTCCATTCTTCAATGGGTAACTGTACGATTTCTTTTAAAGATATTTGAGGATGACATGGCCTTATTTTTGAAAAGGCATCACGCGTAGAGACAAAGATATCCGGTTTTACCAATAAGAACTTATACTCTCTTAATGACAATGGAATAGGGGAAAATCTATTTCCGATACCTTCGGCATAGGTGGGTTTATTTTTTATGAAGAAAGCGCAATCTGCGCCTAAACGGGCAGCATATTCTTCCAAAACTTCATCGGTAAGGTTCAGGCAAAATTTTTTATTCAGTAATTTCAACATAAAGGCTGCGTCGGCCGATCCTCCACCTAGACCGGCTCCCGATGGAATATGTTTGAACAAGTAAATGTCTACAGGAGGAAGATTAAATTCCTCATCCAGCATTTTATATGCTTTCACTACCAGATTATTCTCAGTTTCTCCGATTATTTCTAAACCGGACTGATGCAGGCGGAATTTTCCTGTTCCTTTGTTCCATACATTCACTTCTAATGCATCTTCGATAGGTAATGGATAAAATATCGTTTCCAGATTGTGATATCCGTCAGAACGTCTCTCTGTGATATTCAGTCCTAAGTTTATTTTAGCATTTGGAAATATAATCATGATATGAATAACAAATTACGAGTTATAAATTGCACTTATGGAGACAAAGTTAATAAATTCTGTTTATAATAGATTGAAAACTTAACCATAGATTGTGATATCCAATGAATAAAATCGTTTATCTTTGTCCTTCCGTTAATGTTAGAAGAGCTTGTGCTCATAATTTCTATTTGATGATTTGTAATTAATAATTTGTGATAAATAAAGTGGTAGAACAAAGAAGAATAACTCGTACTCCCAAAGGAAAAACACCTCAGCCCGTTAATGACTACGGACGTATCCAGCCGCAAGCACCAGAATTGGAAGAAGCTGTACTTGGTGCTTTGATGATTGAGAAAGATGCTTACTCATTGGTAAGTGAAATTCTTCGTCCGGAATCTTTTTATGAACATCGCCATCAATTGATATATGCTGCAATTACCGATTTGGTGGCTAATCAGAAACCGGTAGATATCCTTACTGTAAAAGAACAACTCTCCAAACGTGGAGATTTGGAAGAAGTAGGTGGTCCGTTCTATATCACTCAGTTGAGTAGTAAAGTGGCTTCTTCAGCGCATATTGAGTATCATGCTCGTATTATTGCTCAGAAAGCTTTGGCACGCGAACTGATAACCTTTACCAGTAATATTCAAAGTAAAGCGTTCGATGAGACTTTGGATGTTGATGACTTGATGCAAGAAGCTGAAGGCAAGTTGTTTGAAATCTCGCAGCAGAATATGAAGAAGGATTATACACAGATTAATCCGGTTATCGCTGAAGCTTATGACCTTATTCAAAAGGCGGCTGCCCGTACCGATGGTTTGAGTGGTCTTGAAAGTGGTTATACCAAATTGGATAAAATGACCTCTGGCTGGCAGAAGTCCGATCTTATCATTATCGCTGCTCGTCCTGCTATGGGTAAAACGGCTTTCGTCCTTTCTATGGCTAAAAATATAGCCGTGAATTTTCGTAATCCTGTTGCTTTGTTCTCTCTTGAAATGAGTAACGTGCAGTTGGTGAATCGTCTGATCTCTAATGTATGTGAAATCCCGAGTGAGAAAATCAAGAGTGGACAGCTTGCCGACTACGAATGGCAACAGTTGGACTATAAATTACGTGATCTGCTTGATGCTCCGCTTTATGTTGACGATACTCCTTCGTTGTCGGTCTTTGAACTTCGTACTAAAGCTCGTCGTTTGGTACGCGAACATGGCGTGAAGATTATTATCATTGACTACCTTCAGTTGATGAATGCAAGTGGTATGTCATTTGGTAGCCGCCAGGAAGAGGTAAGTACCATTTCGCGCTCATTGAAGGGATTGGCCAAGGAGTTGAATATACCGATTATTGCCTTGTCACAGTTGAATCGTGGTGTGGAAAACCGTGAGGGTGAGGAGGGTAAACGTCCACAATTGAGTGATCTTCGTGAATCTGGTGCTATTGAGCAAGATGCCGATATGGTTTGTTTTATCCATCGTCCCGAATATTATAAGATTTATACTTCTGCTGATGGTAGCGACTTACGCGGTATGGCAGAAATTATCATAGCCAAGCATCGTAATGGTGCGGTAGGTGATGTTCGTCTCCGGTTTATTGGCCAATATACCCGTTTTGCCAATCCGGAAGACGATATGGTTATTCCTCCTCCTACGGAAGGTGGAGGAGGAGCAACTTTTGGTTCGCGTATGAATGCACCTATTGGCAGTCCTTCTACACCTCCGCCACCAACTGCTGCTGATTTTCCGGCTCAAACAGATAATCCTTTTGGTGGAGTGGGTATGGATGGCCCCTTGCCATTTTAGTGTGAATATCAAACTCGAAATTGGAAAGGTAGTAAGTTGTTGATACCCAGATAAACGACGAAAGGCAAGCAGTCTTTTTATCGACTACTTGCCTTATCGTTGTGATTCCGTTGCGATTCGAACGCAAGACCCACGCCTTAGAAGGGCGTTGCTCTATCCAGCTGAGCTACGGAACCAGCCTTAATTGCGGTGCAAAGGTACGCTTTTTTATGTAAACTGCAAATATTTATATCTAAAAAATATTCTTGTCGGTAGATAAACTGTTTAACTTTTGGGGAATGGAATTGATGGGTGATTGAATGACAAAGTTTTAGATGCCCGAAACGGATGAATAGAATAAGAATATTGAAAATTAAAATTGGTGGAATAATTAAGAATTGTTTGTGTTTACGTAAAATAACACTTGTTACTACTCTCCTAAAAAACTCAAAAAAGGTAAAAAGGTTTTGTTGCTATGCAATAGCCCGCTAACTTTGAAATATCAACTTTTAAAATAAATAAAGCAATGAAAAAATTAATCTTATCTCTTGCACTATGTTGTGCAGCTACTAACTTCTTCGCGCAGAATGCTGACCCTGCTCAATTGGTCAATGAAGGTAAAGCCGCTCTTGAGGCTAAAAATTATCAAGAAGCATACACAAAGTTCAGTACTTATCTTACACAAACTAACAATCAAGATTCTGTTATTGCTTTTAACTGTGGTGTTTGTGCCGATAAAATAAAGAAACCGGCTGAAGCATTAAAATATTTCGATATTGCTGTTCAGAAAAAATATAATTTGGCAAATGCTTATATCGGTAAAGCTGGTGCATTAAAAGATTTGAAGAAAAATGAGGAGTATGTTGCTACTTTGAAAGAAGGATTGGAAGCAAATCCTGGTAATAAGACTTTGACTAAGATGTATGCCACTTATTATGTAAATCAAGGCATTTTGGCGCAAAGATCAAAGAAGGTTAACGAGGCAGAAGAGGCATTCAAACAAGCCCTTACAATTCAACCTGAAAATATTAATGCTTTAAATAGTTTGGGCTCATTGTATTACAGTCAGGGAGCCAATACATTAAAGACTGATGCCGAGAAAGCTAAAGTAGAATTCAAGGAAGCTAAAGAGTATTTGGATAAACTCATCCCTTTGCTTTCAGCTGGCAGTCCGGCTCAAAAGAAAATGATGGATAATGCTAAAACCATGTTGAATTTTATAGATTCTCAGTTGAAATAAGAACTATGAATTAATGTAAAAGAAAGAGGCAGGTGTTTTAAAGATACCTGCCTCTTTCTATTTATACTTAATTATTTTGTCTTTCTCAACACAACTGCTGTACGCGCTGGAATATAAAGTTTCAGCCATTCTTTCTTTTCCTTTTTATACAATGGATCAGAAATGGTGAAATGTTTTATCGTATCGTCAGTAAGTCCGTTACCGCCAAATGAGGGATTGTCTGTATTCAGAATTACTTCGTAACTTCCAGCCGGAACAAGGAAACCATAATCTGTAAAAGATTGCTTTGGATTAAAGTTGAATACAAATACTAAATCTTTACGCATATAGGCAAATACCTGATCGCCGTCGTTATGCCATATTTCCTGAACAGGAGTAGACTGGAAATTCTTAATACTCTTGATAACACTAAGCATAGCAGCATCGAAGTCTCCCATGTAGTGATAAGTCAAGTTCTGATTATCTACTAAATCCCATTGACGACGGGCATATTTACATGACCAACCGTTACCTTCGCGGGGAAAATCGATCCATTCCGGATGTCCAAACTCATTGCCCATGAAGTTTAGGTAACCACCATTGATGGTACTTGCCGTGAGCAATCTGATCATCTTGTGAAGGGCAATACCACGGGTTACGGTATAGTTCTCATCTCCTTTCTGCATATGCCAATACATATCAGCATCGATCAAACGGAAGATAATCGTTTTATCACCTACTAATGCTTGATCATGACTTTCTGCATACGAGATAGTTTTTTCGTCTTGACGACGATTGGTTACTTCCCAGAACATACTGGAGGGTTTCCAATCCTCATCGATCTTTTCCTTAATGGTTTTAATCCAGTAATCTGGAATATTCATTGCCATGCGGTAATCGAAACCATAGCCACCATCTTCATATTTAGCTGCTAAACCGGGCATACCTGATACTTCTTCAGCGATAGTGATAGCTTTAGGGTTGACCTGATGAATTAAACGATTGGCAAGCGTTAAGTAGCAAATGGCATTATCATCCTGATGGCCATTAAAATAATCTCCGTAATTACAGAATGCTTCGCCTAAACCATGACTGTAGTATAACATTGAAGTGACACCATCAAAACGGAAACCATCAAAATGATATTCTTCCATCCAGAACTTGCAGTTGGATAACAAAAAATGAATGACTTCATTCTTTCCGTAGTCAAAACAAAGAGAATCCCATGCCGGATGTTCACGGCGTCCACCTGGATAGAAATATTGATTAGGATCGCCAGCAAAATTACCCAGACCTTCCACTTCATTTTTTACAGCATGTGAATGTACAATATCCATAATAACTGCAATTCCCATTCCATGAGCAGTATCAATTAACTCTTTCAATTCTTCCGGAGTACCGAAACGGGATGATGCTGCAAAGAAACTTGATACGTGATATCCAAAACTACCATAATAAGGATGTTCCTGAATAGCCATAATCTGTATGCAGTTGTATCCGTCTTTAGCAATACGTGGAAGAATTTTTTCTTGAAATTCCTTATAACTGCCTACTTTTTCCTCCTGCTGTGCCATGCCTATATGACATTCATAAATCAACAGCGGATCAGTAGCCGGTTTAAAATTTCGTTTTTTCATTTTGTATGGCTGTTCAGGTGCCCATACTTGTGCACTGAATATTTTCGTTTGCTCATCTTGTACTACCCGGGTAGTCCATGCAGGAATGCGCTCACCACAACCACCATCCCAATGTACCATCAGTTTGTATAAGTCTCCATGTTTTATGGCATCAACTGGAAGTTTAATTTCCCAATTACCATTTACCTTACGTTTAAGACTATATTTCTTCTCTTCTTTCCAGTCGTTAAAAGTTCCAACAAGGAATATCTGACTCGCATTAGGTGCCCATTCACGGAAAATCCAACCATTTTCTGTACGATGCAAACCGAAATAAAGATATCCGGTAGCAAAGTCAGACAACGTTTTCTTTCCCTTGTCAGTCAGTTCAGCCTCTTTATCAAGAGCGTACTGATGACGTCCTTTAATGGCGTCGGCAAAGGGCTCCAACCAAGGATCATTCTTAATCAAATTCAATGTTTCCATAATAGGATGAGTTTTGGGGATTTGATGTATTTATGCTTTAACTTTCACAATAACTTTCTTCACGCCGTCAGGAGTAATACCGGGAGCATGACCGTCTTGTGGAAAGAAAATAGCAAACATTCCAGGTTTAACTTTAATATAACTTTCAGCCAATCCCTCGAAGAAAGTAATATCTTTTTCGGCATTATAAACAGCATCGGCAGGTATGCAGTCCTTAGCTGCGGTATAACCCATAATTTCTGTTCCCGAAAGTGGTATTTGTATGTCGATAAAATCCTTGTGTGTTTCGAGCTTGGCATCTTCTTTGGTTTTTGGCTTAGTCTGAGCTACATTTACCAACAGATCTTTACCTTTTAATTCGGTTTTGCCTATTTCTAATGTATCCAGATCATGTGATTTCAAGAAATCGATGGCTTGTGCGAATAAAGGATTCAAAGAAGCATATTTTTCAATGTTTTCAAGTTTATCTACTACCATAATCAGAATGTTTTAAGTTAGTTATTATTAGGAAATTATTCAAAGTCGTCTATTGTATAATTTACAAAATCAGAAAATCGTTTCATTTGCTTGAAGATTTCATCCGTACGTTCTAGAAAATCCGGTGTAAGGAAAAAAAAGTCAGGCTGATAGCAAGACACAGTGTATTCTTTACATTGTAAGTACTTTAGATATGGATAATCTTTGGGAAATCCTTTTGGAGCAGTCTTTAAGAAATTTTCTCCGATAACCGGAAAATATTGTTTGAAAACCGGATCTTCGACAATGTCACGAAATTCATCTATATTATCATAAACAGCTTGGCGTAATGCCTTCAATATGGGAGGGGGAGGACAATAACTACCTCCTGCTAACAAGCAATTGTCCGGTTGCAGATGAATGTAGTATCCGCAATGATCAGATTTCTTTCCTTTTGCATTGATGTAACCTCCAAAATGTGTTTTATATGGAGTCTTATCTTCAGAGAACCGCGTATCGCGATAAATCCGGTACGTACAGTCTTTTGCTTCTATGCCTCGAATAGTTTCATCAAACAGGGATATACGGGAAATAATTACTGTCAACAAGTTTTCAAACTCATTACGGGCTGTTTCATATAGACCCCGATGCGCATTAAACCATTCACGGTTATTGTTTGCGGACAGTTCTTTTAAGAATTGGAATATAACAGGGATGTTCATATCATATTTTCCTTATTATCTGCCAAATTTACGGATAATATTTCTAACATACTACAAAGAAGGGTAAAAAAAGCATCGGCTCTGGTAAACCGATGCTCCTTACACATTTATCAATCAAACAGACGCTTCTGTTTTTTGATGTACTTACTTATCACAAGCGGGTACGTCTCCTTTAATTAATCTTATATCTAATACTATGAAAAACACAGATATATAACACGGCTTATTCGGATTTTGTTCACTTGGGTAAGGATAACTTTAGCAATTGTTATATCTTTGCAAGAAAATATGTGAAATATGGAAGAGTATAAATATGATGAAGAAAGCGTTAAGATGTTGATTGAATGGGCAAAGACAACGACTTTCCCACAACAGATCGTTTTAAGTGATTCAGAAAATATTATGAATGTAAAACGATATGTCTTTGCTAATTTAAGTGATATAAATGTACATTATCCGGATGAATTTTATAATCCGGCTATTACTCGGTTGTATCGCCTGAAAGAAAAAATGGAGAAAGGAGATAAGATATGATATGATATAATAAAACGAAACGAAGAATGTGATCTCATTACTTGAATGAAGAGAAAATTTTCTTCGTTTCGTTATAACTATTAAGATATAGTTCTATAATTTTATTTTCAGAATTTTTCCGCTATATCCTTCTACTGAAATATCTGTGGCTTTATAAGGTAATAAACTGATGTTTTCACTTTTTCCGGTAAGTAAATCTACCGCTTTATATTGATCCATCTGCGGTATTTGCAGGAAATCAAATGCATGAGAGGGAATATTGATAGCAAGATCTACAGAAATATGATCGAAGTTTACAACGAAAAATAGTAAATCTCTTTCATATTTACGTAAGAATGTATATTGTTTATGTTCATTGAAACGCCAACCATTGGTGTTGGCATACATCAGGTCAAAGAAATCACCTTTTGAAATAGCCTTTTCTTCATTACAAAGAGTCAATATCCGTTGATAGATGCCATATAGGTGTTTTTGATCTTCCGTCAGCATCTTTCCATCGAATTTACCTCCGTTACGCCAGCGGCGGATTGTATCTACACTCCAATAATCAAAAATTGTAGTACGCCCGTCTCTACCGCTGAAACCTTCACTATCCATTCCGAGCTCACCAAATTCTTGACCAAAATAAATCATCATTGGGTTGGTATTCATGCAAGCTGATACAATTAATGCAGGAACAGCTTTACGTGGATTACTGGCAAAAAAGTCGGAGGCAATACGTTGTTCATCATGATTTTCAAGGAAATTCAGCATGCGTTTTTCTATGCCACCTAAACTTTGCCAGGAGCGACTGATGGCGGTTGCCGATTCATCTCCGCAGACTATTGCACGGAGTGTATCATAAAGACCTACCTTATCATATAGATAATCGAACTTACCACGGAACAAATAGTTATTATATTCTCTTGGATTATAAACTTCAGCAATGAATAGGAGAGAAGGGTGTTTGATCTTTACTTGCGGAATGGCCCATTCCCAAAACTCGACAGGAACCATTTCTACCATATCGCAACGAAATCCATCAATATTCTTTTCTGCCCAGAACAGCATAATATCCAACATCTTAGGCCATGTATCCGGAATGGGGTTGAAGTGACAAGTTCCCCCATTTTGGTAATCGACTCCGTAATTTAATTTTATGGTTTCATACCAATCATAAATATTAGGGTAGGCGTCGAAACGATTGTTTCCCGTTGCCTTAGCAGGAAATTCCTTATAAGGTTCAGTAGCAGAAGCTTTCATGTCAAACTGTCCATGTAACTCCGACTGAGGAATATAGTAGAAGTTGTTATACGGGCTAAATGCATAATTTGTATCATCATTAGCACCCAATTGTGATGTACCATCAGGTTGGGTATCTGAGTGATATTGACGGGCTACATGGTTGGGGACAAAATCGATGATAACTTTCAAACCACTACGATGGGTACGTTGTACTAGGTTTTCAAACTCTTTCATCCGTTCCGGAACATCTTTTGCCAAATCCGGGTCTATGTCATAATAATCTTTGATGGCGTATGGTGAACCTGCTTTCCCTTTCACAATAGCCGGATGGTCAGGACAGATATTATATCGGCGATAATCAGTTTGGGTAGCATGTTCAATGATACCTGTATACCAAATGTGAGTGATCCCTAATTTTTTTATTTCATTTAATGCTTTTGTCGTAAAATCGGCCATTTTACCACATCCATTTTCTGCGATACTTCCGTTATTGATACAGTGGTTATTATTGTTCCCGAATAAGCGGGTAAACACTTGATAAATTATTAGTTTGTTTTCGTCATTCATTTCTTTTTTATTTAGAATATAGTTGTTTTTTTATTCTTTCCAGATACTTCCCTTATCTACCAAAAGCCTTTTCAAAACATCATTGGCAGTATTATAACCTTGCATGAAGATTTCTTCTGCCTTTTCTAGTTCCGTATTGCTATAACCTTCCAGATTGTAAGGTTCCACTAATAAATCCGCCTTTTCGCGTTCGGCAAAACTGTTGGAACGGAACATGAAATTATAAGATCGCAAGGCGATACTCACAATATTCATTTTATATTTTGTAGCCATTAGAGGGCTGACATTTACTGCTACTACTTTTTCGCATATACGTCGGATAGTGGTCACCGGTAGGTTCATTAATAGTCCACCATCTACATAATGGGTACCGTCAATATTGACTGGGGCGAACAATACAGGCATACAACAAGATGCCGCTATGCGTTCTGCAATATCGCCTTTGTGAAAATGTACCAGACGTCCATGATCCAGATCTGTAGCAGTGATGATCAGCGGTATTTGTAAATCTTCCATTTTTTTTGCCTTCAGATTGGTTTTAAGAAAGTCGATAAATTCACATAATTCAAATAAACCTACTTTGGGGATAACCAACTTGGTAAGATCCTGGAACTTATGTCCGGAGAAATAATCGAGTACTTTGTGTGGTTCATTACCATCAGCATAAAATACTCCTGCCAATGCACCTGCACTGACACCAGAAAGAATATCAGGCTTGATATCGTGTTCCAGTAAAGCCTGCATAACCCCTAAATGGGCAAATCCTTTTATAAAGCCTCCACTCAAAGCATAACCTACCGGATATTTTTTTGTGAACCAGTTATTAGTTGTTACCTCCATGTCAAAATCTTCCATATTGTTCGGCACGAATTTAGTTATTTTATTGAAGGAAGAAAGGAAAATAGAGGAAAAATGTTCAACGATTGGTCTTATAAAAAAGAATCTACTTTTTCTTTTATAAGAGAAGTAGATCCTTTGTTATATTTTGGATAATAAAATACCCCTTATATGTTTTTAAAAGCCGAAATCATCAACTTTTATTTTTTCTTCTTTTATTTCAGTAAATGGATGAGCTTCCTGTTGTACCTTATTCCCTTCAATATGTACGGCACGGAAGGGACGGGCAGGACATACATATTCGCAACCTCCACAGCCTACACAAATATTCGTATCAACATGTGGAATAGTCAATCCGTCTTTGTAAGGTATCATAGAAAGTGCTTGGGTGGGGCAATGTTCTGAACAGGCACCACAACTAGTACCATCAGTGTATACAATACAATTCTCTTCTGTAAATACTACCTTTCCCATTTGTGTTAAATGCTTTTGTTCGATAGTTAATGGTTTAATAGCACCATTGGGACAAACGTCACCGCAAACCGTACAGTCAAAATTACAAAAACCTTTCTCAAAAAACATAGTAGGTTGCATCATTCCGGCAATACCATATTCCATAAAAGCAGGTTTCAATACATGTGATGGACATTTGCTAATACATAAATGACACGATGTACAATGTGTTTGGAAATGTGTGAGACTAATAGAGCCCGGAGGAATTATAGGTGTCTTACGTTTATCGCTCACTTTGCCGGCAACTGTGGCGAGTACGGATTGTGTTTGTGCCATTACTTTTGGGGCAGTTACTGCGGTGGCCATACCTATGAATAGAAAACGACGTTTTGAAGTGTCAGATGTAACTAACTGTTGGCCTTTTTTCAGTGTAGAAGAAGGCAAGGAGTAGACTAATGCACCTTCTTTACAACTTTCCAAGCAGTCAAAACAATCTACACAGCGTGTATAATCTATTTTTTGATTTTTACTGTCAATACAGGATGCCTTGCATTTAGTACCACAAACCATACAGTGTGTACATTTATTCTCATCTATACGGATTTTGAAAAGCGAGAAACGGCTTACAAATCCCAGTAACGTTCCTACGGGACATATCGTATTACACCACATTCTTCCATGTTTCCAGGCTAAATAACCGATTATAAGGAAAGTAACCAATCCGATAATAAATGAAGAAATACTGAGTAAAGAAGCATCTACTTGATAGAATGTGTAGTTATCAAACCGGGAGAAAATGGACTCCAATAGATTATTACCTATCATATAGACAGGTTTGAATATATTAGTAATAATACGTCCGAATGCGCTGTATGGATCCAACAATCCTAATAACACAGTAAATCCACATAAGAATGAACAAACAGCGATGGTCAATACACTCCATCTTACTATATTCTTTGCCGGAGAAAAACGGAAACGTTTCTTTTTCTTTACAGTCTTTTGGGATATCCAGTTTATTATATCCTGCAAGACCCCCATCGGACAGATCACCGAACAATAAATACGTCCCAACAAAAGTGTTAATACAATTAGTATAACCAATGCAATGAAACTAAATGACATCAATGCCGAAACAAACTGGATATGTGCCAATACATGAAATTTGTTGGGTAGTAATTCTGCAAAGTCCAGAAAATAAAATGTTATCAGCCCAAAGATTAAAACAGATAATACAATTCTTACTTTTTTCAACATAAGCTGCTATCTTTTGAGTATGTACTGTCTTAATTAAATCTTGATACGTTTGATATTGAGCTTATCCAAATTCATTGTACCTACATTCAATGCCTGCCCATTAGCCAGATGTCTTACCTTGTCAAGAGGCATTTCACGAACTTGATTGAAAAATTTGGCTGCAGCCGTGTCTACAGCAACGATGTCTTGAGAGATAAACAAACCTTTAGTCAATACTACATCAGATGCAGAACGTCCACGTGGACCATTGGTTTTCATAATGCGATAAGCATCTACCACATTCAGTACAGCCTTTTTCTGTAATGTACAGATATCGGCAATACACTGTTGCAAATCGTTTTGATGGAAATAACCACGATCCCATACAATACCCATATGGTTTTTCATGGATATAGTCAGATTGGCACCACCGTGATTTTTTAGAATTGGAACATTGATCCACACATCACTATTCAAGATTGCTTCATGTACCTTGGCGCTTTTCATTTTTTTACCTTTAGGTAGAGATACCGCACGGTAATAACTTTCCAGATGTGCAGGCATTACTTTGGCTCCCGCGGCTTTGGCAGCTGCTTCAATACCGCTGTTCTTATAACATTTCTGCCAGTCATCACAGGTATGATCGAATACGGTAACCTCTTTGGCTCCAGCTTGAAAGCATTGCTTTACAATCTCGGCAACTAATTTAGGATTTGTATTTCCTGCCAGTTCCGGTACTTTATCCCAACCGATATTAGGTTTTATTGCTACTTTCTGTCCCGGTTTGATGAAATTTTTCATACCACCCAGTTCGGTAATGGCACGGCGAAACATTACTTCCGGTTCACCCCCCATTACAGCTACGAGGTCTACCTTATTATCACCGGTATTTGTTAGCGTTTGTGTCAGTATATCCATCGCTTCTATGCGTTGTATAGTCATAGCTGCTCCCGTAACTGCCAATGTTTTCAGGAAATCTCTTCTGTCCATATCCTTTTTAACTTTAAATTCTCTTTTTATTCTACAATATCCACGGAAATTTAAAACATGTTTCGTCAAACAAAGCATAGTCTGCCGTTCCATTTACTGCGAATGTTTTAATCATATGAGCATCTTTTAGTAATTCGCACGCTAACCGAATAGTAGAACCAGTCTTTATGCGATCGTCTACCAGTAGTATGTTTTTCCCTCTAAATTCAAAGTCAACGGGTGCCAACAACTGAGGTGCATCATACTTAGGATGTTGATATTCATCCCTTAGGTTGATACGGAGTAGATGTACTTCCTTTTGTAAACGTTGGTTAATGATACCTGCCGGAACGATTCCGCCATTTGCAATTGCCACAATCATATCAAAATCATCGTGAAACTCGATGGTGCGGAAACGTTCCAACACTTCCTCCATTGTCTTAGCCATTGAATTTATGGGTTAAATTATTTTTTAGATTTTAGCTATTACTTTCAGTAATGCATAGCCACCGAACCACTGAATTAACATACCCGGAATACCCATACGGAAATCTTGAACAGCAAGGAAAAAGTCACCACACAAAGCCCATTCAAAAGCAGTACCGATAACCTGATAAGAGAGGACTACTCCCAATAAAGCCAACAGCGAAACACTTTTTACATGACGTGCAGCAAGTGCAGCTGCTCCTGCAAGCAAACCGGACTTTATCAGAATAGCCGGTAACACAGTTACGGCAGGCATTGCAAATAACAGATGATTGATTACCGGAGATAATATGGCAGTCAGCAGACCTACTTGGAAGCCATATTTATAAGCAGCTATCAATGTGAAAAAATAAATAGGCAACAATGTTGGGCCACCTGCCGGTACTAAATGACAAAGTTGCGGTAGGGCAATATTTCCAACAATAAATAAAAGAGCAAATAAATAAGTTCTTACGTTGCCGAAAGGCAAAGAATAAAGTTTAGCAGATGTTTCCATTTGTACAATGATATGAGTTAATTTTTATTCGTTATTTTAATTAGAATACAAAATTAAGGGATGAACGGGCATCTTCTTTACAGATTTGTCTCAAACCCTATAATTTTTGTATCTCGCTACTCAATTATGACTTTATAAACTTTAAAAGGTTTAAATTTTTACCAATTCATATTCCATAGTTCCCAATCCTATCTTTTCAGCATGGCGAAGCCCTGCCAACCAGTCAGTATCGGGATGTATTATATGAAATTTATCACAGCCACGTAGATCCTCATGTTCATGACCTTCACCCAAAACATTATTCCCATGCAAAATAGGAGCTTGGGTAACCATATCTACACATGCCATATCCAAAGCTACCGGGTCTGCTGATGCCAGAATTCCAAGGTCGGGAACGATAGCTGCGTCATTATGGTTCCAGCAATCACACTCTGGAGAAACATTCATGATAAAACTGATATGGAAGTGTGGCTTATCTTTTACTACGGCAAGAGAATATTCGGCAATCTTATAATTCAATCGTTCGGACGTATCCCAATCACTTACTACAGCAGCATCATGTTGGCAGAGGGCTACACATTGACCGCATCCTACACATTTCGCATAGTCTATTTCCGCTTTCCGTTCTGCATTCATATGCACGGCATCATGGGCACAATGCTTTACGCATATATTACAACCGATGCAGTTTCCGGTATCAATCTTAGGTTGGGAGGATGCATGTAACTCCAACTTTCCACCCACGCTGGCACAACCCATTCCAAGATTTTTTAAGGCACCTCCGAAACCGGCTTGTTCATGTCCCTTGAAATGATTCATACTGATAACGACATCGGCATCAGCAATGGCTGCACCGATTTTAGGTGCCGGACAATATTCTCCATTCAAAGGGATCTCACGATACTCAGTTCCTTTTAAACCATCGCCGATAATTACCTGACACTGTGCAGATATGGGATTGAAACCATTTTCCATGGCACTCTGTAAATGGTCTACCGCATTGGAACGACGTCCGCTATAGAGTGTATTACAATCCGTAAGGAACGGCTTGGCTCCGTAGCTACGGAGTAGGTTAGCCATTCGTGCAGCATAGTTGGGACGAATATAAGAGAGATTTCCCGGTTCACCGAAATGAATTTTAATGGCTACAAAGTTGTCCTTTAAAGGGAGTTCACCGATACCTGCACGCTTCAGTAAGCGTTCCATTTTATCCAAAAGATTAGAGGTAGGAGAGGTGCGTAAGTCTGAAAAATATACTTTTGCTTTTTCCATATTATACCTATTTATAGTGATAGCTTCTGCAAAAATAATAGATAAAATTAAATAATAATAGGTATGTAACTAAAAAGCTAATGAATACAGTGGATAAAAATATAAAACAGGTTATTCTTCAAATGTAAAATGTCCTAATGGACCATTTCCTTGGCCGATTTGCAGCTCTTTACCATTACTGATAGCAATATTTATGTAAGTTTTAGCTTGGCGGACAGCCTCTTCAAGTCTTTTGCCTTTGGCAAGAAAAGTAGCGATTGCAGAAGAAAGCGTACATCCTGTTCCATGAAGATTCTGGCTTTCTATTTTTTGATGTTTAAACTGGTGGATATGTCCCTCGTTGTATAGTATATCACACATTTCATTGCCGATTAAATGTCCACCTTTTATTAATACCGAGGTGTGATAGTTATCTGATAATCGGCAAGCTGCGTTTTCCATTGTCTTAATATCCGTGATTGTTTGATTCAACAAGAAACTTGTTTCGTCCAGATTTGGAGTTATTAGAGTACAGAGGGGGAAGAGTTTGTCTTTGATAGTCTGAATGGTCTCTTCTGTCATGAGGCGGCGTCCACTAGTAGAAATCATAACAGGATCATAAATTATAATTTCAGGTTTATACTTTTGTAAACATTGGGAAATGGCATACACTATTGAACTATTGTGTACCATACCTATTTTAATAGTATGAGGGTGTAAGTCATCCATTACAGATTTAATCTGTGCTTTAACTATATCAGCGGGAAGAGGGTATACCGCTTGTACGCCCACTGTGTTTTGTGCAGTTATGGCAGTGATAACGGAAGCTGCATAGCCTTTCAGTGTAGAAATAGTTTTTATGTCGGCTTGTATGCCTGCACCACCTGAACAGTCAGAACCTGCAATGGTAAGTATGATGGGAGGAGTCATCGTTATTATATCAGTTGTGAATTGAATATTATTAATAAGATAGGGAGAGACGTCTGAGATTTTGGAAGTATTTGATAAAATCATTTCCTGTCCTGCTCCAAATATCACCCAATATAGCTACACCTCCAAAACCTAAAGATTGAATCTCTGGAAAATGTTTTGCAGAGATACCTCCCAACGCCACTACCTGAGAATCGATAATTTGAGATTGGCAGGCTTGTAGGAGACTGTCGTGTGTATAGGCGGAAATATAACCTGCTTTGGAAATACTATCGTAAATGGGACTGAGAAAAACATAATTGCAAGTCGATTTACGTTGTACAACCTCGTTTAAAGAATGGCAGGAAGAACTTATATGCCCTGAATAATTCTCGGGAATATGTGGGTTGCGCTTGTTCAAGTGTATACCTTTTAAATGATAATCGGACACCAAGCAAAAATGTTCATGGGTAACGATACGCTCCATGTATTGAGGGGGTAACTTGTTTAAAAGACTTTCAATCTCTACTATCGAAGCATCGGGTTTGCGCAGATGTAAAGTTTGTAATCCAGAATGGAATAGCGCAGTGATAGCTTCAGCTTCTCCTTCGAAAAAACAGGGGGTAGTGATAACTATTAATTTCATATTCTGTAATAGGAGTTATAGTACTTTTATTGGTGAAATTTAAAAGTCAATAATATACGATTGCATGGTTCGTAAATCAATAGTCCATAGTTTACCAGCCAGTAAATTACCGTAACCGCAAATCAGTTTCAGTGTTTCGTTGGCTTCTATGCTCCCGACAATAGCCGGAGTGATTCCGATAACAGATTTATTGGGTGGCGGCATTTGCGATGTTATTGTTTCATCCGGATAGAGATTACGATAAGTTCTGAAAACACTATCCTGACAAAACACGGAGACTTGGCCTTCGAAACCTTGAATAGCTCCATAGACGTATGGCTTATTTGTTTTAGCACAAGAGTCGCTCAATAAGTAGCGAGTTGTAAAATTGTCACATCCATCCACAATGATATCATAGTTCGCAATCAGTAAATCTGCGTTTTCTTCAGTTAGCCGGAAAGGATAAGCTTCTATCTTGATGTCACTATTCAAACCTTGTAGTCTGCGTGTAGCGCATTTTACTTTAGACTGCCCAATCTCATCTTCGATATATAAAACCTGGCGTTGGAGGTTGCTGAGATTGACGGTATCTTCATCTATCAATCCGATGGTTCCTACGCCGGCGCCGGCCAGATATAGTGCGATAGGAGAGCCAAGTCCTCCTATACCTACTATCAAGACACGTGCATTTTGTATCTTCCTTTGTCCTTCTTCACCTATTTCAGGAAGGGTGATTTGTCTGTCGTATCGGTTCATTATTTTATTATTTTCTTGCATATTTCTTTAAATCGAAACTTACATCCCAATCCTTCCAAATCGGTTCACGCCCTAAACGTTTTAATGCGGCATTTACTTCTACAGCTTTACGCTCATCACTCACATGGAATTGTTCGAGGGCCTGTGGATATGTGTAATATCCGCCTGGTTCCGTTTTACTTTCCGCGCTCATGGTCGTTACCCCCAAGGTAGCCATGTGGTCTCTTATCTCAGCCGGTTCACGGGTAGAATAGGAGATATCTACGTCATGGTCAAATATCCGCATGGCAAAGGTCACTTGTGCCAGTTCACGGTCATTCATGACTACATTCGGCTGAAAGCCTCCATTCTCAGAAGGACGCATTCGGGGGAAATTGACACTGTATTTTGTTTTCCAATAATGTTTTTGAAGATAACGCAAATGGTACGCCATCATGCAGATGTCTGTTCTCCATTCTTTTTCCAAACCGATAAGTACTCCCATACCGATGGAATGGACTCCAGCTTGTCCCATACGGTCGAAACCGTTTACACGCCATTCAAATTTCGATTTCATGCCTCGAGGATGATAGATATTATAATTGGCTTTATGGTAAGTTTCCTGAAAGCAGATGACACCGTTCATACCATGTCTTTTTAGTTCGGCATATTCTTCTGCCTTCAAAGGCATTACTTCTATCTTTAAATTACTGAAATAAGGTTTTGCCAAATCAAGGGCGCGAGCAATATAGGGTACCCCTGCTTTTGCCGGGTTTTCTCCGGTAACCAGTAGCAGGTTCTCAAAAGGAGCTAGTTTTTTGATGGCTTTGTACTCGTTTACAATCTCTTCTTCCGTCAGTATGGTACGCGGCATTGGGTTACTGATATGGAAACCACAATATACGCAAGAATTGATACAGGAGTTTGTTATATATAAAGGTACAAACATGGAAATTGTCTTACCGAAACGTTCTTCTGTATATTTTTTACTTAAGCGTGCCATTGTTTCCAAATAGGGGATGGCGGCAGGTGAAATAAGTGCCATAAAATCCTCTACATCACAATATCCTTTGGAAAGAGCACGGCGTACATCTGCATCTGTTTTAGTGTGAATACGTTCCGTTGTCGCTTCCCACGATATTTTTTCTAATTCGTCTGAAAACATATTGTATTATGGTTTAAATTTGAATAATTCTTTTCATTCTTTGTATCTTCTGTAGTGAAAGAAAACTACCATTTACTTACTCTTTTTCATCCTTAAATCTCTACTCAATCGTATTGCACAGAAATTGGGTCCACACATGGTACAATACTCCCCATCTGTATGATGTCCTGCACGGAAATACGTTTGGGCACGTTCTGGATCCAAAGAAAGGTCAAACTGATCTTTCCAACGGAACTCATAACGAGCTTTACTTAATGCATTGTCCCGGATTTGTGCACCTGGATGCCCTTTGGCCAGGTCAGCAGCATGTGCAGCTATCTTATAAGTAATAACTCCTACACGTACATCTTCCTTATCGGGCAGTGCAAGGTGCTCTTTGGGAGTGACGTAACATAGCATTGCAGTACCTAACCAACCTATTTGCGCTGCACCGATGGCTGAAGTGATATGGTCATAACCAGGAGCAATATCCGTAACCAGTGGACCGAGGGTATAGAAAGGGGCATTATGGCATTTCTCTATCTGGCGTTCCATGTTTTCTTTAATCTTGTGCATGGGGACATGTCCCGGACCTTCGATAAAAGCCTGTACATTTTTTACCCATGCGCGCAGTACGAGTTCACCCATCGTATCGAGTTCCGCAAATTGTGCTTCATCATTGGCATCGTATATAGAGCCTGGACGCAATCCGTCTCCCAAAGATACTGCTACATCATATTGTGCCAGTATATCACAAATATCATCAAAATGTTCGTAAAGGAAACTTTCCCGGTCGTGCATCAGGCACCACTTACTCATGATACTTCCACCTCGGCTAACAATTCCACACAGACGTTTATCCGCTAGATGTGCGTTGTGACGACGAATGCCGGCGTGGATGGTGAAGTAATCTACTCCCTGTTCACACTGCTCGATGAGAGTATCCCGGTAAATCTCCCAGGTGAGGTCTTCTACCTTTCCGTTTACCTTCTCCAATGCCTGATAGATAGGTACAGTACCTACGGGAACAGGACAATTACGGATAATCCACTCACGAGTTTCATGAATGTTTTCACCGGTAGAGAGATCCATTAACGTGTCACCACCCCATTTACAACTCCAAAGTGCTTTTTCCACTTCTTCCTCAATGCCCGATGTGGTGGCGGAGTTTCCTATATTCGTATTGATTTTCACAAGAAAACTGCGTCCTATAATCATCGGCTCGGCTTCCGGATGATTGATATTGGCAGGTAGTAAGGCACGTCCTTCTGCTATTTCTCGGCGAACAAATTCGGGTGTGATATACGTTTCTATACCCAGTTCGGCACAGTTCATGTTTTCGCGGATAGCTACGTATTCCATTTCGGGCGTGATAATGCCCTGCTTGGCGTAATACATTTGTGTACAACATTTTCCTTCTTTGGCTCTATATGGTAGGGTAATATGTTCGAAACGGAGGGAGTCGAGACTTTTATCATTACGGCGTATACGTCCGTATTCAGAGGTGATTTCTGGAAGTTGTTCTACATCGCCGCGACTGAGTATCCACGGTTCGCGTAGGCGTGGTAATCCCTTTTTTAAGTCGATATTTATTGCTGGATCACTGAATGGACCGCTGGTATCGTAGATGTAAATATCCGGATTGGGAGTGATTACTTTTTCTTCGTTGACGAATGTTGTACTCGGTATTTGTTCTACCTTACGCATTGCCACGCGAAGTTCCGGATAAATACTGCCCGACAGATACACTTTTTCTGAACGGGGGAATTTTATTTTTTGTTTCATATCAGATACAATTTAAAGTCTTATTTATCAAATAATCGGCTTCTATTTATTCAGGAAAGAAGTCAGCGGCGAACTGGCTTCCGCCACAAAATCAGTAGCCTGCAATCCTAGTCCCGCTTCGTATGCCATGCGTCCTGCTTCTACGGCTTGCTTGAAGGCTTGTGCCATGTTTACCGGTTCTTCAGCCACTGCTATGGCGGTATTTACCAGACAGGCGGAAGCTCCCATTTCCATAGCTTCGGCGGCATGGCTCGGTGCACCGATACCGGCATCCACTACAACAGGAATATTGGCCTGTTCTATGATGATACGCAAAAAATCACGGGTCTGTAATCCTTTATTGGTACCGATGGGGGCTCCCAACGGCATGACGGTAGCCGCACCAGCTTCTTCTAGACGTTTACACAAGGTAGGGTCTGCTTGGCAATAAGGAAGCACTACAAATCCTAGTTTAACCAACTCTTCAGTGGCTTTCAGGGTTTCTACGGAATCGGGAAGTAAGTAACGCGGATCGGGATGTATCTCCAGTTTCAACCAATTGGTACCAAACGCTTCGCGCGCCATCTGGGCGGCAAATACGGCTTCTTCGGCATTACGTACTCCCGAGGTGTTGGGTAGAAGTTGGATATGAGGATGCTTGATATGCATCAACATGTCATCTTCCCGGTTGTCCAGTTCGATACGCTTCATGGCTACCGTCACCATTTCTGTGCCAGATACCAATATCGATTGCTTCATCACTTCATTTGAATTGAATTTTCCGGTTCCTAAGAACAGGCGCGAGCTGAATTCACGTCCCGCAATGATTAATTTTTCCATGTCTGTATAATTCGTTTATTGTCTTGCTTCCTTTTTGATGATTGAAATGATTTTTTTCATTTCTTCTATTGGGTCACTTGCCCGCAAGATGCTACCTGACAGGGCAATTCCATTGATACCTGTGGCCATTATGGCAGGAATGTCCTCGACGGTTATTCCGCCGATGGCAATGATAGGGAGGTTGATAGAGTTTTTTTTCGCTTGTTGTATGATGTTTTTGTATCCTTCCAGTCCCAGTATCGGATTAAGGTTCTTTTTAGTGGTGGTATATCTGAAAGGACCACAACCTATATAATCGGCTCCGGCAGAATAGAGGTTTTTGACGTCTTCGTATGTATTTGCCGTACCACCTATTATATATTTATTTCCGAGAATACGGCGTGCTTCGGCGATAGGCACATCTTTTTTTCCAAGATGTACACCCTCGGCTTGAACTTCTTGTATCAGTTCTACATGGTCATCGATAATGAATGTGGCGTCATAGCTTTCACATAGCTTTTTCGTTTCTATGGCTATGGGGAGAATCTCTTCAATAGGAGTGTCTTTCATGCGTAGTTGGACCCATCGGCATCCACCTTCCAAAGCCATACGTACGGAGTCTAGATATGTATATTGTTCTGTATAATGAGTAATGAACTGTAGGGTTCCGTTTCTCATTTCGTTTTTTTTACTTTTCATATTCCTCATCCTCCACAAACGGCTTTTATGATGACAATGGAAATACCTGCGGACAATACATAGTCTGTCCATTCTGTGCGTGGTATCATACGGTTGTTTACGGCAACTGCAATACCTTGCGCTGGTAAGGAAAGTTCTTCTGTTAGTTGTAAAAGGGTAACAGCGGCTGTTTCCACTTCTTTGTTGTTTATTAATACTTTCATTTTCTGTTTATTGTAAATAATCAATAATGGAAGTAAATACAAAGAAGCGCCGCTAAGGCGGAAATATGAAGAATATAATGTTCAATTCCTACGGCAGTACTAACTGCATCAGGTTCGAGGGTATAATCTCAGCCCGGACCGGGCACCCCTTTGTCTTTACAATGGCAAAGGTAAGGGAAATACAGACATAAAAAACAAAAGAACCGATTTTTTTTATTTATCGAATTACAATTTGTTTCCTGAAACTACTACTTCTTTATTTTCTTAAAAATGTTTCGTATGGCGCTCCTGACACTGCTAGAATAATACTCTGTATCGGTGTTCTCAAGTATAAGTTGCAACTCTTTCAGGAGTTCCGGTTCTAACTTGCAAAGTTTATATGCCATTCGGATGGATAATGCTTGTACACCTATACTTTCTTTGGGCGACAACATGTGGTCTAAGCAATAATTTAGTAAATCGACGGGAATAGGAGTAGGGGCGGGTATATTGTAAAGTATGGATAATAATAAGCGTTTGGAACCCTCGTGCCGACAAACTAATAATCTTTGAAGTATGTCATTGTATAATGGAGCAAACCAGCTGGGGTACAATTCGCTCACTTTCTCACATACCCAGATGGCTCGCCATGAGACGGCTTGCTTTTCATCAGATATCAGTTGATGCATGTCTTTCAGGTATTCCGGTTTATTACAGATTTCATGTACTAATGCATCTATAGATAACTTATTGATGGATACATCCAATGCGTTTCTGAATTTATCTATATTTTTCATGGTTCTCAATCTTTCGGCAGAGATAGGTATAAAAAAAGGCCACTTTCCAAAAGGAAAGCAACCTTCATTATAATGGTATGTTTAAAAGTTATGCAATGCCATGAGCATTTGCTTCGGGAGCAATTTTTTTGATAAGACCTTGAAGCACTGCGCCGGGACCGCATTCTGTGAATTCTGTAGCGCCGTCAGCCACCATGTTCTTCACAGTCTGAGTCCAGCGTACAGAAGCTGTCAACTGGGCAACGAGGTTTTTCTTGATTTCTTCCGGGTCAGTATGGGGCAGTGCATCTACATTCTGATATACAGGACATTGGGGAGCATGAATTTCAGTCGCATTAATGGCTGCTTCCAATTCTATTTTAGCAGGATTCATCAACGGAGAGTGGAAAGCGCCGCCAACCTTCAAAGGTAAAGCACGTTTTGCACCGGCTACTTTCATCAATTCGCAAGCTTTATTGATACCTTCCATTGAACCGGAGATAACAATTTGTCCCGGACAGTTGTAATTGGCGGCTACGCAAACTTCGCCTTCGGTATTTACCTGAGTACAGATTTCCTCCACTTTTTCATCCGGAAGGGCTATGATGGCCGCCATGGTAGAAGGGTGTGCTTCACAAGCTTTCTGCATTGCCATGGCACGGGCATAAACCAACTTCAAGCCGTCTTCGAAACTCAAAGCACCGGCTGCAACCAATGCGGAGAACTCACCCAGTGAATGTCCAGCAGTCATTTCCGGTTTAAAGTCATCGCCCATGCAAAGTGCGGAGATAACGGAATGAAGGAATACGGCAGGTTGAGTAACCTTAGTCTGGCGCAGATCTTCGTCTGTACCGTTGAACATAATATCTGTAATGCGATATCCCAGGATATCATTTGCTTTTTCAAAAAGTTCTTTGGCTAAAGCCGAGTTTTCGTACAAGTCTTTTCCCATGCCTACAAATTGGGCACCTTGACCCGGAAATACAAATGCTTTCATTTTACTTGTTTTTTAGTGTTTAATTAAAAAGTGTCGCAAAGGTAAAGGTTTTTCTGATATTCACCGCACAAATAGAGTTTTTTGTGCAATATAGGGTTGGAGATGCATTAATAATACAATATCCCTACAATCTTTCAGATATAATGGTTGCTTATTGAAATCCTTATAAATAAAGTACTTCATACTTGTTACGTACAATACAATAGCAACCTCTTTTCTATTGCTAAAATACATATTGTATTTTATATGATAACACGTAAATATGATATTGTATTTTATATGATATGTACTTATTTGATAAATAATGTTTTATAACACAATAAAAATATATTTTTATATATTGGTTATTTGAAAAACCTATTTATATTTGTAACGTTTAAATATAGATATTATGCAAAACATGGAACAGATAACACCATTGGCGAACAACCATATATCGGTAGATTGTGTAGTGATTGGTTTTGACGGAGAACAACTCAGAGTTCTGTTGATTAAACGTGTGGGGGAAGAGGAAGGGGAAATATTCCATGATATGAAGTTGCCCGGAAGTTTAATTTATATGGATGAAGATTTAGATGAGGCAGCCAAAAGAGTGTTGAACGAATTGACCGGGCTGAAAAATGTAAATCTCATGCAATTTAAGGCATTCGGTTCTAAAGACCGTACAAAAGATCCTAAAGATGTACATTGGTTGGAGCGTGCCATGCAATCCAAAGTGGAACGTATTGTTACCATAGCTTATTTGTCCTTGGTAAAAATAGACCGAGCATTGAGTCGCGCATTGGATGATTATCAGGCTTGCTGGGTAGCAATGCAGGATATTAAAATCTTGGCGTTCGACCATAATCTGATTATCAAGGAGGCTATGACGTATATACGCCAGTATGTAGAAATCAATCCGTCTTGTTTGTTCGATTTATTACCTCGCAAATTTACGGCGGCCCAGTTGCGTACTCTATATGAATTGCTATACGGGAAACAGATAGATGTGCGCAATTTTCATAAGAAGATAGCTTTAATGGAGTACGTAGTTCCTTTGGAGGAACGCCAACAGGGAGTAGCTCACCGGGCGGCTCGTTATTATCGTTTCGATAAGAAGATATATAATAAGGTACGACGATGAAGAATTTTATAATCAGTAATTTGTAATTAATATGTATTTATTAGGTTATGACATCGGCAGTTCGTCTGTCAAAGCGAGTTTGATAAATGCCGATAGCGGTAAATGTGTTTCTTCTGCTTTCTTTCCTAAGACAGAGGCGGAGATTATAGCTATGAAACCGGGTTGGGCGGAACAAAATCCTGAAAATTGGTGGGATAACCTTAGACTGGCTACACAAGCAGTTTTGAATGATTCAGGTGTAAATGCGGCGGATATAAGGGCAATCGGAATTTCTTATCAAATGCATGGATTGGTATGTGTAGATAAAAATCAACAGGTATTACGTCCTGCCATTATCTGGTGTGATTCGAGAGCTGTTCCTTACGGACAAAAAGCTTTTGAAATGTTGGGAGAGGAGGCTTGCCTTTCCCGTTTGTTGAACTCTCCGGGTAATTTTACTGCTTCTAAACTGGCGTGGATAAAGGAGAACGAACCTGCTATCTACGAAAAAATATACAAAATCATGTTACCGGGCGATTATATCGCCATGAAACTGAGTGGTACTATCTGTACTACAGTTTCCGGATTGTCAGAAGGTATGTTTTGGGATTTCAAGAACGGTCAATTAGCTGGTTTCCTGATGGATTATTATGGTTTCGACAAATCCCTGATAGCAGATATCAAACCTACCTTTTCCGAACAAGGACGTGTAAATGCCATTGCGGCTCAAGAGTTGGGATTGAAAGAAGGTACTCCGATTACTTATCGTGCAGGAGATCAACCCAATAATGCGCTTTCTTTAAATGTGTTTAATCCCGGAGAAATAGCATCAACCGCAGGAACATCAGGGGTTGTTTATGGGGTAAATGGTGGAATAGACTATGATCCGAAATCGCGTGTTAATACATTTGCTCATGTCAACCATACGGTTGAACAAACCCGTTTGGGAGTTCTGCTTTGTATAAATGGTACAGGTATTTTGAATTCTTGGGTGAAGCGTACGGTTGCCCCCGAAGGAATATCATATAATGATATGAATACATTGGCGGCACAAGTTCCTATCGGCAGTGCGGGGATCAGTATTTTACCTTTCGGCAATGGTGCTGAACGTATGTTAGAAAACAAGGAGATAGGTTGCTCCCTTCATGGCGTCAACTTTAACCTGCATGGAAAACAGCACATCATTCGTGCGGCACAGGAAGGTATTGTATTTTCCTTTAAGTATGGTATCGATATTATGGAACAAATGGGCATTCCCGTACAGAAAATTCATGCGGGAAAAGCTAATATGTTTCTGAGTCCGTTGTTCCGTGAAACTTTGGCTGGTGTTACGGGGGCTGTGATTGAGCTTTATGATACTGACGGTTCAGTGGGAGCTGCCAAAGGTGCCGGTATGGGTGCCGGTATCTATAAAGATAATAATGAAGCTTTTGCCACGCTTGAAAAACTGGAGGTAATAGAACCGAAATTGGCTGATTGTGAGGCTTATGCGGATGCTTATGCAAGATGGAAGACTTATTTGGAGTTATCAATTATATAATTAGTTTTTAAATAATATTTAAGATTATGGCAACAAAAGAGTATTTTCCTGGAATAGGAAAGATTAAATTTGAAGGAAAAGAGAGTAAGAACCCGATGGCATTCCGTTACTACGATGCAGAAAAAGTTATCATGGGTAAGAGAATGAAAGATTGGTTGAAGTTTGCAATGGCGTGGTGGCATACACTTTGTGCAGAAGGCGGTGACCAATTCGGTGGCGGTACAAAGAGTTTCCCCTGGAACGACTATACTGATAAAATTCAGGCTGCTAAAAACAAGATGGATGCCGGTTTTGAGTTTATGCAGAAGATGGGGATCGAATACTATTGTTTTCACGATGTAGACCTCTGCACGGAAGCTGATACCATTGAAGAATACGAAGCTAATTTGAAAGAAATCGTAGTTTACGCAAAGCAAAAGCAGGTAGAAACAGGTATCAAATTATTGTGGGGTACTGCCAATGTATTCGGTCATGAACGCTATATGAATGGTGCGGCTACCAACCCAGATTTTGATGTTGTAGCCCGTGCTGCTGTTCAGATTAAGAATGCAATTGATGCTACCATTGAACTAGGTGGCTTAAACTATGTGTTCTGGGGTGGACGCGAAGGTTATATGTCTTTGCTGAACACTGATCAGAAACGTGAGAAAGAACATCTTGCACAAATGCTGACCATTGCCCGTGACTATGCCCGTGCCCGTGGCTTCAAAGGTACATTCTTGGTTGAACCGAAACCGATGGAACCAACCAAACATCAATATGACGTAGATACAGAAACTGTTATCGGTTTTTTGAAAGCTCATGCTTTGGATAAAGACTTTAAAGTAAATATTGAAGTAAATCATGCAACATTAGCCGGTCATACATTTGAACACGAACTGGCAGTGGCTGTCGACAACGGTATGCTGGGTTCTATTGACGCTAATCGTGGTGATTATCAAAACGGTTGGGATACAGACCAATTTCCCATTGATAACTATGAACTGACTCAAGCCATGATGCAGATTATTCGTAACGGTGGTTTGGGCAATGGTGGTACGAATTTTGACGCTAAAACTCGCCGTAATTCTACTGATCTTGAAGATATCTTCATTGCTCACATCGCAGGTATGGATGCTATGGCACGTGCATTGGAAAGTGCGGCCAAGTTGCTGGAAGAATCTCCCTATAAGAAGATGCTGGCAGAACGTTATGCATCCTTTGACAGCGGTAAGGGTAAAGAGTTTGAAGAGGGTAAGTTGACCTTGGAGGATCTTGTTGCTTATGCAAAAGTCAATGGCGAACCGAAACAAATCAGTGGTAAACAAGAATTGTATGAGGCAATTGTGAATATGTATTGCTAAAATTAATAGATAGTTGATAATGGATAATTAATAATTACCATGTGGTTATAATGGTTTAATTATTTAGTCTTTCATTATCAACCGTCAATTGTTAATTGCCAATTAAATCAATATTATGAATTATACAGAAAAAGGTAGCAAAATATATCTCTTTTCTATCGTACTTGTAGCTGTAATCGGTGGTTTGCTTTTCGGTTACGATACGGCTGTTATCTCCGGTGCTGAAAAGGGACTTCAGGCTTTCTTCATCGGAGCGGATTTTGAATATACAGACGCAATACATGGCATCACTTCATCCAGTGCATTGATCGGATGTATTATCGGTAGTGCTGTTTCAGGTTTCTTTGCATCCAGGCTTGGCCGTAAGAAATCTCTTTTTATGGCTGGTATTCTCTTTTTTTTGTCGGCATTAGGTTCATATTGGCCGGAATTCTTATTTTTCGATTATGGTGTTCCGTCTTATTCTCTTTTAATAGCTTTCAATTTCTATCGTGTGTTGGGAGGTATAGGTGTTGGCCTGGCATCAGCCATCTGCCCGATGTACATTGCAGAGATTGCACCGAGTAATATCCGTGGTACATTGGTCTCCTGGAATCAGTTTGCTATCATTTTCGGTCAGTTGGTGGTGTATTTTGTAAATTTCTTGATTTTGGGTAGTCATGTCAATCCTGTTATTGATTTGGTAAATGGAGTAAATCAGATTATGAACCCTGAAGCTGCCGCTTGGACTACTGAAACAGGTTGGCGTCTGATGTTTGTCAGCGAAGCTGTTCCTGCCGGCTTATTTGCATTATTGGTATTATTCGTTCCTGAAACGCCGCGTTATCTTGCTATGTGTGGTAAAGATGAAAAGGCATTGAATGTATTGAGTCGTATCAACGGATTTGCCCAGGGAAAAGTTATTCTGGCTCAGATTAAAGTTACTACTGAAGAGAAGACAGAAAAACTCTTTACTTACGGATGGATGGTTATCTTTATCGGCATTATGTTGAGTGTATTCCAACAAGCTGTCGGTATTAATGCTGTACTTTATTTCGCTCCACGTATTTTCGATACGATGGGTATGGCAACTCCAATGGTACAGACTGTATTTATGGGGATTGTTAATATTCTCTTCACATTGTTGGCTGTTTTCACTGTAGAGAAATGGGGACGTAAGCCGTTACTTATTTCCGGTTCTATCGGTATGGCAATTGGTGCATTCGGTGTGGCTCTTTGCAACATTGTGATAGGATTTCCACCTATTATATCAGTCGTCAGTATTATGATTTATAGCGCTTCTTTCATGTTCAGCTGGGGACCGATTTGCTGGGTGTTGATTGCAGAAATATTCCCGAATACCATTCGTGGTGCGGCAGTAGCTGTAGCAGTTGCTTTCCAATGGATTTTTAATTTCATTGTTTCATCTACTTTCCTACCGATGTACAATATGCGTCTCGGAGAAATGGGTGATAAGTTCGGGCATATGTTTGCTTATGTCTTATATGGTATTATCTGTGTGGTGGCTGCCATTTTCGTTTGGAAACTTGTTCCTGAAACGAAAGGCAAGACATTGGAAGATATGACCAAATTATGGAAGAATAGAAAATAAAAAAACAGATGTTTTATTCTGAAAAAAGGTGTATCTGGATATGTATCGGTTACACCTTTTTCTTTTGAAATAAGAAAATTCAAGTCTTGGAAGACAACATGTAGGTATAAACCGTAACTTTGCGGTGTTTTTTAATCAGGAAGCAAGAAAGTAATGGATGAAATGAAAATTAATAAGGTGCAAATACGTAATCTGCAAATAGAAGATTACGACCAGTTGGCACAATCATTTACGCGCGTCTATTCAGACGGTAGCGATGTGTTTTGGACACACAAACAGATAGAAAAGTTAATTCGTATTTTTCCCGAAGGACAGATTGTAACAGTAGTAGATGAAAAGATTGTTGGTTGCGCACTCTCTATCATTGTGAATTATAATGATGTAAAAAACGATCATACTTATGCGCAGGTAACCGGTAAGGAAACTTTTAATACACATAACCCAAAAGGTAATATATTGTATGGTATTGAGGTTTTTATTCATCCCCAATATCGTGGCTTGCGTTTAGCACGCCGTATGTACGAATACCGTAAGGAACTTTGCGAGACACTAAATCTAAAAGCTATTATGTTTGGCGGACGTATCCCTAATTATTATAAGTACGCTGACCAAATGCGTCCTAAGGAATATATAGATAAGGTAAGACAGAAAGAGATATTCGATCCTGTGTTGACATTCCAGTTGAGTAATGACTTTCACGTACGCAAGGTAATGCGTAATTATCTTCCTAATGACGAAGAATCCAAGCATTATGCTTGCCTGTTGCAATGGGACAATATTTACTATCAAGCACCTACACAAGAATATGTAAATCCTAAAACTACTGTACGTGTGGGATTGGTACAGTGGCAAATGCGTACCTATAAAACACTCGATGACTTATTTGAGCAGGTTGAATTTTTTGTGGATGCAGTGTCGGATTACAAAAGTGACTTCGTGCTTTTCCCCGAATATTTCAATGCTCCGTTGATGGCTAAGTTTAACAATGAAGGCGAATCTCAGGCCATCCGTGGACTGGCGGCTTATACCGAAGAAATTAGAGAACGTTTTGTGAAATTGGCTATCAGTTATAATATCAATATCATTACAGGTAGTATGCCGCTTATCAAAGAAGACGGACTTCTTTATAATGTAGGTTTCCTTTGTCGTCGTGATGGAAGTTATGAAATGTACGAGAAACTACATGTCACTCCTGATGAAATAAAAAGTTGGGGATTGAGTGGTGGCAAGTCTTTACAAACATTCGATACTGATTGTGCTAAAATCGGTGTACTGATCTGTTATGATGTAGAGTTTCCCGAACTCTCCCGTATTATGGCAGATCAAGGCATGCAAATATTGTTCGTACCTTTTCTTACTGATACTCAGAATGCTTACTCTCGTGTGAAGGTTTGTGCTCATGCTCGTGCTATCGAGAATGAATGTTTTGTGGTGATAGCTGGTAGCGTTGGTAATTTGCCGCGTGTACACAATATGGATATCCAGTATGCCCAGTCCGGAGTGTTTACTCCATGTGACTTTGCATTTCCTACAGATGGAAAGCGTGCTGAGGCAACCCCGAATACTGAAATGATTCTTGTTTCTGATGTTGATTTGGATTTGTTGAATGAACTCCATACTTATGGAAGTGTTCGTAATTTGAAAGACAGGAGAGGAGACCTGTATGAAGTGCGAATGAAAAGATAGAGAGTTTTCCTCACTACAGACTACACGGATTATTCAGAAGGATTATTAAGCGTACATGCAGTAAATATCTGGTTGTTTCTTTGGAGGGATCAGTGTCTTTGTTGTCTAACATTAAATCATTCCACCACGAGAAAAGTTTTATTCTTCCATGGAGAAAGTTTTGTTCCTTCATGATGGAACGATTTAACGTTAGGCGTCTTTTTCCTTGGTCATCGGAGAACGGGATGCTGAAAGTAGCGGTGGGAGGACTGAGTATTATAAAAATATTTATTCAAAAATCTCTTTTCTCTAACTTTTTTGTAAATTTGCACCCTTAAAATAAGAAGGATAGCCTTTTATGTGTGAAAAGTATAAGGATTATCTTCAATCGTAAATAGTTAAATCATAAATAAAAAGATGGGTAAGAAGTTTGCCGAATATTCAAAGCTTGACCTTTCGGAAGTAAACAAGGAAGTGTTGAAGAAATGGGACGAAAACCAGATTTTCGCCAAGAGTATGACAGAACGTGAAGGTTGTCCTTCTTTCGTATTTTTCGAAGGACCTCCCTCGGCTAATGGTATGCCGGGTATTCACCATGTAATGGCTCGTTCCATTAAAGATATTTTCTGCCGCTATAAAACCATGAAAGGTTTTCAAGTGAAGCGTAAAGCCGGATGGGATACGCACGGACTTCCTGTGGAACTGGGTGTGGAAAAGGCACTGGGTATCACAAAAGAGGATATTGGTAAGACTATTTCTGTTGCCGAATATAATGCCGCCTGTCGTAAGGACGTCATGAAATTTACCAAAGAATGGGAAGACCTGACGCACAAGATGGGATATTGGGTGGATATGAAGAACCCTTATATTACCTACGATAATCGGTATATCGAGACCTTGTGGTGGCTCCTGAAACAACTCTATAAAAAAGGACTTCTTTATAAAGGATATACCATACAGCCTTATTCTCCGGCTGCAGGTACGGGATTGAGTTCACACGAGCTGAACCAACCCGGCTGTTATCGGGATGTAAAAGATACAACGGTAGTAGGACAATTCAAAATGAAGAACCCGAAGCCTGAAATGGCAGAGTGGGGTACTCCTTATTTTATTGCGTGGACTACTACTCCGTGGACATTGCCCTCAAATACGGCGCTTTGCGTAGGTCCGAAGATTGACTATGTAGCCGTGCAGACTTACAATGGATATACAGGTGAGAAAATGACCGTAGTATTGGCAAAGCCATTGCTCTATACCCACTTCAATAAAAAAGCGGAAGAACTTGCATTAGAGGATTATAAACCCGGCGATAAATTAATACCGTTTAAGGTGGTAGCCGAATATAAAGGTACGGATTTGGTAGGCATGGAATACGAACAACTCATTCCGTGGGTGAAACCTATCAACGTTACCGAAGATGGCAATTGGAGTGTCAGCGATAAAGGTTTCCGTGTAATCCCCGGCGATTATGTGACGACTGAAGACGGTACGGGTATCGTGCATATTGCCCCAACCTTTGGTGCCGACGATGCTAACGTGGCTCGTGCTGCCGGAATACCTTCTTTGTTTATGATTAACAAGAGAGGAGAGACCCGTCCCATGGTAGACCTTACTGGTAAATTCTATTTATTGGATGAGCTGGATGAGGCTTTTGTAAAGGCATGCGTCGATGTAGAAGCTTACCAGGCCTATCAGGGCAAGTGGGTGAAAAACGCTTATGATCCGCAATTTACGATAGACGGAAAGTACGATGAACAGGCTGCACAAGCTGCCGAGTCATTGGATATCGAAATCTGCATGATGATGAAGACCAGTAATCTGGCATTCAAAATAGAGAAGCATGTGCACAATTATCCGCACTGCTGGCGTACAGACAAACCGGTATTATATTACCCGTTGGATAGCTGGTTTATCCGCAGTACCGCTTGCAAGGAGCGCATGATGGAATTGAACAAGACCATCAACTGGAAACCGGAAAGTACCGGTACGGGACGTTTCGGCAAGTGGCTGGAAAATTTGAATGACTGGAACCTGAGCCGCTCTCGTTACTGGGGTACTCCGTTGCCCATCTGGCGTACGGAAGATGGCAGTGAAGAAAAGTGCATCGAATCTGTAGAAGAACTTTATAATGAAATTGAGAAGGCTGTAGCCGCCGGACTGATGAAATCTAATCCTTACAAGGACAATGGCTTCCAACCGGGTGAATATACCGAAAAAAACTATGATAAGATAGACCTTCACCGTCCTTACGTGGATGATATCGTTCTCGTTTCTAAAGACGGACAGCCGATGAAGCGTGAATCGGACTTGATTGACGTATGGTTTGACTCCGGCTCCATGCCCTATGCGCAAATTCACTATCCGTTCGAGAATAAGGAATTGCTGGATAGCCATCAGGTGTATCCTGCCGATTTCATAGCCGAAGGTGTAGACCAGACGCGTGGATGGTTCTTCACGTTGCATGCTATCGCTACGATGGTTTTCGATAGTGTATCCTACAAGGCTGTAATCTCTAACGGTTTGGTGCTCGACAAGAATGGCAACAAGATGTCCAAGCGCCTGGGCAATGCGGTAGACCCTTTCTCTACCATTGAGAAATATGGTTCCGACCCGTTGCGTTGGTATATGATAACCAATTCTTCACCGTGGGATAACTTGAAGTTCGACGTGGACGGCATAGAAGAGGTGCGCCGCAAGTTCTTCGGTACCTTATATAATACGTATTCTTTCTTCTCTCTTTATGCCAATGTGGATGGATTTGAATACAAAGAAGCTGATGTGCCGATGTCGGAACGTCCGGAAATAGACCGTTGGATACTTTCCGTGCTGAATACGTTAGTGAAAGAGGTGGATACTTGCTATAATGAATATGAGCCGACAAAAGCTGGACGTCTTATTTCTGACTTTGTAAACGATAACCTTTCCAACTGGTACGTTCGTCTGAACCGTAAACGTTTCTGGGGTGGTGAATTTACTCAGGACAAGTTGTCTGCCTATCAAACGCTCTATACCTGCTTGGAAACTGTTGCTAAATTGATGTCGCCCATCGCTCCGTTCTATGCGGACAAGCTGTATATGGACTTGATTGCAGCAACAGGTCGTGATAATGTAGTTTCGGTTCATCTTGCCACTTTCCCCGAATATAAGGAGGAAATGATTGACAAGGAACTGGAAGTCCGTATGCAGATGGCGCAAGACGTTACATCTATGGTGTTGGCATTGCGTCGTAAAGTAAACATCAAAGTTCGTCAACCCCTGCAATGTATCATGATACCGGTAGTGGACGAAGAACAGCGTGCTCACATCGAAGCTGTGAAAGCGCTTATCATGAACGAGGTGAACGTGAAGGAAATCAAGTTCGTAGATGGTGCTGCGGGTATATTAGTTAAGAAAGTAAAGTGCGATTTTAAGAAACTTGGCCCAAAATTCGGAAAGCAAATGAAAGCTGTGGCTACTGCTGTAGCGGAAATGTCACAGGAAGCTATTGCTGAATTGGAAAGAAAAGGTTCTTATACATTAAACCTGGATGATATGGAAGCTGTTATAGAAACTTCCGATGTGGAAATATTCAGTGAGGATATTCCGGGATGGTTGGTTGCTAATGAGGGGAAATTGACCGTTGCTTTAGAAGTTACCGTTACTGAAGAGCTTCGTCGTGAAGGTATTGCACGTGAGATGGTAAACCGTATTCAGAATATCCGTAAGTCAAGCGGTTTCGAGATTACGGATAAAATAAAGATTACTTTATCGAAAAATCCGCAAACAGATGATGCGGTAAACGAATATAAAGATTATATTTGTAACCAAGTATTAGGGATCTCATTGACATTGGCAGATAACGTAGAAAATGGTGTGGAATTAGAATTCGACGATTTCAAGTTATATGTAAGTGTTGTAAAAGAATAACTACTAAAAACACATTGTTATGGCAGAAAAAACAAGATATTCGGATGCTGAATTGGAAGAATTCCGCGCCATTATTATGGAAAAGTTAGAGTTGGCTCAACGTGATTATGAATTATTGAAAGCTAGCCTGACAGGTGCAGACGGTAATGATACCGATGATACATCACCAACGTATAAAGTTTTGGAAGAAGGGGCCAATACCTTGTCTAAAGAAGAAACTACACGTTTGGCGCAACGTCAGCTTAAGTTTATTCAGGGGCTTCAGGCTGCATTGGTACGTATTGAGAATAAAACGTATGGTATTTGTCGTGAAACCGGTAAGTTGATTCCTGCTGAACGTTTGCGTGCAGTGCCTCATGCTACTCTAAGCATAGAAGCTAAAAACAACGGCAAGAAATAAGGATGAAGAAATTTTTTACGAAAGGGCGGATTGCTTTACTCGTTATATTTTCGGTGTTGATTGTCGACCAGGTAATTAAAGTGGTTGTCAAGACACAGATGTATTGGCATCAGAGTGAAAATGTTATCAAGTGGATTTATGAGAAATTCGGTATAGTGGATGCGGAACCTCCTACTTGGTTTTATATTTACTTCACCGAAAATAACGGTATGGCTTTTGGCATGGAGATATTCGGAAAATTATTCCTGACTTTATTCCGTATCGTTGCGGTAGCAATAATAGGCTGGTTTCTGTATAAGTTTATAAAGAAAGGTCTGAAAACAGGTTTTATAGTCTGTATTTCTCTTGTTCTGACAGGTGCATTGGGCAATATTATCGATAGTATATTCTATGGTGTGCTATTCAATGAAAGTACCTACTCGCAGTTGGCTACATTTATGCCTGAAGGTGGTGGATATGCTCCATTGTTTTACGGAAAAGTGGTGGATATGTTTTATTTTCCCATCATTGACACAACATGGCCCCAATGGATGCCGTTTGTTGGTGGAAACCATTTCATTTTCTTTAGCCCTATTTTCAATTTTGCTGATGCAGCCATAAGTTGTGGTATTATAGCTTTATTGTTGTTTTACAGTAAATATTTGAATGAGGCCTATCATGTTGTGAGTAAATCATGAAAGGAAAAAAACGATTTCAATGGTGTAGTATAATTCTTTTGGTGTTCTGTTTGACAGCTTGTCAGGTGAAAAGACCGAAGACTGTTTTGTCGGACGCCAAGATGGAAAACGTGCTTTATGACTTCCACATAGCTAAGGCACTAGGGGAGGATATTCCTTATGGTGAGAGTTATAAGCGAGTATTGTACATTGAGTCAGTTTATAAGAAACATGGCATTACTCAGGCTGATTTTGATACTTCGATGGTATGGTATGCTCGTCATCCGGATGTTCTTACCAAAGTTTATGAAAAGGTGAACCAACGGCTGAAAAGTCAGAGGGATGGCATTAATCATCTAATCGCTTTACGTGATAATAAACCCAAAGAATCACTACCCGGTGATAGCATTGACGTGTGGATATGGCAGCATGTTTATGAGTTGACAGGAATGCCTTTGGATAATAAGATTGCTTTTATTCTTCCTGTTGATACTAACTTTAAGGATAGAGATACTTTGAAGTGGACAGTTCGTTTCCGTTTTAATAACGGTAAACCGGATAGTGTGCTTGCTCCGTTGATGGCGATGCAGATCCTTTATGATAAAGATACAATTAATGATTTACTGAAAATAAAAGAACCGATAACAGAAACCCTTACTCTGACTGCCGATACATTTGGAAAGATAAAAGAGGTTCGTGGTTTTATTTATTATCCCATGCAGAAAACCGTTCAATCTTTATTAGTAGACCAAATTTCGTTGATGCGTTATCATGCGACAGATACGTTGTTCAATGTTAAAAAAGATAGTATAGCAGTAGAGAACGCTAAAAAAGATACACTTGCTGAAAAGTCGGTGAAGCCTTTGGAAATAAAAAGCGTGGAGGAAAAGAATATTCGACGGAATGAGTTGCGTCTGCGTCCGCAACTACGTAAAAATACGAGTAAGTAATGAAAAGATATGCTTCCCATTTTATAATTTTCCCAAAGCATGATTGTTTGAAACAACATGTGGTGGAAGTGGAAAATGGGTATGTAGTGAATGTTTTTCCATTGACAGAAGAAATGGAAGATATAGAATGGCTTCCCGGTGCTATTTATCTTGTACAAACAGAAGAAAAATTATCTGCTGTCTATATTTCTAATTTTGATATTACAATGATGCAGCCTGTCTTCGGAACTCGGCGCAAACAACTGCTGTAGCAATCGCAACATTTAATGACTCAGAAGTTTCTCGGTTTGAGGGATAATTAGGGATATACAGTTTCCGGTTGATGAGTCGCTTTATTTCTTTGCTAATACCGTTTCCTTCATTTCCCATCACAATTAAACCGTGTGCGGAAAGGGGTTGAGAGTATATGTTTTCTCCATCTAGAAATGTACCATATACGGGAGTGTCTTTTAATGAACTGATCAGTCCTGGTAGGGACGTATAATATAATTTTACCCGTGCAATACCTCCCATTGTAGCTTGAATGGTTTTAGGATTATAAACATCTACTGTATTAAGAGAACAGAAAATGTGTTCAATTCCAAACCAGTCTGCTAGACGGATAATCGTTCCGAGATTTCCGGGATCTTGCACATCGTCTAATGCCAAGCAGAGAGAATGGTTAATAACTGATACATCAAATATCTCGTCCGGTTGTTCAAATACTCCCAATACTTGTTGAGGAGTTTTTAAAAAGCTGACACGAGATAATTCTTCTTCTGAAACCTCATTCACTTCTTCTATTGGTAATTCCCTGTGAGCTGAAATCCATTCAGCTGTGGCTACCAAAAAACGGCAATTAAAATGTCCCAGTAAATCACCTACTAATTTAGGACCTTCTGCCAGAAATACCTTTTCTGCTTTACGATTTTTCTTCAATTCCAGTGAACGAATATATTTAATACGGTTCTTACTTAGTGCCATAAAAGTAAAATGTTATAGTTTGACAAAAGTACACGATTATTTCTATATAATCAAAAACTCTCCACTCTTCCGGTGTTTTTATTTCGAGAACAGAAAAAATAGGACTATATTTGTAGCAGTTTATGCGCAATCAATCACAGAGTATGAAGAAAGGTTTCCGCTACGTACTATTTGTAACCGTCGTACTTTTATTAGCATCTTGTTCTGCCACGAAATACGTGCCGGAGGGTTCGTATTTGTTGGATGAAGTGCGTATACAGACAGATAATAAGGAAATTAAACCTTCCAGTCTTTCCATGTATGTCCGTCAAAATCCTAATTCCAAATGGTTCAGTTTGATGAAGACTCAGTTGTATGTTTACAACTGGTCGGGAAGTGACTCTACACGTTGGATAAACCGTACTTTGCGTAAGTTAGGAGATGCTCCAGTAATCTATAATGAGGAAGAAACTAATCGTTCCGGTGAGGAAATGAGGAAAGCCGTACAAAACATGGGATATATGGGGGCTACGGTAGAACCTGTGCGGCATATCAAAAAGAAAAAGTTAAAATTGATTTATAGAGTAACGAGTGGGAAACCTTATAAGATACGTTCTATAAGATATGATATCCAAGATGATAAAATCAAGGAATACATGTGTCATGATTCTGCAGCAACATATCTGTCGGAAGGAATGTTTTTTGATGTAAATTTGTTGGATGGAGAACGTCAACGTATTACCGATAATCTTCTGCGTAATGGTTATTATAAATTCAATAAGGAATATATTTCTTATACGGCAGATACAGTCAAAAATACTTATCTGGTAGATCTGACCATGCATTTATTGCCTTATAAACAACGTAATGATGATGTACCCCAAAATCATCGCCAATACTATATTGATAAGGTGAATTTTATAACAGACTACAATGTCTTAGAAGCTTCTGCTTTGAGTAGTATAGAAGTTAATGATTCTGTGCACTATAAAGGGTTTCCTATCTACTACAAAGATAAATTGTATCTACGTCCTAAAGTATTGACCAATAATCTTCGTATTGTACCTGGCAGTTTGTATAATGAGCAAGATGTACAACGTACATATTCTAATTTTGGGCGTTTGCAGGCTTTGAAATATACTAATATCCGTTTTTCTGAAACTCAAATAGGAGATACTTCTAAACTGAATGTGTATGTGATGTTGACAAAAAGCAAGCACAAATCTGTATCATTTGAGTTAGAAGGAACTAACTCTGCAGGTGATCTAGGAGCCGCTGCATCTGTTTCATTCCAAAATCGGAATATGTTCAAGAGTTCGGAAACCTTTATGGTGAAACTGCGTGGGGCTTACGAAGCCGTATCTGGTATACAAGGTGGATATAACCATGAAGACTATACTGAGTTGGGTGCAGAGGCTACCATTAACTTTCCACGTTTTTTATTTCCGTTTTTATCTAATGACTTTAGAAGGAAAATTCGTGCTACTACCGAGTTTGGTGTACAATACAATTATCAGATACGTCCGGAGTTTTCACGTATAGTAGCGTCGGCGAACTGGAGCTATAAGTGGGGATTGCAACGACAACGTGCACAACACCGTATTGATATTCTGGATATAAACTATTTGTACATGCCTTCCATTTCAAATGAGTTTCGTGAGAAATATTTAGAAAATGAACAGAACTATATTCTGAAATATAACTATGATGATCGTTTGATTGTACGTACAGGTTATGGCTTTACGTATAATAGTGCTGGACAAGCATTGATGAATAACACAGTTATCGGTAATTCTTATTCCATCCGTTTTAATTTTGAGTCTGCGGGTAATTTACTTTATGTATTTGCTAAAATGGCGAATATGAAGAAGAACGGTGAAGGAGAGTATTCTCTTTTAAGTATCCCATTCGCACAATACCTCAGAGGTGATTTTGATTTTGCAAAAAATGTAGTTATCGATAATCGTAATTCCATAGCGTTTCATGTAGGAGCGGGCATTGCTATTCCTTACGGTAACGCAACTATTGTTCCGTTTGAAAAGCGTTATTTCTCAGGTGGTGCCAACAGTGTACGTGGATGGTCTGTCCGTGATTTGGGACCGGGTGCTTTTCCTGGGGATAGAAATTTCATGAACCAATCGGGGGACATAAAATTGGATGTAAATGTAGAGTATCGTACGCGTCTGTTTTGGAAATTCAGAGGTGCCGTCTTTGTAGATGCGGGTAATATTTGGACATTGCGTGATTATAAAGATCAGCCGGGTGGTAAATTTAAGTTTAATAAATTTTATAAGCAGATAGCTGTAGCATATGGTTTGGGATTACGTCTGGATCTTGATTTTTTTGTTCTGCGCTTTGACGGTGGTATGAAAGCCATCAATCCAGTTTATGAGACAGGAAAGGATCGTTATCCCATTATTCATCCAAAATTCAGTCGAGATTTTGCTTTCCATTTTGCAGTGGGATATCCGTTCTAAAAAAGTGAGAAATTGATGAAAAATGAAGATTAAAAAATAAAGGCTACGCAATTCATTAGCATTGTGTAGCCTTCAATTTCTAATTTTTATTTATCTTGCGGCATAATAAGTATTAATCATTGTTGCTTGACGTGCAGCAGCTACACCTTGTGCATCCAAAGTAACAGTTAAATCTTCGCCATTGGGTAAAGTTATTTGTGCAGTACCATTATTGTTCATTTGCAGCAACTCAGTACTTATACCATCAGTAACGACATTCCAAGTATTCAAGTTCTTATCATAGATTAATTCCATAGAGACAGTTTCACCTTCTTTAGTAATGGAATAACCATTTTCGAGAGTTTCTACCAAGTAGTTACCGTTCTCGCCTTTCACTTTTTTCACATCACCTACACTTGCCATAGGATTACTTCCACTCCAGAATTCAATAGAGTTGATGACCAAAGCATCAGCCAAATAACATACACCATATACCGGAATGATGTTGAACGCAAGATACACAAGTTCGTTAACGAACTTATTACCAATACCCTGGTTCCAATTTACCAGTTTGCTATGCAATCCGAAAGAACCAATACAAGAACTGAAAAGAAAAGCTCCACAAACCATTACAGTTGCAGCCATTTTCAAATTGAACTTTTTCATAATCACTTTCTTTATTTTACTGTGTTTATTGAGATTAATATCTCATTAGTAGTTTTAAACATTTGCAAATATATATATATTTCTTAAAATGCCTCACAAAGAAAGTACAAAATGTACTATTTGTAAAATAAAAGTAGTTTATTTCTCTCTTTTTGCTAACACAGATTTAGCAATCCAATGATCTACGGCAAATTTACCTGGCCCTATTATGTACATAAGGACAAATGTTACTAAATATATGAAGGCAAGCTCTTTCACCACAAATGGATCATTACCATGAATGACAAAAAATGCTATACACATTGTAAATATCATGGGAAGCATTGCTAATCTATATAAGAATCCTATTATAAATGCCATAGAACAAGCCATTTCTCCAAAAATAGCTAATCCCAAAGACAGGGGACCGCCTATACCCAGTGGATCGGGAAATACAGTGGACAGTTCTTGATAGTTTGACCACTTCTCAATGCCATGGTTCATCAGTAGTACACCAAATATAATTCTGACTATTAATAAGATTAATGATATATAAGTTTCATTCGGTCTGGTAGGAAATAAAAATCGATAAAGCATATTCATTTGTTTTTAAGTTGATATAGTATTATAACAAATTTTTATGAGTAAATGTTTATTCCCGTTTCAGTGGTTTGATGATAATACGTAGGGATGGGTCGTATGTGAAATAACTCCACATCCAGTCTGTGAAGATAAATAGACGGTTTTTCACACCCACGATGCTCATCAGGTGAATAAATAACCATATTATCCATGCTATAAAACCGCCGAAACGTAGTTTCTTAAGCTCTACTACTGCATGATTACGTCCGATGGTTGCCATAGAACCTTTATTATGATACTCGAATGTCCGTAAAGGTAACCCGTCTACTATACGATGTAAATTATATATTAGATTTTTGGCTTGCTGAATAGCGGGTTGTACCACTTGCGGATACCCTTTAGGATATTCAGTAGAGGTCATAAAGGCTGTATCTCCAATAGCAAAAATGTTAGGATAATCATTTAACTGATTGAAACTATTGACTTTTAATCTGTTTCCTAGATCGTAAACTTCAGAAGGTAGTCCTTGGAGACTATTGGCTTTTACGCCAGCTACCCAAAAGACATTCTTAGTTTCTATAGAAGTGTTGTCACCTAACATCAATAGGTTGTTTTCGTAACTGTTGACGCGTACATCAAGCTTGATTTCAACATCCCGTTTTTTCAAATAATCAGTTACGTCTTCTGAGGATCTTTCTGAAAAAGCAGATAGAAGTCGGGAAGCACCATCTATCAGAATAATACGCATTTCGTTGATATTCAAATCGGGATAGTCTTGTGGTAACACAAATTTCTTCATTTCTGCCAAAGCACCTGCTAGTTCGATACCTGTGGCTCCGCCACCTACAATCGCAAATGTCATGAGTCGTTTACGTTCTTCTTCATCGCTAGTATTTTGAGCATGTTCAAAACTCTCTAATATTTGGTTACGATTAAACAAAGCTTCCGAAGTATTTTTTAAAGCCATAGTTCGTTTAGCCATATCATTGTTACCAAAATAATTGGTGTCACATCCAGTAGCAATTACCAGATAATCGTAGGCTAATGTACCGATAGATGTTTCCAACAGGGAATTTTGGGGGATAATGCGTTCTGCTACGCAAATCCGTAGATGAAAATGTTTTCGTCTTTTAAAGATTTTTCGAAAGGGAAAGGAAATAGCACTCGGTTCGATACCTGCTGTAGCTACTTGATAAAGTAAAGGCTGGAAGATATGGTGATTGTTCTTATCTAATAAAACTATTTGAAACTTATTACTTTTTAATTTTCTAGCAAGTTTTAGTCCCCCAAAACCGCCACCGACGATTACTAATCGTTTTCGTCCTTCTTTATCTGGGATATCCATTGCTGTTTTCATATTCAAGTCGTTCATTGTTCATATTAAAGAAACACTGAAAACGAAAGAATGTTCTATTGCAAGATTGTATAATATATAAATATGTAGTTTTGTCTGCCGAAGTTACGAAAATAGTGTATTTTATTGGAAATGAGCATATGTTAATCGCTCATGATAGTAATAGGTTACGATTTAGTTAGTTATCTGCTGCATTATTCTTCTGCGCGTTGCGTAACCTTCAAAGAACTCTTCGTATGCAAAAGTAACAATAAAACGGGAGATTTTGATATGAATCTCCCTGATTTTTTTCTATCTCATACAAGTTTTTCCGTAAAAGCGGCTTTATTCGTCGGCACACCATCGCCCAAAAGGATTTTGAACGAACGTGTGCCGACTACTGCATAAGCGGAGAAAAGAGCTTTGCCTCACGCCTAAACGACAGTTTAGACTGATGAGGCAAGGCCCATTTCTTTTGTGCTTATGCCGAAGAGGTGCTTTTACGGTTTTTCAGATGATTTTTCTTTTTCGCTGTTCTTTTGAGCCGGAAGCGGAAAGCCGTGTATGACCGTTTGCCCATAAATGGAACAAGCCGTCACCCACAGCTGGCAAACCGGGAAGAATGATTTTATCTGCCCGCCCCGACACGTCCGGCCAGACAGATAAAACCATACTTCCTTGCAGGTGGTTTGCCCGGTTTCACGCTACCGACTATGTCCTTTTTTGGGGGGACTTCCTTTTTTCACGGATTTCTCTTTTGAAGTTTTCTGTCTAATCTGCCTCTACTTCCGTTTACCTCCATTTTCGCGCCTTTCAGTGAGTCGCATCAGGCAGTCATTTCCGTTCTGGGCGCAAAGGTAACTCCGGGATTTGACGGGAAAGCAAGGTCAAGCCTCCTGTTTTCGGGAAAAATCTCCAGCCCTTCGGGTAGTATTTTTCCCGAAAAAACTTGCATTCCCTAATCCCTACCTTTTTAAGCACCCGAAACGAAAACGACCGATGCGACAGAAAGACGCATAAAAAAAATGTCGGATAAACGAGAGGCAGATAAGATAGTTTGAAACTCAACTCCCTCAGCTCTTGAATCCGCATTAAAAACAAAAAATCAAAAACAGAACGGATATGGGAACAACAATGGCAACAAAATTCGTGGCTTGGGAAGTGCCAACATTGGAAGCACTAAAAGGCAGTAAGGTTTACATTCTTCGTGAGAAACTGAACAACGGAGGACAGATGAACCGAGAGGAAAAGGATTGGCTTACACGCAACGTGAACAGCAACACCTATTTCAAGAGCGCAATACTCCTGCAAGGCTGGAGGTTTGACTTCTCCGATGTACTCCGCACGTTTATCGTGTGCCAATACGGACATTGGACGGAATACAAGGCAACAGACAAGACCGGACTTCGCAGATACCTATACGGCAGGATAGACAACATTGTAGAACTTGAAAAATAGCGAGGATATGACAGCAACGGCAGACTTCAAACAAGTGGCGCAATACATAGGGCTTGCGATATGCACCCTAATCATGCGCATCGTCCTTTGGGTATCCGGCATCCTTTGGGGCATCGTCAGAGAGATAGTAAACGGAGTGTTCCGAGTGGCGATAGGCATAATCGTGGCTATCCTCTCCACAATCGCCTTATTCGGCTTCATCCTTTGGTTATTCACCCTTTAATCTTACCGACAGCGATATGAAAACGACAGACCATTTCAAGAGAACGATACAGATGTATTTGGAGCAACGTGCAGCGGAAGATGCGCTCTTTGCGAAGAACTACCGCAACCCTGCCAAGAACATAGATGACTGCGTGACCTACATTCTGAACTATGTGCAGAAAAGCGGTTGCAACGGCTTCACGGACGGGGAGATATACGGACAAGCCGTACACTACTATGACGAGAACGAGATAGAGGTGGGCAAGCCTATCCAGTGTCAGATAGCCGTGAACCACGTGGTGGAACTCACCACAGAGGAAAAGGCGGAGGCACGTCAGAAGGCTCTCCGACAATATCAAGAGGAGGAAGTCCGCAAGTTGCAGAACCGCAACAAGCCGAGAACCGCCACCAAAGCGACCACCCAAGAAGTACAACAACCCTCATTATTTGATTTAGGCTTATGAAACCGAGAACACAGATACAGCAGGAAGTCGCACGGCTGAGCAAGCGACTACCGAGATTGACCGCCACGCAAAAGGCATACGCTTTCCGCCATTGCTTCAAGCATTACGCAATCAAGAGAGCGGACGGCACGAACATCTGCACTGAGTGCGGACATTCGTGGAAGAGCGACCACGACCTTGCGGACACCCTTTGCGGATGTACCTGCCCCCATTGCGGTATGTCATTGGAAGCGTTGCGCACCCGAAAGAGCGTTTTCAGCGAAAACGAATACTTCTCCATCGTCACCACCAGCAAGCAATACCAAGTGATACGCTTCTTCTTCGTCAAGTCCCGATACAAGGCAGGGCAGGCAGCCGAGTATTCCATTTATGAAGTGGTGCAGAGGTGGATTTCGCCCGATGGAAAGACAACGACCGTTGCCCGACTGCGTGGAATGTCAATGTTGTATTATGACCAATGGTCTGAATACAGCGACATGGAGGTACGCAAGAACAACAGGCTTCACGCATACGATATAGCACCTATGTGTACCTATCCCCGACAGCGTTTCATCCCCGAACTGAAACGCAACGGCTTCAATGGGGACTATCACAACACACTGCCGTATGACCTTTTCACGGCTATCCTTTCCGACAGCCGAGCCGAAACACTCTTGAAAGCAGGGCAATATGCCATGTTGCGGCATTATATCCGTAGTTCCTTTGATATGGGACGGTATTGGGCATCCGTCAAGATTTGCATCCGCAACGGTTACACCATTTCGGACGGCTCCGTATGGTGCGACACCATTGACCTCCTGCGTCATTTTGGCAAGGACACGAACAGCCCGAAATACGTCTGCCCTGCCGACCTCAAAGCGGAACACGATAAGTTGGTGAGAAAACGCAACCTGCAAAGGGAGCGTGAGCGGACGGAACAGCAACGGCAAAAGGCGATTGAAGACGAGAAGAACTATCTGAAAGCCAAAGGCATCTTCTTCGGACTTGTGTTCTCTGACAGCCTTATCTGCATCAAGGTCATAGAGAGCGTTGAGGAAATGGTAGAGGAAGGACGGATGATGCACCATTGTGTGGGCGGTTATCATAACAAGGCAAACTCCCTTATCCTATCCGCCACCATTGACGGCAAACGGATTGAAACGATAGAAGTGTCACTGAAAACGCTGAAAGTGGTACAGAGCAGAGGGGTATGCAATTCCAATACCGAGTACCATGACCGCATCATCCGGCTTGTGGAGGACAATACCGAACTTATCCGTCAGCGGATGAACGCAGCATAACATTAACCTATAATACAGAACAATATGGAAGTAAGATTTGAAAGTATGGTTTGCTTGTGGGACGATAAAATTCCCACGATGTTCCTTGAGTTTATGAACCTCCTCACTTTTTGTCAAAGTGAGGAGCAGTTAAGGGCAAGTGTCAAGGACTTTGCCGAGAAGCACGAACTTGACAAGTTCTTCCTTTACGGCTTCGGCTCACACCATTTCTACATGCACCAACGCTACACAAGCAATCCCGAAATGGTGATGCAGAACAGAGTTTTGTCAGTACATTTCTAACCATCTAAAAAAACAACGATTATGAGTACACGGATGACCATCAACGGAGTAAGCACCTGCACGAAAGCAGGGACAGAGAAATACGAGAAGTTCCAAACAGGCATCGGCAGACGCAAGCGGACACTTGTGCAATACGACTACCGCCACACGGACGGGGAATTGTTCTCTTGTGTGAAACCCACGTTGGACGAGTGCCGAGCCACACGGGACAAGTGGCTGACGGCAAAAAGAGGAAAGGAGGACAAGCAATGAACGAAGCAGGCTACCAAACGCTGATAGTCAAGTTCGGCAAGCCTATCACGGAATTGGACGGCATCTTTGACGATGCCGAAGCGTGGGGAGTGGAAACCCTTAAAGGGTGGATAGAGGACTATGAGAGCAGTCGGTTTACCGCCATTGACAGCCACACGGCAGTCATAACGAGCGAGTACAATATGGAGTGTGTGAAAACATGGTTGGAACGGAACACACCAATAGCCGAGAAAACAGAATTTTGAGCGTTTAGGCGGTGTCCGCACCGCCCGAACATAACACCCAAAGAAGAATGAATATGATAGCAAAGACGATTTTGGAGCAGATAGGTGGCAGACGCTTTGCCGCCATGACGGGAAGCAAAGACTTCATAGACATGGGCAACGGCTTACGCATGAGCCTTGCGAGGAACAAGACGAGTGCCAACCGCCTTGACATCATCTATGATGCAGGGGCAGACCTCTACAATATGCGCTTCTACCGCAGGACGTTCAGTAAAAAGACATTCGAGTGTAAGACGAAGGACATTGAAACGCACGAGGGGATATATTGCGATATGCTGGAGGAAATGTTCACGATGGTGACGGGGCTTTACACCCGTTTTTGAGAGGTGGGCGGCGAAAGCCGCCCTACTTTCTTTCAGTGAGCATGATGGCGGACAAAGAAAGTAGCAAAGAAACCTCTGTGCCAATCTTCGATAAAACCAGTCTTATAAAGATATGATTTGTTCCCAATTGTAATTAGGATTAGAGAAATGTCCGTATATAGAAGTTGGTTGATATATAGGATTCTTTAATTTTAACAACTCAATTATTGCATTAGGTCTAAAATCGAATTTTGATAGAATAAATTGTTTCAATTTTGTAGAATTGGATTCTTTGTCTGTGGAAACATTTAGCATGGTAGGCTGTTCTTCTCCAAACAAATAAGCCACTGCTATTTTGCATTCTTTTTCTAATCCGTTTGCGACTATGTTTTTTGCAACAAATCGAGCCATGTAAGCAGCACTTCTATCTATTTTGCTCGGATCCTTTCCAGAAAAAGCACCTCCGCCATGTGTTACCAAACCGCCATAAGTGTCTATCATTATTTTACGACCAGTTAATCCTGTATCGTTAACAAACCCACCTTTATAAAATTTTGATTTCCTATTTATCTGAATATCTACATTTATACAATCAATCAGTTGAGTTAAAACCTTCTGTTTTATTTCATTTTCAATGAAATCTGGATGAATATTCTCCTTATGCTGTACATTGATTATCAATTGTTCAAGATTATTTTCGCTAATTGTGACTTGTACTTTCCCATCAGGGAGGAGATAATCTACGCTCTTTCTATACGTATCAATCTCTTTGGCTATTAAATTAGATAAATATACACCATACGGAAGATAATTATATTGATTGTTTATAGCATAACCATACACAATACCTTGGTCGCCAGCTCCACCGTTCATAACAGCATCATTTAGTTGTCTTGATTGTGAAGTCAAAAAGTTCAGTATGTTTAATTTTTCACAATAGCCTATGGATTGATATACATCATTGACAATTTTCTCAATATCAACCCTTTTATTTTGAGTACTAATTTCTCCAGCAACAATTAAATTATTACCACTTCCCAAGCATTCTATTGCTGTATGGGCATTACAATCTTGCATCAAGAAAGCATCCAAAAGAGCATCACTTATTTGGTCGCATATTTTATCGGGATGTCCTTGTAATACACTTTCTGTTGTATATTTGTCTAAATTATCGAATATCATAATTCTGTTTTATACAGCTCCATTCTTCTGTTAATTTATTGTTTAGTTTTTTGTACACAGAATTACTATTCGGAGATTTATTATATGCCAATGTCGTTTCATATTCAAGTACCATATATATAGCATCCTGAATAGTTTTATTTTTAGTTGATTTAGGTGTGCTAAAAATTTGTTTGAATTTATCACACAAATTCTTTAATCTAAAAAAGAATGCTATGTGGTATATCAGTTCTATTAAGAACAATGACGATAAAAATAGTTGCAAGAATGGTATGGCAACGACGTTATCTTTTATTCCGTAGTATGCAAATATCAAAAGCAAACCAAATAGTATTGTGTTCTTTATTGCCATTTTAGGCAACATCACTTTAATGATATTATATGTAAAAAAACAATTCTCATAACAATTAACCAACATTTTATATGGTCCTTTCTCAATAGAATCATTATCGTAATAATTCAAAACTGGCTTTTCCAGCAATTTCGTGCCTAATGAATTGTCGATAAATCCTTTCCGTCTTTCATTAGCAGCCATAGGTTGCATTATAATTTCTACGATTATATATAATATACCATACCCTATAATAGAAATATAATTCAAAACATTAAACAAATTAGCAATCCATTTTATAGAATCTAATGAATGGCTTATACAATTTATTTGGAACGTTTGGAGTAATATTGAACATATGAATGTACTCCAGAGGAATCCATTTTCGATATTGCGCCAAAAAGCAATCGTCTTGTAGCTTATCTCATACGGTAATTGTCTATCCATATCCTTTATTTTTTGCAAAGTTACATGAAAAAAGCGAAACTACTTGAATGAGTCACTTGTAAAATCAAGTACTGACCATCAATTAAAATATTGATATAACATAAACTCCGATAAAGCATCCCCAACTTCATCGGAGTTTATGTTGTCGGACACTTACTTTTTATGGTACATACAGTAGCGCAAACTCCGCCTTTCTCCGTTTGAGCAGCATGGCATGACGTTTACCCTTGTAGTTGCAGAAAGCGATATACTCCCGATAGATGTTCCTATCGCCTGCCTCCAACTTTCGGATCAGCGTGCTTTTGGGTATCTTTCCGCTTCCCAACAGACGGTACGGACCGACATTGTAGGCGAGCGTGGCAAGCAAGAGCGAATCCTTCCCGAACTGCCGGAACATCGCGCAGAACTTCCGCAGGTCTTTCCGCAGAAGCGCGTCCGCCTGCCGCTTCGTCATGGTGCGTGCCGAATACCTTTCGCCCGGCTGCAACCGATGTCCATATCCTACATACGGGTGATGTTTTTCCGAATGCCAGCCCTCAAAATACTTCGTGCATCGTACTGCCCTCTCGAATGGTGGCAGCCGGTAGATAGCCGCCTGCCCGTCCGTTCCCTCATGGCGGCTGTCCCGTGCGGACACGGAACAGACCGTCAGAAGCGAACAGAGGATAGCCATGAATACACGCATCATCGTGTAAGGGGCTTGAAGTTCCCGATGGGGACAACAGTGATAACCCCGTCATCCTTCACGTTTCGGTTGTTGAAGTCAAATTCCAACTCATAGGAGTTGCCGAAATTGTCCTCCACTACCACGATGAAGTTGTGCGCCTCCTCACCATCCGCCGTGTAGTACAGCCGGAACTTCTCGTTTTCGAGCAGGTAGCGGTCATTGGGCAGGAACGTGATACCGTTGTCCATTTTCAGCGTTCCTTCTCCCTCGAACTGGAAATACCGGATAGTATAGAGGGTATTGGCGAAGTCGCCCGTCTTTTTCAGCTCACAGCGTATTTCAACCGTCTGTCCCTTCGTCACTTTGTTCGGCACAGGCATAGTTTCCACCGTGAAAGGATAGGATTGCTGGATGTCCATATCGTCGTCACACGAAATAAGCGTGAGCGACACGGCGGCGAACAGGCAGAGTGCCAACGCCTTGAAGATTGATATTCTCTTGTTCTTGTTGTTCAGTATGTTCATTGTCTTTTGATTTATAAGTTATTGTTCATTTCTTTTTTCGTTGTCAGTTGCAGATACTCGTTCAAGTCCTTGCAACCGTCATAGAGGGCGGAACGGTCACAGACACGTTCCCCATAGTGTCCTTTCAGCATTTCCAACGTCCGCCGTCCGGCTTCGTCACGGTCGAGGTAACAGTCTATGCGCCCGTAACCGTCCAGATACCTCATAGCCTTTTCCACATTGGCGACGGAGTTCAGCACAAGGCAGTCGCCCGTTTCCAATCCGAGCGTGACGGCGGAAAGAAAGTCCATGAAGCCCTCGAACACGCTGCACACATCAGCCTGAGAACTTTCCATTTTGACCAGCGACACATCCTTCGGAGGCACGCTGCCTTTGAAAAAACGGCTGCGGATTTCAAAGCCGCCCGCTACGTTCGGAAAACCGACGGCGAAATACCGCTTGCCACGCACTCTATAATTCAGTCGGCAACAATACCGGGATGCAATGCCGTAAGGGATGCCACGTTCCGCCAGATAGTCCGTCAGTGGAGAATGAAGCAGTGGGGCGGTTTCCATACCCTCAAAGGCAGGTTCTGACCGTTTAGGCAGGAAAGTCGGTTTACTCACTTCGGGAACAGGCATAGGCATATTGGCGGTTTCCGCTATGAACTTCACTTGTTCCATGAAGTCGTTGCTTCCGATAAACTCCCCGGCAAGCGTGAAGATGTCACCGCCCTTGCCCGTTCCGAAGTCGTACCAAAGCTGTTTTGCCACGTTCACACGGAAAGAGGGCGTGCGCTCATTGCGGTATGGCGCACGATACCACAACTCGTTGCCGCTTCTTCGGACAGGCTCATGTCCTAACCGTGCGAGGAAGTCCGCAAGGGGTATCTGCCTCATGGCGTCGATTTCCGTCCGTTCCATGCAGTGCGTTAGTTAATGATAAACTTGATGCCCACGCCCCACTGCGTATGAAACTTCCTCGTGTCGCCACCCCACAGGCAACGCTCCCGGAGATTGGCAAGCAGAGCAATACGGTCAGCCACGTAAAGCTCCATATCGAGCGTCAGCGCACCACCGTAGATGAAGGCGTCCCGGTCATGGAGCGTGGAGCCGTCATGCAGCACCTTCTCGCCCCAGTTCACTGATTCATATCCGGCAAGAGCCGAAGCCCCTGCATAGACGAACACGATTTTTCGGGCATCGGAAAGTATTTTGAAGTAGTATCCGCCCTCCGCCGTGAACTGCGCCACGGGTATTTTCCCGTCCTTGTAAGGGTTGTTCTTCAACAGGTATTCGCCACCGAACACCCATTTGTTCCCCTTTTTCGTGTAGGTGGAAAGAGCCGCCCCGAAACTGTATCCGCCGTCGTTGCCGCCGGGATTGAAGCCGTCCGCCATATTCGCCCTGACCTCGATGCCCTGCATCTTCGGCAGGCATCGCTGGGCGTGCGCTTGCCCCGTACACAGGGCAAGCGACGCGATGATTATTGCGATGTACTTTCTCATGGTCAGCGCACTTGAAGTTCGTTGATGGTATTGGCACGTACCAAGTCCTCGTTTTCAATCACGAAAGACTGGTGGCGACCTCCGTTCTTCTCGTTGAGTTCCACCACGATGCATTTGTCATCGGGGATGGTGAACTTCGCCATCGTGAATACCGTGCGCTCGCTCTTCTTGCCCGGCACGAGCGTGGCGTAATTCTGCGCACGGAGCGGCAAGATGATCTGCTCCTGCACGGCGGTACGCTTCGCCACCTTCTTGTCCACGATTTTCCATGTGACGTAGTCCACATCGAAAGGCACGTTGCTCTGGTTCTTTATCTCCGTATGGAAATAGAGCAAACCGTTATGCGTGTAGATACCTTTAAGCAGGTACTGGATGCCGAATCGCTTGCAGCCGATGTGCTTCACCTCGCGCTTGTTCTGCTTGTGGATGGACTTCATGATAAGGCGCACCAGCATCGGGCTTTCGCTACCCAGTTCCTTCAGATAGATTTCCTGCGCGTTGTTCGGGCGGTTTACCTTCTCGCCGTCATGGATGAAGTCGCACATCTCCACGTTGAGCAGCAGCGGTTCGGCTGCATATTTCACGTTGAAGGTATAGAAACTACCGTCCTCCGTTATAACGGACATATTGGTTTCGTTCGGGAAGTTCCTCACGGTAGCTTTCACGCGGATGACGTTCTCCGCTCCGTCGGCTTTGCCCGCAATCAGGTCGGGCGAGCCTAAATCGACATAACGCACTTCCGAGGGGAAAATGACGTGGACGGTCTTGTCGTAGGTCACTTCCAAACCGTGCGGGGGAACCATGCGGTCGAAGGTCAGCTTCTTTGTCAGCCCGTGATACAGGTCGCCGTCCGCCTCCTTCTGCGGATAGACCTCCTTTGTCAAGGTCGGTTGTTGGCTTTGCCTTCCTCCTCCTTGCAAGGCATAGTCAAGCGAGCTTGCCTCTGCTCTCGCTTCGTTCGTCGGTTCACTTCCATTGTCCGTTCCAACGGTTACGTTCTCCTGCGCGTTGGCAGTTACGATGCCCATAGCGAGGGCAAACATGATGATTACTTTTCTCATTACTTTGGATTTTAGTGGTAAATAAAAATTGGATTGTTGTTGCTTTTTCTGTTTTCAATTTCTGTCCTGATAGAGCATGACCTTGTACCCGGCTTTCAGATGCACTTTGACGGTACGCATCTTCTTGGCGATATACTGGCTCGTGCCTTGTATCAGCCCCTTGCCCAAGTCGGAGGCGAGCTGTGCCCCTGCGTTGGTGGATATATTGATGCTGCTGCCCAGCGATCCGCCCATGTTGGCGGCAACCTCCCTAACGGCATTCATTTCCATAGAGTTCGGAATGAAGATACCGGGCTGCCCGTCCGTGTCATACACCTCCAGCTCTACCGGGATAATCGTACCAGCATATTCCAGCGACGTGATTTCAATATCAAGCCGTTCGCCCTGAATCTTTGCCGTGCCTACCACCACCGCATTACGGGGGATGATTTTGTCCGCTACCGCCATCGGCTCCAACAGACGGAGCTTGACAGCCTGCCCGTCCGTCACACTCTGCGCCCCATAAACGCACGCCGATATGGTGTTTTTGTCCGATACGGTCGTGACGCCCACCGCCGTATTGAAACTGCGGTTACGCTCTTGCGAGAAGGAGGCGACAAACTCGGCGTTGCTCATCGGCTGTGAGAGCGAGGATACAACCTGATGCGCCACCAGCCTGACAGGTGCAGCCGTGTTCTTTCCGGTTTTCTGCACGGGGCAAGGCTCTGCCGCCTGTCCGACAGGTGGCTGTGTGCCGTTCTGTCCGCCCATGTACTTTGCCGCCAGTTCATAGGACTTCTCCATGAGTGCCACTTGGTCATCCATAGCGGACACCTTGCCTTTCTCGCTTTCCAATTCCGATTCCAGCGAGGCGATACGCTCCAACAGTTCATCCATTTCCGCATTGTCGTTCTTCGGTTGCTCATAGAAGTTGCCGAGCGTGGCATTGAGGTCGCGGTAGGCGGCTGCGGAGGATTGGATGGTCTTCGGTGCGGACTTCACGTTCTCTTCCGTTCCTCCGGGATTGGCAAGGTCGAAGTCCCTGCCGCTGTCCGTTTCCGCCACCTCGCGGTCGAACATATCGCCCAGTTCCTGCATGGCGCGGCTGCGGTTCTCCTGCCGTTCCTCCATCGCCCCCTGTTCGTATGCTTTCGCCTTGTCGCCGATAATCTGACGGTTCGCCTTGTCTGCGTCGGGCATTTCGATGTTGTAACCTCCCGTCCCCGGTTGCTGCTCCTTGTCGGAAGATGGGGCGAATATCAGCCACATCGCCCCGATGAATACCAGCACCATAGCGGGCAGCACTATCATTTTCTGACGTTTCAGCCTTTGGGCTTCGGTCAGCGGCTTGCGCTCCTTGGCTTTGCCTTCCTCCTTCGCGCCTTGGCCATTCAAGCAGGCTTGATGGCTCTCGGCTTGGCGTCGGTTCTTCGGTTTCCCGTTGTCGGGAGCCGCCTTGTTCTCGTTTTTAGGTTCATTCTTCGTCTGTTCCATATAAATAAAGTATTACATTATGATTGTTGTCCGGCTTTACGGACAGTTCCACCTGTCCGGCATGGTCTGTTGCTATCCGGCTGCCGTCATTCCTGCCGATGTCATAGACGGCTTTGCCGAAGGTGTAGAGGGCAAGCACCGCGAAAGCGGCGAGCATCGCCAGCACGATGCGTTTGCGTGTCTTCGGGGGCAAACCGTCCAGATAGCCTTTGAGCCTTGCCACCAGCATTTTCTTTTTGTCGTGGATCCTCCAGTACGCACGCCAAAATGATTTTCTGATTTTCTTCATATCCGTTTACCTTTTGATGGTTTGTAAATCCTTGTTCTCGATGATGGTGAATCCCTCGATGGTGAAACCGTTGGGATTGTCGTCCGAACGGGACGAGTTCAAGAGGCGGCACGTGGTCACGAGGCTGCGCTCGGTGACGTTGCTTTGCCGGATGATCTTCTGTGTGGCGTAGGTCACGGCACGGTAGGGATAGCCGTTGAAGTCGCATACCACGCTGTCCACCTTCAGCACCTGATTGATGTTTCCGGCGATGATGCGGTTGTAGTATCCCTTCTCGGCGAAGTCCGAATAGTAGTTGTACACGCTTTTGTCTGCCAGCAGCAGGGCGCGTTTCACGTTATGCTCTATCGCGCTCTTTTCGGGTGAGAGTGTGAAGAAAAGCTCGTGGAAGCGGCGCACGTGTTCCCTTGCCTCCGCCGGACGATTCTGCGACAAGTCCTGCGAGAGAGCCAGCATCAGCGACTTGCCGTTGTCCAGCACGTAAATCTTTTCCCGTTGCCGTTCCGCAAAGCGGTAGGAACTCCACACGCTCCATACCGTTATCACGGCGCACAGCGAGAGGAAGACGATACCGAACAGGCGTATCTGCCTGAACGATGATTCGATGTTTTTAAGTGACTTAAATTCCATTGTTATTTATTCGTTTTTAATTGTCAGTTGATTATTTCAGCAGTTTCCCGGCACGTCCGACCACGTTTCCTGCGGTTGCACCCGCCACGCTGCCCGCCATGCTTCCGGCTCGTCCTGCCGTCTGGTTCACGTTGCGACCGTAGCTTCCCATGCCTCCGGCTTGGATAATCCAGCCTGCTACCGTGGGGATGGTGAAATAGCCGATGATTCCTATGATCATGAAGACGATATACACACCGTCGCTCGAATCCAGCGAGAAGTTCGGGTCAGCCTGCATGCGCTCGATGTCGCTTTGCAGCATCAGCACCTGAATCTTCGCCAGTATGGTGCTGAACATATCCGACACGGGCAGCCACAGATAAACCTGTATGTAGCGGCATATCCACTGTGTGAGTGTACTTTGAAAGCCGTCCCATACCGATATGGCGAAGGCTATCGGACCGAGTATCGCCAGCACCACGAGAAAAAAGGTGCGGATGGTGTCTATCACGAGGGCGGCGGCTTGGAACATCAGTTCCAGTATCTCGCGGAAGAAATCGCGGATGCCTTTCTTCATGTTGTACATCCCACGTTCGATATACATTCCCGCCATCGTTACCATGTCGCCGGGCGACCAGCCCAGTTCCTCCAGCTGTTTGTCAAACTCCTCGTTTGACACAAGGTAGGCGGTTTCGGGGTTGCGCATCATCGCCTCGTATTCCAGTTTGTCTTTCTGCTCACGGTACTGGTTCATGTCCAGCGTTTCCGCCTCCAGCATCTTTGCCGTGCCCTGCACAACGGGCGACATGATACTGTTTATCGTGCCTAATACCACCGTCGGGAAGAACATGATGCACAAGCCTATCGCAAAGGGGCGGAGCATGGGGAACACGTCTATCGGTTCGGCTCTCGCCAGCGACTGCCACACCCGGTAGGCGACGTAGAACAGCGCACCCAGCCCGGCGATGCCTTTCGCCACGCCCGCCATGTCCCCGCATAGCGGCATCATCTGCTCGTAGAGCGAGCGCAGAATCTGGTGAAGGTTGTCGAAATTCATAGGCTACCAGTATCTTTCGTTCATGTTCCCGTACAGCCCCATGATGCGGTCGAGGTCGTTCTTCTTCTTCGCCCGCAGGTAGCTCACGCTGATGTTCTTGTTGGTGTAGTAGCTCACGAGGTTGCGGTAATGCTTCATCTTGGAGTAGCAGCGTTCCACCACATCCATGCGCTCCTTGTCCGTCATGGAGAGCGTGGTGATGTTCACCACGTTCCTCAGCTCCGTCAGCACGTCGTTGGATTCCTCCAACAGCTTGGTGTAGCCAAAGGCGATGGCTCCCAGTTCCTCCACCGTGAAGTTGTCGTCACGCATCATCCTCTGGAAGCTGGTCACATAGGTGTCGGTGATGTCACCCACCATCAGGATGGTCTGCTGCACCTTCCGGGCGTCCTTTACCAGATTGTTCACGGATTTGAGTGGTAGGCTAAGCATCCAACGCCCTGCCGTATTACTACGGTGGGTTTTCGGAAGCTCGCCCCCAAACCGGACGTACACGTCTCCGCGTATCCGGCTTTCTACTAATAATATCAATCTATCCATTGTTACTGAGTTTTTTGTAGCACTTACCACATATGGCAATAGTCTTTCGTTTGCGAGCCATCATTTGTTTTTCGCAGGTAGTTTTCCCTTGAAGATTTTTTAATTTTCTCACATGGTGCATCACTAACTTATCGACTGCTCCACATAATTCACATTTTTCCGCTTTCAGCCTATCTATAAGACTTGTGTTTGTAGGATGATATGTGAATTTGGGCAAGTTGTCTAAATCCTTAATGTTCATTGGATTTTTCTTTTTGAACCCACCATGATAAAAGGTCAAGTCTTTGGTAGTACCGTTCTTTAAATAGTATCTAACTGAAAAAAGTCCATTCTTGGTGTACTTTTTTCGGATTTGCGACATCGTTGTCCGATATTTCTGCGCAAATGTTTTGTACATACTATATTTCATGATATACCCAAGTTTTGACAGACTACTACAATTATTAGCCAAACAATAGTAATTGTAAATGCCCTTTATTTCCTTGTTGTACCTGTCAAGTATCTCAAAGTCATTGTTGTTTGAAAGTTTGGGACGGGATTTTGCTTTCCAATACTCCTTGCCGTTGTGTATCTTTATTTCTAAAACACGATATTCGAGCAACTTTTTCTTAAACGTATCCTTTCCAAGTGCCAATTGTATCCTCTTATTGAAGACACGTCTTAGTACTCCGTATTTGCTTCTTTTGGTGTCATTGGATTTCCTTACAAAAATCTCATATCCGAGAAATTTTGCAGCGTTTTCAGCATGGGTGATAAGTGTTTTCTCATCGGACAGTGTAAGAGCCAACTTTTCATAGAGGAAGTTCTTTATGTCCTCTTTGATGATGATAGCATCTTGTTTACTGCCAATAATTCCAATTAGAAAATCATCCGCATATCTCACATATTTGAGTTTTCTGTAGTTCATATCCATTTCGTCACCATCAGAATACTGCAAACCTTCTTTTTGATAAGCCTTATATTGTCTTATCAATTCTGACCTTTCACTTTTGTCTTTTACCACTTTCAACTTTTTCAGAATACGGTGTCGTTTGCCTTCAAGTGATACTACCTGTTTAGTTCTTTTCCGTTCTTTCCCCTTATCAAATTTTTCAGTGTATTCCTTCATGAATTTATCCAATTTATCAAGGTATATGTTTGCCAAGATAGGGCTGACAATTCCGCCTTGCGGTGTTCCGCTGTAGGAGTTATGAAAGTTCCAGTCTTCGATATATCCTGCATTCAGAAATTTTCTAATCAAGCGAATAAATCTTTCGTCAGCGATACGTTCTTTCAGAATACCTATCAGTATCTCATGATTGATATTGTCGAAAAATCCCTTAATATCACCTTCTACGAACCATTTCACGCCCGAAAATGTCTTCTGAATATCAGACAAGGCAGTGTGGCAGCTTCTTAGAGGTCGGAAGCCATGTGACGTTTTTTCAAACTGTCTTTCATAGATGGCTTCCAATATCATTCTGACCACTTCCTGCAATAATTTATCATTAAAAGCTGGTACACCTAATGGACGCATTTTCCCATTTTTCTTTGGGATATACATCCGTTTTGAAGGTTGGGGCTGATAACTCTCATCTTTCAACGATGTTATCAGTTGTTCAATTCGGTTCAGGCTCATTTGGTCAATGGTTTTCCCATCTGCACCTGCTGTCATATTGCCCGGTTTCGCATATATGCGTTGGTAGGCAACGTAATACATTTCCTCATTGAAAAAGATACGGTACAAGCGTTCAAACTTGTAATTCAAATTTTCACTGTGTTCCGTTAGACTGTTTAATACATACTCTGGACTTCTCATAATGTCTCTCACATTTTCCGTTATTTGCATTAAAATTATTAGCTGCTTCCCTTCGCCATGTACAGGGCTTTCCCCTGCTCAGACTACTACGGAAGCTCCGTTGCCTTGTCGGATTTTCATAGGTCTGTACCTAATAGCCTTGCGGCGTTCCGATTTAGGCAATCCCCGTTTACGATATAATAACATGGCTATGATAGATTGTCGGATATGACTTCCGCCCGTTACCGCTTACTGCGGTTGTGCCGTAATTTGTTCCTGCCTCTACTACACGACGCTCGCAACAGAGGTATTACGGTATAGCGAGTTAAGTTATCTTTCACTATAAAACATACTGGGTTCACTTGGACTATCATTCAATCAGTTTGGATTTTATCCTCGTATCTATCTGTTTCATCTCACCATTCAGTTGCAATTTGATAACTAATTGACTTATGGCTTTCCAGCGTGCTATACTCCCTGCCGTCCTTTCGTGGGCAGATAAGCTGGTGATGATAGGTAAATATTGGAACACTTACCTAATAGCTTGCCAATGCTACATTTATTATATCGCCTATACGGGCGCACCGTCGTAATACTTCTTGCCCTGCTCGTAAATCTTCACCGTCTCTTGAAAATTTTTTATCATATTCTGGGCGGTCGTGGAAGTGTGTACCACGTTCTTGGAAGTGTTCACGATGCTCTGCGCGATGTTGGACGGGTCTATCACCGCCCACTGTGCGCTTGCCCTGCCGACTGCAAACAGGCACAGGCAGATAATAAATGTTATTCTTGTTCTCATGTTACTTTGGATTTTAGTGGTTATCGTTATTGCTCGCTTATCGGATGGTCCGGTTTCGGATTCACACGCACGTAGTCCCCGTTCGGCGAGAAGGTCAGGATGTCCGTCGCTTCGTTGTAGGACACGTCGATACGGAAGCCGGTGTTCATGAACAGGTTGCCGTTCTCCTCCTGCAAGAGATAGGTTTCCGGCTTTAGTTTGCGGCGGATGCCGCTCCGCTTGAATACCGTCACCTTATAGGCTTCGCCCTCCTTGTAGATAAGCACGTCGGGCTTGCCTTCCACACTTTCCCAGTTCCCGCAAAGCAGATCACGGCGATTGTCCGCTACATCGCAGGATTGCAGCATCATGACCGCCAGCCCGATTAAACACTTGCTGACTTGCAGCATTTTCGTTCTTGATATACTCATACGCATTTTCTTTTTTAGTTGATGAATCTGTTTTTACTTATTCCTTCGTCTTTCGGCAAGCTGCCGGATGGCGGCTTCGATGTCGCCGCCCAGCTGCTCCGCCAGACGGTAAACCTCCACCTTCTCCGTTTCTTCAGTGGTGTACGCCAGATACTCTTCAGCACTAACTTCGGTGGCATAGACCGCCGACTGCGTGCCGCCCAGTCCGATCCAGACTTCCTTGTAGAGCCTTGACGGGTTGTTCGCCATGTTGATGGAGAGTATCTGCGACTTCTCCTTCTCCGTCAGCCCCAACAGGGACTGTATGGCATCAAACTTGTTCATGTACTTCCGCTGGTCGAGGAGTATCTTGCAGTCGGAATTATTGATGATGCTCTCCTTGACGACGGGCGAGGAAATGATGTCGTCCACCTCCTGCGTCACCACGATTGCCTCCCCGTAATACTTGCGCACGGTCTTGTACATATAGCGCAGGTACTCAGCCATGTTCGCCGAAGAGAGAGCCTTCCAAGCCTCTTCCACTATCAGCTGTTTGCGCACGCCTTTCAGACGGCGCATCTTGTTGATGAAGGCTTCCATGATGATGATTGTTACCACAGGGAAAAGTTCGCGATTTTCCTTAATACTGTCAATTTCGAAGACAATGAACCGCTTGCCGAGCAGGTCGATGTTCTCCGTGGAGTTGAGCAGGAAGTCGTAGCGTCCTCCCCGGTAATACTGCCGCATGGTGGTGAGCATATTGTCGATGTTGAAATCGGACTTCTCCACCTTTATCTCACGTTCTGCCAGTTCGCGGCGGTAGTCGTCACGCATATACTCGTAGAAGGTGTTGAACGAGGGGATGATGCTCCTGTCAGCCCTGATACACTCGATATAGGCGTTCACCGCACTGCCCAGTTCGCCGCTCTCCGTCTTCGTCACTTTGTCGTCCTCCGACTTCCAGAGCGTCAGCAGCAATGTCTTGATACTGTCCTTCTTCTCCACGTCGAACACGTAATCATCGGTGTAGAACGGGTTGAACGAAATCGGTTTCTCCTCCGTGTAGGTGAAGTACACGCCGTCCGCCCCGTTTGTTTTGCGCCGGATCATCTCGCACAAGCCCTGATAGGAGTTTCCCGTGTCCACCAGCACTACGTGCGTACCCTGCTCGTAGTATTGCCTCACGAGGTGGTTCATAAAGAAGGATTTGCCGCTGCCCGAAGGACCTAATACGAACTTGTTGCGGTTGGTGGTGATGCCCCGCTTCATCGGCAGGTCAGAGATGTCGAGGTGCAGCGGCTTTCCCGTTAGCCTGTCCACCATCTTGATACCGAAGGGCGATAGCGAACTGCGGTAGTTAGTTTCCTCCGTAAAGAGGCACACAGCCTGCTCGATGAAGGTGTGGAAACTCTCTTCCGCCGGGAAGTCCGCCGCGTTGCCGGGCATCGCCGCCCAGTAGAGCGTCGGGCAGTCGATGGTGTTGTGGCGCGGCACGCACTCCATGCTCGCCAGCTGGCTGCCCACGTCGTTCTTGATATGTTTCAGTTCCTCCGTGTCATCGCTCCACGCCATGACGTTGAAGTGCGCCCGTACCGATGTCAGCCCGTAGGAATGGGCTTCGTTCAGGTACTGGTCTATCCACTCGCGGTTGATGCTGTTGCTCCGGCTGTATCGGGATAGCGACTGCATATTCCTCGCGGACTTCTCGAACTTCTGTAAATTTTCCTCGCTGTTGTCGATAATCACATACTGGTTGTAGATGTGGTTGCAGGAGAGCAGCAGCCCCACGGGTGAGGCGAAGGAGAGACGGCAGTCCGAGCGGTCGGTGGAGAGTTTCTCGTAGCGGATGTCGGTAGCCACCTTTCCGGGCATATCCTCCGCGTCGGAGAGGGTGTGCAGGCACAGGCGGTTGTCGCCGATGCGCATTTCCTTTGCCGAGAGGTCGATGTCCTGCAAGGTCGTGTCGCCTTCAGGCATGAGCGAGAAGTAACGCTCTATCAGCCCGGCGGACTTCTCCGTCCCGACAATCTCATCGATGGAGAGGCGGCGGAGTCTCACGAAGCCGCTGTCGTTCATGATGCGCTCGAACTGTTCAGCGGCCTCCATGAACTTCCCGGCGGTTTCCTTGTCCAGCTCCTTCGGGATGATATGCCCACGGCACAGCGTGCTGAAATTGCTCTGCATCCGGTTACGCTCCTTTGTCGTCTTGGTCAGGTAGAGGTAGCAGGAGTGTTTCAGGTACGGACGCTCGTTGAAGTGTCGTTCAAATGAACGGCTCAAGAAACTCATGTCGTCTTTCTGTAACTCCGGCTTGTAGCGTTCCTTGATGAACCAGTCCTGCTTATGCACGACGCAGAAGTCCGGCAGTACCTTGATAGCCTTGCACCAGCAGCCGTGTATCGCCTCGTACTCCGCGCCCGTCACGGTATAAAGCTCCGGCAGTTCCACCTCAAAAGCCACCGTGATGTCGGCGTCTTTGGAAATGATGCAGCCATGTTCCACAGCCAGCAGGGGGAACTTGTTTTCCAGTGTTGTCATTTTGGATGTATTTCTCATGTCGTTTCTTCCTTTCGTTGCCGTTTGAATAATCGGGTGATCCGCCGCCGGTTGATAAGGTATCGGGGATGGCTCCTTATAGCTCCTAATTTCATAAGCCCGTGTTCGCCGTACCGGGCGTTCAGCGCGAAGGTCTGCCATACGAGGACGGAAGACGATGCCGCGCCGAAGCCGATACATATCCACTGGTCGATGCCGACCATATAGAGGATGACGAACAGGATGAAGAGTGCCAGCAGGCCTCCGCAGAAGATGAAGAGGTACTGAGCCTTTAGACCCTTGAACTCGACCGGACGACCGATACCCTTGTTTATCGGGTATTCAGCCATACATTGTTTATTAAAGGAAGAATGAGCGCAGGATAGTCGCAGCTACAATTAAAAAAATACATGCGCCGAACCACGAGGCTGCGGTTTTCGAGGTATCCGGGTCGCCGGATGAAAACTTGCCATAGACTTTTACGCCTCCGATAAGACCGACCACCGCGCCGATGGCATAGATAAGTTTCGTGCCGGGGTCAAAATACGAACTCACCATAGAGGTGGCTTCGTTGATGCCTGCGATGCCGTTTCCCTGCGCAAATGCGGAGGCGGTTGCGGCAATCATAAGTGCCGCAGAGATGATGAACTTTTGTCTGATGTTCTTATTCATAAACTGTTCTTTTTGTGCCGTCCAAAGGGTGGATAGTCCTTTTTCGGGCGGTTGATACTTGATTACTTTACTTTGGTTTAGTGGTTGCCCGTTTGTTTCCACGGACTTGGGTGTGTCCGTTGCGGGTTGGCTGTACCTTGTACTGCCGTGCGCATGGTGTGATGCCGTCTTACGTTTTCATTTCCACTCTTTTTTAGCCGTTATACATAGTCCCGGATATTGAACTCGTCAATGTTGTCGGGTACGGTAAATTCCTTTTTCGGCTTCTTCAGCCGGACTTCGATAAGCCCCTTGATACGGATGCTCAGTTCCGTCGAGCCGGACATCAGTTTCTCGTACAGTTCCGTTCCTTCCATATCGGAGAAGACCTTTGCCGCACGTTCCCGTTCTGCCGTTGTCGCTTCCGGGTTCTTGGCTGCCCTGACCGCATCGTCTATCTCGTCAAAACTGCTTCCCGTAGCTCTCGGTGTGTCGGGCGTTCCGTCCTCCGGTTCATCCTCCCCGAACTCCAGTTCCGAAGGCGGGATGCTCGTGAAGGTTTCATCGAGTTTTTCCTCCGGGACTTGTGCCGGGTGGGACACGGTTTCCGTGTTTCCATCGTCAAAAGTAGCCTCTTCCTCCGACAGCTCAATGCCTTTTTTCGAAGTGGCGGCTTCTTGCGTCAGTATGGCAGCGGTTGTCCGGGTTGATGCCATCTTGAAATGGCTCCTGCCGATGATGTCCGATGTTTCTCCGGGAGGTGTTTCCCGTGCCGTTTCCTGCTTCACCTCCGTGCCGCCCAATGACCGCCAAAACCCGGCAATGCCTTTAAGGAAGCGGACGAATCTCGTTTCCATGATGCGGTCGTAGAGCAGCAGGAACAGGAACCACAGGTTGCAGCCGACCGATACGGTCAGGAGAATGTCAGTCATGTTCATAATTCTACTCTGGGGACTGCGTTTAACATACGGTTCAGTTCGTCACGGTGTGTACGGAGAAACTCGCTTACCACGTTCTCAGTGAAGTCGGCCATTGTGACTTCACCATCACCCAGCCAGCGGACAATCATGGCAACCTTGTCATGGGTCTCTTTGCTGATGGACACTTGTTTCCCTTCCCTTGCCTTGAAACCTGATTTTTTCAGGAAGGCACGATAATCATTCTTTTTTCTTCTCATTTCTTTTTCTTTTTGATGATTAAAATACTGCGTCGTAATTCCGGGCGTAAAGGCTCTTTATCGCCTCTTCGCACTGGTTGAAGTGGTGTGTAAGCACATGGTCGATGTAGGCGGACAGCGAAAGCCTGTCATGCCCGATTACACGGGTTATGCGCATGATGCGGTCGTGATACTCCGGGCGCACGTATGCCATCTTCCCCTCGCGTGCCTTTACTTCGGGTTCACGGATGAAAAGCCGTTCATAGTCCTTTTCTCTGCATTTGCCGCCTACCGGCACGGGCGACAGGATTTCCACACTCGCCTGCACTTGGGCAAGCAAACCTCCGCCGTCATGGTGCGGACTTCTGTTTTTCTGATTCTTTTCCTGATTCATATCCATTGTATATTATTTACTCTTTATACTTTTGCATAAACATTCAACATCAAAGTGTGGAATAAGACCGAGTATCCATTAGTCAAAAAGACCGTAGAATATGTTCTGCCCCCACACTTTTACATCAGAAACCGGATAGTTCAATGGGCTTTTGACCCCGCATTCGCAATGGTGGTTCAAGATGTATAGATGTTGTCTCAATAAATTGTTAAGACTATGACCTACGTTGGAATTGATGTCAGTAAGGCTACTTTCGTCGTGGCTTATTCTTCTGCCAAGAACAGTAAGACCAAGACTTTCAAGAACACGACCAAAGGTGTTCATATTCAAATTAAGTCTTCACGTTGTTTCTTGTACAGTTCGTTTATTTTCTCCTTGTGCTGTTCCAGATGTTGGCGCAGCACGGTGTCCACGTAGCCGCCTACCGAGATTTCCCGTCCGGCGATGTCATTCACGATTTTAAGAATCTTGCTGTGTACGTCCCGGCTGATATAGACGCACTGGCGTGTCTTTATCTCGTTGCGGCGGAGGAACAGACCGGAATAGTCGTCCTCTTGCCGTTTGCGGCGGGCGATGTCTTTCTGCACCTTCTCCCTTGACGGGGATGCCGTGGGCGGTGGTTCCGTTTCCGGGACGCTCTCTTCTTCGGGGGCAGGCACGGGCGGCTCCTGTGCGCGGTACAGAGTCCCGTCCTGCTTGCGCCTGCCGATGGAGGCTATCAACAGTTCCTCGTCAATGCCTTCGGTGTTCACTTTCCTGCTGCCCATGCTCATTGAGGTTTGATGATACGGCTGATTTCTTCCGAGAACTCACGGATACCGCTCCCTTTCAGAAGGGACACATCCATCGGGAAGATGGTAGAGCGGAATACGCTCTTGCGCTCTTCCGAGAGGTCACGCCGGAACTTCTTGCTGTCGGGCAGGCGGGTGGACAACACCGACAACCCCATTTCGGCAATCACATCTTCATACAGGTCGTACAGCCCGTTCTTCTCCCTGCCGTCCACCATCGTCCAGAACAGGTACAGCCCTTTTGTTTTCGCCTGCCCCGTCGTCATGAGGTTGTCACGGAACATCACGGCGAATTGCAGGGTGCTTTCCACGACAAAGCGGTCGGCACTCATGGGCGCGAAGATGTAATCCATCTGTGAGAGGGTCTTTACCACACCGTTGCTTTTCAGCGTTCCCGGCATATCGAAGAACACGATGTCCGGTTTCGCATCTTCTTCGGCAAGCATCCTTTCGGCATCGTCAAGGGCGTTGAGGGCGTCGCTTGCAATGACCGGATAGGCGTTCTTTTTTATTTTGCGGAAGTGGTCACACGCGAGTGCCTTGAAATAGAGGCTCTCGTCGATAAGTTTCGTTTCACGTTCACGCAGTCCGTGGATGCTGTGTTGCGGGGCGTCGCAATCTATGACGGCGACATTGTGACCTTGCACGTTGTGGAGGTAGCTGGCGGCAAGAGCCGTGACGGTCGATTTTCCAATACCTCCCTTTTGTGTTGCGAATGCAACGAAGATTTCATTACTCATGGTTCTATTGCTTTTAATGGTTGATAAATTGTTTTCCTGTTCCTGTACGGAAGCGGTGACATACATATCCGCGTCCGTGAATCATTATCCGGGCGGTCCGTCACGTATCCGCTTCAATGGCGAAGCCGGGATTCGGATAACCGGTGAATGACGGCATTGCGTCATGAAGTCATTGAATCCGTGAATCACCACGTCACTGGAAAACCGGGTATCCGACGGTTCGGATATTCGGTTTGGCAAATATCCGCCGAAGCGGTTTGCCGGGTATCTGAAAGTTCCTTTTTCCATATCTTCAAATCGTTCGTTTCTTGAATCATGCTGCAAATAAACAAGGATATTTTTGAATCTGTATCACTTCTCCGGCAAGTGGCAGCACGTTGCGCCGGTTGGCACTGATTGTCCGGGTCAAGCCTCTGTCCGATACCGCGTTAAGGGCGTAACTTTGCACCCGAACGGCAGGGTTCGCCGCAGGTGGCGCAGCCCGGGGTTTGAAAGGCATTCCCCCAATCCGTCCCCGACGGATTTTTATGTTCACCTGAACATAGCAAGGTATGTTTTCAGCCGCTCAAAATATTTTGAGCAGCCACGAAAACGCCTTGCCCTTGCAGGGGGGCGGGCTTACCCTCCGAAGTCGGGAAGCCTCTCAAACCTGCGGTGCTGTGCCTCGAAGCGGCGGCTTATGCCGTCAAACCGCTAAATCCAAAGTAATATGAGTGAAAAAAGAAGAAACAAAGGCGGGAGAAATCCCAAACTCGATCCGGCGGTGTTCCGCTACACCGTCCGTTTCAGCGAGGAGGAACACAACCGTTTCCTCTCCATGTTCGAGAAGTCGGGCGTTTACGCCAAGTCGGTCTTCCTGAAAGCGCACTTCTTCGGGCAGCCGTTCAAAGTGCTGAAAGTGGACAAGACGCTGGTGGATTACTACACCAAACTGTCCGATTTTCATGCGCAGTTCCGCGCGATAGGCACGAACTACAACCAAGTCGTGAAGGAACTGAGGCTGCATTTTTCCGAGAAAAAGGCGATGGCGTTGCTCTACAAGCTGGAGCAACAGACCGTCGAACTCGTGAAACTGAGCCGCCGGATTGTGGAACTTTCAAGAGAGATGCAGGAAAAATGGTCGCAAAAATCAGTGTAGGAAACTCGTTGTACGGCGCACTTGCCTACAACGGGGAAAAGATCAACGAGGCGAAAGGGCGGCTTCTGACAACCAACCGCATCTACAATGACGGTTCGGGGACGGTGGATATCCACCGGGCTATGGAGGACTTTCTCGCTCTGATGCCCGTGCGGTCGAAGGTGAAGAAACCGGTGGTGCATATCTCGCTCAATCCGCATCCCGACGATATTTTGACGGACACAGAACTTCAGGACATCGCACGGGAGTATCTGGAGAAGATGGGGTTCGGCAACCAGCCGTATCTCGTTTTCAAGCATGAGGACATCGACCGCCACCATCTGCATATTGTGACGGTCAGGGTGGACGAGGAAGGCAGGAGCATAGACACCCGGAATAACTTTTACCGGAGCAAGCAGATAACACGCGAACTGGAACGGAAATACGGGCTGCACGACGCGGAACGCAAGAACCGCCGTCTTGATACGCCGCTGCGCAAAGTGGACGCTTCTGCGGGCGACGTGAAGAAGCAGGCGGGGAATCTGATTAGAGAACTGAACCGCAGATACAAGTTTCAGACGATGGGCGAATACCGCGCCCTTCTTTCCTTATATAATATGACGGTGGAGGAAGCGCATGGCAATGTGCGCGGACGTGAGTATCACGGGCTGGTCTATTCCGTCACGGACGATAAGGGTAACAAGGTCGGTAATCCTTTCAAGTCCTCACTGTTCGGGAAGTCCGTCGGCTATGAAGCCGTACAGAAGAAGTTTGCCCGTTCCAAGCAGGAGATTAAGGACAGGAAACTTGCTGACATGACGAAACGCACCGTCTTTTCCGTGCTGGAAGGCACGTATGACAAGGAGAAGTTTGTTGCCACGCTCAAAAGGAAGGGCATCGACACCGTGCTACGCTACACGGAGGAAGGGCGCATCTATGGAGCCACGTTCATCGACCACCGCACGGGCTGCGTGTTAAACGGCTCACGCATGGGCAAGGAACTTTCTGCCAACGCCTTGCAGGAACACTTCACGCTGCCTTATGCCGGACAGCCGCCGATTCCGCTCTCCGTTCCGGTGGAGGAACTGGAGAACAGGCAAGGATATTCCGGAGGGGAATACGAAAGCCATTCCAGCGGCATGAACCTGTTTGCCCCCGAAGGTCCGGCAGTGGACGCTGAAGAGGAAGCCTTCATCCGGGCGATGAAGCGCAAAAAGAAGAAAAAACGCAAGGGCTTGGGTATGTAATCAGAGTATCAACAATTAAAAAATCAATGTATGTCACAACAAGAAGACGATTTGAGGGCATTGGCGAAAATCATGGATTTTCTGCGTGCCGTGAGTATCATTTTAGTGGTCATGAACGTGTACTGGTTCTGCTACGAAGCCATCCGGCTGTGGGGCGTGAACATCGGCGTGGTGGACAAAATCCTTCTGAACTTCGACCGCACGGCGGGGCTGTTCCATTCCATTCTCTACACGAAGCTGTTTTCCGTCCTTTTGCTTGCCTTGTCCTGTCTGGGTACGAAGGGTGTCAAGGGTGAGAAAATCACTTGGGGGAGAATCTGGACAGCATTTGCCGTCGGGTTCGTGCTGTTTTTCCTGAACTGGTGGTTGCTGCCCCTGCCGCTGCCGCTTGAAGCGGTGACGGGACTGTATGTCCTTACCATTGGAACGGGCTATGTCTGCCTGTTGATGGGTGGTCTGTGGATGAGCCGCCTGTTGAAGCACAACCTCATGGACGATGTATTCAACAACGAGAACGAGAGTTTCATGCAGGAAACACGGCTCATAGAAAGTGAGTATTCGGTCAATCTGCCGACACGTTTCTATTACAGGAAACGCTGGAACAACGGTTGGATCAATGTAGTTAATCCCTTCCGTGCGTCCATCGTGTTGGGTACGCCGGGCAGCGGCAAGTCCTATGCCGTGGTAAACAATTTTATCAAGCAACAGATTGAAAAGGGCTTTAGTCAATACATCTACGATTTCAAGTATCCCGACCTATCTACTATTGCCTACAACCATTTGCTGAACCACCCGGACGGCTACAAGGTAAAGCCGAAGTTCTATGTGATCAACTTCGACGACCCGCGACGCTCTCATCGGTGCAATCCCATTCACCCGGATTTCATGGAGGATATTACAGACGCTTACGAGAGTGCGTACACGATTATGCTCAATCTCAATAAAACGTGGGTGCAGAAGCAGGGTGACTTCTTCGTGGAATCACCTATTATCTTGTTTGCCAGTATTATATGGTATCTCAAAATCTATAAGGGTGGTAAGTATTGCACGTTTCCCCATGCCATTGAGTTCCTGAACCGCCGTTACGAGGATATTTTCCCGATTCTTTCTTCATATCCCGAACTTGAAAACTACCTCTCACCATTCATGGATGCTTGGCTCGGTGGGGCGGCTGAGCAGCTTCAAGGGCAGATAGCATCGGCGAAAATTCCGCTCTCGCGCATGATTTCCCCGCAACTCTATTGGGTAATGTCGGACAGCGAGTTTACGCTGGATATCAACAATCCCGAAGAGCCGAAAATCCTGTGCGTGGGTAACAATCCCGACCGTCAGAATATTTATGGTGCGGCTCTCGGTCTGTATAACTCCCGTATCGTAAAGCTCATCAACAAGAAGGGGATGCTGAAGTCGTCGGTCATTATAGATGAACTACCGACGATATATTTCAAGGGGCTGGACAACCTTATTGCCACCGCACGAAGCAACAAGGTTGCCGTGTGTCTGGGCTTTCAGGATTTCAGCCAGTTGGTGCGCGACTATGGCGATAAGGAAGCTAAAGTCGTGATGAACACCGTCGGTAATATCTTCTCCGGGCAGGTGGTGGGTGAAACCGCCAAGACGCTATCCGAACGCTTCGGAAAGGTCTTGCAGAAACGGCAGTCCATTTCCATCAACCGGCAGGACGTTTCCACCTCTATCAATACGCAGATGGACGCGCTTATCCCGCCCAGCAAGATTTCCGGCTTGACGCAGGGAATGTTTGTCGGTTCTGTGTCCGATAACTTCAACGAGCGCATTGAACAGAAGATTTTTCACTGCGAGATTGTCGTGGATGCAGAGAAGGTGAAACGCGAGGAAAAAGCCTACAAGAAGATACCCGTCATTACCGACTTCACGGACGAGGATGGCAACGACCACATGAAGGAAACGGTGCAGGCGAATTACAGGCGCATCAAGGAGGAAGTCAAGCAGATTGTTCAGGAGGAACTGGAGCGGATTGCCAACGACGACAATCTGAAACACCTGTTACAGCAGAAATAACCGGGCTGACGTGAGGCAATGAAAGCGGGCGGAACAAAGTATCAAACTTGCTCCGCCCGTTATTCTTTAGGGATTCTTAGTCTATCTTCTCATACGCTCCATCTCTTCGTCACGGAGCATCTTCTCGTTCAGTTTTTCCTGCATTTTGTCAAGGAAGTAGGTGCGGCTTTCGTTCTTCCGGCGTTTGATATCAGTGTAGAAGCGGTAGCAGTCTTTAGAATCAACCCCGAATATCTTATAGAGAAGTGGGGCGAGCTGTTTGAGCGGCATATTGCCGTTGTTGATGCAGCCCATCACGTCTATGCCGTAGATAAGTTCCACGAGGTCGATGGCATTGCCCGTCCATTGAAGAAGGCTGGCGGTGGTTTCTGTTGCGTTGTTGGCGGATATTAGTGGTGGCACTTGGGGCGTGGCAAGGAATTTCTGCATCTTTCTTACGAAAGACAGAGCCTTGCTGACGTAGGCGGCAATCTCTCTTTTTTCTTCTGACAGATTACGTACGGGATGGTGCTGCAACTCGATTTCGATGTAGGCAAGCGCGATGACGGTAAGGTTCATGTCCATGCCGCCGTTGCACAGTTCGATCACTTGGGTGGCGAAAGCCGTGTATGCCGTTTCCATATTGCAGTCGCCGGCTTCGTTTATCAGGCGGAAAAAGTCGGTTTCCGCCAGCAAGAAATAATTCATGGTTCTGTCAATTTTGAAAATTACACTTTGTTTTCTGCGTGCGCACATGAATATAATTGGCAAAAAACGCGGCAGAAAATAAAAAATCCAACACTCAATTTTACAAAGTGCTGGATTTCAGAGGTATAAAATTCAGTATTTTTTCACAAGGACAAATTATCTCCGACTTAAATTGTTTGTAATCGGAACATTTATTCTATTCCTGAAAATAGAAATGTATGCTTGCCGCACATTTTGGCTATCTTGCTTTTTTATCAAGGATATAGATAATGCGACATACACCGTTGGGATAGCTTTTCAAAGAGGAAAGCGTCCAGTGTTGCTCTGGCAGAGCCGACTTAAAAAAATGTCGTCCGCTTCCGGATATGAAAGGAACGGTGTATAGTATGATTTCATCCACAGCGTGCATCCGCAGCAGTCCGTTTATATAGTCTGCCGTGTCCGGTGTGGCTTCCGCGAGGTAACGGATGTTTGTGCAGTCTTTTCTCCATTCGTGCAGCATTGAAATGGAATAGTCCGGTGTCACACGGTAAAAGGCTTTCTTCCTGATTTCATCAAGACCGCAACGGTCAAGGCACAAATCCTGATGTGCTTTATCATATAACTCTGAAGAAAGACATCCGTCCATCGTCAGTACGGCGAGAATCTGAACTTTACCCATAATCGTTTCCTTTCGTTAGGCAAGGGTAAAAAAGTAGCGTGCAATTCACACTACCTTCAAGCGATGGCTCTGGTAAAGCCTTTACGGAGAGTACGTGAATGCACGCTATGCGTAAGCATAGCATAAGCATCACGCAATCGTCTCCGTAGTTCCAATTTACCAGATTTTCGCTTGAAACGCCTTGCGGTCTTATCCTATATGTTGGCGGCGAAAAGCTCCTGCCAATCGCCGTTTTTCTCAAATGTTATGCAAAGATAGCCAAATTCAGTGAATTACGGGCTATGATTGCTTGAATTTATATTTAATCTCCTATGCGCACTTTATCTCCTATCGAAACATTAATCTTGTCCAGGACTCCCGATATCTGCGATTTTATTTCGATCTCCTTCATCGGAAAAACATTGCCGGATATGTTTATTTCCTCTTTGATCTCGCGATATTGTGGTTGTGTAGTTTCGTAAATTGCCTTTGTACCTCTTAGCGAAGAACGAAAAGCAACAAATGCCAGTGTGGCGGAAAAGATGCAAATTAATATAATCTTAAATGTCTTCATTATCCTATATTTTCGTTTCTAATGGCGTCAATGGGTTGTATAACAGATGCTTTCATAGCCGGAAATGCTCCGGCAATGACACCGGACAAAATCAAGATAACCAAAGCGAGAACAGCTACATTTATATCTATTTCTGCATGCTTTATCATTGTCGCGTGACGGGCGCTTTCGAGCAACCAATTTATAATCTCAAGAATAGCTGCACCTGATATCAATCCGATGATACCGGAGATTACAGTTATGATGACAGATTCCGTCAGCATTAACACAAGAATGGATTTAGGAGTTGCTCCTACAGCCTTACGGATGCCTATTTCGCTACTCCTTTCTTTGATCACGACAAACATGATGTTGCTTACTCCAACAATACCACTTATCAGAAAACAAATTCCTACGATCCAGATAAACATTTTCAATCCATCAAAGAGTCCCTCAAAAGCAGATGTTTGTGTCTCAAAATTGATTATCTGTAAGGCTTGCTTATCAGAATAAGCAAATTGGTATTTATTAGCGATGAAGGCTCTCAGCTCATTCTCAAATCGCTTGGAATCAACTTCTTTGTTCAGATATAAACAGAAAGCGCGCAATGGAGTCTTATTGTCAATACAGTTTATGTAACTTGAGAAGGGCACATATACCGAATTGATTTCCGAAGCGCTGAAAATATCATCATTCTTTAGTACGCCTATCACCTTAAAATCAATACCGGCAATGTTGATCGACTTACCCAACGCTTTTTGATTATTAAATAAGGTCGTACTGACATTTTCGCCGATAATGGTAACATTACGGGTATTCTCGTCATCTCCTTTATTAAAATATCGTCCATCTTCGTTGATTTTAAGTATCTTAATTCCCATATAGTTTTCATTGATTCCTATAATCTTAAAAAGTCCGCTTTTAGCTTTATTCATCACTTGCGAATAAGGTCCTGTTATTTCAGGCGAAATAGCTTTTATCCCCGGGAACTGTTTCTTTATGCGGTTAAGAAAATGCAAATCGAAATGCAATTGTTCCCCTTCTCTGATATTCTTATACTTCACCCAGAATCCTCATCATTCCATACCATGACGGATTCACCATAAGTTACTAACGTGGTCACATAGCGGTGTGTGGTATTGATATTGTGCTGGGTTTGAAAAATAGCGATTGATTCATTCTCTATTTTCTGTACACGACTACGCTCGTGCAGAACAATAGCGACCATGCTGCCAATGATCGCCATTAAAAGAAAGTATCCTATAAATATTTTATGCTGCAAAAGTATTTTCATTGGCTTGATATTTTACAATCCAAATATTGCTTTCGTACAATATCTACATGCGGCAGAATCACGAAAAATATCCGAGATGAATAACACTAATAATAATTTCAAATTTTTCTATTTATTGCAGTTACATTCCTCCTCCCAACACATGATAAAGTTTGATTACACTTTGTATGCGTTCAAAACGAGTTTGTAGCTGTTGCACTTCCGCTTCGAGAAGAGACTGTTGGGCGGTCAACACTTCCAGATAGGTGGCATTGGAATGACGCATAAGCGATTCTGTCTTTCGCACAGCATCGCATAATGTTTCAACCTGTCGAGCATTGATTTCAATTTGCGATTTTGCCGTCTGCCATGCAGTCAGAGCATCGTTCACTTCTTTTCCAGCGTTCAGCAATGATTGCCGGAACAACAGTTTGGCTTCTTCCTGACGGCTTTTGGCTATCTTCAAGTTGGCGATGTTTGTGCCCCGGTTGAATAAGGGCTGTGTCAGGGAACCGATGGCATTGAGCAACCATTGTCCGGGATTTACGATTACGCCACCGCCGTTATTAGTCCATCCAAGAGTCCCCGAGAGGGTAATATTGGGATAGAAGGCGGCACGAGCCGCATTGGTGGCGTAGAACGCCTGCGCCAGTTCCATTTCAGCCTGACGCACGTCGGGACGGTTGGAAAGCAGTTGCAAAGGGACTCCAATCGAGACAGTATCGGGGAAAGCAGCCTCGGCCAGATTACTTCGTCCAATCGAGTGTGACGGCATGGCAAGTATCGCAGACAGGGCATTTTCTGTTTCGGAAATACTCTTGCGTATGGATAACAGGGATGCTTCGAGTCGCATCACGTTCGCCTTTGCCTGCAATACGCCGGCTTCGTTTGATTTCCCCACTTTTTTCAACGCTTCAAGAGTACGTACGGTAGTCCGCCAGTTCTCCAAAGTCCGGTTACTTATTGCCATTTGTGCGTCAAGCATGGCAAGGGTGTAGTAACTGTCTGCAATAGTGGCGACAAGCTGTGTCTGTACGGCCTGCCGGTAGGCACGGCTTCCTTGTAACGCGGCGGCTGCACCACGCTTTGCCGCCGTAAGTTTGCCGAAGATGTCCAGTTCCCAGCTTGCCGACGCTCCCACATTATATGTCTTTGCCGTTGCTCCGTCATGTTTATTGGCATTACCTTCGGCAGTCAGTCCCAGTGATGGAAGATATGATAGTCTGGCAGTCATCAGGACGGCTTCTGTCGCTTCCACGCGTAACCGTGCCACATTGAGGTCTGTGTTCCGTTCAAGTCCGGTTTCAATCAAGGACTGGAGTTTCGGGTCGGTAAACATTTCCCGCCACGACAGGGACGCGATGGTCGTTGTATCAATGTCCGCCGGTACGTCCCGATACAGATTCTCCGTTGAGAGGTCAGGACGATGATACCGGCTGTATGTGCCACAACCGGCAAACATCCATCCTGACAATATGATATATATTACTGTCTTCTTCATTTAATTATGCTTAACACGTTCTTGAATATATTGGAATACAATAAACAATGACGGCACAAGGAACAACAGAGCCAAAGTACCGACAATCATTCCACCGATTACACCTGTGGCAAGCGAACGGCTGCCGTTGGCACCCACTCCGTGCGCCATCATCAGCGGGACAAGACCGAACACCATGGACAGCACAGTCATCAATATAGGGCGCAGGCGGACTTTTGCCGCACTGTATGCTGCCTGTGCCAGCGTCATGCCTTCCGACCGCCGCTTGCCGGCGTATTCGGTAAGCAGGATGGCGGTCTTGGCAAGCAGGCCGATAATCATGATTAATCCGGTCTGCATGTAGATGTTGTTCTCCAGACCGAAGAGCCACGCAAACAGGAAACTGCCCATTAGTCCGCAAGGCACCGACAACAGAACCGCGAAGGGTATGAACACGCTCTCATACAAGGCGCACAGAATCAGATAGACCAGAACCATGCAGAGCAGGAATATAAGCGTGGCATTGTTGGTCGTCTTGCTTTCCTCACGCGAAATGCCGCCAAACTCGTATGTGTAATTTGACGGAAGCACTTCACGTGCCGTCTCGCCGATGGCTTCGAGCACCTGCCCTGAACTGTAACCCTGCGCCGGCGACCCGCTAATCGAGATGGCGTTGAACAGGTTGAAACGGGTGAGGTCTGACGGGCCGTTGGTCTTGGTCAGGCGCACGAACCGGCTCAAAGGCGACATGCCGCCATCGGAGGCGCGCACATACATGTGGTGCAGGGATTCCGCATTCACACGATATTCCGCCGGAGCCTGCATGGTCACATGGTAGAGCTTGGAGAACCGGTTAAAGTCGGAAACATATTGTCCGGTATAATAGCCCGACAATGTGGAAAGCACATCTGCGGGCGACACACCCGACTGCTCACATTTGGCGGCATCGATATCCACCCAGTATTGCGGATAGTCCGTGGCAAAGGAGGAATAGACTTCGCCGATTTCGGGTCGTTGCGACAAGGCTTCGACAAACTTGTCCGCCTCTTCCTTGAAAGCGGCGATGTTTCCGCCCGCCTTGTCCTGCAAATAAAGCTCGAAACCGTTTCCCATGCCGTACCCGGCAATCATCGGAGGCGACATGGCGAACACCGTGGCATCGGGAATATCTGAAGTGGCGGCATAAATCTTTCCGATGACATCATTCACCGACTGCCCCTCTCCCTTACGATCCTCCCAGTCTTTGAGTGTCACGAAATACATCGCCTGCGAGGGACCGGAACCGCTGAAAGAGAAACCGGCTACCGCACCGCTGTATTCAATCTCGCCGATGCTGTCGAGACGGCTGTTGATACGCTCCATCACCTTACTTGTCTGAGCCATGGATGTGCCGGGCTTCGTGTTCATGCTCACCATGACCGTCCCGGTGTCCTCTTCGGGAATAAGTCCCGTCTTTGTGACATTGACCAGCAGCACCAGCAACCCGAAAGAAATGCCTATGATGCTCCACAACAGCCATCGGCGATGGATAATGAACATCACTCCACGTACATAGCGTCGGCTCAGACTGTCGAAGACGGCATTGAACGCTTTACGGAAACGGGCTGCAAAATTGTTCTTAGTGTTGCCCTGCTCATCGATATAGGGTTTCAGCAGCAGCGCGCAAAGTGCCGGTGAGAGTGTGAAGGCATTGACTGCCGAGATTCCCACGGCAACAGCCATCGTGATACCGAACTGCGTGTAGAACGCTCCCGAAGTCCCGCCCATCATGGCTACGGGGAAAAACACTGCCATAAAGATTATGGTAGAGGTCAGGATAGCCGACGAAACGCCTTTCATGGCATCATCAGCCGCGAGAACTGCTGATTGATAGCCCTCATCGAACTTCGCCTGCACCGCTTCCACCACCACAATGGCATCATCGACCACGGTTCCGATGGCAAGCACAAGCGCGAACAGGGTGAGCAGGTTGATGGAGAATCCAATCATGGACATCACGGCAAATGTGCCGATGATGGAAACGAAGATGGATATGGTAGGGATAAGCGTTGACTTGATGTCCTGCAAGAACACATACACCACCACGATGACCAGAAGTATCGCTTCCAATAAGGTGCGGAGGACAGAGTGGATGGAGGCATACAGGAACTTGTTGGTATCGGTAAGCACCACGAATTCCGTCCCTTCGGGCAAGTCCCGGCTAAGGTCGTCAAGCACTTCGTGAATCTCCTTGATGGTGCTTGATGCATTGGACCCGGCTTTCTGGTTGATGAGCATCATAGCTGCCGGATGCCCGTTCACCTCGGAGGAATAGTTGTAGTATTCATCGCCCAGTTCCACATCGGCAACCTCTTTCAACCGAAGCACATTGCCGCCCGGCAGTGACTTGACGACCAGCTCACCGAACTCTTCCGCTCCGGACAAGCGTCCGCGGTATTTCATCGTGTATTCATTGGCGGTAGGATGATTGGCACCGAAGGAGCCGGTGGCGGCCTCGATGTTCTGTCGTGCAAGTACGGCAGAGATGTCATCGGGGATAAGCCCGTATTGCGCCATCTTGTCGGGACGCAGCCAAAGTCGCATGCTGTAGTTGGAACCGAACAACTGTGCCTTTCCCACGCCGCTGATACGTTTCAGCCTCGGCTCGACATTGATTTTCACGTAATTGCTCAGGAAGGTCTGGTCGAAGCGGTCATCGGGCGAATAGAGCGCGAAAGTCATCAGTTCGGCATTCTGCTGCTTTTCAGTGGTGACACCGGTCTTGGTGGCTTCCGCCGGAAGTTGGCTCAGTGCGCCGTTCACGCGGTTCTGCACGTTTACCGCCGCCATGTCCGCGTTGGTTCCCTGTTTGAAATAGATGTTGATGGAAGCATCTCCCGTATTCGATGCCGTGGAAGTCATATAGGTCATGTCTTCCACTCCGTTGATGGCTTCTTCCAGAGGGGTTATCACTGCCTTCTGCACGGTTTCAGCGTTTGCTCCCGGATAAGTTGCGAATACGTTGATGGTCGGAGGTGCGATGTCGGGGTATTGTTCCACCGGCAAGGAAAACATGGAAATCATGCCCAACAGTACAATCACCACCGAGATAACGCCCGAAAACACCGGGCGGTCTATAAAAAATCGCAGGTTCATTTCGTTTCGTTTTTAGGGGTTATGCTCATGCCTTCTCTCACCAGTCCCACGCCTTCGGCGACAATGGTGTCACCGACCGAAAGACCTTCTTTTACGATAAACCGGTTGCCGTCGTTCAGGCGGTCCACCGTGAGATAGGCGGCTTCCGCCTGTCCGTTTTTCAGACGGTAAGCGATAATCTTGTCCTGCAGTTCCACGGTGGCGGTCATGGGAATGGTTACGGCCTCCGTTTTCGGGTTTTGAAGGATGACATTGCCGATGCTGCCACTCAACAGTTCGCGGTCGGGATTGGGGAACAGGGCTTTGATTTGTACCGTTCCGGTAACAGGATCCACCACGCCGCTTACGGTTTCAATACGTCCTTTCGCCTTGTACAGGCTGCCGTCGTTGAGTTGCAGGCCCACTTCCGGCGTCCCGGCTATCATGCTGTCAATCGAGCCATAGCGAGCCGAATATCGCCGTAGCATATTCTCCGAAATGGAGAAATAGGCATACATCTCCGCATTGTCGGACACGACCGTGAAAGGCTGTGCCATATTGGGACCGACAAGCGCACCGATGCGATAGGGCAATGTGCCTACTACTCCGTTGCTCGGGCTTTTGATTTCCGTATAGGAGAGATTGTTGCGTGCATCCGATTCTTGTGCCTTTGCCTGTTCGAGTTCAGCACACGCCACTGCCAGTTGGTTCCGGGCGAGAGAAAGCTCGTAGTCGGATATGACCTTCTCGTCAAACAATGCCTGCTTGCCCCGCAGCTCGATTCTTGCCGTTTCCACTTTTGCCTGTGCCGCGCTGACATTGGCCTGCGCCGTGCGTAATGCCGCCCGATAGGGCACTTGGTCAATTACAGCCAATACTTGACCGGTCTTCACCCGTTCACCCTCTTTCACTTTCAGACGGATAATGCGCCCGGATATTTGCGGCAGGATGTCCACATCCTGCCGTCCGCGTATGGCGGCGGAATAGGACTCGGAGATTTCCACCGGACTTGCCGCGACCTTTATGACCCGATAACTCTGCACCGCATCCTGCTTGCCGTCCGCCTGCCTGCATCCGGTCGGCAGGAACAGCATGAGAGCAAATGCGGCGAAATTCGTGATAATGAATTGCTTGTTCATATTTTCTTCTTGTTTTGTATTAATTCATAAATTGATTTTTGGAACATGAATAAAAGTTTATCTTTTTCGTTCATGCGGATATTATCAGAATAACCGTCTTTTGTTATTTGATACCCACATGGCTTAACCATAAAAATGCCTAAGCCCTTAGTGTACGAACTTACTTCTGAGGCATAGTCTTTACTTGTATTTAATGGAACTTTCCCTTTAATATGACACCACTCATTATTACAACTGATGTCTTCAATCTCAGACATCAGTTTTTGCAAATCTGTAATAGCTTTGGAACTCGCTACTTGGGGTATCTGCAACTCAAAACAGAGCATCGGTTCGAGAATGTCCACACCTGACTGTTGCAAAGCCAGCCTGAAGACATAAGGGGTCAGCTGTCTGAAATCAGCAGGTGTACTTACCGGGCTATAATACTCGGCTTGAGTAAAAGTTACTTTCAGATCTGTCACTTCCCATCCATGTAAACCAGATTGGCAAGACATACGAATCCCTTCAAAAACGGCATTTTGAAAAGAATGGTTCAGATAACCATAGGAGATGTCACTTTCGATTTGCAACCCTGCCCCTAACGGTAAGGGTTCAAGAGTCAGCCCTATTGTGGCCCAGTAAGGGTTGGGTGGTACTTCGATCTGAATAATCTTATTGACCTTTTTTATAGGTCGTTCTTTGTAGATAGTCTTGATCTCATCAAAATGGACCTTTACGGAAAATCGTTCTTCCAGCAATGTCTGTATGATTTCCTTTTGGGTCAAACCATATAACGAGATTTCCAATTCATCACTATATGAGTTTATGGAAAAGGACAAAGACGGGTCTTCAATCCACAATGTATTCAGAGCGGATATCACCTTGCTTCTCTCTTCGGGCTTATTTGGCCGGACGGAGGATTTGAGAGCGGGATGCTGATGAGATAATCCTTGAATCAAACAAGGTTTAGCACCTAAATAATCTCCGATTCGAAAATCTTCTATATCTTCTACAATCGCGATATCATTGGCACCCACTTCATCAACATTTATCTCTCTGCCCTGATAAATAGTCTTTAGATTTTTAATCTTGATGAATTTTTCCGAATCGTTGATTCTTACAACGTCTCGAAGTCTCAGACTTCCGTCAATTATTTTAAGAAAACTTCTTTTATGCCCTTTGGGGTCATGCTCTATCTTATAGAGATAAGCTGAAAGTCTGTTTGAGACTGATGCCGGAGGAAGTATAAAAGAAGAAATGGCGTCCAACAACTCATTGATACCGATATTGAACATTGCTGATCCATGTAGCACCGGATAGACTTTGGCTTTTGCCACAAGAGCGATTATCGTATTCCAATAATCAGCCGGTGAAATTTCGCTATCCGCCAAATATCGTTCTAATATATCGTCGTCATGGTTGCATACAAATTCTTTGTATTCTTCCTTTATATATGTTTGGGAGCAAACCGGATAAACCGATCCATCGACAACAGTTTGCATAAACAGGACATCTTGCGACAGATTTGTTTTTATATCCATATACAAACGCTCCAAATTCACACCGGCACGGTCAATCTTATTGATAAATATAATTGTCGGGATTTGCAGCTTTTGTAAAGTACTGAACAGCAACTTTGTCTGCGCTTGTATGCCTTCCTTTGCGGATAAGATGAGGACTGCTCCATCAAGCATTTTGAATGTCCGCTCCACTTCCGCAATAAAATCCATGTGTCCCGGAGTGTCAATGATATTGCATTTCACTCCATTCCAGATAATAGATGTCGTAGAAGCCCGGACAGTAATTCCTCTACGTTTCTCTATATCCATAGAGTCCGTTATGGTGTCACCATTATCCACACGGCCGCACTTTTCCGTTGCTCCACTGGCAAACAGCAGATTCTCGGTTACGGAAGTTTTTCCTGCATCAATGTGAGCAAGAATTCCTAAATTTATAATATTCATTTGGATTAAGCAATAATATACTACAGTAGATGCATTGTCGAAACGCACCTTTTAATACCTCCTCGTAGCATATGAGAACTACAGGATTACTAACTCGTATTAATATGTATATTATTACTGCCGCATAACGATTACAAAATTACACAAAAAAATATATCTAACAAAAGTGGGAGGATTTTTTAACTTTTTACCATAGACATTTTATTAGGGAAGCGTAGGTTCAACTGGCAAGTACAAATAAGTAGAAATGTTTGAACAACACCGTTTTAGGAAGTTGAAAAATCAAGTTTCTCTCTCGGTATAGCGTTTATTTTGGCCAATATCTTCTTTAGTTTAGCATTTGTGTATTTCCCATTCGTGTTCTATTTAGCTCCTTATTATGAGTATGTAGCAAGTTACTTATCAAATTCAGCCTCTTTGAGGGTCAAATATGGTTTTGCAAATGGTGACTGACAAGACATAAACAAGGTCAGCAGGAATTTTTTACATAAATGGACATGAATGTATATAACCTAAAATAAGAATAAATTTTAATAAGGGCTGCCCAAAAAGAAAAAAATGCAGTTGCCATCCTATAGATACTTGCAGAAAGGATAAAATTTACTTTTAGACCTTTTGGGATAGCCCTTATTAATACTTCAGATAAAATTCCTTAGGTTATATTTTCAATCCTTTGGACCGGGTTTCCTCCTTGGCATACAGTCCCGGACGCCCGATTATGACATGGTTGGCAACGATACTATCCGCCGGACTGCGTATCTGCGGCGGTGCATTTTCGGGATATTGCGCCTGCCTGTTCCTCACATCTTCCGCTTCCGGCTTGAGCTGTTGCCCTTCATTCTCCTTTTCTGCGACTTCGGGCGTGGGTGGCGCAAGCTCCAGCTGAATTTTTCGGTCAAGGGCGGCAAGTTCGGACTTCAACTGCTTCAGCTCGTCCTCCTTCTTCCACACCTTACCCGCTATCTCCTGTAACTGCGGTATCTCCATCTCCAGCACCTCGTTCTTCGCCTTGTACTGGTCGATGATGGAGGGTATCCTCTCCATCGCGTTGAGGAAGTTGCGGGCGGCGGCCAACGGGTCAGCCATCGCCAGATGCCCGTTGTTGTAGGTGTACTTGTAGTTCCCCTCGACCACGAAGCGGTTGTCGGTGAACTCCAATCCCTCTTTGAGTATCCTTTCGCTCACCACCTTTATCGGAAAACCGTAAAGTTCACCGACCTGCGTGTACAACCCTCCGGTCGTGGCATTCTTGGCTATCTCCTGCAAACGCTTTCCGATGACCTTCTCATCGGCGGAATCCACTCCGTCCACCTTTATTATATTAAGGCGGTTGCCCTCCTTGTCGGTCTGCACCACCGACAGGAAGCGGTTCCAGTCCTCCGTCATGGCATCTATGAAAGCCGTGTTGTTGCGCAACTCGCCGGTCTTTGACTCCAGCTTGAACTCCGAATCACGCTTGCCCTTGTTGAACGACTTGCGTTCCCCTTCGAGCGATGCGATCCGCTTTTCCAGTTTCGCCTTGTCCAACAGGTCGGTATTGCCGGAGAGCAACGCCATGTATTCCGAGAAATTCATGCCCGATTTTTCGTCCATTGCCCCCTCGTCGATGGTACGCGCACCCATCGCACCGCTTTTGAGCTGGCTTATGAAAGTCTGCTTGCAGTGCAGGAGGTTGAACTTGTAGCTGTCCAGTGACTTCTCCACCGCGTAGATGATTACATCCACGTTGTTCCCGGCGAAATGTTTGGCAATCTCATTACCTGCCCTAACTCCGCGTCCGTCACGCTGTTGCAAGTCGGACGGTCGCCACGGCGTATCGAGATGATGGATAGCCACACACCGTTTCTGGGCGTTCACACCCGTTCCGAGCATAGAGGTAGAGCCGAACAGCACACGCACCGTCCCGGCGTTCATGGCGTCTATCACCGCCTTCCGCGCCTTGTCGGTCTTGCACTCCTGAATGAAGCGCACCTCGCTTGGCGGTATACCGTAGTCCTCCGTCAGTTTGCGCTTGATTTCCGAATAGACGTTCCACCCGTCGCCCGGCTGGTATGTCCCCAAATCAGAGAAAACGAACTGCGTGCCTTTCTGGGCGTCGTATTTTTGATAATACTCCGCGATCATCTTGGCACAGTGACTCGCTTTGTTGTCGGGATGATCTTCGTAATTCGGGTCTATCATGCGCATGTCGAGTGCCATTTTCCGGGCATAGTCCGTGGCGATGAGCATCTTCGCCTTTTCTTCCGTTTCCGAAAGCGGCAGCCTGCCCAACAAGGTGGCATCGCCCGTCTTGGCGAACTGCATCAGTTTCTGTATGAAGTCCTCCTGTTCCGGCGTGGGCGGTATATGGTGCAGTATCTCGTTCTTGGCAGGACGGTCAACGCCCACATCCTCCGCCGTGCGGTAGTCCGTGATTTCATTATAGAAGGCGGCAAGCTCCGGCACTTTGATGAAGTAGCGGAAACGCTCCTTCTGGACCACATTGTTCGTCACGTTAAATTCAAAATCCGTCGTCTTCTTGGCAAATATCGCCGCCCAAGCGTCGAAACACCTTATGTCCTGCCGTTCCAGCTCCTTCGGGCGCAGGTACTTGAACAGCAGGTACAATTCAGTCAGTGAGTTGCTGATAGTCGTGCCGGAGAGGAAGGTCGCACCCAAGTCTTTTCCTGTGCGCTCCTGTATGGTGCGTATGGCAAAGAGCATGTTAAGTGCCTTCTGGCTTCCCTCGCTGTTTCCCAATCCCGCCACACGGTCGTGGCGCGTGTTGAAAGTCAGATTCTTGAACTGGTGGCTCTCATCTATGAAGATGTGGTCGATGCCCATCTGCTTGAAATCCACCACGTCGTCCGTGCGTGACTTTATGGCGTGTTCCACCTTCTCCAGCTTCGCTTCAAGGTTGTGCTTGCGCTTCTCCAATCCTTTCAGCATCGCCCGCGACACGTTCTTTCCCTGCTGCCGTAGCACTTCGAGGTTTTCCTCCACCGTGTCAAGCTCTGCTTGCAGGATGCGCTGCTGCAATTCCGGCGACTGCGGTATCTTGCCGAACTGGTCGTGCGACATGATGACGCAATCGTAGTCGTTGTTCTTTATATTATTGAAGAAGCGCACACGGTTGGCGGTCGAAAAGTCCTTCTCCGAAGCGTACAGAATACGTGCGTTGGGATATGCCGCCTGATAGGTGGCTGCAATCTCCGCAACGTTGGCTTTCAGCCCGATAATCATCGGCTTGTGTGCCAAATTCAGACGCTTCATCTCATGCGCGGCGATGCACATTATCAGCGTCTTACCGGTTCCCACCTCGTGGTCGCAAATTCCGCCGCCGTTCTGTTTCAACATCCAGACGCAATCCATCTGTGAGGGATAGACGCTCTTGATACCCCGGCTTGCCAGCCCTTTCAGGTTGAGGTCGGGAAAGGTCTGATGGGAGCCGTCGTAGCGCGGGCGCACGAAACAGTTGAACTTGCGGTTATACATCGTCACAAGCCGCTCCTTGAACTGCGGCGACTGCTCTTCGAGCCATTCGGAGAAGCCGTTTCGTATCTCGTCAATCTTGGCGTTGGCGAGTTGTATTCCCTCGCTGTCGCGCATCTTGATGTCGTTGCCATGCTCGTCCTTGCCGATGGACTTCATCATGTCAGGGCAGGTGTTGTGCAGGGCGTGTTTTAGGAGGTGCATACCGTCATAGTTCCGGTAATACCCCTTCACCAGAAACTCGTCCGTGATTTTCATGGTGCGGTAGCCGCACACCACCGAAAACTCGTCCATGCTTGCGGAATAGGCGATTTTCACCTCCGTGTCGAACAGCCGGCTCATGTAGGCGGCATAGACACCCGTCGGAATCCAGCGTTCCCCGAAATTGAAGTCCAGATCCTCGAAGGCGATGCGCTGCGGCTCGGCATCTTTCAGAGCCTCCAACGCCTGCTTCACCTCCGGCATACGCTCATTTTCGGGATTGTCACCCATCCATGCCTCTATGCGTTCCGCTTTCTCTATGACATTTCCGGCGATGAAACGGTCTTTGATTTCGTAACCGGTCACGAGCGGATTGTAGTAGATGCGCCCTTGCAGGGCAGTGAGCAAATCCTCCGCCGTGCTGTCGGTTATCTCCCGCATATAGTCGAGATTGACCGTACCATATTTGTTGAGCGACGCAGACAGGGCTTCTTCGGGAGAGCCTACGTTGGCATGGCTCTCCACCGCGAAGGAAACAGGATGCTCGAAGATGTCCGCCTTGACGAACTTTCCGTTTTCCATCCGTTCCAGCGAAAGGATGTCGCGCCCGCCCGCATCCATCATCACTAACTTCACGTTCTGCTTGGCGTTGAGGTTGCCGTAGCGCATGACAAACTCATCGTAACAGGTATTCAGATGCTCTCGCCACGGAACATTTGCCTCGCGCCGGAGCGATTCATAACGGTACAGACGCTCGTAGGCGTCACGCAGCGACACATACAACAACGCCTTTTCCTTCTGGTATCCTTTCAGGTCGAGCGGCTGGAATGTCGCCCCGTATGGCGTGATGTCTTTCAGGTAGCCGATGTTATGACGCCCCCGGTCAGCCACCAGCGACCCTTCGCGCAGGTGCATCTCCGGCGTGCGGTGGTAGGCACGCGGAGAAAGGTCCACGACTTCCTCCTTCGGCTTTTCCGCTTCGATGTCGGGGAAAAGGAAAGTCCCCACCGCTTCCGATGGGGTATCTGTAACGGCAGGTGCGGCGACTGCCTCCGGCTGTGTTTCCTCCTGTCGTGGCTGCTCACGGGAAGTTTCCGGCACGGCTTTCACTTCCGTCTTTTCCGCCACTTGTTTCTCGTTATGCTGCCTTGCCAGTTCCCGAAGTTCTTTCCTACGCTCCGGCGTCAAACCCATCATCATTTCATAGAAACCGTTGATGGGAGGATTGGTATCCCAGTCCAGTGTGGCATAGATGTCGTCCGGGTCGGCAGGCTTGGCGGTGTTCTCCGCTTTCACCTCCTTATTCTCCATTGCGGGTTTTGCAGTTGGAGCTGTCGGTGTAACCGTGACTTTCGGTTTGGGCGGAGTGGACTTTGCCGTAACTGCCTTTTTCACCGTCTTTTTCTTTTTGGAGGTTTTCGGTTGGCTGACCTCTTCCGTCATCCCCCAGAGGTCAAGCAGGGTGAGCTGCACGCCTGCGGAATATTGCGGGCGCGGTTCTATCTCCGGCTTTTCATCTGCGGGTTGCGGCTTTTCTGTCGGAGTTTCCACCGTCTGCGCCGAGGATACTGTTTCCAATTTTATGGCAGGACGCTCTACTTTATTTTGAACGGCAACTTTTTCTTCCGTTCCTGCCTGCCGGATTGAACCCGAATACAAGCGCATGGCAAGCCTGTAATGGAAATCCTCGTCGAGCATACGGCGCAAATCCCCGGCGATGCCTGCTGCCTTGCCCTCGTGCAGATAAACCATAGCGGGCTTCCCGTAGGGGTCTGTGTCAAGTTTCGCCATCGTATGCACGATGCGTTCCGGGTGGTGGATGAAATAGGCGTTGTCGGTCAGGGCGGTTTTCGTGTCCGTCTGTATCACGGTCATCAGCCGCTCGTCCTGCGACATTTCCTTCTTGCTGAGGTTCTTTTGCAGGACAATCAGGTCACTGCCCACCTCCGTGCCCGCGTTGTCCGTGAACAGGTTGTTGGGCAGGCGTATCGCGGATACCAGATTGGCCTGACTGAACAGCTCGTTACGCACGGAGGTCTTGGTGCTATTCAATACCCCTTGCGAGGTGATGAACGCCACGATACCGCCGTCACGCACGGCATCCAGTCCTTTGAGAAAGAAATAGTTGTGGATGGTTTTCTGGGCGGAGCGTCTGCCGAAAGAGTCGCTCCGCTGAAACTCCGCGTCGAACACGGCAATGTCACCGAACGGAATGTTGGACACCGCCAAGTCGAAATAATTGTTGAACGGTCTTTCGATTTTCTCAAAACCGCAGGTGCGCATTTTCTGGTCGGGATAGAGATGCCTCAAGATTGTACCCGTGAGCAGATCCTTCTCGAAAGCCATCACATCCGCATTGGGGCTGTGCCGCAGCATGGAATCCACGAACACGCCGACACCTGCCGACGGTTCGAGCATACGGGCGGGGCGGACGCTGTAATCTGCCAGCACGTCCGCGATGGTGTCGGTTATCTCTTTGGGGGTGTAGAAAGCGGTCAGCACGGACGCTTTCAGCGAATCCACAAACCGCTTGTACTCTGTTTCGTCCTTGCTGTTCTCACGGATAAGCCTGTGCAGCTCCACCGTCGGGGCGAACAGTTCGAGGTCGGATTTCGCCCACCGGACGGCATCCGTCAGTTCCTTTGCAGGGTTGAGGATACATTTCAGACCGCCGAAACCGCAGTACCTTTGAAGTATGGCACGCTCTTCGGTTGTCGCTGTCCTATTTTCCCTGTCAAGGATGAATGCCGTCCGTATCGCCTCGATGTTGTCCCGCAGTTTCTGTTTGCGGTTAAACGCCATATTCGTCTAAGTAAAGGACGGTTGCTCCCGTCAGCTCCGTGTAGAGCAGGTCGTAATCGGAAGACAGGGCGAAATTGTCATCCGAGAGGTCATAGACGGAGAACACGTTGCCGACAAGCGGCAGCAGTTTCAGGACAAAGGCTTCACGCTTCTCTTCCGGCACTTCATCGGCAAACTCGTTTTCCACGACTTCGCGGAGGATGGCGTAACGGGAATAATGCAGCCCGCGCAGCAGCGTGTCCATCGCCAGTTCCTGCGCACCATCGGCGGGATAGCCTTCAAGCCGTGCCCTCTCATACGTTTCGGCGGCACGGTCGGCCCGTTCCCGTATGAAAGCGGTGTCGTCAGCCTGTTCAAACTTGTTCGTGCGGAGATAGTCCAGCAGGTACAGACCGTAATAGGAAAAGTCGGTCTGACCCTCGTTTTTCTTCTTGTTGTTCATTACTTTGGATTTAGCGGATTGATAATTAACGGGATAATCGGTTGGAAAAAGGAAGAAAAAGGCACTCGGTATCCCTCCGAGTGCCACCACTAAATCCAAAGTATGAGTGTAATCCGGTATCGAAGAACAATTCATTACTCTGAACAAGTGGCAAAGTTAATACTATTTCTTCCGTCCTGAAAATTTCTTGTCCTTTTTAGCCTCCGGGAACACAAAAGTCGTGTTATATTCCCCGTCAAAGGCGACAACAGCATCGAAACTCTTGCCCTGTTTGCTCTTGAACCCTTTGAGCAGCTTGGTATGCCCTTCGGTGAGCAGGTCTTTGATTTCATCGTCGGACAGGGTGCGTCCCGCTTTCAGCCGGAACACGGGCAGTCCGCACTCCGTGTTGTCGCAGCGTACCACCTTGCCGTAGAACCGCATCCTGCCCGTGCCACACTTGGGACACGCGCAGCCGGAGTCACGGCTGCCGAAGAGCTTGTCGCACGAGATCAGTTCGGAGGTTATCTCACGTGTGTACGCCTCTATCTCCTTGCGGAAGGTGTCGTCGGACAGTTCCCCGCGCTCGATACGCGCCAGCTCCTTTTCCCATTCGCCCGTCATGGCAACATCGGCGATGCGCATCGTCTTGACGACGGAATTGAGGGCAAGTCCTTTTTCGGTGGGAACAAGCGACTTCTTGCAGCGTTCCATGTAACCGCGCTTGAAAAGCGTTTCGATGATGGAGGCGCGTGTGGCGGGAGTACCGATGCCACAGTCCTTCATCGCCTGCCGCAGTGCGTCGTCCTCAATTTCCTTGCCCGCCGTTTCCATTGCCGAGAGCAGGGTGGCTTCGGTATGCAGCGGCTTGGGTTTGGTCTTTCCTTCGGTAATGGACGAGCCTTTCGGTGTCAGCGTGTCGCCTTCCTGCCAGCCGGGGATGGTAATTTCCTCTTTTTCCTCGCCATAGACGGCACGCCATCCGGTTTGCTTCACGACGCTGCCTTTTACGGTAAACTCCACTCCGGCACATTCCGCCGTGACAGTGGTCACATCCTTGACGCATTTCTCAGAGAATGCCTCGACCATGCGCCCGGCAATCATCTGATAGATGGTATTGTCCTCTTTGGAGAGGAAGAGCGGTTTCTCACCCGTGACGAGCAGGGCATGGTGGTCTGTCACCTTGCCGTCGTCCACGCTGCGGCGTGTCGGGGCGGCTTTTGCCCGCACCTTGTCTTTCCATTCGGGCTGCGTGCCGATGAAAGCGAGCAGTTTGGGAATTTCGGCAAACACGTCTTCGGGGATGTAGCGGCTTCCCGTTCTCGGATAGGTTATCAACTTCTTTTCGTAGAGTTTCTGCGCGATTTCAAGCGTCTGTTCCGCCGTGAAGCCGTGCTTGGCGTTGGCTTCCTTCTGGAGCGTGGTCAGGTCATACAGGAGCGGAGTTTCCTCTATCTTCTCTTTACGTTCGGCTTTTGTGACAGTGGCAAAGCCGGCTTCCTTTACCTTATTATATAGTGCTGTGGCAGGTTCTTTCTCTTTCCATTTCTTGGAAGATGAGAGTTTCACCACTTCGCCGTCGCCTGTGTCTGCGGCGATATGGAGCTGCCAGAAAGGTTCCACCGTGAAACGGCGGTTTTCCCAATAGCGAGCGCACACCATCGCCAGCGTGGGTGTCTGCACCCGTCCGACGGAATATGTGCCGTGTCCGGCTGCGATGGAGAGTGCCTGCGTGCCGTTGATGCCCACAAGCCAGTCGGATTCGCTCCGTGCTTTGGCGGCAAGGTAGAGGTTGTCGTATTTGTCGCCCGCTTCGAGGTTACGCAACCCCTCGCGGATAGCCTTATCGGTGAGCGAACTTATCCAGAGGCGCACGAAAGGCGTGGTACATCCGATATAATGGTAGAGGTATCTGAAGATAAGCTCACCTTCGCGTCCTGCATCGGTCGCCACAATGATCTGCTCGCTTTCCTTGAAAAGACGGGCGATGATTTTTATCTGCGACACCACGCCGCTGTCGGGTTTGTAGCCCTTCTCTGTCTTTTCCTGACGGGGAATGAGCGTGAAGGTTTCGGGAATGACGGGCAGGTTGTCACGGACGAAGCCGCGTATGCCGTAGCCGTCGGGCATGGCAAGCTGGACGAGGTGTCCGAACGCCCATGTCACGGCATAGCCGCCTCCCTCGAAATATCCTTCCTCTCTCTTTGTCGCGCCTACGATGCGGGCGATTTCACGTGCCACGGATGGCTTTTCTGCAATGATTGTCTTCATGCTGTTTTACTTTTTAATGGATTATTACTTTGGATTTAGTGGCGGACACGGGATGTTACATCTTCATGCCCTTGTTGTTTTTCTTCTGAGGCTTTTCCTGCTGCTTTTGCTGTTTGTCGTCTTTCGGAGCGGTCTGCCCTTTCAGCAACGGCTCTTTCAGGTTCTTGGTCGCCTCGTTGGTCTTTCCTTCGCTGTTCACCGCCACCTGTGTGCGGCTCTCGTTGGACGGGGCGACCTTCTGCGCGTTGTCGGGGTTGGTGTCGTAGCGGTACGGACGTCCCTTCTCCGGGTTGAACTTGATGTACATCGTGGCGTGGAAGCCTTGCTTGTCGGTCACGTTCTCCAGTTTGATGGCTTTGCCTGCCGCGTAATCGGCTTTCTGCTGGTCGGTGAAGTTCACACCGCTCCATTTGCTGATGGGGCGGATGCTGCCGTCGGCGTTCGTCCACGTGTTGCGGCGTTGCTCTTTCTGTGGGGCTGCGGAGTTTTCCATGCCCTGAGCCTGTCCCTGCGTGGGATTGTTCTTGGCTTCCTGCGTCTGGGCGGTACGGGGCGACCTGCCGGTTCCCGGTACGAACTCCACGCCTCGCTGCTCTACATTCACTTGGAGGGTGGTGACGAACTTCCTGCCGTCGTTACGCTCGATGAGCTTGTCGCGCACGGGCAGCCCGGCACGCAACATATCCTGTTCCTGTTTGGTGATTTCCGTCTTTCCGATGCGCTCCGGTATGCGTACCTTGTTTGCTGGTATGTCTGTGATTTCATTCGTCTTGCGGTCTATGCTGATGAACGAGGGGATGATTTCACCCGTTTCCCTGTCCACGATGTCCACGACCCTGCCGAGGTTGCCCGTTTCGCGCAGGTTCTTACGGTCTTCGTCGGAGAACTTGTGTTCCTTGTACTCGTCGAGTTTCTGCTCCTTGCGGATGAAATGCGGCACGAGGCTGACATTGCCTTCACCGTCTTTCTTGAAGGAAAGGCGGGCATCCAGCTCGAAAGCCTCGCCGCCGAACTTGGGCGACACTTTCACCAAATCGGACTTGCCGTAGTTGAGCATCTTCTGAAGGTCGCCGGACTTTTCAAGGTCGTCACGTTTCACGCCCCATTTCTCTTCCAGCTCCTGCCAGTTGATTTTGCTCTCGTCAATGGGCTGGTAGCCCCGTCTGCCTTGCGTCTGTTGTTGCGGGCCTTCCTGATTCTGTTCCTGCTTCTTTTCCATTTCTTCCTGTTTTGGGGTTTCTTTGGGCTGCTCTTCCTGCTTTTGTTCCGTCTGCTCCGTCTTTCCGGCGGTCTGTTCTTCCTTCACCTGCTTTTCGTAGCCGGAAGTGTCCACCTTGTGGGGCGCAAGCAGTTCCTTGTTGGCTTCGGGGTCTTTCAGCAGGTCTTTCATCACCTCCATCAGTTTGTCGGCTTGGTCTGCCGCGACACGGTAGAAACCGAAGCGGCTGGGTTCCTTGCACTGCCGGAAGAAGTTTTTGAAGAAGTTGTCCAGCACGTCGCCGTGGCGGTCGAATTGCAGGAAACTCTGCGCGTTCTCCGCTTTCGCGGGGGTGCGCTTGGGGGAACCGTCGGCATCCAGCCCGGCTACCACGCTGATCTCGCCCGTCTTCTCATCACGGACTATCAGCACGTCCTTTTCGCTTTTTTTCTTTGCCATTTGAAAAATGTTTTAATGGGTTATTTTTGAAAGAAATTATGGATACGAGCCTTGTAGAAGGCTATATCTTCCTTTTTGAAGTCCTTTACGTGTCCGGAAAGGAACGTCAGCACGTCCTCTTCGCTGTAATAGGTCTTTTTGCCGAGCGTCTTGTACGGCAACGCGCCGATGCTGCGGTAGCGTTGCAGGGTACGCTTGCTTATCTGGAGCAGCATACAGAGGTCTTGGTTGTCGAACATCCTGATACGCTCCATCGGGTTCGGGGCTTTGCCGGACGGCTGCAAGGACAGCAGCAGTTCGTCCTGACGGTCGAGCCGTTCCATCAGCTTCCGCATCCAGCTCTCAAAATTGTTTCGGGTAAGCAGTTCCATATGTCACGTCCTCCTTCTTTTGGGTTTGCCGCCGCCCGTGCGTAGCGTATGGTTGCGTTTCAGTTCCGTCGGTGTCGCCGCGTCTTCCATGACGGTGCAGTCCGCAAGCAGGCGGTCGATTTCAGACTGTCGGTAGCGGCATTTGCCGCGCAGCACTACATAGCCGATGCGATGCTCGTTACGCATACGCTGGAGGGTGCGGGTACTCACATTCAACAGGTGCGCCGCCTCACGGGTGGTGAGCAACCTGTCTGCGGATTTTTCCTTTCTTTCGCCGGAAACGGCACGCACGTGTGCCGCTATCTCGGCTATCTGTTCCGTCAATGCGGTGAAAGCGGAACTTTCCATCGTTATTACTTTCATATTCAGTCCTTTCTTTTGGTTTCTGCGGCAAAATTCGGCAATAAACAAAAGGGGCTTTAACAGCTCACTACGTGTCTCACGTAAGATTTTTATTGGAAATGGCTCCATTACCCGGACAGACGGCGCAACATACAGCCTTTCAGCGGGAAACGATATGCGTTCATGAGGATGGCGTTACCTTTGCGGCAAACCTGAAATGTTTTGAATATGGAAATTGTATCTATCGAGAAAAAGACCTTCGAGATGATGGTGGCGTCCTTCAACGCCCTCTCGGAGAAGGTTGCCGCCCTGAGGCGCAAGAGCGACGGCGGGCGGTTGGAAAGATGGCTCACGGGCGAGGAAGTCTGCGGGCAGTTGAGAATCAGCCCGCGCACGTTGCAGACGTTGCGCGACAAGCGGCTTATCGGCTACTCGCAGATAAACCGCAGGTTCTATTACAAGCCGGAAGAAGTTAGGAGGCTGATTCCGCTTATCGGTACGCTCTATCCCGGCGGCAGGTAATCTTATTATTCACCCACTGAATCCAAAGTTATGATGAACGAGAACAACGATGTTTTTACACTGGAGGACGAGCCGCTTGCCACCGTGGTGCAGAATATGCGCAAAGGCTCTAAATGGCTCTCTGCATTTTTGGAAAACTACCGTCCACCGCTGGACGGGGAACGTTACCTGACGGACAGGGAGGTGGCGGAGTTGCTCCGTGTGAGCCGCCGTACCTTGCAGGAATACCGTAACAACAGAGTGTTGCCCTTTATCCTTTTAGGCGGGAAGGTGCTTTACCCCGAATCGGGATTGCGTGAACTGCTGGAGGCGAATTACCGCAAACCGATGGAGTAATGTCCTGACATTCCGGAATAAAATGCGTACCTTTGTGGTTAAAACGAATACCATTATGCTTCGGAGTGAATTTGCAAAATTGTTAGAATCCACAATAATTCCTGAAGGAATTGAGCAAGAGGACATAAAATCCCGAATCTATCCTATAAGTGCAGCATTGATGTCAATGTTGCCACAAAAACTGTATAGATATAGGAGTTGTTCAACATTAAACCTTGATGCTTTTGACAAGGATCTGGTTTATGCTGTTACTGCTGATAAGTTTAATGACCCCTATGACACTCTTGTTTATTATAGTTTGGATAATATTCAAGAGCAAATGAGAGCTTGTTGTACAGAAGAATTTCTTGAACAATTCAAACAGATACTTGAAACTAAAGATTTCGAATTTCCTCCAAGTGTAATCCAATTTTTCGGAAGAAACAATTTGACAGGTTTAAAAAAACAGGTAATATCGTGTAACGGCATAAATCCATTGACATTAGCTCTTTTTAGTGTTGTAATGGAAAACATATTGAAAGAAATCCTATTAAAAATGGGGGATACATTAAAGGTCGTATCTACAATAGCATGTTTAAGTGAAAGCATAGATTCTGTTATAATGTGGAGTCACTATGCCCAAAATCATGAAGGGTTTGCATTGGAATATGATTTAAGGTTCTTATTAGAACAAGGAGAAATGAATTGTTGTATCTTGCCTGTTATATATGATAATAACCGCTTTGATGCAAATAGTTTTATTCAATGGTATATAGCAAAGAGCTTGGGGCTGGATGTTAAAAATATAGATTCACTATCGCATTTGAAAATGGCTATTCACAAATCCACACAGTGGGAATATGAAAATGAATGGCGTATTATTCATTCAGAGAAACAACCTGCCGCACATTCTCGTGCAACAAGCCTGAAAATTGTTCCTAAAGCAATCTATTATGGAGAGAGAATTTCAAACATCCACAAGAAAACTTTGCATTATATAGCACAAGAAAAAGGAATTGCGGAATATGATATGTACATTGATTGTGGCTCGTTAAAGTATGAGATGTTATATAAGCCATCTCAATTTTGATACCTCATATTCTTTAGCACATAATTTGTATATTCAAAATTGACTATTTTAAAGTTAAAACGGACAGCTTGATGGTTGTCCGTTTTTAATTGATTTTCATCGTCTTTTCAGCAGTAACCGCCTTTTCCGCTATGTACGAATAACATGTAGGCGGTATGCTTGTCTTTTGCAAGTGCCTTGTCCATCAGCCAGCGGCGGAAAAGATGGGCATGGTATGTGCTCAGCCGAAAGGTGACGGGGATGATTATCTCAAGCGAGTAAACATCCGCATACAGACCGTTTTCAAGTTGGATGTAGCGGCATGCCTCGTAGTCGTTCAGCACGTCCGTTTTGAGGATGGCTTTGATGGCGGCGTTCACTGCCGGGACACCCGTGTGGAACAGTCTGGCGATTTCTCCGGCGGTCATCCATACATCGTTACCGGTTACGCTGACCGCCTTGTCCTCAATGATGATTATGTCACGTTTCATGGCTTCTCTGTTTTAGATGGTACGACCTGCAAATTCTTCGATTTGGTTCAATCTCGCGGCAAGGTTCTCCATGTCTTGATTGAGCTTCTCTTTGGTTATTTTCGCGTATATCTGCGTTGTCTTTATGCTTTTGTGTCCCAGCATGGAACTGACCGTTTCGATGGGTACGCCGTTGGAGAGGAACACCGTCGTGGCGGCCGTGTGGCGGCTTTGATGCCATGTAATATGCTTGGTGATACCGCAACGCTTGGCGACGGCACGGATTCCGGCAAGGCACGTGTTATAGTGGGGTACGGGGAATATCCTGCCGTCCCCACACAGCCCACGGTATTTGTCGATGATGCGCTTCGCTATGTCGAGCATACGGATGTTGGACACCACACCCGTCTTCTGGCGGTTGATGTTTATCCACTCGTGTTCGTCAAAGTAGGTGCGGATATTCTCTTCCGTCAGGTTGCGCATATCGGCGAACGACAAGCCCGTGAAGGCGCAGAACAGGTATAAATCACGATACAGTTCTTGCTTCGCATTCTTCAGCTTACCTTCCATCAGCAGGCGGATTTCATCTTTCGTCAGAAAGCTGCGGGTCGTTTCCTCCTTCTTGATTTCATACTCGCGGAACGGGTCGCGCGTGAGCCACTCATTGTTGATGGCGATGAACACCATCGTCCGAAGCGGGCAGACATACAGCCACACGGTGTTGGTGCAGCAGTGTTTGTCCGTGCGCAGGAACATTTCAAAATCGGAAATGAAAGCGGGGGTAAGCTCTTTCAGGGCGATGTCCTTCACGTGGTAGCGGATGGTGAGGAACTCTTGCAGGTGCTTGTAAACGATCTTGTATTTGTCAAACGTGCCTTTGGCTTTCATGCCTGCCTCCACCTGCTTGGCATAGTCCTCGTTGTGTTGCCGGAACACCTGCAATAGCGTGTGGTAGCGGTGTTCCAGTCCAAGAAAGGCGTTTTTCACCTTTTCCGCAGTGACGAAGTTGTCACGCTCCATGATTTCCTGATAGTGCTTGTTGATGCGTACGCGCATCTTGTCGAGCATACGGTTCGTTTCGAGTGCAGCCGTGCTTCTGCCCGTGACACGTCCTCCTTTGGTGTCCCACAGCTTAGGATCGACGGTCAGTTTGCAGCTGAACTGTGTTTGGCTGCCGTCCACCGTGATACGTCCCATGACGGGTACTGTCCCGTCCTTTTTCACTACCTGACGTTTGAGGTAGTAGATAACTGAAAATGTACTCTTCATCGTCCTTAATTTTTTTAGGTTCAAAATTAGTCGGTGAAGAATCCTTCGTCGGTACGCAAAACACGGAGGAACGACGCAATCTTTTTCCGTAACTGGATTTGTCGCGTGAGTTGTTAGTAACTCACTATATCACAACGCCTTGTTTTGCCATTCGTGCCAATTTCGTCACCTATATGGTGTGGTTACGAACAAGTAACGTTGCGACGTCTTGACTTGGCTTCGGCAAGGATTGTGGTGGCGTTGGAGATAATCGGCTGCTTAAATGAAACCTCTGTAAATCAATTCTATTACTTCATTCTTCTGTATTCCACTTTTTTGTAGTATCTTTGTAAATCAAATAAATTATTCATTTATAAAGGGAATTTTAAAACATTAAAACAGAAGAAACGAAAACAAAAAGAGACGTAACATTGTTGTAATCAAAATAATAAAAACTAACTTTGTCACTGAAGTTTTCTATCTAATGAGCACAAAATTAGCGAGATTGATATTTTCGATATTGTTGGTGATAACAGAATCATCTGTTAATGCACAAACTCTTTTAGCAGAAACGTATACTTCGGTAGATAGTTTGTCTGTTTCTGCTCAGGATTTACTTCCTGCAAAGAAAAAAATCTTCAAGAAAATCCTCGATTACTTTAATGATGCTAATAAAGGAGATAAGAACAAGAAGTTTGATTTCAGTATTATTGGGGGACCTCATTATTCTAGTGATACAAAGTTAGGACTTGGATTGGTGGCGGCCGGACTTTATCGGACTGAGCGGAGAGATACAATTTTGCCTCCTTCTAATGTATCATTGTATGGTGATATATCAACTGTCGGTTTTTATCTGTTGGGAGTTCGAGGTAATCATCTTTTTCCGAAAGATAAATACCGCTTGAATTATAATCTATATTTCTATTCGTTCCCAAGTCTATATTGGGGCATAGGGTATGCCAATGGTGTGGACAATACGAATGAAAGTAAATACGATCGTTTTCAGGCTCAGTTTAAGGTGGATTTTATGTTTAAAATGGTAAAGAATTTCTATATAGGTCCTATGGTAGAGTTCGATTATGTGAAAGGATATGATTTTGAGAAACCAGAACTCTGGGAAGGAATGAATTCACGAACAATTAGTTTTAGTTTGGGCTTTTCATTGCTATACGATTCGCGTGACTTTCTGACGAATGCTTATAAAGGTTATTATTTAAGAATAGATCAGCGTTTTAGTCCTAATTTCCTTGGAAATAAGTATGCATTCAGTAGCACGGAATTAACTACAAATTATTATCATTCTATTTGGAATGGTGGAATATTAGCAGGGCAGTTTCATACCTTATTAAATTATGGTGACCCTCCTTGGGGGTTAATGGCTACTTTGGGAAGTTCGTACTCCATGCGTGGCTATTATGAGGGACGTTATCGTGATAAGTGTGCTATGGATGCCCAAGTGGAACTTCGTCAACATGTATGGAAACGAAACGGAGTGGTGGTATGGGTGGGAGCAGGAACCATATTTCCGGAAATATTGGAATTCAAGTTAAAACATATTCTCCCGAACTATGGCTTCGGTTATCGTTGGGAATTTAAGAAAAGAGTAAATGTACGTTTAGATTTAGGATTTGGAAAACGTCAGACTGGTTTTATATTTAATATCAATGAAGCTTTTTAAGGAAATAAAGAAATGGTTTGATAACCAAGAACACTTGTTTTATTTGTTCTTGGGAATTTTGATAGTACCTAATATAGTACTTTGTTTTACAGAACAGATATCATTGGTTGCAAAGATATGTAATGTGCTGTTACCATTATCAGTTTATTATTTCGTAATGACTTGGTCAAGGAATTGCAGCAGAACATTTTGGGTATTATTCCCGTTTATCTTTTTGGGAGCTTTCCAGATTGTATTGTTATATCTTTTCGGGCAATCTATTATTGCAGTCGATATGTTTCTGAACTTGGTGACGACAAACTCAAGTGAAGCTTTGGAATTGTTGGATAATTTGATTCCGGCTATCATAATTGTCGCTATTCTTTATATTCCCGCTTTAATTTTGGCGATGGTATCTATTGTGAAGAAAAAGAAATTATCTGAGAATTTTTTATGTAGAGAACGGAAACATGCCTGGGTGGGATTAGGAATAGGATTATTGTCGTTATGTGCCACTTACCTAATGGATAACCGTTATGAATTAAAATCAGAATTATATCCTGCCAATGTATGTTATAACATTGAGTTGGCTTTTCAGAGGACTGTTTTAACACAGAACTATCAGGACTCATCGAAAGATTTCACTTTTCATGCGAGATCTATTCATCCGATGAGAAAAAAAGAAGTTTATGTAATGGTAGTAGGAGAGACTTCTCGTGCAAATAACTGGGGGATATATGGTTATAACCGTGATACTAATCCGAAACTCTCTAAAGTTTTTGGACTGACTGCGTTTAATCATGTACTGACGGAGTCCAATACAACGCATAAAAGTGTTCCGATGTTACTTTCTGCTGTAAGTGCTTGTACTTTTGACTCCATCTATCATCAAAAAAGTATAATAACTGCATTCAAAGAGGCGGGGTTTCAGACTGCTTTTTTATCTAATCAGCGTTATAATCATTCTTTTATCGATTTTTTTGGTAAAGAGGCTGATACTTATGACTTTATTAAAGAAGATATTCCTAATTCCAGCTACAATCCATCCGATGATGAATTGTTGAAACTTGTATCTGTAGAATTGGCGAAAGGTACAGGTACTTCTAAGCAATTTATTGTATTGCATACTTATGGTTCCCATTTTAATTATCGTGAACGTTATCCGTCGGATAGTGCTTTCTTTTTACCTGATTTTCCTGTAGATGCAGAAGTGAAATTTAAAGATAATCTGATAAATGCATACGATAATTCCATTCGTTATACAGATAATTTTCTAGCCCGTCTCATATATCTATTACAGGAACAGGATATAGACGCTGCTATGCTTTACACTTCTGATCATGGAGAGGATATATTTGATGACAATCGTCATCTTTTTCTGCATGCGTCGCCTGTGCCATCCTATTATCAGATACACGTTCCTTTTTTGATATGGATGTCCGACAGCTATCGGAAGTCTTATCCGGAACTCCAGCAGGCCATCCAGTTAAATGTACAGAAGAACATTTCTTCAAGTATCTCTTTTTTTCAGACTATGTTGGAATTGGGTGGGATAGAAACTCCTTATCGTAATGACTCTCTTTCCGTTACTAATATTTTATTTACAGAAAGACCGAGAGTTTATTTGAATGATCATAATGAGGCTCGATCATTGAATGATATTGGGATGCGGGAGGAAGACTTTGAAATGTTACAGATGAAAGGAGTAGATATAGAATAAGATATAGCCCATTTCTACCATTTTGTAGTCTCATTGATATGATAAAATATAGAGAAATAAAAAAATAGGGAGCAAAAAACATTGTCCCTTTTGTACACCCTCAGGGACTCGAACCCTGGACCCACTGATTAAGAGTCAGTTGCTCTACCAACTGAGCTAAGAGTGCATTCCTATTTTTTTTATTTGCGGGTGCAAAAGTACCCCTTTAATTTTATCCAACCAAACAAAACAACGTATTTTTTCGATGAAATCGACGTTTTTAGTCAAATATATATAATTCAGATGGTGTGGTACGTTTCAAAGCACATAAATGAACATCCTTCCCTACGATTATGCCTTTTTCTCTTAATTTCCATTCTACGGTTTTGTAAGCCAATTCTGGATGATTGTTGTCCTTACTTAGATGGCAAAGCCAAATATATTGTAAATGTTCCGTGATATTTTCAGCAAGAAATTCAGCAGTAGCAATATTGCTCATGTGTCCGGTACGACTGGTAATACGTTCTTTCAGGTACTGCGGGTAAGTGCCCATACGTAACATTTCTTCGTCATAATTAGCTTCTAATATCAGATAATTTGCTTTGAGGATATATTCAGCTGCGGTGGGGGTAATTTCTCCAAGGTCAGTGAGGAAAGAAAATACTTTTCCATCTATTTCAATACAGTAACCTACATTATCTGTACCATCATGGGGAACTTCAAAAGATTCTATACAAAAATCCTCCAGCTGCATAGGCTGCTGTTTTTCCAGATAACGAACAGATGAATATAACTTCTCCGTCATACAATAACTTCTATTGATACCTTCATGAATACGTGCTGTTGTGTAAATAGGTATATTCAATTTTTCACCTAATCCACCTACTGCTTTAATATGATCGGCGTGATCGTGAGTGACAAATACTGCGCGTATAGTTTCTATTCCAATACCTACCTCTTTCAATCCTTTTTTAATAGTACGTACTGCAATGCCTGCATCTATAAGTATTCCGTATTTTTCAGTGCCTATATAATAACAGTTGCCACTACTGCCACTTGCAAGGCTTATAAATCTTATTTTCATTCTAATCTCCTAAATTAAAAGCCGTCACTTTTAGAAAAAGTGACGGCAAATATACGTAAAATATACAATATAAGTAACTATGCTTTCTTCTTTTTGTCGATGAATTCGGTGGTTTTAGCGAAAATCAGCAGAGCTATTGCCGCTATTAATCCAATACCCGCAAAGTAATACCAGATGTAATGTGCATTGGCACTGGCAGTTTCCCAGGCTTCCCGGGTTGGGAACAAGGCGGGATCGGGGCAGTATTTGGTTAATAAAACCCCGGCTATACCAAATCCGAAGATTGAGGATAAGAATGAATGTAGATGACTGAACCCTAAATACATACCTTCTTCTCCTTTGGGAGCTTGGAAAGAGAAGTATTCCAGATAACGGGGCGAAATGAAACACTCTGCTAGAGCTTGTACAACAATTCCGAGAATCATCATTAAAGTGATATTACTCATTCCGGTAATTACATCATTACCCAGCAGGTTGCCGCATGCCATCAGCAAGGCTGACACCGGAATGAGGAACATACCTACGTTCATGGAAGTAATGGCGGTGCGCTTTGCCATCCACCGAGTGATGAAACTGACACAGCAAACAACCACAAATGGATTGACATTGGCTATCCATCCCGGTTTTGCCGTTTCGCCCGCCATACGGATTACGTACTTGGGCATAGTGGCATACAACTGTTGCTGAACCATCCAGAAACCTGTTACAATCAGGATCAGAATTAATAAACGCCAGTTGGTGATAATACGCAGAAAACCTTTACCGATTTCACGCATGCTCTTTCCTTCGCCTGCCGTATGTGCCGACTTATATAAAAGGATAACGGAGAGCAGCGCCAATATGGTCATCGTGCCCGAGAAGTAATTGATATAGATATAGGCTTGATCTCCGATGGCATTGCGTAATGGGTCTACGACGGTTTTACCGGTGAATGCACCGAAGTTCACCATCATATAAAAGATGGAATAGCCACGGGCACGGGTAGCCTCGGTTGTTTCTTTGGCTACGGAGGCCGAAATGATGGACTTTATAAATGAACCGCCTATCATAATTACAAATAATACGGGGACAATCATCCAGCGGTCGTTACTGTCCGGTAGTCCGGAAAAACGGGTTGTTTCACCATATTCTACCAGTCCCGCCGCTTCCAGCAGAGTGGGCAACAGTCCTAAGCCCAGATATCCGATTGAAAGTAAGGAAAAGGCAATAATCATAGATTTCCTGAAACCTATCTTGTCGGCATACGCTCCTGTAAATATGGGTAACAGATAAAGTCCGCCCGAGAACAGACCGGAAATCATACTCGCTTCAAAATCATTGAAACCTAAAATACTCGAAAGATAGATGGTAAGAATAATAAAGACGGCATAATATGCCATGCGTTCAAACAGTTCTACTGTGTTGCTTACCCAAAAGGCTTTACTAAAACCTTTGGACGTAGTTTGGGGTGATTGGGTCATCCTTTACGTTGTTTTTTATATGGTTTGATTGAAAAATGATTGCAAAAATACATTTTTAGGGTATTATATGCAACCCCTTTATATGTAATCGCCGGAAAAATTGTATCTTTGTTTAATAATCTTTCATAACAAAAATATGACAATAGCGGTAGATTTTGACGGAACCATCGTAGAGCACGATTATCCGCGCATTGGTAAGGAAATACCTTTTGCAATAGATACTCTAAAAATGTTGCGACAAGAGCAGCACCGGCTCATCTTATGGAGTGTGCGCGAGGGTAAACTTCTGGAGGAAGCCGTGGCATGGTGCAAGGAAAGGGGGCTGGAGTTTTACGCGGTCAATCGTGATTATCCCGAAGAGAAGCTGCAAGACAAGGGCTTTTCGCGCAAGTTGAAAGCGGATATTTTCATTGACGACCGTAATTTGGGCGGTCTTCCCGATTGGGGGATAATCTACCGTATGATAAAGGAACATAAGACATTCCGCGATGTTTATTCCGGAGAAAATATGGTTACAAAAAAGAAAAAGTGGTGGTTTTGAAGAAATATCCCTGACTATTTTTTGTGGTTTTTATCAGTATTTCCATAACCGTATCCGTAGCCATATCCATGTTTTCCACCATATCCGTATTTCTTTTTTGTCAGTTCACCTCCGTTTACTACCAGTGAAATCCGGCTTAACTGTTCCTGACGTTGCATTTTTATGATTTCCGGCAAAGCATTCTTATACGTATAATTCATGCGGCATACATACAGGGTGATATCCGTCACTTTACCCAGGCAAAAGGTATCGCTCACTAACCCTACGGGAGCGGAGTCCACAATTATATAATCGTAGTGCTGGCGAAAATAGGTAAAGGCTTCCTTTAACTTCGGTCTTTCCAGCAGTTCTGCCGGATTGGGAGGAATGATTCCCGCAGGCGCCACAAACAACAGTGGGTGCATACCCGATGGGAAAATGATATCTTCCGGGTTTACATCATTACCCGAAAGATAGCCGGTCATTCCCAACCGGCTCTTAATTCCGAAATATTCTGCCAGTCTGGGGCGGCGGATATCCAGTCCGACAATGAGTACCCGACACCCCAGAAAAGCAAAAGTGAGTGCCAGATTGATGCTGATAAAGCTTTTACCCTCTCCACTGACAGTGGAAGTCATCAAGATACACTTCTTACCGTCTTCTTCTGTAAGAAAACGCAAGTTGCTGCGCAAACGCCGGAATGTCTCTTCCAGGATGCCGTTTTGCCCGTCTTTCACACAGTTGTCTTTACCTTCCATATAAGGTATCACCCCCATTACGGGAAGCTGTGTACTCTCCACCTCAGCCATTGAAGAAATCCGGGTACGGAATATCCCGCCAAACAAGATAATTCCGGCAGTTACCACCCAAGTCAGAAATATACTGCCGGCATATATTATCATGTTGCGCGGAGCAACCGGCGTATCTCCTGAAAGAGGTTCGTCAATCACTCTTGCCTTGCTCATGGTGGCAGCCAGGGAAATAGCCGCCTGTTCCCGTTTCTCCAGTAACATCAAGTAAAGGTTGGCTTTTATTTGCTGCTGGCGGTCTATGTTCTTAAATTCCCTTTCCTGCTTCGGCATGTTGCCGATGCGGGTATTGAAATAGTTCGTCTTGCGCAAAATGTCATTTCGGGCAATATTGAGTCCATCCTTAACTCCGGCAACGGAACTTATGACATTTTTTCTTAGCGCGCTGATTTTGATATCCTGGTTTACTACCGTAGGGTTATCCGCTTTCATCGTATTCAATAATCGTTCACGTTCCAGTAATTCTTTATTGTAATCGTTGATTAGGCGCATAAGCTCCATATCAGAAATGCCGGTATTTACGGGTAACAACGAAAACAAATGTTTTTCATCCTGTAAGTAGTTGTATATATAGACAGTCATGTTTAGCTGTGTTTCCACATCCAGCAGTTTCTTTTCATATTCATTGTTTGTATTCAAGTCCAGCGTTATATTGGTTTTAAGGTCGCTCAGTCGTTCCCGTTCTTTATATTGTTCCAGATGCTTTTCTACAAATCCCAGTTCGTAGCTGATGCTATCCAGCCGTTCTTCCAGAAAAAGGAGGGTATTTCCGGTCACTTTGTTTTTGTCGTTCACGGCATCCCGGTTGTAGACCTCTATCAGTTTGACAAGAAAAGCTTCCGCACGCTTTTTGTCCGTATCTGTAAATGTCAGGCTGATGATAGAGGTGTTCTTTGAAGTGGTATTAACGGTGAGATGCTTTGAATAGTAATTCATGGCATCGACAGGACGGCTGATAATGATTTTCATGGTTTCGGAGAAACTCTTTCCCGGTTGTAGCCTCAGAGTACAACGCCCTGCAGGCGTAGAAATAAAAGCCGGAAAGCCGGTGAAATCTTCTGTCACACAAATATCATTTACAGCGCTGCTCACAGTATAACGGTTGCCGTTTTTCTCTATTTGCAGCAATAAAGTTCCGGGCAGGGTATCCATAGAAGCCTTATCCAATTCTGCATGGAGAGGAGGAGCGATGGTTTCATCATAGAACAGTCCGTTTTTTACCTTATACTTGGTGTGTAAATTCAGTTCGTCAATCACTTGTAACAAGATGGAGCGCGAACGTAATATCTCCATTTCATCCTCTATCTCGGTGTGTGAGGCAGCCAATGGGTTTGAAACGATATTTTGAAACAACTCATCGATCACCTTATTACCACCTTCCGAATCTTTGATGATTACAGAAGCGGATGCCTGATATACGGGTATGGTGATATGTACATAGACATAAGCTCCGGCAAGGGCTATCACGGTAGCCAACAAGAACCAGTTCCAATGTGCCAATAATTTATAGAATAGTTCAATCAGGTCTATTTCCTGTTCTTGTATCTGATTATTATCTGTGCGTTGAGTATCCATGTTGCAAAGTATTAGTTATAATGGGTATGCTATCTTAAAATATTAACCATCAATCCTGCCAGTGATATCAGGATGGATGTGATTGAAACCAACAGATTGGTCGATGAACCGATATTGGCGCTTTGCTTTTTTGCCTGGTTGGGTTCCACATAGAGGATGTCATTCTGCCGTAAATAAAAATCGGGGGAATAGATAATGTTCTCGTCATTCAGATTTAGGGTGATGAGCTTTTGCCGTCCGCCTTCATTACGGATGATACGTACGTTATCCCGTTTCCCATAGATGGTCAGGTCACCTGCCATGGCTACGGCTTCAAAGATATTTATCTGTTCGTTATTCACTGTGTATACTCCCGGACGGCTTACTTCACCAATAACGGAGACTTTATAGTTAACCAGACGCACTGTGACGATAGGCTTTTCCTTCAAGTAACGTTCCAACTTGCCGATAATCATTTCCGAGGTTTCTTGTGTGGTCATTCCGCCCACCTTTAAGGTTCCTAATACGGGGAAGGTTATTTCCCCCTGATTATTCACCAGATAATTTTGTAAAGTGGGTTGTGAAACAAGGTTTGTGGGATTGATATCTACCTGAGATACAGGTACTATCAAATTGAAGGGAAGGGCGGCTTCCGGGTCGGAACAACTGACAGAGACGGTTAGCAAGTCTTTAGGCTTGATGCGCGCATCGTAAGTCTGGAGGGTATCGTGCAATTCTTCTCCCAACTTTTGTAAATACGAAACCTGCCTGCTCGACGAACAGGAGGAACAAAACGTGCACACAAGCAACACTGTACAGACAACTGATGTAATGATTCTCATCTCTGTTTATATCCCGATGTCACAGTTCCCGGATGCAACATCTATATTACAATAAAAGCGTGGGAACTGTTGCCACTATCTGTCAAAGAGGTATCGCCAAACACCCAGATGTAGATAATAAAGACAACAGCCCACGCCCAAGTATATATGTGGATATATACAACGAGCATGAGCGTTTTGTTGCCTATTACTCTCACATCATTTTTGAAATTGGCGATTTCCTTTGACGAGAATAATATGGTAAACGCTTCTAACTATTTATGTTATAAATCCTTAGAAATATATTAGAACATTCCTAAAGACGTTGCAAAGTTAATGAATAATTTATAAAAGCCAACAACGACCTTATCTTTTCTCATATTATGAGGAGATAAAGCCATTTCCTGAAAAGTTTTTAAGGTATGGGGAAAAGGGGATAGTCAATCTTTTAATTCCTTCAAGGCTCTGTTTAGGCTTCGGATATCCACTCCCAGATAAGAAGCCATATCTGATTTTGATAATTGGAGATTTTGCTTGGCTTGTAATTCAATCAGCTTTGAGACTGCGTATTTTATGGTATATAATTGCTGGTAGGCGGCTCTGCTGCTGGTATTGTAAATACGTTCCGCCAGTTCATCGAGAAGCAGATTACTGAATGAATGTTCCTTCTCCAATAAGGACTTAAAGTAGGAAGTGGCAAATGTATAAGCCTGGGTATCAGATACTGCTTCTACGCTGCACAGGCATTTTATGTTGCGCAACGCTTCGATTTCTCCAATAATTTCTCCTTTTCCCAAGAATTCAAAGATATAATCCTTACCGTTTTCTTTGCTGTTGAAACATTTCACAAATCCTTCCTTCAGAATTGAAACCCTACGGGGCATCTCGTCTTGTTTGTACAAAAGAGTCCCTTTGGGATAAGTTCTCAGAACGATGTTCTTCTGCTCCGGTTCATTGTAGAGCTCTTCGATAAATGACAAAAACTGAATATTGGTTCGTAACATTTGGCGGTTTCAGGACATTTGTCCTTTTTTATAATTGGATACTGACGTAACTTTGCACGCAAAGATAAACAATAACCCTAAAATAAAGGATGTATGAAAGATAAAATCAAGTTTATAGCCTTTGATGCCGATGACACACTCTGGGAAAACGAACTTTACTTTCAGGAATTTGAGCAGAAGTTCTGTAACCTGCTGAGTCCGTACCTGTCTGCCGAGTCCGCTTCACAGGAGTTGTTCAGGACTGAAATGAAAAACCTGCACATGTATGGATACGGGTTGAAAAGCATGATGCTCAGTATGATTGAAACGATGTGCCGGGTGACGGAGGGAAATGCCGACGTCCATTGTGTGGATGAGGTTATCCGGCTGGGGCAGGAACTTTTGGGAAAACCCGTAGCTTTGTTGGAAGGTGTGCAAGAAGTGTTGTCGGAACTTCAGGGAAAGTACCGGCTGGTATTGGCAACAAAGGGGGATTTATTCGATCAGAAACGAAAAATAACGAACTCCGGGTTAAAGCAGTATTTCTGTCACATTGAAATTATGAGTGACAAAAGGGAAGAAGATTATAGAAAATTACTTGCTCATATAAACTGTCGGCCGCAAGAGTTTCTGATGATTGGAAATTCAGTTAAGTCGGATATCCTTCCTGTATTGGAACTGGGCGGATATGCGGCCCATGTATCCCATGATGTAACTTGGCAATACGAGCACCATGAAGGAGAAGTACAGCATCCCAATTATATCCGTCTGGAAAGTATCAGGGAAGTATCGGACTTCCTGTAACATTCACCGGAATAGCAAAAGGAGTGTGTCGGGGACTTGTTTGCCCGACAACACTCCTTTCTATGTTTAACTAAAAAGAAATATTGTTTTGCTCTGTCTTAGAACTGGAAGAATTTCTTGGCATTGTTATAGCTGATATCTTCAATCATCTGATTGACACGTTCCATTTCCGATGCAGGAATTTCACCATTTTCCACATCACGGCCTACAAGGTTACACAAGGTGCGGCGGAAATATTCATGACGCGGATAGGAGAGGAAGGAACGGGAATCGGTCAGCATACCTACAAAGCGGCTCAGTAGACCCAGAACGGAAAGTGCATTCATCTGCTTTTCCATACCGTCTTTCTGGTCAAGGAACCACCAGCCTGAACCGAACTGTATCTTTCCTGCAATAGTACCATCCTGGAAATTACCCAGCATCGTAGCGATTACCTCATTTGCGCACGGATTCAGGTTATAAAGAATTGTCTTCGTCAGTTTACCCGCTGAGTTCAGGCGATCGAGGAATTTGGACATTGCCTTTGCCGTTGTAAATTCACCGATTGAGTCAAAACCCGTATCAGGGCCGAGTAACTTGAACATCTTGCTGTTGTTGTTGCGGATAGCTCCGTAGTGGAACTGCTGTGTCCATCCTTTTTCCCAATCCATTTCGCCAAAGACAACCAACATGGCAGACTTGAACTTCAAGATTTCTTCTTTACTCAATGCCGTACCGCCATATACCTTATTAAAGATAGCCTTGATTTCAGCATCGGTGTAGTCTTCCGCATAGAATTCTTCGATACCGTGGTCGGATAACTTACAACCCTGTTCTGCAAAAAAATCGTGGCGTTTACGCAGCGCAGCAACCATATCGTCGAAACCGGAGATCGATACCCCGCTTACCTCAGATAGCTTTTCTACGTATGCGCGGAAATCGGCAGGAACTTCTACCGCCATTGCTTTGTCGGGACGCCATGTAGGCAGCATCTTGATTTCAAAACCGCTTTCACGTGTCTTGATGTGGTATTCCAAAGAATCAATAGGGTCGTCGGTAGTACATACTGCCTCTACATGATAACGGCGCATCATGCCACGGGCAGAATATTCAGGTTGTTTTAGCTTTTCATTACATTCATCGTAGATTTCACGGGCAGTCTTCGGGTTTAATATCTTATCAATACCGAAAGCCGTTTTCAGTTCCAGATGAGTCCAGTGATACAACGGGTTACGGAAAGTATAAGGAACAGTCTCTGCCCATTTCTCGAATTTCTCCCAGTCTGTCGTGTCTTTTCCGGTGCAGTAACGTTCGTCCACACCATTGGTACGCATGGCACGCCACTTGTAATGGTCGCCTCCCAACCAGATTTCAGTTAATGACTTGAATTGATAATCATCTGCTACCATTTGAGGAATTAAGTGGCAGTGATAGTCGATAATCGGCATTTTAGCCGCATGTTCGTGGTACAACTTCTGAGCAGTTTCTGTTTGCAACAGGAAGTTTTCGTCCATAAAGTTTTTCATCTTCTTGTGTTTTAAGTATCTAAAAAAATTACTTTCCGTTTATAGTACCTATATAGTATTGATTGTAAAGCTAATAGGCATGATATTGGTTTTTGCTTTTATTAACCGTTATCGAACACAAAAGTAGAAATTTTACTTGGAGAAACAAAATAATTCGTATCTTTGCGGCAAATATTTATAATATTTAAGTTTTAAAACATCGAACCTTAATCACCCTGAAAGGGCAGCGATATGGAAAGCAAGAATTATACCATCAAAGACATTGCCCGTATGGCAGGTGTATCTGCCGGAACGGTAGACCGTGTACTCCATAACCGGGGAGACGTTTCTCCTGCGAGTCGTGAAAAAGTGAAGAAAGTCCTTGATGAGATAGACTATCGCCCCAATATGTTTGCCATCGGGCTGGCTGCCAAGAAACGCTATCACATTGTTTGCATTATACCTTATTATATAGAGAATGATTACTGGCATGCGGTTTCGTGTGGAATTAATCGGGCGGCACAAGAGTTGCAACCGTTCAATGTAGGGGTAGATTATTTGTACTACAACCATGCCGACCGGATTTCTTACGAAGAAGCGTGTTCCGGGTTAGAACAATTGAAAGCGGACGCCGTCCTGATTGCTCCTAATTTCAGGGAAGAGACGCTGAGACTGACTGCCCGTCTAGAACAAGAGGGGATACCTTACGCATTTATCGATTTCAATATAGAACAGACGCATGCGCTCTGCTACATCGGACAAGATTCCCGGAGGAGCGGGTATATCGCCGCCAAAATCCTGATGCGCCATTACGAGGAAGGGCAAGAACTTGTACTTTTCCTGCATAACCGGAGGAACAGTCCCGCAGAAATACAGATGCAACGCCGCATGGAAGGTTTCATGCAATATCTTGCTGAAGACTACAAGCATCTGACGGTACATGATGTTGTGCTGCATAAAGAAGACGCTTCCATTAACAAGCGGTTATTGGATTGCTTTTTTGCCGGGCATCCGCAAGCTGTGTTGGGGGCGGTATTCAACTCCCGCATCTATCATGTGGCAGACTATCTGCATGAGAGAGGACTGAAACTGAATGGTTTTGTAGGCTACGACCTTTTGCAGAAGAATGTGGATTACCTGAAGTCCGGTGAAGTGAACTATCTTATCGGTCAACGTCCTGGATTGCAGGGTTACTGCGGAGTGAAAGCTTTGTGCAATCATATCGTTTTCAAACAGGAGGTGGCGGTTGCGAAGTATATGCCCATTGACATCCTGATGAAAGAGAACATCGATTTCTACTTTGAATTTGAATAAAAATAATCATATCAATCATTTAAATCATTTTTTAAGATGAAAGCATTAAACAAGCAGACGGCACCTAAGTCTGTATCTCCCGAGAGAATTATTCAGTTTGGCGAGGGTAACTTCCTTCGCGCGTTTGTAGACTGGATTGTGTACAATATGAATCAGAAGACCGATTTCAATAGTAGTGTTGTAGTGGTTCAACCTATCGAAAGAGGTATGGCTGAATGGTTGAACGGTCAGGATTGCCTTTACCACGTCAACTTGCAAGGCCGGTTGAACGGCGAAGCCGTGAACAGCCTGACACGTATTGATTGCATCAGCCGTGCATTGAATCCCTACTCACAAAACTCCGCATTCATGGCGCTTGCCGACCAACCGGAAATTCGTTTTGTCATCTCCAACACTACGGAGGCGGGTATTGCTTTTGATGCAAGCTGTAAGTTTACCGATGCCCCCGCATCTTCTTATCCGGGCAAACTGACCCAATTGCTGTATCGCCGTTTCAAAACCTTCAAGGGTGACAAGACCAAAGGACTTATCATCATGCCTTGTGAGCTGATTTTCCTGAACGGACATCATCTGAAAGAATGTATCTACCAGTACATCGAATTGTGGAAAGAAGACTTCGGTGCAGATTATGAAAAATTCAAGACTTGGTTTACGAAGTATTGCTATGTATGCGCTACGTTGGTAGACCGTATCGTTCCGGGTTTCCCACGTAAAGAGATTGCGCAAATCCAGAAGAAAATCTGTTATGCGGACAACCTCGTTGTACAGGCCGAAATCTTCCATTTGTGGGTTATCGAAGCTGCTGAAAACCTCTCTTTGCGCCAACTGGCGGAAGAGTTTCCTGCAAACAAAGCCGGACTGAATGTGCTTTTCGTGAAGTCTGAAGCTCCTTACCACGAAAGAAAGGTTACATTGCTGAACGGCCCGCATACGGTACTCTCTCCGGTGGCATACCTCAGTGGCGTAAACATTGTGCGTGACGCTTGCAATCACCCGGTAATCGGTAAATATATCCATAAGGTGCAGTTCGATGAGCTGATGCAGACACTGAACTTGCCGATGGATGAACTGAAGAAGTTTGCCGGTGACGTATTGGAGCGTTTCAACAATCCGTACGTTGAACATCAGGTAACCAGCATCATGCTGAACTCCTTCCCGAAATTCCAGACTCGCGATCTGCCGGGATTGAAGACTTATCTGGAACGCAAAGGCGAACTGCCGAAAGGTCTGGTACTCGGTCTTGCAGCTATCATCACCTATTATAAGGGTGGTGTCCGTGCCGATGGTGCCGAAATCGTTCCGAACGATGCACCCGAAATCATGCAGTTGCTGAAAGATTTGTGGGCAACCGGAGATACCCGCAAGGTAGCTGAAGGCGTGTTGGCTGCCAAAGACCTTATCTGGGGCGAACATGGTGACTTGAACGCGATTCCGGGATTGACGGAACTGGTTGCCGGTTTCCTGAACTCCATTCAGGAGAAAGGTATGTTGGAGACGGTGAAAAGTATTTTGTAAACCGAACATAAATGAGTAGGATAATAGGGTAAGGTGAAAGTCTTGCCCTATTTTTGTAATAAGACATTGTAGATTTAAGATTATTTCATCTAACTTTACCGGATAAAACGATATTTATCAAAATCCAAGTAAATGATGGAAAACAATTCTGGCTTTAACGAAAAATTAGCCCGATACATTTTGTGTCTCAATAACCAATGCACACAGGCGGAAAATTGCCTGCGTCACAATCTGATGCAATACAATACGAAACAGATCTCTCATGTGTCTGTCGTTAATCCTCTCTGCTATCCCGAAAAAGGGAAAGAGTGTCCATTTTTTCGTACCGACAAGAAAATACGTGTAGCATGGGGCTTTAAGCATTTATATGACGATATGCCTGCCCGTGTTTCACGTGCCGTTCATTCGAACTTGGAGGGTATTTTCAGGCATTCTCCCTATTATCGGTACCGAAATCAGCAGTTGGGACTCTCCCCGCAGCAACAGGAAATCATCTGCCAAGTATGCCGGAGGCATGGATGGAAAGGGGAGGTGAAGTTCGATCGCTATACGGAAGAATATGATTGGTGACACCGATAAAATATTACTCTTTCGGTGAAATGACGTTTGTCTATCGGGATAAGTAGGATACCCTTGCAGGATATTCAATATACCTTCGGTTGGTATTCAATATACCTTGCTATGGTATGTCTTGTACCTTAGTGTGGGATGTGCCGTATCATAGTAAGGTATAAGACGTATCAACCGTTGGTACAAGACGTACCAGGACGTGGCATTTTTAGGTATATGTATATGTCTGACGAACAGAAAAATAGCTCAAGACAAATTTGCGAACAAATTTTTTATACTTTTGTTGCCTATGCTAATAATATAGTTAAAAGTAAAGTCATGAAATACGGAGTCAATAGAAAAGTTTTACTTATTACAGCCGGTATCGTATGGATTATAGCGGGTGCCAACATTCTGCGGATTGGTATAGTGACATGGCTCAGCGATTCCGAATACTGGCTTTTCAAGATAGGAGAGGCTACGATTGTGTTCCTCCTGTTCTTTTTATTTGTATTTAAAAAGCTCTATTACAAGCATACTCGACGGATTGAACGGAAAAAAGACAAGAATTGCCCTTTTTCTTTCTTTGATGTAAAAGGATGGATCGTTATGGCTTTTATGATAACGTTCGGTATCATGATACGTTCTTTTCATTTATTTCCCGATGCTTTTATATCTGTGTTTTACACCGGATTGTCTTTGGCACTGATGTTTACCGGCGTACTTTTTATCCGCTATTGGTGGAAAAATCGTCAGGGAAGTTCTCTTACTCTGCCGCACGCAGAATGAAAGTGGTGGCGCCGATAGTGACAATCGCACCATCTTCAATGCGGATGCGGTCTTTATCGTTTAAAATCTCATTATTCAGGAAAGTACCTGTCAGACTAGGGGCATCACGTAGTGTGTAAATCAGTATTCCTTGTTTATTACGCTTTACATTGATGACGCAATGGCGGCGATCCATACTCATGTCCGAAGTTTCTATCGGTACATTGATAACGGTTCCTACACAACGGCGACCAATCACATTGTCACCCTCCTGTAAAGGCAATATTTGCTTGAAACCAAATACATTTTCAATGACGGTAATGCTGCCAAAAGCTTCCCGAAATTCTGTCTCATCCGGTTTTTCTTCTTTTTGGGGAACTTTCATCTTTGTTTTTCCCAAACGGATGCTGAATTGTTTCTTACATTGTTCACAGACGAATACCAATGACTGCCCTTCGCTGTATTTAGTTTCATCGAAGGTTAGATAATTCTCACATTTGGGACAACGGATACGTTTCATGCGGCAGATTAATTGAAAGTTGATAATTGATAATTCGCTTCCTGTTATTTTTTCAATACCCAGGCATTCTGGTAAGCTGCATTCTGGCGAATTTTATTTAAAGCTCGGTATGCTTCTTCCTGTGTGGCACAAGACTGAATGCTGACACGCATCTTGCCGTCGCCAATGATGGCTTTTGCACCAGAGAAACCATTTTCAATCAGCCTTTTGGCCATCATTTCAGCATCTTTTTCGGTACCTACGCTGGCAATAATGATATGATAATACTTTTGGGTAACTTGTACGGGCTGTGTTGATTGTGTTTCCTTGAGTTGAGGAGCAGCTGTCGGAGATTGTTGTTGGTTTATCTTAACTTCTTTGACGGCAACCGGAACAATCACCTTTTTTCTTGGAGTTTGAGAAAGCTTCGATTGAGAAGATGTCGCTTTTTTATTCTGTTGATGAACCACTATCGGAGTAATAATCAATGATTGTTTCTCTATTTTCTCGAAAAGTTCGTCGGGAAGAAGCTGCGCATAATTGGCTTCGATTACTTCCGTATTCTCTACCGGAGTGGAAAAAAAGAAAAATAATGCGATGATTGCAATCGTGGCAACAGTATTTACCAAATAAGAACGTTTAATTCCAATTTCAAATCTACGCTTTTTCGTTTCAGCTACTGCTGGCACATTGAAAGGAATTGTTTTTCCGGTAGGTTTCTGCAATTCAGACAGCTCTTGTATTTCAAAGCTATCGAGGCCATATAAATAAGGAGTAGTTATTTTATTGTCGTAAGGAATAAAATCGTAAGTGTCGTAAATAGAATAACGCAATTCACCTACATTAGGCAAATCAATTTTACCATCATCATGGAGAACAACAAGCAAATCTTCTACCGTTTTATCTACAATTTTAGTGGCATCGGAGAAGTTTGTTCCATAAACAGACATATATGATTGCACCAGCAATCCGTCATTCATCTTCAGTTGGGGATTAAAACCAATGATACGGGTTGGTGGCAGAAATATATTTTCTTCAACCACTCTCACTGCCGGAGTATAATGGGCGACAAATCCACCCAAACCCGGAACAATGACACAATCATTCTCCAATAACAATACTTCTATGTGTTGTGCTAATTCAATCATGTCACAAAAGTAGCGGATTAATCGGAAATACGCCACTTTCATGTACTTTTTCTTATTAACAATTTATCAACTCATATACTATTTGGAAACTCATTTGCTTCAAAACCGGATATATTGGATTTTTTTCCTAATTTTGCATCGTTTTTACACATTATCAATTATTATGCGTATCTCAATTTGTTTATTAGCTCTTATGTTCGCCGGAGGCAGTGTTGCCACAGCACAAGTTTCTTCTTTCGTAGAATATGGAGCAACCGTACATACGGGAGACAATACCCCGCTTTGGCAAGTTAGCAATCAGCAAGGACTCGGTTCTATTTATAATAACACCTACATACGGGGAGGCGTGGATTATAAACATAACTTGGGTAAGTGGAAATTTGAAGAGAAACTGGATATGGTGACAGCCGTCGGTATGAACTTTAAAAGCGATAAGGATATTTATATTCAGCAGGCGTATGTGGATGTACGCTACAAATGGCTCGGCTTGTTTGCAGGAAGTAAAGAAAGATGGGCAAACTTGCTGAATAATACACTGAGTAGCGGTGGAATGACTTGGTCGGGAAATGCGCGCCCTATTCCTCAAATAATGGTAGGTATTCCCGAATATCTTTATATACTTCCCCGATTGGCTATAAAAGGGGAAATATCATACGGCTGGTTTACGGATGATAATTATCAGAAGAAGAAAGTGGGTGAGGGGTATTGGTATACGAAAGGTATCAAATATCATCATAAAGAAGGTTTTATCCGTGTTGGTATCCCTGAAGGCAAATGGCAATTCGATTTGGGAATGACGCTGGATACTCAGTTTGGTGGTTATCAGGTAATCGGAGCTACTGAAACGGATTTGGGTAACAAGTTGAAAGATTATTTCAGAGTGTTCATTCCGGGGGCAGGTGATGAAGACAAGCCCGCCAACGACAATATGTTTTATCAAGGAAACTTCTTAGGTAGCGAATATTTGAGAATGACCTATCGGAGTAAAGACTTCTCGGTTAGTGCCTATCTGCATAATCATTTTGATGACTTTTCTGCTATGGGTAAACAGAACGGTTGGGATGGTTTATGGGGACTTGAATTTAATTTCAGGTATTTTCGCCCAATCAATGCGGTTGTACTGGAGTATTTGCAGACGACGAATATGAGCGGACCGTTGCATGGTTTACATGAACCGTCAGAAGGTCCCGTACATAAGACTGGAGGTTCTGACAATTATTATAATAATGGTTTATATCCCGGTTGGTCACATTGGGGGATGATGATAGCCAATCCATTGATTGCATCACCTATTTATAATGAAGACGGGAACTTGTCTTTTATTTATAACCGTGTAAAAGCTGTACACGTAGGATGGAGCGGAGATATCAGTTCTGAATGGCGTTATGTGGCAAAACTGAGTCATAACAGGACGTGGGGAACTCCGGGTAGACCGACATTGGATATATTGGAGAACTTTTCGGCGTATGCTTCGTTCTATTATTCTCCGAAAAAATGGAAAGGATGGGATTTTAATGTATCTCTTGCCTTGGACATGGGAGATATATATGGTGATAATTTAGGATTTCAACTGAAGGTACATAAAACATTCTGAAACAATGAACTATATACAAACAGAGATTGATGGCGTCTGGGTCATTGAGCCCAAGGTGTTTAACGATGACCGTGGTTACTTTATGGAGGCATTCAAGGAGGAAGAGTTTCGTGCTAATATAGGAGATGTACATTTTGTACAGGATAATGAGTCGAAGTCTTCTTTTGGCGTGTTGCGTGGACTCCATTATCAGAAAGGTGAATATAGTCAGGCTAAATTGGTGCGTGTTATTAAAGGTAAGGTTTTGGATGTTGCTGTAGATTTGCGAAAGTCATCTCCTACATTCGGTAGGTATGTCAGTGTAGAGTTGAGCGAAGAAAACAAACGCCAGTTTTTTATTCCCCGTGGTTTTGCCCATGGATTCCTGGTGTTGAGTGATGAAGCGATTTTTACATATAAAGTAGATAATATGTATGCTCCGCAGGTTGAAGCTTCTATCCGTTTCAATGATGAAACGATAGGTATAGACTGGCCTGTTACAGAAGAACAACTTTTATTATCTTTAAAAGACGGACATGCCGTGTCTTTTAAAGATGCGGTTTATTTCGAATAAGATATGAAAATAGCCATTGTCGGTACAGGGTATGTCGGTTTAGTGACTGGTACTTGTTTTGCGGAAATTGGTGTCAACGTTGTTTGTATAGATACAAACTGTGCAAAAATTGAAGCACTGGAGAAAGGAATTATTCCTATCTATGAAAATGGATTGGAAGAAATGGTAAACAGGAACATGAAAGCCGGGCGTTTAAAGTTTATCACTTCTTTGGCAAACTGTTTGGATGAAGTAGACGTTGTGTTCAGCGCCGTAGGTACGCCACCTGATGAAGATGGTAGTGCAGATCTGAGCTATGTGCTTGAGGTAGCACGTACCATAGGTCGTAACATGCGGAAGTACATTTTGGTAGTTACCAAGAGTACAGTTCCCGTAGGTACCGCGAAGAAAATACGTGCTGCCATTCAGGAAGAATTAGATAAACGGAATGTACAAATTGAGTTTGATGTGGCTTCTAATCCAGAGTTTCTGAAAGAGGGTAATGCCATTAATGATTTTATGAGCCCTGACCGGGTAGTGGTAGGGGTGGAGTCTGAACGTGCCAAGAAGCTAATGACTAGACTATATAAGCCGTTCTTACTGAATAATTTTCGTGTTATCTTTATGGATATTCCTTCGGCTGAAATGACAAAATATGCGGCAAATTCTATGTTGGCTACCCGTATCAGTTTCATGAATGACATAGCCAATCTTTGTGAATTGGTAGGGGCAGATGTAAATATGGTACGTAGTGGTATTGGTTCGGATACCCGGATAGGTCGTAAGTTTCTCTACCCGGGTATCGGGTATGGCGGTTCATGTTTTCCGAAGGATGTAAAAGCTTTAATTAAGACGGCTGAGCAAAATGGTTATCAAATGCGTGTACTTCGTGCTGTGGAAGAGGTGAATGAAAGACAAAAAAGTATTTTGTTCGAGAAGTTGCAAAGATATTTCAATGGTGATTTGCAGGGGAGGATAATAGCTTTATGGGGATTGGCCTTTAAACCGGAAACGGATGATATGCGTGAGGCTCCGGTTTTGGTTTTGATAAATAAATTGTTGAATGCGGGATGCAAGATACGTGCTTATGACCCTGCTGCTATGCAAGAATGTCGTCGGAGAATAGGAGATGTTATCTATTATGCTAAAGATATGTATGACGCTGTTTGGGATGCAGATACTTTGATGCTGGTGACCGAGTGGAAGGAATTCCGTTTGCCATCTTGGGCAGTCATCAAGAAAACGATGCAGCTCCCAGTAATATTGGATGGCCGAAATATTTACGACAAAAAAGAAATAGAAGAACTTGGATTTACTTATCATTGTATAGGTAAATAAAAGAAGAAATCAACAATGAAAAAGTTTATCATAGCAGTATGTTCCATCATACTGCTATTTGCTTGTAGCAACAGTAAGGATACAAAATCTGCGGAGGAAGATTTTACTGCCAAAACTCTGCTTCAGGGTATTTGGATAGATGATGAAACCGATATGCCTTTATTGCGTATCGAGGGAGATACGATTTATTATACTAATCCACAAAATATCCCTGTGGCATTTAAAGTAATCCATGATACTATATACATATATGGTAATCAAACTGTAGCCTACAAAATAGACCGGCAGACTGGGGATAATTTCTGGTTTCATTCTTTAGCTGATGATATTGTAAAATTGCATAAATCAGAGAATGTGGAAGATACGTTATCTTTTATTAAACAGGAAGTGGAAGTAATACCGGGTACTACAGAGGTGACAAAGAAAGATAGTGTAGTGATGTATGGTGGTAAACGTTATCGCGGATATGTCTATATTAATCCTTCCCAAATGAAGGTTATCTGTACTTCTTATTCGGAAAATGGTATTGGCGTTGATAACGTCTATTATGACAATGTAATACATATCTGTGTTTACAAAGGCAAACAGATGCTTTATGGAAAGGATATTATCAAAAAGGATTTTTCTGATATCTTTTCCGTGGAACTTTTAAACCAGATGATTCTCGCTGATATGAATTTTCTGGGAATAAACAATAAAGGTTATCATTATCAGGCGACTCTTCGTATTCCGGAAAGTTCTGTATACAATTTAATAGATATAACTATCGGTTTTGACAAACAGTTGAAAATAAAAAAAGCGGAATAAATCCGCTTCATTTTATTCTTGTTTTTTAGTAGGTGACCGCTTGCCTCCTTTTCTGTTCTTGTTTCGGAAATTACCTTTTCCATTTCCATGGTTACTGTTTCCATATTTCTTGTACCTTTCATTGGAACGTGGTTTGAATTCTGGAGCTTCACCAAGTTCTTCCGGTACTGGAATTTTATAGATATCTTTTTCCAAGAAGGTTTCTATACTCTTAAAGTAGGTTTGTTCTTTTTCACAGACAAAAGTCAAAGCGACGCCATCATTATTAGCACGTGCCGTACGACCAATACGGTGTACATAGTCTTCACTGTCATGCGGAACATCATAGTTGATAACCAACCGAATATCATCTATATCAATCCCTCTTGCCACAATATCCGTAGCTACCAGTATATTAATTCTTCCGGCTTTGAATTCATACATTACTTCTTCTCGTTGCGTTTGCTCTAAATCAGAGTGCATTTCTCCAACATTCAACTGCATTTGTTTTAAAGCTTTGGTTACTTCTTTTACTTTCAGTTTGGAAGAAGCAAATATAATAACGCGTTCCGGTGCTTGCTCCGCAAAAAGACTACGGATAATACCTAATTTCTGGTTTTCATAACAAATATAAGCAGCTTGAATGATTTTTTCAGCAGGTTTGGATACCGCTAATTTAACTTCTACGGGATTGTTTAAGATGGTGTTGGCTAATTGTTGTATTTTGGCAGGCATTGTTGCTGAGAACATGACCGTCTGTCGTTCTTTCGGTAGAAATTTGACAATCTGCATAATGTCATCATAAAAACCCATATCCAACATACGATCCGCTTCATCTAAAATGAAATAAGATACACGCGAAAGATCTACATATCCTAAACTTAGATGAGCTATCAATCGGCCGGGAGTAGCAATAACCACATCAGCTCCCAAAGTCAGACCTTTTTTTTGCTGTTCAAAAAGTATTCCGTCGTTACCGCCATACACTGCTACACTACTGATCGGCATAAAGTAAGAAAAACCTTCCATTTGTTGGTCTATTTGCTGCGCCAACTCGCGGGTGGGAGCCATAATGATGCAATTAATGGCATCTTCAGGATGTCCTTCTTCTGAGAGTCTGTTTAATATAGGCAACAGATAGGCTGCCGTTTTTCCTGTACCAGTTTGTGCTACGGCAATTAGGTCTTTTCCTTCGAGTATGACGGGAATTGATTTTTCTTGTATTGGAGTGCACTCCTCAAAACGCATCGCTTCAAGTGCTTCAAGCACTTTATCATTTAGTTGTAGTTCGGAAAACTTCATGTTTCTTTATTAATTTGTCAACAAAGATAGAAAAAAAAGAGTTAATTGGGAATATCTATATAGGAATCTTTGAACCCTAAGAAATAAAGAACTCCGTCTAATCCAATTGTGTTGATAGATTGTTTGGCATTTGCTACAACTTTCGGTTTGGCATGGAATGCAATTCCTAGTCCGGCAATGCCCAACATAGGTAGGTCGTTTGCTCCGTCACCTACAGCAATTGTTTGGGCAATATCCACTTTCTCTACTTGAGCGATTAGGCGTAGGAGTTCAGCTTTCCGTCTTCCGTCTACTACATCGCCCAGATAACGGCCAGTCAATTTTCCATTTTCAATTTCCAATTCATTGGCATAAACGTAGTCTATTCCGTATTTCTTTTGCAGGTATTGTCCGAAATAAGTGAAACCACCGGAGAGAATGGCTATTTTATAGCCATATTTTTTCAATACATACATCAAACGGTCAACACCTTCGGTAATAGGTAAGTTTTCTGCAATTTCCTGCATCACGGACTCGTCTAATCCTTTCAATAGCGCCACACGTTCACGGAAGCTTTCTGTAAAATCAATTTCTCCGCGCATGGCACGTTCTGTTATAGCTTTCACTTGGTCGCCTACACCGGCACGCATTGCCAGTTCATCGATTACCTCTGTTTCAATCAAAGTAGAGTCCATATCGAAACAAATTAATCGGCGCATACGACGATACATATTATCCAGTTGGAAAGAGAAATCCATTTCTAGTTCACTTGCCAGTTTCATAAGTTGTTCTTGCATAGCTATACGGTCTTTGGGTGTACCACGAACTGAAAACTCAATACAAGCGCGTGTCCTTGCTTCACATTCGTCTAGCGGGATACGTCCTGTCAGGCGCTTGATGGCATCAATATTCATGCCTTGTTCTGCAAGGATACGGGTAACGGCTGAGATTTGGCGGGCAGATAGTTTACGTCCGAGTAAGGTAAGGATATATCGGTTTTTACCTTGCATGTTTACCCAATCCTCGTATTCTTTTACCGTGATGGGATAGAAGCGGATGGTGACTCCCAGGGAAGAAGCTTTAAAAAGTAGTTCTTTCATGATGAATCCGGAATGTTGTTCTTCCGTCTTGCACAAAATGCCTAATGATAAAGTATTATGAATGTCTGCCTGACCGATGTCAAGAATAGTCGCGTCATATTTGGCAAGGATTTCAGTAACCGAGGCTGTTAATCCCGGACGGTCTTCGCCCGTAATCCGGATAAGAATTAATTCAGTGTTCAATAGTTGCATAAGCTATCTTTAAAAGAATAATATAGGTTACAAAAGTAAGGAAAATTCTTGCTATTTATGCTAAATAACATAAAAATGTATATTAAAATAACGAGAAAATTACTTGTTTATTTGGAACTTACTTTAATATTTACTTACCTTTGCACCCGATTTCAGAATTAAAGGCTTTGATTATCAATGAATTCCTCTCATTGTAAAGCCAGAGAAGACGATGTTCTGGGAAGAAATCACTGTCATAGAGGACAGTCTCCCAGATAGTATTAACTAAAACCGCGTTACATGAAATATGTAAAATGGATTTTTGTTGTATTACTAGTAAGTTCCTTAACATCTTTCGTAGAAAAAGACAAACCTACAGGAGGTTTGAATGTGGGTGACATAGCCCCAGATTTTAAAATCGAAACTATGTCGGCTGAGCAGCCATCTGCCGAGCTTTCTGGTATGAAAGGTAAATATGTACTGCTTAGTTTTTGGGCAAGTTATGATGCGCATTCCCGGATGCAAAACGCAAGTTTTAGTAACGCGCTTCGTTCCGATCCCTTTAATAATAATGTGGAAATGGTTTCTGTTTCGTTTGATGAATATCCATCCATCTTCAAGGAAACCATTCGTAAGGATCAAATAGTTACGCCCACTTGTTTCGTGGAAACTAAAGGCGAATCTTCCGGCTTATTTAAAAAATATCGTTTGAGCCGTGGATTTACAAACTATTTATTGGATGATAATGGTGTAATTATTGCCAAAAACATCTCTGCTGCAGAACTTTCATCTTACTTGAATTAGAGTTTCAATGAAGTTAACTATGAACACTTAAAGAACCTGTAAGACGAAAGTGAGGGTTCTTCTGAAAATAGACAGATATAACTATCTTGTTTGTTGAAAGAAAGGACAAAACAAAAGAGGAAATAATACAACAAAAAAGCCCTCCCGCACTTGTAAAAACACAAGAGTAGGAGGGTCTCTTATTTTTTATAATTATTTCTTGTTATTTCAGAACATGTTCTTTTTATCCGGTATTCTACTGTCCTTACTTCGGTGCTTTCTTATATAGATAGAATGCAATGAATGCATATAGCATATTAGGTATCCATACAGCAACAAATGGCGGAACATTACCGTTTATGGCGAAAGTGGATGCGATTGTCTGAAATAGAATATACGAGAAACTTAACCCCAAACCTATACCTAAATGCAATCCCATACCTCCTTTGGTCTTTTTTGAAGAAAGAGACACACCTATTAACGTCAAAATGAATGAAGCAAATGACATGGCGATACGCTTGTGATATTCTATCTCAAATTCCTTGGTATTAGCAAAACCACGCTGACGTTGTCTGTCAATATATTCGCTTAGCTGAGGACTAGTCAACATTTCTTGTTGGTTTTTCATTATCAGGAAATCAGCAGGTTCCATAAACAAGGTAGTATCAATTCGTTCACCTTTAATAATACTCTCTTTCATGCCGTCCATCTGGCGAATCATGTAATCTTTAATCGTCCATTTATGTACACATGCCGTATCATACGTGATACTACGCGCTGTCAAATGAGATACCAATTGTTTATCCTTGAATTTATCTAATGAGAAGCGATAACCTGTTTTGCTGTAATCTTCAAACCGTTCGATATAAGCTATTACACCGGAATCAACTTCCAGTTGAATATTTCGTGCTGTCGTTTCTTTACGAGGTTTGTAATATTTATCTTCAAAATTAAGACGCGTCACACTACCTTTAGGAATAACATACGAACCTAAGCAAAAAGTAACCACGGCAATGATTGCAGCTGATACCATGTAAGGTCGAAGCATACGTTTGAAACTCATTCCTGTGGAAAACATCGCAATAATTTCAGAGTTCTCCGCTAATTTAGATGTAAAGAAGATTACAGCAATAAATACGAACAACGGACTGAAAAGGTTGGCGAAGTAGGGGATGAAGTTCATATAATAATCGAAGACAATGGCTTTCCATGGCGCTTCATGCGACATAAAACGATCCATTTTCTCATTGAAATCGAATACTACTGCAATAGAAATAATCAGAGCGATGGCAAACACATACGTTCCCAAGAATTTCTTAATGATGTACCAATCCAACCGTTTTAGGAACTTATCCCTTCCGACAGGCATCTTTATATCCTTAAATATTTTCCAGTCGATTTTTCTCATAATCTTGTCGATACACGTTTTATCATCATTGGTTTCCAAGTTGAGAAATCACCGTCAATGATGTGTTTACGGGCTTCTCTCACCAACCACAAATAAAACGCCAAATTATGAATGGAAGCAATCTGCATTGCCAGTAATTCTTGTGCATGGAACAAATGACGCAAGTATGCTTTACTATATAAGGTATCTACGCAGGATGCACCATCAGTTTCGATGGGAGAAAAGTCCGTCTCCCATTTCTTGTTACGCATATTGATGATACCATCTTTGGTGAACAGCATACCGTTACGTCCGTTGCGGGTAGGCATCACGCAGTCAAACATATCCACTCCACGTTCAATACCTTCCAATATATTTACTGGCGTACCTACACCCATCAGGTATCGTGGTTTGTCTTTCGGAAGGATTTCGTTGACCAGTTCTATCATTTCATACATCTTCTCTGTAGGTTCACCTACTGCCAATCCACCGATAGCATTTCCTTCAGCTCCTTTAGAAGCAATGAACTCTGCCGATCGTTTCCGCAGATCAGGATAAACGCATCCTTGGACAATAGGAAAAAGAGCTTGGTGATATCCATATTTAGGCTCAGTTTCATTGAAACGTTTGAGACAACGGTCTAGCCAGCGATGAGTCATTTCCATTGATTTTTTTGCGTATGCATATTCTGCATCTCCAGGAGTACATTCATCAAATGCCATCATAATATCTGCTCCGATAGTACGTTCAATATCCATCACTTTTTCCGGTGTAAAGATATGCTTACTACCATCAATATGAGAGCGAAATTCAGCACCTTCTTCTCGTAGTTTACGAATACCTGCCAGAGAAAAGACCTGAAAACCACCACTGTCAGTCAGCATCGGACGATCAAAGCCGTTGAACTTATGCAGTCCACCGGCTTTTTCAATAACATCTAATCCCGGACGAAGATAAAGGTGGTATGTATTACCTAGAATAATCTGTGCCTCAATATCTTCTTTCAGTTCTGTCAAATGTACTCCTTTTACAGTTCCTAACGTACCTACCGGCATAAAGATAGGCGTTTTAATCTGCCCGTGATCGGTAGTAATCAATCCTGCACGTGCATTTGTCTTGCTGTCTGTATACTGTAACTCAAATGTCATTCTTCTTTCTTTTCAGTCTTTTCTTTTTTTACGGACAAATCAATTGCATCGGCTACCTTTTCATTAGTAAGTGCAATGGCAAATACTTCTTTCACATCTTTCACATAATGGAAAGTTAGTCCTTTCAGGTAAATATCCTGAATTTCATCAATATTTTTACGGTTTTCTTCGCTCAAAATAATCTCTTTGATCCCAGCACGTTTGGCAGCCAAAATTTTCTCCTTAATTCCACCCACAGGAAGTACTTTTCCACGGAGTGTTATTTCACCTGTCATGGCAAGATTTGCTTTCACTTTACGCTGAGTGAGGGCAGAAGCCAATGATGTAGCCATGGTGATACCCGCAGAAGGACCATCTTTGGGAATTGCTCCTTCCGGTACATGAACATGGATGTTCCAATTATCAAAAATATCCTCATCCAAATAGAGCAATGATGCATGTGCTTTGATATATTCCAAAGCCAGCATTGCTGATTCTTTCATTACATCACCCAAATTTCCGGTTAATGTCAGACGACCACCTTTTCCACGACTCAAACTGGTTTCAACAAAAAGAATTTCACCGCCTACAGCTGTCCATGCTAAACCGGTCACAACACCTGCGTATTCATTTCCCTGATATTTGTCACGGGTATATTCAGGAGCTCCGAGGAAATCGTACAAATCTCCTGGTTTGATTTCTGTTTTTACAAAATAACCGTCTGTAGCATATTGACGTGCGGATTTACGCAATATTTTTCCAATTTTCTTTTCAAGTTCGCGTACACCACTCTCACGGGTATAAGATTCTATAATTGCTTCCAAAGTATTTTTTGGAATTTTAATATCATTCTTTTTCATACCATTAGCTTCTAATTCTTTAGGAACCAGGTGACGACGAGCAATTTCTATTTTCTCTTCTGTGATGTAACCACTTACCTCAATCAGCTCCATGCGATCGAGCAATGGCCCGGGGATAGTATTCAGATTATTGGCAGTAGCGATAAACATGACTTTTGACAAGTCATAGTCCACATCTAGAAAATTATCATGGAAAGTCGTATTCTGTTCAGGGTCGAGTACTTCCAAAAGGGCAGAGGAAGGATCACCCTGACGGTCTGCACTTACTTTATCTATCTCATCTAAAATAAATACAGGATTAGAAGAACCTGCTTTAATTAGGTTTTTGATAATCCGTCCGGGCATAGCACCGATATATGTTTTACGATGTCCACGAATTTCAGCTTCATCATGCACCCCCCCCAAAGACATACGAATATATTTTCGTTTCAGAGCCGCGGCAATAGAACGTCCTAAAGATGTTTTTCCGACTCCCGGCGGACCATACAAACAGATAATGGGTGATTTCATGTCACCTTTTAACTTTAGTACAGCAAGATGTTCTAGAATACGCTCCTTAACTTTCTCCAAACCATAATGATCTTTGTTTAACGTTTTTTCTGCATTTACCAAGTTCAGATTATCCATAGTATATATACCCCAAGGCAGGCTAAGCATGGTTTGCAGATAATTTAACTGTACACTGTAATCTGGCGACTGCGGATGCGTACGTTCCAATTTATCTACTTCTTTCAGAAAAAGAGCTTTCACTCCTTCACTCCACTTGATGGTCTCAGCTTTTTTACGCATTTCTTCGATTTCCTGCTCTTGACCACCACCACCCAATTCATCCTGAATGGTTTTAATTTGTTGTTGTAAGAAATACTCGCGCTGTTGTTGGTCGATATCCTCACGTGCACGCATCTGTATAGATTCTTTTATTTCGGCAAGCTGTACTTCGCGATTTAGAATTTCCAGTAATCGGTAAGTACGAGCACGCAATGAATCAATACGAAGCAATTCAATTTTTTCATCTTTTTTTAAAGGTAAATTCGTACAGATAAAGTCTACCAGAAACATTGGATTCGTGATATTCTTGATTGCAAACGAAGAGTCCTGAGGAAACATGTCGGACGATTTTATATAACGTACAGACAAGTCTTTACAAGCCTCTACCAAAGCTTGGAACTCTTTATCGTCTTTTGCAGGTATTTCTTCATTTAATGTGCTTATATGTCCCTTCAAATAAGGTATAGTATCTGTAATATCCTTTAATTCCATACGTTTGGAACCCTGTAAAATAACAGTCGTTGTTTGATCTGGCATTTCCAGTACACGAACAATCTTGGCTATAGTACCTACACTATGTAAATCTTCAAACAGAGGAGATTCTGTTTCTGCAATTTTCTGGCATACTACAGCTATATAGAGATTTTTCTTCTCCGCTTCGCGTATTAATTTTAAAGAAGCCTTTCTTCCTACAGATACAGGCATAAACACACCCGGAAATAAGACCATATTCCGAAGAGGTAATACCGGTAGGATTTCATCAACCTCTATATCCATCAATTGTTCTTCACTTCCCTCAAAATCAGCAATCACAGAAAATGCATTTTCTCTCCTATCTTCGATATCACTAAAGTAATTTCTTTTCTTCATTTCTTTCCTTTTTAGTTTATGTCATATTGGCAGACCTATAAAGTGTTTGCAAAGTTAAGCTTATTTCTTCATTAAATGGCTGTTCCTTTCTTTAAAAAGACAAAAACGATGCCAAAATTGTAACTCTTTTCTTGTCTTTGATTATTTTTGAGCCCGATTAACAGAGATAAACTATGTCAAATTCTTGTTTTAAGTTTAAACAATTTACCATTTATCATGATAAATGTGCAATGAAGGTCGGTACAGATGGTGTACTTTTAGGAGCATGGGCTCCGGTTGATGATATAAAACAGATACTCGATGTGGGTACTGGTACTGGGTTGATAGCATTACAATTAGCTCAACGAAATCAACAAGCAAGAATAACGGCTATTGAAATTGATGAAGTGGCTGTAGAGCAAGCTAAAGAAAATATAGCTTGTTCTTCTTGGGCCGACAGAATAGAGGTGGTATGTAATGATTTTAGATATTATCAACCTGAAAAGAAATTTGATTTGATAGTTTCAAATCCACCTTATTTTATTGATGCATTGAAATGTCCAGATGAACAGCGTCGGATGGCTCGTCATACTGGAAGGCTGAATTATGAACTTTTATTTTGTAATTCGGCGTATTTATTGTCTGAAAAAGGTTTTGTTAGTATTATCATTCCTGTAGAAGTAGAAAAGGAAGTTGTTGATACTGCCTGGAATTATAATTTGTATCCACATCATCGTTTACATGTATATACAAAACCTGGAAAGCCTTGTCGTCGGGTATTAATTACTTTTGGATTTCTGGAAAAAGTATGTAAAGAGGAAGATCTTTGTATTGAAATAGAACATAATCGGTATACTCCCGAATATATAGCTTTAACCCGTGATTTTTATCTAAAGATGTAGTAGAGAGACTTTATAACACTCCGAAAGAAAAATGCAACCAGTTAATTAATAACCGATTGCATTTCTTTTAGTCGGGGTAGCGGGATTCGAACCCACGACCCCCTGCTCCCAAAGCAGGTGCGCTAACCGGACTGCGCTACACCCCGAGTGCTTTACTTCCTAAAAGCGTGTGCAAAGGTAAATACTTTTTTTATATGAACCAAATATTTTTATTATTTTATATTCAAGAATTTTATAATAGACTGAAATGCAATAATCAACGATAATAAAAAAATCTTTTCTTTGCTTTATTTTTTTTTCTATCTTTGTAAAAAGAAAATCTATAATATTCTAAAAATATGAATGTAATCAAACAGACTTTATTTTTTTCCATTATCTCGTTGGGATGTATCTCTTGTAAGAGTAAGGCGGAGAAGTCAGTAGTAAATACTGAAACGAAGATAGTTGTTGCGGATGATTCGTTGTGTCATGTACAAGGTGTAGTGATAGATGCTACAATGAATGGTTTTACAATGATAACATCGAAAAACGATACATTATATTTCAGTACCATGGATCAGAATATATCTTTGGAAGGTGGATTGCTTTTGGGAGATACTTTGGATGTTTCTTATACGGTTACAGATGATGAACCGGGCATTAATATGATTTCATTTGTAAAAAAAGTACATTAAAATTACATTTAAATAAAATATATTATGAAGAAACTTATTTTAGGAGTTGCTGTGTTTGCAATGGTATTCGTAGCTTGTGACAGTAAAAAGAGTGCAGACTCTGTTGTCGGTTCATGGGTGATGCCTATTGAGGGACAGCCGGGAAAAATGCAAGGAATTAAGCTGGAAGAAGGGGGTGAAGCATCTTCCATTAATATGGCAACGTTAGTATATAAGTATTGGGAACAACAAGGTGATAACTTACTTTTGACAGTTAAAAGTATTGGTAATGGTATTGAAATAGAGGGCATAGATACCTTGAAAATAGAAAAGCTGACTGCTGATTCATTAATTTTAAACTCTAATTACGGATACACATTGCGTTACGTAAGAGAGAAATAATTCTGGTCAAAAAGATTTGTACCACAGTAATCTGTGGTACAACTGTATCATCCAAATTGTAGCGTAAAGCAACTGCCTTTTCCTACTGTCGATTTTACTATAATATTTCCTCCATGTCGATTCATTATCTGTTTGCATAGACTGAGTCCGATGCCTGAACCTGATACCTTTGTTGTGAAAAATGGAACAAATATCTTATCCTGTATTTCCGGTAACATTCCGTCCCCATTATCATCAACGACAATCAAACATTGCCATGAAATGGAAGGAAGCATTTTTATTTTGATTTCCGGTTTGTTTTTCTTGCTACATGCTTCCCGTGCATTCTTAATCAGATTGATGAGTACTTGTTCTATTTGAGTTCTGTCAATTTGTAAAATTCGGTCTTTCTTGGGTATTTCAATATGGATATATCTTTCGGGAAACAGCTTTTGCAAATCCAGAAAAAGTTCGCTAACAGATACTGGATGACGGACAGGAGCGGGTAGACGTGTTAATCGACGATAATTTTCTACAAATTCAAGTAATCCTTTGCTACGTCTGTAGATTGTCTTCATACCTTGCTGCATCACAGGGTAATTTTTTTCTGTCACCTCCCGTTCACTTAAAGTTTCAGAAAGAGATAGAATCGGAGTAATCGAGTTCATTATTTCATGCGTCAATACTCTAATAAGTTTTTGCCAAGCTTCCATTTCATTCCGTTCTAATACGCGTGTACGGAAGTTCTTCATTGCCTCTGAAAGTTCATCGACCATTTCTTCCATGGAACGATTACGATAAGGAGAATGGAACGAAAGCATCATGTCATCATAACGGAGACTTTCTGCCAAGTGACGCATCATTCGTACTTGCATCATCTGAAGATGATACAAGTGTACGACCGTTAACATCAATAGCATAGTTATCATTAACATACTAAACCACAATCTGGCATCCATCAGCAGATACAATCCTATCGACATCAGTACAATACCGATAATATGTAGTATGACTACAAAAGAATAACGTTTCATAAGCCTAATTTTTCAAGTTTACGGTATAAGGCGAAGCGTGTGATACCCAGATATTCTGCTGCACGAGTTACGTTACCTTCACTCAGACGCATCGCCCTTTCTATAGCTTGACGCTCCAATCGCTCCAGATTGAGTATGTCTTCATCTTCCTTTATACGGGGAGTAACAGCCTGAAAAAGAAAGTTGTCCGGTTGAAGCAAAGAGCCATCTCCTAGTATTACCGCTCGTTCCATAGTATGTTGTAGTTCTCGTACATTACCCGGCCAGACATATTTCAAAAGTTTATTTTTCGCTTCGCGAGTTAACCCTCGCATTTCTTTTTGGTATTTTCGGGCATAACGTTGAAGGAAAAACTCAGCCAATAAAATAATATCATTCCCACGTTCTCTTAATGGAGGAATGTGTAACTCAATGGTATTGATACGATATAATAAATCCTGTCGGAAAGTACCTTCTTCCACTAAGCGGCAGATATCAGCATTGGTGGCACAAATCAATCTTACATCGATAGACATAGTCTGTGTACTTCCCAAACGGTTGATTTGACGTTTTTCAATGGCAGTCAATAGTTTAGCCTGCATAGGAAGCGATAGATTTCCTATCTCGTCCAAAAAAAGTGTACCTCCTGTCGCCACTTCCATACGTCCAGCTTTGGGTTTTCGGGCATCGGTAAATGCCCCTTTTTCATAACCGAATAATTCACTTTCAAACAATTGTTCTGGGATACTACCAAGGTCAATGGTTACAAATGGTTTTCCGAAACGTGGAGAATTACGATAGAGTAAACGAGCTATAATATCTTTACCCGTACCGTTTTCGCCTAATATCAGGATATTGGCATCCGTATCGCGCAGTTTCTCCACTGTCAAGAAAACATCTTTCATTACTTTGGACTCACCGATGATTATATCTTCTATGTTTCCTACTGCTCCGTTACTCAGGATCTCGACTTGTTCTTTTAACAGATTGATTTCATACCGCGAACGTCGTAACTTCATGCCTGAAGATAAGGTTGCCAGCAATTTTTCTTTTTCCCACGGTTTAGGAATAAAATCCGTAGCACCTGCTTTGATGGCACGTACGGCTTTATCCGTATCAGCATATGCTGTCATAAAGATAACAATGGCTTGCGGGTCGATATGTAGGATTTGTTTCAAGCTTTCAAACCCTTCTTGGCCACTTATTGCGTCACGGCTGAAATTCATATCTAATAATACGATATCCGGTTGAAAAGTAGTCATAAAATGTTCGATACGATCAGGCGTAACAGCTACTTTTATTTTTTCTACGTAAGGTTCTAATAATAAATTGAGGGCAAAAAGTACATCCTCATTATCATCAACTACTAATATTTTTCCTAATTGTTCCATATTATTTACTTATGGGACAAAGATAGGAAATATATCAATGTGTTGTACGTGTGAATTCGCACTGTTTTTGTGCGAAAATGCACATTGAGAAAATGTCAAATTTATTAGTAATGTATTGATTAATAGTATATAATCTGTTTGGCACAAGATTTGAATGTTTTGCAGAAAAACATACTATGCAATTAAATATATATTTATCCTTACTGACTTGTATTACTTTCATTTCTGTCTCGGCTCAGGAACATGAAATGAGACTGACACTGCAACAGACTGTGGAATATGCCTGCCGGCAATCGCCTGATGCGCAAAATGCTCGCCATAGTTTTCGTTCTGCCTATTGGAATTACAAATACTATCGAGCCAATTATTTACCAACACTTAAACTGACATCAACCCCTTATTTAGACCGAGCTATTAATAAGGTGACATTGGGAGATGGTAGTGTGAAGTTTATAGAACAGAATTTATTGAATAGTGATCTAACTTTGAGTTTGACGCAAAATATTCCTTGGACCGGTGGTAAATTGTTTGTGGAAACAGCAGCCCAACGAATAGACTTGTTCAGCAATGACAGTCATTCGTGGCAAACGTCTCCTGTCAATATCGGTTACAGTCAATCATTGTTTGGATACAATAATCTGAAATGGGATCGTCGTATAGAACCCATACGTTATCGGGAAGCTAAAAAAAAATACATGGAAACTTTAGAATTAGTTGCCGCCCGTGCTACGGAGAAGTTTTTCGACCTTGCCCGTGCACAAAGCAATTATGAGATAGCCAATACCAATTACGCCAACGCAGACACCTTATATATATATGCTGCAGGACGTTATAATATCGGTACTATTTCTGAAAATGAAATGCTCCAACTGGAGCTTAATAAACTTACTGAAGAAGCCAATCAGATGAATGCACGTATTGATATGGACAATTGCATGCAGGAACTTCGTTCTTATCTCGGCATCCAGGAAGATATAGAACTGAAGACTGATATTGACGATCATGTTCCGGATTTGAACGTAGACTTGAATACTGCACTTTTATTAGCGAACGAAAACAGTCCGGAAATCCAAAGTATGTTACGCCGTAAGTTAGAAAGTGAGAGTGCCGTTTCAAAAGCACGTGCTAATGCCGGACTTAAAGCTGATATTTATTTACGTTTTGGATTGACCCAGACTGCCGAGAAACTGAAAGATGCTTATCATAATCCTTTGGAGCAACAATATATCAGCTTGGGTATCAGTTTGCCTATTCTGGACTGGGGGCGGGGAAAGGGACAGATACGTGTGGCTCGTTCTAACCGTGACTTGGTTCACACACAGATAGAGCAAGATAAGACGGATTTCAACCTTAATGTAAGAAAATTAGTCAAGCAGTTCAATCTGCAGGCGCAACGGGTACACATTGCTGCCCGTACAGATGAAACTGCGCAAAGACGCGCTGAAGTTGCCCGTCGGCTCTATTTATTGGGAAAATCTTCCGTACTCGATTTAAACGCTTCCATTACAGAAAAAGATACTGCTCGGCGGAATTATATAACAGCCCTCTACAATTACTGGAGTCTGTATTATACTCTTCGGAGCCTGACACTTTATGACTTTGAGAAGAACAGTCCACTAACAGAAGATTTGAACAGGATTATTGAAGAAAAATTTACACAGTAGAAAGAAAAGAGAATTTTTAGTAAAAATAGAATGAAGATTTAGTAAGAATTCCGTCCCTATTTAAAAGATGTTTTTAGGTAGGGATAAATTGAAAATAAATATAGATTATATATTTGACAAATCATGGATATTAAACTTGAAAAGAAACCTTGGTATATTCGTTACCGTTATTATTTGGCAGGAAGCATCCTTTTTTTTGCTTTCCTCATTTATGTGATTAGTCTTTCTTGGGGTCCCAGCAAATTACGTATCGAAAAAGATAATATACAGATAGCTGAAGTGAAAAATGGGAAGTTTATGGAATATGTTGATGTGGAAGGACTGATTCAACCTATTCTCACTATAAAAATCAATGCTCGCGAAACTGGGAGTGTGGAACGTATCATTGCGGAAGAGGGAAGTTTGTTGGATAAAGGTGATACTATACTTGTACTAGAGAATCCTGATCTGCTACGAAGTATAGAAGATCAACGCGACGATTTGGAAAAGCAATTGATAACGTATCGTGAAAAGGAAATAGAAATGGATCAGCAGAGTCTTCATCTTCAACAACAGACATTGCAAACTAACTATGAATTGGAACGGTTACGCAAAAGTTTTCAGCTTGATCGTGAAGAATATAGAATGGGAATTAAAAGTAAAGCGCAATTGGAGGTTTCTGAAGACGAATACAATTATAAAGTAAAAACTGCTCGTTTGCAACGTGAAAGCTTACAGCATGATTCTGTCGTTACCGTCATTCGTAAAGACCTTATCTGCAATGATCGCGAAAGAGAGCGGAAAAAATACGAACGTGCATGCGAACGGATGGATAATTTGATTGTAAGATCTCCTGTCGCAGGACAACTTAGTTTTGTAAAAGTAACTCCTGGACAACAAGTTAACTCAGGAGAAAATATTGCTGAAATCAAAGTGCTGGATCAATACAAAGTACACACTGCTTTAAGTGAATATTACATTGATCGTATCACTACGGGATTACCTGCCACTATCCATTATCAAGGAAAAAAGCACCCGTTACGTATCAGTAAAGTGGTACCAGAAGTGAAAGATCGTACCTTCGATGTGGATCTTGTTTTTACGGAGGACATGCCCGATAATGTGAGAGTAGGAAAGAGTTTTCGTGTACAGATAGAACTTGGACAGCCGGAAGAAGCACTCGTCATTCCTAGAGGTAATTTCTATCAAAATACCGGAGGACAATGGATTTATAAGTTAAATGCATCTCAAAGTAAAGCCATCCGTGTTCCGTTGAACATAGGTCGCCAAAATCCGCAACAATATGAAATTACAGATGGTTTGCAACCGGGAGACTGGGTTATTACGACAGGATATGATAACTTTGGCGAGGTGGAAGAATTGATCTTGAAATGAATGTAAACAGAATTATGATACAATATCATCTAAAAATAGCATTTGTAGTTTTCTCGTGTACTTATCTGGTAATGTCACATGAGTATCTGTGTTTTTTCGCACGGTATTCGTGCGGAATTGCACAGATTTTGAAAGTAAATAAGATTATTTAGTATTGATTATTAGAGATTTGTATTCTGGCATATAATTTGATTTTATATTTTGTAAACACACATATTATGATATTACATTATTTTAAAACAGCATTCAGAAACTTATTGAAACACAAAACACAGAATGTAATTTCCATTATTGGATTGTCGGTAGGTATATTATGTTTTAGTATTTGCATTTATTGTAGCCGGTTTATAAATTCGACCAATCAATGTTTTATTCATCACGAACACATTGTAGATATAAATTTGTATCATACTTCGGCCAAACGTTCTTTTTCTGGTATCCCTGCTACATTAATTGAAGAATTGCGCCGGATACAGTTCAACGAAGTAGAACAATTTGCTTTTGTTACTTATCCTCGTTCACGTAGTTATAATGTAGAAACATTGGATGGAAAGAAATTACCCTATGAAGATTTGTATACTATGGAAGTAGATTCTTCCTATTATAGTGTGTTTACTCCCAAAGTACTACAAGGTTCATGGGAAGTTGCTTCGCAGACTCCCAATACTGTGATATTGACACGCTCTTTGGCACAGAAGATATTTGGTATTAAAGAAAATCCGATCGGAAAACAGATGATTTTGGCTCAGCGATTATTTTCTTCACCTAGTACTACACCGAGGACAGGAGGTATTACTTATACAGTTCAAGCCGTGATAGAAGATATTCCACTCAATACCAGTCTGAGTTTTCTTAAGAAAGTTGATATGTTGACGTTGAACGACAGTGAGGGGCTTATGCAATTTAAAAAGCGGAATAATATGAGTGGTGGTTTCGGATTTGCTTTGTTGCGTCCGGGTACACTCCCTCTAGAGTTGGAGGCACATTTTCGTACTATGAATTTGAAGCATTCATTTGTCGATAAGGAATATGTTGTGACAGCTTCTACCTTTGGAAAGAATTTTCAGGAGGGATCCGTGGCTCCTTATTTTGCCAGAATAACGTTCATTGTTGGAGTACTTATTTTACTAATTGGATTACTTAATTTCTTTCAATTTCTGGCAGGTAGCTATTTAAATCGTTCACATGAATTCGGTATACGTAAAGTTACGGGTAGTGGTAGTCGACAGTTATTCCAGTTACTTTTTATCCAAGCTATTGTTATATTACTGATTGCTTTTTTCCTGACTTTTTGTTTGATAGAGATACTTAGTCCATTATTGTCATTCTCTCTGTTCAATTTTACATTAATAGTAGAACAAAATATATTATTGATACAGACGGCAGAATACATGGCTGCTATTATTTTACTATGTTTATTACTTTGCCTTTTCGTTGTATGGCGGATGAGGCATATTTCTATTCATGTAAGTATCTCCATAAATAAATCCAGACGTCACAAACGGATTACGCGGAATTTACTTTTAGGTATCCAGTTCTTCATTTGCTGGTTGTTCATTGTCTTTGCAGTTGCCCTTTATTTACAAGCGAAAAAGACAGGATCCACTCTATTCTATACGTTAACTGAAAAAGAGAAGTCAGAAATTATAAGTATTTCATTGGATTACCGTTTTATGAAAAATGATGAGAAGTTTGCTTTGATAGAACGTATCTGCCAACATTCGGGTGTAAAGGATAAATTGCTGACTGATATAAACTATTTAGAAGGGCTTTCGGGTACCGGTATGCAGACAGAAAAGAATAATCGAGATAGTTATATAGAGGTGAATATTATGCGTGTACCAAATAACTTCTTTGATTTTATGAATATTCCTGTTATCGTTGGTCATGCATTGGAAACGGATAAAGATATGGTAATAGACCATAGATTAGCAGAACGTATGAAGAAGGATTGGCTGGGTACTACCTTATATAATAATGAGGATGATTACACCGTATGCGGTATTTGTTCCGATTTCATAGTCTGTACTTATAATCGAAGCGAGGGATTTGTCTTTCCATCTTCTGATTTCAGCGATTATGTAGGTCATTGTTATCTGAAGTGTGAACCCGGAAAAGTAGAAGAAGTGAAAGTTTTCGTTGAAAAGATGTTGAAAGAGAATCTTCCATCAAGTGTACAACCACAGATCTCTACTTTACGGGAAGATATATACCAGGCACAAGCTATGGAGAATAAAATGAAAGGTATTGTCCTGTTCTTTTCTATTGTCAGCCTGATAATTACCTTGCTGGGTGTTTATTCAGCCATTACTTTGGATACGGAACGTCGACAAAAGGAAGTAGCTATCCGTAAGGTAAATGGGGCAGGGGTGAAACAAATCATCATGTTGTTTGCCCACATGTATATAAGTTTACTTGTATTATCGGCAGTAACAGCATTTCCGTTATGCTATGCCATATTCCAGTTATGGAAAAAAATGTATATTGTATTCTTTAATGATGGACCGTTATTTTGGATTTCAATCTTTATGATAGTGGCTGTCATTACTATTTTTACTATTATTTTTCGTATTCTGAAGATAGCGAGGAGAAATCCGGTAGAGGTAATAAAGAACGAATAAAAAATGCAATAAAATGATAAAACATTACTTCATTGTAGCATTGCGTAATTTGTTGAAATATAAGTTACAGACTATTAGTATCGTAAGTATTGCTATTGGCTTTACTTGTATAGCTTTATCGTTATTTTGGAATTATTATGATTAATGGTACAAACTAGCGAACAAAGGCGTAAAGAAATAGCTATTCGGAAAGTAAATGGTGCACGAGTGAGAGACATATTGTTTTTATTTTTTTAAGAATATCTGATACAAGTCGTTATAGCTGCCCTCATTGCTTTATAAATAGGTTATTTTTGATGAAAAACTGGCTGGAAAATTATGAAAGACAGATAGTTATCAGTGGATGGATCTTCCTATACATCTTTGTTGCTATTATCATGATGATTATTGTTTGTATTAGTTGGCGGGTATGGTGTACTGCTAATGAAAATCCGGCTGAGGTTATTAAAAGTGAATAAGAGAATTAATATATTATAAATTATAAAAACAAAGCATTATGATTAAAACAGTAAATTTGCAGAAAATTTTCAGAACCGAAGAAGTACAAACTTTGGCTTTGAATGATGTGAATATTGAAGTAAAAGAAGGTGAGTTTGTGGCGATTATGGGACCTTCTGGTTGTGGTAAATCAACTTTGCTCAATATTTTAGGATTGTTGGACAATCCCACAAGCGGAGAATATTATCTAAATGGGATAGAAGTTTCCAAATACACAGAAGCTCAACGAACTAATTTGCGTAAGGGGATTGTCGGCTTTGTATTTCAAAGTTTTAATCTGATTGATGAACTGAATGTGTATGAAAATATCGAACTTCCATTATTATACATGGGTATCCCTTCCGCCGAACGCAAGCGTCGCGTAGAAACTACGATGGAGCGTATGGCTATCATGCACCGTAGTAAACATTTTCCGCAACAGCTTTCCGGAGGTCAACAGCAACGTGTGGCCATAGCACGTGCTGTTGTTGCCAATCCGAATTTGATACTGGCCGATGAGCCTACTGGTAATTTGGACTCCAAAAACGGAAAGGAAGTAATGGAGTTGTTGAGTGAATTGAATAAAGAAGGTACTACTATTGTTATGGTAACCCATTCACAACATGATGCAGGATATGCAGGACGTACCATCAATTTGTTTGATGGACAGGTAATGACAGAAACTAATTTGTAACAGATATCTGTCTACATACTGGGGGGACACAGGAAGAATAAAAGTAAGGCTGTACCTCCATTTCCTATTACAATAAAAAATAAAGCTATGAACTCTTGTCTTTCCTTGAAATTAATGATAAGAAGCTGGAAACGGAATAAATTGTTTGTTGCTATCTCTCTTATTAGTTTGGTCATTGGTATTGCTTGTACCATTTTATTAATGGCATTTGTGATACATGAGTATAATATTGAAAGTAATAATCCAAACAGAAATCGTATTCTTCGATTAATTCAAAGTCTACCTTTTGCTCAACAAGAAGTAGAGGGGACATTTATTTATGGTGGGAGTGTTCCGCAGATAGTATCAGAGTTTTCCGAAGTAGAATCATATCTACGTACACAAACATTTGGTAATGCAAGAGTAAAAATAGACGGACAGGAATTTCAGGATTGGAAAATAGTTGCAGCAGACTCAACGTTAATAGACTTTTTCCCTTTTCGTAATATAGCCGGAAATGTACAAGATGCTTTACTTAAACCCGGAGAAATAGCTGTTAGTGAACAGTTTGCTAGAAAATGCTTTGGTACAAAAGATTGTATAGGGAAAAATGTGGATATTTTATTATCAGGGGTGTCTACAAATCGTATTGTTGCGGTTTATAGTCAACCGGAACAAAGTATGTTACAAATGGATATTCTTTTATCATTGGAAGCTACTAAGGGGGCTGATTGTATGCTTTTACTTAGAGAAGGAACTGATATTAAAAGTTTTCGGCAACGATTTGAGCAAACTGAATTACCGACTTTAACGGGTAAGGGATATTTCCGTACACAAACATTACAAGAATCTTACTTTGATTCTACGGTAAAAGATAGTAATCAGAATATGAGGCATCAGCAGAGTACCTTACTAAACGTGGGATTGCTGTCTGCCATACTTATTTTGTTCATTGGCTGTTTTAATTTTATAAATCTCAGTTTTTCTCGCCTGTTACGGCAAGTGCACATGCTTCATATTGAATCTGTGATGGGAGCTACTAAAAAACAGATACGTTACCAACTATTTCTGGATACTTTCTTGATGGTTTTTGTAGCATTTCTTTTATCTCTATTATTGATGAGCGATCTGTTGTCGGTGTTTAATGGTATTGTTTCCACACACCTGACAATGGCTTATTTGTTTTCGTGGCAGATATTTTCCTTTATTTTACTATTTATAGTTATACTATCAGTTATACCAGCAAGTTATATGAGTCATAAATTACATTCAATATCTGAAACCAATTATCGTAACTTCTTTACCGGACGTAAGAAACGTTTCATCGTAGGTGTATTGGTTATATTACAATTTATGATTTCTATTGGATTGATGGGTGCTTTCATGATTATCCGTGCACAGATGCATTTGATTGAGCGAGAGGGAGAACGTTATGAGAATATTATTAACATATACTCTGAAACACATACAGATACTCCTATAAAAACATGGATGAATGAAGTGAAGAATATAGAAGGAGTCGAGAATGTTGTAGTTTCAAACAAAGGGATTTATCCTATGAGTTTAGCTATTCCTGGTAAAGATAACATTGACGAAAATTTGTTGATGTTGGAATTATATGAAGAAACTATTGACTTCCTGACAATCCATCATCTTGAGTTGTTGGATTCCACTCAAACATTTCACCTTATATCCCGGGTTCCACAACCGACATTGGTCAATGAGACATTTATACATTTACTTGTTCCAGAAGGAGAAAATCCTATAGGACAACCTATTTCCAAGTATATAGGTTTAAAAGAAGAGCTGGCAAAAGGTATAATAATCGGAGTAATGAAAGATTTCAAGAAGTATTCTATGACAGATCAGGTAGCTCCATTACGTATGTTTCTTTACGATACTCCGCAAGATAATTTCTCAGTTTTAGTTATAAAAGTAAAATCTGGTTATAAAGATGGAATAGTCAATCAATTATGTGGGTTATATGAGAAAAAATATCCAGGTGTCCCTTTCAAATATAAGGATATACATTCTGAATTCGTATCATATAATCAGAAGGTTTCAAGTTTTTCGCATATTTTGTTGATGTATGCTTGTATCAGCCTGTTCCTTACTCTCTTTGGATTGTTTGGTATCACTCGTTATACTATAGAACAGCGTAAATATGAAATTAATATCCGAAAAATACATGGTGCATCCATTCTCCAAATCTTATGGCTTATTAATTATCCATTTCTTAGTTATATAGGAATTGCATTTCTAGTAATTATTCCTATTACTTATTATTTTATGACTGGTTGGCTACAACAGTTTGCATATCATATAACTCTCAATATATACCATTTCCTGTTGCCTTTACTTTTCACGATTGGTGTCACTCTGTTTACGGTATGTTTAAATGGATATCGTACAGCTATTACTTCACTTCATCCGTGCAGCAATAGCTAAAAGTACTCCGAGAACTACTCCTAAGATGGCAGCAAAAAGTACCCGCATTTCTCCAGGAAGGAGAAATGTGATAGTGTGTGCCGGATACCAGAAGAAAGGAATTGTTTTCTTAAAAACAAAATTCCACTGGGAATTCCAATTCAGGTGCGTGATGATACGTGTCATTGGGATAGGGGTGATTATGCTAAGAAGAGAACCACCACAATTCAATATGTGTATATCTGTAATTTTATGGAATGTCATAAATACAGGGGCGAATATCGTATTCATTGTAACGGAAATAGCAAGTGCCACCCATAGTTTATCTAAACAGAAGTCACCGTTGATAATGGTTGAAGCGTCTGTCATTCCCATATATATCATGAATTGTGGAACTCCTTTTGAGAAAACGATCATAGCCATATTGATACCCATCCCTAGTACTCCCCATACAATAGCACGAGGAAAAACACCAAATCCTTTTCGATTGTATACTCCGGCACTGATACGAAGCCCTAACATTTCACCCAATGTTGCAAGGATACCAAACTTTAGAAAACTCATTACCATACCATGTGATGCATTGAATGACTTATACCAATCATAAATGGGCTCACTTATAAAGAATGGCAAAAAAAATGCAATCAATGCCAAAACGAAAAAAAAATCTTGTTTTCTCATGCGAAAGATGTGTTTTTCATTAATAATGTGACAAAGATACTTAATTATCAGAAATTTAAAAGAGAAAAGATATAATATTTAAAATAAAGTAAGCAGTATGTTAAAAGTATATTCCCTATAAAAGAAAAAGAGGTAAAAATCATTTGTTTGATTTTTACCTCTTTAAAAATATTCTTATAAAATTTATTTTATCACTCCAAGTGATTTAAAACATTTAGTCAGTTTATCTACTGCATAATCTACTTGCTCCTTGGTGTGAGTAGCCATCAAAGCTACACGTACCAATGTATCCTGAGGTGCACATGCAGGCGGGATAACTGGATTAATGAAAATTCCTTCATCAAAAGCCATTTTTGTTACTACGAATGTTTTCTCGGTATCGCGTACATATAAAGGTATAATAGGAGATTCTGTTTCACCTATCTCGAAACCTGCATCACGGAATTTTTTTAATGCATAGTTGGTGATATCCCACAAACGCTGGATTCGTTCTGGTTCAGATTTAATAATATGAAGTGCCTCACGAGCAGCAGCTGTTGCAGCTGGAGTACTACTTGCTTGGAATATATAAGAACGAGCATTATGACGCAACCAATTAATAACCTCTTTGTCACCGGCAACAAACCCACCGATAGAAGCTAATGATTTACTGAATGTTCCCATAATTAAATCAACATCTTCAGTAACTCCAAAATGGTCACAAACACCACGACCTTGTTTTCCGAAAACACCTAAACCGTGGGCTTCATCTACATAAATGCTGGCATTATATTTCTTCTTCAGGCGAACAATTTCCGGTAAATTAGCTAAATCACCTTCCATAGAAAATACTCCGTCAACAACAATCAACTTTATAGCATCCGGTTCACATTTTTGGAGTTCCTTTTCAAGATCTTCCATATCGTTGTGCTTATACTTCAGTTGTGTGGCAAAAGATAGACGGCGTCCATCTACGATAGAAGCGTGGTCACGATCATCACATATAATATAGTCACCACGTCCTACAACAGCGGGGATAATACCTTCATTAACAGTGAAACCGGTGGAGAAACAGAGAGATTCATCTTTTCCAACGAACTCGGCCAATTCTTTTTCCAGTTCAACGTGTATATCAAGAGTACCATTCAAAAAACGGGAACCAGCACAACCTGTACCGTATTTTTCTGTAGCGGCTATTGAAGCGTCAATAATTCGTTTGTCATAAGTAAGTCCCATGTACGCATTCGAACCGAACATCAGAACTTTCTTGCCATCCATCATTACTTCAGTATCCTGATGGCTATTAATTGTACGGAAATAAGGATATACGCCTTTTGCCATAAACTGTTGCGGCAGGTCGTATTTCGCAAATTTGTCTTGTAGTAAACCCATGAAATGTCTATTATATAATGAATATTTAATTCTATTAAATACGAGTCCTTAAAAACAGGGGGCAAAGATAGCAAAATATGTTGTTATATGTTCCATTTACTCTAAAAAATCTGCTTCTATTCGTTTTAAAACAGTCAGATGGTTAATTTTTAAAGGAATTATATTACTTTTGCAAGACTAGAGAATTGCATTATAACATTTCTTTCGCATGGAGGATAATAAGAAAAGAATATCATTTATAATAAATCCGATATCTGGCACACAAAGTAAGGAGCAGATTTTGAAATGGCTTGATCAAAAACTGGATAAGGATAAATATATTCCCGAAGTTATATATACTGAATGGGCAGGACATGCTGTGGAGATAGCTGCGCAAAAAGCTAAAGAAAAGGTTTTTGCAGTTGTTGCCATTGGTGGAGATGGAACGATCAATGAAATAGCCCGCTCATTGGTGCATACAAAAACTGCTTTAGGTATTATCCCTTGTGGTTCAGGGAATGGGCTTGCACGTCATTTGCAAATTCCGATGGAAATAAAAAAAGCGATTGATATAATCAATGATGGTCTGATAGATATTATTGATTATGGTAAAATAAATGATGTACCGTTTTTTTGTACATGTGGTGTCGGTTTTGATGCTTTTGTCAGTCTGCAATTTTCAAAAGCAGGTAGAAGAGGACCACTGACTTATTTGGAAAAAACATTGCTGGAGAGTTTAAAGTATCGTCCTGAAACTTATGAACTTGAAATGGATGGTAACACTTCACGCTATAAAGCTTTTCTGATAGCTTGTGGAAATGCTTCGCAATATGGTAATAATGCTTATATTGCTCCACAAGCTACTTTAAACGATGGTCTATTGGACGTTACGATATTAGAACCTTTTACAGTGTTGGATGTACCCGCCTTGTCTTTTCAATTATTTAATAAAACGATTGACCAAAATAGCCGTATCAAAACTTTCCGTTGTCAGACACTTCGTATACATCGCACTAAACAAGGGGTAGTACATTTTGACGGTGATCCAATGATGATGGGAGAATATATAGATGTAAGGATTATCCAGAAAGGATTACAGGTTATTGTTCCTCGGAATGTAGAGAAAGATACGTCTAACGTTTTACAACGTGCTCAAGATTATATAAACGGACTCAAACAGATTAATGACTCCATTATGGAAGACATTACACATAAAAATAGAAAAATATTGGATAGAAGTAAGGAGCAATTAAAAAAGTTCACAAAGAACTGATTACACCATAATTTATATGTATTGATACTATGGCTAAAATAATCTTTTCTTAATTTGATGTCTCTATAATAGTTTTATGTATTTTTGCATGATAATTATACAAAGTATATTAAATGTATAGTCAAATTGTAAATCAATAAATTTAGATATAAAAATGTATAGATCACACACCTGCGGAGAATTACGTATCTCCGACGTTAATAAACAAGTGACATTGGCAGGTTGGGTACAGCGCAGCCGTAAAATGGGAGGTATGACTTTCATTGACCTTCGCGATCGTTACGGAATTACCCAATTAGTATTCAATGAAGAAATAAACGCTGAGCTTTGTGACCAGGCCAATCATCTGGGGCGTGAATATGTCATTCAGATTACAGGTACAGTAAATGAACGTTTTAGCAAAAATCAAAATATTCCTACTGGAGATATTGAAATCATCGTTTCAGAATTGAATGTGTTGAATGTAGCTTTGACGCCTCCTTTCACTATCGAAGAGAATACAGATGGTGGTGATGATATACGTATGAAGTATCGTTATCTGGATTTACGTCGTGCAAACGTGCGTAAGAATTTGGAACTACGTCATAAGATGACGATCGAAGTCCGTAAATATTTGGATAATCAAGGTTTTATCGAAGTAGAAACCCCCATTTTGGTCGGTTCTACTCCGGAAGGGGCACGAGATTTCGTAGTGCCTTCACGTATGAACCCGGGACAGTTTTATGCTTTACCTCAAAGTCCACAAACTCTGAAACAATTGTTAATGGTTTCCGGATTCGACCGTTATTTTCAGATTGCAAAGTGTTTTCGTGATGAAGACCTGCGTGCTGACCGTCAACCTGAGTTTACCCAGATTGACTGCGAAATGTCTTTCGTTGAACAAGATGATATCATTAACCTTTTTGAGGGTATGGCTAAATATTTGTTCAAGGAAATTCGTGGTGTGGAATTGACTGAACCATTTTTACGTATGCCATGGGCAGATGCCATGAAATATTATGGTAGCGATAAGCCTGATCTCCGATTTGGTATGAAGTTTGTAGAGCTGATGGATATCATGAAAGGTCATGGTTTCTCTGTTTTTGATAATGCCGTATATATTGGCGGTATTTGTGCAGAAGGTGCTGCACACTATACCCGTAAGCAACTGGATGCATTGACCGAATTTGTGAAAAGACCGCAGATTGGTGCCAAAGGTATGGTTTATGCCCGTGTGGAAGCTGATGGAAATGTAAAATCGAGTGTTGACAAGTTCTATACTCAGGAAGTTTTGCAGGAAATGAAAGCTGCGTTCAATGCACAGCCGGGCGATTTGATTCTGATTTTAAGTGGTGATGATGCCATGAAGACCCGTAAACAACTGAATGAGTTGCGTCTTGAAATGGGTAATCAATTAGGGTTACGTGATAAGAATAAATTTGCTCTTTTATGGGTGGTTGATTTTCCAATGTTTGAATGGAGTGATGAAGAGGGGCGTCTGATGGCAATGCATCATCCGTTCACCCATCCTAAAGATGAAGATATTCCTTTGTTGGATACAGATCCGGCTGCGGTTCGTGCTGATGCATACGACATGGTATGTAATGGCATTGAAGTAGGTGGTGGTTCTATTCGTATCCATGATGCACAGTTACAGGCCAAGATGTTCGAAATTCTTGGATTTACTCCGGAGAAAGCCCAGGAACAATTTGGCTTCTTAATGAATGCTTTCAAGTACGGTGCACCTCCTCATGGTGGTTTAGCATACGGACTCGACCGTTGGGTAAGTATCTTTGCCGGTCTTGACAGTATCCGTGACTGTATTGCATTCCCGAAGAATAATAGTGGACGGGATGTTATGCTGGATGCTCCTTCAAGTATCGATCAGAAACAATTGGACGAATTAAATCTGATTGTCGACATCAAAGAATAAAAATATAGAACAGGAGAGAGTGAAAGAGTCCACACGAATTTTCCGCTTTATGATAGTCGGTACGTTGAATGCCTTGATTATGGCAACCACTATCTGGATAATGATGGATGAATTGGATATCAATTACATGCTCTCCAACATAACTGCTTATACACTAGCGCAGATACATAATTTTATCTGGTGCAAGTATTGGATATTTCCTACAGAAAAAAGAGGCAACACTTGGCGTCAAGTGTTGCTCTTTTCTGTGGCTTTTGGAATGGCCTACGGAGCACAATTCCTCTTTTTGATCGGACTGGTCGAAGGTTTGAATTGCGATGAATACCTATCTCAATTTCTGGGTTTATTTGTCTATGGAGGAGTTAATTTCTTGATGAATAAACGGGTTACATTCAAATAAATTAATCTAAAAATCGTTTCGTCAATCCTTCGTATGCATCTATCCTGCGATCGCGCAAAAAAGGCCACCAACGGCGTACGTTTTCAGAACGTTCCATATCTATTTCTACCACAATATTTTCAGGACTATCATTTCCGGCCTGTGCAAGAAATTCCCCTTGGGGACCGACGATAAAACTGTTTCCCCAGAACAGTATACCGTTAGTCTGCATGGACGGATCAGGTTCATGCCCCACGCGATTTACCGATATTACCGGCAAACCATTGGCTACCGCATGTCCACGTTGTGAAATAATCCAGGCATTCAGCTGACGTTTTTTTTCTTCGTCTGTATCGCTGCTTTCCCAGCCGATGGCAGTAGGATAAATCAATATTTCAGCACCTTTGAGTGCCATCAGGCGGGCTGCTTCGGGATACCATTGATCCCAACAGACCAATACGCCTAGTTTTCCAAGTGAGGTTTGAATAGGCTCAAAACCGATATCTCCGGGAGTGAAATAGAATTTTTCATAATAAGCGGGATCATCGGGTATGTGCATCTTCCGATATTTGCCTGCGATACTTCCATCACGTTCAAATACAACAGCCGTATTATGATACAAACCTGGAGCACGTTTCTCGAACAGAGAGGTAACAAGCACAATATCGTTGGCTGCTGCCAGTTCCGAATAGAAACCTGTGGAAGGTCCGGGAATTGTTTCCGCCAAATCAAACAATTGTGTATTCTCCGTCTGACAAAAGTACAAAGAGTTGTGTAATTCCTGTAAAACGACCAATTGTGCCCCATGTACGGCACATATTTCAATACTTTTTGCCAAATTTATCAGATTTGTACGTATATCCGAAGTATTGGCTTGCTGAATTATACCAACTTTTATCTTTCTTGCCATATGCATATTTGTTATTTTACGATTTATAAATTAACAGTTTCGTTTCTGTAATCTAATATTATTTTAATACTCCAACAGGATATTGCATTGTGACACAATGTAATGACCCATGTTGTTTTATCAAGGCACAGCAATCTATACCTATAATTTCGTGATTGGGGAACGCTTCCTGTAATACCTCTTTGGCACGTGCGTCATTACTTGGTTGGTTATAGGTTGGATATAGTATCACATCGTTCATAATCAAAAAGTTAGCATATGTAGCAGGTAACCGTTCACCTTCTACTTCAATCTTATCAGCCATAGGTAACGCCAACAAACGATAAGGTTCTCCGTTCAAAGTGCGGAATGTTTTCAGTTGTTCTTCCATTTTATGAAGTTCTTCATAATGTTCATCTTGTACATCATTACATTGTACATAAACAATCGTATTGGTAGAACTGAAACGGGCAAGCGTATCAATGTGGCTATCGGTGTCATCTCCGACTAAATAACCATAATCAAGCCAAAGTATCCGTTCCAAATGGAAGGTAGAACGAAGAAATTCTTCAATTTCCACTTTATTCATCTGTCCGTTTCTATTGGAAGACAATAGACATTCAGAAGTAGTAAGCAAAGTACCTGCACCATCGCTTTCGATAGAACCGCCTTCCAGGACAAATCCCAAACGATTGACATATTTTCCTTTTAAAACTTCGGCTTCTACAGCTCGGCGGGTAATTTCATTATCTTTATCTGAAGCAAACTTCAGCCCCCAACCATTGAATGTAAAGTCAAGCAGGGAAGGTCCGTCAATATCCAACATAGTAATGGCACCGTGATCGCGTGCCCAAGTATCATTTGTGTCACATTTCAGAAAACGAACATTCTCCATATTCACTGTTGCAGAGATTTGCTTTCTCACCTCATCGGGGGTAGGAGTCACGATAAGTAATAATTCGCGTTTAGTAATCTCGGTAGCAATCGTAACAAAGCATTTTTGGACTTCTTCAAGCATATAGGCCCAGTCCGTACCGATGTGAGGCCAAGTCAACTGTATGCCACTCTGCATAGCCCACTCTGCCGGCAAATACGGAGCACGTATTTCTACTTGAATGCTTATGTTCTTACCAAACTGCACCTGATAATCCTTTTCAGATGCTCCACCATGTGGCAATCCAACGACAATTCCCATGTATTTTAATGCGTTAATTTATTTTTCTTCTTTAGGTTTTCTATCAAAGAACGGATTTTTGGAAGATGCACTCACTGGAATGGCAAATACGGTCTTACAGTTCTTCAACCACTCCAACCGTTGTACGGCAAGTCCGGCAGAGAACATCACACGGGTATCTACCCGCATATCAGCCGCCATTGCACAAGCAGAGCCCAAAGCAATGCCTACATCAACCGTGTTCAAGGCACATGGTACACCCTCAAGACGTTCTACACAAGTAGGGAAACCGCAGTGTCCACAGTTCAATCCTTGTGCCTGTTCGCGCGTACCTATTATAATTACACATTCTGCCTGCAGAATGTTTCCGGCATCACGCAGAAAAAACTTCATACCTAGTTCTTCGGCCATGGCAATCATCTTGTTCGATAACTTTTTGAGGTCGTCACCTGTAACCAAAGCAGTCTCAATTACATCAATACCTTTACCTTTGGGTGCTGTACGTGCAGCAGTCATCATTTGCCTTGCCACATTCAATACATGTTCATGGCGGCAATCCCTTTCGTTCTGTATCATATTTTTTTCTAAATTAATTAGTGAGACAAAGATAGTACAATTATTTTTTCTGTACTTTTGTAAATATAGAAAGATTAAAGAAAAATATTCATGTTACAAATAGAAAATGCCAGTATTGCATATGGTAACGAAGTACTCTTTTCCGGTTTCAACTTACAAGTAGATAAGGGGGAGATAGTGAGTATTTCTGGCTCTTCGGGATGTGGGAAGACTTCTCTGCTAAATGCCATATTGGGATTTATCCCTTTGAAAGTAGGTCGAATTACAGTAAACGGTATCCTGCTGGAAAAGAATAGTATAGATCACATTCGCAAACAGATAGCTTGGATACCACAAGAGTTGGCTTTGCCATTGGAGTGGGTGAAAGATATGGTACAACTTCCTTTCAGCTTGAAAGCCAATCGGAATACTCCTTTTTCAGAAGAACGTCTATTTGCCTGTTTTCAAGATTTGGGTTTGGATCGTGAGTTATATTACAAACGGGTCAATGAAGTTTCCGGCGGTCAGCGTCAACGTATGATGATAGCCGTGGCTTCGATGATTGGCAAATCTCTCACCATCGTTGATGAACCAACGTCTGCACTCGATTCAGATACTACCGGAAAAGTCCTTGCGTTTTTTCGGAAACAGACCGAAAAAGGAAGTGCCATACTTGCAGTGTCTCATGATGAGGGCTTTGCAGAAGGATGCGACCAGCATATAATTATGAAATAAACAAATATACTATGAGCTTTGCAGGATTTGTTTTCGATATGATACGGCGTGATAAGGAGAACCGTGACATGCGTAACCTTCGCCGGGAACGTTTGAACGAACGTTTGAATAAGATGTATGAAAAAAGTAATGGTATACCTCAGAATACCACTTTCGAAGACATGGAAGAAATAGCGAAGTTGACAAAGAAGAAAGAACGATCGGAACTCAATTACAACGTAATAATGACCTTGATTTGTGTCAGTGTCTGTATTATTATTGCTTCGGTATTGGTAATTATATTCATCCGTTGACGGTTTGTATATGTAATCTGTATTTGAATGGTATATTACTAAAAAGTAGTTAAATTGTTTCATGGGAACCATAGACATATCTTATCTTAGTTTGGGTATCGGGCTGCTGTTATTACTGATACCCTTGTTCTATATCTGGAAATTCAAAACCGGATTGGTACGTGCAACCATTGTAGGTACGGCACGTATGATTGTACAACTTTTTTTTATAGGAGTCTATTTGAAATATCTTTTCTTGTGGAATAATCCGTGGATAAACTTCCTGTGGGTGATTGTTATGATATTCGTAGCCTCACAAACCGCTTTGTCGCGTACGCAACTGAAGCGTAAAGTTTTGCTTATTCCTATTTCAGTAGGGTTTCTGTGTAGTGTGGTATGTGTAGGAATGTATTTCATCGGTATCGTACTTCGCCTTGAGAATATATTCAGTGCTCAATATTTTATTCCCATTTTCGGTATATTGATGGGAAATATGCTGTCTAGTAATGTGATAGCTCTCAATACTTATTATAGTGGACTGAAACGCGAGCAACAACTATATCGTTACTTGCTTGGTAATGGGGCTACCCGTGCAGAGGCGCAAGCACCATTCATCCGTCAGGCCATCATCAAGTCATTCAGTCCCTTGATAGCCAATATTTCTGTAATGGGTTTGGTCGCTTTTCCGGGAACAATGATAGGCCAGATACTGGGAGGAAGTAGTCCGAATATTGCTATCAAATACCAAATGATGATTATGGTAATCACTTTTACGGCATCTATGCTTTCATTGATGATTACTATTTCATTGGCATCGCGCAAATCGTTCGACGTATACGGCAAACTATTACCGGTTATGATAGAGAAGAAGAAATAGCCTGATTATTGTAACTTTTCCGGCATATAGCGGATTTGTACATACTGTACGCCCGGTTTTACAAAACCACTATCCAACATTGCCTTGGTAATTCTGAATACTTCTAATCTTTCTTGTAAATAGTGCTTCACGCGGTTCTTCTGGGGTTTCGTGTATGACAGAATTTCTACTTTGCCCGATGTGTGAATGTTGGCTTTTACTTTTACCGTACGTACAGGGATTGGAAAGTCGTCTTTCTTACCACCACTATTTTTTTTGTCTACCCAAAGGATAGTCGTAGCTTTCGGCGTGGTATCCACATATTGTTCATCGGAATCTTGTCTGTCATTTTGCGTCTGTCCTGTATAACGGCAGGAAGATAATGTTATAAACAAAGAGAAAAACAAAAGTATTAGTATCTTCATAATGGTTATATTGGGTTTTGTCGACTTCAAATATACAAAAAAAGCGTAAAAGCTCCCTTGAATTCACCACTTTTTGCTATATTTGCAACCAAATTTTCTACTAATAATGAAAATTAAGGAGATAGTTAGCGCCCTTGAACGGTTCGCGCCTCTGCCATTGCAAGACGGATTTGATAACGCCGGTTTGCAAATTGGATTGACAGATGCGGAAGCAACAGGGGCTTTGTTGTGTCTTGACGTTACTGAAGCCATACTGGATGAAGCGATTGCGTTAGGATACAATCTTGTCATATCACATCATCCTCTCATTTTTAAGGGTTATAAGTCCATTACTGGAAAGGATTATGTGGAACGTTGTATATTGAAGGCCATTAAAAATGATCTTGTGATATATTCTGCCCATACTAATCTGGACAATGTGGTAGGAGGGGTGAACTTTAAGATTGCCGAGAAAATAGGTTTGAAAAACGTGCGCATATTGGAAGTTAAGGAAAATGCGTTGCTGAAGTTAGTAACTTTTGTTCCTACGGCTTGTGCTGAAAAAGTACGTGAAGTATTATCATCAGTCGGATGTGGATGTATTGGCAATTATGATTCGTGCAGTTATAATGTGGAAGGTGAGGGAGTGTTTCGTGCGAAGAAGGGGGCACATCCCTATTGTGGAGAGATTGGAGAATTGCATATTGAAAAAGAAGTGCGCATAGAAACTATATTACCTGCTTATAAAAAAGAGGAAGTCGTTAAAGTATTGCTCGCTACACATCCTTATGAAGAGCCTGTATTCGATCTTTATCCTTTGCAGGACTCTTGGACACAAGCCGGAGCTGGTATTATCGGTGAATTGGAAACTCCTGAAACAGAACTTGAATTCTTGAAACGTATCAAGAAAACATTTGAGGTGGAATGTTTGCGCCATAATAAACTGACCGGACGCGAAATCCAGAAAGTAGCCTTGTGTGGTGGTGCGGGAGCATTCCTTATGTCATTGGCCATCGGCAATCATGCGGACGTTTTTATTACCGGTGAAATAAAGTACCATGACTATTTTGGACACGATTCGGACATCCTGTTGGCAGAGATAGGACATTACGAAAGCGAACAATATACAAAAGAAATTTTTTATACAATAATCCGGGATTTGTTTCCTAATTTTGCGGTTCAAATGACCAAAGTGAATACAAATCCCATAAAATACATGTAAGTAAAATGGCTAAAGAAGCAAAAAAAGATCCCCAGGAATTGACAGTAGAGCAAAAGTTGAAAGCTTTGTTCCAGTTGCAGACAATGCTGTCTAAAATTGATGAAATCAAGACGTTGAGAGGTGAACTTCCTTTGGAAGTACAAGACTTGGAAGACGAAATTGCCGGTTTGAGTACCCGTATTGAAAGAATAAAGGCAGAAGTTGCCGAACTGAAATCTGCTATCGCCGGTAAGAAGGTGGAAATTGAAACAGCAAAAGCTTCCGTAGCAAAATATAAAGAGCAACAAGAAAATGTACGTAACAACCGTGAGTACGACTTCTTGAGCAAAGAAATCGAATTCCAGACTTTGGAAATCGAACTTTGTGAAAAGAGAATTAAAGAATTTTCCGAACAAGAAGTTGAAAAATCCGCTGAAGCGGCAGAAAGTATTGCTGCTCTTGAAGAAAGGCAGAAAGATCTTGATGTAAAGAAGAACGAATTGGATGAGATTGTATCTGAAACCAAGCAAGAAGAAGAAAAACTGAGAGATAAAGCTAAAGACCTTGAGACTAAAATCGAACCGCGTTTGCTCCAGTCATTCAAGCGTATCCGTAAAAATTCACGCAACGGTTTGGGTATTGTATATGTACAACGTGATGCCTGTGGTGGATGTTTTAACAAAATCCCGCCTCAGAGGCAGTTGGATATCCGTTCTCGTAAGAAAATTATCGTTTGTGAGTATTGCGGACGTATCATGATTGACCCGGAATTGGCGGGTATAGCTCCGGAGATTAAAGAGGAACCGATAAAAGAAAAAGCAACAAGAAGCAGAAAGAAAGCCACAGAAGCTTAATGTATCTGCAGTAATTGCGATAAACAAATAGAGGTTTAGGTTGTTATGATCCCAATATTATAACAACCTAAACCTTTTTTTATGAATATAAAAAGCTGGAGCAGTATGCTGCTCGTTTTATGTCTATGTTCTGCGGCATTGGCTCAGAAAGGCAACCGCTATTTGGGAACAAAGCTTCCGCAAGGTTGGGGGATTTCGAGAGATGATAATCTGTTTAGTGAACAGATACAACCCGTAGACGACAAATGGTGGGAAGTCTTTGCCGACCCGGTGTTGGACTCGCTTATCTCAGTAGCATCTACACAAAATTTTTCCGTATTATCTGCTATGGATCGTATAAACATGGCGCAGGCGAATTTGCGGATACAACGAGGTGCTTTCTTTCCTTCTATTTCATTGGATGCCGGGTGGGAACGGGAGCAGAGTAGTGGAAATGTAAGTTCACTTCCCAAATCTATTTCTTCAGTTTATAGCGCTTCTCTTAATACTAGTTGGGAGCTGGATGTATTTGGCAGTATCCGTCAGCGGGTTAAAGCACAGCGGGAAAATTTTGCGGCCAGTAAAGAGGAGTATACCTCTGTCATGATTTCCTTGTGTGCCCAAGTGGCATCTGCCTACATCGGTTTACGGGAGTTACAACAAGAACTGAAAGTCGTAACTGATAACTGTAATACTCAAGCGGCTGTACTCGGTATTACTGAAACGCGTTATAAGACGGGACTTGTGTCTAAACTGGACGTATCACAAGCCAAATCTGTATATTACAGTACTAAAGCTTCTATTCCGCAATTGGAATCGGGTATCAATCAGTATGTTACAGCCCTTGCTGTCTTGTTGGGTACTTATCCCCAATATATCCGTCCTATATTGGAAAGAACCTCGAAGCTACCTGACTATATAGAACTCATCGGGATGGGAATTCCTGCTGACCTGTTACTTCGCCGTCCTGATATTCGCCAAGCTGAACGGCAAGTCAATGCACAAGCCGCCCTGTTAGGTGCCTCGAAAAGCGATTGGTTGCCTCAGTTTTTCCTAAAAGGTTCTATCGGTTATTCTTCGCGTGATATAAAAGATTTAACCAAACAGAACAGTATGACTTTTGAGATAGCCCCAAGTGTCACTTGGACATTATTCAGTGGTACCAAGTTGGTGAATGCTACTCGATTGGCACGTGCACAACTGGACGAAACGATCCATCAGTTTAATCAGACGGTACTTACTGCCGTACAAGAAACGGATAATGCCATGAACGGATACCATAATTCCATACAACAGATTGTTGCTTTGCGTGAAGTATGTAACCAAGGTGAAGAAACGTTGAAACTGTCTTTGGATCTGTACAAACAGGGGTTGTCACCTTTTCAAAATGTATTGGATGCTCTTAGGTCATTGCTAACTTACCAAAATCAGCTTGTACAGGCACAAGGTGGTTCATTACAACAGTTAATATCACTTTACAAAGCATTGGGAGGAGGATATGAGTTAATTGATAATTGATAATTTAAGCCGAAACATATATATGAAAAATCAAATGTATATCACTTTATTTATCTTGCCGTTATTGGCAGGGTGTGGGAATAAAAAAGAAACGGTACGTACAATACCTGTTCCGGAAATAAGTGTGGCCCGTCCATCTGTGCAAGACATTACATTGACGAAAGAATACCCGGGCTATCTGACTTCTGAAAAGACGGTGGATCTGGTAGGCAGAGTTAACGGAACTTTACAAACCATAGCCTATGCACCGGGTAGCCGGGTACGTCAGGGACAAGTACTTTTTGTCATCGAACCTACGGTATATCTGGATAATGTGCATCAGGCAGAAGCTACACTTAAAACGGCCCATGCCAATCTGGAATATGCACAGAATAACTATGAACGTATGCAGGAAGCTGTAAAGACGGATGCGGTCAGTCAAATCCAAGTATTACAGTCCAAATCGAATGTAGCAACTTCACAGGCTGCCGTAAGCAACGCAGAAGCAGCACTGAATACGGCTCGTACCAATTTGAGTTATTGTACCATTCGCGCCCCGTTTGACGGGACTGTCAGTCGCAATCGGGCTGATGTTGGAAGTTATATCAGTGGAGGAATACAACCTGTAACATTGGCCACTATCTACAAGGATGATCATCTGTATACTTATTTTAATGTATCTGATAATCAGTGGATTTCTATGTTGATGCAACAAGGAGACTCCATTCCGCGGAAAGTGGCTGTCAGTCTGGGAAAAGACGGAGTTTCGAGTTATCCGGCTACTTTGGACTATCTTTCGCCTAACGTAAACCTGAATACCGGAACGTTGGATATTCGTGCCCGTCTGGATAATCCCAAAGGACTATTGAGAAGCGGATTATACGTCAGTATCACTCTACCTTACGGGGAACAAAAACAAGCGGTACTGATACCCGATGCTTCTATCGGTACCGACCAGTTGGGAAAATATATCTATATCGTCAATGATTCGGATATTGTCCGCTACCGGCATATTGAAACCGGACAATTAGTAGGAGATAGCCTTCGCCAGATAAAGGAAGGGCTTTCTCCGCAAGAACGCTATGTTACCAAAGCATTGATGAAAGTAAGGGACGGGATGAAAGTTCATCCCGTTGGCAACTGATTATTGACTCATTTTAATAAATAAGACCATATGTTCTCAAAGTTTTTCATAGACCGTCCTATATTCGCTACCGTACTGGCGTTGCTTATCGTCGTGGCAGGATTGGTCACACTCAATATCCTTCCTATTGCACAATATCCTGAGATAACGCCTCCCACCGTACAGGTGAGTGCCGTTTATCCGGGAGCCAATGCGCAGACAGTAGCCCAAACGGTGGGTATCCCTATCGAGCAACAAGTCAACGGAGTAGATGGAATGCTTTATATGTCTTCCAATTCTTCTTCTTCAGGAGCTTACTCTTTGACAATTACTTTTGCAGTAGGTACGGACATCGATATGGCTACCGTACAGGTACAAAATCGTGTCAGTGTAGCCCAGTCCTCATTGCCGACTCCTGTTGTGGTACAAGGTGTCACGGTACAGAAGCAGTCGAGTAACATAGTGATGTTTCTCACGATGAAATCAGACAGTAAAGATTACGATGGATTATACCTTAGCAATTATGCCAAACTGAACCTCGTAGACCAGTTGACGCGTGTTCCCGGTGTGGGGGCAGTCAATGTAATGGGGGCGGGCGATTACTCCATGCGTATTTGGTTGGATCCCGCTGCCATGCGTATCCGTAATCTTTCACCTGTTGATGTGTATCAGGCCATTCAGGCGCAAAACGTAGAGGTGAGTGCCGGAAACGTGGGACAACCCGTTGGCGATGATAATAAAAATGCATACCAATATAGTTTGACCGTAAAGGGCCGGCTTACTTCTCCCGAAGAATTCGGTAATATTATTTTGCGTACCGAAGCGGGAGGGAAGATACTGCGGTTGGGTGATGTGGCTAAGATTGATCTTGGTTCAGCTTCGTATAGCGTTGTTTCACAGCTTGATGGAAAACCTACTGCTGCCATTGCCATTTATCAGCAACCGGGTAGCAATTCGCTGGATGTATCCAAAGGGGTGAAGGCGAAGATGCAGGAACTTACGCAGAATTTTCCGGTAGGTATACAATATGATGTAACGCTGGATACAACAGACGTTATCCATGCTTCTATTGACGAAGTGATGGTGACTTTTCTCGAAACTACCATCCTTGTTGTATTTGTTATCTTCCTTTTCCTCCAGAACTGGCGGGCGGTTATCATACCTTGTATCACAATTCCCGTGTCACTGGTTGGTACGTTGGCAATTATGGCATTGTTTGGCTTTTCTATCAATACATTGACGTTGTTCGGGTTGATACTTGCCGTAGCCATCGTGGTAGACGATGCCATCGTGGTGGTGGAGAACTCCACCCGTTTATTGGATACGGGAAAATACTCAGCACGCCAGGCTGTTACGGAGGCGATGGGGGAGATTACAGGTCCTATTGTAGGAGTAGTTTTGGTGTTGTTGGCAGTATTCATACCGACTACGCTGGTGAGTGGTATTTCAGGGCAGCTATATAAACAATTTGCTTTGACAATTGCCGCCAGTACCGTATTGAGTGGAATAAACTCATTGACACTTACACCGGCACTTTGCGCATTGATGCTGCAACCTACAAAACCTTCTAAATTTCCTCTTTATAAAGGATTTAATCACTTGTATGATAAGACACAAGGTGCGTATGACAAAATAGTAAACTTTCTGCTGAAACGTCCGTCGGCAGCAGTATTGTCTTATGCTGTTTTCACGTTGATTGCCATTATGATGTTCGTTAAATGGCCCTCTACATTTATTCCTGAGGAGGATGATGGTTATTTCTTGGCTGTGGTACAACTACCTCCGGCTTCAAGTTTGGAACGTACTCAAGTGGTTGGCCGACAAATCAATGCGATATTGGATACCTATCCGGAAGTAAAAGATTATATCGGCATTTCCGGCTTTTCGGTAATGGGAGGAGGTGAACAAAGTAATGCCGCTACCTATTTTGTCGTGTTGAAGAACTGGGATCAGCGTAAAGGTAAGAAGCATACGGCTGCCGCCGTTGTCCAACGTTTCAATATGGAGGCATATAGTATACAAGAAGCTGAAATATTCGCTATGGTTCCTCCCGCCATTCCCGGTTTGGGAGCTACGGGGGGCTTGCAGTTGCAATTGGAGGATCGTCATAACCTCGGTTCCACTGAAATGCAACGTGCTATAGAAACACTGATGGAGAATTATCATGATTATCCTGCATTGGCATCTGTCAGTAGTCAATATCAGGCAAATGTACCACAGTATTTCCTGGATATCGATCGTGACAAAGTGCAACTCATGGGGATTCCACTGAACGGTGTGTTTACTGCTTTGGGATATTATATGGGAGATGCATACGTGAATGATTATGTACAATTCGGGCATATTTATCAGGTAAAACTGGGAGCGGGTGACCACGCCCAGCGTATCATCGGAGATGTGCTGAATTTGAGTGTTCCAAATGCTTCGGGAGAAATGGTTCCTTTCTCGTCATTTACCCGGGTGGAGGAGCGGTTGGGCATGGATCAAATTAATCGTTATAATATGTATTCCACCGCTGCCGTTACTTGTAATATAGCTCCTGGAAGTAGTTCGGGAGAAGCTATCAAGCAAATGGAAAACCTGATAAAAGACCAGCTTGGCAATGAGTTCGGTTACGAGTGGACATCAGTGGCCTATCAGGAAACACAGGCGGGAACAACTACTTCCGTAGTTTTCATTATGGCATTGATTGTAGCATTCCTTGTTCTTGCTGCTCAATACGAGAGTTGGACCAGTCCGGTGGCGGCGGTTATGGGACTTCCGGTAGCTTTGCTCGGTGCCATGTTTGGATGCTACGTTATGGGGACACCGGTCAGTATTTATACTCAAATCGGTATAATTCTGCTTGTTGCTCTTTCTGCTAAAAATGGTATTCTGATAGTGGAATTTGCCCGTGATTTCCGCGCACAAGGTAATTCTATCCGCGATGCTGCTTTCCAGGCGGGGCATATCCGGCTACGCCCAATCCTGATGACTTCGCTGGCATTTGTGTTGGGTGTGATGCCATTATTATTTGCAACAGGAGCGGGAGCGGGTAGCCGTGTTGCCCTTGGTGCCGCCGTAGTGTTTGGTATGGCTTTAAATACATTACTTGCTACGGTTTATATTCCGAATTTCTATGAACTGATGCAGAAGTTGCAGGAGAAGTTCAGCAGTAAGAAGGAAGTGAAGTGAGAGGAAACGTAGTTTTCATATAAAGACTACCCAACTGAGACAAGATACATACAGCCCTTTGCGGAAAAAAATTCCCAATCAGGATCTTGCCATTATTCTTCCTGACGGGCGGAAATATTACATAGCCGTTTTCATCATGAATTCGTGTGAAACGGATGAAACCAATGCTGAGATCATTGCTCATGTATCGCGCATGATATATGATGTGATGAAATAAAGAGTGGGGGCTTTACCGTAATGATATGGTAGCTTAACTGTAATGAAATAGGGACTTATCCCCTTTCTGTTTTATACAGAATTCCCAAAACACCCGGATGTTACGCTGTAAAACATGGGGATGTTTTGAGTGATAACATCCGGGTGTTTTCATATAAAACATCCGGGTGTTTTGATGGAATATATCCGGGGGTTATTGCCTTTCGGTATGGTAGTGAAAAGGATTTGGTCCTGGCGAGAAAGACGTTCAAAGCTATAGGCTTTGATACTCAGGAATATCGTGCAGAAAAATATATGTGTTATGTTCGTAATCCATCCGGCAACAATAGTGCTGTAATCCGTTGCTGACAATGAGGTAATCTACTTTCAACACCATGTTGTAACGAGTTATCTGGTCGAAAACCTTCTGTGTGATTTCAATATCGGGAGCTTTGTACTCCACAATCATCCGGGCGGTAAGATCACGTCGGTAAAGCACCGTGTCGCATCGTTTCTTTGTACTGTTCAATTGAACCTGGACTTCGTTTGCCATAAGTGCCTGTGGATATCCTTTATGAGCAAGAAGAAAGTGTACGAAGTGTTGCCGTACCCATTCCTCAGGGGTGAGAGCAACATATCGACGACGTATTACGTCGAATATAACATTTTTTCCGTTCCTTGCGGCAATTTTAGCATCGAATGCTGGTAGGTTTAACGATAACATTTACTACATTTGTAAGTTAAATAATGGTCTCCCAAACCTTGGGGAATACAAATTTAATAAAATCTTATGAAAACAAAAGAAGAAATCGTAGCTAATTGGCTACCTCGTTACACAAAACGTAACCTGGAGGATTTTGGGGAGTATATTCTGCTGACTAACTTCAACAAGTATGTAGAAATATTTGCGGGGCAATTCAATGTTCCGATCCTTGGTAAAGACGCCAATATGATATCGGCCAGTGCAGAAGGAATTACTATTATCAATTTCGGTATGGGTAGTCCTAATGCTGCTATTATCATGGATTTGCTGAGTGCCATACATCCTAAAGCCTGTTTGTTTTTAGGTAAATGCGGTGGTATCGACAAGAAAAATAAGATAGGGGATCTTATTCTTCCTATTGCCGCTATTCGTGGTGAAGGTACTTCCAATGATTATTTTCCACCCGAGGTGCCGTCACTTCCGGCTTTTATGTTGCAGCGTGCTGTTTCTTCTGCCATCCGTGACTATGCCCGTGATTACTGGACAGGTACTGTATATACTACTAACCGGCGTATTTGGGAACACGACGAAGCATTTAAGGAATATCTGAAGAAAACACGTGCTATGGCTGTTGATATGGAAACTGCAACTTTATTCAGTTGTGGCTTTGCCAATCATATTCCAACCGGTGCTCTTCTGTTAGTGTCAGACCAGCCCATGATTCCTGAAGGAGTGAAAACGGATAAAAGTGACAATTTGGTAACCAAGAATTATGTGACCGAACATGTAGAAATCGGTATTGCATCATTAAAGATGATTATTGATGAAAAGAAAACTGTAAAACATCTGAAATTCGACTGGTAAACCAATATGGCAAAACAAGAGATTACTTGTGACGATATTTTGAAGGAGTTGAGAGCTAAACAATATCGTCCTGTCTATTATCTGATGGGAGAAGAACCGTATTATATCGATCTTATTGCCGACTATATTACAGATAATGTCCTGACTGAAACGGAGAAAGAATTCAATCAGACTGTTGTTTATGGCGCGGATGTAGATATAGCTACGGTTATCAATGCTGCTAAGCGATATCCGATGATGTCTGAGTATCAGGTTGTAGTGGTAAAGGAGGCTCAGAATATCCGTAATATGGAAGAACTTTCTTTCTATCTTCAAAAACCTTTGCTTTCTACTATATTGGTGATATGCCACAAACATGGCGTATTGGACAGAAGGAAAAAATTAGCAGCCGAAATAGAAAAATCAGGTGTTTTATTTGAATCTAAGAAGATGAAGGATGCCCAGTTACCGGCATTTATTTCTTCTTATATGAAACGTAAGGGAGTAGACCTCGAACCTAAGGCAACTGCAATGCTTGCTGATTTTGTAGGAACTGATCTTAGCCGTCTCACCGGAGAACTGGAAAAGCTGATTATTACACTTCCAAAAGGTCAGACACGTGTTACTCCTGAACAGATTGAGCGGAACATTGGAATTAGTAAAGACTACAATAATTTTGAGCTTCGTAGCGCAATCGTCGAAAAGGATATTTTAAAAGCCAATAAGATAATAAAATATTTTGAAGAAAATCCGAAAACAAATCCAATTCAAATGACTTTATCTTTACTTTTCGGCTTCTTCTCTAATTTAATGTTGGCATATTATGCACCTGAAAAAACAGAGCAGGGTATCGCTAATTTTGTAGGCCTGAAAAGTCCTTGGCAATCTCGCGAATATATATCTGCTATGAGACGGTATAGTGGAGTGAAAACAATGCAAATTATTGGAGAAATCAGATACGCAGATGCCAAATCTAAAGGAGTAGGCAATTCTTCACTAAATGACGGAGATATTCTGCGGGAATTGGTATTTAAAATCTTACATTAATTCTTTGAAAAGTGTATTGCTTTACTACGGGTAATGGGTGTACCCCTTTACCCAATATGGTTGTATCATTTTAAATTCTATAGCTAGATCCTTTTACCTAAATAATCCCTTCTTCTTTTATTCAAAAAGTAAAATCATTCAATTTTTTTATTTGGCGGTTGTTCTAAATCTTACAATATTGGGATAATGCATTGACATACAATTTATTGTGTTAAAAATAAGACTCTCAGAATTGTTTTTTTTCAATCAGTCGGAGATTTATACGGAAATAAAGCATTGTCAGCCAATTTTCATGTTTCCCAAAAGTATTTATAAGAAAATAAGAAAATTAATCGATGTGATAGTTGTTGTATGCAACTATGTAAGTTTATTATTGTAATATTTGACTATTACGTTTATATGGCAATCCCTTTTGTGATATTTCTTTTGTGAATATACTAAGCTGTTTACGGATGTAAATAATGTAAATTAAATCAAGGAATATATGTTTTACAAATGTTTATCTATACGGCTTAACAAGATGTATTTGTATATATAAACTTCTGAATATCTATTGAATATTATATTTTATTAAATAGTTTAATGAAGATAAGGAGAAGATGCCGATAAAACAAATGTAATATAGGCTTTTAAGTGAATATTATGAGATATAATATAATGAATTTCAGTATATTATAATATTTTGTTAGAGCTAAAATATAATGTTGTAAGTAGTTTGTTTTTGGCAGTAATAACTGTGTTATTAACTTTTGGAATATTCATTATACAAATGTAAAACCTTGGTATTTACAATTATAATTTGCATTTGTGATTTTCTTTTTTTACTTTTGTGATCAAGATTGATGAATATACAATTGTAATTATGCCTGTATTATGAGTATAAAAGACAGATTTAAAATGATTATGGATCGGGAGAAAATGACAGCTGGAGCATTTGCAGAAAGTATTGGAGTAGCTCAAGCTACTATCTCTCATATTTTAGGTCCCCGTAATAAGTATCCAAGTACGGAAGTTATTCTTCGGCTACATCAGCGGTATAATGACATAAATCTGGAATGGTTACTTACCGGCAATGGTAATATGAGTAATGATGGTAATAATTCCGATTTTGTTGAAGACGGTAGTTTCGACTACCCTTTATTTGCTGAGAATCCCGAAAATCTGTCCAATGGACCGAGTGCAGCGGAAAATCGCAAGGAAATTGCATCAGAAATGCTCCAAAAAGTACCTAAAGAGATTGTAAAACAAGAGATTATCTATAAAGAAAGACCTCCTAGGAGAATTACTGAAATAAGGATTTTCTTTGATGACAATACTTATGAAACATTTAAACCCGAAAATTAAGGAGTGTAAAGATGGATAGTGCAAATAAATTTGTGTCTGCATTCAGTTTGCACTATCTTTGCAAACAAAAGATATAATTCCTTCTTTTTTGATGATATGAAAAAATATATTTTAGATCTGACTGTGACAGAGAATGTCCGATTGCATGCTAACTATGTATTGTTAAAACTGACTTCTCCGTCTCCGCTTCCGGAAATGCTGCCGGGACAATTTGCGGAAATTCGCGTAGACGGTTCACCTACTACTTTCCTACGTCGTCCTATTTCTATCAATTATGTGGATAGACAGAAGAATGAGGTATGGTTCCTTATACAACTTGTTGGTGACGGAACCAAGCGTTTAGGGGAAGCTAAAGCTGGCGATATGATCAATGTAGTACTCCCGCTGGGAAATTGCTTCACAATGCCTGAAAATCCCTCTGATAAGCTTCTTTTGATAGGAGGTGGTGTGGGTACGGCTCCAATGCTTTATTTAGGTGAACAATTAGCCAAAAATGGTAGTAGACCAGTATTCTTGTTAGGGGCTCGAAGTGATAATGATTTGCTCCAATTGGAACAATTTGCTGCCTATGGTGAAGTATATACTACTACAGAAGATGGTAGTCATGGAGAAAAAGGTTATGTTACGCAGCATTCTATATTAAATAAGGTGGATTTTGAACAGATATATACTTGTGGTCCGAAACCGATGATGATGGCTGTGGCAAAATATGCCAAAAGTAAAGATATCAACTGCGAAGTATCTCTGGAAAATATGATGGCTTGTGGTATAGGTGCTTGCTTATGTTGCGTGGAGAATACTACAGAAGGCCATTTGTGTGTATGTAAAGAAGGTCCGGTTTTTAATATAAACAAACTATTATGGCAGATTTAAATGTAAATATAGGTGAATTACAAATGAAGAATCCCGTTATGACGGCTTCTGGGACATTTGGATATGGTGAAGAATTTGCCGATTTCGTCGATATATCGCGAATAGGTGGTATAATTGTAAAGGGAACTACTCTTCACAAACGTGAAGGTAACCCTTATCCGCGTATGGCGGAAACTCCATCGGGCATGTTAAACGCTGTGGGACTGCAAAATAAGGGTGTGCATTACTTTGTTGAACATATATATCCGCGTATCAAGGATATAAAAACTAATATGATTGTAAATGTTTCGGGGTCGGCTATAGAAGATTATGTTGAAACTGCATCTATTATCAATGATCTTGTAAATATTCCTGCTATAGAATTGAATATTTCCTGTCCTAATGTGAAGCAAGGAGGAATGGCATTTGGGGTCACGACCAAAGGAGCTGAGGAAGTGGTAAAAGCTGTACGTGCGGTATATAAAAAGACACTTATCGTAAAGCTCTCACCGAACGTAACGGATATCACTGAAATTGCTCGTGCGGCAGAAAATGGGGGGGCAGATAGTGTTTCACTCATTAATACCTTGCTAGGAATGGCTGTAGATGCGGAACGTAGGTGTCCGGTACTATCTACGGTAACAGGTGGAATGTCCGGTGCGGCTGTGAAGCCTATTGCGCTACGCATGGTATGGCAAGTTGCTAAAGCGGTAAAAATACCTGTCATTGGGTTGGGGGGTATTATGAACTGGAGAGATGCAGTGGAATTTATGCTTGCAGGTGCTTCTGCTATTCAAATAGGTACGGCAAACTTCATAGATCCGGAGATTACAATAAAGGTTGAGGAAGGTATCGATGACTATCTTAATAGACATGGATATAAGTCTGTAAAGGAGATTATCGGCGCACTTGAGGTATAATGAAAAACAAAAGATTGCCATTCGCAGGTATAATTCATAAAAAAGGACATTTGTAAGCAAATGTCCTTTTTCTTTTTATTTACACTTTTGACTTTACTCTCCCAATAAGTCCGGGCGTAATTTCCGAGTCCTTTCGAGTGACTGTTGAAGTTCCCATTCCTTAATTTTTGCCTCATGGCCAGATAGTAAAATATCAGGAACTTTCCAACCATTGTAATCAGCAGGCCGTGTATAAACTGGAGCAGCCAGTAAATTGTCTTGGAATGAGTCGGAAAGTGCAGATTGCTCATCGGAGATTACGCCAGGGATAATTCGTACAATAGCGTCTGCCATAACGGCGGCGGCGAGTTCACCTCCTGTCAGTACATAATCTCCTATACTGATTTCTTTCGTAATGAGATGTTCGCGAATACGGTAATCAATACCCTTAAAATGTCCGCAAAGAATAATAAGATTTTGGGCTAGCGAGAGTGCATTTGCCATCGGCTGGCAAAACTGATCGCCATCGGGGGTAGTAAAAATCACCTCATCGTAATTTCTTTCGGCTTTTAAAGCATTGATACATCGTTCTATAGGTTCTATTTTCATCACCATTCCGGCAAATCCACCAAAGGGATAATCGTCCACGCGACGATATTTATCTTTTGTATAGTCACGGAGATTGTGGATGTGAATTTCGGCAAGCCCCTTATTTTGAGCACGTTTCATAATGGAGCAATTAAAGAAACCTTCAATCATCTCCGGTAAGACTGTGATAATATCAATTCGCATAAAACTTTATTTTTCTGCAAAAATAGTGATACATTCTATTTTCATAAAACAAAAACATAAATATTCGGTTAGAAACCTGTATTTTTGCGTTAAAACAATCTGAAATCGCTATGACTGCAAAAGAAAAAATAAACCAGCTCCGTGCCGAATTACATCAGCATAACTACAATTATTATGTGTTGAACACTCCTGAAATATCCGATAAGGAGTTTGATGATATGATGCGTGAATTGCAGGACCTTGAAAAAGAATATCCTGAATATCAAGATGGGAATTCTCCCACTATGCGCGTAGGAAGTGATTTGAATAAGAACTTTACGCAAGTCCCTCACAAATATCCAATGCTTTCCTTGGGCAATACCTACTCGGAAAGTGAAGTGGCGGATTTCTATGATCGAGTCAAAAAAACATTGAATGAAGATTTTGAAATCTGCTGTGAATTGAAGTATGATGGTACTTCTATTTCACTGACATACGAAAATGGTAAGTTGCTACGTGCTGTTACGCGTGGTGACGGTGAAAAAGGTGATGATGTGACGGATAATGTGAAGACTATCCGCACTATTCCATTAGTACTTCATGGTAATTATCCTCCATTGTTTGAGATTAGGGGAGAAATATTGATGCCTTGGGAAGTATTTGAGGAGCTTAACCGCGAAAAAGAGGCTCGTGAGGAACCACTTTTTGCCAATCCGCGTAATGCCGCTTCGGGTACATTGAAACTGCAAAATTCGTCAATTGTAGCATCACGCAAGCTTGATGCCTACCTGTATTATCTATTGGGAGAAGAATTACCTTGTGACGGTCATTACGAAAACCTACAAGTGGCTGCCAGTTGGGGATTTAAGATTTCAGAGCATGTGAAAAAGGCTCATAGTCTGGAAGAAGTCTTTGAATATATCAGATATTGGGATACTGAACGTAAAAATCTGCCAGTGGCAACTGATGGTATTGTGCTAAAAGTAAATAGTTTGAAACAGCAGAAAAATCTCGGTTTCACCGCAAAATCTCCCCGATGGGCAATTGCTTATAAATTCCAGGCGGAGCGAGCATTGACACGTTTGAACAAAGTTTCTTATCAGGTGGGACGTACTGGTGCTGTTACTCCTGTTGCTAATTTAGATCCGGTACAATTATCTGGAACTATTGTGAAAAGGGCCTCTTTACATAATGCAGATATTATTGAAGGGCTTGATTTACATATAGGTGATATGGTTTACGTGGAAAAAGGTGGAGAGATAATTCCTAAAATCACAGGGGTTGACAAAGAGGCACGTAATATGCTTATCGGTGAAAAAGTGAGATTTATCACTCATTGCCCTGAGTGCGGCAGTAAATTAATTCGATATGAGGGAGAAGCTGCACACTATTGTCCTAATGAAACGGCTTGTCCACCTCAGATAAAGGGTAAGATAGAGCATTTTATCAGTCGTAAGGCTATGAATATAGATGGATTAGGTCCTGAAACCGTAGATATGTTCTATCGGTTGAAATTAATCAAAGATACAGCAGACCTCTATCGGTTGAAAATAGATGATATCAAGAATTTGGATCGAATGGGTGTAAAATCGGCTGAAAATGTAATTAATGGTATAGCTGCTAGTCGGGAGGTACCTTTTGAAAGAGTTCTTTTTGCTTTGGGTATCCGGTTTGTGGGAGAGACTGTAGCGAAGAAGATTGCAAAGTCATTTGCAAATATTGAAGAATTAGAGAGTGCAGGCCTTGAAAAGCTCAAAAACATCGATGAAATCGGTGAAAAGATAGCGCAAAGTATTATTAACTATTTTTCTAATCCCTCAAATAGAGAGTTAATAGAGCGACTGAAAATCTCGGGTTTGCAATTTTGCAGGAAAGAAGAAGACTTGAGTGGATATACTGACAAACTTGTTGGACAATCCATCGTTATCAGCGGTGTGTTTGTGTACCACTCAAGAGATGAATATAAAGAATTGATCGAAAAAAATGGTGGAAAGAATGTGGGGAGTATTTCTGCTAAGACTAGTTTTATACTGGCCGGTGAGAATATGGGACCTGCCAAATTTGAGAAAGCTCAGAAGCTGGGGGTAAAGATTATGAGTGAAGATGATTTTCTAGAGTTATTATCCTAACAAATTTCTGCAAAAAACTTTTTTATAGCTTGTTTTTGTAGACTAAATCGAAAAAAATCGTACTTTTGCGAGTCATTTAATTAGAGATTACTTTATAATACTCATGATACAGACAAGATTGAAAGGAATGGGGGTAGCGCTAATTACTCCATTTAAAGAGGACGAAAGCGTTGATTATGATGCATTGATACGTATGGTAGACTATTTGTTGCAAAATAATGCTGATTTCCTATGCGTATTGGGCACCACGGCAGAAACTCCTACTCTTACGGACGATGAAAAGAGAAAAATCAAGAAAATGGTCATTGAGCGTGTGAATGGAAGAATTCCTATTTTGCTTGGAGTAGGTGGTAATAATACCCGTGCCATAGTAGAAACGCTGAAAAATGATGACTTTACTGGTGTCGATGCTATTCTTTCCGTTGTTCCTTATTATAATAAGCCTTCACAAGAAGGGATATATCAACATTATAAAGCTATTGCTGAAGCGACGGAGTTGCCTATTGTACTTTATAATGTACCGGGACGTACGGGTGTAAATATGAAAGCTGAAACGACATTACGTATTGCACGTGATTTTAAAAATGTGATTGCTATTAAGGAGGCGTCAGGGGATATTTCCCAAATGGATGATATAATCAAGAATAAACCTGCTAATTTTGACGTTATTTCGGGGGATGACGGTATAACCTTCCCTCTGATTACCTTAGGGGCAGTTGGTATCATATCGGTCATTGGAAATGCGTTTCCGCGTGAATTCAGCCGTATGGTGCGTCTGGCATTGCAAGGAGATTATATTAATGCCCTGACTATTCATCATAAATTTGCTGAGTTATTTAAACTTTTATTTGTTGATGGTAATCCTGCAGGTGTAAAAGCTATGTTGAATGTGATGGGTATGATTGAAAATAAACTTCGTTTGCCACTAGTACCAACAAGAATTACCACTTTTGAAGCAATGCGGAAGATTTTGGATGAATTGAATATTAAGTGTTGAGGTATCTCTTTTATGTTATATGAAAAAGCCTTGTCATTGCAGGGCTTTTTTTATTCTCTTTTATTATAGGGGAACAACTTAAAATATATAAATAAAAAAGAACCTCTACAAAGTTTTGCAGAGGTTCTTAGTGATCGCGACAGGATTCAAACCTGTAACCGGCTGATCCGTAGTCAGCTACTCTATTCAGTTGAGCTACGCGACCCTTTTACTAAAACATTGTGACCGCGACAGGATTCAAACCTGTAACCGGCTGATCCGTAGTCAGCTACTCTATTCAGTTGAGCTACGCGGCCTTTTTGTTTAACGGGTGCAAAGATACGTACTTTTTCTGAATTAGCAAATGTTACGCCAACTTTTTTTGAAGAATTTTATTCGATGAAACGGTAGTTAAACAGCTGCCAACCGATGGTTAATCCTACATTCCACTCCTTTTTCGGTGAGCTATAATGATTTACATATGCTGCTATAGTACCGAAAGGTAATTGACATATTACAGAAATTTCTCCCATATACTCAAACTTTGAAAATGCTTTTCCGTAAAAAGCTTTATTTAATGCATTTTTTTCAATGGGAAATACTGGCATGAATCCATAAAATTCGGTACGGAACTGAAACATATCATTAAAAATGAATATTGGCTTGATACCCACTGCCAGGAATTGGTTGGCACGAAAAGCTTCATTATACATCAACTTGCTATGCGGAGTAGGTGTGAATTCTGCAGCCTGCATCATTGTTGCCGTATAATTCTCTGAAAAATTTTTCGATGAATAGAGCATTTCTGCCATCCATCCTAAAGTGAATTTAGGGCTCATGGAGTGATAAGCATCTTTCATATAAGAAATTTGAAGCCAAGATTGGCGCCCTTTGGTAGAAACTTCCTCTTTAGGATTTCCGGGGCGGAACTTTTCTTTTCCGGTAAACACCTGAGCTATCAGTTTTTCATAATACCCTCTTGTTGCATACTGACGGGCATTATAAGTGCTTCCATAAAACCCAATAGTTCCACTTAACAACTTATAAGTACTCTTGTCCGAACGATCTTCATCAAAGTTTATTACATTGGACTGGAAGTAATTATCTTCAAGCGCTCCATATCCAATACTAAATTCCGCACGCTTGTTTGAAAGGAAAGGCAGAGCAACCATCAGCTTTACAAAACGTTCATCCTTTGAATTGAAAGACGGTTTGTCATTCTTGGAGAAGAGTTTATCTTTTTTATAATAATCAAAGGTGCTTATGGACGCGATGAAACGATATGAGGTAGGGATACGGGTGGGTAAATCAATTTTTGCCATCAATTGGGCGTTATTATAAACTTTACCTAACTGGCCGTCGAAAGTAATTTCTTTGGAATAATAGTTTAAATTTTGATATCCTAATCCTAGATATATCTGATTAGAACTTGTAGTAGAAACACTTCCACCCATGCGGACCGAAAAATTATTCTCCATTTTAACTTTTAGATGGAGTTCATACAAATCATTTTCTGGATCATAAACAGCATGGGGTATGATCTCTGATATCATATTATCTGCTAATAAACGAAAATAACCCCGTTTCAAGTCTTCATAAGTAAACACTTCATGATCTTCATCGTGAAATTCTTTTTTGATATAGACTTGTTGTTGTTCATTAGCTCCTTCGATACGAATATCGCGAAAACGGAGTTGTGGCAGATTACTTCGGTAGACCAATCGTCTTAATCGCACGTTATCAGCATTTACACGTCGATGGATGCGATTTTTTATAGAGTCCATTAAACTGATAGTCCGGTTATAACCGATATCATGTAATTCTTGTAAACGGTCAAAATCCAGCAGATTTACGTCATCGTACTTGAAATTCATTATAATACCCAAAGAATCGGGAAGAGAATAATCCGTTTTCTGCATTACCATATTTTCTATCTGACTCATCAAGTCGTTCTCTTTCGGTTTACTGGGATTGGCTGCCACCACACTACCAATAATTATATCGGGACAAAAGTCTTCCCGCATCACATCCGTAGGAAAATTATTGTAAATTCCTCCATCATAAGCCAATACACTATCAATCTCTATAGGTTTAAAAACAAAAGGAAAGCTCATGGAGGCACGTACAGCATCTCCTAAGTCTCCTTTTCTCATTATAAGAGGCCTTTTATTATACACATCAGAAGCGATACAGCGAAAAGGAACAAACAACTTATTAAAATCGCCGTTACAAGATGCCGTAGCTCGTGCAAATAGTTCTACAAACACCAAGTTCATCTGTATGGGATTGACCATACTGGTAGGAAGTATCTGTGGTTTCAGATGCATTGAATCTCTGAAAGCAAATCGAATATTGAAAAATTCAGGGGTAGGACGGTTTTTCTTAAAATAATATTCATATTTAGGTTCTACCTTTCCAGAATACCAACGTTTGAAGTCCGGAGATCGTAACAGAGCCTCCATATCGTCTGGAGAATATCCCATCGCATATAATGAACCGATAATGGCTCCCATAGAAGTGCCGGTAATATAATCAATTGGGATATTGTTTTCTTCTAGGGCACGGATAATACCAATATGTGTCATACCTTTCGCACCACCACCACTAAGAACAAGCCCCACTTTCTGAGCCTGAACTACTGATAACAAACATAGGTAAAACGACAAAAACAACAGAATTCTCTTCATGACTAATAATTCCGAGTGAAACGTGCTGATTTATTCAACGCTCAAATATAAACAATAGTTTCCAAAAACATCGTATCCAACGGGAAAAAACACCTGTATAACAGTAAAAACGAACAAAAAAGGGTATTGCAATTCGTATGAGTTGCAATACCCTTGTATATAAATAAAATCTAAAGGGGATTATTTAATTAAGTCTATGCTTCTTTTAACAAAGTTATTCAGGGCTTCTCCCTTTAACATACCGTTTTGAAGTAATGCTAAGTCAATCAGTTGACGAACGGTCTTATTTTTAGCAGCATATCCGGCAAATATATTTTCTTTCTGTACCTTTAATTCTTCCCATTTCCGATCCAATTTATTCACCTCATCTTTTTCAGTAGTAGGTATTTCTTCATCCTTCTTACCTTCCTGTTTCTTTTTCAGATCGTTTCGTTGTTGGTTTACCTCATCCATTTCCTTCTGAATAGGCACAATCTTTGAGGCACATTCCTTATCTTCGTCCGATAAAATCTCTTTTACAAGCTTATGATCGGAGTTCAGTACCAGATTGAACATATCCGGCATTTCTCCATAGAAGCTCATTCCTGCCTGAATATTGGCCATTTCTTTCATACGGCGCATATATTCGCTCTGAGTAATCATTACCGGTGCAGAATTCTCTCCCAAAGCTTGTGTCGTTATGTTAAACTCGGCCTTCTCTATTTGGGGCAGTTGACTCTTGAAGATAGTAGACAATGCTTCTTGTTTTTCGGTTTCCAGAACATCGTTCTTTTTGTCTTCTTTGACAATCAGATTATCAATCACATCGCTATCTACGCGAGTGAAGCGTGTTTTTTCAAACTTCTGCTCCAACATACTAACTAAAGCGATATCCAGTTGACCGTCCATTAACAATACATTGTAACCTTTATTCTTGGCTGCTTCAATATAACTGTACTGTTCATCTTTATGGTTGGCATACAGATATATCAAATTTCCATCCTTATCTGTTTGGTTATCTTTAATCAGAGTCTTATATTCTTCAAAAGTATAATATTTGTTGTCTGTATCGGTAAAAAGGGCAAAATCTTTCGCTCTATCATAGAAGTCTTCTTGTGTGAGCATTCCGTAATTGATAAAGATTTTCAAATCATTCCACTTTTCTTCGAACTGTTTTCGATCATTCTTAAAAATTGATTGCAGACGGTCTGATACTTTTTTGGTGATATAGGTGGATATCTTCTTTACGTTAGAGTCGCTTTGCAAATAAGAACGGGATACATTCAACGGAATATCCGGTGAATCCAGTACTCCATGAAGTAGAGTGAGGAAATCGGGAACAATTCCTTCAACAGAATCCGTCACATATACTTGATTGCAATAAAGCTGTATCTTATTCTTATTCAATTCGATATTACTCTTTACCTTAGGGAAGTAAAGGATACCGGTGAGATGGAACGGATAATCTACATTCAAATGAATCCAGAATAGAGGTTCGTCGGACATCGGATAGAGCTCACGATAGAACTTTTTATAATCTTCATCTTTTAATTCATTGGGTTTCAGAGTCCACAATGGATTGGCATTGTTGATAATATTATCCTCGTTTGTTTCCACTTGCTTACCATCTTTCCATTCTTTCTTTTTACCGAATGCGACAGGGATAGGGAGGAAACTGCAATATTTCTTTAATAAAGAAGAAATACGGGTTTCTTCAAGGAATTCCTTGCAATCATCATCAATATAAAGTACGATATCAGTACCGCGTTCAGTCTTGTCAACGTCTTCAATAGTAAATTCAGGACTACCGTCACATGTCCACTTTACAGCTTGAGCACCTTCTTGATAGGACTTGGTGATAATTTCAACTTTCTTGGCTACCATGAAAGCTGAATAGAAACCCAATCCGAAATGTCCAATGATGGCATTTGCGTCATTCTTGTATTTTTCCAAGAAGTCGTTAGCTCCAGAGAATGCAATTTGATTGATATATCTATCGATTTCTTCTGCTGTTAAACCGATACCATGATCAGACACGGTAATCGTATCCTTATCCAAAGAAACATGAACGGTCAAATCTCCAATCTCGCCTTTAAATTCACCTATTGAGGCCAGGGTTTTCAGTTTCTGAGTAGCGTCTACTGCATTAGAAACCAACTCGCGAAGAAAAATTTCATGATCACTGTACAAAAACTTTTTAATGACGGGGAAAATGTTCTCGGTAGTTACCCCAATACTTCCTTTTTGCATATTACGTTTATATTTTTATTGTTTTTGGTAAAGATGAAACAAAAAAAATGCCAGCCACTATGGACTGACATTTTGACGGTTTTTTATCGAAAGGACTGTTATGCTCTCTTGATACTCAATTCATCCTTCTCTTTATCTACGGAGATATTTACGGTATCTCCCGGTTGTATACCGGATGATACAATTAGTTCAGAAAGTCCATCTTCCAGATAATTCTGGATGGCACGCTTCAAAGGACGTGCACCAAACTGTACATCATAACCTTTGGAAGCAAGGAATTTTTTAGCGTCTTCATCTACAACTAATTTATATCCAATAGCTTCAACGCGTTCAAATAATCCTTTCAGCTCGATATCGACAATTTTAGTAATAGCATCCAATGAAAGCTGATCGAAAGTAATGATTTCATCGAGACGGTTTAGGAACTCGGGAGCGAAAGTCTTGTTCAAGGCTTTCTGTATCACGCCACGAGAATGTTCATTATTGTCAGTACGGCTTTGTGCAGTAAAACCTACACCATGACCAAACTCTTTCAATTGTCGGGTACCGATATTTGAAGTCATAATGATGACCGTATTCTTGAAGTCAATGGTTCTGCCATAATTGTCAGTCAGACGTCCTTCATCCAATACTTGCAACAGGATATTGAACACATCCGGATGAGCCTTCTCTATTTCGTCCAACAAGACTATGGAATAAGGTTTACGGCGCACCTTCTCAGTCAGCTGCCCACCTTCTTCATAGCCGACGTATCCCGGAGCTGCACCAATCATACGAGATACGGTATATTTCTCCATGTACTCACTCATATCGATACGTATCAATGCATCGCTGGAACCAAACATGTATTGGGCCAACTGTTTTGCCAAGTGTGTTTTACCAACCCCAGTAGGGCCAAGAAACATAAACGTACCGATAGGGCGATTCGGATCTTTCAATCCCACACGACTTCGCAGAATAGCTTTGGTCAATTTCTCAATAGCGGCATCCTGAGCAATGACTTTGGCTTGCAATTCTTCTTTCATACCTGCGAGCTTCAGTCCTTCTGCCTGTGCCATACGCTGTACAGGCACACCGGACATCATGGATACGACATTTGCTATTTCTTCTTCTCCTACAGTTTGACGATTATCTTTTAAACGAGCTTTCCATTCATCTTTCATTTCATCCAGACGCGCGGACAGTTCTTTTTCACGATCACGATAGCTGGCCGCAAGTTCAAAATTCTGCGATTTTACAGCTTCAGCCTTTAGATTGCGTGCTTCTTCTATCAACTTTTCTTGTTCTTCAATTTCTTTAGGAACGTTGATATTTGTCAAATGTACGCGTGAACCAGCTTCATCCAGGGCATCGATAGCCTTATCGGGGAAGTTGCGGTCTGTGATATAACGGTCTGCCAACTTGACACATGCTTCCAGAGCTTCGTCCGTATAATTCACATTATGATGATCTTCGTATTTTTCTTTGATATTTTTCAATATCTGAAGAGTTTCTTCAGCAGTGGTAGGTTCTACAATTACTTTTTGAAATCTACGTTCCAAGGCACCGTCTTTTTCGATGTTTTTTCTATATTCATCGAGTGTAGTAGCACCAATACATTGTATTTCACCACGTGCTAAAGCCGGTTTCAGCATATTGGCAGCATCCATGGAACCGGCTGCGGCACCGGCACCTACGATTGTGTGGATTTCATCGATAAAAAGAATGACATTCGGATTTTTCTGTAATTCATTGATTATAGAACGGATACGTTCTTCAAATTGACCACGATATTTTGTTCCGGCTACAACAGATGCCATATCAAGCATTACCACACGTTTGTCAAACAGGATACGTGATACCTTTTTCTGCACGATACGTAATGCCAACCCTTCTACAATAGCAGATTTACCGACTCCCGGCTCACCAATTAACACTGGATTGTTCTTCTTGCGGCGACTCAAAATTTGTGCCAGACGTTCGATCTCTCGTTCACGACCCACCACTGGATCTAATTTCCCTTCTTCGGCGGCATGAGTCATGTCCATACCGAAATTATCCAATACAGGAGTATCATTGGATGGTTTCTTAGAAGTTGTTTGTGCAGATGATGATGGACCATTAGCGGAATCACGCGAAGAACGTGACATATTCATATCTTCTTCATCTTCTTCATCGTCTTCCGTAAATCCCATTCCTGCATTAGGATTGGTAGATTTCATCGAAAGCAGTTCGAATACAGACTGATAGTTTATCTGGTTCTCTTCCAAAACTGTCGCAGCCAAATTATCTCCATCTTTCAAAATAGCCAGCAATACATGTTCGGTATCTGCAGTTGCACTCTTCAATAGACGAGCCTCCAATATACACATTTTTAATATTTTGGCAGCCATTGGAGATAGGGGCACATCTGCATCAGGCAAAAGAGTATCATCTTCCGCATCCTTTAAGAAGCTCTCTAAACGACTCTTAACCTGTTTTAAATCTATATCGAGTTTCATCATAATTTCAATAGCTTTCCCTCCACCGTCTCGCAACATACCGAGTAGGAGGTGTTCAGGACCAATATATCTATTCCTCAATCGATTGGCTTCTTCTTTGCTATAAGTGATGATATCCGAAACTCTTTGTGAAAATTGATTGTTCATACTTATTATTTCTCCTCAATTAAAAGGTTATTATATACAAAGATACGTATTAATTAAATTCATGTATCATATAATTCAATTTATTACTGTACAAATCTTATGCCACAAATAAAGAGTGTTTTTGTTTTATACATATTATTATATACAGCTGCTAGATTAGAAACTGGTTTTCGCTTCATATATAAACGTTTTTAAAGAGGAAAACGGACCAAGTGTGGGTGTTTGTTGGTATATGTATGAGTTGATAGGCAGCTCGTCAGGAAATGGCTACACGCTATAAAAAAGTATAAAGCGAAATTGTGCACAATGGCAACAAAGTTTATAGATGAAAACTTTTGTATATCGTAAAAAAGCAGTACTTTAGCGTGGTTTTTCACAAACCCTAAAATGTATAATTAATAATCTTTTTAAATGCTTGAACAAGACAGAATTATAAAGATTAACATCGAGGAGGAAATGAAGTCATCGTACATTGACTACTCTATGTCGGTCATTGTTTCGCGTGCCCTTCCGGATGTTAGAGATGGTTTTAAACCCGTTCACAGAAGAATCCTTTTCGGAATGATGGGATTGGGAAATACGTCGGATAAACCTTATAAAAAATCAGCTAGAGTTGTAGGTGAAGTATTAGGAAAATATCACCCTCATGGCGATTCTTCCGTATATGGCGCGCTGGTTCGTATGGCACAGCCATGGGCTATGCGATATATGGTTGTAGACGGACAGGGTAACTACGGTTCAGTAGATGGTGATAGTGCAGCTGCTATGCGTTATACCGAGTGCCGTTTACAAAAAATCGGTGAAGAAATGATGCAGGATCTTGATAAAGAAACAGTTGATATGCAAAGTAATTTCGACGATTCTTTGTTGGAGCCAACTGTTATGCCGACTCGTATTCCAAATCTTTTGGTAAATGGAGCATCAGGTATCGCCGTAGGTATGGCAACTAATATGCCGACACATAATTTGACTGAAGTTATCAATGCTTGTATTGCATACATTGATAATAATGATATTGATGTTGAAGAACTGATGACTTATGTGAAAGCTCCTGATTTTCCGACCGGAGGTTATATTTATGGTATGAGTGGTGTGCGTGAGGCTTATCTTACGGGACGTGGGCGTGTTATCATGCGTGCTAAAGCTGAAATTGAAACCGGTTCGACACATGACAAGATTGTAGTAACGGAAATTCCTTACGGTGTCAATAAAGCAGAGTTAATTAAATATATTGCTGATTTAGCCAACGAAAAGAGAATTGAAGGTATTACCAATGCCAATGATGAGTCTGACCGTGAAGGGATGCGTATTGTTATAGACGTGAAACGTGATGCCAATGCCAGCGTAGTATTGAACAAGCTTTATAAGATGACTCAATTGCAGACTTCGTTCGGTGTAAACAATGTGGCACTTGTGCATGGACGTCCTCGTCTGTTAAATCTGAAAGACTTAATAAAATACTTCGTAGAGCATCGCCATGATGTAGTTATTCGTCGTACACAATATGAATTGCGTAAAGCTAAAGAGCGTGCTCACATTCTGGAAGGATTGATTATTGCATCAGATAATATTGATGAAGTAATTAAGATTATTCGTGCTGCTAAAACTCCGAATGATGCCATAACAGGTTTGATGGAACGTTTCCAATTAAGCGAAATTCAATCTCGTGCTATTGTTGAAATGCGTTTGCGTCAATTGACTGGACTGATGCAGGATCAACTTCACGCTGAGTATGAAGAAATTCAGAAACAGATAGCATACTTAGAGGAAATTCTTGTAAACGATGAGTTGTGTCGTAAAGTTATTAAGGATGAGTTAATCGAAATAAAAGAGAAATATGGAGATGAACGTCGTTCTGAAATTGTTTATTCATCGGAGGAATTTAATCCAGAAGATTTCTATGCAGACGATGAAATGATTATTACCATTTCGCATATGGGATATATCAAACGTACTCCATTGAGTGAATTCCGTGCACAAAACCGTGGTGGGGTAGGCTCTAAGGGTACTGAAACTCGTGATGAGGATTTTGTAGAACATATCTATCCTGCAACAATGCACAACACAATGATGTTCTTTACGCAGAAAGGTAAATGTTATTGGTTAAAAGTATATGAAATTCCTGAAGGTACTAAGAATTCTAAGGGACGTGCCATTCAGAACCTATTAAATATTGATTCTGATGATGCTGTAAATGCATATTTGCGTGTCAAGAATTTGAATGATCAAGATTTCATTAATAGTCACTATGTATTATTCTGTACCAAGAATGGCATTATTAAGAAGACATTACTTGAACAATATTCACGTCCTCGTCAAAATGGTGTGAACGCTATTACCATACGTGAAGATGATCGTGTGATTGAAGTTCGCATGACTAATGGAGATAATGAAATTATCATAGCTAATCGTAATGGTCGTGCTATTCGTTTCCATGAAAGTGCTGTGCGGGTTATGGGACGTACTGCTACAGGTGTGCGTGGTATGACACTTGATGAAGATGGACAAGATGAAGTTATCGGAATGATTTGTATTAAAGATCCTGAAACAGAGACTATCATGGTAGTATCTGAACAAGGTTATGGAAAACGTTCTGATATTGAGGATTATCGTAAGACAAATCGTGGTGGTAAAGGTGTAAAGACTATGAACATCACAGATAAAACCGGTAAATTGGTAGCAATTAAATCTGTAACAGATGAAAATGATTTAATGATTATCAATAAATCGGGAATTACTATTCGCCTGAAAGTTGCAGATGTGCGTATTATGGGGCGTGCTACTCAGGGAGTACGTTTAATTAACCTCGAAAAGCGTAATGATGAAATCGGTTCTGTATGTAAGGTAACCTCAGAAAGCGAGGAAGAACTTATAGAAGAAAGTATCATGCAGCAGCCGGAAAATAAAGAAATAAATAACGAAAATGAAGAATAGACATAATATTAATTTAAATTTTTCTACAATCATGAAAAGAGTACTATTTTCAATGGTTTTACTGCTTGCGGTAGGATTTACTTTCGCACAAGAGAAGACTGTGAAAGAAGCCAAAAGTATTGCTAATGAAGTAAAACCGGACTTTGCAAAAGCAGAGCAACTTATCAACGGAGCCTTGACTAATTCTGAAACAAAGGACAATGCTGATACATGGGATGTAGCAGGCTTTATTCAGAAGAGAATCAATGAAAAAGAAATGGAAAGTGCATATTTAAGAAAGCCTTATGATACCCTTAAAGTGTATAATAGTGCATTAAATATGTGTAAGTACTATTTTAAATGTGACGAATTGGCACAAAAACCTAATGAGAAAGGTAAAATTAAGAACAAATATAGAAAGCCTAATTCTGCTGCTATCTTGGCTGCACGTCCGAATTTGATTAATGGTGGTATTCAGTTCTTTAACTTGGACAAGAACAAAGAAGCTCTTGAATTCTTTGCTACCTATGTTGATATTGCTGCACATCCGATGTTTGAGAAAGAAAACTTGCAACAGACTGATACTGTATTACCTCAAATTGCATATTATGCAAGTTTAGCAGCTGCTAAAATGGGAGATTATCCTAGTGTGTTGAAATATGCTCCTTATGCTCAAAATGACAAAGAAGTAGGAAAATATGCTATGGAATTTATTTCTACTGCTTTGAAAGCTCAAGGAGATACTGTTAAATGGGTTGCATCTTTGAAAGAAGGTATCCAAAAGTATCCTGAGCATTCATTCTTTTTCGGTCATTTGATTGATTATTATAGCAACAACAATAAATATGATGAAGCAATGCAATTTGCTGATGATATGTTAGCAAAGGATCCTAATAATACATTTTATTTGTATGTAAAAGGATATCTTTATCACAATATGAAGGAGTATGATAAAGCTATCGAATTCTACAAAAAGACTATTGAAGTAGATCCAACTTATGCTGAAGCATATTCTAACTTGGGTTTAATTTATTGTCTGAAAGCTCAAGACTTTTCAGAAAAAGCTACTACTGATGTAAACGATCCTAAATATAAAGAAGATCAGAATACATTAAAGACTTTCTATGAAAATGCAAAACCTTATTATGAGAAAGCAAGACAATTGAAACCAGACCAAAAAGATTTGTGGTTGAATGGTTTGTACAGAGTATATTACAATTTGCAAATGGGACCGGAATTTGATGAAATTGAGAAGATGATGCAATAATGTTTTCTTGATAAATATCTTAAAAACCTAATCAAAGTTTATTTGATTAGGTTTTTTTAGTAGTATAAAAGAAAAATAGGAGACAAAAAATTATCTCCTAAATATATTAAACATAATCATGATATTCGTTTAATTGTAAAGGCTTAATTTTTCAGCTTGGTCGACCATAAATAACCAATAAAGGTGTATCAGAATGAAAAATCATTTTTCTGGCAATACCGGGATTAAATAAGCGTGAGAATATATTCCGTTTATAAGATGTTATAGTTATAATATCAATGTTATTAGCTTTGATATATTTATCTAAACTATTAAGGAAATCATCATTCTTCACAATATCATAATGAATTTCTAATTGTGAATATTGTTTCTGAAAGTATTCTTTAATACCACCTAACTTTATTTCATTCCAAGTATCTTTTATATCAGCAAGATGAATTAAAGATACGGAAAAATGAAATGGTTTCAAACTATTTATTAATGAATCAAATGCTATTAAGTCTCGTTGATCAAAATTTGTTATAAAAGCAATGCGTTTTACTTCAGCAAATTGTTTAAATGGTGTATTTTCTGGAATTGCAAGAACTGGCACACGACTACGTTCGATAACTTCGGCTGTTACACTTCCAATTAAATCAATATCTTTTTGGTTTTTGCCACGTGTACCCATAATAATAATTCTTGGATGGTATTCCTTAACATATCTAAGAATTTCTTCTTCAGGAATACCCTCACGTAACACACACGTATACTTAACATTAGGTAACTCACCGGAAGTAACTTTTTCTTTTACTTTATTAGATAAGATATTTAAGTCATAATGTACCTTTTGTAAAATACTTTTTACATTTTCTTCATCACCTAACTGATAATTAAAAACATCGCCATAAGGTAAAGATGTTGCATAAATAGGTGTAAAATAAACATGTAATAAGATAACCTCTGCACCAATATTTTGTGCAAAATTAAAACCGAATTCACATGCTTTCATTGAATAAGTAGAGAAATCAACTGGAATTATGACCTTATTACTTATATTTTCTACTTTAGGAGGCTTCCCTCCTACTACCTCTTCAGATAACCAGACAGAGCTCTCAGTAATTTTCAAGGCATGGGGCAGATCACTTTCTTTGATACGGACTCGGACACCAGAAGATACCACTGGTTGTATTTGATTTACATTATGAATGTAAGTTTCAATACCTTCATTTTCGAGGACATTCTTCAATATCTGTGCTTTTGCATACGTTAGAATTGCTAATGTAACTAATTTATCTTCCATAAGCCTATTTATTTTATTGTATTTTTAAACAAACAAGAAATCCCAATTGTTTATTAAACCAATTGGGATCTTTTTATTTTTTCTTAAGCTTGAACAGGTTCTATTGTTTTATTAGCTATCTCATCTAAAATCATTAATGCTCGATCAAGGACAGTAGTATCATCAATCATTACTAAACCACCATCAGGACCAGGCTCTAAATGAATCCCTACACTTTTACCTTCTTTAAAATTATGTCCACCGAAAAAGTTTCTCACTGTATCTACATTAAGTCCAAGTTCATCGGCTATTCTATGCATACTACCGCTAGGTAATGCGTCTTTAATTTTACGAAGTTCATTAAATGTTATTGTTCTCATATTCATAAATTTAATGGTTAATACCCTGTATTTTTATTATCACGCTATAAACTTAAGAAAAAAAAAGGATAAAACAAATTATTTACATGTATTTTTCAAATTCGATATTTACATTACTTAAAATGAAAACACGACACTTATGAAGTACAAAAAATTAGTTCTTTTTGTACTTCATAAGTGTCGTGTTTTCTTATAATTGGTTGTTTTAAATTATTTCTATTGTGGAAGTAGGTACCCATCCTACTTTACCATCCTCTAAACGGATTTCTTTCCATTCACGCATTGAATTGTCTTTAATTTCAACTTTATGTCCTTCATGTAAAATGAACAAACTAGTACCACTTTCACTAGGAGTACTACGTACTGTTACACTAGGTGATAAGATTATAGCCTGATTACGATTCATCAATTCATTCTTTTGTTCTGATGCAAAGACATTACTTACTACCACAAAAACTAGAAAAATACTTCCTGTTATAAAACCTGTCTTTTTCCATACAATTTGTTTGGAAAAGAAAAAAAGAGAAAAGGAGACTAATAACAGAATGAAAAAAATTATCCCTAATTTAGCCCAAGTATCTACACTCAGACTGTTAATCAAGAACTTTATCCAAGCTACAAAGAATATTTCAGGTACTGAAACTACCTTGTCAATCGTTTTAGAACGTGCTATTTCTAAGTTTGCACGAATGTCTGCATTACCCGGTTGCAATAGTAAAGCACGTTCATAATTTAATATTGCTTTTGCAATATCATCAGCTTTATAGTAACTATTCCCAAGATTATAATATACTTCTGCAGCTTCACCTTTCTTTAACAAATTCTCATAAATTTGAATCGCTGAAGCAAAGTCATTATGTATATAGGCACTATCTCCTTCAGCTTTTGTCACGTTTCTTTCTTGTCTTGCAGCAGAAAATTCGGCAACACGTGTGCCAACAGTACTGTCAGTCAGTTGTAGTGTATCTGTCAAGTTCTGTCCAAAAGCAACCAATGCCATTACTAAAGTAAGGGTAAAAAACAATATTTTTTTCATCATTATGCCCTCCTGGTTAATGTTTAATTGAGTTTTCCATTTTACTGATAATATCCAAAGAAGCAGAATAAACCTTATCCATAGCCTGATTATCATCACCAGGAGCAAAACGGGCAAATTCGCAATTATTCAATGCATCAATGAATTCCTTAATTTGAGTATCATCCACTCCATAATTACAAAGTTCTTCTTCGATATTATCCTTTGATAAACGAGAAACAGGAATATTTAATTTATCACTGATATATCCCCAAAGAGCCTTCAATACTTCATCATAGAATGCATCCTTTTTATTCTCTTCCAGCAGTTTACCAGCTAGTTTCATACGTTTTACTGCTACTTTGTTTGCTTTCTTTGTACGCATTCTTGCTACATTAGCATTGGCAGTAATCTGTTTACGATATATAATAAAGAATGTAATAAATGCTACTCCCGGTATCAAATAAAATAACCAGTACAACCATGAACCAAAGAAGAAGTCGCCTTTTTGAGAAAGAGTTACTTCATTCTGTTTAATATATCGAATATCCTCGTTTAATATCTTTAAATCCTCTTTATTCGTAAAATTCGCAATAGTCTGTACCGCATTCCCTGCACCCTTTTCTACATGCAATTCATATTCTTCCGTAGTCAATATTTTGTATGAATTAGAATTAATATCGAAGTAACTGAAGTTTACGGCAGGAATTTTGTATGTGCCCGCATTCCGTGGAATAGCCAGATATTCAATTACTTTACTTCCAGACAATCCTGCGTTGGTCAGACGGAACTTATTATCTACTTTCGGATCATAAACTTCAAAGTCTTCCGGAAATTTAATCTCCGGAGTAGAAAGAAGTTTCAAATTACCTGTACCAGAAATAACCAATTTTACGGTAACAGCATCATTTGTTTTGATGTTTGTTGTGTTAATAGAAGAAGTAATATTAAACTCACCTACCCCTCCTGAAAACTCGGCAGGCTTACCGACAGGTAATGGTTTTACGTCAATTGTCAGTTGCGGAGTCATTATAGTCTTTTTGACTTCTACATAATTACTACCACCATTGAAGAAAGCTTCAAACGGATCGGATACTTGTGTTGCTTTAGCGATAGAAGCATCAAAACGAGCAGCATCAATAGTAAGTTTACCTGATTGTTGGGGAAATAGTACAAACTGGCGATAAATTGTGGTTTGATAATTTCTACCTTTATAATGCTCCAATCCCCATCTTCTGTCGTTGGGCAATTCCACTTCTTGTGAGTGAAAGCCTTTAAAATCAGGTAACTTCACATTGTCAAACATACGAAGATCAACCAATGTGTATATCTTATATGTCAACAAGAGAGCTTCTTGCTCATAAACAGTAGTTTTATTGGCAGTAGCCGTAATGAATAAATCGTTATTGGATATTGCTGTACCGGAAGAAGGACGACTGGCAGATCCGCCACTTTTGTTATTACTGTTTCCTGATGAATTAACCTGATCAGCTGGTAATACTTTAATGTGTACAGCATTGGATACCATCTGATTACCATCAACCGTTATAGTTGCACTGGGAATTGTGAAATTACCTTCGGCTGTAGCCATTAAAATATAAGTAAATGTGAGATTTTCTGTTTTCACTCCATTAATACTTTGCATACTGTAGGAACGGCTTGGACCCATTAAAACATCAAATCCCTTAATAGAAGCAACCCGGAAGTCTCTTACTTTCTCCGTATTCACTGTATATGATAACCTAAACTGATCACCCACTGCTACTGCATCAGGAGCAGACGCGGTAAATGTCACCTTTCCATCAGCAAAGGTATGCACACTGACCGTTATCAATACTATCCATAAGAAAACTATTTTTCTCATATATTATTTCCTATTATATTTATTACCAATCCTTTTCTAAACGATGTCCTTGGATAACTTGTTGTTGCTTTTTTACTTTATCCTGTACATCTTTTTCATCTTGCATGACAGAATTCAACAACTGTTCCGCATTTTCTTTAGACATTTCATTGTCTTTCTTTTCAGATTGTTGGGGTTGTTGATCTTGTTTTTGCTGTTGATCTTGCTTATTTTGGTCTTTTTTATCCTGTTGTTGATCCTGTTTATTTTGATCTTGATTTTGGTTCTGGTTTTGTTGCTGATCTTTTAACAATTTCTGAGCCAATGCTAAATTATATCGAGTTTCATTATCTTTGGGATTGTTACGCAAAGATTCTTTGTAAGCTTCTACAGCTTTTGCATAATCTTTCTGCGACTGGAATATAACTCCCATATTATGATAAATTTGTGCCAAATTATCTTTATTTTTTTCAACTTTTGTCGCCCCTACGTATTGTTCCATGGCTTCTTCCAATTTATTTTGCTCAGTCAAAGTATTTCCTAGATTATACATAGAAACGGTTGACTTTGGGTTTACGTCTAAAGCTTTCCGATAGTTTACTTCTGCATTCACATACACACTATCTTTAAACAAACGGTTTCCCTTACGGATAAAATCACGTTCCGCTTTCTGTGCAGAAACCGATACAGATACTGCTGTTAATAACAGCAAAACCATTCCAATATATTTTTTCTGTAACATACGTATCATTTCTTATTAGAGAACAAATGAATATTGCGGAACAGTGGATTTTTACGTTCCATTATCAGCATTTCGGCAAGCAGCAATAGCAGAATAATCCATGCTATTGCTTGGAATTGTTCATTAAATTCCGTATAAACTTGTGTTTCTACATCAGCTTTAGCCATTTTATTAATTTCTTGGCTAATTGCTTTTTGTGCACTATTCGTATTATCTACACGTACATATATACCATTACCAGCTTTTGCTATTTCCTGACACATCTGTTCGTTTAGTTTGGTAACAATAACATTGCCTTCCCGGTCACGACGATAATCATTCGTACCTTCTACTGGGATAGGTGCACCATCAGGCATACCAACTCCCAAAACATTGACTTGAATACCTTTTTCTGTAGCAGCCTTGGCAGCCTCGATTGCTCCACCTTCATGATTTTCACCATCTGTAATAACAATAATAGCTCGTCCTACCCCTTCTTGAGGTGTAAAACTACGGGATGCCAAATTAATGGCAGCACCGATAGCCGTACCTTGCTTAGATATTAAAGAGGGATCAATACTTTCTAGAAACATTTTAGCTGAAATATAATCATTTGTGATAGGCAATTGTGTAAATGCATCACCGGCGAAAACAATCATACCTACTTTATCATTTTCCATTTTGTCAACCAATTGTGCCACTAGTCTTTTGGCTTTTTCCAAGCGACTAGGCTGTACATCTTGTGCCAGCATAGAATTAGATATATCCAATGCAATCATCACCTCTACTCCTTGGCGTTTCACAGTCTCAAGTTTTGAACCAAACTGTGGACGTGCTAACAATACGGAAAATAATCCAATAGCAGCAAATACCATCCAAAATTTTACATCCGGACGATATTTAGAAACATTAGGCATTAATTGTGCCATCAGTATAGGATCGCCGAACTTACGGATCGCTTTTCGTCTCAGATAATTGGAGTACAAGTAGAAAGCTGCCAAAAATGGCAACAATAGTAACAAGTACAAATATGCAGGTTCTTCAAATCGAAACATCTTTCTATTTACAATTTAGTAATTTACAATTTATAATCCGGTTATATAATGATATAACATAAAGAAGATGCGCAAATAATAATTTTATGGTATCTTTTTTAAAACAGAGTTACGTAACAAAACTTCCAATAATACACATAACAAAGCTGCCAGTGCGAACCACTGATATTCTTCTTGACGTTTACTATATTCTTTTACATTTAGTTTTGTTTTCTCCAACTTATCTATTTCTTCGTAAACTTCTTTTAATTTAGAGTTACTGGTGGCACGGAAATAATTACCATCTGTAGTACCGGCAATTTGAGTCAATGTTTTTTCATCTATCTCAACTGGCATATTTATATATTGTACAGTTCCACCTACTGGGTAAGGGTATGGAGCCATACCATTAGTGCCCACACCGATAGTATAAACACGAATACCAAAACTCTTTGCAATTTCGGCAGCTGTTAACGGAGAGATATCCCCTTTATTATTAGTTCCATCCGTTAAAAGAATAATGACTTTAGACTTTGCCTTACTATCTTTTAAACGAGTCACAGCATTAGCTATACCCATACCTACTGCCGTTCCATCTTCTATAAGTCCACATTTCACATCCTTAATCAGGTTTAAAAGTACGGCATGGTCTACCGTTAGTGGGCATTGAGTAAAACTTTCCGCAGCAAACAAAGTAATACCTATATTGTCGTTCGGACGTCCATTTATAAATTCTGCTGCCACTTCTTTAGCCGCTTCTAAACGGTTCGGTTTCAAGTCCTCGGCTAACATACTGGTAGAAACGTCTATAGCCAGCATAATATCAATACCTTCAACTTCACTATTTTGCCAGCTATTAGTGGTTTGCGGGCGTGCCATAACAAGGATAATCAATATCAAAGCAATGATCCGAAGCGCAAACGGTACATGTAGCAAATAATTCTTATAACTTTTAGGGGTATGCGCATACACACGAGCATCCGAAATCTGAAGAGTGGCTTCACTATTCTTCCGCTTCATGATATACCATACTATATAAGGTATAAGCAACAGTAGTAAAAATAAATATTCAATATTGGCAAAAACCATGATATTTATGATTTAACGATTTAAAATTTAGCTTCACTCAAAAACTCATTCATTTCTTTATTAATGTATATGATTCCGATTGAAGTATAATTAAGCAAAATAGTTATACAGTTCTAAACCTATATATATAAGCGAACCTATAAGAGCGATGGCCAATAGCACAATACCTGCACCGAGCAATATTTTGGTACGTAAAGAACGTTTCTCAATGATAGTAATTTCTGTTGGTTGTGGTTTAGCATTCTCATCTTCTTTCTCTTTAGTTTCATTGATGAAGTCAATTGCATTAATCAAATTAGCATCATTCTCGTTCATCATTGGGTTATGTTTGGCAAATTTCACCAAATCAGCAGTTTGAAATAATGAGCGTAAATCAGTTATCGCTTCTTTATCCTTTATTTCCAATAATTTATCAATGATTTCAGAAGACGTCATTTCCAGAGCATTAAAACCAAAACGGTTCTTAATATATGTACGAATGGTATCTGTCAGTTCTGTATAATATTCCTTCGATAGTCCTTTTTGCCATGCTTTTTCATCTTTAATACGCTCGATTTCTTTCATTGCCAATTGATGTGGCGGTAATTTAGGTTCTACTTTTACCTTTCGTATAATTGGCTTATTATCACGTATACGCTTTATCAGATAGATCAATAATAGAAGTAGAGGAATAAACAATATTCCGCAAGAGATACTTACATACCAATCTTCCCAAGCAAAAGGAGCCTGCATCACAGTCTTAGGTCCAAAGAACTGATCGGGATGCAACGTATCTACTGGCATTGAATATACTTTCAGGGCCAATGCCTTGGAACGGTAGCCTTTATTATCCACAAGCACCTCCATAGGAGGCAGATAATAAAGTGCTGAGTCAAATGAAGTAACTGTGTATTCTTGAGTTATCAATGAACGCCTACCATCATTCAACATCTGCGTATCAGGTTTGGCTATATCAATAATTTCCACTCCTTTTACCAACGTATCGGTATAGACAGGAAAAATAGCCCGTTTGTCAGTATCTAGCGAAACTTGCAATTTAATCTTTGCCTGTTCTCCGATTAGAATTTGCAAAGAATCTATTGTCGCATCTACCGTTACTGACTGAGCTCCTGCTCTGCCCGACCATGCAACCAACAGTGTTATCAGAAATAAATATCTTTTCATCTTCCGATTAATTTCGTTTTGCAAACAAATTCATTAATGCTTTGACATAGTCCTGATCGGTACGTACCGACACATTGTTAACATTACTCTTGGTAAATGTTTCGTTTAATTCCACTTGTTTATTCACCCACCAATCATGATGTGCACGGCGCACGGCATGCGAAGAAGTGTCAATCCACTGTTCATGACCAGTTTCAGCATCCTTAATTTTTATTAAGCCTATAGCAGGTAATTCCTCTACGCGACGATCGTATACTTGTATAGCAACAAGGTCATGTTTACGATTGGCGATAGTCATGGCATTCTTGAAATTTTCCTGGTCTATAAAGTCAGATAGAATAAAAGCTGTACAACGACGTTTCATTACATTCGTCAGATACTCTAATCCCAAACGAATATTTGTTCGGCGACTTTCTGCATGGAAATCGATCAACTCACGAATGATATAAAGTATGTGCTTACGTCCTTTTTTAGGTGGAATAAATTTCTCAATCCGGTCTGAAAAGAAGATGACACCTATTTTATCATTATTCTGGATAGCGGAGAAAGCCAATGTTGCAGCAATCTCCGTGACCATATCTTTCTTCATCTGCTTTATTGTACCGAATTCCAAACTGCCGGAAACATCTATCAATAACATTACGGTCAGTTCGCGTTCTTCTTCAAACACCTTAACAAAAGGTTTATTGAAGCGTGCAGTCACATTCCAGTCAATGTCACGTATATCATCGCCAAACTGATACTCTCGTACTTCGGAAAATGCCATACCTCTACCCTTGAAAGCCGAGTGATACTGGCCAGCAAAGATATTGTTGGATAATCCGCGGGTTTTAATCTCAATTTGACGGACTTTTTTTAACAAATCAGTAGTTTCCATTCAGTAATACATAATTTAATAAACAGGTATATATCACGTAACAAAAACCATTTACTAATTTCCCTTCCTTTTTTACTAAAACATCGGCTAAATTTAGTAAATCTTTCTTTACTTTTTTAGTAAAATAGGTAAATCATTCTTGGATTTTCGTCCTGATATTACGATATTTATTTACATCAAGGCACTTCAATCTTATTCAATATTTTACTTACAATCTCATCAGAAGTCATATTACTTGCTTCTGCTTCGTATGTCAGACCAATACGATGGCGCAGAACATCATGTGCTACGGCGCGAACATCCTCAGGGATAACATAACCACGACGTTTAATGAAAGCATAACTACGTGCAGCCAATGCCAGATTGATAGATGCGCGGGGTGATCCGCCAAAACCGATCATATCCTTTAATTCCTTCAAATCATATTTCTCGGGATAACGAGTAGCAAATACGATATCTACAATATATTTCTCAATTTTCTCATCCAGATAGACCTGACGAACAACTTTACGGGCTTCTAAAATTTCGTCAGCTTTTAAAATAGGCTTTACATTAAACTTGTCGCCATTGATATTCTGACGGATAATTAGTTTTTCTTCCTCCTGCTTTGGATAGTCAATAACGACTTTCAACATAAAACGGTCTACCTGCGCTTCAGGCAATGGGTAAGTACCTTCTTGTTCAATTGGGTTTTGAGTAGCAAGTACCAGAAAAGGTTCAGGCAATTTAAACGTTTCTCTGCCGATAGTAACTTGGCGTTCTTGCATAGCTTCTAGTAAGGCACTCTGTACCTTGGCCGGAGCACGATTAATTTCATCCGCCAAAACAAAGTTGGCAAAAACAGGACCTTTCTTTACCAGGAAAGTTTCATCTTTCTGGCTATAAACCATTGTACCAATAACATCGGCAGGCAGCAAGTCCGGAGTAAATTGGATACGGCTATATTGCGCGTCGATCAATGAAGCCAATGTCTTGATAGCTAAAGTTTTTGCCAAACCGGGTACACCTTCCAATAATACATGTCCGTCAGACAGCAAACCAATTAACAATGATTCTACCAGGTGTTTTTGTCCTACAATAACCTGGTCCATGCCTGTGATGAGATTGGTAACGAAAGCACTTTGTCTTTCAATCCGCTCGTTCAGTTCGCGGATATCAATTGTTTCAGCCATAAATCAATCTATTTTTAATGTTTAATTTCCTCGTTTATCCGGTTTCATAGCCGGTAATTATTTTTTCGCTCCCAAAAGTACGGGAATAAATTAACCATACCAACTAATTTTTATTAAAAAACAATGTGAAACCTTTAGATTAAACTACTTTCATAGAGTTTAGTACTTAACAAAAAAAGAAGCAGTATTTTTTTACTGCTTCTTTACAAGTTTCGGTATCTTAATTGTGGTACCAAAAGGTACATTATCCGGATTTTTGATAACACCAGGATTATGTTTTACTATATATGGCCATAAAGCCTTTGTTCCATAAAATCGAAGTGCTATTCTCGTTAACGTCTCGCCTTCTTTAATAGTATAGGTAGTCTCTGTTCCAACGATGGTATATCCTACAGAATCAGGTTTGAAAGGTATCACCGCAGATTTCTTTTGTTCTTTTCGAGGAACAGATACTGCTACATTCTCTTTAGGAGTATTTTTTTGCTGAGAAGTTGAAGTTAAAATTTCAGCTACAGTATCTTTTTGAGCCGGTTGAACAACATCTTTTGGAGAAAGACTATCGGTTAATGTTCTTTGATCAATAGGTTTTTCTACTTTTTCTTTCATCATTGTTTCTCTAACAGACTTTGAAGATGAACTATCGAACAAATCAGGATAATACATAAATATCACGGCGCCAGAACATAATAGTACCACGAAAACGACGATACCTATAAAATATTTCATCGTAGAAGACTCCTCACCTTCCCTCACGATCGGTTCCGATTGTTTTGTATTTGGCTGGTCTAGTATCGTTTCAGAAGTTATCTCCGACTCAATTTTCGATTTTAGTTTCTGTTTGACAACATCAGTAAAAGTTTCTGGAATTATTTCAGCAACTTGTTGCTTCTCATTTTCGAGTTCTTCAGGAATATTTTTAGTTTCCTTAGAAGCAGAAACAACTTCTGAGGAAATTACAGCTGTTTTTTCTATAAATTCAATAGTCCCTTCCTTATCGTTTTTAGGTTTGACAAATTGCACCTCTTTTACTTCCGCAATAATCGGAATTTCTTTCTTAATCTCAGCTTCCTGAATTTTCGTATCAATGTTGGAAGGAACTCCTTTTTGTTCAACTTCCTCATCGTCCTCATTATCAGTATCCAATGGGGTATCTTCAAGCACTGTATTATCATTCAAAGCAACCGTTTCAAAGTGTGCAAACGGCTTATTGATAATGTCCTTCAAAGTGGGTTCCGGAGTAAAAGAAACTTTGGTATGTCCCTGTATTTCAAAACGTTCTCCCGTATTGACATTGACACTTTCGCGACTCTCTACAGCAATCAGCTTGAAAGTGCCCAACCCTTTTATCTTCACATATTTATCCTTTTCTAGAGATTCTTCAATCAACAGAAAGAATTCTTTCACAAAACTGTCTGCATTCTTTCTGCTCATGCCATGCTTTTCAGCTAGCAAATCAATCAAGTTCTGTATGTTTAACTTTTCATTCATAATGCGAGGACAATTAAAAGGAAAATTACTTAAACTTATCTTTCAACAGTGTACTAGGTTTATATGTCAGTACTAATTTAGGAGGTACCAATAACCGTTGTTTTGTTGTCGGATTAACGGAAATACGTTCGGATTTTTTCTTAACTTCGAATGTACCAAATCCCTGTACGGAAATAACATTCCCTTCTTCCAACTGCCGGATCATGTCCGACAGTAAAGATGTAACTAAATCCGAAGTATCTTTCACGGTATACCCCAGTCTCCGTGACAATTCAGAAGTAAATTCTTTGTTATTCAAAGTCCAAGTAATTAATTTAGAAATATGTTGCTATATTAGCAAATCTTCCTCACATACACAAGAAGTTCGGGAAAAATATTTAAATAATTCGTCCAAAAAGGTCGAAATCATCGGAGTTTATTATCTCTACTTGGTAAAAGTTACCTATAAGTAATGTATTATCTTTACATTCGATCAAGACTTCAGGGTCAACTTCAGGAGAGTCAAATTCCGTACGTCCCACGTAATAATCTCCTTCTAGGCGATCAATAATTACTTTCATTTTTTGTCCTACTTTTGCTGCGCTCAATTCTGCAGAAATACCTTGTTGAATCGCCATCAATTCATCTAAACGTATTTGTTTCACTTCCTGTGGAATAGTATCCTCATAATTCGCTGCCGCGTATGTACCTTCTTCTTCGGAATAAGCAAAAGCCCCCATTCTATCAAAACGGACCTTACGGACAAATTCTTTTAACTCCTCAAAGTCTTTTTCCGTTTCACCGGGATGTCCTACCATCAATGTAGTGCGCAAATGAATTCCCGGAACTTCTTCCCGGAATTTCTCGATTAGACGGTAGGTTTCAGCTTTTGTCACATGGCGGTGCATCTTTTCCAACATATTATCACTAATATGTTGCAATGCAATATCCATGTATTTACATACATTGGAACGCTCACGCATCACACGAAATAAATCTATCGGAAAATGTGCCGGATAAGCATAATGCAGACGTATCCACTCTACACCCGGTATTTCAGAAATACGTTCGATGAGTTCGGGTAACCTTTGTTTTTTATACAAATCTACTCCATAATAAGTCAGCTCCTGTGCAATAACCTGGAATTCTTTCACACCACGGGCAACCAAATACCTCACCTCATCCAGAATTTCTTCCATTGGGCGTGATACATGTTTTCCGGTAATAATAGGAATGGCACAATAAGAACATTTACGGTCACATCCTTCTGATATTTTCAGATAAGCATAGTGTTTGGGAGTAGTCAAAGTACGCTCTATATGGAGTTCTTCATGATAGGCTTTACCTAAATCCTGAAGCAATTCTTTCCAATTGAATTTACCGTAAAATCTGTCAACCTGCGGAATTTCGATAGCCAACTCCTTTAGATAACGTTCCGAAAGGCATCCCATCACATAGAGTTTTTCTAGTGTTCCCTCCTCTTTGGCCTGTGCAAATTCTAAAATCATATTGATGGATTCTTCCTTTGCATCGCCAATGAAACCGCAAGTATTGATAACGGCAATTTGTCCTTTGGGACGTTTGGCATCATGAGTAACGTGATAACCGGCTTCTTCCAACTGACGTATCAGATGCTCAGAATCCACTAAATTTTTAGAACATCCTAAAGTAATGATATCTATTGTTTTCTTTCTCATGTATTTTCTCCAAACAGTGAATCGACAAATTCCTTTTTACGGAATACTTGCAAATCTTCCATACCCTCACCCAAACCAATATATTTTACTGGAATTTTGAATTGATCGGAAATGCCGATGACAACACCGCCTTTCGCTGTACCATCGAGTTTGGTTACCGCCATTGCCGTGACTTCGGTAGCTAATGTGAATTGCTTAGCCTGCTCAAAAGCATTTTGCCCAGTAGAACCGTCCAAAACAAGTAATACTTCGTTCGGTGCATCCGGTACGATTTTCTTCATTACGTTCTTTATTTTTGTGAGCTCGTTCATCAAGCCTACTTTATTATGAAGACGTCCGGCGGTATCTATAATTACCACATCGGCATTATTGGCTACGGCAGAGCTTAGTGTATCAAAAGCTACAGAAGCAGGATCGGCTCCCATTTTTTGTTTTACTACAGGCACACCTACCCGCTCGCCCCAAATCATCAATTGTTCCACAGCAGCGGCACGGAAGGTATCCGCCGCCCCTAAATAAACGGATTTACCAGCTTTTTTGAATTGATATGCCAATTTGCCAATTGTAGTAGTCTTACCTACCCCGTTCACACCAACTACCATGATAACGTAAGGTTTCTTCATAATGGGAGCTTCAAAGTCATCCACATCATCCGAATTGTTTTCCGTGAGTAAAGCAGCGATTTCATCGCGCAAAATTGTGTTCAACTCCTGCGCATTCATGTATTTCTCTGAAGCGGCACGCTTTTCAATGCGTTCAATTATTTTCAATGTTGTTTCTACACCTACATCAGAAGTTATCAGTACTTCTTCGAGATTATCCAACACTTCATCGTCTACCTTCGATTTTCCAGCCACGGCACGGGCTATCTTACCGAATACACTTTCTTTGGTCTTAGATAATCCTTTATCTAACGTTTCCTTCTTTTCCTTGGAGAAAAAACTAAAAAATCCCATATTCTTATTGTTTGTACAATGCTTTTTACGTATAAATAGTACGACCTATTCTCGCTTTTCTGCAAAGATATAACAAATCCCCTTACCGGACTACCGATAAGGGGATTTTTTTATAAATTATCAGCGCCTTACGGTCGCTATGTTAATCTTATTTCTTGAAAAAGTCTTGTACTTTTTCGTTAGGAACCATTTGTTCATCGAAGATGTAAGCACCTGTCTTCGGAGACTTAACCATCTTGATAACCTTGGTATAAGCACGACCTTCTTTAGAACCTTCGTGCAAACTTGCTACTGTTTTCTTTGCCATGGGGTTATACTCTTATTATTTAATTTCCTTATGTACTGTTACTCTCTTCAAGATCGGGTTGTATTTCTTCAACTCCAATCTTTCGGTAGTGTTCTTTCTGTTCTTCGTCGTAATATAACGAGAAGTTCCCGGCATACCGCTATCTTTGTGTTCTGTGCATTCCAGAATCACCTGTACTCTGTTACCTTTTGCTTTCTTTGCCATAATTCAGTATCTCCTCTACGTTTAACCAATTACTTTAATGGTTTTCCAATCACAATAACCTTTAGCTACTGCATCATTCAAAGCAGCGTCCAGTCCTTTTTTATTAATAATACGTAAACCAGCAGCACACAGGCTCAGGCTGATCCAGCAATCTTGCTCTACATAGTAGAACTTCTTGTTAAACAAGTTCAAATCAAAGGTTCTCTTAGTTCTTCTCTTTGAGTGTGAAACATTGTTGCCAATCATGGCTTTCTTTCCGGTAATTTGACAAATCTTCGACATTTCTATCTTTATTTTATAGTTTTTATCTATACTTCTTTCAAACAGAGCGCAAAGTAAGTACTTTTATCGTTACCAAACAAGTTTTTCCTAAAATAATTCACTGTAGGATAGCAATTTTTCCTCATTTTAGTATGTCACGAAGTAATAAAAGAGCATTTTGGATAGCTTTTTGAACATTTCCCGCTCTTCCGCAGTCTCCTTCCTGTTTCATAGTGACAATTTCATTTTTATAGGCAGCAGCTATCCAGACAGTTCCTACCGGCTTCTCGAGAGTTCCTCCTCCGGGACCCGCAATTCCCGATGTCGCTACCGCGCAATCTGTTTTCAGCGTTTTCATCGCACCTTTCACCATCTCAGTTACGGTTTCACGGCTCACGGCTCCATATTTTTCCAAGGTATCGGCAGAGACATGAAGCAGAGACATCTTTACTTCGTTGGAATATGCTACGATACCACCATTAAAGTATTCCGAACTACCCGGAACGGACGTTATCAAAGTAGCGATCCCGCCACCTGTACAACTTTCTGCGGTGGAAAGGGAGAAATTCTTTGTTTTCAACAATATTCCTATTTCCTCTTCCGGTTTCATACCTTATTATATTATATGGCCTTATTTTTATAAACTAACGCGCGAATAAGCAGGTGCCTCCATTGGACAGAATTCTTTATCCAAATACTTGAAATATCCTGTAATAGCAATCATTGCAGCATTGTCGGTTGTATAGCTGAATTTAGGAATAAAGATATTCCAACCATATTTTTCGGCATGTTCTCGGAATGCATTACGCAAACCATTATTGGCAGAAACGCCACCGGCAACCGCTATTTCATTGATTTTATATTGCTTGGCAGCTTTGCGTAACTTATCCATTAAAATATCTACAATTGTAGCCTCCAATGAAGCGGCTAAATCCACCTTATGATGCTCGATGAAATCAGGATCATCCTTCATCCAATCACGTAGAGAATAGAGAAAGGAAGTCTTCAATCCGCTGAAGCTGTAATCCAACCCCGGAATATGAGGTTTACTGAATGTAAAAGCTTTCGGATTTCCCTGACGTGCCAGCTTATCTATGATTGGTCCCCCTGGATATCCCAGTCCCATTACTTTGGAGCATTTATCAATGGCTTCGCCTGCGGCATCATCAATCGTTTGCCCTAAAATCTCCATATCATTATAAGCCTTAACCAGAATAATCTGCGAATTTCCACCGGAAACCAGCAAACAAAGGAATGGAAAATCAGGCTGTCTATTCTCTTCGCCTTTTGCTTTAATAAAATGAGCTAACACATGCCCCGTCAAGTGATTAACGTCTATCATTGGAATACCCAAAGAACGTGCAAATCCCTTAGCGAACGATACTCCTACCAATAGAGACCCCATCAATCCGGGACCACGTGTAAAGGCTATTGCACTTAATTCTTCTTTTGTCACTCCGGCACGTTTCAATGCTTCGTGTACTACCGGAACAATATTTTGTTGATGTGCACGGGAAGCCAGTTCAGGTACTACCCCACCATATGCTTCATGAACAGCCTGGCTGGCCACTACATTCGAAAGCAGATAACCATCTTTGATGACCGCTGCTGAAGTGTCATCACAGGAGGATTCTATTCCTAAGATTATTGTACTCATAGTGTTTATTTACGTTTAAACGCTGCAAAAGTAGTGATAAAAGTAGTATCGATAACGTATTATTTCATATTTTTGTTGGCTAAATAAAATTAATCGCCTATCAGAACGCTGAAAAAGACAGTACGTTGGGTACTCGGTATAGTATTGGGACTATATATCGGGACTATTTTATTGTTGAACATTCCATATGTCCAACAGCAAATGTCTGCACTTGTCGCCAAAGAATTGAGTTCTATATTAGGTAGTAGACTCAGTATCGGAAGAATAAATATAGGCTTGTTGAACCGCATCATCATTGATGATTTATTATTAGACGACCAATCCGGCAAAGAGTTGTTGAAGGTATCCCGCTTGTCTGCCAAATTCGACATTATTCCCCTGTTCAACGGAAAAATATCTATCAGTAATGTGCAGTTGTTCAGTTTTAATGCCAATCTGGAGAAAGAAACTCCAGACGCTAAATCCAATTTTCAGTTTGTACTCGATGCTTTTGCTTCCAAAGATTCCGTTAAGAAAAAGAGTAATCTGGATTTGCGTGTTAATTCTTTGTTGATACGTCGTGGGAGGGTGTCATATGATATACGGTCCGAACAGGAAACCCCGGGAAAGTTCAATCCTAAACATATCCGTTTATCCAATATTCTCGCTAATATTTCTTTGAAAGCCCTGCAAAGCGATTCCATCAATGCCGCTATCAAGCGCATGAGTATCGAAGAGGAACATTCCGGTTTTGAATTGAAAAAACTAAGTCTCAAAGTAGTTGCCAATGACCGGAAAATGCGGATTGAAAATTTTGCAATCGATCTTCCTAACACCTCTTTGGAGGCAGACACTATCCGCATGGAATACGACAGTCTGGGAGCTTTCGGTAATTTTGCCAGGGATGTTCGTTTTTCGTTTCATATACTTCCTTCCGAGGTCGTTTTGCGAGATTTATCAGCCTTTGTTCCTGCTTTTAAGCCGTTTAAAGAGAAAATAAAACTGGAAGTGGAGACAAACGGAACCATTAACCGACTGAATTGTCCGCAGTTGTTGATATCTGCCGGAAAACACTTCCTGCTGAAGGGAGATGTATCCTTGCAGGATCTTTCTCATCCGCAAGATGCCTTTATTTATGGCAATTTATCTAACCTTTATGCCGATCAGGAAGGCATTGCGTTTTTTGTACGTAATTTGAGTAACGATTATAAAGGAGTTCCCCCGGTCTTACAGCATTTGGGTACTGTCGCTTTTCGTGGTGAGATATCCGGATATTTCACCGATCTTGTCACCTACGGTGAAGTGCGTACCGATATCGGTTCTTTAAAAACCGACATAAAGCTAAGTTCCGACAAGGAGAAAGGTTATTTTTCCTACTCTGGTGCTATAAAAACTACCGAATTTTCGTTAGGCGAACTGTTGGGTAATGATAAATTAGGAAAAGTTACCTTTAATATGGATGTCAAGGGCAATCATTATGAAAAGAAATACCCGTCCATCCTTATGAAAGGATTGGTCGCATCCATAGATTATAGTGATTATACTTACGAGAACATTACTTTGGATGGAGAATACAAACAAGGTGGATTTAATGGGAAAATAGCATTGGATGATGAAAACGTTTCGTTGGAAATGAATGGCACTATCAATACTGCCACTCAGGTACCTACTTTTAATTTCCGTGCCAACCTGGAGCATTTCCGTCCGCATAACCTCCATTTATCACCTAAATATGAGGATACGGAAATATCAGTTCAAGTAACCGCCGATTTCACCGGAGGTTCTATTGACGACATGAATGGTGAAATCAATATAGACAGTTTACAGTTCATTGCACCGGATAAGAACTATTTCATGGATAATCTTCAAATAGCGGCCATTCAGAAAGACAAACAACATAAGTTGCTGACAGTCAATTCCGGATTTCTGAAAGGTAGTATTGAAGGAGATTATTCCTATCAAACACTTCCCGGTAGCGTACTCAATATCATGCGCCGTTATGTTCCAGCTTTGATATTGCCGGGCAAAAAGCCTCAGGAAACAGAAAACAACTTCCATTTCGACCTGCATATTTTCGATACGGAACTACTGTCTACAGTCTTCCAAATACCTGTGAAAGTGTATACCCACTCTACTTTAAAAGGTTATTTCAATGACAAAGCTCAGCGATTACGGGTTGAAGGCTATTTCCCTCACCTGAGTTATGGAGAGAAATTTATTGAATCGGGCATGCTTCTATGCGAGAATCCCGGCGAACAGTTCCAGGCACGGGTTCGTTTCACTAATCGCAAAGTGAATGGAGCTGTAAACGTGGCATTAGAAGCACAAGCCAAGGACGACCATATCCAGACTGTGTTGAACTGGGGTAACAGCAGTTCTGTAACCTATAGCGGAAAATTAGCAACCGTTACACAGTTCATCCGTGTTAAGGAGAATATAGCCGACGGTAACAAACGTTCCTCTCATAAAAAACAAAAAGAGAAATCCTCTTTAAAAACGATAGTCGATGTCCAGCCTACCCATATTATTCTTAATGATACACTCTGGCAGATACATCCTTCACAAATAGTAGTAGATTCGGGAAAAATACATATCAATAACTTCTATTTCAGCCATAAGGAGCGCCATCTTCGCATCAACGGGATTGTATCCGATCAGCCTCAGGATACAGTACGTCTAAACTTACAGGATATTAATATCGGTTATGTATTTGACATAGCCAACCTTGGTGTAAACTTTAAGGGCGAAGCCACCGGTCCGGCTTATGCCAGTGGTGTCTTGAAAAAGCCGGTGATGAGTACGGACCTGTTCATTCGTAATCTCGGGTTGAATGATGGTCTGCTTGGCGATGCCAATATTCATGGAGAATGGCATCACGACGTGAAAGGTATTTATCTGGATGCCCATATCCGCGAGAAAGACATCGCCAAGAGTCATGTGTACGGATATGTCTACCCCATAAAACCCACCAGTGCGCTTGATTTACAAATAGAAGCGGACAATACGAACCTGAAGTTCATACATCATTATATGCGTAGTATCACTCCCGAATTCAGCGGGCGTGCCACCGGGCATGTACATTTCTATGGTAAGTTTAAGGCACTCACCATGGAAGGGCGTGTATTGGGTGATGCATCGTTAAAAGTAGATGTACTCAACACTACATTTTCTTTGAAAGATAGTATCCTTATTCAGCCGGACGGACTGGCATTCCGCAACAATCGCATTTTCGACACACGTGGATATCAAGGTAAGATGAACGGTTATCTGCATTACCAGCATTTCAAAAATCTGGAATACCGTTTCCAGTTCGATGTTAACAATATGTTGGTAATGAATACCAAAGAATCTCTTAACTATCCTTTCTACGGTACCGTATACGGTACAGGCAATGCAACAATTGCCGGAAATGCAGCCGACGGTGTCAATATCGATGTGGCAATGACTACCAATCGTAATACCAACTTCGTATACATGAAAGAAGGCGTTGCGTCTGCCGTCAGCAACCAGTTCATCCGGTTTGTAGATAAAACTCCGCGCCGTGCCATACAAGATTCTATCCTTCTCATTTCCGATTTCGAACAAGCCCAAAAAGAGATGGTAGAGAAAGAAAGTGATACGGATATTCGTCTGAACCTCCTTATCGATGCTACCCCCGATGCTACGATGAAAATCATTATGGATCCCATCGCAGGCGATTATATCAGCGGAAAAGGCTCCGGAAATATCCGTACTGAATTTTATAATAAGGGAGATGTCAAGATGTTCGGTAATTACCGCATCAGTCAAGGAATTTATAAGTTCAGCCTTCAGGAAGTCATTCGTAAGGACTTTACCATCAAAGATGGAAGTTATATCAATTTCAATGGTCCTCCTCTTGATGCCACGCTTGATATACGGGCAAGTTATCTTGTCAGTTCCGCTTCGCTGAACGATTTGGTACCCAATGCCGGCAATTATGTCGACCAAACCAATATCAAGGTGAATTGCATCATGGATTTGACGGGACAACTCACTTCTCCGGCCGTAAAACTGAGTATCGAGTTGCCCAATGAACGCGATGAAGTGCAAGCATTGATACGTAACTATATTCCTACAGAAGAACAGATGAATATGCAGATACTCTATTTGCTGGGTATCGGCAAATTCTACACTCCCGAGAATGTAGATGTCACAGGCAACTCCAATATGATGTCAAGCGTGCTGTCTTCCACCCTTTCAGGACAATTGAATAATGCCCTTTCGCACATCATCGACAGCAACAATTGGAACATAGGCACCAACTTCAGTACGGGAGAAAAAGGCTGGACAGATGTAGAATTTGAAACCATGCTCTCTGGGCAGTTACTGAACAACCGTCTGCTCATCAACGGCAACTTCGGTTATCGAGACAACCCGATTGCCAATACTAATTTCGTGGGAGACTTTCAGGCCGAATGGTTGGTAAACCGTTCTGGAGATATCCGCCTGAAAGCTTATAACGAAACGAATGACCGTTATTATACCAAGACTAATCTTACCACCCAAGGCATCGGTATTGTTTTCAAGAAAGACTTCAATAAATGGAACGAGTTGCTCTTCTGGAACAAATGGAAACTGAAGAGATTGAAGAAAATTCAGGAAAAAAAGGAAGCGGCCTCCACTGATAGCATCCCCCAGGAATAGATTTAAGTAAAAAAGGGAGATACAGTCTTTTTCAACCATATCCCCCTGATATTATAAAATATATATGTCTGTCTTTATTAATAAGAGCGTGCAAATATCACACGGCAAGCCGACGGTTTACCTGTAACCATACATTTACCCGGTTCTTTGTCACCCGGCACGAAGGAGTCAAAAGGAATACAGCGAATGGTAGCTTTTGTTTCCTCCTTGATCTTTTCTTCAGTTTCCGTTGTTCCATCCCAGTGAGCCAGAATAAAACCACCTTCTTCGATCTTTTCCTTGAACTCGTCATAACTGTCCACTGATGTAATACGGTTATTACGATAAGTAAGCGCCTTCTTGTAGATATTTGCCTGGATCTCTTCAAGCAAATCTTTTACGTATTCCTCGATACCTTCGCAAGAACGTGTTTCCTTCTCCAACGTATCGCGACGCATCACTTCCATCGTATTGTTTTCCAAGTCACGGCCACCCATTACAAGGCGTACAGGTACCCCCTTCACTTCATAATCGGCAAACTTGAATCCCGGACGCTTATTATCGGCATTGTCATACTTCACGGAGATACCCAGCGATTTCAACTTGGCAACAATACCCGCTACCTTCTCGTCAATCTTAGCCAGCATTTCCGCATTCTTATAGATAGGTACGATAACCACCTGTATCGGAGCCAGATGCGGCGGCAATACCAGACCATTGTCATCAGAATGCGTCATGATAAGCGCTCCCATCAAGCGGGTAGATACTCCCCACGAAGTAGCCCATACATATTCCATCTTATTCTCCTTGTTTACAAACTGCACATCGAATGCCTTGGCAAAGTTCTGTCCCAAGAAGTGGGAAGTACCACTCTGCAGAGCCTTACCATCCTGCATCATAGCTTCAATGGTATAAGTGTTGAGTGCACCGGCAAAACGTTCGTTGGCGGATTTTACACCTCTGATAACGGGCACCGCCATATACTTCTCAGCGAAATCGCTGTATACATTCAACATTCTTACAGCTTCCTCTTCAGCTTCCTCACGGGTAGCATGGGCGGTATGTCCTTCCTGCCACAAAAACTCAGCCGTACGTAAGAACAAACGGGTACGCATTTCCCAACGGAACACGTTAGCCCACTGGTTGCACAAGATAGGCAGGTCACGGTAAGAATTGATCCAGTTCTTATAAGTATTCCAAATAATAGTCTCCGAGGTCGGCCGTATAATCAGTTCCTCTTCCAGTTTTGCGGCAGGATCCACCACAACTCCCCCCCCATTCGGATCATTTTTCAAACGATAATGCGTCACTACAGCACACTCTTTGGCAAAACCTTCTACATGTTCCGCCTCACGGCTCAGAAATGATTTTGGAATAAGTAACGGGAAATAAGCATTCACATGTCCTGTTTCCTTGAACATATCGTCCAACTGACGTTGCATTTTCTCCCATATAGCGTATCCGTAAGGCTTGATAACCATACAACCACGCACAGCCGACTGCTCTGCCAAATCGGCCTTCACCACCAATTCGTTATACCACTGAGAATAGTTCTCACTACGTTTGGTAAGGTCTTTCAATTCTACTGCCATTCTATTTCGTATTTTAAAGTTTTCTATTCGGGTTCATTAAACGAAGTGCAAAAGTACAAATTTCTGTGCTAAAAGTGTTTATTATATAATCACTATTTTTGTGTGGATACATATAAATAATTTGTACTTACACTTTAATTTATAAATAATAAAGCAGCCGGAATTACTCAAACTGAGCAATCCCGGCTGCCGCCTAAAACAAAATAACCGCTGTTACCTGTCGTTTATTATAAAGATGTCACTCTAAATATGTAGAGGAGTCTCTTCTCTTACATACCACTGCTGGTGCTCCCAATTCTTCTCGTTCTAATACATCAATGATCCCCTCCTGTTCCAATTCGAAAAGTGCGGGATATACCCGTAGCTTGTCAGCACCGGAATTCCGAATGATATCCTCTACCCTAATCTCTCCTGAAAAGGAATTTATGTAGTCTATGATTTTCTGAGTATCAATAAGTTTATAATTTACATCCATTATATATATTGTTTTTATTCATTATATAATATCTCATATTGTTGTGCAATAACTTCCCACCGATAACGTCTTTGAGCAATCTCTATCATATTATTTGCATTTGATTGAAAAGTTGAATATGGCAATTCTAATAACTTTACTAAATCATCAACTGAAGAAAAATAATTAGCTTTTTGCTCTGTCGTTTCCCTATTATATATGACGTCAAAAGCCAATATCGGTTTTTGGAAGAACATAGCTTCTACCAACGAAGGATTAGTCCCTCCTGCACTATGCCCATGTATATAAAAAGAGCAATGACTTCTCAATACATTCAATATTTTCAAGTCATATATAGGAGATAATAGATGAATATTCTCGCAGTCAGCATAGGTTTCCAATAATTCTTTCCCATATAAACTTCTTTCCCAATTTCCGACAAAAACCAGTCTTTTACCGGATACTTTGAAAGCTTCTAATGTTATATGTACATTATTTTCCGGTTCTATTCTACAAAGTGAAAAAGAGTATTCTTCTCTTTTCAGTTCATATTTTTCTAATACTTCATTTTCAATATCCGAAATATTACACAACACATGATTACCTCCATAAGCTATCAATGCCGCTTTCTTGCCATACTCTTCCGCTACATAATCTTGAATGCCTTTATTATCTGCCACTATCACATCACCATACCTTAAGGCCATCTTCTCCGAAAACTTCAAAAAACGTCTTGTCCATTTCCCCCATTTGTCGCGCTTATGTTCCAAACCGTCAATATTGATAACTAAGCGTTTTCGGGAGAACAAGCGATATACCGGAAGAAAACAACAGCCGGACACTCCCAGAACAAGGATAACATCACTACTTCTTGTGGCCTTCAGCAAAGAGATAATATCATATAAGATACTCTGGCTTCCATTGGCATTCAACGGAATATACTTCAATTTTGCATTCTTATAAGAAAGAAGCTTTTGAGAGTAATTCTTACTACTGCAATAAATAGTATAATGAATGTTTTTTGAAGAATTATCACCAATAATATTTTCTACTAAAGACTCAAAACCACCATAATTGGCAGGTACTCCTACTGTGCCAATTATTGAAATTTTTCTCATATTCCTACTTTCTTTATAAATTTAGCGGGATTACCTGCCCAAATTTCTCCACTAGGTATATCACACGTAATTATTGAACCTGCACCAATAACAGCATTATCCCCTATAGTTACTGCTTTAACAATAATAGTATTCATACCAATGAATACATTTTTTCCTATATGGACTTTTCCTAAATAAAATATTGCCTTCTGAGTTGAATAAAAATGAGATAGAATGCAAGTACCACTTGTTATAACACAACCTTGCCCAATAGATATCAGTTCTGGATGTAAAGTATCAATAATAACATTGGCACCAATAAATGATTGACCTCCTATATTTACACCTGCCCATTTTAAAATTTTACAACGAAAATTGCCTGTAAAAATCGGAGATACAGACAATGTCAATAGTAGCTTCCTCAATATTCTTTGTAAAGAATATTGAGGAATTGCAATTTTATTTACTTCATTCATAATCAAGAAACTATTATTTATTGATTTCAAGAAAATGTTTGGATAATATTTTTAAATAAGACATCGCAATACTATTCCAATTATATTTTTTCATGATGTTAGTAGCAATCAGTTGCAGATTTTTTTTATCTTCCTTTGTTTTAGCCAATAATATCATCTTTGCTGACAAATCATCGATATCGGCAGGAGAAAACATGATAAATCCTAAACTCTCAAAATCTTGCATAGCTGTTGTATTCGCACAAATAACAGGTCTTTGCATAATTGCAGCTTCCAAGGGAGGGATACCAAACCCTTCTGCAAATGAGGGATATACAAAAAATAAACAATTAGCATAAAGCCATCGTAATTCCTCATCCGACGGAGTTAGAAATATGATATGTTGTTTTATTGTTTGAGATAACATTCTCATATAGTTATCAAGATTCGGAACACATTCAGACTTACGTCCTGCTAAAATCAAATTTATACCATTTTGCCACAACCCTGTTTTAACAAAAGCTTTTATCAAACCCAGATGATTTTTACGTTCTTCTATCCTACTTACGAATAATATAAAAGGAGAAGATAAAGTTATAGGTAACTGATTATAATAATTATCACACACACCATTAGGCGTAATATATATTTCATCCCTTCTTACATCATAATATTTAATAATTCTATTTTTAGAATACTCTGATACTGTCAGTAACAAATCTGCACGACGAGCAGCATACCTAAAAAGAGAATTATATAAAATTTTGTATTTCCAACTAAAATATTGTGGATAATCCAAGAACAAAACATCATGAATTGTTACAATCTCCTTACACTGTTTAAACAACGGAAGTATATATTGGAAATGGGCATAGTCAATTTTGTATTTTTTTATTAAAGAAGGTATGTCAAAAACCAATCGATAAAACTTATTTGTAGATTTATACTTTAAATAAGTAACATTAGAATTCTTCCCAAATTCTTTTTCCAAATTGATTATATCATGGGCTGCCAGATAAAAATGGATATCTGGCACTATTTTTACAATTTCAGAATAGAGACCTTTAATATAAGAACGAGAGCCTTGAAATATGCCATCGAAAACATGGCAATCTACGAAAATATTCATCTTACTAAAATTATTTTATCGTAATTCTATGTTTTTCATTGAAAAAGTATATTTTGTTAATCAATGAATGTCTACTATATTGGAGAATTTGCTAATTTAAGGTATTTGTCTATTTTAAATATAGTAATTCCCAAGTGATTCGTATAATAATCATCAACGGCCTTTAATTGAACATCATTTTGATTTTCTATAACATTTAATGTACACAACATTTCATTATTTTTGTTATAGATAGGTAATAGCCCTCCACAATCTAATTTTACGATATTTTGTTTTGATAATCTTACCATTGCGTTAATCCATATATCATCCGCCAATGGACATAAATTCTCGAACAAATTTGCGTTACAAGTATCTCTATATAATTTACTTGGCTGAAACAATGACCCTCCTCCTGTTCCAAACAAAATTGATTGACTGAAGCTTGCATCTTGTATTAATGGCCAGGTAAAATAATTCTTTAGACTTCCATCCTTGTTATATTGTATTTTATATCCGAAACGACAAATTATAGAATTAGAATTTTCCATATAAGCTTCTAACATTTGTTCTACCATATTCAAAGGATAATAAATATCATCATCAACTAATAAAACAAGATTGTCTGGATAACTGGTAAATGAATAAAAGAATTTTTTATGGGATCGAAGATCTCCATCTACCATCTCAATGTGAAATATATCATCTTGTCGAGATATTAAGTTATCGGGAATTTCTTCAATGGATGAAAATTGTTCTTTAGAAAGATACAGAATAATTTTATCAGGTCTAATGGTTTGTCTTTTTAAACATTCAACAACTTGCCAGACATTCCCTATTCTCTTAGGAAAGGATGTGAAAGAAACTACTAATTGATTATCAAAACCATTATCCTTTAAAAAATCAGATGCAAATTCTGAGTATTCTCTACAAAAAGTTTTTTCTAACCAATGCGGTAAAATAAATCTAGCAATATTTCTCCATAAATAGCGAAACGGAGACATAACACGCATTGGTATATAACGTCTGTTTCTTAAAAAACGATAGCCTCCTTCAAAAAAAATGTATAAATTCATACTGTCAAATTCTTATAGTATTTGTTCTCATCTTATTTCCCAAATACCCTAATACAATAAGAAAAGAAAACATTGTCCATTCATAAAAAAAATAATTAGAACCTGGAATAACTAAAAACATCATGAGCAATGTCATAAAGCCTGTTTTCATAAGTGGCATTTCCATATTCTTTTTGAAATATTTAAATGAAAGTCTTGCTAAATTGATAAATAAGAAAATATATACCAGTCCATAACGCATATATTGAGACAAGAATCCAACATCATCAGTATCTAGTTGTAATGTTACAGAATTATCTTTGATATATCCATGTGTTCCTGAAATAAATGATAATTTATTTTGAGCGGTTTCTTCTTTCATTGCTCCTATGCCAAATAATCCATTAAAAATATTCTGTGACATATAATCTAATCTTTCCATAACACTCATGAAACGTAAAACTCCAGAACTGGCCCTAAAATCGGAATAATCAGAAGCTGACTGTATAATCTCAATTTCTGTTTTTAAGTCATTTGAATTATGGCTATCAGCTTTTTGCGAGTCCAAGTATTGTAACATGAATGGGGAAATAAACATCAGTACTATAATAGGAAAAACATATTGTTTCTTTTTTAAAACAAAAACTATGTAAAAACATATTGTTCCTAATATAGCTATTAAAAGCATACGTGCATAAAGATTAAAAATACATAGAGACAGTAGGCAAATATAAAATCCCCTTTTATTCCTTGCTATTTTAGGCGTTTTCTCTGTTAACATATAAAACAATATAGATGGAAAGATACCCATTACTGTTTGTTTAAAAGGATTTCCATCTTCATTTTGGTATATGTTCATTAGCATGAAAAGAATCGCAATAAAAGGGATTATTTTTAATAACCATATGAAAAAGGTTTCAACTATATTGTACTCTATATTTTTAACTATAAAATATAATAATAACAATAGACAAAACCTATATTGCCCCAAAGCATTAACCCAACTGTCTACACCTGTTATCCCTGTATATATAACAATGCATAGTTGATAAAGTAAAATTGTATAAATAGCTTTAGCTATTTTATCTCCTTTTGTTGATAGTATATTCTTATTCTTTATAGCTTTGACTGATAGTATCAGTAACATTATTATTAAAAGGTAGTCGTATGTCGATTTATCAATTTCTCCTAGAACTAGAGAAAACAGGCCATATCCTTTAAATATGATTAAACCTATACATATTAAAAAACTCAGATATTGAGCTTTGAAATATTTATAAATAGAGATACTTATCAATAACAAATAGAGAATAACACTCATTTTTTGCCTAATTTAGCTTTTTGGCCATCTAAATATGCTCTATGCCAAGAAATAAAGTCTGAGAATTTATATTTGTCATTGAATAAATTTTTCAGAAAGATTATATCATAGCGTAATAGTAATAATAATGGTTTAATCACTCTTATTGAAAAGGTAGTACCATATGTATGATGCATATAACTATTATTACGAATTTCATAAAAAAGTTTCCATGCAGACTTTCTTCTCTGCTGATTTTTATCACTTATTTGTGCAAAGTCTTCCTTATCCAAAATAGCATTTGGAACTAAATGGACAGGAAATCCATTTACGACTGCTCTGTAGGAATATTCTGTATCATCAAATAATATAAATAAATCTTTATTGGGTAATCCAATTTTTGAAATGACATTTCGTTTTATCAATGGTCCTTCAAAAGCCATTCCCATAATACTAAACGGTTTATCTTGTTCATACAAATATAGAGGTGTTTCTTTTTCATGAAAAGGTTTCAAGAATGAACTAAAATTAAGTTTAATACATTCACCTACAAAAGGTTGATTATTAATAATTCTCCGCGGACAAAGAATTCCAACTTTGTCATCATCATTATTCAAAAGATTTTTCAAACAATCTTGTCTAGGATAAACATCATCATCCATACACCAAATCCAATCGGCTCCTCTATCATAAGCTTCTTTTATACCTCTGTAAAAGCCCCCGGAACCACCTATATTTTCTTGATGAATTACGACCAAGTCATTTTGAGAATCAAGCCACTCTGATGTTCCATCAGTTGAATTATTATCAACAACAATGATACTATCAAGCTTATAAAGTTGATTACGAAGTGCACTGATTGTTTTCTTAACCAGTTCCAATCGACAATATGTAACAACCACAGCAGTTATCTTCTCCATATTCTATTTTATTTTTAAATTTAAAACTTGTTCAATGATCGGAGCCATGTCGTAATAACGATATTGTGCAAGCCGACCACCGAAAATTACATCCTTTTCATTTTCAGCTAACAAGCGGTATTCTTCAGCTAATGTATTATTGCGCTCATCATTAACAGGATAATAGGGCTCCATACCATCCTTATATTCCGTAGAATACTCCTCACTGACAATCGTTTTAGGGTTTTCATAAACATCTTGACCAAACATCTCAAAATGTTTATGCTCAATAATACGAGTATATGGTTCATTATGGCTTGTATAGTTTATAACTGCATTACCTTGATAGTTTGGAATATCTATAATACGTGTATTGAAACTAACAGTCCTCCAATCAAGTTTCCCTAATTTGAATTCAAAGTACTCATCGACAGCACCAGTATACACTAATTTGTCAGCATACGTTTTCCAATTTTTGTATTCAGAATCAAAAAAATCTATATTTGTGAGACAATCAACTCCTTCTAGTAAACCATCAATTAATTTATTATAACCACCGATTGGAATACCCTGATATTTATCATTAAAGTAATTGTTATCAAAAATCATACGTATGGGAAGACGTTTGATAATGAATGCAGGTAAATTCTTACAATCTCTCCCCCATTGTTTTTCTGTGTATTCTTTTATAAGTTTATTGAAGATATCTTTACCAACCAGACAAAGAGCTTGTTCCTCAAGATTAATTGGTTCATGACCGGCCAATGCCATTACCGCTTCCGCTTTCTGCTCTTCAATTTTAGCCTGTGCCTCCGAAGGAGTTTTAACTTCTGGCCACATCTTGTTAAATGTATTCATATTGAATGGTAAGTTATACAACTCACCCTTGTAGTTTGCAATAGGTGAATTGGTATAACGATTAAATTCTACAATAGAATTCACAAACTCCCATACTTTCTTGTTATTGGTATGGAAAATATGTGCACCATACACATGTACATTAATACCCTCTATTTTTTGACAATAGATATTACCACCAAGATGTGAACGTTTGTCTATTACAAGACATGATTTACCCATTCTTTTAGCTCTATAAGCAAATGTAGCTCCAAACAATCCAGAACCTATTATGAGATAATCGTATTTCATTTTATTTTTTTATTAGGGAATCATTTAATTTCATAAGGAGTACTGCTATAACAAATACAACACTTAATGTCAAAAAGAAATATTTACCATATGAACAGTAAATAATACAGGCTATTTTCACATGAACTAAATAAATAAAGAATGATATACTTCCAAGTAATGCTGGAATATGAAGTTTCTGATACTTAGTGTACATACCTGCATAGATGACCATTATCACAGATAATAAAACATACCCTAATTCTATTAACAATAAGAATCTAAACTGTATTATATCTTTGTAAAAATATTCAAATGTAACCAAAAAGGAGAGAATAACTAAAGTTACATATTTTTCTATTCTATATTTACATAAAAATGAATCAATGCGATTTTTATTAATTGCATACAATAATCCTAATGCAATACCAAATGTATCAATTATATAATAAGGTTCAAGGTTAAAAATACCCCCCCCCTAAAAGTATTGTAATATATCCAAGTAATATAATTAGATTCTTACTTACCTTAGAATGAATTCTAAATAATCCCCATATAAAAAGATAAGCAATAATAAGAACATCAATGAACCAAGTTACAGAATCAATTTTAATAAATCCTAGAATTGAACCTACTAAATTATATGGATTAACTGGCAAGAAAGATATATTATCGCAAAAGACCCTAAAAATAGGTATCTTATAATTAATTCCTAAAATAGGTGATGTTATTGTCAAAAAAATGATATTAACTAATAGTACAGGAAAGATAATTCTTTTTACTTTACTCTTAACAAATAAATAAAAATTCTGAGGTTTACGTTCTAAAGAAGAATATACTCCGAAAGCACTAAGAAAGAAGAAAATAGTACAAGCAATATATCCCAATGAATATACTATAGGATTTCGTAAATAAAAATGATGTATAAATATCAAAATACAACAAATAAACTTTGTTATATCCGTAATTGTACGATTCATATAGATAAAGGATTTACATTTATACCACTTTTTTGTATCAGATTAATAAATTGAAAAAACTTATTTTCATCTGCTGTATAATCAATATTTGTAATTCCCAAGTATTGATACTTTTTGTGAGCTAGATTGTGACACTTCAACAGTTCAATACTGTTTACATTTAAGTATTGCAATCTATTTATTACTAATTTATAATTAGTATATACTGAATTTACAAAAACCAACCGATAAATCACGTCTATTTTCTTTGATTTTATCTTATCTAAATGTAATTTCATTGACCTTATATAATTCTCTGACTCTAAAAACATTTCTGGTTGGAGTTTTAAATCAATAATCATAAGTTTTGCATATGCAAAAGATTTTTCAACATTATCTTTTGAAATTTGAAGAGTCGTTTCAAAAGCAATATCAATGTTCCTGATTTTTAAACGTTCTAACGTTGGTACTAATTCATGAATCCACAATAAAGGTTCTCCTCCAGAAAAAGTAACACCACCCAAAGAACTGGTGTATAAATCATTATCCTTTAATAGTTCATCCGAAAGTGCATCTGATGAATATTCTTTTGATGTTGGTTCTGTATATTTAAAAGGACACAATAAAGTACTTTTAACTCCTCCACATCTGTTGCATTGAGCACACATTTTAGATTCTATCCCTTTATTTATAAGACATTTATCTTCATAAAAGAAAAAATCAGTTTCGATAGAGACTGCCTCAGGATTACAACACCACGGACAATGTAGTGTACATCCCTTGAGAAATACTGTAGTCCTGATGCCTGGACCATCATAGACACATCCTCTCTGAATAGAGACTACTCTAATTATATTCATATAACTGGGCTCTTTGAATAAGATTATCTTTATATTCTTCTGGCAAATCATTAAAATATGCACTAAAGCCCCATATACGAACAATCAAATTAGGATACTTTTCAGGATGTGCCTTGGCATCAATGAGTGTTTCTTTATCCAATACATTGAGTTGAGCTTCATATACTCCTTTCTCAAATGCACTTTTAAGTAAAAAAGCAAACTTCTCAGGATTTTTTGCATATGCAGAAGGTACGATAAAGTCAACTACATTTCCATTAATATTACATCCTGAGTAATTAAGTTTAGATGCAAAATCAAAAACTTTTAAAATGTCAATATCTGATGAAATCGGTGATATATGAACTGCAAATGGTTCACCTTTTCTTCTTCCGTCCATAGTAGCTTTACAGTTTTTGGCCAACCCTATATATCCAGGAGAACTGAAACCAACTTTAATTTTCTTACCAAACATCGTTCGTTTAGATGTAGCACGTTCTATCACATCTAAAATGTGCTGTGTAAGATTTATTACTTCTGTTTCAGTGGATCCGAATTTTAGAGGATTCTGCTGCATCAAGATCCGATAATCCTCGTATCCCTCAAAGTCTTGCTCTAAACAATTTATTGCATATTGTATATCTATGATTTTGTCATCATAGATATACTTTTTTATATTAAGCATGGAATTTATGAGATTTGGTAAGCTTACTATAAGAATACCATGATAGCTATATTTTGCACCTCCTTGGGTAAAGTCTGTCCTTTTCTTGATACAGTCGTCAAAAAATAGTGACAATAATGAAGAACGGTCAAAGTTAATATTCAAATTCCAACCTGCAATTGTTGAAGTGATTGTTGAGTCAATATTTGAAACAAACTCGTTATAGTCTTTATTTGGATACATTTTCAATACATCCTCCACGACCTTAACAATAGGTATATTGGGAATACAATTGTTTTGGTCTAATGATTTTCCTATTATAAGAGGCTCCCAACATGCTGAAGTACCAAGATTATATAAATCATCTTTTGAATACCCAAATTTTTCCATTAATGGAAAAATTAAATCTTCATTTACTATAAGGGGTGAACCACTTCCTTTAATTATACTTTTAGCAACACCAAGCCATGTTTCATCGGTTGTAGAACTGTTAGTTCTAAAAATGAGTTTTGGATCTGGAACAGGATTCTCTTGATAAATTTCCAATAACAGATGAGTAATTTCATTGTCTACATTAATACCATTCTCATCAATGCCACCTATTATTATTACTTGACCTGTATCACCTGGGAATTCACTGTTGCTTTTAGCTTTTTGATCTTTTCCTAAAATCTTTATCATTTTAGCTAAATATGATTTAGCTTGCTCATGAGATAAAATACCTTTTTTTATGTCATTTGAATAATATGGCTCAAGCCAATAATCTAAACGACCTATTCCATTTTGACGATGTTTATTCTGCCAAAATAAAGCATTAAAGAACAATATTCGTTGAATAGCTTCATCAAAAGAGTTACAGTTTCTATCCCAAATATTATCGATATAATCTGCTAATTGATTATTTCTACAATTAGCATTATTTCTGAGTTCAAAACTAATGCGGATCAATAAGTCATGGATTGAGTTGAGTGTTATTAAGAGAGCCTTTTTAAAATCACTTTTTGGTAATTTTTCTATTTCAATTAATTTCTCCTTTAAAGGATGTTCTAAAAACCACTTATAATCGGCTGTTACACTAGCAATTTGATAATTAGTTTTAGGTACAAAACGTATTGTTTGCTTATCCCATGGATATACATAATCCATAGTATAATCTATACGTATAATACGAATTATTTTTTGAAATTGATATGCTGAAGACAGAGTTGGATCTATATTGTTATAACCAAAAACTAACTTATTATTTGCTATAAATTTGAATAATCCTAGCAATTTTAAAATCTTATTACTAGGATGAGCCTGCTTCATATCTGTAGCATAAGCATATTTATAATCTAACAATCTCATTTACCTAATCTATTTGTCAAATTGGATAATTTATGTTTCAAGTCTAACAATCTTATGACAGAAACTATATCTTTTCTGCAAAGAAACACACTAACAAAGAAAAGAAAAGTATGCAGAATATACCTACTATTATTTTCAATTAAAATTTCACAACAACTCATTAATATAAACACAATAGAGAGTTGGATGTAAAACCAAATATTCTCTAACTTTACAAATTTTGAAGCATATATTGTTCGTGACAAAAACATTGTGAAGAAAGAAAATGCTACGCTTATACATGTGCCCATTAATCCGAATACTGAAGTTAGTCCTATGAGAGTAATTATTGAGCAAATCCCACCCCAAAGACTTGAGTAAAAGAAATATTTACTAGTCTTAGTGGCTGAAAAGACTCCTCCAACTGCACCAGACATACCAGAGAAAATAATTCCTGCCATCAAAGGAGATATGTAATAGTAAGCGTCGTAATATTCCGATGTTGTAAAAATACTTACAATTGATCTGGAAAATATAATCATTAGATATCCTCCGAAAAATAGCAATATCCCCAACATCTTAATATAATTATTATAAAATCGTTCAAACCCAGGTTTTCCATATTCTTCAAGCACACTGTTACCCCATGCTGTACTCAGTATACTCAGTAAGCTGAAAAGCATACCTGTAAATCTGTTTGCAACTGCATAAAGACCAATTGCAGCAAGGCCAAGGAAGTGTTCCATAATAGGTCTATTGAGACCATTAACTAACCACCACATAATTCCATTGGGTAACAATGGAGCACTATATGTCAACATTTCTTTTACGCTTGACCAACTATTACCTTGAAATTGTATATATTTATAACATCCTCCAGCCACAAATGAATAGATTGCTGCTACTAGTTGAGCTAATATAAGAGATAATGCATAACCTGACAGACCTAAATGTGGTATGAATAAAACAGAGAATAATGCTGTTGAAAGAGTAAGAACAATACCAGCAATACTATATTGCATCATCTTATTTAAACTCCTCGTAAATGATTGGCAATAGCTCTGCATATATGATGTAACCATTAACCAAAATATCAACCATGTATAATCTGACAAGACATTATGCATTTTTTGTTTTAGTAAAAAGAATTGCACAAGACAAAAAAACAAAGCGCTAATAGTAATGGCAATCATACTAAAAATAATTCCCGATGAGAAATATTCTTTCTTCTTACTATTTGATGAATTATAGGGGAATATAAAAATGGCATCAGGCAGACATAAACATACAAAGCCAATAAATAACATCGAATAGGTGGTTATTGTATCTATTGCTCCAAACTCTTCAGGTTTCAGCCAAAAAGTATAAAGTGGTAGCATAATTATATTAATTAATTTACTACCAATTGTACCAATTAATACAAATCCTGTGTTCTTTGCTAAAGTCTTATATTTCCCCATTTTATACTTGGTATGGTTTTGTCTCCGGGAGTTTACAATATCTATTAATTGGTGATGGAAAAGGGATCCGATTTATTAAAAATTCAATGATAGCCATAATCTTATAACTATTCAAAAATTTCATAACCATAGCACCGCTTAATCTTGTTCTTAGAAATTTAAAATCTATATATTTGTAAGATACATATTCAAATTTTGGCAAATTCTTACGATATAGGAAATATGCAAACTTTAAAACTCCTTCATTATATCTGTCTGCCAACTCTTTTGTATCTATTAATTTCCAAAGTTCATTTTGGGATTTAGGAGTATATACAGCTTCAAATTCAGAGTAATAAAAATGGGTTAGCGCTATAACCGGTTTTCTCCAATATGATGCTTCTAATCCTACAGTTGAATTGAATATTATAACTTTTGAGCAATTATCTAAAAGAGAATAAGAATTAACAGGCGATTCTGGCTTAATAATTGTCACATTGGGATATTGTAAAGTGTAAAGTATTAAATGAGATTTATATGGTACGTTTTTTAAATTAGGATGGATACGAAGATAAAAATATTTAGAATCGTCATTTTTATAATGTTCGAATATTGAGATTAGCGCATCATACTGGGAAGGATATAGCGTATAACTGTCAAATGCCTTTGAAACAGCACAAAACTCATCTTCCGAACTATTAAAGATAGCTATATTTTCTTTGGATTTATCCCATTTTTCCGGCAGAAGGCCCTTTATCTGATCTTTTGTATATACCATATCACCTGCAGCCTGACTATTTCTTCTTTTGTTAAAAAAATCATGTGCATATTTCTCTACATCTTCTACAGCCTTTCCTGCTTCCCAATTTTTATTCATATGTTCAATAATTGGTTGCATTTCATGAGGTGTACCATTAACAAAATAATTCTTCATTACATCATCATTACAATATTCTTGTTCTGTAATGACATACGGTATTCTAAATCTTTCCGCAAGCCCTAAAAATGGTTTATATGTAGAAAATCGACCATTATGAAATATAAGTAATTCTATACTGTTTTCAATAATTAGTCTTTCTGCGACTTCATATAATTCTATTTCTTTTTGAATTAAAAAAGCTATGAATTTTTTGAATTCACGTGATATATTAGGCATGACGTTTCTGGACATTGATACATATGAGGAAAAGGCTCCATATCCAACTTCAGCTCCTTTGTATATAGCATCTTTTAATTCTGTAATGGAATTAAAATTAGTATTGAAACTAAAAGCCTTGTCTCGATCTTGTTTTTTGATAAGTTGAGAAAACTTATAATAATGTATTTTATCAAAAACACCTGATTTTTTCCATGCAGATAGCATTGTATGTTGACAAAGTTTACAATATAAAGAATTACCCAACTTATTATGCATGCAAATTTTCATATTGGAATCACAAGACAATACAAAGACTTCATTACCCTTGTTTAGTTGCATTGTTGCACATTCTATAGCACTGAAATCATTATTTGCAGAGAAAATGAGAACCTTCATTTTTTTGTTGAATATATAGACATGAAATTTTAATTATTTTTATCTTTAAAAAGTGTAAATGGTACAAAATGTGTACAAAGCTATTAGCTAAGGTTATTGATGTAATTCTTCAAGATAGACATAGATTATAAAATACTTTATTAAAGTTCTGTAAACAAACTTGATATCAAAGCCACATATTATTTTTTTATCATTCTCACAATCTGAAATGCCTCTGCAAACTGCTTTCCTATAGTATATCCGCGATACTGTGCAAGAATTTTCAATGCTTCCGAAGAACGTGGATGCGGAAAAGTACGGCTCTCGAATTCATAAGCTGCCATGGCATCACATTTTGCTTTCAAGTCAGCCTCCGAAATCTCCATGTAAAGATTCGGCATGAAATGACGGGGATCACAAGTAGCCTGCCACTCACTGGCCGATGGGGTCTCGAAAGCAAAAACAGCCTTCACCGGTTCATCCTCCATAGGACGTGTGGCAGTCATCACTGCCTGGAAAGTCATCTGATGGTCTATATTAAGGTCACCTCCATGATGGGTAAAGATGAAGTCGGGACGAAACTGTTCCTTCTCATGTTCCACTACCTTCACGATATCGAGCAATGCATGGCTGTCGAAACGGTTGTCGGAAAAGTTATAAGCCTGCACGCTGTGATAACCTATGCACTGACGCGCTATCTCCACATTCTGGTGATGTTTTTCCAAAGTTTCTTTCCATAATTCCGTATTGCGGGCATCCGAACGCGAAGTAATCCCCTCACCTAAAATGATGACCCGGGTCAGTATGCCCTGCTCCTTGATGAGCTTATGCATGGTGGCTCCCAGCCCCAGCAGTTCATCGTCGGGATGGGCGGCAACAATCATGATTCGTTTATTAGAAAACATATATGTAATGTTTTATATAAAAAATTATTTCAATTCATCCCAATGATTAACGACCAGTTTCCAAGGTTCCATATCATTCTCATCATAATTATATAAACACTTAGCAGTCCTGAAATCGGTCAACCATTCAGGCAAAGTACAACGGCCTTCTTCAACTCGTTTGCCATAGTCAACAGGCTCTACCATTGCATCAAAAGGGTCGAATTTCCTGCGCTTGGGCGCTTTGCCCGTTAGCATAGTCTTACACCAAAGGTATGAAAGAGGCATACCTGCAATGGTGGCAGCACGATGCCAAGGAGAACTGCGGAAATTGATTTCAAGAAACCAATAATTGTCTTCTGTATCCACCAAAAACTCAATCTCCCAAAGTCCTTCATAACCTATCTCTTCAAGCATGCTGTTGAGCTTAATAAGAAAATCAGAATGCTTGGGAGAGAATACATTCATGTAAGGACTATAATATCCTTTAATATTATAATTGTATGCACATTGAATAGCAGTGAACATACCTTTGCCATGATTGTAACTAAATCCTTCGAACTGAATTTCGTTTTTTTTCTCCAAGTATGGCTGAATCATACATTTCTTTGCATTGATTGTTGCCATAGCCTCTCGAAGTTGTGACTCGCTCTCACAAATATGGAAATCACCTTTCCAAGCACCTGCCAACGGGGAAATAGCTTTGGTTATCACTGGATATTTCAATCCATCGGGCACTATACCAGGCTTAACTACATGAGAATCAATAGTAGGAAGACCGTAACGACGAGCAAGACCCTGAATAGCATCCTTCTCCATAAATTCAACCACCCGACCATTCTTTCCCGCATTTGCAGTAATGAAGTTCTTCTGTATGTCCTCGATATTCTCGTCAAAAACACTGTAAACATCATCGTCACTAAAGAGCAGAAAAGGTTTGCAGCCAGTTTTGGAATAAACATCACCATAGTTCTTGATAACAGTGTCGTATGCTTCCGCAATGGATTTCACACGGTGGTGCACACCTATATATTTGCTTGCAGAGGTTACTGGAACCTTATAATCTACCCCTACGAACACGGGCTTAATACCCAATTCTCCAAGTGTGCGAATAATCCCTAAAGAATTATAGTGTTCCAAAGCGACAAGAATAAATTTATGCTTATCTATCTCGTTATTCATTTATGTTAAATCATATATCCTTGACAAACTCAAGACTCATTCTAGTACCCATTTCCAAATTTCTATTTACTTTCTTGCCCAATAACTGTGGTAGATATTTGATTGGTAATCCAAAAGCGGGACGAACAGCTCTCACATTCTTCTCTGTAATGACATCTCCTGACTTCATATCTTCTGCTACATAAAGCGAACGGCAATATATACGACCAGCAATAGCATTAACATCCGTTGGATAAGTGACAGCACCTAATGCCAACTCAACATTCCTAACATCTTTCACCATCTGAGCAAATTCTTCTGCATTCATCGAAAAATCAGAGTCAGGACCACCGATAGAACGGTCGATGATAAAATGCTTTTCCACTACTTCTGCCCCTAAAGCTACAGCAGTCATAGGCACAAGACTACCAAAAGTGTGGTCAGACACACCAACTTTAACCCCAAATTTTTCTTTCATATCAGGCATAGTTAGCAAGTTCGCTTGGTCTATTTTTGCAGGATAGGCCGATGTACATTTCAGAAGCGTAATATCGTTATTTCCTTCTGCACGTATAGCGTCAACAGCTTCTTTAATCTCTACTTCTGTTGCGATACCTGTAGCAACAATCATCGGCTTCTGCTTTGATGCAGCATAGCGAATGAAGGGAATATCAATAATGTCGAAAGAAGCAATCTTATAAATGGGATTACCCAAAACCTCCACAAAGTCTATCGTTTCTTTATTTGTTGGTGTAGTGAAACAAATCAACCCTTCTTCTTTAGCCACATGATATAGTTCCTCATGCCATTTCCATGGAGTATCAGCTTTGCGGTAAAGGCTAAAGTAAGTCTCTCCATCCCATAAACCTTTTCCAACTCTAAAATCAGGCTTGTCGCAATCCAAAGTTTCTGTTTCTGACGAATACGTCTGAATCTTGATAGCATCAGCTCCCGCTTTCTTAGCTGCCTTAATTGTCTCAATTGCAACCTCCTTGCGATGATTGTGATTTGCCGACATCTCGGCAATAATAAAAGTCTTGCTCATATAATATTATTACAATACGAAATCCACACCAACCACTACTCTGGGATGAACTTTCAAGAAGTCATTACCCCAAACATAAAAATTCCATTTTTTGACTGAATAGTAGAAACCTGCAGCAATATCCATGTCACTATCCATCTTCCAAGAATGAATTTCTCCAATCATGGGAGTGAAACTTCGGCCTTTTCCTATGGGGATAGCATATCCCAAAAATGTCCATTGTGACATTGTATTGCCAGCTCCTTTGTTTACCCCCCACCATGTATTGCTACACCAAAACAACCGGCCACTATCCGTTATATTTCCATTCATATAGAGGGCAGATGTTAAGTAGGAAAACTTCATATTATCGTTCAAATCAAATGAAGGCGTTACCTGTCCACCAATTCCAAACCACTTACTGAACTTATATCCCGCTCTTACAAGATAGCCCATATAAGAAGTACCTGCATCGGTATAGAGATCAACACCCGTAGCGAAATAATTGCCTATACCATATTGAAATGCGGTATAAGTTTCCTGAGCGTTTATTCCCGGGCGGATTTTCAGTGAAGTGTAGCCATATAATTTTCCATCACCTACTGTTCCTGAAAAATATGGAACCTGTGCCATGACAGTTGTCATTAGCATCAAGGTTGTAACGACCAACAATAATCTTTTTATCTTCATTTTTTCGTTTCAGTTAAATCCGACTTCTTCATATCTTTCACCAAAGCCCACATCATAGCAATCATCACAAAAAGAAATGGTAACGTAGCTGCAATTGAAATCGTTTGCAAAGGTTTCAGGCTTCCGGCTGATAAAAGGATGTAAGCAATACAGCTACAAACAATACCCCACACCACCTTTTTATATACCGGAGGAGTGATACTGCCATTTGATGTCATCATACTGAGTGAATAAGTAGCAGAATCAGCCGAAGTAATGAAGAAGATACCTAATAAAACAATAATCATTATTGAAATAGCCTGGCTAAGAGGATAATGGCTAAATACAATAAACACTGCTGTTTCCGGAGAAGCTATCAACTGCTGTACATTCTCAAGACTCCAGCCCTGAACGGTAGACAATGCTATGGCACTAAATACTGCCAACCATACGATAGTGAATAATGTTGGAACGACAACCACTCCCCAAATAAATTCACGCACCGTTCTACCTTTTGATATTCTTGCACAAAACATGCCCACAAAAGGAGTCCATGCAACAAACCATGCATAATAGAACACACGCCAATTCATCACCCACTCATTATTGCCAAAGGCATTAATCATCATCACATCTGAAAAAAAGTACTGAATGTGCTGACCAACGCTATTTGTCAAGTTATTCAGCATTGTAATCTTGGGACCAACAGCAAAAGCCACGACAAGCAAAGCTAAAGCAAGAATCGTGTTTAAGTTCGATAGAATCTTTATACCTTTATAAACACCAGAAATAGCACTGATTATGAACACCAATGTTATCAAAATGATGATGGTCAATATGGTATTTTCGTTCTTTGGAATGTCAAACAGATAGTTAAGACCACCACAAATCTGAGAAACTCCCAAACCTAATGATGTGGCAACACCAGCAAAAGAAACAACTACAGAGAACCCATCAATGGCTTTTCCAAAGAAACCTTCAGTATGTTTTTCACCAACCAGCGGAATCATCAGGTTACTAATCTGCGCATTCTTCCCCTTACGAAACTGGAAGTAGGCTATACCAAGGCCTACAACAGCAAAACAAACCCATTGAGTAATGCCCCAGTGCAGGTAACAGGTTCTTACAGAAAAATCAATCGCTTGCTGAGATCCCGCTACAACTCCTGTAGGAGGTGCAGCATAATGAGATAACGGCTCTGCTATACTCCAAAACACCAACCCGATTCCTGTACTGCCACAAAACAGCATAGAATACCATGAGAAATTACTAAATTCCGGTTTGTCAGTGTCTTTTCCTAATTTAATCTTACCGTAATTACTGAAAGAAATCCAAACAAGGAATACAATAAATGCAAATATGGCCCAAATGTATAGCCAACCGAAATAATGACTAACCCATTGCATGAAAACGCCGGATATTTCTCCAAGCTGAGTACTGTAAACAGCACCAAAGACAATGACGGAAATGGCTATTATAATCGTCCAAAAAAACACCAAGTTACGACTATACCATGTACCCTTTTTCATAACCTACTAATCTTATGCTTATTTATTTCAACTTATCCCAATTATCAGTCAGTACCTGCCAAGGTTTTAAATCAACAGGGTCATAATAATATGTACACTTGGCTTCTTTAAAATCCTTAAGCCATTCAGACAAAGAACAACGCCCCTCTTCTACTCTCTTAGAGTAGTCTATCGGTTCCACCATAGAAGTGAACGGTTCAAAGTCTTTGGGTTCGGGAATTTCTCCTGTCAACATTGAAACACACCACAGATAAGCTAAAGGGTATCCAGCAACGGCTGATGAATAGCTCCATGTCGTATTTCGGAAGTTAATCTCCAAGAAGTACAACTGGTCATCAGGGGCAACAAGGAATTCAGCATCAAATACTCCTTCAAAACCTATTTCCTCTATCATAGCGGCTAATTTTTCTTTCAGGTCTTGATTCTGAATGGGTTTATCAATATGATATGGACTATAATATCCTTTTATATTATAAAGGTATGAGCACTGAATAGCAGCAAACATATCTTTTCCTTTGTTGACGGCATACCCCTCAATAGTCATCTCTGTTTTCTTCTCTACGAATTTCTGTATGAGAACCAACGGACTTTTGATACGGTTGAAAGCTGCCTTCAATTCTTCCTCACTATAGCAAATGTTTACATCACCTTTCCAGGCGCCAGCATTTGGAGATATGGCTTTTGTGATTACCGGATATTCAGCATGTTTAGGAAGTTCACCACATTTCACCACCTCAGTGGGCAGAATTTGCACGCCATGGCGTTCCGCACATTGCAATATTTCGAATTTATCGAGGAACTTTGCTATACGATGGTTACCACCAGCATTAAAGAAAATAAACTTATCCTTCAATTCATCATGATGATTTTCAAAAAGTTCTACGGTACTGTCATCCGTGAACTGAACAATAGGCTTCAGACCTGTCTTTTCAGATACATCTCCATATTCCTTCAGCAAAAGGTCGAATGCCTCCTGGTCATCATTAACCAAATATGATTTCTTGACATATCTGCTGGATGATGCCACACAAGCCTTATATTTTACGCCTATAAATACAGGATTGATTCCGTTTTCGCCAAGACAACGAATGACACCTAATGGAGTATAATGCTCCATACCAATTAAAATCACTAACCTGTTTTCTAAAACTTTATCCATAATTTGTTTTACTATTTACCTATTCTTTTGTTTGTTTTTAGCCCTTTCATAATGAAGTTCCATTAGCTCATTTAAGACAGTTCTTTTATATATAACACGATGCCTTCTGATTCCTTCACTTTTTTATAGTGATTTCGAGAAAATATTTTCAAAGAAGGAATATTGTTAGATTTTACCTCTGCAATCATTTGCGTAACATGAAAATAAAGAAAAACTTCATTTTCAACCAGCGGAATAATGGTATTACCTAATCCCTTTCCTCTGCTATTGGCTGCTATACCGTAACCAACCTCAGCACTTCCATCCCCTTTCAAGGTAATTTTTGCTTGACCTACAGGCTCTCTATTGACAATGAATACATATAATGTGACATCTTTAAGAGTCTGCAATTTAGCAAACCATTTAATATGATTTTCATATATTATTGGTTCTGAATTAAATGAACCTGCTCTATCTGCAGGGTCATTAGACCATTCGTATATTCGATCTAAATCTTCTTGACGTACTTTTCGCAAATATCGCCCCTTAGCTAAATCTGAAAAAATATGTAAGAAATGTGATTTCACTCGAGTTGCATCAAATGTAGAAGGAGTAATAGAAACTAAAAAAACATCTGAAATCCGAATTTCTTTTTCGATATTCCCCAATGGAATTATTCTTCCCTCCTTTGCCAAATTCTCATATAATTCTTTTTGATTATCAACGAACCATCCTGCTGCAATGATTGCACCACAAGCCAACGCCTCAATACAAACCGAACTAGCTGAACATATTACTAATGAAGCACTATTAAATGTATCTGCCATTTGCTGAGCAGATAATTTTGTTCTATAAATCACCCTTTCATTATCAATAAAACTATTTTTGGGGTGATATCCATCTCCAACTATTGCTACTATCTTTTCATTCGTAACATCAAGCAATTGAAGTATAGCCTTGCTTGTTATGTCAAATTCATCCACTCCGCCAAATGTTACTACAATACAATTTCTTTCAGCCCGTGTCTGTTTTGATAAAAAAGGTTTACGTAAAAGTGCATATTCATATCCCAAACAAAGTTTAGTATATGTTTCACAATCAAATAATTCTTGATTTGTTAATCCATGATTAATGACGTAATCCGCCACATAATGCTTGTCGTGCATATCATCAATGCACACCAATCGACAGCCCTTTTCCTTAATGGCGCGCTGGTAATCGGTAGTGAAGAAATAATTGTCAAGCACTACGATTTCATCTCCTCTCAGACAAGAAAGGAAATCATCATAATGCGTTTCTTCCTGCAAGGTGACATGCGGGCATACTTTCTCCATCTCACTCACTTGATAAGGGGTAGGATGACAAGTAAAGAAGGTACAGTCAAAATCGTCCTTCAGCATGTCGGCAAGAGCCAAAGTACGGATAAAGTGGCCGTAACCGATTATCGCCGACGCGTCAGCTTTAAGATACACTTTTGGTTTATCCATGAATCACTTTATATTTCACCTCGGCAAGCTCCCAATCCGCCATTGTATCAAGATCCTGTACTTCCAATTCTGGTAAAATAACAGGTACCACATTTCTACACCACAAAGAATGTTCTTCTATAAACGTTTTGTTTTTGATAAAGTAAAACTGTCCTGCATCGTGGTATGTTTTCTCAAGATCCTGAGAACGCGCATCCATATACTGTGGAAAATTAGGCTGTAAATATCCAGCTTCATCCATTTTTACACTTCGTTGAATTGGAAAGGAATATTCAACTACAGAAATTGCTGCATCATTTTTATCAGAAAGAAGGTTAAATCCCTCTATCAACCTTTCAGCAGTCACAAATGGAGCAGTTGAATATAAACAGCAAATATTATCAAAAGTTTGCCCTCTATCTTCGTACATATGAAGAACCTCTAAAATAACATCCTCTGTACCAGCAAAATCATTAGCTGTTTTCTCTGAACGCAAAAATGGTACTGATGCACCAAAGTCTTTGGCTATTATAGAAATTTCTTCATCATCGGTAGAGACCATCACTTCATCAAAAAGTCCGCTTTGCAAAGCGGCTTCGATGGAATAAGCAATGATAGGCTTGCCCATAAAGGGTTTGATATTTTTACGTGGAATGCGCTTGCTACCGCCACGGGCGGGAATTATTGCTATATTTTTCATTTTACCATAAATTCAAGAACCTTTTCTATCACATACTTTTGCTCTTCATCCGTCAATGTGGGATACATTGGAAGACTCAAACAATGCTCATAATATTCCTCAACTACCGGTAAATCACCTTTCTTGTTACCAAGCTGTTGATAGTAGGGCATCAGATGAAGCGGAGCATAATGTACCTGCGCGTAGATATTGTTCTCATGTAAATAATTGTATAACCCCAAACGATCATCTACCTGGATGATATAAAGATGATAAGCATGATAAACATCTACGGCATTGAATGGTGTACGGATACCCGGTACTTTAGAAAAAGCCTCATTATAACATTCCACTATCTGATGACGACGACCTAGGCCTTCTTTAGCCCTACTCAATTGGGATATGCCCAAAGCGGCTTGAAAATCAGTCAGACGGTAATTGAAACCCAGTTCCTGCATTTCGTAATACCAACCACCATGATGCTCATGTAACAAAGCCGGGTCTTTAGTAATGCCGTGAGTGCGATAAAGGCAAAGTTTGTCATAAAGTTCCTTGCTATTGGTGGTCACCATACCTCCTTCACCTGTTGCAATGTGCTTTACCGGATGGAAAGAGAATACGGCACAGTCTGCATAATTACCATTACCACAATACTGCTTATTTCCCTTACTATCAGTGAAATATCCACCGGGAGCATGGCAAGCATCCTCGATAATCCAAAGGCCATATTCATCAGCAAGCTTGCCAAGTTCTTCTAAATTCAAAGGATAACCGGCAAAGTCAACAGGGATCATACCCTTGTAAGTACCTTTGGGGGCAGATTGCAATATCGCCCTGAGTTTGTTGATATCCATGAGATAGGTATCTTTGTCGATATCACAGAATACCACCTCGCCACCACAATAACGAATACAGTTTGCGCTTGCAGCAAAAGTCATGGGAGTAACAATAACCTTGTCTCCAGGATTAACATTCAACGCAGTGGCTGCAAGATGAAGCCCGGAAGTAGCATTGTTGACTGCCACAGCATACTTTGCACCTACGTATTCGGCAAACTTGGTTTCAAATTCCTTTATCTTAGGTCCTTGGGTCAGATAATCAGATTTCAAGGTTTCAATAACTATCTGAATATCTTCGTCCGTAATATACTGACGACCATAGGGAATAGACTTATTTATCATTTTACCTCAAAATTAGGATCAACATATTTCTTGATATTCTCACGCATGCTCTCCACTGTTTCCCATTCAGTGTTGCTGTCACTACTATAATGGAAACCGTTGGGAACAGGTACAGCATTGTGGTGTTTGATAAATTCTTCACGCTTATGTTTGTAGGAAACAGAAGGCAGGATCACATAATATCTTCCCAAGTCGATAGTGTCAAGGGCATCGGTCACGGTAATCATCTCTTCATGCAACTTCTCGCCCGGACGTATACCTACTTCTACCTGCGGTAGATTGGGAGCGATGGCAGTGGCAACATCTTTGATATGATAGGATGGAATTTTCGGGATGAAAATTTCTCCTCCCAAATGATGACCGATGGCGTACATTACCAAAGCGACACCGGCCTCCAACGAGATATTGAAACGGGTCATCCGCATATCAGTAATGGGAAGTTCCTTCGCTCCATTATCACGTTTATTGATAAAAAAGGGAATTACGGAACCACGGGAACCCATCACATTTCCATAACGGACTACAGAAAACTTAATGTCCTTGGAACCACTGATATTATTGGCTGCCGTAAACAATTTATCAGATGTCAACTTGGTTGCTCCGTAAAGATTGATAGGAGCACAGGCCTTGTCCGTAGATAACGCCACCACGTGACGGACACCTGTGGCAAGAGCCGCTTTTATCACATTCTGCGCACCATGTACGTTAGTTTTGATACATTCTTCAGGATTGTACTCAGCCGTATCTACCTGCTTGATCGCAGCAGCATGGATAATTACATCCACCCCTTCACAAGCACGGGTCAGACGTTCAAGGTCGCGGACATCACCAATGAAATATCTCATCTGGGGATACTTATTCTCCGGATACTTCTGCTTTAATTCGAACTGCTTTAGTTCATCACGAGAGTAGATAATGATTTTTTTAACTTGTGGATAATCACGGAGAATGGTTTCCACAAACTTCTTGCCGAAGGAACCTGTTCCTCCGGTAATCAAGACGGATTTATTATTAAGCATAATAATGAAATTATATTCGTAATTTTGACATAAACACAAATAGTAGTGACACCTTTGTCACCCTCTTTTATAACTTTTTATACGTATACGTAAAACGTACTATTAAGTATTGATTCATTAAATACATATATACTATAGAAAGTTGGAAAAACGCGTGCCAAAGGTGTCATCGGCTACAGCGTCAATACGTTTCCCAATCTTTTTCCATACACTGCACAAACCTGTGAACCAAGCTGTTGTACTCTTTGGAGTGTAGCGCGTACACACCCGCATAGAGGTGGAAAACAGCATAGCACTGATTCAAATCAGACCAAGTCCCCTTTTTATGCATTCATAAGTGGAGACGCTCATAGACGTGCGATGGCATACTTCCTGAATGGGAAGGTATTTACCATCTACCGGAATGCTACACCGTAGCGATTCCAGGAAATCACCCAGCTCAAAGTAGAGGATGATTCTCTTCTTTTTACTCATCGTTTTTTTTGAATAAATTTAAGTTGATACTAAAAAACAGGCATGTGAAACGTTAACATACGTGAATAATGTTAATAAATCATCCATGCGTAACTCACATGTCAGTTATCTCTTTTTGGCGGTACGCCATCTATTCCTCAACTTCGCGGCATCATTTTTTTTACAACAATAAAAACATTCAATGAAAGAAATTTTAATCAGCCTTTTTAAAGGCTATTCAGACATGCATCCCGCAAAAACTACTATTCGTCAAGTGGTCGACCTCATCAAGAACGATGCGTTGATAAGTGAACATACCGAAAAACATCGTCATTATGCAAAACAAGGACTCACTGATGCTGCTAACCGTGAAAAGGCTGCGTGCCCCTGTTTCGCCATAGCCGTACGTTTCGAGGGTGGAAAACGACGGGAGAATATCTCCGGATGGACCGGACTTTCCATGGCCGACTTGGATCATGTGCCCACCGACCGGATGAAAACGATGTTGCAAAGTATTCGTGAGGATCCTCATACTCTCCTCTCCTACCGTACCATTAGCGGTAACGGTGTCCGGGTGATTTTCCTTACGGATTGTATCGGCGACCATTCCAAAGGAAACTTGAAACTTTATGCCCGTGTTTTTGAAGAAACCAATCTCTACTATTCCCGCCTGCTGGATTACGAATGCGACCTGAAATGCAAGAATGTTACCCGTTTGTGCGGACTTGCCCATGATCCTGATGTGTTTTTCAATCCTGAGGCGCTTCCTTTCCGGATACAATCCCGGACAAACGTATCGTGTGGGACTTCCCCAAAAAGAACCCCGCATAAGCGGTTGCAAAGAGCTGTAGAAAAAGCCGCCGAAGAACTGAACCGGGAAAACATTGTTTATACCGAACATTCCCGTAACGAATATATCATGCGAATGGGCTATCTGCTCAACGCGTTTGGGGTATCTCAAGATGAAGCGACGGAATGGGCCATCGGCCGGTTTACTGATTACGACGGGGATATTGTTTCCATTTTCCGTTCGTGTTATCTCAATACAGATGAACACGGCACCCGGAAACTGTCTTGCCGGAAGGGTAAGGACACTACCGGAAACGATAAGTTTGCCACCGTAGAGGAAATAGAGACGTTTCTTGATACCCAAGCGAAATTCAGACATAATACTATCACCGGAAAATGTGAAGTTCTGAAATCCGATGCCGGCAAAGACGACGGCAGGTATGTGGAAATAGACGACCGTTTCGTCAACTCCCTGTGGTGCCGGATGAGCAAGGATACGAAGGCGGCACGCATCGGTGACATCCGCAACGTGCTGAGCTCCGAGTATGTGAAGCTTTTCAATCCTTTCGTCGAACATTTCAGTAAGTTGAAGCCTTGGAACCGCGACATCGACTATATCGGGCAGCTGGCATCTACCGTGCACGTCAAGGGTGACCCGTCCGTGTTTGCGGAATACTTCAAGAAATGGTTTGTAGGTATCACCGCATCCTTGTTTGACACGCAAGTGGTAAATCATGAAATTCTGGTTCTCATCGGGCCGCAGGGAAGTTATAAAACCACTTGGTTCAATAACCTGCTGCCTAAAGAGTTGCAACAATATTTTTATGTGAAATCGAATAATAACCGTATCACCAAAGATGATATGTTTACCCTCACCGAGTTCGCCCTCATCTGCCTGGAGGAGATAGACGAGATGCGTCCGGCAGAGTTGAACCAACTCAAAGCCATGGTAACCATGAAAAACGTGAACGAACGGGAGGCTTATGGGCACTATAAAGAGCACCGTCCCCATATTGCGAGTTTCTGCGGTACCAGTAATAATATCCATTTTCTCTCAGATCCCACCGGTAATCGTCGCTGGTTGCCTTTTGAGGTGGAGAGCATCGACGACCCCTATACGTACCCCGTAAATTATGACGGGGTCTACGCGCAGGCTTACACCCTTTGGAAAGAGGGTTTTCACTATTGGTTCGATACCGGGGAGGTAAACGCTGTCAATGCCCACAATGTGAACTTTGAAGTCCCTAACCTGGAGCGTGAACTTGTTCTTACACGTTTCCGCTACCCCATGCCGGGCGAAGAATGTATCTTTGTTACCACGGCTTATATCCTGAATCAAATCAGCGGAGGCATCAAGCAGTTGCTTAGTCCTACCAAAATCGGAATCGCCATGAAGCAGGCGGGGTTCGAGCTGGTGAGAACCGCCAATCAGCGGGGATATCGGGTCGTAGAGTTGAAAGGTGATGAAATCTATCGCAACCAGTGTGCCACGGCACGGTTTACGGCAAAACCGCCGGTAGCCGGAACATAACGGCTGGCCGCGGAAAGAAGAAGATTGGCAACCGAAAGATGATGATGAGCCGTCTAAAGATGATAACGAGTTGTCTAAACAGCATGGTGACACTCGTTGATCATCCTCTTTCGTCCGTCGGTATTTCAGGGTTCTCCCAACGCTTCTACTATCATCCTTACCTGGACAGGCAGGAACATGCGGCTCTGCGGATTGCAGCATAAAGCATTGAGCCGATCGCGCAGATGGGGGCAATAATCAATCCAACTCTGTAATTTCCGGTAAGCTACCTGCGAATTAAGTGCAGGAAAGTAACATTGGGCAAGTTCCGTACGCCCATAAGCACGAATGACAAAATTCTCCATAACTTCACTTATCTTGTTTCTTTATCGGATGTAAAGTTACTGAAAATCAGCGAAACATCCATACAGAGTATCGGCTTTAATCAACTATAACCTACCGAAATCAAGCCTTATCCACTTTTACCTATTTTCTCTTTTTTACGCATCGTATCTTTGTTTCGGTCAAGAGAGGAATAAACTCTCCGGCCAAAGTAAAACTAATTATTAACTTAAAACTTTAGATGTATGATTACTTACAAAAAAGTTCAGATTGTAGGCGAGAAAAACCAATGCAACGGCCTTTGGTATGCCCGTCCGGTGATTAACGAGACATTCGACACGGAAATGTTGTCGAAACACATGTCGAAGCATAACACTCCTTTTTCGCCCGGCGTTATCAAGGGTGTGCTTGCCGATATGATCTCCTGTATCAAGGAGTTGATATTGGACGGCAAGAACGTGAAATTGGATGATCTCGCTATATTCTCCGTAGGCATCGTGAGCAAGAAAGGCGCTACGTCCGCCAAGGAATTCACTGTAACGGATAATGTAAAAGGCGTGAAACTGCGCGCCCGTGCCACCGGAGAACTGAGTAACGCCCAAATCAACCTGGAGGCTGCACTGAAAGAGGCTTCCCAATATGCCATAGAGGCTGACGGCAACAGTGGCGGCAGCTCATCGGGCAACGGTGAAGACCAGAATGAAAATCCGCTGGGATAAAATATATTTTTTCATCTAAAAAAATCAATTTATGTCAACAGAAAAAAAATCAGTATGGAGCATTGTGCTCAAAGTTATCGTGGCCGTGGCTACTACCCTGGCCGGAGTGTTCGGAATCAGTTCTTGCATGAGCCGATGAGAACCATTACCCTTATCATTATTCATTGCTCTGCTACCCGTGAGGGGCAGAGCTTTGATTTTGAACAGTGCCGTTGCGACCATATCAACCACCGTAGATTTCAAGATATAGGTTATCATTTCTATATTACCCGGGATGGTGACATCCACAGAGGACGTCCGTTGGAAAAACCGGGGGCGCATTGCCGCAATCATAACTCGCATAGTGTAGGTATCTGTTATGAAGGAGGTCTTGATGCTTGCGGATATCCCAAAGATACCCGTACCTTACTGCAACGAGGCAGTCTGCTGGCGCTTATCCGCGAACTGAAACTCCTGTTTCCCACAGTTTTGGTTGTGGGACACCATGATTTAAATCCGCAGAAGCCCTGCCCTTGTTTCAATGCGGTGGCAGAATATGCGGATATTCATTGAATATTACTTTTTCTTGTGTTTGTCCCTTATATAATCCCACCACAAGTTCAGTCCTACCCATACCATTATGTCCGCAACCAGCATCACCGTGTTATTGACATAGGGCATCAACAGGATGTTGACCGCACTGAACGCGCAGGACATGCACAGCAGTGCGAGCATGGCCTTCCGCGGGGACAGCCCGATGGCAAGGAGTTTATGGTGGATGTGGTTCTTGTCCGGTTCAAAAGGGTTCCTGCCTTCGCGTGCACGTACCATGACTACCCGGACAACATCGAAGGCGGGAATGATCAAGGTACTGAAGGCTATGACAAAAGCGCCTTCGGTATAAGAGGTGACATCCGGATTGACCTGGCTGTATTTGATGGCAAGGAAACTCAGCGTATAACCCAAGGTAAGGCTGCCGGTGTCCCCCATGAAAATCTTCCGGGAACGCTCGGCACTGCCGAACACGTTGTAATAGAAGAACGGGACAAGGACACCGAAAGTGGCGACGGAAAGCATGGCATAGCTCCACAGGCCCTTGTCGATGAAGAGAAAAGTGAAGATGAGCAGGGAAACGCTGCTCAAGCCGGAGGCAAGCCCGTCAATGCCGTCTATCAGGTTGATGGCATTGGTGATGAAAACTATGGAGAGGACGGTGAACGGCATGCCGATGCAGGGGTCCAACGCATGGATGCCGAACAGGCCGTATAGATTGTTGAGCCACAAGCCGGAAAGCGGGAAGAAGGAGGCGCAGATAACCTGTATGGCCAGTTTCTGGCGATAACGCACGCCCACCAGGTCGTCGGCGATGCCGGTAAGGTAGAGCAAAGTCATCCCGCAGGCAAAGAGCAACAGTTCGGGAAGCAGGTGGCCGGCATATACGGAAGCCACCCCGTCGCCCTCCAGCAGCCTTACCGCGTAGATAAAGCAGAAGGTGAACAGCACCGTGGGGAAGAAAGAGACGCCGCCCAGCCGGGGGATGGCCTTGTTGTGGACCTTGCGGGAATCCGGGATGTCGAAAAGCTTCTTGCGCATCGAGATGAGCAGGATGCGCGGGATAAGCATGCGGGCGATGAATACCGATATGACAAAGGCAAGTATAAGATACAGTATGAACAACGGAACTTGGGGTTTAAAGGTTAATGGTTCACTCTTCGAGTATTTCAAAAGGATATTGGTTATCCTCGATATTCTGCAGCTCTTCAATGATCTCCCTCTGTGCGGGGGTAAGGGGGCTTCCCTGCCAGCTCCCTATGATTGAACGGGCTTCCAGGAGCATGGACTCCTCGTAAACCTCGCCGTAGCAGTAAGACAGCAGGCGTACTTTCAGCAAGGAAGGGGCAAGGGGGGCCAGGATATTGCAGATACGATCCAGGACAGCCTGCTTCTTCTCCTCCTTGTCGCCATAGTCGTAGATCGTGGCATTATAACCCATCAGGAGGGCCAGGCACAGGTCGGCCTCTTCGATAATATCAGAACCTTTTTCCGGGAAAAGGGAGTCGCAACGGACGAGGACTTCCTTATTCAAACGGCAAAAGTCGTCCGAATAGACGGGGGAGCCATCCATGCCAAGATACATCAGCTCATGGGCCAGCCGCTGGAGCTCATGAGTACGGGAAAGTAGATTATTCATTGAATGTGAATATGATAAGATTAAAATGTTACTCTATTATTTTCAGATAGGACCTGGGCACTTTGATGGTAGCGGTCAGGATACCCTTGATACGGATGACCACGTAAGTCTTGTTGGAACGGGTGGTGGTTTCCCCCTCAATACCGCAGAAGTCGCCCTTGACGACCCTGACCTTACGGCCCGCAGACAATGCTCCGTTGTCGAAGCTGACACCGTCGGGACTCAGGTCCATGACGAACATGAAGTCCTCCATCTGCTTCTCGGGGACGACCAGAAGGGAACGGGTGGAAAGGTCGCGCATATAGAAAAGGGGGACCCCGTAGACATTGGGTATGTCGCAGGCTGTCTTTTTGGTGGCACGGACAAATATCAAGTTCCGGACGACAGGGACCTCACTTCTCTTCCTGCGGTACTTCAGTTGGGTGACCACAGTCCTTGTGGGAAGATAGAATTCAATATCCATACCTTCTTCCGCTTTCAGGCTTTCCAGAATCCTGCGGACAGCGAATTCTTGCTTGTCACGTGTACGGGCGGCAAACCAATATCTTTGACTTTCAATCACTTGAGGAAGTGCTTTGGGAATGAAGACCTCAGGAACGGGTACGCTTCGCGGTTTGAAAGAGACAGTTTTATCTTTCAAACCGGAATGTTACTACATATACCGTATCTATCTGAAAACGAACGAATTGAATACAAACGGATGTTTTTTAAACGTTCGTTTGATGTACGCAAAGATAAGAGTGATTTTTATACTGGCAAAATGTTTGATAAAAAATATTTTTGTATTTCAAGGACATGGAAGTTAATCCTTTCATTTTCAGAGTCTCATGTCTTATTTGATTTTAGAGTAATATTCCTTCTTTTCATTCTTTTTCCTCGTTTTACATACAAGGCTAAAAAAGTGTTTTTTATACGAACGTTTAAAAAACACCTTATCCATCTATTATATAAGTAGTTGATTATATCTTGCGACATTCGGTAAATATTATTGTGCATTCGCATGAGTAGCGGACAATCTCCCCCACACATACCGATTTATATGCATTTCAGCTTCCATGATTCTTTATAAGAGTACATAATTTGTATCTAAATTCCTTAGATGAGAATTGGTAATGGAAATCTTGAGAAAGGGAGATAAAAAAAGCAGTTATAACAATTATAACTGCTTTTTTTATGGAGCGGAAAACGGGACTCGAACCCGCGACCCTCAGCTTGGGAAGCTGATGCTCTACCAACTGAGCTACTTCCGCAAATTCTGTTTCCAATAACACTTGAAAACGGCGACAAAGATAATGAAATCTTTCAAAAATAAACAAGAGATATTCGATTTATTTCTTATCTTTTTAACTACATTTCTTACCACTAACAATAAAAAGGAATGTAATCTCTTCAGTGAAATTAGTAAAATATTCTGCTAAATTTTGTAATCCCCTACTCTTTTTAACATACTTGTCTGTTGAACCTTTTCTCCAATTAATTATTTATACGACGTACTTTTAAAACCAATTTCATATGGATAAAACAAACTTTTTGGCCTATATGGGCACTGTCGTTTCCAACCTGGAAGGCGAACGGCGTCATGGTACCGCACACGTGTACCGCAGTGTTTTGAGATGTGTCATGGAATTCGAGGGACGTGACGTTTTTAATTTTAATGAACTGACTTCTCTATGGCTCAAAGACTTCCAGGAATACCTACTTGAAAGGCAACTCCGTTGGAATACCATTTCTACTTATATGCGCATGCTTCGTGCCGTCTATTCCCGTGCTGTGGATGACAGTCTTGCCCCTTGGCAACCCCGGTTGTTCAAGGGAGTATATACCGGTACGAAAGTTACAGTGAAACGTGCATTGGATAGGGGTACGTTCCGTAAACTGAAAGCCCCCGGAGAACTTCCCCCAAAGCTGGAACGCACTCGCCTACTTTTTATTTTGCTGTTCATGCTTCGTGGTATACCCTTTGTAGACATAGCCTACATGCGTCGTTGTGATCTGAAAGGTAACACGCTTACCTATCGTCGCCGTAAGACGGGGGCTTGGCTAACCGTACGTGTGGAACCCGAAGCAATGGCCATCATACGGTGCTTGGAAAACCATGATACCAGTTCGCCCTATCTCTTCTCTTTCATCAAGCGCCCGGGACACAACGAATATCGACAGTATCGGAATGCACTGCGTAAATTCAATTATTGCCTAAAGGAGTTGTCATTTTACATGGGTATTGAAGGCCTGAGTAGCTATAGTGCGCGCCATAGCTGGGCCACCATCGCTAACTATAGAGACTACCAACCGGAACTCATCAGTAACGCTATGGGACATTCATCTGTGAAAGTAACCGAAACTTACTTTATGAAGCATACAGATGAAAGAATAAATGAGATGAACCGAGGAATTATATCATACATATTTACGAATTTATAATTTGTAATATGCTGTTATACAATACAAACAGAAAAAAAACTATACTCTTAAATCTATCGTATAAACTTCTGTTACTTTGTAGGTAACGGGAAATATTAATCAATCGCAAATATCAACAAAACATTTGTATAGAACAAGAAAAAAACAGATTTTTTTTGAAAAATAAGTAAAAAACGCCTTCCTATATATTTATAAGGCACTTTGATTTGAATAACAGTGTTTTCCACCAGAGGAAAATACATAATACCTCCGTTACCATGTTATGCAAAATTAACATGGAAAACCTGTTCGTATCTTTTCGTTTCATCCGATAATCCGTAACAGCTGGTTATGTCGATACAGGAATGTCTCTTGTACCATGTTCTTCTTTATTTTCCCGTTACCTACAAAGTAACAGGAATATTAAAACGATAAAGTATATAAACAGATAACTTATATCATATAAAAAATGGAGAGCATGAAAAAGAGCCTTTGCATTATTTTCCTGTTTATCGGTATCTCGCTGTCGGCACAGGACATCGCCTTCAAAACGAACCTGCTTTATGATGCCACGGCGACTTTCAACTTAGGTGCCGAATTTCGTCTAGCTCCTAAATGGACGCTGGATCTTTCCGCAAACTATAATCCTTTTACATTTTCAGACAGCAAGAAGTGGAAACATTGGATGGCGCAGCCTGAAGCACGTTATTGGTTGTGCGAATCGTTCAATGGTCACTTCTTAGGTCTGCACTTGCTCGGAGGGCAGTTTAACGTGGGTAACGTGAAATTCCCTCTGGGTATTTATCCTTCCACCAAGGGATACCGTTACGAAGGTTACTATTATGGTGTCGGTCTGGCTTACGGTTACCAATGGTTGTTGAGCAATCGTTGGAGCATTGAGGCCAGTGTAGGTGTCGGTTATATCCGGAACCATTACGACAAGTATGACTGTCCCAAGTGTGGTGAATGGAAGGAGAAGAGCGATAAGGGATACTTCAGCGTTACCAAGGCGGCCGTATCACTGATATATACTATAAAATAAGGAGGAAGCGCGTTATGAAAAAAGAATGGATATATGGCAAATTGATATGCGGTGTATTACTCTTGTTTGGAACGTATGTTCCGGTTTTTGCACAGACCGGACACCTTTCGGGGGTACGCGTAATCAATGATGAGATAAAAAAGAACGGTCGTGAAGTTCACGTAGGTTTTGTCCTTGATGTGGCTGGTATGCATGTGAAACGGCAGGAAAGTGTACGCCTCTATCCGGTGATAGTGGCGAAAGAAGGTGACAGAAGTCTGGAACTTCCTTCTGTAGTAGTGGACGGGCGGGTACGCGACAAGGTACACCGCCGTGAAAAGGCGTTGAGCGGTTCTACCAAGACTGATGGTGCGCAGATTGTGTTACGGCGTAAGAACGGTGAGGCTCAACAGGTGGAATATAGTACAGTGATACCATACGAACCGTGGCTCGGCGCTGCACGGTTGGTACTTCGTGAAGAAACCACAGGCTGTGCGGAGTGTGACAAAGGTACGGAAGAGACCCCCATGAGAAGTACTTTCCTCCAACTATTCCAGCCCAAATATACGGCTGCATTTGTTCCTCCCTTGAAAGAGGCTGTGAAGATGCGTGACGAGGTGAAAGTGGCTCGTCTGAACTTCCGTCAAGACAGCCATAAGATTGACCCGAAATTCCAGAATAACCGTCAGGAACTTGACAGTGTCCGGCACTCCATCGACATTGTAAAAGGAAATGGTGACCTCACGATTACGGGAATATATGTAACCGGCTACGCTTCTCCGGAAGGACATGCAGATTATAACGAAAAACTCTCCCAACGTCGTGCCGAAGCTTTTGCGCAATATGTGCAGAAGGAAACGAAAGTGGATACACACTTATGGCATGTGGCATGGCGTGGTGAGGACTGGGAAGGTCTTCGTTTGGAATTGGACAAATATCCCAACCTGCTGAAACAGAAGGAGGTCATCGCGGTGGTGGAAACGTGTAAGGGTGATCTGGATGCTTGTGAACAGCGTCTCAGAAATGAGTTTCCTCCAGAGGTGTATCAGCGGTTGTTGAATGAAGTATATCCTCCATTGCGCCGTAATGAGTACCGCATAGAGTATAAGGTACGCAACTTCAACCTGGAAGAAGCCCAGAAGCAGATATATACCAATCCCCGCCTGCTGAGTGTGGAGGAGATGTACCAGGTTGCCGACTCTTACGGGGTTGATACTCCGAAATACGGTGAAGCCCTATTGATAGCCGCCCACACCTACCCCGACAATGTTCCGGCTGTTGTAAACGCTGCCCGTTATGAACTTCAACAGGGACATCTGAAAGAAGCCGTGAATTTATTGTTGCCTTTGGAAGAAAAGGGTGATGTACGTGTATTGAACTGTCTGGGTGTGGCTTATGCCAATGACAAGCAGTATGAGAAAGCGCGCACAGTGCTTCAGCGTGCCGCCGCTACGGGTGATGTGGAAGCCAAGGAAAATCTGCGTAATGTGGAAGGAGTGATTGCCGACTTGTAATGGGGTTGGAAAGAGACCTTTATAAACATAAAACAAAAGAAGTCGAACTATTATTATTTACTAATTTTTTTAATTATGAGGTTAAACAAGTATTTTATGCTGGGATTGGCCGGACTGGCATTCGCGGCATGTAGTAATGATGACGATGTGACGGATTTGAGTGAAAACGGTGCTATGGTAAAGGTGAATATCAACACTTCGGCACAGACAAGGACAGAGAACCCTAGTACATCAGGAGATGATGGAAATACGGTTGAAGTAGAGGTAGAAAAAGTTACATTGACTTTGACTGCCGGTCAGGTTAGTGGTAGTGGATCAATAACATTTACGACAGATGGTGAGGGGAATGCGTTAGAAAAGGCTAATAACTATGTGTTTACAGGTGTGAGAAACCCATCTAAGCTGGAAGTGTCTATTAATGACGGCAAAGCTGCCGCTTGGGCACTGATGGATGTTTTTAATGTTGGTTTAAAAACTCCAATGTATGCAGCTGAAACAGATTTTGGTACTCCTACAAGAGTTGAAGGCCAACCGGATACTTATAATGTAGAATTTACTATGCAACACGAATTGGCTTTGTTGGAATTCTCTAACATTAAACATGTGGAAACAAGTGGTAACCCTTGCTACTTCACTACTATCAATTTTGATGGTTTGTTTATGAATAACATTCAGTTGACAGAAGGAACTACAAATTTAGGCAAGTATACAGACTGGGTTAATGCATCAAATGAAAATGCTGCACCTACTTTTGATAAAATAGCAGATGCAGACAAAAATTTTAAAGAAGAAGGGAAAGTATGGCCGGCAAGCGGTTGCTATGCTTATAATATATTTCCGGGTCTGCCAAAACTTACGCTTTGTTTCAGCGATATAGAAGTTTCTGAGGGAAAAATTTGGTCGAATGTAAATAAGAAAGGATATGCAACGGTTGAAAAGTACAAACTCAATTTGACAGGCTTGAGTGATGCACAAAAAAAAGATCTTGGTGTTGATGGCGAGGGTTATATTAGTGAATTTAAAGCCGGCTATGTTTATCGTATCAACAAGATTGATGTAAATGATGAAGCTATAGGTCCTACAATTGAAGGTGGTGAGGACGTTAACATTGTAGCAGAAATTACGGCGACTCCCTGGACTTTAGTTTCCGGTACTGTAGACTGGCAATAATTTTTAATTATTATCAGAATAAAGTAATATAGCATTACACTATAGATCAAGATAAATACTGGCAGAGAGGTAAAGATACTTCTTGTATTGACATTGCAGTTCGTTTCTGCCAGTATTTTCTTTCATATTTATAAACATACGGTTTTTATTTTAATACATAGAAAATTACACATGAAGCATTTACAAAAGATATTATTACTGCTGGTTGTTGTCCTGGCTACCAGTTGTATTAAAGAAAATCTTGACGATTGTGAAACACCTGTTACCATCTACTTTCAGTATAAAGCGGACGGGAACGAAAACGTACTGCCGAATTATATAAATAAAATAGACCTGTATGTTTTCGATGAAACCAATAGCCTTATAAGTACAGAGCAGTACGGACAGGACGAGTTGACAGACCGGACCAAAGGACATGTTTTCCGATTGAAATCGGGAAAATATAAACTGGTTGCCGTTGGTAACGCTTATGATAAAACTAAAGTAGTACATACTGATACTCAAGATTATACAAAAATATTTCTGCAACATCCCAATTGGGAAACTGAAAAAAAAGTAAATGGACATGATGACAACTATTTAGGTCAACAAGAAATAGAGATCCCCGAATATAAGGGAAACGAACAAGAAACTATCGTGCAGTTATACAGTTCGCATATTGAAGTGGATGTGGAAATTATTGGACTTACCAATCATCCCGGTGCGGTAATTGATGGAAAACCGGCTGTAAAATTACGAATAGAACAATCTAATGCTCAAACCGATTTCAACAATGACATTAATCAAGAAGTGAAAGGTACATGTTATCCGGAGTTGGTATACGATGCCTCAAAGGGGATTATACATACCAATGATCTGAAATTATTCCGCATGGATCATGACGGTCATTTGTCGGAAGATTGCTGTAGTCATATATTGATTCTAACCGACACTGAAGGTAATGAGTTAGTACGTGGAAACATCTATGATTATATACAGCGTTATAAAGAAAATATTGATGTAACCAAGCAAGAGGCGATTTTGCCTATCTCAATAGAGTTTACATCTGTAGGTGTGGATATTAATCTTCCAAAGTGGGTAATCGTAGATGGTGAACCTGATTGGAATTAACATATAGGAGGCTTTATGAACAAAATAATGAAATATTGGTCGTTGACTGTTTATTGTCTGTTGGTAGTGCTTGTTTCCTCCTGCATACAGGACGATGACCAAGTAGAAAAGAATAATGGAACAGCTTCGCTGACAGTTAAGTTCAGTACGCGTAGCGGTACATATGCAAATTCTGTAATAGAAGAACAAGAAGGCATTCATACACTTCGTCTTATTTTGGTACAGGAAGGTAAAGTAGTGAGTAACTACAAAGCTACATTCGGTACGGAAGCCAACAATCCGTTGGAGAGTCAGGAAATTCGTTTTTTAAAATTTCCCAAAAAGAATACTACTATTTATGCGATAGCAAATGAAGAAAGTGTAGAAGAGAAACCTGGAGATTTGAAACTTGATGAAGTATATAAAATAGGAATGGTTTTTGAAGCAAGCAGTTTACTTGATAAAGTAATAGATAATAGCAATAGAAAATTTTTCCCTAAAACGGCAAATACCCTGAAGAGGGATGGTAAGTATCTGCCTATGACAGGTATGGCTACATGCAATATGAATAATATACAGGATGAAGTTTCGGTTTCGGTTTCATTGATACGTATGGTAGCCAAACTACGTATCACATTTGTGAACCAGACAGGTATGGTTTTACCTATCAAGCAAATTCGTTTTGGAAATTTTTGGGCAAACAAAAGTTATCTATTCGATAAACAACAACAACTTCCAGACAATGTAGGATATGGTGGTGAAAACTATATACAGGCTAATGAGAGGGATGAGATCCCGGTAGGTGGAGAAGCTACTCTCATTGATTATATCTGTGAATCGGCGGCTGGAGAAGATGCCTATAAATTGGGACTTAATGACTTGACAGATTTTCCTTTAATGAATATACTGGACGAAAATAAGAAGAAAATTACTGCCATTTATCGGAATACTTGTGTTGATATTAGGGCTACGGCATATCCGATGGGATGGGATTTGACTTGCAAAACACTCCCTTGGGATGTGGAAGAAAATTCCGTGGATTATAAGACTCAGTTAAGTTGGACAGCAGGAATATGGGAAAGGAATACTATATTGGATCAAGATGGTAATAAAATTCATTTGGATCCGAGTCTGGAAGCGAAGATGACATTTACTATTGCAACACCAGAAGGAACAGAATGGCGTGCAGAATTGACTGATAAGACCAATTTTGAGTTTGTAGGTTCGTCTGAAGGTAAGATAGAATATATTGATGGTCAACCACAGCTACAGACTATAAAAGTTAAAGTTAAAGACTCAACTTCGGACGATAGATTTAGTACTCAATTAAAAGTATTTGCCATCATTGGTAACGGAGGAGAAGGTGCCGGAACCAGTTATGAATTGGATATAACAAAAGGGGGACAAAGTAATCCGACAGAAGGAGATGTAAATAGATTTATTCTTGAGCAATATAAATAGGCGTTATGAAAAATAAGATAATTTATGTAATACTAATGGTATGCATTTGCTGTTTGAATGCATGCCAAGACGAAAATGAACATAATATAAATGCAGATGACTCCGGATTGACTCTGTCTTTGCAGACAAGGGCACAGGATGATACCGATGGCTTGGGGGAAGACACTTATAACGAAAATCTGATAAAGTTTGTAAATGTGTATTTTTTTGATGATATCAATAGCGAATACGTTTTTAAGCAAGAAAAAATACCAGTATCTAATGACAATAAGTTAAAGGTGAAGATTGACCAAGATATGTATGGAAAAACATATACAGTATATGTAGTAGCTAATGCACCTGAAAGCTTTACTTCTTCTAACGGAGATGATCTTGCCGACTTAAAGGGGAAAGTTATAACTACGGAATGGAATACGAAAGGAATGGAAACAACTTTGTTAATGGATGCTCAAATGGATAATATATCAATTGACAAAGGAGGTAGTAAAGAAGTAATGTTGAAAAGGGCTATGGCAAAAGTTACATTGACCCCTGAGGTGGAACCGATAGTTGAAGTAGGAGGCGTTACCTATTCACCCGATTTGAAAACAATGAAAGTGACGTTTGTAAATGCGGTAAAAAAAACTCAATTGGACGGTAAATATGTGATAGGATCTAATGATGATTATATTACCCGCATACAGCGTACATACAGTGTTATAACAGAAGGAAAATATGCGCATATACCTTTCTATTCTTACCCCAATCCAGAGAATACTGTCGCTGATATAAGAAAGGAAAGCTACTTAATTCTTTGTGTACCTTGGCGTGCTACGACCGGAGAGGAAACTACTTATGAGGATTATTATTACTATGTACCCATTACGAGCGGAATAACTACCTTAGAGCCCAATCGCTATTATAAAGTGAATGTGAAGGTAGGTATGTTAGGTAGCTTGAATCCTAATGAAGCGGTAAGACTAGAGGATGTAGACTTCCGGATTTTAGATTGGAATGACATGGAACTAGATACAGAAATGAGTCAATATCAGTATTTGGTATTGGATGATTATAAGACGGAATTGTATAACCAAGAGACAGTAACGATGCCATATATTAGTAGTAGCAGTATTGTATTAGGCAGTGGTGCAAATGAAACAAGGATTGTTTCTGTAGAATACATTGATTATGCTAATAATGTTGATATTACAAAGGGAACTATTGAATTAACAGAAAACCAAATACCAGCTGATTACAAAATAGAAACTATTGGAGATAGACTAAGATTTACTCATCCTATTAGCGATGACATGTATGTTTCTTATAAAATATCAGTATCGGTATGGAATGAACAAGGAATTAATAGAATATGGACCATTATACAGTATCCTAGTATTTATATTGAAGGAAAGAAAGCAGAGGGTAGATTATTTGTGAATGGTACATATTCTTCTAGAGGGGATAAAGTGAATGTTTACTATGATGACCATGCTCTTGGTTCTGTGCGTAATCCTTCTACTATAACCGGTTCTCTTGATGGAAATAATAATTATAATAATTATACAGTATCAGTTTCCGCTTTTCGGATAGGAGATGATTTCGCCATTGGAGATCCTCGTGAGTTGATAGCACGTAATCTTGATATGGATAAACATCTTTCTAATTATCGTCCTACGAGAAATCAAAATACGGATAAAATAATTGCTCCTATATTTAAAATAGCTTCTTCGCGTGGGAAAACTACGAACGTGTCATTTGAAAATGCAGAAAGAAGATGCGCGGCTTATCAAGAAGATGGTTATCCTGCCGGACGTTGGAGAGTTCCTACGGAAGCGGAAATTCAGTTTATAATAAACCTTTCGGCAGATAACAAGATCCCAGAACTTTTTGATGGAGATTATTGGAGTGCTTCTGGAAGATATTATACTTCTAGTAATCAATCTTTTTCGGGTGATGGTGTTGGTGATGGAAATCCTTCTTCTGTCAGTGGAAGTCATGCTGTTCGTTGTGTCTATGACATTTGGTATTGGGGTGAAGACCAAATAGATGTAAATACTTTTGAATGGAGAGACTAAGTATTAAATAAAAAATAAGATTGTTATGAAAAAGATATATTTATATTTTAGTATGCTGGTATCCTTGTTCTTGATTTCCTGTCAGGATGAGGAAGTCGTCTCCCAACCGAATTTGAAACCGAATGAATATCTCTTTTCAATTTCGATACCAGAATCAACGGTTGCTACTCGTGTGATGGGCGATGTACCTTCAGAAAACTCTATCAAAAACATGACTGTATTAGTTTTTGATGAATATGGTTTGTTTCTTGCTTCGCGTAAAGCAACGGTAACTTTGGATAATAAAACGGAAGGTAAATTGACTGTTGAACTTCCTCCTTCGAATACTAAACGTATTTTACATTTTGTTGCAGGTGATGTGGCATTTGGTGATTATTCTCGGAGTGACTCAGAAACGGAAATATTTAGTAATTTAAGTGTTACAGATAGAAAAGATGCATATTGGTGTCGTGCGGAAGTATCTAAAATAAAAGAAGCTGATGCAGTAAAGGCGGAGGTTGGTACTATTAAATTAATACGAAATTTTGCGAAAATAAGTTTAACCAAAAATGATATTTCCGATACTCAATCTCTAGAACTTGTAGGATTTACCATAGTAAATGCTACTAATACCGGATCTGTAGCTCCTTACATGGGAGGAGAACAAGGTGGTTTTGCCAATTTTGTGTTCAATGTGGATGAAGACGAAGATGTATATACTGCTTTTACCAAGCAGAATAAAGGTTTTGCTGGGAATACACAAGGTGAAATAGAAGATGCGACATTTGATGACGATGATTTTCTTCTTGGTCCGCAATATGTGTATGAACGTCGACAGGTAGATGCCACCAATCCTGCTTATATATTGTTGAAAGCTCGGTATAGAGGAGAAATCTGCTATTATAAATTGGATATTGTAAAAACCGATCCTGTTACTTATATTACTTCTTATTTGAATTTGTATCGCAATTTTCACTATGCCGTAAAGATTAATAAAGTGGTGGGAATGGGATATTTGGATATGGAACAGGCTATGAACGCTGCCGCTTCCAACAATCTTTCGGCATCTGTTGAAGTAAGTCAGGTAAATCGAATTGAAGATGGAACCGGGAATTCACTAGAAGTCAGTACAATGGATGTTATGTTGGTAAATACACAGCCATATACTATTACATATGAATATATGGAAGCAAACGAAAGGGCAAATGAAAAGGTGATTGTAACACCTGTGGCTGACACGGAAGATGGGATAAACCATAATGCTGTACAACGTATTGAGAATGATAAGAACGGAAATATTACTATAATTCCGGTAGATCATTTACCAGCCAATTTGGAAACACAAGACTTTATAGTATCTACTCCTTCGGGATTAGCCCGCCGTATATCTGTAAAAGTACGCCAACCTTATAAGTTTGATATTGTAATGTGTCAAAATCAGGTGGAAAGAAAAATTAATGCAACCATGGCAGTCGGTATGCGTTTACCGGTAAATATGCCGGTTGCGGTCTTTCCGTTGACTTTTAGAATAGAGCCGGAAAAGAAGTCTATTTATCCGAATGTGGATGTAAATAGTATTCCGGTAGAAGCAGGTGACCATTCATTTAATTATATGACGACCATATCGTATAATGATTATCGTCAGAGTCGTACTTTTTACTTTCATTTCAAGACTAATATGGTGGATAGTGAAACTTCTATAACAGTGTCTAATCCTTATTTTAAGGATGTTCCTGAAAATACGGTTTCATTTGAGAACACAAATAATCCGATTGCCGGGTTTAGTCCTATAAAGTTTGGTCCGGTGGGTGGAACACTCCAAGATATGGATAATGTTCCATTGTATTCTTCGGTACCGAGGGGTATCGGTCAAGAGATGGAATTACAATTTACTTTGGATGAGGGACATGAAGACGTTGTGGGTATATATGCTGGTGACTATTTGGAATTTGCAAGAAGTAGCACAGGCTCGGCAGTACCTCACGAATCCAATGGAGGCTGGGCTTATACGGCCAATAATTCTACAGGAATTCAAAGCGTCATTTTTAAAACAACAGCAGAACTTGTAGGTGGATTGCTGGAACTATATTCAATGAAGCATGCACTAACGACTTTTGCATACCGGAATAGTCCGGTTACTCTTACTGTTAAATATCTTTCATGGAGCCAGGAGTCTAATGTACCCGAAGGGGAAAGTATCGATATTTATAAAGACAGTAATTATACAGAACATGCTGCTACTTTGACCGTAGGAAATGATGGTAAATTGACTATGGTTTCTTTTGCAGGAAATGAATATGAGGATATACTTTATTTCCGATATGTGAATCGTTACACCATCTATAATGGTTTTATGTCTGTCCGAGAGATTATCAATGGCGGAACAGGAGGTAATACGATAGTTCTGAAAAGAAATAATTGATATTATGAAAATTATAAGTAGTAGTGAATAAGTTTGTCCTGACTTAGAACTTTATACAATGGCTGTCTGTGACAGATAACCTTGTTGTTTGTTTTGTTTGTGGTATCCTATTCTTATACCTGGCGAGGTAAAGAATAGGATCTTTTGATTTTAACTATCGGAAGAATTTACAGAGAAACACTATCGGATAAAAAAGATTTCTTTATCTTTGTCATGCTTAAATTAAAGTAGATAAGTGCAAATCACAAAGGATAAATTTATAAAAAACTGGTTTTCAGTACGCGATATATAATCATGTACATTTGCTTCTCGTAAACTTCAGAAAAATCAATGGGACGAATTATACTTGTTACCGGTGGCGCCCGTTCGGGTAAGAGCAGTTATGCTGAGAAACTGGCACTCAGCCTCTCTCCTAACCCTGTCTATCTTGCTACGGCACGTATATGGGATGAGGAGTTCAGGAAAAGGGTGTTACGGCATCAGGAAAGACGGGGACCGGAATGGACGAATATAGAAGAGGAAAAAGAATTGAGTCATCATTCGTTGTCAGGAAGGACGATATTGATAGATTGTGTAACCCTTTGGTGTACCAACTTTTTCTTCGACTTAAATGCCGACACAGACTTGGCACTGGTTGCAGTTAAAGAAGAGTTTAATCGTTTCACTGCGCAAGATTCCACATTTATCTTTGTTACCAATGAAATAGGTATGGGAGGCACATCGGATAATGAAATACAACGGAAATTTACGGATATGCAAGGTTGGATGAATCAATACATAGCTGCACAAGCTGATGAGGTTGTTTTGATGGTATCCGGTATTCCAGTGAAAATCAAGAGTTGAGAAGCTAAGAGAAACAAAGAAGTAATTTTAATCATAATAATGTAATGAAAGCATTTCATATTATCCGCCCTGACGAAACCATCCGCCCGGCATTGATAGACAAAATCGACAACCTCACCAAGCCAAAAGGCTCTTTGGGAACTTTGGAAGAACTGGCTCTACAAATCGGATTGATACAACAAACACTGACACCAAGCTTACAGTATCCGCAAAACATTATTTTTGCCGCTGATCATGGTATTGTGGAAGAAGGAGTCAGCCTCTCGCCTAAAGAAATCACCTGGCAACAGATCAGCAATTTTCTTCATGGAGGTGCCGGAGTAAACTTCCTTTGCAGGCAGCATGGATTTACTTTGAAGATTGTTGATGCAGGAGTTGACTACGACCTACCTTATGAGAAAGGAATTATCAATATGAAAGTGCGTAAGGGTACGCGGAGTTATCTGCACGAAGCTGCTATGACAGAAAATGAAATGGAACTCTGTCTGGAACGCGGATCGGAAATAGTACGCCGTTGTTATGGCGAAGGCAGTAATGTACTCAGCTTTGGCGAAATGGGTATCGGTAATACCTCCTCCTCTTCCTTATGGATGACCTGTTTCACCGATATACCACTGAAACAATGTGTAGGTGCCGGTAGTGGATTAAATAATGAAGGGATACGTCATAAATATGAAGTGTTGCAACAATCATTAGATAATTATAAAGGGGATGGATCTCCTTATGACATTATCCGTTATTTTGGTGGTTTGGAGATGGTAATGGCAGTGGGTGCCATGCTACAGGCTGCTGAATTAAAGATGGTTATTTTAGTGGATGGATTTATCATGACAAATTGTATTCTCGCTGCCAGCAAATTGTATCCCGAAGTTTTGAATTATGCGATCTTTGGGCATTGTGGAGATGAGACCGGACATAAATTGGTACTTGATGAAATAGGAGTTAAACCGTTATTAAACTTAGGATTAAGGCTTGGAGAAGGAACCGGAGCCATTTGCGCTTATCCGATAGTGGAGTCGGCCGTGCGGATGATTAATGAAATGGATAATTTTGCTCATGCTTCCATTACGAAATATTTCTGAATATGAACAATGTCTTAGCAGCATTTATCTTTCTTACCCGATTACCTTTTTGGAAGATCAAGGAGGTACCGGCGGAATGTTTCAAACACGTAGTGCCCTACTGGTCGTTGGTAGGTTGGTTGACTGGAGGAATCATGGCAGGTGTATTATGGTTGACGGGACAGGTTATGCCTCTATCTTTTGCGTGGATTTTCGCCATCATCGCCCGTTTACTTATTACGGGTTGCCTACATGAAGATGGATTGGCTGATTTTCTGGACGGTTTTGGAGGCGGTACTACCCGTGAACGTACGCTTGCCATTATGAAAGATTCCCATATAGGGAGTTATGGGGTTATCGGGCTGATTTTCTATTTTCTATTGCTGTTCCAATTGCATACTCTCCCTTTAATCGAGCTGTGTATTCTTGTTTTTTGTGGTGATTGCTGGTCGAAATTCTGTGCATCTCAGTTAGTCAATTATCTGCCATACGCCCGAAAGGAAGAAGACAGTAAAGCTAAAGTGGTGTACAACCGCATGAGTTGGGGAGAATTGTCAATAGCTTTTATCTGTGGAGCAATCCCTTTCATAGCGTTCCTGCCGATAAGGTTGTGGCCTGCTACTCTATTTCCGTTATTGACTTTTGTCCTGTTGTGCTTATTGATGAAACGCCGTCTGCAAGGTTATACCGGTGATTGTTGCGGAGCTACGTTTTTGCTATGCGAACTATCATTCTATTTGGGATGTTTTGGATTAAGTATAAGATATTAGTAATTTATGGAAGTCATATTTATTCGTCATACTTCTGTTGATGTCGCTCCCGGCGTATGTTACGGGCAAACGGATGTACCTTTAAAACCGACATTTGAGGAAGAAGCCGCTGTGACGGCAGAAAATTTAAAAGTATATATACCTTTCGATTATGTATATACCAGTCCGCTGACACGATGTGTACGCCTTGCCACTTATTGCGGTTATCCGGATGCGGAACGTGACAAACGGCTCATGGAAATAAACTTCGGTTCGTGGGAGATGAAATCCTTTGAACTAAATGACGACCCACGCCTGCAAGAATGGTATGCCGATTATCTGAATGTAGCAGCTACCGGTGGCGAATCGTTCGCTATGCAATACGAACGCATCAGTCGGTTTCTGGACGAGTTAAAAAAGAAACCATACCATCGTGTGGCTATCTTTGCGCATGGTGGAGTGTTGATATGTGCGCAAATTTACGCCGGCATTATTAAGCCCGAGGAAGCATTCAGTGCACTGACACCCTATGGTGGCATTATTAAGATTGATTTATAAAGGAATGGTAAACGAAATGGACGGTCCTTCTTCTGTTTCGGCCTGTACTTTGTAGATACCTCCGAAATAATGGATGAAATGTGCATTGATTTCATGACGGATTAAACTCGTTTTGTTTTCAAAACGTACTTTTGCCAGAGGAGAATTTATAACATTAAATATTAATAAAGACTTAGCTGTATCCCGTTTTAGGCGAACTACTACCCGGCTTTGTTCCGTGTCATTTTCCAATGGAGTAAGCAAACTGACGAACAATGTTTCAAACCATTTCTGATCGGTGTGTATCCATTGACTTTCCACATCGGTTTGCAATGTTACTGTCAGGACAGAGCCCTCTTTTATATTTATTGTTTGTAATATTTGATGACAAAATTGTACGATATCACATGCTTCCTTATCGTACTTTATTTTGCCTGACTCGAGCCGGGACAATTCTAATATACCATTGATGTATGTCAGTAAATTCTCTGCGTTTGTCTGGATAATCCGACCGTATTCTTTCTTTGTTTCCACATCTAGTTCTTCCGAACCGGTCAATAATTCGGCAAAACCTACTACCGCGTTCAGCGGGGTACGTACATCATGGCTGATTTCTGATTTCAGCCGGTCTTTCGTAATATTGTCCGCCTCTGCCTGTAAAGCCGCTTCTGCCGTCAGTTTCTCTGTCTGAACTATTTTCCTGGACAAAATATGTGTATAGAAATAGAAAATGATCATTAACAACAATAGTATTGACAAGAATATGAAACCTTTCATATAATTACCGTCTTGTATTTTTTGTTTTTCCGACAGCAGTTCATTTATGTGATAGATTTCCTTTACTTCCTGTAACTGATTGGCAGAAAATGCATTATTAAGAGAGTCTTGTTTATGAATTAAATATTTCCGTGTCTCAATGGCACCGTCGATATCTCCTTTTTTGTATTGGGTGTTCGCTTTGTAGTTTATAAGGGTAGCAAATGTATTTACATGATTGTTAAGAACATTGGGGGTTACTTCATCTATCAGAGCAATACTCTTGTCATATTCTTCGGTTTTATGATAATATTGAAGTTGGATTAATTGAAAATTCAGCCAAAATACAGGATCTACGTGAGGACCGAGTAGTGATTTGATTTTATCAATGTGTTTTTGCACCAGGGCATATTGACCGCGATTTAAAAAATGCAACACGTATTTTACTTCACAATCAATCTCAAAGTTTGCCCAGTTTTTCTTTGTTTCCGGTTCTTTTGTCAATACTTCTTTTAGTGCAACATGCATTTCTTCCAAATAAGGTATTTTTAAGCTATCATATCCGGCATTTCCATAAACCTGCGCAATACGTGATAAAATATCAACTTTCAAGCTTGTTTTGGTCTGAGGTGAGAAGCTTTTATAGGCTTTTAGAAAAACATTCAGTGCCTCTTTAGAACGACTGGAAACACCATATGCGCAACCTAAACTATTATATGCTGCAATTGTACCATTGTTGCTGTTATATTTTTGGGCTTCCGCCAATGTTTCTTTCGCTACATATATTGCTTTTTCAATTTTTCCTTTGGATGCCAAAGCCCGGCTGATAGCAGCCTTTTGTTCTAAATAATAATCATACGTACCTACCTCGGAAACCAATTTCTTCAGAATATTCACCCAGTAGTACAAACTGTCGGCATCATGCTTTTTATCGTATGTGGCTGCTAAATAATAGGCACCCATATTTTCATAAAACGTGTTCTTTTGGCAGATAGCTTCCTCATATAGACGAGTTGAAAATGTCAAATTATATGGTGCATATTGGTGCAAGTAGGCCATATCCCGTAAATAAGTTAGCTTTACAAGTGTTGGCGGCATTGCTTCGGACACTTTCAAAATACTGTCTTGATAATGATTGACATTTACATCCTCAGCTTTCAACGGAAGGAAGTAACCGCAGAGCAATATGCATAATATGATGTGCATTCGTTTCATGGGGCAGAGGTTTCAGGTAAATCGGGAGTATACTTCAACGGATGCGTAAAGTAAAAACGAGTACCTTGCGTATATTGACTGTCTACCCATATCTTACCATGCATGTGATCCATAATCAGACGGCAAATGGATAGTCCTAATCCACTACCTTGTACAAAGTCATTCAACTTCTCAAAACGTTCGAAGATTAAATGTTGTTTTTCAACCGGAATACCACAACCAGTATCGGTAACGGAGAATATGGCGGTCTGTTCGTCTGCTAATTCCAGATTGAGAACGATATATCCTTGTTCGGTGAACTTGGCAGCATTTACCAGTAAGTTTATCAATACCTGACGAAGACGAGAATCATCCGTTTCCATTCTCAGCTCGGTAAGTTCAGTAGCAAAATACATCTTTACCTGAAGCTTACGGGAAGCTATGACGGTCTCAACAGTTTCCCGACAAAGTTTCACGGCGTCATAAGTTTGTATGTTAAAAGCTATATTGTCACTCTCAAAATCAGATACATCCAGAATGTCATTGATCAGCTTCAATAGTTGGAAAGAATTGACTTTGATTATTTCACAAAATTCCTTACGGGATTCATCATCAAACGATTCATCTTCAGAAGTCAATACAGCTGAAAAACCAACAATTGCATTCAACGGAGTACGTACTTCATGGCTCATATTGGAGAGAAACATATTCTTACGCCGGATAGCACGTTCTGATTTCAGTTTCATAACTTCCTGTTTCTGTTTGGAACGCTTTAAACGGAATATTTTTTTCCAACTGAACATTAAAAACAATATCAGAGCTATACTGCATAGTACAACACCCACCAAATAGAACCGCATAGAAACAATACGGTCATGTTCATTCTGATAGGCTAACTGATCAGCCTGAAAACGCATTGTCAACTGGTTTATTTCTCTAGGATAATTATTATCAAAGGCCGCCTTAATATAAGAGAAGACTTTACCATATTGTATATAGGCTTCTTCCTTGTTTCCCATCTTCAATAACAAATCCGCCTTCTCCTGTAAAGTTTCCCGGTATGAACGTGTATTGACTTTGGCATAATTCGTTTGCAAAAAATCGTCATAAGCAGACAATGCTTTTTTATTCTCTTTTATGGAATAGAAATAGCGGGCATTCACCAATAATAAATACTCTTTTATCTCTGGAAACTGATCGAGATTGAGTACCGCAATCTTATCCATATATTGACGTGCGACGTTCGACACATTTTTAAACAGTTGATAATATATATTGGAGACATAACAGGCTGCTTGTTCCGGTGGAGTAAGTTGCCCCGGCTGATAACGGTTGAGACGAGTAAGATAATGCGATGCCAAATGTTTGTTTTGAACCTGTATGTTATACTCTACAAGCTCAACGAGTAACATTCGGATATACAGATCCTCTTCTTTCAAGGTATCAAATAATTCCAAAGCTTTTTCATAAGCCTCTTTTGCCTCGCTCATCCGTCCGGTATAAGCATAAACCTCCCCCATCGCGTTCAGTGCGAGAGCAGTGCCGAAAGTATTGGAGAGGGCATGGGCTTTGGAATACATCCGATCACTGTAGGCAATGGCGAGGCGTATTTCTCCACGAAAAAGATAAGATTTGATAAGAATTCTTTCAAGTTCAAAATAGGTTCTGTATTGCCGACCGGCTTCTAATTGCGGTAACAGTTTATTGATATTCAGTGTATCACATTCTTCTTTTGTGAGATAATCGAAACCAAAGCTGTTCTTAAAAGCGGAAATCACTGCATCTTCTTTGTTTACCGCTGAAACGTAAAACACGTTTACAGCACAAAAAAGAATAATACAAATATATTTCAGTATTTTCCTCATGCTCTCTGTTTGTACGCAAAGATATTTAATATCTTTCAGACAGACAAAGATTTAGTTAAAATAACAGGGAGGGTAGAAAGAAAGATACCAAGGTGGTGATAATTATTACAGATACCACCATTAACCACTCGGTACAACGATTGATATATACCGCGATTTTCATATCTTCTGTTGTCAACGGACGTTCATTACTACCTATATAGGGTTTCCATACCTTCTCTCCAAAATAATTGTGAGGGCCTCCGAAACGACAATTCAAAATTCCGGCAAGTGCCGCTTCGGGATAACCGGAGTTTGGGCTGGCATGCTGGTTACCATACTTACCGACAAAGACAAGCAGAGACAGTCGTTTGGATGCTATTATCATGAGAAAAGCAGTCAATCGGGCAGGGATATAGTTGGCAACATCATCCAATCGGGCGGCAAAACAGCCGAAACGGTGATAACGTTCATTTTTATAACCAATCATAGAATCGAGGGTGTTTATCATTTTATAGGCAAGCATACCCGGAACTCCCAGCAGCATATACCAGAACAAAGGAGCTATAACACCGTCATTTAGGTTCTCGGCTAATGTCTCGAGAGCGGCAGTACGCACCTCCTGTGCCGATAGCTCCGATGTATCACGTCCTACAATACGGGATACCTGTTTTCTACCCGCCTCCAGCGAACGGTCTACAGCTCTGAATACATTGCGGACTTCACGTATCAACGTAGTACCTGCCAGACAATAAAATATGAGAAGGATCTGCGCGGCCAACAATAGTCCCGGAGAATAAAGAGATGCCCAATGTAACAGATAGGCTGTCAGGATAAAGACACCTACCACCAACATCAATGTCACAACAGCACCTTTCAGAAATCGTGCCTCGCCCTTGTTGAAACGATGTTCACAAAAAGAAATAGCCTTACCAAAAGCGACTACGGGATGGGGCAACCAAGAAGGATCACCCAACCAGTGATCGAGTATCCAAGCTGTAACCAACGGTAGATTTATGCTGAATGTAACACCCAAAATGATTAGAAAATTCTCCATAAATAGATTTATTTATTGTTCAAACCACTGACCGATAGCTTTTACCAAACGATCATTTTCTTCGGGTGTTTGGGTAGCTATACGGAAGAAGTGTTCATCCAAACCGTCGAAATTGGAAGCATCACGAATAAGGATACCTTGCTTTTCCGCCAGATAATCTTTCAGCGCGGCAGCTTTACCAAAACGGAGACGTATCAACATAAAATGAGTTTCTGTAGCCCACACTTCCAGTCCTCCGAGAGCTTCGAGAGCCGAACGTAAACGGGTTGTTTCCTGCAAATAGGCGGGGACATCCAACGGATTGGGGACATCGTGCTCCAGTAAATATAATCCAGCCTCAATGGCAAGTTGGTTGACAGACCAGGGCATACGATTGGTACGTAGGCGTGCCAGTAAGCCAGAGGAACCTGTGACGTATCCGAGCCGCAGACCGGGAACCGCATAACGTTTTGTCATGGAATGAAGTAACAGAACATTGGGAAACGCCGCTGCTTCTGCCGGAGCGAAAAGTGGACACAGAGTGAAATACTCGTAAGACTGGTCTATGACGAAACAAACTTGTGGATTATGTTTAATGAGTTCTATTAGAGACTCTTTATCAATCACAGTTCCAGTGGGATTGTTCGGATTACAGAGCCAAAGCATGCGCGTATCTTCCGGTAAAAGGTAGCGGTCTTTTGCCAAAGGAATCCGATAAATGGATGTCACTTTATGTCCATGCATACAACAAGCATCGGCATATTCACTGAAAGTTGGCTGTAAGATGGCGGTATTGGTTCCACGAAAGGTTTGGGCTATAAGGTAGATAGCTTCAGTTGCGCCATTCGTTACGCATACGGCATCGACGGGTAAATTATAACGGAAAGCAAGACGGGCTTCCAACGTATAAGGTTCCGGTTCAGGATAGTTACCGATTCCTCCTATTTGTTCGCACAAATGGGCTTTCAGAGGTGAAAGGTCTACTTTACTGTAAACATTGGAACTGAAATTCGCTGTTATGGGATAATTGTATTTATAGGAGTCGTCTCCGTGTCCTTCAATCATGGTTTTCTGTCAATATTTGGTAAATAAGCGGCATGTTCACGTGGATACGTACATGGTTGGCAAGCTTATCGTATTGTTCTTCTTTGAATTGATGATAATCAAATGATTTCGCTGCATCGGACAATTTATCGGAAAAAGGTTCGAGAAGGAAATCAATAAATGTAGGGTTGTCGAGAATACCGTGAATATAGGTACCCATACAAGTGCGGTCTATAAAATAACCGTCGGTACAACCGTCTTCCAATATGTTCAATGGAGAAACGGAAACACCATTTATAGGAGAAGTAGTTCCCATATGGATTTCATAGCCGTTCATTAATGAAGAATTACCATGTGGTATCACTGTATTACAGTCTGATTTTGTATTAAGCCTGAACTTAACTTGTCTTGTAACCTTTTTCTCCGTCATACGCGTACTTACAGGTAACAGTCCGAGTCCGGGTAAACGGTCTATATCGCCTTCTACGTGGTCAGGGTCGAGTACTTCCTGCCCCATAAGTTGATAACCTCCGCAGATACCCATAACCGTGACACCTTCGCGATGAGCACGAATAATGGTCTGCGCCACCCCGTTGCGACGAAGTTCATAAAGATCGGCAAGCGTACTCTTACTGCCGGGCAGAATGATGATATCTGCTTTTATCAGTTCATCTGTATTGTTTGTATAAAAAAGATGTACACGCGGATCACGCTCCAGGACATTGAAATCGGTGAAATTACTGAGATGACGCAAAAGTACAACGGCTACATTTACCTTGCCACGTTTGGCCTGCATAGATTTAGTGGCAAGGGCTACAGAATCTTCTTCTTCAATAAATATATCTTTATAATAGGGAATAACACCTATCACAGGAATACCGCAAAGCTCCTCCAATATTTTTATACCCGACTCGAAAAGGCGGATATCTCCACGGAACTTATTGATAAGAATTCCCTTGATACGTTCGCGTTCGTGTGGACGAAGTAACATAACAGAACCATAGACACTGGCAAAAACTCCACCCCGGTCAATATCTCCTACCAAAATAACATCTGCTCCGGCATGAAGAGCCATCGGCAGGTTTACCAAATCGGAATCACGGAGATTGATTTCGGAAATACTACCGGCACCTTCCATCACAACCGGATTGTAAGTTCTGGAAAGGCGGTCATAAGCCGCACAAACTTCTCGGCGAAGCTCCTCGCGTCCTTCCTTGCGGAAATATTCGTAAGCATCACGGTTACCGATGGGGAGACCGTTAAGAACAACTTGTGAAGTATGGTCGGATTGGGGTTTCAGCAACAAGGGATTCATGTCGGTATGGCAAGGAATACCGGCAGCTTCAGCCTGTACGGCCTGAGCACGTCCTATCTCCAGTCCTTCGGGGGTAGCGTAAGAATTAAGCGCCATGTTTTGTGCCTTGAAAGGAGCCGGATAATAACCGTCTTGCTTGAATATACGGCAAAAAGCGGCAGCGATAATACTCTTGCCTACATCGCTACCCGTACCGGCAAACATGATGGGATGAAGTTTATTCATATCTTTTGTTTTTGCGACGACAAAGATAATAGTAAAAAGTATACAGATTGAACAATCACAGAAAAAGTGTGTTTGAAAGAGTATCATTCTAAACCTAAACGATAAACTTAACATATGAAACAAATTCTACTCATCGCCCTTTTGGGAACGAGTGTTTCTGTAACGGCACAAATACCGGATATGACCCCGGATGTCTACATTACAGAGCAAACTCTCTCCCTTAGCTTTGACGATGCTCTCCGCCAGATGCAACAAGGCAACCGGAGCCTGAAGATAGCAGATAAAGGCATAGAAACCGCCCGTGCAGAACGAGACAAACTGAATGCTTTGTGGTATCCCAGTTTGCAGGGTACCGGAACTTTTGTGCATTTGTCCGAGAAATTAGAGGTGAAGCAACCGCTTTCACAATTTACTGATCCGGCAAAAGATTTTGTACATAATATTATACCGGATGACCGGTTCATAACGGGCATCCTGGATCAGATAGGTGCCCATACCCTTATCTTCCCTCTTGCTCCCCGTAATCTGACTTCTGTGGGATTGACTGCAGAATGGGTGGTGTTTTCCGGTGGTAAACGTATCCACGCCAACAAAATAGGAAATACAATGATAGATATTGCCCGCGAAAATCGTGAACAAACGGATGCAACTCAACGTACCCTGTTAGCCGAGAGTTATTTCGGGTTGCGCCTTGCCCGGGAAGTGGTACAAGTGAGGCTGGATACTTACAACAGTCTGAAACGCCATTATGAAAATGCTTTGAAACTGGAAGCGGTAGGGATGATTGACAAAGCCGGAAGGCTTTTTGCCCAGGTAAATATGGACGAAGCGCAACGTGCATTAGAGGCATCGCAAAAAGAAGTTACGGTAGTACAGAGTGCTCTGCGCACACTGCTCAATTTGGAAGATACCAACAGTATACAACCTACTTCCCCACTCTTCATCAACGAGAATTTACCGGCTAAAGAGGAATTTATACAGGTCATGCGGACTGAAAATTATGTAGTAAACCAATTGCAACTACAATCGCATATCGCCAAACAACAACTTCGCATCAATCAAAGCGGATATATGCCCGATATTGCCGTGTTCGGCAAGCAGACACTCTATTCACACGGGATACAAAGTAACCTTGTACCCCGCACTATGGTAGGGATAGGTTTCACATGGAATTTGTTCGATGGCCTAGCACGTGAGAAGCGTATCCGCCAATCCAAATTGGCGCAACAGACACTTGCTTTGGGACAGGAAAAGGCAAAGGATGATTTGGGCATAGGTATAGACAAACTTTATTCCCAGTTACAAAAAGCGCAGGACAATGTACGTGCCCTGAATACGACCATTGAACTGAGCGAGGAATTGGTACGTATCCGCAAGAAATCTTTCGCCGAAGGTATGGCTACTTCTACAGAAGTGGTCGATGCGGAAACAATGCTGGCAACCGTACGTGTGGCTCGATTGGCAGCTTATTATGAATACGACGTGACACTGATGAACTTATTGGCAATCTGTGGTACGCCGGAACATTTTGAGAAATATTTAGTAAAAAATTAAACTAAACCAATATGGACATATCTAAAAGAAACATCAGTATTGCATTCATCATCATTTTGGTCATTACGGTACTTGTTTCCGTAATCGGCATGGTACTTATGAGCCGAGAACCATTGGTATTACAGGGACAAGTGGAAGCTACCGAAATACGTATCAGTGGAAAACTTCCGGGAAGGATAGATTCTTTCCTGGTACAGGAGGGAGACTGGGTGAAAGCCGGAGATACGCTTGTAGTCATTAACAGTCCCACTATCGAAGCCAAATATCGTCAGGTGAACGCATTGGAACAAGTTGCACAGGAGCAGAATAAAAAAATAGATGCAGGCACACGCCGACAAATCATTGCCACCGCACTACAATTCTGGAACAAGACTCAAAGTGACCTGACCCTTGCCAAAACAACCTATCAACGTATCCTCACATTATATAAAGACAGTGTGGTTACTTCACAGCGTAAAGACGAGGTAGAAGCTATGTATAAGGCTGCACAGGCGGCTGAACGCGTCGCATACGAACAATATCAGATGGCGGTGGATGGGGCACAAAGTGAAGACAAAGCCGCTGCCCGCAGTTTGGTCGATGCCGCTCGAAGTACGGTAGATGAGGTTTCTGCTCTATTGGTAGATTCTCGCCTGACAGCTCCCGAAGACGGACAGATAGCTACTATCTTCCCAAAACGGGGTGAGTTGGTGGCTCCCGGTACACCGATCATGAGTCTGGTGGTGATGAGCGATGCGCATGTCGTACTGAATATCCGTGAAGACCTGATGCCACAATTCAAAATGGGTGGCACATTCAAAGCGGATGTACCGGCTCTTGACCGGAAAGACATTGAGTTCCGTATTTACTATATCAGTCCGTTGGGCAGTTTCGCTACTTGGAAATCAACGAAGCAGACGGGAAGTTATGATATGCAGACTTTTGAAATACATGCACGTCCTACAGGAGATGTAGAAGGTTTACGTCCGGGGATGTCGATACTGCTGACTATGTAATCCGTAGCGAATAAACTTATACTTAATATGAAATCGATCTATAACGTCTCTCTCCGTGAGTGGCATCGCATGACTTCACGCCGTCTATATCTCGGTGTCTGCATTGCGTTACCCTTGTTTTGCCTGTTTTTCATGTCTACCATCTTCGGAAACGGACAGATGGAGAATATACCTATCGGTATTGTAGACCAGGACAATACGGCAACTTCACGGAATATATCACGACGTGTTTCCGCTGTACCTACATTCAGGGTGACGGAGCGTTTTACCGATGAAGCTACCGCCCGTCGGGCGTTGCAACGGAAAGAGATATACGGATATCTTGTCATTCCTCACCAATTTGAACAGAAAGCGGTGACGGGAACAAATGCTACTCTTACTTATTATTATCACTATGCACTTCTTTCGGTTGGCAGCGAATTGATGGCTGCATTTGAGAATACACTTGCACCTGTGGCTCTTTCGCCCATTATTGTGCAGGCGGAAACATTGGGGGTAGGACAAAAACAGATACAAACTTTCTTGTTACCGGTAGAAGCCAGTACACATCCGCTTTACAACCCGGATATGGATTATTCCATCTACCTGAGTCAGCCGTTTTTCTTTGTATTGTTCCAAATACTCATTTTACTGGTAACAGTTTATGCCATCGGCAGTGAAATAAAATTCGGAACGGCACAAGAATGGTTAAAAACAAGTATTCCACGGGGAAAAGATTGTAGTAATTTGGATAATGCCAATATTCTTACGGCTGTTACAGGGAAGTTATTACCCTATACCATTCTGTTTTCAATTATCGGTATATTGGCTAACTATGTATTTTTCGGTCCTCTGCATATCCCTTTTCAAGGGAGTTTATGGTTGATAAATCTTGTTACAATCATTTTTATTATCGCCACACAGGCTTTAGCTGTCCTTATTTTCTCGGTATTTCCTAAAATAGCCTATATCATTAGTGTGGTTTCAATGGTGGGATCTTTAGGAGCGACATTATCCGGCGTTACATTCCCTGTTACGGCAATGTACAAACCTGTATATGCAGCGTCTTATCTATTTCCGGTGCGACATTTTACAGAAGCTGCACAGGCTATGATTTACTTTGATACCGGATTTGGATATTTCTGGCAATCGGTTGCCATCCTATTTGTGTTTCCGTTACTGACTTTGTTAATATTGCCGTTACTGAAATACTGGATAAAAAAAATATCGTTGAACCGTCATCTCGAACAAAGAGAAGAAGCCACTACCGTTTCTTTGAGAGAGAGCATTCGTCGTGAGTGGCGTGCTATCGCTACCAATCCGGCTATTCTACTGGTATTGGCAGGGGGAATATTTCTATACGGTTTACTATATAACTATATGTATGCACCCAATCTGGTACGTAAAGCTCCGGTTGCTGTGGTGGATCTCTCCCACTCTGCACTGAGTCGCGAATATATCCGTTGGTTGGATGCTACACCGCAAACTTCGGTCTATGCACAAACGCCCAACATTCTTGAGGCACGAAAATGGGTGAAACAAGGGGAAGTAGCCGGTATCCTTTATCTGCCTGCTGATTTTGAAGCGCGTGTAGGCAGGGGGGAAACATCCGTATTTGTACTCTATGCCGCAACGGATGCGTTCCTTAATTTCAAAGGATTGCAAGAATCCAGCACGCGGGTGATGCTTGCTGTTAATGATGCACATCGTATGGAAGGAACAGTATTTCTACCTCTACAGGGATTGTTGGCGGTGACTTCATCGGCACCTGTCAATGTATCGGGGACAGCATTATACAATTATACCGAGGGGTACGGATCTTATTTAATTCCAGCGGTGATGATTGTTATTATTTTCCAGACGATGTTAATGGTGATTGCAATGCTTACAGGGGAAGAAGCAGAAGAAAGAAGAAAACGAAAATTAGATGGATTACAATGTTTATCTGCTACCTCCTTCTACAAGGACTCCTCCTTTCAAGGAGAGAAGGGAGATAGTTTTACCTGGAAAAAAGCTTTGCAGATAGTTTCAGGAAGGACTTTCGTATACGTAATGTTGTATGTAGTCTTCTCTATGTTCTTATTGGGATTGTTGCCACATCTATTCAGCATTCCAAACATTGGTAGCGGATGGGATATTATCACTATGATGATACCTTTTCTGCTGGGTACGAGTTTCTTTGCGCTTGCAGTTTCACGCTGGTTCACAGATTCTGAAGCTCCCTTGCTGATGATAGCCTTTTTCTCTGTAGGCTATATTTTTCTTTCCGGAGTATCTTATCCGTTGGAACTGATGCCATGGTATTGGCAAGCAATACACTATCTTTTTCCCGTAGCTCCTGCCGTATTGGCTTTTGTGAAATTGAACTCAATGGGGGCAAGTCTGTCTGATATCTGGCCACAGATGTTGGTGTTATGGATTCAAGTGATAATATATGGAATATTGGCGGTTCGTACTACTCAATGGATACATAAAAAAGAAAAGGAAAGGGCATAAAAAAAGGCTATCTATCCCAGACAGCCAATCTTTTTGTTAACCTTAAATCTAATACTATGAAAAACACATTACAAATATACGGAGTTTCGGGATATCTCCAAAATATTAGGGCGTAATGGTCTATATTATAACATGGTTTAATAGGAATATTCCGTTGTTAACAATTTAATAATTAAAAGCTAAGAAAAAGTCACTATCTTCATGCCCGATTACAAATATAATGATTAAAACATACAGCAATGATTTGTACAATACTGGATACTGACCTCTATAAATTTACAACTTCATACGCCTATATAAAGTTGTTTCCTTATGCTATAGGAACTTTCAGTTTCAAAGATCGCGATGAGACTGCTTATACGAATGAATTTCTGCAAAGGCTCCATATAGCTGTGGATAACCTTGCAAAGATTTCATTGACTAATGAAGAACTGGAATATATGACCGGTCACTGTCGTTTTTTGCCCAAGGTATATTGGGAATGGTTGTCTTCTTTCCGTTTCCAACCGGATAAAATCAAAATAAATCTGGATGAAAACAGGCATCTGAACATGGAAATCACCGATTATCTCTATAAGGCAACGCTTTATGAAGTTCCGTTACTTGCTATCGTTTCAGAAATCAAGAACCAGTCGCTTGGAAACGTAGTGAATACAGATGAAATCATCAGTAAATTGTCTGAGAAAGTAATACTCTCCAATAAACATCAACTTTCTTTCTCTGAGTTTGGTACACGGAGACGTTTTTCTTTCGATGTACAAGATAAAGTTATCGGTTATCTGAGGAAGACTTCGACATATTGTACAGGAACCTCCAATTGCTATTTTGCAATGAAATATGATATGAAACCGATGGGTACACATCCGCATGAATGGTTTATGTTTCATGGAGCACAGTTCGGATATAAGCACGCTAATTATATGGCATTGGAAAACTGGGTGAATGTGTACGACGGTGATTTGGGAATTGCACTATCCGACACTTATACATCCGGTATCTTCCTGAATAACCTGAGCCGTAAACAGGCTAAACTGTTTGATGGCGTACGATGTGACTCGGGAGATGAATTTGACTTTACCGATAAACTGATTACCCGTTATCGGGAGCTGGGTATCGATTCTACTACCAAAACCATTGTATTCAGTAATGCGTTGGATTTTGAAAAGGCGCTTGATATACAGATACATTGCAGGGGAAGGATACGCTGTGCTTTTGGTATCGGTACCAACCTAACGAATGATACGGGCTTCAAGCCTTCCAATATCGTGATGAAGTTGACCCAATGTAAGATGAATATCAACCAAGAATGGCGTGAATGCGTGAAACTCTCTGATGATGTAGGAAAATACATAGGAAGTGAGAAAGAAGTACGCGCATGCCTATATGACTTACACCTGAAGTAAATATTATTTCAGTTTACGTTTATAAGCAAATTCCTGCCACTTTTCTTCCGGCCAATCCTGTCGCTGCATTTCCATACGTGCCATGACAAAGAACAAATCGGAAAGGCGGTTGATGAAACATAGGATATCTTCATTGACCGGGTCTTGACGATTAAGCGTCCACAACCGACGTTCTGCACGGCGGACTACAGTACGGGCAAATTGCAATTGGGCGGAAACGGGAGTACCGCCGGGTAAAAGGAAATAACCATGGTCTTGCAATTCAATCATCATTGCGTCCATTTCTTTCTCACAACGTAGGGTTAGCTTGGCTACGGTAAGCACATTCGGATTTATTTTATCACCCGGTGTTGCCACATGGCTCATTACAACCATCAGTTCTTTCTGTATGGTATGTAATAATTCTTGCCATACATCATCGACGGGTAACATGGAGCGTATAATACCAATAACCGCATTCAGCTCATCGAGACAACCGTTTGCTTCAATACGGATATCGTCTTTGGGCACACGTGCACCACCATGTATTCCGGTGGTTCCCTTATCTCCTGTTTTTGTATAAACCCTTTTCATCTTATCTCCTATATTTAATGCTATTTGCTTCTGCAAAGATAATTAATAACGCCGGTTTGATGTATATTCCACTCTATAAATATGATTGAAGAAGGATGCCCATTCATGTTCTCCTATACCGATTTGCATTCCATAAAAACGGGTATCCGCTTTCCGGTATTCTTGCATTTTCCGGATAAGTTCAGGGGTTGATAATGGAATTTTAAAGTCGCTTATCCACAGTATGTCTGCATTCATGTATTTGCGATGGGACTCAAGCAGACGGAAAGTGGTTTCCAGCATCCGGGTAGCATCCGTATCACCGCAAGATGTTTTTGAGAAAAACTCAAGCAGGCGTGCTCGTTCCTTTCGTATATCAATCGGATGGACTGAGACAGAGAATGCTATCAGAAAACAATCTCGTTTTTGCCGATCGGCAATCTCAACTAATTTCACCATCAGGGAATGAGCTATTTTTTCAGGTTTCCCTGCCATGCTGCCGGAGGTGTCCAGACAGACAACCATCGGTCCTTTCTGGCGAACCGGTTTAGTTACCAAACACCTGGCAGGTTGCATAATCTCCGATTTATAACGGAAAGTCTGGAGCTTACGGGTCAGATATTTATAGACAAACAGGTCTTCAAGATCATCGTCGGCGCAATGTGCCAATTCTACAGGTAACAATGCATTCAAATCATTCCCTACGGTCACACCTTGTATGTCACACTTGGAAGAATAGTCGAGCCTGTATACATCTCCTTCCACCACATTCATATGTTGTTTTCCGTCATCGTCGGCTATACGTCCCATCCGGTTGGCAACCCTCACTATTTCGGGATATTCCTTCTGGATATGGACAATTTTGCGTATACGCTCAAAATCAATCTTATTCCATAATCCGCTCATCAATCCCCAAGCTTGGAAGAATTCATCTTTTTCGATGTTATTCTGTTGGAGATATTCAGGAATATCATTAAGATTGGAACGTAACCTACGGTCTATGGCGTCTTTGTACCGGTCAATCTCCACTCCTTTCTGCTCCTGCATCTTGCGCTGGAAAACATCTTGCCAGTCATCCACCATCTTTTCCCAAATTTCATCATCGGCATATTTCCCTTCTGCACCAAACTGCCCTCGATAGAAACGTTGTTCAAAGCCTTGTTCCCGGTACTTATCGGACACTTGTTGAAGTAATGCCTGCCAACCCTCTTTCCGCTTCTGCACAGACCACTCTAACACAAGCTTCATGGTATTTTGTTCCGACTGGCTCTTTTGCAGGTTGTATTTCTCTTTCTCCAAGTTTTGCCAGACAAATTGAATAAGCGTATCATAAAAGATGCGGGCACAGATATCATCACTCAATACCTGCACTTTCACTACCGGATCATTCATTACGGATAACAGATAAGCATACAACGGTTCATCATCCGTATCCGCACATTCACCCGTTTCTATATATTTATCCAACACCTGTACGTAGAAAGCCGAATCGTACCTGCTGCTATTCATCTCCATATCGCAGTTTGCGTACATCTACACGCGCCCAAGCAATCTCTTTACGAACAGTAGCTACATAACGCGCCACTTCCTGTTTATCTTCTTCGGAGATGAAGATATTTTCCGAGAGTTCCTTGATAAGGTTATCCGTTTTTAATTGGGCTGTTTCGAGTTCAGACTCATAGTCACGTTCTGTAACAGAGACATTTCCGAAGTTCAGTTGTTGTTCCTCTCCTCTTTTCAGTCGTCTCATTGAAAAACGTACTCCGTTGATATAGATATTCCGGTCGTCTCTGAAAAGATTTATACGTTCCGCACCCTCTGTTTCCATCAATTTAGGATCAGAAAATGTACGGATAAGGGTACGCTTGGGGTTCAGAGGATCTGTATACATTACTCCAATGGCGGGTGCATCCTTAGGATTGTATTCTTTTAGATTTTTGTAGTCAACAATAAATATATAGGTGTTTCCGGTACCATGATTTTCCAGTTGGTAATAAAAATAATCCGTAATCTGTAAATCATCGTCTCGATGATCCCCGCCTTTACGAGCTTTATCCAACGCATCGCGTACACGGCTGACTTTTAAATCGGATTTCAGAGAACGGGAAATACAAGTTATTTCTCTTACGGAGAAAGCAAATAGGGCACGAATCAGTATTCTCCGAACATCTTCACATTCGTCGGGTTCATTCCACAAGCAATGGTAGATGGGTAGCATGTCTATCATGTCTACTTCTTCACGGTTATGTATGAAAGCTGATGTTTTCAGCAGCCTTACAATATTTTTCCAGCGACGGTCACTTACGTAAATAGTGCGATGTACTTCTGAGCCTTCTATCTCTACTTTCTCCAGATTTTTGCGGATAGTCGTGATACAAGATAAGACCTCTGGGGATATCGTAATCTGTTTTATTTTCTTCTGCCATTCATTATATTCTTCATTGGAAATTTGCCATCGGGAGGTAGTCTCTTCTTCATCACTGTCGTCCAGAAGCATTTGCCGGAATGACTCTTCCTGCTTGACGCAGGTAGAAACCACCCGAATTAGAAAGCGATCCCATAAAGCCTCCAGGCCTTCACCTTGAGTAGGTAATTCGTTACTTGCCGCAACAAGTAATTTTAAAGGAAGTTTCAATTCCATATCTCCGTTACGAAAGAGCTTTTCGTTAATTACCGTCAATAAAGTATTTTGAATGGCAGGGCCAGCTTTCCATATTTCATCCAGGAAAACGACATCTGCCGTGGGCAGGTATCCGTCAATGGAACGTTCATATTTATCTGAGGATTTCAGACGGCTGATACTTACCGGACCGAAGATCTCATCGGGGGTGGAGAAACGTGACATCAGGTATTCAAAAGCCTTTGCATTGACAAAGGCTCTCTTCAATCTTCGTGCTACCATAGACTTTGCTACACCTGGAGGCCCCAGCAACAGTATACTTTCACCGGCCAGAGCTGCCAACAAAGATAGGCCTATTTCGGTTTCTTTTTCGTAAACTCCCCGGTTCATGTCTTCAAGGAGTAATTGTATGCGTTCTTTTATTTTCATTTAAACAATTCCATCAGATTAATTTCTCCCCAATATAGATGGGTATAACTAGCTATCACATTCTTATAACGGAAAACAGGGGTATCAACCGGTTGTTTTCGGGCATTGTATACCTGTACGATAGAATCGGGCACCGATTGTTCTTCTCCCCGGATAAACTGCGTATAATGGAACTCGTGTCCACGTAAGTTTAATCCATTATAATCAAACTGACGATAACCTAAACTAAGTTTCCGGTGTTGCTTTTGATTGGATATGGAAAAAGGAAATACCCGCGTCATCGGATAGTAGACATTACCTGCCTGCTGCAGTGTATCGAAACAGATGCCTTGTGAAAGATACATCATACCTCCACACTCTGCCAACACTCGTCCTCCTGCTTCTATATAATCACATATGGAAACAAGCGTCTGGGTTGCCTGAGAAAGCTTTTCCACATGTTTCTCGGGATAACCGCCTGGTAAATAAAGGAAATCGGTTTCAGCCGGAAGAGGGTGATTCTTTTCCGGATTATAATACGTAACCGTACCCATGTGATGCAGAATATCAAGATGTTCCGCATACAAAAAAGAAAAAGATTCTTCATTGCGGGCAACCGTGATATTGATTTTTTCAGATAATGGCACCCAAGGAACTTTACCACTTTTTCTGGATATTCCTGTGGAAAGCGGTAATGATGTAACTTGCAATAACAGTTCCCAATCAATGTATCGGTCTATCAAGTCAATCAGACTGGCAGTAGCTTCAGTTGTTTCCTGTTTGCTGAAATCCAATCCTAAATAACGTGAGTCTTGTTCTAACACACTCTCTTTAGGTAGATAGCCCAGACAAGTAATCTCCAAATCTTCACAAACTTCCCGGAGCATTTCATAATGCCGCGGAGAACCTACACAGTTGAAGATAACTCCTGCGATATGTATGTTCGGACGGAAATGAATGAAACCGGACAGAAGTGGTGCTATGGAATAAGCAACTGATTGGGCATTCACCACCAATACGACGGGTAAGTGCAACAACATTGCAATTTCTGCTGAAGAACCTTTATCCCGATCATATCCGTCGTACATTCCCATCATACCTTCCACCATACAAACGTCTGCATCCAATGCATAATAGGCATAGAGTTGGCGTACATGGTCGTGTGAGGCCATAAATGTATCCAAATTAATGGAAGAACGTCCACAAACAGCTGTATGATATTTGGTATCAATATAATCAGGACCACATTTAAAAGGTTGTACTTTCAATCTTTTTTTTGTAAATAAAGCCATCAGTCCGCGGCTGATGGTAGTCTTTCCACTACCGGAAGTAGGAGCTGCAATCAGAAATTGAGGAGTTGTAGCCATTTTATATATTTACGATTTATTCCCTAAGGTCATGACACGTTTTTCTTATCTTTAACACATAGGTACATTGACAAACTACGATATGTGATTGAAGTTAGACTTACATTTCATGTGCAAAGGTAAACATATCTCCGACAAAAGTTTTATCTTAGCTGCCAAAATAAAATAATTACTATGATAATTGACGAACTAAAAAAACTCTACATTACATATACCGGGCATGAACCGGAAACTATTGATGAACTTCCATCTTCCGGTTCTAACCGTCGCTATTTCCGTCTCACCGGCAACCTGATATTGATTGGTGTCAGTGGCGAATCTGTTGAAGAAAATCGTGCATTTCTTTATATGGCGGAACATTTTCGACAAAAAGGTCTGCCCGTTCCACAAGTATATATCCGTTCCAATGATGATATCTATTATTTACAGGAAGACTTGGGTGACACATTACTCTTCAATGCTATAGAGAAAGGGCGTAAAACCAGTGTATTTGGTGAAGATGAAAAGCAGTTGTTGCGTAAGACTATCCGGTTATTGCCTGCGATACAATTTGCCGGAGCCGATGGAATGGATTTCTCTTATTGTTATCCGCAGGCCGAGTTTAACAGTCGTTCAATTTTATGGGATTTGAACTACTTTAAATATTGTTTTCTGAAAGCCACAGGTATGGACTTCCAGGAAGACCGTCTGGAAGATGATTTTCAAAAAATGTCCGATGTATTACTTCGCAATAGTTCGGCTACTTTTATGTACCGTGACTTCCAAAGCCGTAATGTCATGATCAAAAATGGCGAACCTTGGCTGATCGATTTTCAAGGAGGACGTAAAGGTCCCGTTTACTATGACGTAGCTTCATTTTTGTGGCAAGCCAAAGCAAATTACCCCGAGAGCCTACGCAAAGAATTGCTGAAGGAGTATATCGAAGCGTTACGTAAATATCAGTCTGTAGACGAAGTATATTTTTATGCGCAACTCCGTCATTTCATTTTATTCCGCACTATGCAAGTATTGGGGGCATATGGTTTTCGGGGGTACTTCGAGAAAAAGCCTCACTTTATTCAAAGTGTACCGTTTGCTATCGAAAATTTGCGTCAGTTGTTGCAGGAGCCCTATCCCGAATATCCATATCTTTGTAAAGTACTGCGCGAACTTACCGAATTAAAACAATTTACCGATGACCTGCAAAAACGTCGTTTAGTGGTGAAGGTTATCAGTTTTGCCTATAAGAAAGGTATTCCTGAAGACTCGTCCGGTAATGGTGGTGGATTTGTATTCGATTGTCGTGCCGTGAATAATCCCGGAAAGTACGAGCGATATAAGCCTTTTACCGGATTGGACGAACCGGTTGTTCGTTTTCTGGAAGATGATGGGGAAATCGCCACTTTCCTTGAACATGTGTATGCTTTGGTAGATGCATCTGTAAAACGCTATATGGAACGTGGTTTCACAAACCTATCTATCTGTTTTGGCTGTACCGGTGGGCAACACCGTTCTGTATATTCGGCACAACATTTGGCTGAACACTTAAATCAGAAGTTTGGGGTACAGGTAAACCTTATTCATAGGGAACAAAACATCGAACAGACATTTAAATCGAAACAATAGTATTAATGAAAGCCATGATTTTCGCCGCCGGTTTGGGTACCCGCTTACGCCCACTGACGGATAATATGCCCAAAGCACTCGTTCCGGTAGCTGGTAAACCCATGCTGGAACGAGTGATATTACGATTAAAAAAAGCCGGATTCGATGATATCACCATCAATATTCATCACTTTGGAGGGCAGATTGTCGAGTTCCTTCATGCCAATAATTCCTTCGGCTTAAACATCCATATCAGCGATGAACGCGATATGCTGCTTGATACTGGCGGCGGTGTCAAGAAAGCCTGTCCCTTTTTGGATGGTAACGAACCGTTTCTCGTTCATAATGCAGATATCCTGACTGATATAGATTTGACAACCTTCTATCGCCATCATCAGGACAGTAATGCAGAAGCAACTTTACTTGTCAGTGAAAGAAAAACATCCCGTTATCTCTTATTCGATGATAGTTATAACCTGCATGGATGGATAAATAAGTCTACCCAAGAAATAAAACCGGAGGGATTTAATTTCCACGAAGGAGATTATAAAGAATTAGCATTTGGCGGCATACATGTCATCTCTCCTTCCCTTTTCCGCTATATGAAAAATGAACAGTGGACAGGAAAATTTTCTATTATCCCATTTTACCTGTCCATCTGTCAACATATACCTATACAAGGTTATCCGCTCCAAGGTTTCCAATGGTTTGATATAGGAAAACCGGAAACATTGGCAAAAGCTGAAGAATACTATGCCAATGCTAATATCAATATCTGAGCAGTGAGTACCCGCAGGAACATTGCTAATGGATAAACTGTGGCATATCCCACAGCGGGTGCATCACAAGAAGTCAGATCTGAAGAATAAGCTAATGCAGGAGGATTGGTATTTGTACCTGACAATACTCCTATCAGAGTATAATAATTCAGTTTCCAGGCAAATCGCCCTATCAAACCTCCTATCAATAGAGGAACTACAGTAATTATAGCGCCATAAGCTATCCAAACATATCCTCCTTCATAAATAATGGTATCTACAAATCCTTTTCCTGCTCCTAAACCCACACAAGCCAAGAAGAGAGAGATACCTATTTCTCGTATCATCAAATTGGCACTCATTGTCGTATAGGTTATCAATTTGTATTGAGGACCGAAACGGCTGATAAGTATCGACACAATCAGCGGACCACCTGCCAAACCCAACTTAACAGGTTGAGGAATACCCGGAAACATAAAAGGAAGACTACCCAGAATACAGCCTAAAGCAATACCTAGAAAAATGGGTATTAAGTTCGGATGATTCAGTCGTTTCAACGAATTACCCAATATCTTTTCCGTATGACTAACGGCTAGCTCACTGCCTACAATAGTGACACGGTCACCCATTTGTAACTGAAGCTGAGGAGCAGCTACCAAATCGACACCAGAACGGTTTACCCGTGTTATATTGGCACCGAAATTATTACGTATCTTTAATTGTGCCAAAGACTTTCCATTCAATTCCGGCTTTGTAATCAGAATACGGCGAGATATTAAATTTTTATCTGATTGTTCCCATTCAACATTAATTTTTTTACCAAAAAAGGCTATAATAGCCTCTACATCAATTGGATTAGCAATAAACAAAATTTCATCTTGTACATGTAGTACAGTATCTGCATTTACCAATTCAGCCTTTCCATCTCCTTCGTGATGACGTATACGTGAGATAACGAATGCCCGGTTTAGTAATGGTTTGATATCTTTGATTTTCTTTCCTTCTACCGCTTCATTTCGTATTTGAACAGAAATGGGACGTACAGTCAATTCTTGTAAATGTCCCAGTCCACGGTCAGCTTCCATTTCTTCTTTTGCCGTATTAATGTGGAGAAGATATTTCAACGCGAGTAACGCTAAAATACATCCAATTACACCTAGCGGATAAGCTACTGCATAACCTAAAGCAATTTCAGGAGCATCTATCCCGTTCAAGTCGCTATTTGCTTGTTGGGCAGCGCCCAAACCGGGAGTATTGGTTACGGCACCGGAAAGAATGCCTACCATGGTAGTAATGGGAATACCTGTAAAGAAATGAAGTATAATGGTAATCAATACACTAACAAATACGACTAACACAGCCAGCATATTCAGAGTGAATCCACCTTTTTTAAAGGCGGAAAAGAAACCGGGTCCAACTTGCAAACCGATAGAATATACAAATAGTATTAAACCAAACTCCTTCAGAAAGTGAAGTAAATGTTCATCTAAATTAAGATTGAAATGTCCGAATACAATGCCTACAAATAATATCCAGGTAACCCCCAAAGAGATACCGGCAATCTTCACTTTCCCCAGCATGATACCGAAAGCAATGACTAGTGATAAGATAAGTACGGAGTGTGCCACTCCTCCACCCCATAGATGAGGATATCCTTCGAACAAATTTCTTAACAATTCCATAAAATCAGCATTTTATATGTTTTAATAATTAAAACTCAATAATATATCCCCGCAGAAATCACTTCTCCGGGGATACCATTCACACATTTTTTTAATAACTATTTATAAAGGCATGTTACCGTGTTTTTTCGGTGGGTTACTTTGGTTCTTATTATGAGCCATTTCTAATGCCTGCACCAATTTGTAACGGGTGTCACGCGGCATAATAATTTCATCAATAAAACCACGTTCAGCAGCACGATAAGGGTTAGAAAATTTTTCCTTATATTGCTCAATTATATCTTTTTTCTCTTCGGTAGAAGCTTTTCTATAAAGGATGTTTACAGCACCTTCAGCTCCCATTACAGCAATTTCTGCTTGTGGATAAGCTAGATTTACATCAGCACCAGTCGGTTTACTGGACATCACAATATACGCCCCTCCATACGCTTTGCGTGTAATCAACGTTATTTTTGGAACTGTCGCTTCTGCATAAGCATACACGATTTTTGCTCCGTGACGAATAATGCCATTATGCTCCTGCATTGTTCCCGGCAAAAATCCCGGTACATCCTCAAAGGTTATTAATGGAATATTGAAGCAATCACAAAAACGTATAAAACGGGCAACCTTATCAGATGCATCAATATCGAGTACTCCAGCCAGATACGCAGGCTGGTTGGCGACAATTCCTACTGAACGCCCGTTGAGACGGCCAAAGCCAATGACTACATTCTTGGCAAAATGGGGCATTACTTCAAAGAAATATTGATTATCCAATACCGGCTCTACGACATCCTTAATATCATAAGGCATATTTGGATCTTCCGGAATGACTGCTTGTAAAGCTTCTACCTGACGATGAATATCGTCCGTACAGGGTTTGAAAGGTGTATCTTCCATATTATTGGATGGCAAAAAACTTAGAAGTTCGCGAATACTCATCAAAGTTTCTTCTTCATTATTACACATGAAATGAGTCACTCCACTCTTACTGCTATGTGTATAAGCACCACCCAATTCTTCTTTATCCACTTCCTCATGAGTTACGGCTTTCACTACATCTGGCCCTGTAATAAACATGTGACTTTGTTCTTTTACCATAAAAATAAAATCAGTCAATGCCGGAGAATAACAGGCTCCACCGGCACAAGGACCAAGAATTGCAGATATTTGGGGAATGACTCCTGATGCTATTGTGTTCTGATAGAAAATGGAAGCATATCCCGCAAGGCTATTTACACCTTCTTGAATACGCGCTCCTCCCGAATCATTCAATGCAATCACCGGAGCACCATTTTTTAGTGCCAGTTGTTGCACCTTGACTATCTTAGTCGCATTCATTTCACTCAATGAACCGCCGTGAGCTGTAAAATCGTAAGCATAAACAAACACAAGCCGACCATCTATTCTACCGTAACCACTCACCATACCGTCACCGGCTATTTGTTTTTTTTCCATACCAAAATCGGTACAACGATGATTTACAAATTTATCCAACTCATTGAAAGTCCCTTTATCCAGTAAAAAGTCAATGCGTTCACGTGCTGTCATACGACCGGAAATATGTTGCTTTTCTATTTTCTCTACCCCACCACCCAATGAGGCACGTTTATCCAGTTCTTCAAACTGTTTATATATATCTTCTCTATTCATGGCTATTCTTCTTTAATAAGCTCCAATTCTATCAAAACCTGATTGGCATTTACCGGTTCATCTTCGTTCACCAGTATATTTTTTACTACACAATCCGCACTCACTTTGTAGTTACTTTGCATCTTCATGGCTTCCAATACTACGACAATATCTCCCGCAACCAATTGGTCACCAACATTCACAGGAATACTTACGACTTTACCCGGCATGGGAGCTATAATCTTATTATCCTGTTTCTCATCCGCACCTTTTCTCATGCGCAGATACTTGGCTTGCGTATCTACAATATCTACATGATATGAACGGTTGAGCATACTTACATCATAACTCTTCCCTCCTTCTGCGCGCACTATTCCGGCATTGAACGAATTACCGTTGTGTAGAATAGAACAGCTTCCGTTTTCTGCCATTACAATATCTACATCATATGGTTTACCATCAATGGTTAACTGTACTTTATTTCCATTTTTACTGACCAGTGTAACATCTGCTGTCCGGTCTCCAATATGTATTTCCATTTTCTTATCAATCAATTAAATTCTCAGTACACCCTTCTGCAATCCGAATTCTCTCCAGCGACTAATAGGGCGTCCGTCTGGAAGTTGTCCCGACGTATTTTCTTCCAGATTAACCAGATAATCTATATAAGCGGCAATCATGGCAATATTTTCCAGTTCATTGTTAGTTGTATTAGTGCGAACCAACATGCGGGCATTTTTTCCAATAAACAAGGTATTATACTCGCCTTTCACAAAGTCCGGTACATACATGATACGTTTCAGATAAGCCAGATTTGTTTTCAATCCTGTTATCTTATATTCATACAACACGCGTCGCATACGTTCGATGGCATATTGGCGGGTTGTTGCCCACACTATCAATTTACCAATCATCGGATCATAATAGATAGGTATTTCGTACCCCTCGTACACATAACTATCTATACGAACTCCGATCCCGTTCGGTTCCGTCAGTTGTTTGATGATACCCGGTGAAGGCATGAAGTTATTTTCCGTATCCTCTGCACAGATGCGGCACTCTATCGCATGACCACGTTGAAATAAATCTTCTTGTTTAAGGTGTAAAGGTTCGTTATTAGCAATCCTGATTTGTTCTTTTACTAAATCTACGCCAACCACCTCTTCTGTAATAGGATGTTCTACCTGTAACCGGGTATTCATTTCAAGGAAATAGAAATTCCTGTTTTTATCCACTAAAAACTCAATGGTACCTGCACCGGAATAACTTACAGCTTTGGCCGCAGCAACAGCCTTTTCTCCCATCTCTTTTCGTAGATCTTCAGTGAGAAAAGGTGACGGACTTTCTTCCACAATTTTTTGATTGCGCCGCTGTACCGAGCACTCGCGATCGAAAAGATGAATTACATTCCCATGATTGTCGCCCAAAACCTGAAACTCGATGTGATGAGGTTCCTCTACAAACTTTTCCAGATAAACCGTATCATCACCGAAAGATGACATCGATTCGGAACGGGCTGTATTGTATGCTTCCACAACTTCATTTTCACTATGAATAAGCCGCATACCTTTGCCACCGCCTCCCATAGATGCCTTCAACATCACTGGATAACCTATCTTATTACAAACACGTATTGCTTCTTCAGCATTCTGTAAAGGTCGTTCTGTTCCGGGAACTACCGGTACCCCGGCGGCAATCATTCGTTTGCGGGCAGCGATCTTATCTCCCATAGCTTCCATCGTTTCAGCCGAAGGACCTATAAAAATAATACCTTCTTCCTTACAACGACGTGCAAAATCTGCATTTTCAGACAGAAAACCATATCCGGGATGGATGGCGTCTGCTTTACTGAGTTTAGCCACAGATATTACTTTCTCAATATTCAGATAACTATCTTTAGCTGTAGTTCCACCTATCGGATAGGCTTCGTCAGCGTAGGCTACATGATGTGACGTACGGTCGGCATCTGAAAAAACGGCTACGGCAAGCATTCCCATTTCTCGGCATGAACGCATAACACGCAAGGCAATCTCACCCCTGTTGGCTATCAGTACTTTTTTTATCATTTCGTTTTTGCTTAATATATTGGGGATTTTTTCCGCTTCTGTAAAATGCATCTTTTACTTCATCCAGACAGCGCGGACACAAACAGTCCAGATAATTCTCTTTTAAATACATACGTTGCTGTAAGTCCAGCTGTACCGTTGTACAATGACATTGCGTTATATTGTCGTGCATACACTGGAATGTTGCACCACAACGTAGACATACCTTTTTCATAGGCATCCCTTTTAAATTTTAATGTTAATCTAATCTTTCGGTCTGTCTTCCTAACCCACGAGCAAAGGCAACCTTTAATGAATGGCAGGTCTTCTGACTAACTCCTATCTTGAAACCTTCCCGATATATAAACACAATATCAGTGGTAAAAGTTCTTTTTCAAAATATTAAATAGAGCTTCACAGCAGCGGGACTGTTCGGGATTTACACCCGATTCCCTTTTAATTCGGATGACAGAATAGTTCATCCGAAGCCAATTCGGCGACAAAGATAAAGGAAAATCTAAATTAATTGAGAATAGATTTATAAAAGTCTTTTCTTTTATCACAGGTATTGGTTGTTTATTAGAGGGAGATTTTATGTTTGCCGTTTAAAACGGTATGTAATGTCATTGAAGATGCCATTATCAATGCGATATAGCCGTTGGTTGGTACGTTCAGACTTCAGACCGCCAAGGCTTTCAACATACGGACCTAATTTAATATACCGGAAATACTTTGTATCAAAACCGGCAGGTAACTCAGGTTTACCTGAATACCATCCGACTTTAATAGTAAATCGATTAGAAAGAAATAGAGCCAGTCGTTCCACTTCGGCAGGTTCGGCATCCCCACCCATAAAACAAACACAAGTGATAGAATTACCATACTTTTCAAGAAGTGCCGACAGACTCTCTTCCGTCAGTGACTCTCCAACATTCTTCATTAGATAAGCACTATGGCAACCCTTACATTTGTTGGGACAGTTGGAAATATTGATTGCCAACGTCACCTCATCCGGTATTTCTTGAAAAACGATATCATAATCAGTGTAGCGGAGCATAATATCTTCGTGCAGCCTCCTTTTGCCGTGGTTGTGAGAAATTACTTACGCGTTTCATATAACCTATTATACGAGTCAGATAATCAACATTATTACTATGGCACTTCGGACACTCTTTCAGGTATCTTTTATCTATATGCTGGCAATCGTTACAAATTGTATTCGGAATATTGAAAGTAAAGTAATTACATCCTTCACTTGCAGCCACACGAAGTAATTGCCTATATTGTTCCTTGCTCAAATGTTCCTCCAAATTCATGTGCAGTGCCGAGCCACCCGTCAAATGTTCTATATAACGACGACCATGCAGACGGAACTTATCTACGATATTCAGCGAAGTATCTTCCACAATGTAAAAATAGCTGTTATAACAATCACGGAATGTCTCGAAACCAGCTTCTTTATCCCATTTGGCATGTTTCACACCCACATTTTCAGCAGGAATCATTTCACAGTTGAATAACAAATCTTTTGTACGATATTTCTTATTATATTTTTCAATAATACTCAATATTTCCTGTACAAAAGCTTCATACTTGGGATTGTCATTAATATCTATACCCATAAATTGCGCAGCTTCCACCAAACCATTCACACCGATTGTCAAATATTGACGTCCCATATTGATATAACCGGCATCAAACAATGGAAGCATACCCTTGTTTTGTAGTTGTTTCAGGTTCTCATTGTAAGCTATCTGTACTTTATGAACAAGATCCACAACTTCTTCGAGAAAGAAATGGTAAATCAAACCGGATTTTACGGCATGTTGTATACAACGGTTCAAGTTTATCGTCAACACACTTTTTGAACCGGTAGATACACCACCTGCCCCCAAAGTATAACTAAATCCATTATCTTGAATTTCGTTACGCAAACGGCAGCAGCTGCTCAGAGAATCGGCATTATCACTCATATAGGTAAAGAACGAATGTCCTTCAGCATACATTTCTGCCGTGAAATCACCATACTCCTTATCCAATACATCTCCATCTTTTGTTAGTAGCGCCATGGTTTCTACCGGGAAGGTAAGTACTGTTTTAGTACGTTCCTTATTGAACCATTTCATAAATCGTTTCTGCAACCAACTTAATGAGCTCCAGTCAGGTTTACTACCATCTGGAAATACAAAATGTTCAAAAAGGCTATTGAAATAATATTTGTCATAATAAGCTACGTTCCAGAATACAGCCTGAAAATTCCGGGCACCCGTGGGCTGATTAATGGAATAGACCACTTGTTCGAAACAATCCGTAATTACTTTGTCTATTGTTCGTTGCTTGGTAGAGAGATCTACAACTTTATCAGCATGTTTATAATAATCTTTACCGAATTCTTTACCAACAAAATAATTCATATACATCAGAAACTCCGGTGTGGCACAAGCTCCGCTTAACATGCTGGATACGATAAACACCATATTGATAAAACCTCCACAGAAAGATTTCAAATTTGTAGGTGCCGTTGAATTACCACCGATCGACATAGTGCCACTTATCAACCATGGATACATGGTGATACTTGCACAATAATTCGCCAGACTGGTTTCATCATTTTTATATATAAAGTGGTTATTCAGTAATTCAATATAACGGTCAGAGATTTCTTTGCCATACATATCCTTCAGGCGATCAGTCAGCAGGCGACGATTTAAACGAATAAAATTAGCTTTAGGCAACTCACCGATTAAAGTAGCCACATTCTTATTTTCGACATTGGCGTTGGCATCATACTTACTTCCTGTGGCAGGATTGGAAGCATCGCAATAGTCCAACAAAAAACGAAGTTTATCACGTACTTCCCGATCTTCCAAATGTTTCTGGCGGTATAACATAAACGATTTGGCAACAGCATAATAATGTTCTGCCATCAATGCTACTTCTACTTGATTCTGAATTTCTTCTACACTGGCTCCGTCATTGATACTCACACGACTAAGTATATTGGTAATGACATCCTGTGTAGCAAAACTACCTACTGATAAAAATGCCTTACTGATGGCATTTTTGATTTTGTCGAGTGAGAATGCTTCTTTCTTTCCATCTCTCTTGACGATAAAAGTCTCTGAATTAATCATATCTATAATTTAAGATTTAAAAATTATTTACGATAAATTCAAACAACAATGCGCAGAATACAAGTAATAAAATGAATCTTCAGCGGACTCGTTCTATAGCTTTTCACCCGAAAGCATTGAATGAATGATCAGTAAAATATGGCAGGTCTTCTGACTGACTTCTGTTGCAACGCCTTCCCGGTTATTTTTATGACCAGTGGCTATAGATAGGTTACAACATTCCTCCACATAAGGGAGACAAAGCTTACAGCTACGGGGATAGTTCCTGACTTTCACAGGATTCCCTTTTAATTCCTCGTCATGCTAAGATGATTTGGAAACCATTTTCATAGGACAAAGATAACAAGAAAATTTGCAATGCAATGAAAAGAAGAAGAAAAAATATTAATACCTTTTTTCTGTAAGATAAAATATTTTAGAGAACTTATTTTTGCTCAGATATAGTTTTTTAATAACTTTGCAACACTTTTTGGTTTCGTTCCTTTCTGAATAACACGAAAAGAACGGTGAAAAGGGAATCAGGTGTAAGTCCTGAACAGACCCGCTGCTGTAAGTCCTTTTAATTCTTTGAATATACTTTGCCACTGTCTGCTAATCAAGATGGGAAGGCGTTTCAAAGATGGACAAGTCAGAAGACCTGCCAAAAATAACATAGTTTTAACGCTTTCGGGGAATAAAGCAGTAAAACAATGAGTCTGGTAATTCTTTATCATTCATAAAGAAATCATTTCTCTTTGTCTATACTCTTTTCTTTTCGGAAGCAAGTCAATGAATATTATGTATAAACTAACGACTTGAAATGAAATTCTTCACATACATTTTGTTTTGCATAACCTGCATGTGCCAAGTGGCAACAATGGCTCAAAATAAAGTAGTTTTATCAGGAACAGTTACCGACAGGCACGGCATTCCTCTTCCACAAGTAACAATTGCTGTTGAAAACACTACTATTGGAACATATACGGATGATAATGGCCGATATTCGCTACCCGTTACACCAGGCAAATATACTCTTGTTGTATCTTTTATCGGTTACCAGACATCGAAACGTACCCTCAATCTCCAACAAGATAAAAAAGTGAATTTTATATTAGAAGAGAATTCTGTTGTGCTCAACTCTGTTGAGGTATATGGAAAGAGCCGGACACAGAAAGTAAAAGAAGGAGCTTTTGCTGTCAATGCCCTCGATATAAAACCAATCATTAATTCTCTGAATAACCTTAATGATTTAGTGAACCGGACAACAGGTGTCAAGGTAAGAGAAGAAGGTGGAGTCGGTTCCGATTTCGACATGTCCATTAACGGGATGTCCGGTAATTCTGTACGTTATTTTTTGGATGGAATTCCACTTGATACGAAAGGAAGCGGTGTTTCATTGTCAAACCTGCCGGTAAATATTATAGACCGAATTGAAATATACAAAGGTGTAGTACCGGCTAACCTAGGTACAGATGCACTAGGAGGAGCTATCAATATCATCACCAAACAGGAAAAGAAAAACTATTTGGACTTATCCTATGGCATTGGTTCATTTCATACACATAAGGCAGACTTGAACGCACAATTTATAGAGTCCAAGACTGGGTTGATTATCAAACCGACCTTCGGAGTGAATTATTCCAAGAACGACTATACGATGAAAGATGTTGAAGTATGGGATGAAGACAGCCGTAAATATGTATTAGTGGATCGCAAACGCTTTCATGACGATTATTTCTCATTGTTGGGACAAATAGAAGTTGGCTTTACCAATAAATCATGGGCGGATGCTTTCTTCATATCCGGTTCATATTCCAAAGTTAATAAAGAATTACAAACGGGGTCTGTTCAGAGCAAAGTTTATGGTATGGCGGAACGGAATACGAATGCTTGGAATATGTCTGCACGTTATCGAAAAGATGATTTCATAATAAAAAACTTACAATTGAATGCACTTTTTTCACAGACTTGGGATCATTCGTTAACGGTAGATACCGCATATCGACAATATGACTGGAATGGTGATTATATTCAAAGTTCACGAAGTGAAATTATGGGACGGGGGCGACTGATGCGCCATTACAAACGTCCACTAACCATTGTACGTACCAATTTGGACTATCATTTAAATGACCATCACAGTCTTAATCTTAATTATTTGTTAAATCGTACGGGAAACAACAGATATGATGAAATTGATGCCGATTTCGAATCTACTAATGACGTATTATCCAAACATGTATTAGGCTTATCATACAGTCAATCTTTCTTTAATGAAAAAATGGAGAATATATTCTTCATAAAGGACTACGTCAATCACTTGAACATTAGACAAAATGATTTACCTAGCATCACAGGCTCTGATATTGTAAAAGGTTCACAAACCAAAAATTATTGGGGATATGGAATAGGTTCACGTTTTTCCATATTAGATCCTTTTTCTATTAAATTTTCTTATGAACATAGCGTCCGTTTACCTATTGCCCGTGAATTACTGGGTAATGGAACTACTATATATGCCAACGTAACCTTAAAACCCGAGAGTAGTGATAATATCAATTTAGGTATTTTTGGAACTTGGCATCCAGTCGATGGACATACCATTTATTATGAAGCCAATGGTTTTATTCGTTCCGTAGACGATTATATCCAAGCTGTCGTATCACCTAAGGAAGATGGAACCATGCAATATGATAATGTTCCGGCTGTACACATCAAAGGAATAGAAGGAGAAATACAGTATAACTGGCAGAATAGGTTACAACTTTCCGGAAACATCAGTTATCAGGATGCACGAGATCAGAAAAAATATAAAACAGATGGAAAACCCTCTGCTACTTATAATAACCGTATACCCAATCGCCCTTGGTTCTTTAGTAATACAGAAATAAATTATACTTTTCACAATCTGCTACTTCCCCAAAGTAAATTCCGTATGGGATGTAGTTATCAATGGGTACATTGGTTCTACCTTTCGTGGGAAACCTATGGTGCCATAGAAAGTAAAGCACGTATCCCGGCACAGCACATTTGTAATGCCGCTTTAACCTACTCATGGAAACAAGATAAATATAATATTTCTGTGGAATGTACTAACTTCCTAAACAAGACGCTATACGATAATTATAAATTGCAAAAGCCCGGTCGGACACTCTTTGCTAAATTCAGACTTTTTATTCATTAATTTATCACATAATAATAATTAAAAATGAAAGATTTGAGATTTTTAGTCGGCATGTTAGTCATGATGATGACCATTACATTCAGTGCTTGTTCGGATGATGAAAATCCGGCACCTATTCCTGATCCTGATCCGTCGGAAAACAGTTATCATTTTGATATTTGGATTGCCGTGGACAAACACGGCGGCATGGGACGTGATGTAAAGACTTTAGTCAGAAGTGTATCTTCTTTGGAAGCAGATCAACCAATCATAGACTTTGTGGGCGAAGGTACGGAAGTAAACTCCAAACTGACACTGGAAAACATAATTAAAGGTGCATATTATTATCAAGTGCCTGTAAGCGGTGACCGTTTCGGTAAATACACTTTATCAGATAATCAAATTAATATTATTCAAGAACAGAAATTCAAGAATAATGGTAACACATATTCTCCTCGTAAATACACCCACGCTTGGATGCCGGATAATAAATTGATCATTATGGCTGCCAATGGAGATGGTACAGAGATTATTTATACCCTGCTCGATGCTTCCAGCATGGAAATCCTTAAAGAAGGTACATTGGATATTCAAGTGCCAACAGGCTCAGCGTCGTTTACGACCAGCGGAATTTTGACCTATCGCGAGAAAGATAACAAGCTGATCTACTTCTATTACGGAAAAGCTAAAAAAGGCGCTTTAAACTCTACTGCATCAAAAGTGTTTACTGCTGTAATCAATGCTTCCACAATGGCTGTGGAAAGTAATATGCAAACTACCAAAATAGACGAAATGGTAGGTAGTGCTTATGGGGAATTGTTACAGAAATGTGTAGCTTTTGACGAAAGTGGCAACCTCTATCTCGCCAGTCTGTCAAATGATGCAGATAAAGTGGAAAGATCTCACCTGTTAAAAATAAAAGCTGGAGAGAAAGATTTTGATCCCGACTACGATGGTTTCAAGACTGATGGCAAATTGCTTTCCATTGAATATTTAGGTAATAATAAAGTACTTGCTTATGCCCGTGAAGATGAACTTGGTACCAGTATAGACAGCTATAGCCATTATTATGCTATCATAGACCTGACAAATAAATCATATACACGTCTCAGTTATAACGGAACTGATCTGCCATACAGTAGCGGACGTTTCTCCCAACGTACTGCCATAGCTGGTGGTAAAGCCTATATTGGTGTCAATCCGAAAGACAGTAATCCCTGTATTTATATCTACGATATTGCAACCGGTACTGTAACTAAAGGCAGGGAAATTGCAGAAGGTTACTATTTTGAACAGATCCGTGTCTTGGAAGATGAACAATAATTTCCTTTTGATGTTCTTACAACTTTCTCTTTTTACAGTTTGTATGGTGAAAGAGGAAGTTTTATAACAGCCGCCTTCTCGCTAGACTTCATATTGGCGAGAAGGCGGTTCTGCTATCGATACACTTCGATATTACTGTATATGGAGCATAATAGTAGAAATACTGTATCCATGACAGGGTTAGTATTAAGTATCCATTATCTGCGGAAGAAAAAACGTTATAAAGGAAAATAGCCGTTTCTCAAACTTACTTCCATTCTGTGGAAAGTTTTGTTTTCATGTGAAGAATATGCCAAATAGAACGTATATTTGCATACCAATATAATGATATATGAAGCAACCTAAAATAATTGTTGCCGGACTTGGCCCGGGCAATAAAGAAGATATTACACCTGCCGTGCTTACGGCTTTGCAAGAAGCGGACGTAGTGGTAGGATATAAATATTATTTCCGGTTTGTAACTCCTTATCTCCGCCCTGAAACCGAATGTGTGGATACCGGTATGAAGCGGGAACGTGTCCGTGCAGAGCAAGCCTTTGAACTGGCAGAGCAAGGAAAAACGGTATGTGTCATCAGTTCCGGTGATGCGGGAATTTACGGTATGACGCCGCTTATTTATGAAATGAAACGGGAACGCAGCAGTGCTGTGGATATAGTTTCTTTGCCGGGTATCAGTGCTTTTCAGAAGGCAGCCGCTCTATTAGGGGCGCCGGTCGGTCACGACTTCTGTGTTATTTCACTTTCCGACTTGATGACTCCCTGGGAATGTATAGAGAGAAGAATTATCGCTGCTGCGACAGCCGATTTTGTAACTGCCGTATATAATCCCAAAAGCGAAGGCCGTTACTGGCAACTATATCGCCTGAAAGAATTATTCCTACAAGAAGGTCGTTCTCCTCAAACTCCGGTAGGCTATGTACGCCAAGCGGGACGACCAGAACAGGAAGTACACATCACGACTCTGGAAGCTTTCAACCCCGAAGATATTGATATGTTTACAGTGGTACTTATAGGTAACTCACAGTCATACGAATGGAATGGGATGCTAATTACACCACGAGGATATTATAAAGATAGGGGGCAAAACGCTAAAGATGATCTTCAGAAACCTAAACATCATCTTCAGGGAGCAAAACATCATCTTCAGGCCAATAAAGGCCAGGACATCATGATACGTAGTTTCCGTACCATCGAAAAAGAATTAAAGAATAAAAATATTCCTCTTGACCATAAATGGGCGCTTTTGCATGCTATACATACCACAGCCGATTTCGAAATGGAGAACTTACTTCACACGGATACCGGTGCCGTAGCTTCCCTTTATCAGGGTATTGCCGAAGGTCGTATCCGTACAATTATCACTGATGTGACAATGGCTGCCAGTGGTATCCGTAAGGGGGCTTTAGAGCGACTCGGTGTAGAGGTAAAATGCTATCTCGGTGATCCTCGTACGGTATCATTGGCTGCAGAGAAAGGTATTACACGTACTCAGGCTGGTATTCGCCTTGCGGTAGAAGAACACCCTGATGCTCTTTTTGTATTTGGTAATGCACCTACAGCATTAATGGAACTCTGTGATTTGATACGTAAAGAGAAAACGTATCCTGTCGGAATAATAGCTGCACCTGTAGGCTTTGTACATGTGCAGGAGTCCAAACACATGGTAAAACCATTTAAAGAAATACCGAAAATCATAGTGGAAGGGCGTAAAGGGGGAAGTAATCTTGCCGCAACATTGGTAAATGCCATACTTTGCTATAATGATGCGGAACAGTTACAGCCGGGAAGGGATGTCTGAAGTCCTGTTATAAAATAAGAGTATAATGGAGCAGAAGTTTATAATTATAGGGATGGATGATAATCCGGAACCTTTTTTCCCGCCGGAAGTAATAACATGCATACGGCAAGGAAAAATCTTCTCGGGTGGCATGCGACACAAGGAGAAGGTCAAAAAGTTGCTGCCGGAAAATAACGAATGGATTTCTATTACCGTACCTTTGGAATATGTGTTTCGTCAATATGAAAAAGTTTTTACCGAAACCGGTGAAACGATTATTGTATTTGCTTCCGGCGATCCGTTGTTCTTCGGTTTCGCAAATACGGTAAAGCGAGAATTCACAAATGCAAAAATACGTCTTTACCCCACATTCAACTCTTTACAGATATTAGCTCATCGACTGGTTTTATCTTATGATGATATGCGAACCGTGTCATTGACGGGTAGACCATGGCAAGAATTTGACCGTGCACTGATGGAACGTGTGCCTAAAATAGGTATTCTCACCGATCGTAAACATACTCCTGCCACTATTGCCGCACGTATGTTGGAATATGGTTATGACTATTATATAATGTACGTAGGTGAACACCTCGGCAATGGTGAGAAAGAGTGTATCCGCCGTATAACTCCCGAAGATGCCGCCCAATGTACTTTTGAACATCCCAACTGTATAATATTATGTAGCCAGTCTATGCCAGCCGATGCAGTTACCTTACATCAACCAACACAATTCCTCGGTTTGGTTCATCCCCGTCCGTTCGGTATCCCAGATGAAAAATTCGAGCATCTTGATGGTCGTACCCGTATGATTACCAAAGCTCCGATCCGCTTGCTTACGTTGCAGGCACTGGAACTGAACCGACGTCGTGTTTTGTGGGATATCGGTTTCTGTACCGGTTCTGTTTCCATAGAAGCAAGGTTACAGTTTCCACATCTCACTGTCATTGCATTTGAAATACGTCCCGAAGGCGAGAAACTGATGGATACCAATACCCGTCGTTTCGGGGTACCGGGTATTAAGGCGATTATCGGGGATTTCTTGGAGAAAAAAATAGATCAGCTCCCCCACCCCGATGCGGTCTTTATTGGCGGACATGGCGGACATCTGCAAGAAATGTTGATGCGGATTAAAAGTATATTGCAACCCGGAGGATGTGTTGTTTTCAACTCCGTGTCGGTGGAAAGTAAAAAAGCCTTTATCGAAGGTATCCAAATAGCAGGACTGATACTTCAACCTTCTCTGCAGATTACTTTGAATGATTATAATCCTATCGAAATTATGAAAGCTACGCTTTCATAAAAAATATATATATCAATATATGAAAACAGCTATAATTCTCGTTTCTGAAGCCGGTTTGAATACAGCACAATTGCTGCTTAACGAACTGTCAGAATTAAAATCCGAGACAAAAATGAAAATAGAGATATTCACTCCCCGACATGAAGGTGGATGTACTCATATTGAATCCGCAACCTCTTTTACGTCAGAGAATTTCAATCGTTTTGACGCCTTTATCTTTATCGGTGCTATGGGTATTTGTGTACGTGCTATTGCTCCATGTGTGAAAAACAAATATACCGATCCTGCCGTGATATGCGTAGACAGTATAGGGAAACATGCCATTTCTGTTCTTTCAGGACATATCGGAGGAGCCAATGAGTTGACAATTCATGTTGCAAGCATACTGGGAGCCGAACCAGTGGTAACTACACAAAGTGACCTTACCGGGCTGTGGGCTCTTGATACTTTGGCGGAACGCTTCAACTGGTTTCCTGTCATCACTGCCGAATCTTCCGTACTTTTAATGGCTGAACTTGCCACCACTACCGAGGAAAAAGTAAGAGCCTGTATGAACGAACACATCAGCCTTTTTGTTGCCGGAAAACCTACGGCGCTACTGCTCACCATACGTGACAAGGGAACAGAGTGGATGGAAGCAAATCTCCCCCCCCATGTTCAAGTTTTCTACAATGCCAAAGATATTAAACCTTCACATTTCAAACTAATACTATGTGTATCTCCTCAAGCTCCCAATCTGAAGGAGATACCGATGATTTGCTATGTCCCCCGTGTTATTCATCTGGGCATCGGACTTGCACGGGAGGCAGGCCCCACCCGTAAAGTACAGAAAGCTATATTTAAAGATCTGGAACGCGAAGGTATCTTCCTTCCTGCCATTGCTTCCATTTCTACCATCGATGCCAAAAGTGAAGAACCGGTAGTGAAAGCGTTTAAAAAGAAATATCCGGTCTATTTCTATACTGCGGAAGATTTGGCAAAAATAGAAGTTCCTCATCCGAGCAAGACAGTGATGAAACACATGGGAACTCCGAGTGTCAGTGAGGCTGCAGCTCTTCTATCTTCGGGAAACGATCAGTTGCTGATGCCCAAAAAGAAAGGAGAAAATTATACCGTAGCGGCCGCTATTAATGTAAGTGTACTTCGCCGAGGGCATATTGAAATTGTCGGTGCCGGTCCGGGTGACCCTGACCTTATATCCGTACGTGGCCGTCAGATGCTTGAAAAAGCTGATCTTATCCTATATGCAGGTAGTCTGGTTCCCCGCGAACTGACATTATGTGCCAAACCGAGTGCTACTGTGCGTAGTTCCGCATCTATGAATTTGGAGGAACAGTTCGCTTTGATGAAAGAATTTTATGATAAGGGTAAGTTTATTGTACGATTACACACCGGGGATCCTTGTATTTATGGAGCCATACAAGAGCAGATGAATTACTTCGACCAATATGACATGAGTTATCATATCACCCCAGGAATATCTTCTTTCCAAGCAGCTGCTGCCGCATTGAAATCACAGTTCACTATTCCTGAGAAAGTACAAAGTATTATCCTGACTCGTGGCGAAGGCCGTACACCTATGCCTGAACGGGAAAAGCTTCACCTCATGGCACGTTCGCAAAGTACCATGTGCATTTTTCTCAGTGCAAGTATCGCAGATCAAGTACAAAGGGAACTTTTACAGGAGTATCCAGAAACAACCCCTATTGCTGTCTGTTACCATCTCACGTGGAAAGACGAACGTATTTTCCGTGGCGAGCTCAAAGACCTTGCCCAAATTATAGATAAAAATAAGTTGACGTTGACAACTATGATCGTGGTGGGTGAAGCGATTGGTAACCGGGAAGGCTTATCGCGGTTGTATGCAGATGAATTCAAGCATTTGTTCAGGAAATGAAGATACAGAATTTCAGGTACATTGGTGTCTAACTAAATAAAAAATTATGATACTGATATTAGGTGGAACTACCGAGGGGCGTGTAGCGGTTCAGACCCTTGAGGAAGCAGGAAAACCCTTTTACTATTCTACAAGGGGGGATGAACAGAAAGTACCTCTGCACAATGGTATCCGCCTGCAAGGGGCTATGGATGCCATTGATCTGAAAATGTTCTGCCAAGAAAAAGATATCCGGCTCTTAATTGACGCCGCCCATCCTTTCGCCGAACAACTTCACCGGACTGTGGAGGAAGTTGCCCCAATACTCCATATTCCCGTTATCCGGTATAATCGTATCTTCCCCGAACGGAATGAAAAAAACATCACATGGTGTGATAACTACGAAGATGCTATTCTAAATATAAAGAAAGCGGGTATTTTCACTTTGTTGGCACTTACCGGAGTACAAAGCATAAGTAAACTTAAGAGACTTTGGCAAGAAAATATATGTTGTTATTTCCGCATTCTCGACCGAGAAAGTTCACGCGAACTGGCCAGGCAACAAGGATATCCTAAAACACACCTGTATTATTATCACGCCGGAGAAGATGAGCGGCTTTTGATGCGACAGTTGCATCCGGAGGCTATTCTCATCAAAGAAAGTGGAGTATCCGGTGGTTTCATGGAAAAAGTAGAAGCTGCCCGTGAACTGGGTATTCAAATCTTTGCTTTACGTCGCCCCGCAATACCTGAAACATTCTTGTCTGTCAATGGTGAACATGGTCTCAGACGAATGATAGAAAAACTTCTTCCTGATTTTTATCCTCTGCACAGCGGACTGACAACCGGAACCTGTGCAACAGCTGCTGCCGTGGCAGCTACTTGGGATCTGTTTAATATATCTCAAAAACCACGTCCTAAGGAGTTTCCGGTGGTACTTCCTTGTGGAGAAACCATTATGGTACCCGTAGAGAAACAGGAACGACTGCCTCATACCAGCTTTATGAATGACAACTGGATGATGGAGACGGAAGCATACGTCATTAAAAATGCCGGGGATGATCCCGACATAACAGACGGTATGCAGATCAGGGCTAATGTAGCAGTCTCTTTTAAGAAGGACGTTCCTTCTCCCAAGAATACGGTAAACAAAAATGATTATAGTGTCATCGTATGCGGTGGCGAAGGGGTTGGCACTGTCACTATGGCTGGTCTAGGACTTGAGGTGGGTACATCTGCTATCAACGCCACGCCACGAAAGATGATTGAAGACAATGTGAAACGGTGTCTCAAACAATTGCACGTACTCAATGAGCCCAATCCTTTTGTTGTCACGATCTCTGTCCCTGGTGGAGAGGAAATTGCCAAACGAACTTTCAATCCCCGCTTGGGTGTAGAAGGAGGAATTTCAATCATCGGTACGTCGGGGATAGTTAAACCGTTCTCCTCTGAAGCATTCATTAACTCCATCCGCAAATCCATGGAGGTAGCACGTGCCACGAACAGTCCACGTTTTGTTATCAGTTCAGGAGCCAAAAGTGAACGTTTCATTAAAGCATATTATCCTGACCTGCCCAAACAGGCTTTTGTACACTATGGTAACTTCATCGGTGAAACTTTAAAGATTGCCGCCGAACTTGAATTATCATATGTCACTCTTGGAGTAATGATAGGTAAAGCTGTAAAATTAGCTGAAGGAAACCTGGATACTCACAGCAAAAAAGTAGTAATGAATAAGAATTTTATTCGGAAAATAGTCCGGCAAGCCGAATGTAAGGAAGAAACAATAGTCTCTATTGAACAAATGAACCTGGCCCGTGAATTGTGGGATATCATCCCTGCCGACAAGCTGAAAAGTTTCTGTAAACTATTGATTGAAAGTTGTCATCAATGTTGTGACCCGCTTCTGCCCAATGGAGAACTGACTATATTATTAATCACTGAAGACGGAAAGATATACACATGAGAAGAATTATTATTACCCTTTGTTTTGTATTAACAACTTTGGCAGGAATGGCACAGTCTCCTTTTTCTTTCCATGCCAAGGCAGGAATAGGTACTTCCAATTTTTGGGGTAAACATTCAAACAGTGAAACCAAGATGGCATATAAAGTAGGAGTCGGTGTCGAATATACGCTAAACAGAACCTGGGTAGTACAATCTGCGTTAGAATTTGTATCCATAGGAGGCAAGGATGAAATAGGTTATGTGGGAAATGCCAATATGAACGAATTATATCTTCAATTACCAGTTATGATGGCCGCCCGCCTTCACTTAGGTAAGGATTATCATATTTCACTAGGTTTCGGACCTTATATAGCTTGTGGTATAGGTGGAAAAACTTCCGGAGAAGTATTCAGAGAATATAGTGATAATGGCAACTATCATTTTAAGCTGGATACTTTTGGCAGCATGCAAAATCAGAATATGGGAAACATACGATTTGATACAGGTATTGTTATTGGTCTGATGTTTGAATATCATAAGTTTATGTTTGGCGCAGATGTACAGTTGGGACTGGTAAAAATCAACAAACAAATAAATCAGATGATAAATTCTACAGAAAATGGAGCTTTTCTACCTAAAAACTTTGCTTCGTTCTTTACATTGGGATACAAGTTCTTCTAGATATTACCGAACATATTCCCTTTCCTAATAATGAAAAAGAGAAGTTCCGTTAAAAGTCCAGAATTTCTCTTTTTCTTAATGGCAAGTGACTCCTACTTTTTGAGATGTTCATTAGCCAAAGTAGTTACCTTCTCTTTTGCTTGTTCCTCCAATTTCTGAAGAGCGTTATACACTTCGTTTTTCAACTTTTCAGCCTCAGAACTATGTGCTAAACGATAAGTTATTGCTCCAATGATTGAACCCAAGCCTAGTCCAATCCAAAAATGAGAATTTCGACATTCCATAATTAAGTTAGGTTTTAATAAGTTAATATTCAAGGAACCTGATAGATTCGCTCTATCAAGATTTAAATTGAAAACAGCGGACTTAACCATTAGTTCAATGAATAAGAAAGAAATTAACGACAATTTTATATTTACCAAATTATCTATCATTTCCATTCCTATCGCTTGTCTGAAAAATTCCATTCCGTTTCTTTTTGTTTCATTTCTGCCAAGATTCCACATGTCAAAGGTATGGCAAGGAAAAAAGTCAGTATATCGGAGGCTGCCTGACAAATTTCAACTCCTTTCAAGCCCCAACAATAAGGCAAGATAAATATTAATGGAATAAAAAACAGACCTTGACGGGCAGAAGAAAGGATTGTAGCACGTATAGGTTTACGAATGGTTTGCAACATCATGTTACTTACCACAATCCATGCACCCAAAGGATAGGTAATGAACTGCCAACGTAAAGCAGCCGCACCTGTTGCTATTACAGCAGGGTCACCTTTACGGAATACAGCAACAATTTCTTCAGCATACCCCATACCTGCCACAGCACATATCAATAAAAAGAAGAATCCCACTTTCACACAAAACCAGAAACCCTGACGAACTCGGGCATACAATGCCGCTCCATAGTTAAAACCACACACCGGCTGAAAACCTTGTCCAAAACCTATTAAGAAGGAATTAATGAACATGGAAATACGCGTTACGTATCATAAGATTTTTCTTTTCTTACCCTAAGAATACGGGAAATATGCCTATCCATACCTTATTCCCTTATCAAAACAGCTTTCAATAACTCCTCAATACTTTTCACTTTCACAGATCCTGTTTCCGGTAAATGTATAATAAAAGAACTGTCTCCTTTCAAATCCCCAGTTTCAATATATGCTTCCGATTCTATATGGCGGTTTGCCAGTATTCCGTTACGTTGCAATGCTTTTCGTACCATGGCATATTTTTGTCCATGCCCTACTAAACGTATCTGCGAAGTGTATTCATTATCTACTCTGAACAATCCTGTTTCCAAATCAAAGACAATACCTTTACGAGCAAAAAAACTACTCAGGCTACCACTTAATGAAAGATCTTCAGGAGTACCGATGGTGACTCCGTTCACCTTGTCCATCAGCCATATTTTATCGGCTATCTGTAAAGCGAGTTCCAAATCATGGGTGGAAAGGAAAATGGTTTTATTTGTCTGTCGGCTAAGATGGTGCAGTAGTTGCATAACCTCCACTTTACTAGGAAAATCAAGGAAAGCGGTGGGCTCATCCAGATAAATGACAGGCGTTTCCTGAGCAAGCGCCTTGGCTATCATTACTTTCTGACGTTCACCATCACTCAGAGTGTGAACCATACGGTACATCAAGTGCGAAATACCTACCAAAGCGACAGAACGTTCTACTATCTCCTTATCCTCACTGGAAAGAGTACCCCAGAAACCGGTATAAGGACTACGCCCCAGTCCAATCAATTCGTTAACAGTCATATTACGGATATCACATTTCTCCGTCAACACAACACTAATGACACGTGAAAGTTGTTTATCCGTATAATCACCAATTTCCTTTCCCTGAATATGTATTTCACCATCCAGTTTAGGTTGAAAAGCGGACAAGGTACGAAGTAAAGTAGATTTCCCCACTCCATTGGCACCCAACAAACAGGTCAGTTCTCCACTATTGATATCAGCAAAGATACCACTAGCCACTACTTTTACATCCCCTTTTCCCGAATAACCGATAGAAAGATTTTCAATATGTATTGTCTTTTTATTCAAAATCAACTTCTGAATTACAAATTACTCATTCAATTCATTTTTGCGTTTTCTGAACAGAACAGATGCCACTACGGGAGCACCAACCAAAGCTGTCACAGAATTAACGGGTAAAGCCCCCTCCAAACCAGGCATACGGGCTATAAGATTGCAAACTAAAGCCAAGGCAGCACCTACTAGCAAAGTAGCAGGCATCAATATCCGATGGTCGGACGTATGAAAGATGGCACGACACAGATGGGGTACTGCAAGACCGATAAACATAATTGGTCCGCAATAGGCAGTTACGATAGCTACCAATATACCCGAACAAGATATCACGAGCAAACGTGCCCGCTTAATGTTTAATCCCAGATTACGGGCATAGCCATCACCCAATAACAACAAATTCATGGTTTTTATCAGCAAGAAGGACAAAGGTAACAATACCGCCATGATACATATAAACAAAATCATTTGGTCGCCCGACACCCGTGCAAAGCTACCCAATCCCCAGATGACATATGCACGGATATCTTCTTCCACACTGAAATATTTTAGAACCCCAATAACCGCACTTGCCACATATCCTATCATTACTCCGATAATGAGCAACGTCACATTTCCTTTTACCTTCTGAGATACATAAACGATAAGCGCCATCACAGCCAACGCACCGATAATGGCTGCTATGGAAAGGGCAACATCTCCCATATATCCCAAACGGCTCAAAGCAACCCCACCCATCGCACCAGAAAGTAACACTACACATGCCACTCCCAAGCTGGCTCCGGAACTGATACCGAGTACCGACGGTCCTGCTAATGGATTACGAAATACCGTCTGCATTTGCAAGCCGCTGACTGAAAGTCCCGCCCCCGCTACCAATGCCGTCAATGCTTGTGGTACACGAGACTTCCAAATAATATTACTCCAGATAACTTCCTGATTACTCATCACATCGGGATTATAAGTCGTACCTTTTCCCCACAGTAATTCCCAAACTTTACTTAATGGAATATGTACGGAACCCAACAACAAATTCAGTAAAAAGAACAGAAAGATGGACACCAGCAATATCAACATCAGCAAAAAAGCAGGTCTTTTCATTATTTCAGGCGCTCGTAATAAGTAGGTTTATAATCAGGTAATAAATCAGGATGGAAAGCATGAATTAAATCTTCCAGTACCACTTCTGGTTGCATAGGCATACTTTCATAAAAGGGTTTCTCACGCATGTTACAATAAACAATTCCTTTCTCACGGAATGCACGGAAATCGGCATAGCGAGGATCGAGAGACTTTAGAACATCATATGTGAAAGTACCATCATAGCTATTGACAATACGCCAGAACTGGGCACCCTCCGCCTGACTGTATACCGTTTCAAAATCCAAAGTGACACCACCCGAACGAGGATCGTCTTTTAGAAAATAATCGGCACCCGCATCACGGAACAGTTCCGCAAGAAAACTCTTTCCACCCACTGCATACCAATTGCCACCACGTATTTCACCACTGAACACCACTGGACGTTTCTTCACATTGGCAGCCAGTTGTCTCAATTCGTTATATCGTTTTTCAATAATAGCAAATTTAGCATTAGCTTCCGCTTCCTGCCCGATGAACATACCCACAAATTTTATCCACTCAGCCTGTCCCAACGGAGTCATTTCTTTGTATCCCAAATGTGGAACTAAAGGAATACCTATCTCCCTCATCGCATCATATCCTCCTCTTTTGAAAGGAGAAATAAAAATGACATCAGGATTTACACTCATGATCACCTCATTATCAAAATTTCCCTCAATACCTATTTTAGCTGTCTTTCCCGATTTCAAGCGTTCGTTCATCTCCTTATTAAAAAGATGACGGGTACTGGTAATTCCCACCACATGTTCACAAGCATCCAAACGGATAAAGTTAGACAATTGTAAAGAAGTCATACAAATGACATGTTGTACCGGAGTTTCAATAACCGTATAATCTTCGGGAACACCGGCAGATTTTATTCCCCTCGGCACCAAAGCGTAATGAAACGTATTACTATTTTCTTTCTGCGGATCATGAATATCCACCAATTTGATGTTTTTCGGGAGATATTTCACAGTAAAACCCTTAGCGTATACAGGGGCGATGGCAGAAATAGAATCGGAAATCGAATATGAAGTAGCAGTAACCGAGTCTGAAGATGTTTGTTTTGATTTTGAGCTACAGGATGTCATACATAACATGCAAATAAAAGCTACGGCAATCATGGATATTCGGGTCATGGGTATCTGAGTTTCATAAAAATTTGAGCACAATATTCGTCAATTTTGGGGAGATACGCAAGTTCTCCCTCAATTAATTACTGGATATTGTGCCCAATTACCTATTTGTGATTAAAAACTCATCAAGTCATTTAATGCTTCGCTCATACTAGGATGGGTAAATATAAAGTCACGCAGGAAAGTGTATTTCTGTCCCGTCTTCATTGCCATTGCTATCAGGTTGATGACCTCACTTGAATCGGGACCAAATAGTGTACAACCCAATATCTTATCCGTATTGGCATCTATCACGACCTTAAATAGCCCATTAGTATCACCTAAAGTCCTTGCACGTGGAATAGCAGCAACAGGTAGTTTATTTATCTTTATATTCAGTCCCTTTCTATTCGCCTCTGTTTCACTCATTCCGATTCGTGAAAGTGGAGGGTCAATAAATACCGAGTAACTTATCGGATCACGATCGGATAAGTTACGTTCTCCTGCTCCAAACAAGTCTTCACGCAAGATACGATAATCATCCAAAGAAATATAAGTAAACTGTAAGCCCCCTTTCACATCACCTATAGCACGGATATTGGGATTACTAGTTTGCAAATGTTCGTTGACAATGATGGCACCCCGTTCATCCAATTCAACTCCGGCTACTTCCAAATTCAATCCGGCTGTGTTGGGACGCCGTCCCGTTGCCATCAAAATCGCGTCAGCTTCCAACCGATATTCATCACCTGTCACCGCATTCCGATAAACTACGGTAGAGCCTTCCACGGATTGTACGCGGGCGTTCAGACAGAATTCTATTCCTTTCTGCTCCAGTACACCCTGAACGCTGGTGGCAATGTCACGGTCTTCTCTTGAAATTAATTCAGAAGCCCCTTCCAATACCGTTACCTGTGAACCGAAAGATGCATACATAGATGCAAACTCCAGACCAATATAACCACCACCTACAATGACAAGACGAGCAGGTAATTCGGTCAGTTCCATAATAGAAGTACTCGTATAAACGTTCTTGTTATCTATTATTCCTTCAATGGGCGGAATAATAGTTTCGGCACCCGTATTGATAAAGATTTGTGGAGCCTGCAACTGTATGGTTTCATCGGCCATACATACCTCTACCACGTCAGGTCCTGCAAAAGAGCCGATGCCGGTATATACCGTTATATGTGGATGATCCGCCAGATTATGATAATTTTTCTGACGCAGAAAAGAAGTTACTTCTTCTTTCTGTGCGATAGCCCGGTTGTAATATGTCTGCTTTTCCTCCCAAGAAGCATGCTTATCTGCTAACTTTGCAGAGTGTACCAAAGCCTTTGTAGGGATACAACCAATATTGATACAGGTACCTCCATACATTTTATCCGAACGTTCTATCATGGCAACTGAACGATCCCGCTTTGCCAGTTCGGTAGCCAGTGTCTTACCTCCTTTACCAAATCCAATAATAATAGCATCATACTTTTTCATAACCTTATTTCTTTAATTGATTTAATACACTTTTTGCACTATCTGACAGTATAACAACCGCACCTGCAAGAATAGCTGTATCTTTAATGACCAGACGTCCTGCTCCTGTCAGCAATGGAAAACCATGTTCCCCACTTCCCAAATCGGGTACCCATACTTCGGGAGTGGTGACAAGGAAAGATAACGTTCCAACAGTCATTATAATGGTTAATATTGCTCCTGTCAATCCGATTTTCGGAAAAAAAAGACCCAGGAACGTAAGAATACCGATTGTTATAATGAGGATACCCAAACCATAAGAAAAGACATAGGTATTATTCTCGACATGCCATTGGTGTTTTGTTTCATTGAACTCACCTTCCTTCAACTTATACTCTTTATATTCAGGTACACTCTTTGAATAGAAGAAACTCATAAAAGGACTATTGGCAACGAAAGGTACAATACCTTCGGCTTCATAATTCCAAAATTTCAGGCTGCCTATCCATACAAAGATGACCAAGATTGACACACGAATTAAATTAATACCTAATTTTTGGGTAGAAGCAGCAAACGTCAGGACAGCCACAAACAGGTTTTGCAATTTAGTTTTCATATTCAGTTGTTTTTAAATTAAATATTTCTGCAAATATCCCTGTTTTCGCCCATCCGCGAAATGGCAATTATTCCGTAACGGTTGGCAATTCTTCCCGTTGTACTCTTCTTCTGTATTCCGAGACACTTTCTCCCGTCATTTTCTTGAAAAAACGGCTGAATGCAGCAATATCTTCAAAACCTAGAATGATACTGATTTCCTTGATACTTTTTTTCGTATAAAGCAAAAGTCGCTTTGCCTCTGCTTCTATCCGTTCATGAATAACCCGTAAAGGTGAAGGCCGGTTACAAGTAGAGAACAAATTGGATAATGTCTTGGGCGAACGGCAAAGAATATCGGCATAGTCCTGTACCTGTTTTTTCTCTTTAAAATTCTGATCTACTAACACATAATACTGACGAATAATATCGAATGCTTTCCCTTTTTCTTTTCCTACCTGAAACTTTTGCCGGGCAATACGCGTACAAGTTATGATAAAACGTTTCAGAACTATACGTAACATTTCCTCTTGCAGATTATCATGTATAGCAGATTCTTGGCAGAAGATACGCACAATATCATACAAATTAGACGTTTCTTCTCTAGACAGCTTCAGTCTCATCACATTGGAAGAACCATAGAAGAGGAAACCGTTACACGACACTTCATTGTCATGTCCGAAGATACAATAAAAGTTACTATTGAATAAAAAAGTCAGATATTCACCCTCTATCTGTTTCACTTCCAAATGATGCAACGGGGTCAATGTCACGATTTCATCTTTCATCAGATACATAGGAATATGGTCAACTTCTACCATTAATGAACCACTCTGTACCCAAATAAACTTATATAAGGTTTTATCATGTTGCAAAGGTTTACGTTCATGGAATCGATGAGTCAGGACGATATTGCCATTCAAGCGGGTATTGAGTTGATAATCCATTAATATAGATGGTTTGGTACGTGAAAACAAAGATAAACAATATCTTGCTTAATACCGATTATTTCCCGACTTTTGCATCTAAATCTCCAAACTTTTAAGTTTTTCATTTTAAATCATAAGATTAATTTAAATCTATAAAATCAATGCATCCTGTCATATTCGTATCCCTTGGCCCGGGTGAACCGGAATTAATCACCCTGAAAGGATTGAAAGCCTTGCAAAACGCCGATTGTATTTTCTGCCCCGAGACTCGGATCCGGGATGGACGGACACTCTCACGAGCTGCCGATATCATGCGCCGACTGGATATTCCCATCGACTGCATCCATCGCTTTCCTCTTCCCATGAGTAAACAACGTGAAAAAGCATTAGCTGCCTATGACTGGGTTTATGAGGAAACGATCTTATTATGTAAAGAAGGGAAAAAAGTAGCAATCGTGGCCGAGGGAGACGCCGGTTTCTACTCATCAGTACACTATATTTTCGAGAAACTGCAAACTATCGGCATTCCTGTGGAACAGGTGGCCGGTATCCCCGCCTTTATTGCTTCCGGTGCACGAGGCGGACTGCACATTGCCAGCCAGGAAGAGCGTGTAACTATAATTCCAGGTATCACTACAACGGAAGAGATAGAAAAACTTATTCATGAAAAGAGCGTAATCGTCATTATGAAGTTATCACAATGTACTGATGAAGTCCATCGGTGTATTCGCATTCATCCCGAATACGGCTATCATTATTTTGAAAATGTGGGAACACCGGAAGAAAAGTATTCCAATGATATCAAACTGATTGGAAATCTTCACTTTCCTTATTTTTCATTACTTATCATCCAACAGAACGGATAATAAAATGGAATGCATACCTACTATGTATTAACATGTTGTATGTACCAATAGAATATCTCGTTTGGGTAGTGACGGTACCAGCTGTTGGTAGTTCCTGTATCATGTGTTGATACGGTAGGTATCACACACGGGTATATCTCCGATTTAATACAATTTCGCACATTGTTAAGAGTGTATTTCCCCAAAAAGACTTACCTTTGTCCCATCGTAAACTAAAAAAGATATGAACATGAAGAAACTCGCTTTTTATATGATGCTGTTGGTTATGAGTATCGGTTATGCCCATGCGCAAGGACAGGCAGACATCAAGTTTGAAAAAACCACGCACGACTTTGGGACTTTCCCTGAAGAAAAGCCGATAGTAAGTTACACGTTCAAGTTTACTAATGTCGGTGATGCGCCGTTGGTCATTCATCAGGCTGTAGCGTCCTGTGGATGTACTGTACCCGAATATACGCAAGAACCGGTATTGCCCGGAAAGACAGGGACTATAAAGATCACATACAACGGTACAGGTAAGTATCCCGGTCACTTCAAGAAGTCCATTACCCTGCGTACCAATGCCAAGACGGAAATGATGAGAATTTTTGTGGAAGGTAATATGACTCCCAAAGGTGGTAAATAAGCGTTTTTATTATACAGAAAAAAGGAGAATTTTTTAATTCTCCTTTTTTTTTGCTTTCTTTGAAGTCTATTAAAGAAATCATTATATAATAGACACATAACAAATAATAAACTTATAGGAAACTATGAAACAAGAAGAAGAGAAATTTACCGGCTTGCCAGAAAATGCATTCCGTGAATTGAAGCCGGGTGAAGTCTATAATCCTTTGATGGACTCCAACAAAAAGTATCCCGAAGTAAACTTATGGTCTGTATCATGGGGTATTGCGATGGCTATCCTTTTTTCGGCTGCCGCCGCTTATCTGGGATTGAAAGTAGGACAAGTATTCGAAGCTGCCATCCCCATCGCAATTATCGCTGTCGGTGTATCTGGTGCAGCCAAACGTAAAGGTGCTTTAGGCGAAAATGTTATTATCCAGTCTATCGGGGCAAGCTCTGGTGTAATTGTTGCAGGAGCTATTTTCACACTGCCCGCCTTGTATATTCTTCAGGAAAGTTATCCCAAAGAAATCACTGTCACTTTTACACAAGTATTTATCAGCTCTCTGCTGGGAGGTATACTGGGTATTCTCTTCCTTATTCCTTTCCGCAAATATTTTGTCAGCGACATGCACGGTAAATATCCTTTCCCTGAAGCTACGGCTACCACACAGGTACTTGTATCGGGAGAGAAAGGTGGAAGTCAGGCTAAACCGTTGCTGATGGCAGGTATCATAGGTGGTTTGTATGACTTTATTGTGGCTACCTTCGGTTGGTGGAACGAGAACTTTACCACCCGTGTTTGCGAATTTGGCGAAATGCTGGCAGAGAAAGCCAAATTAGTATTCAAAGTGAATACAGGTGCCGCTGTACTTGGTTTGGGCTATATCGTCGGACTAAAATACGCTTCTATCATCTGTGCCGGTTCTTTGGCCGTATGGTGGATAATCATCCCCAGTATGTCTATGATTTGGGGAGACAGTGTGTTGAACCAATGGAATCCGGAAATAGCCACCACCGTCGGTGCGATGGCTCCCGAAGATATATTTAAATACTATGCCAAGAGTATCGGTATCGGCGGTATCGCAATGGCGGGTATCATCGGTATCATCAAATCATGGAGTATCATCAAGAGTGCTGTAGGACTGGCTGCCAAAGAAATGGGTGGAAAGTCGAATAATGTTGAAGCAAGCGTAAAACGTACACAACGCGATATTTCTATGAAGATTATCGCTATTGGTTCTATCATTACCTTGTTGCTGGTGATGATGTTCTTCTATTTTGACGTGATGCAAGGTAATATCCTGCATACCGTAGTAGCTATCTTGCTGGTTGCCGGTATTGCTTTCCTGTTTACAACAGTAGCAGCCAATGCTATCGCCATCGTAGGTACAAATCCGGTTTCGGGAATGACACTGATGACCTTAATTTTGGCATCGGTAGTAATGGTAGCTGTCGGGCTGAAAGGGCCCGAGGGTATGGTTGCAGCATTGGTTATGGGGGGTGTGGTTTGTACGGCACTGTCTATGGCGGGTGGATTCATTACTGACTTGAAAATTGGTTACTGGCTGGGAAGTACGCCTGCCAAACAAGAAACATGGAAATTTCTCGGAACCATTGTTTCTGCAGCTACGGTAGGTGGAGTTATGATTATCCTGAATAAAACATATGGTTTTACTAGTGGACAACTGGCTGCTCCGCAAGCCAATGCGATGGCTGCCGTCATTGAACCATTGATGAATGGTGTAGGTGCGCCTTGGCTACTATATGGTATTGGCGCCGTGCTCGCTATCATACTGACCGTCTTTAAAATTCCGGCATTGGCATTTGCATTGGGTATGTTCATCCCATTAGAATTGAATGTACCATTGGTTGTTGGTGGTGCTGTAAACTGGTACGTTACTTCTCGTAGCAAAGATACCGCTGTCAACACCGCTCGTGGTGAAAAGGGAACATTACTCGCTTCCGGATTTATTGCCGGTGGAGCCCTGATGGGAGTAGTAAGTGCCGCCATGCGTTTCGGTGGTATCAATCTTACTGACCCGATGGAAATGGTGTTGAACAATTACAATGTCCCAATATGGCTAATTCGCTATGCCCAACAAATTAATGTATGGATGGGAAGTTCAGCTTCCGAACTACTTGCTCTCGGTGCATATGCCATATTGATATTCTTCTTTATTAAAGTTACAATGAAAACAAAATAAATAAGGACATCATGAAGAAGATTTTAATTATATCTTTTTTATTTATATCAACTATGTTATCTGCTCAAAAAACCGTTGAGTTACTACTATGGCCCAACGGAGCACCTAATACAAATGGCCTGACCGACCCAGAGGAAAATATGGAAGGCGGACGCGTAGCCAACGTTGTCAATCCTTCCATTACCGTATATCATCCAGAAAAACCGAACGGTATGGCTATTATCATGTGCCCCGGTGGCGGATATGCCCGTCTTGCCATGAACCACGAAGGTCATGATATGTCTTCTTGGTTCACTGCGCAAGGTATCACATACATCGTTTTGAAATACCGTATGCCGAATGGACATTACGAAGTTCCTCTATCTGATGCAGAACAAGCAATTCGCGTGGTGCGTGCAAAAGCCAAAGAATGGAAAATCAATCCTCATTGTGTGGGTATCATGGGAGCGTCTGCCGGAGGACATCTGGCAGCTTCACTTGCTACATTGTATAGTAGTGATGAAACTCGGCCGGATTTTCAGATTTTGTTCTATCCTGTCATTTCCATGTTGAAAGGGGTTACGCACGCCGGTTCCCGCCAGAACCTGATTGGTTTAAATCCTTCTGCCGAACTTGAGCAAAAGTACAGTCTCGAACGCCAAGTATCCGCCCGTTCTCCACAAGCATTCATCATGCTTTCTGCTGATGACGGTTCCGTACCACCTATAAATGGTATAGGCTATTTCCTAGCTTTGCGCGAACAAAAAGTACCTGCTAGTCTGCATGTCTATCCTATCGGGGGGCATGGTTGGGGATTTCGTGATAATTTTATGTATAAACGCCAATGGACTGGAGAACTGGAAAAGTGGTTGCGTGATGGATTGAATTTGTCGCTGAAAATGCCCAAGCGCCTATGATACCTCGCGCAGGCCTACGTATGCAACTGTCCGGTGCACTTACAACTTTGACGTATTACGGGCGCGGACCTAAAGAAAACTATCGTGACCGCCGCACTTCCCAATTCATTGACGAGTATACCACAGATATAAAGGATATGTATGAACCTTATGTAGGTCCACAGGAAAACAATCATCGCACGGATATTTATTGGTGTACTCTAACCCATAAATACAAAGATGGTTTGCTCTTCATCGATTTCCGTATGATGGGCATGGGTGGAGATAATAGCTGGGGAGCTATCGTACACGAGCCTTGCTTAATTCGTCCGGATAGAGAGAATGCCATTGAATATGGTTTACGATTGTTCCATTTGATAAGAAAACCGATTTCAGGAAGTTAATTCTTAAATATTAAACTGAAAATAATGGCTAAAGACCTGTTTAGCATATTCTGCTTTTTAGCAATCACATTGTCCGTCCCTGCGCAAGAGGCGGATAATGTGACGCTAAAATATGCATTGAAGTTCATCAATACTCCCTACGTGGCACATACGCTTGAGATAAACGACCAGGAACAACTTGTCATCAATCTGAAAGAGGTGGATTGTACTACCTTCGTAGAATATGTACTTGCCATGGCGCTTTCTTCGTCCAGCGATTGTTGCCAGCCGAATAATGTCACTTTTGCTCGTAACTTACAGAATATCCGTTATCGTGACGGTAAGATTAATGGGTATCCTTCTCGCCTTCACTATGTTGCAGATTGGGTAAATAATGGAGTAAAATACGGTTTTCTTGAAGATATAGCCGCTACCAACAGTCTCGATACAGTCACATTATCCCTTTCGTTTATGTCTTCTCATCCTGTTGCTTATAAGCAACTTGTCCATTCACCGGAAAATGTGGCTAAGATGAAAAAGATTGAACAGTCGCTTTCCGGACAAATTTTCCACTATCTCCCTAAAAATAAACTTCTTGACAATGGCTTTTCTTGGATAAAAAACGGTGATGTAATAGCTATCACTACTGATATTCCGGGACTTGACGTCGCTCATTTGGGATTTGCCTATTATGAAAAAGGAATATTAAAACTACTCCACGCTTCTTCCAGTAAAAAGAAAGTAGTTATTTCCAATGATCCATTAACGCAAATCTTGAAAAATAACAAGAAGTTTACCGGCATCAGAATCTTAAGATTGAAAAATAAATAATTGATAATAATACTACAATCCTAAAGGTAATCCGGTTATATACCAAAGGATAAACAGAGCAGTCCAGGCTAAAAGAATAGCCAAAGAATATCTCCATGTATACTTCAATAAAGAGCCGTAAGTAGACTGTTTGTCATATTGCTGCATATAAGTCAGTACCAATGGCATATAGAACATAAAAGGCGTAATGGCATTAGTTGCACTATCTCCTATGCGATAGGCACATTGCGTTACATCCGGAGAAATCCCCATACCGGCCAGTACCGGAACAAATATAAATGACATAAATGCCCATTTTGAAGTAGCAGATACCATTATCAGATTAATAAGAGCCGTAAACAAGATAAATAATATCAGTATCCACAAACTTCCTAAACGGAGGGAAGAAAGTAAATCCGCTCCTAAAATGGCAATACATTTATCTAAATGAGAATACTCAAAACAAGCGAACATTTGTGCAGCAAAAAAAGCGATGACAAAATAAACGCCCAATAGCTTCATCGGTTGGGTCAATCCCTCTATCACATCACCATCAGTACGATAACGTCCAGAAGCAAATCCATATACCATTCCCATTAGTCCGATGCCGAAAGAAAGTAAAAACAAGATTCCTACAATAAACGGGGAATGAATAAGCCCTCCATTCACTCCCCGTAAAATACCCCATGATGAAAAAGTAGCCCATAATATAAGCATTACATAAAGTAAACCTACAACAAAGGCACCCAGTATCGCCCTCCTCTCTTTACGCGAAAGCTGCTTGTAACCTAAGAAATTGACATTCTCCATATAATCCCCTAAAGCAGGCAACAGATTTTTACGAGTTATGTAATAAATAAGGAATATTAGTAAGAAAGTAGATACAAAAAGAAAATAATAATTACTCAAAGGACCTATTTTACCCAACGATACATTTGTCTGGTCGGCAGCCTCTTGAGTGGTAGTAGCAATTAGAGGGTCGAGTGTACTCAATAGAATATTGGCGCTATAACCGCAAGATACAGACACATATGCCGTAATGATACCTCCAATAGGATGCAATCCCACCGACAGGAACAAAGTTGCAGCAATAGGAATCAAAATAATATATCCTGCATCTCCTACTACATTGGACAATAATCCTAAGATAATTACACAGGTTACAATACGCCACGGATTTTGTCGTTGTTTCCGTACACTTTTACGGATACACGCATCAATAAAACCCGAATGTTGTGCCACCCCTATGCCGAACATTGCCACGATGACCAAGCCCAAAGGAGCAAACCCTGTGAAATTTGTCACAACATGCCGTAGTAACCAACGAATACCTTCAGGGCTTAATAAACTTTGTACGCGTATTTCTTCACCTGTCTGCGGCAGAGACACACTCAAACCATAGATATCGAATATCCATGATATGAAAATGACTACAAGCGTCAATAGCAGGAACATCGTCGCGGGATGTGGCATGTGCCATTTACTTTTCATCGGCTTCCGTTTAGTGAAACTATTCTTCGTCTGCTTCTAGGTTATCAATATCAAGAATACGCAATTCGAGAGCACGCACAACCAATCGAGTGGCATTCACCCCTATCCTGTCACCAGGAGAGAAGAGTCTGTTCACCAGGTCATTTTGACGCTTCTCCAAAGACTTCACTCCGAAAGGCATGCCTTTCAGACCGGCAATCATATCTTTTGTATACCCCAATGCCAAATGACGTAGGAAACGTTCGTCGTATTCGTCAATATCGTAACTGATAATGGCTTCCTGACGTTTTGAGTCATTGAGAACAGCTCTTCTGAAACGTTCTACAATTTTTTCCAATATCGGGTAATTAAAAACGAGTTTTTTACCATCCATTACAGCCTGTACATCTGTTTTAGTAAGCAATTCGCCCGTTTTTAAGATGATACCATCTGCACCGGCATCCAGCACATCTACCCACAATTTTTCATTCAGGATTTCTCCTGTGAAAATCAGTACATGTACATCCGGATAACGTTTAAAAATATTCCGGCATATATCTACACCGATAGTAGTAGATCCACCTAACCCTAAATCCAATAAAACAAGATCGGGAATACCTGCCTCCATCAATGTCCAGAATTCCTGCTCTGTCATAGCCGTGCCAATAACCTCTGCATCAGGAATTTCATGACGAAAAATTTCTTCCGTACCTTTCAATTCCAATTTCACATCTTCTACAATGATGACTTTGAACTTCTTTTCTTCCATTTATTTAACCTAATATCAATTACAAACTAACAACCACTAATTAAACATATCTAACGATTGGCAATCTCTTTCTTCGGTATAGTAAAGTAAACGGTAAATCCCCCCTCTTTTGCCGGTTCAGCATTGATACGACACCCGCGCCGTCCCGTAAACTCATCATGGTCACGAATAATCTGTTTACATATCAGATATTCCGTACCGCGCAATTCTCCTCTTTCACCGGCTGTCATACGAGTCAGATTTGGATAAAACAATTGATTTAGTTCCTCACGCGTCTTCTGTCTGCGTGTATCCGTAAAAAGAAAACGCACAAATTCACCATCTACTGCACAACGCAGATAAATATCTCCATCTAAAACAACAGACAATGTTTCTTCAATCAGGTTCTCTAATAAAAAACGCAACTGATTGACATCCCCTATCACAAGTCCCTCCACACTCTCCGTATGAAAATTAATATGTACCGGAAAATCCTTACTCATTTTACGGAAATATTTTTCGGTAGCAGTAACTAATTCGGAAACGACAATTACAGTACGGCGGAAAGTAACTTCTTCCAATTGTCGGGAAGCGCAACGGCTTAATAGAGTAAAAATACCTTTATAATATTCTATCAATTCGCCAATAGCCGATACTGTTTCCTGTTCTTCACTTTCACCAAGTTGGCCGGAACGGAGCTTACCTATCAGTTGCTTTATCTTATTCGGATAATAAATTGTTTCATGTTTAATGGTAGACAAGCAATTATCAAGTACCATATTTTGTACATGTAGCAAACTATCTTCCCAAGAAGCACGACGGGCTTCATCCTGGGCTACCTCTATATTCCGGCATTTCATTGCCAACTTGACCACAGCATTAAATACAACAATCGCCACATAACGTGTAATCAATTCCAATAGCAAATGATCCGTTTCCTGCCGAGTACCTTCTCTACGCTCCACACACAGCACACCAATGCATCTGCTCGTTCCCCCCACCTCTACTGTAAGAGGTAACGTCTGTACACTATTTTCAACCAGAAAATTTTCTTGTTCAAAACAACTTTGCATCAATTTCATCCATTCCGGTATCTCTTCCGATGGCTCCTCCGGAGGGTTAGAAACGTAATCCAAACGATGTGTCGCATCATTATATACTGCAATGCTCAAACGGTCTATACTCAACAATTCATTGACAGCATCAAATGCTGCATCCACTATCCGTTGCGGGATATTCCTTAGAGTATCTTCCTCTTGCAACAGTATTTCTTCTTTTTTCGGAACAGAGGTAACAGACACTGTAAATACTTGCTTGTTAATCTCCAATACCTGTTCCAGGTTCCAACGATTTACCAGACGCTTGCGGAAATACAAAATATAATATCCCAAAATCAAGGCGAAGAAAAGAACCGCAAACAGTAAAATACTTACCATTTTATTATTAGTGGAACGTTCCAGTTCGCGACAATACTCTTCCAAAGACTGATCTTCCCCCAATAATTTATACAAAGTAGTATATGCAGCATTATTATAACTATAGTTTTCCCACTGTTTTAAAGCAAGAAAAGCAACGGCCGCTTCGTTACGGATATCCAGTATCACATGGTAATCTGTATTAAACAACTCATTCCACCAGTCCAATTCGGCAGAAGTACCCGTTCCCGTCATAGTCATAAAACGTTTCGGAAGACAGGTATATTTCTTGTAATGTTCGTTCAGGCAAATCATGGCGGAATCTACATATTGCAATGCTATCTCGTACTCACCGTCCACATTACAACAATAAGCTTCATTGGCATAGTCTGAAGCATAATCCAACAAAATTTCATAGTCCTGCTGCAAAGCCAACGACAATGAATCGGGGACAAATTCTTCCGATGTGCTGTCGGCTGTTTGACTACAAGAAGTTACTCCCACCATCGACAAGAAAATTACTAGTATCATCAGAGTCTTACGAACTCCCTTGGGCAAACGAAAGTAAAAACGACTTCCTTTTCCCAAAGAACTTTCCACATTAAACAGGCACACCTTGAAAAGTTCATTCGTTTTACGATACTTTTCAATAATACCTTTACAGTTCATCAACCCGAAACCACTCCCCTTGCTTTTCATCAATTCCTCGCGGTCAGTAGCATCATTCATTCCGATGGCTTTTGAATCATATACTTTCTCACCGACTATATGTTTCACATCTTCCACCGACAAGCCACATCCATTATCTTCAACAGATATTTCTACATAGTCTTCTTTTTGAAGGGCATATATTTTCACAGTTCCTCTCTGCTGTGTATATTTACGTGCATTTTCAGCCAATGTATTGATCATGAAAAGTGTCAGTGCTTTGTCAGCCTTTACACAAGTATCGGTCGGTTCCACTTCCAAGCTGAGTTGTTTCATCTCGAAAGCCCGATTACCCTTCCGGAGCAACTCAAACAATTCTTTCAACTCAAAGGTTTCGATGTTGAGACTCAAGCTTCCTTGTTTCATCTTTATCCACAAAGCCAGAATATCATTATACTCATTAATAGTTGTCACCAATTCATCTATATATTGATATTTCTCTTTTTTAATGGTTTCTTCATTGATATAACCCATTCCGGTCAGTTTATGAACCTCGTTTATAATACGGTCGATGTACGGATGAATACCGTTAACTATGGCAAGACAGGCTTTCTTTACAAGATTTTGACGTTTATTTTCGGCAATATGTTTCTCATGGATGTACCGTTGCTTCTCCAACCTGCGCTGTTCTTCACCCAATGAAATGGACGTCATGCCATTATCAAGTGCCCATTGTATATAAGGAGTTATTACCCGTACCATTGCCCGTTCGTCTTTACTTAAACTTTGCGGAAGAACTAATTGGCCATTCTCGATACAAATATCCTTTGTACCAAACAAATATTCCATTTCCGGACGTACTGAAACCAGAATAGCATCCACTATCTCCTCTTCAGTCTGTGCATCTGCCGGAATGGAAGCTGTTATTTTCTGGCAGATATCAAGCATAGACTGTAAACGATGCAGATGTACTTTGTTTCTGATTTTAGAACGCTTATTGAAAATCCAGAAAAAGAGAAATACAAGAATAAATCCGGCTATTACAAAAAAAAGCATCAGATTTAGTTGCCCGGCTTCCTTCTCCAAAGCCAGAAATCTACTCTCCAACTCTTTATCTTGCCGGGTATCTTCCAAGATATCCAAATAAATATTACGGTTGTAATCAGAGTATTCTTTCATTTCCAACCCTGCATAGGTCACACTCAATTGTTCTCTGATTCGGGAAATCCATTCGGGAACAGTCTTCAATTTAAGCTGCATCCAAGCTTTCTCTGCACAAATTGTATCCCTACGACCATACGTTTTCAGCCAGTCCAGACTATCCTGACAATCATAAAAACGGCGATGATGATTGTTTACACATTCTAAAGCAAGAGTCAACGTATCGAGAGCTTCCTTGTAATTACCATGTGCGTTCAGGTACTTGCCGATGGAGACATAAGCACCAGCAATCTGGTATAAATCATTATACTGTCTGAATTTCTTCAAAGCCAGTTGTCCCAAACGCATGGGCAACAACGAATCTACCTGTTCTCCAAATTGTTTCAGCGCATGCGAACGCCTATTCTGGAAAAATTCATAATTCTCAGGCGAAGCCATCAGGTTAGCTAATCCCTGCACACTATTCCCTTCGAAATACAAATATCCTCGGCGAGATGCAATCTTCCACGTCGTATACAGTTGATCAAATTCATTCAGCCGTTGTTCATCCGGAGTGTCTCCATCACACAATGCGGCAGAACCTTTTATATAATGATAATACAATAACTGATTGGTGTCTGTGGCCAATTCTTCATGTTCGGGTACCTCATTTATTGATGCTAAAGCTTCAGAACGCTGTTGCAAATAATAATAGTATACAGCAGATACAATATAGAATTCCGAACGGGCATAAGTCAGCCGCATCTTCTCATGCCTGTCCACAAAAAGATTATTATCTTCGGCAATACGTTTCATACGACGCAAGGCACTGTTACGATAATCATAAAACTCCTTATTCAGTGCTGTACGTTGATAAACCTTCATCAAACCGATATCCGCAATAAGCAATTCCAGCTCATTCTTGGTCAAGTCATATACTTCCTTATGATATTTTTCCGCTTTTTCGAAATCCATGCGCATAAAAGCGCAAAATCCCAAATTATTACACGCTTCTGCTTTCCCCTGTTCGTAAATTCCTACCTCCTGATAGGCTTTTATTGCCGCATGGCAGGAAGAATCCAAATCTTTGTAACGATAAATATATGCTACTTGATTTAATGAATCCACCCGATGAACTTCTTTCGTAGGTGCAGTACCCATGCACGAAACAGTTACTGTCCCCATCAGGCACAGTAATCCTACTGACAACAATATAAATGAAAGCCGTTTCACAAAGCAAAGCTACAAATAAATCTGGGAAAGAAAAATATTTTTTCTACAATAAGTCTTGTGTTATGTAACGAGAAATTCATACCTTTGCATGCAAATTAACAAATAGGTAACATCTATTACAAAATGAGCGAAAAAGCACCCTTTATGGTATTCTCCGGAACAAATTCGAGATACCTTGCAGAGAAAATCTGTGCCAGCCTTGACTGTCCTCTAGGAAAGATGAATATCACCCACTTTGCCGATGGTGAATTTGCCGTTTCTTATGAAGAATCTATCCGTGGCGCAAATGTATTTCTGGTTCAGTCCACATTCCCTAATTCCGACAACTTAATGGAACTTTTGCTGATGGTTGACGCAGCAAAAAGAGCTTCGGCTAAAAGCATTATCGCTGTTATTCCGTATTTTGGTTGGGCACGTCAAGACAGAAAAGACAAACCTCGTGTTTCCATCGGTGCCAAGTTGGTAGCCGATCTGCTTTCAGTAGCAGGTATTGATCGTTTGATTACTATGGATCTACATGCCGACCAAATCCAAGGCTTCTTCGATATTCCGGTGGATCATCTTTATGCGTCAGCAGTCTTCCTCCCCTATATCGAATCTTTGAAATTAGAAGATCTGGTCATTGCAACACCTGATGTAGGCGGTTCAAAGCGTGCCAGTACATTCTCAAAATACCTTGGTGTACCATTGGTTTTGTGTAACAAAACACGTGAAAAAGCCAATGTAGTTGCTACTATGCAGATTATCGGTGACGTAAAAGGCAAGAACGTCGTTTTAGTTGACGATATCGTAGATACAGCCGGCACTATTACCAAAGCGGCCAATATCATGTTGGAAGCCGGAGCAGCCTCAGTCCGCGCCATTGCCAGCCACTGTGTGATGTCCGACCCCGCATCATTCCGCGTACAAGAATCCGGTTTGACGGAAATGGTGTTTACCGACAGTATTCCTTACTCCAAGAAATGCGCCAAAGTTAAACAATTGAGTATTGCCGACATGTTCGCTGAAACCATTAAGAGAGTGGTGAACAACGAATCTATCAGTTCACAATACATTATCTGATTAATGGAATAATGAAAAAGAGATTGTGTCTAGTTCAAAACGGGAGACACAACCTCTTTTTTATATGGTTATAACCATTAATAGTAATTCTCAATTATCCATCAATTAATTTCCAGCCTTCCCATCTTATAGTTCCCTTTCCGTATTACTTTTCCGTTTTTATCCGTTTCCACAAAAGGACCATCCTTTTTTCCTTGTTTGAAGAAACCTTCATAGCGATTACCGTTCTTATCTTCCTGAATGCCGCTACCCTCTTCCATTCCATTTACAAATCCACCTTTATATTTAGTACCGTCAGTCTGCTTCAAAACACCTTGCCCGTTGAATTTATTGTCCTTCCACTCGCCTTCGTACGAATCGCCTACATTCCATTTATACTTACCATATCCATTGCGCTGGTTGTCTTTCCATTCACCATCATATACGGCACCGTTGGCCCAGGTAAATATGCCACGTCCATCCTGCATACCATCCTTGAAGTTACCTACATATTTATCACCATTGACCAAATAGTAGATACCTTCGCCTGTACGCGTGCCTTGCACGTAAGAACCCTCGTAACGGTCACCCGTATGGAAGAAATAAATACCTTTACCATGTTGGATATCTTCTTTCCAATCACCTACATATTTATCTCCATTGGCATATTCAAAAACCCCTTTCCCGTCACGGACATCATTTTTCCAATGGCCGTCATATTTACAACCATCGTTCCATACCAACGTTCCGTCACCGTCTTTCTTGTCATTTTTCCAGGAACCCACATATTTGGAACCGTTCTTCCAAGTATATACACCTTGCCCTTCACGCTTGTCGTTCGCCCAGTCTCCCTCATAAATATCACCGTTATAATAGTACATCGTACCCTTTCCATGCTGGAAGTCCTGATACCACATGCCGTCATATCGGTTATTATTCATAAAATAATAAATACCTCGGCCGTGCTGTTGGTCTTGAAACCATTGCCCATCATATCTCTCGCCATCGGGAAAAGTATAAACGCCATATCCTTCACGCTTACCTTTTACATATTCTCCCTCGTACACATCCCCATTCTTGAAGACCGTTCTGCCTTTCCCATTGGGCTTACGACCTTTTATTTCGCCAGTGTACACCGAACCGTCCTTAAACGTATAAGTTCCTATTTTTATCTCCGACGAGAAAGTACTTTTTATTTTATCAAAGAAGCCTTTTTTCTCTTGGGCTGTGACACCACCCTGTGACAGGAATACCAGAATAAGTGCAGTATATAGATATTTCATTTTGGGTTACAAGTTTCTAAAATTAGGATTTGGACAAAGATACAATTTATCTGCTAAAATATTGGGAGACTTTCCGCTTTTTATGATATTTTTTTGCCGGATATGACTTCTTTTAAATTCTCTTTGCACATATGCTTTCCGGCAAGATCACGTATTTCTTCCGGCGTAACCTCCCGTATAGCATCCAATATATCGGTAAAATAGGTATCCTGAAGTTTTGAGACTTGTACGAATATCCACGAATCTGCCAAAGAAAAAGCCGACTCATAACTACGGCAGGTATCGCCAAGCATATAATTTTTCACCATGGTAAGTTCTTCATTGGAGACAAGTTCATTCTGTAGTCGGTCTATCTCGTGATAAACTTCACCGATAAGAGGTTCTACAAATTCATTGGTGGTTTCTGTATTCACCACCAACAACCCTTTTCCCGGATAAGGTATTATTCCTGCCGATATCCCATAAGTATATCCTTTCTCCTCACGAATATTCGACATCAGCCTGCTTCCGAAATAACCTCCGAATAAAGTTACCAGCACACGTGCTTTCAAATAATCAGGATGATTGCGCTCCATGGAAAGCATACCCATACGGACGGCGCTTTGCATGGCGTCAGAACGCTCCACAAATATACGTTTTTCATCAGAGGATAGCGGCATATAGTCTTTTTTATCCGGTTTACGCCCTCCCCTACCGAATGATTCGCTTCCAAAGAAATGTTCTACCCAACGGATACAGTCGTCATTCACTTTGCCGGAAAGATAAATACTACAATTCGCCGAATGATAATGGCGGTCATAAAATTCCCGCAAAACCGCAGAGTTTATACGATGATAATCTACCTCTTCCACCAAGCGTCCCGTAGGATGCTTTTCACCATACACAGCTTTCACCAATGCCCGATGAGCTAGAAAATCTACCTTAGAGGAGTTGACTAAGAATTGCTGGATATTATTATTGACAATCACATCCAATTCCTTTTCAGGAAAAACGGGTTCCTTTACAATGGTTTCCAATACATCCAGCGTTTGGGGCAGATATTTATTTAATGAATAAAGTGTGATATACGCATGCTCCGAGGCACTGGACAATTCTAGCCATGCTCCATAATAATCCAATCGTTCGGCTATCTCCGAAGCACTAAAACGCAATGTGCCCTCACGTAACATGCGGTTGGTAAAAAATGCCTGCAACGGTTGCGACTGCTGCCAACGTCCTCCTTCCATCAGCAAGTCAATACGTACAACTTCATTTTCACCGCTATTGAGTACATTTAGCGATATGCCATTAGGCATAACGATCCGCAGAGGTACTTGCACGGCTAGTTGGTCTACATTCCTCACCTTAGGTTGAATCGTTCTGTCTGGAAGCATCATCCATTAATTCCTCCGATTATCGGCATTGCGATTTCAAAAACAATTCCGCATATTCCAAATCTTGTGGAGTATCTATACCAATAGTTTCCACTTCGGTAATGCCTACTTTGATGGTATATCCATTCTCCAGCCAACGTAGTTGCTCCAATGATTCTGCCAATTCAAGGACTGACTGAGGTAGTGAAGTTATTTCTTTCAGTACTTCCACACGGTAGGCATACAATCCTATATGCTTGTAATATGTATGATTCTTCAACCAGTTTTTTTTCTGCGCATTACGTTGATAAGGAATAATAGAACGGCTGAAGTAAAGGGCATTCATATTTCTATTCAGCACTACTTTAGGAGAATTTACATTCTCTAAAGCCTCGAAACCATTATCGACCGTGAAGGGTTTTACAAGTGTTGCGATTTGTGTAGTAGGATCATCAAAACAGGCTTTCACCGTCTCCAGTTGGGAAACCTGTATAAAGGGTTCATCCCCCTGAATGTTCACCACGATATCGAAATTTCCACCTATCTTTGTACATGCTTCATAACAACGATCCGTACCACTTTTATGATGTACGGAAGTCATGACAACTTTACCGCCAAAGGCTTTTACAGCAACTTCAATGCGTTCGTCATCAGTAGCCACATAGGCATCGTCCAGAATGCCCACTACCTGCTCATACACCCGTTGTATCACGGTTTTACCACCTAACATGGCTAATGGCTTGGCCGGAAAGCGCGTTGATGCGTAACGGGCAGGGATAATTCCTAAAAATTTCATTATAACAGTTGTTTCAATCCTCGTATTATATAATCTCGCTTCAAATCCTCCGGTTTATAAATTGTTTCATCACAAGACAAAAGATCAATATCCAACCGGACAATTTCTTGTAACTTCTCTTCAGGCTTTCTTCCGGCCTCACGCTCAATACTTTTCAAATGTGAAGAAACCTCTCCAACCTGTTTACTCGAAACGAAGCGCGCTATCTGATTGGAAAACAAAACCGACCTCCTGAAAAACAAAGGCTTCGTCTCTTCTTCTTTAGAAAAACGAATTCCCGGAAAAAGTTCGGATAACCTTTTACGTGCCAATGCCAGATTGTCTTTTCTCTGCTCATTACTTCCAATGCTGATAGTATAGACCATTTGAATGGATTAATTGACAATGCCGTTAATCAAATAAATCATCCAAACCCATGTCCGGAGTCAGCTCACTTTCTTCTTCTCCATTATCTTTGCACGGATCAAACCCCTCAGGCAACTTGAAAGTCTCTGTTTCATCATACCCCAAAGATTTGTCACCATATACTTTCACCATATATTTTGTCCAAATAGGAAGTGCCATGGAAGCACCCTGACCATGAAGCATTGTATCAAAATGGATATCGCGGTCTTCACCACCCACCCAACAACCGGATACCAGTGACGGGGTAAAACCCATAAACCAACCATCGGCGTTGAAGTTCGTCGTACCGGTCTTACCTCCCATATCGGCCTGTACACCCAAACGCCGGACACGTACACCTGTACCTTCATTAATCACAGCACGCAACATCACCAGCATCTTGTAAGCGCTGGATGCACTGATTACTTCCTGCATTTCCGGTGAAAAAGTAGCCAATACGTTTCCATCATTATCTTCAATCCGTGTCACAAATAACGGAGCTACCCGGATACCTTTATTGGGGAATGCCGTATAGGCACTCACCATTTCACCTACAGAGATTTCGCAAGGTCCGAGACTCAATGAAACGGAAGGTACAATTTCACGGTTTCGTACTCCAAATGTTTGTATCAGGCGTTTCAGATTATAAGGGTTCAGTTTGCTCATCAGATACGCAGTTATCCAGTTGTCCGAATTCGCCAGTCCCCACTTCACAGTAACCATTTCACCATAACGTTTCTTATTGGCATTACGCGGTGTCCATGGTTTACCGTTTTCATCAAACAAAGTATATTCCACATGACGTACCTCATCACACGGGGAGAAACCATTCTCCATCGCCAAAGTATAAAGAAAAGGCTTGACAGTAGAACCTACCTGGCGACGTCCCACCATAGCCATATCATACTGGAAATAATGATAATTTGGTCCGCCTACATACGCTTTTACATGTCCATTGCGCGGATCCATAGACATGAAGCCAGCACGTAAGAAAAATTTATAATAGCGTATGGAATCCATCGGAGTCATAATGGTATCCTTATCTCCTTGCCAACTGAATACGGACATTTCTTGAGGAGTATCGAACGCTCTCTTGATTTCTGCTTCCGATGCACCCGCATTCTTCATAATGCGGTAACGGTCGGACTGACGCATCGCACGCCCCAGAATTTCATCCACCTGTTGTTGTGTCAACCTGAATGTATAGGGTGCTTTTTTCGCACCCTTCTTTTCCTTGAAGAAATAACCTTGCAATTCTTTCAAATGTTCAGTCACTGCCTCTTCCGCATACTTTTGCATACGCGAGTCGATGGTAGTGTAAACTTTCAATCCATCCGTATACAAATTGTATTTGGTACCGTCTTTCTTGGTATTCTTTTCACACCATCCATATAACGGATTGTTTTCCCAATCGAGCGAATCTTCGTAATACTTCTGCATCTGCCAACCGCGATAATTACCCTTTTCCGGTTTTTTAGCGTTGAGTACTCCACGCAGATATTCGCGGAAATAAGTAGCGATTCCTTCTTTATGGTCTACACGATTATATTTCAGTTTCAATGGCAGAGCCTGTAAAGAATCACGTTCTTGCATCGTGATATAATCGGCTTTGCGCATCTGGTCGAGCACTACATTCCGACGTTTGCGGACACGCTCGTTATAGCGCACCGGATTATAAAGAGAAGGATTCTTGCACATTCCTACCAAAGTAGCAGCTTCTTCTATTTTTAAATCCCTCGGTTCGCAACTAAAATAGGTGAATGCAGCTGTTTTTATGCCTACCGCATTGTTCAGGAAATCAAACTTATTAAGATACATAGTCAGGATTTCCTCTTTGGTGTAGTAACGCTCCAATTTAACAGCAATTACCCATTCGATAGGTTTCTGAAACAAACGTTCCATAATATTGTCAGCACTGGGCGAATAAAGTTGTTTTGATAACTGTTGAGTGATAGTACTACCTCCACCGGCATTTTTCTGCATCAATAATCCACGCTTTACAATTGCACGAAACAAAGCAATGGCATCAATACCTGAATGTTCGGTAAAACGAACATCTTCCGTTGCTATCAAAGCATTGATAATGTTGGGGGATAAATCCTGATATCCCACAAATACACGATTTTCCTCAGTATAAGAATAAGTACCCAATACTTTTCCATCTTCGGAAAACACTTCAGTTGCAAATTTATAATTAGGATTTTCCAGGTCTTCTACGGGAGGCATATAACCTATCCAGCCTTTCGCTATAGAAAAAAATATGATGATGCACACCAGTACAATAAATGCGATGAAAATCCAGAGTGCTGTAATGACTTTCTTTATCATGTTTGGTTCCAAATTCATTCAATAATGTGACAAAGGTACGGAAATATATTGGATAGGCCTATGACTTTCTACATCTTTTTCAATAGTTAAAAGATATTTGTTCATATTTTAATTCTATATTTTAGCCTTGAAAAGCATTGAAAATCCTCAAAAAAGATACTGAAAACAGCTACTTTTTATGTTAAAAGCGTTCCAAATTGTACATTCAACTCAAATACAACATGTTATATATCACAGATAATCAACAAAAAACTTTTTTCATCTTATTAAATATAATATAAATAATAATATCAAAAAAATAAATAAAGACAACACTAATGGTACTTTTTTGCTAATTACGCTTTATCAATTATATAATTTATACAATCGGGAAATTTATCTGCCAAACATATTTTTTGCTAAAAAACTTCCTCACAGATTTCCATTCCCCGTAGTTTTTCCATACCTTTACACTCTCGAAAAGTAAAACGAATATCAACAATATGGAAAACAGAAGTTTAGTTACCATTGCCGAATATAGTAAGGAAAAAATCCTCTACATGCTCGAAATGGCTAAAGAATTTGAAGCAAAGCCGAATCGTCACTTGCTCGATGAAAAAGTTGTCGCTACTCTATTTTTCGAGCCATCCACTCGTACCCGCTTAAGTTTTGAAACCGCCGCCAACCGTCTGGGAGCACGTGTCATCGGCTTTAGCGATCCAAAGGCAACCAGTTCATCCAAAGGAGAAACTTTAAAAGACACTATCAAGATGGTGAGTAACTATGCAGATATCATCGTAATGCGCCATTTTCTGGAAGGTGCAGCTCGCTATGCCAGTGAAGTTACTACCATTCCCATTGTCAATGCCGGAGACGGGGCTAACCAACATCCCTCACAGACAATGCTTGACCTCTACTCCATCTACAAAACACAGGGGACGCTGGAAAATCTAAATATCTTCCTGGTAGGTGATTTAAAATATGGCCGTACCGTGCACTCCCTATTAATGGCTATGCGTCATTTCAATCCAACTTTCCATTTCATAGCCCCCGATGAATTGAAAATGCCGGAAGAGTATAAAATTTACTGTCGTGAACATGATATCAAGTTCGTAGAGCATACGGAATTTACAGAAGAAATCATTGCGGATGCCGATATTCTTTACATGACCCGCGTACAACGCGAACGTTTTACTGACCTTATGGAATACGAACGGGTGAAGAACGTTTATATTCTGCGTAACAAAATGCTGGAGCACACCCGTCTCAATCTGCGTATTCTCCATCCCCTGCCTCGTGTCAACGAGATTGCTCTTGATGTAGACGACAACCCTAAAGCCTATTACTTTCAACAGGCACAAAACGGACTTTATGCCCGTGAGGCAATCCTTTGCGATGTATTGGGCATCACGTTGGATGATGTGAAAAAAGATGCCTGTCGCTGAATAATACGCAGCGTATTTTTCAATCGTAAATCGTTAAATTGCTAAATAGTAAATATCAAGATGTCAAGCAAAAAAAAACAAGAATTACAGGTTGCCGCTTTAGAAAATGGCACTGTTATCGACCACATACCTTCTGAGAAACTTTTTACAGTAGTTTCACTGCTCGGATTAGAACACATGAGTAATAATATCACCATCGGCTTTAACCTCAAAAGCAAAAAGCTGGGTACAAAAGGTATCATAAAGATTGCCGACAAGTTCTTTTGTGACGAAGAAATCAATCGTATCGCTGTGGTTGCCCCTAATGTAAAACTGAACATTATCCGTGACTATGAAGTAGTAGAAAAACGGGAAGTGCGCCTACCTGATGAGTTGAAAGGTATTGTGAAATGCGCCAATCCGAAATGTATTACGAATAATGAGCCTATGGCAACGTTATTCCATGTAATAGACAAGGAAAATTGTGTTATCAGATGCCATTATTGTGAGAAAGAACAGATAAGAGAAAACATTAAATTAATGGATAATTGAAAAAAGGATATCTCAACAAATAATTATCAATTGTCAATCATTATTCAAGATATGAAAGAAGATTGGAAACCCGGTACAATGATATATCCGTTACCAGTTGTATTGGTAAGTTGCGGAAGTACACCGGAAGAACATAATATACTGACAATTGCATGGACGGGAACGATATGCACAAATCCACCCATGTGTTATATTTCCGTACGTCCCGAACGTTATTCTTACGATATTATTAAAAGAAACATGGAATTTGTTATCAATCTGACTACGAAAGAGATAGCACGTGCTACAGACTGGTGCGGTGTCCGTTCGGGCAAAGATTATAACAAATTCGAAGAAATGAATCTCACACCCGGTAAATGTACTGTGGTTAACGCTCCTCTCATAGAGGAATCACCGCTTTGTATTGAGTGTAGGGTAAAAGAAATCGTAGCCCTCGGTTCGCATGATATGTTCATTGCCGATGTAGTAAATGTACGTGTAGATACTGCCTATTTAAATTCTGAGACCGGAAAATTAGAGCTGGCGGAAGCAAATCCATTAGTATATGTACATGGTGGATATTATGATCTGGGAGATAAAATCGGAAAGTTTGGTTGGTCGGTCGAAAAGAAGAAGTAATGAAGATGAAGCGGGGAATGTTTATAATCAGTCTGTGTTTGTCTATCTTTTCTACCTCCATGCGGGGACAACAAATTACTATGTCCGGAACTCTCGAAGCCGAGATAGCCCACAAACAAGACCACCCCGTGAACTTTGGTATTAAAGGTGGATTTACTTCCTCTCTTTTTCTTGTTTCCGACCTAATTTTGAATGGCACTATCGTCAATGAAGTACAAAACAACTACAAAATCGGCTATTTCGGTTCGTTCTTCATGCGAATTAATTTTGGCCGCCATTTTCTACAGCCGGAAATTTCATACACTATTAACCGCTGTAATATTACATTCGAAAAACCCCAACCAGAAGATATGTCCGAAAACAACACGTCTGAAATGGCTTCTATAACTTCCTCCATTCATAGTTTCGAGGTTCCGGTTATTTATGGATACAATATTATCAAAGAGGGACCTTACAGCCTTGCAGTATTTGGCGGTCCAAAAATTCGTTATATTTGGGATAAGAAAAGTAAAGTGACATTTGAAAATTTCGATCAACAAAATATTAAAGAAGATTTATATCCTTTCAACCTGAGTTTTACTACCGGCGTGGCTGTAACCATCTCACGCATTTTTTTCGATTTCCGTTATGATATCGGTTTGCATAATATATCCAAACGTATCAGTTACCAAGCGGCAATTCAGGAAGGAGATAATAATGAAATAATTGTTCCCACCGATCAAATCCGTTTCCATCGACGTGACAATGTACTCAGTTTTTCGTTCGGCGTGTTCTTTTGATAGGAAAATTCTTCCTCTTCTTACAATTTATTCATTTATTTCCCCTAAATTTGTACGCTTAATAAGAGAATACAGATTTATCAAACTTATCTAATAAGCAATAATGAAAAGAGACGATTTAATTTTCGACATCATCAAGAAAGAACATCAACGTCAGCTCAAAGGCATTGAACTGATTGCATCAGAGAACTTCGTAAGTGACCAGGTTATGCAGGCAATGGGTTCCTGCCTCACCAACAAGTATGCCGAGGGTTATCCAGGCAAACGTTATTATGGCGGTTGTGAAGTGGTAGATCAAAGCGAACAAATTGCTATTGACCGTTTGAAGAAAATTTTTGAAGCAGAATGGGCTAATGTACAGCCTCACTCAGGAGCACAGGCGAATGCAGCCGTATTTCTCGCCGTTCTAAATCCAGGTGACAAGTTCATGGGATTGAACCTTGCACACGGCGGTCACCTCTCTCATGGTTCATTGGTGAATACTTCAGGTATCATCTATACCCCTTGCGAATATAATCTAAATAAAGAGACCGGACGTGTAGACTATGATCAGATGGAAGAAGTAGCATTGCGTGAAAAGCCTAAAATGATTATCGGTGGCGGTTCAGCCTATTCTCGCGAATGGGATTATAAACGTATGCGTGAAATTGCGGATAAAGTAGGCGCTATCCTAATGGTTGACATGGCACACCCTGCCGGACTAATTGCTGCCGGTGAATTGGATAACCCTGTAAAATATGCTCATATCGTAACCTCTACTACCCACAAGACCCTGCGCGGTCCTCGCGGTGGCGTTATCATGATGGGTAAGGACTTTCCTAATCCATGGGGCAAGAAAACTCCGAAAGGCGAAATTAAAATGATGTCCCAGTTACTCGATTCGGCTGTATTCCCCGGTATTCAAGGTGGCCCGTTAGAACATGTTATTGCTGCTAAAGCTGTTGCGTTTGGTGAAATTCTGCAACCGGAATGGAAAGAATATGCCAAACAAGTTAAAAAGAATGCTACTGTATTGGCACAGGCTTTGATAGACCGTGGTTTTACAATCGTTTCCGGCGGTACGGACAATCATTCCATGTTGGTTGACCTGCGTAGTAAATATCCTGATCTGACCGGTAAGGTTGCCGAAAAAGCACTGGTTTCTGCCGATATCACTGTAAATAAAAATATGGTTCCATTTGACAGCCGTTCTGCTTTCCAAACTTCGGGTATCCGTTTGGGTACTCCTGCTATTACGACTCGCGGGGCTAAGGAGGATTTGATGTTGGAAATTGCTGAAATGATTGAAACTGTTCTGTCTAACGTAGACAACGAACAAGTAATTGCTGGCATTCGTGCACGAGTAAACAAAACAATGGAAAAATATCCGTTATTTGCATATTAAATATTGTATTCCCATTAAGAAAAGCGTTCCGGTATATTTTACCGGAACGCTTTTCTTATATAATATTCTTTTTGTAATGGTATGTTTAACTCAATCCTTCTATATTACCATCAATAATATCAATACGTTCCGCTTGAGGTGACTTGGGCAAACCCGGCATACGAAGAATTTCTCCGGCAATGGCTACAATCATTTCAGCACCATTATTAATAACAATATCCTTGATATGAAACTCGAAGTTATTGACGGCACCATAGATTTTCGGATCGGCAGAGAAAGAATACTGGGTTTTAGCGATACAGATAGGATAATGGGCAATCCCCATTTCTTCAATGAGTTTCATCATCTTACGTGAGGCACTGCTATACGTCACTACACTGGCACCATAAAGATTGCACGCCACTTTTTCTATCTTACGTTGCACCGGATCATTTTCTTCATAAGTATAATGTAATGGAACAGAAGGATTTTTCTCAATGGTTTCCACTACCAGATTAGCCAAGTCTATGGCACCCTCTCCACCTTCGGCAAAAGCATTGTTAATGGCAAAACCAACCTTTAAATCTTCCTCACAATGACGGCGGATGGCTTCCAGTTCTTCATCCGTATCACTGGCAAAACGATTGAAAGCAACTATTATTGTCTGACCGAAAGAACGTAGGTTCCTTATGTGTTTGTCTAGATTACCGAAGCCCTCTTTCAATCCTTCCATATTGGGGTCTTTGATACGGTCGAGACTGACCCCTCCGTGCATCTTCAAACCTTGAGCAGTAGCTACAATGACTGTCAACTTGGGTTGCAAATCACTTTTACGGCACTTAATATTGTAGAATTTCTCAGCTCCCAAATCTGCGCCGAAACCAGCTTCCGTCACTACATAATCTCCGAACGTCATCGCCATTTTAGTAGCTAAAATAGAATTGCAACCATGTGCAATATTAGCGAATGGGCCACCATGAACAAAAGCAGCTGTTCCTTCGGTAGTCTGTACTAAATTAGGATGGATAGCATCTTTCAACAGTACCGTGATTGCTCCTGCCACCCCTAAATCTTTAACAGTAAATGGTTTACCATCATATCTAAAACCAAGAATAATGTTTTCAATACGTCTGCGAAGGTCTTCTGTATCTTTTGCCAGACACAAAATAGCCATAATCTCCGAGGCGGGAGTAATATCAAATCCCGATTCCTGAGTTACCCCGTTGGTACGTGGTCCAAGTCCTGTAACGATGCTACGCAAAGAACGGTCGTTTACGTCAAGCACCCGACACCAGATTATTTCCTTTAAACCGAAACCATCTGCTTGATGCTGGTAGATATAATTATCCAATAAGGCGGAAATCATATTATGGGCGGATGTAATAGCATGGAAATCTCCCGTAAAATGTAAATTTATTTTCTCCATCGGAAGTACCTGCGCATAACCGCCTCCGGCAGCTCCACCTTTCATTCCGAAACAAGGTCCCAAAGAGGGTTCACGCAATGCGACAATTGCTTTTTTCCCTATCTTATTCAACCCTAAAACCAAACCGATGGAAACGGTGGTCTTTCCGATACCTGCTTTTGTTGCCGTAATGGCGGTTACCAAGATAAGGTTACTTTGCTTTACCTTTTCCTCATCAATCAGATGCTCGGGTATTTTAGCGATATATCGTCCGTAATTCTCTACTTCGTCACGTGGAATACCTACTCCTTCAGCAACCTGTTTTATCTTTCTCAGCTCTATGCTGCGTGCTATCTCAATGTCCGATTTCATACAAGGTTTTTTCTTTAAATAACAACTTTGATTTTTGAAAGTTGCAAAAGTACAAAAAATCCCCTACTACTTCACCAGTTTTTCCAGTTTCTTCAACAAACTACCTTTTCCATAACCGGACCACATTTCAACCACCTCTCCCTCTGAAGACAAAAAGACATAACGAGGTATGGCGTCTGAGCTATATTTAGCATACAAACCATGATTACCCTTCAAGTCATTCAAATTCCACCAACTGATGTCATGGTGCCGTGAGGCTATTTCCCAATTGGTTTTATCATCAATGCTTACGCTTACTATTACCAGACAACCTTCGTATTTTTTACTGATTTCTTTCATTTCCGGTAACGCCATAAGACAAGGACCGCAACCACGACTCCAAAAATCTATCAACACTGGTTTTCCTTTAAAATCTGACAAACGATGCACATTCCCTTGTAAGTCAAACAAGTCACCGTCTGCCGCCTTTTCCTGTACAGTTACCGTCTTGGCAGGAAACAGGTATGCCTGGATATCCAACCCTTCCGGTGTCTGACGCTGTACCTCAGTCAGTCCGGCATACAATTCCTCCACTTCTTTGCGGTAAGGATAATCTTTTGTGTATTTCACTCCTATTGCCAGACTTTTCAGTTTATCCATCCAGATTTCTTCTATCGGTAATTGCTTCATACGGACTATTATATTGGAATCGATACGGATTTCTAAATCATTCTTTATTTTCTCCAAACTGTCACGCAAAGCAACAACCTTGGCCAACACTTCTTTATTTTCCGGTTTACGGGGATATTTGCGTCTGAACCGCATCTGTTCCATATAATTTTCTTGCATGAGATTCCATAAATCACGCGAATCATCTACAAAAAACTGCCATATCTTCTGTTGCGGCACTTCACTTTTCACTTGCCAAGTATAGATATTAATATCTTCGCCTATCAAACGGATATGTGAACCTGCCTTCGCCCATAAATGTAACCCCATGGTATACAGATTTCCGTCACGAATCTGTAACATCAAACGGTCGGTATCCGTACCCGAAAAAGGTACTTCAAAACGAAAACTGTCTCCTCGCAGAGTGTCCACAGCAATACTACTACCTACACTTCCTTCCATCCGGAATAAATTTAAACATACACCCTCCTTCACGTTTTTTACTTTCCCTTCAATAATAAAAGTGTCTTGCGCTTGTATCCCGCCACTTGATAACAAGAAAAGTATACAGCTAACCAATACTCTAAAATTCAGATTTTTCATATTTTCTTTTTAACAGTTATGTTCGTGTATATTAAATACAATATTAATAAAGATTATTTTCAATTACGAAATATCCGTAAATCATTTATTCTTATTTAACTACACAGAAGCAAAATAATTATCATAAGAAAAATACGGAACAATACCTTTCTACAGATATACAAGCATTCCCGATTACTTAAACCGTGACGTATCTACTCCCTCTCTTTGTTTCTCTTTATATCCACCAAATTTGTAAGTAATCGAAACTCCGAACTCACGGAAACATGAATAGTGATTAGTGACATTTTGTGTCTTGAAACGAATGTGCGGAGAAATTTGTGCGGATTCAAAGATATCGTTACAATAAAGATTTAAAATACCTTTTCCTTTGGCAAAACCGTAACGTAAGGTGGCATTCAGTCCCCCTGAAGTAGGTAAATCATATATCCCTTGAATAGCATCACTATGGACCATACCGATTATCTTCAGTTTCAAATCGGGCTTGGTAGCAAGAGTAATGGTATGAGTCATTTGGGCAATTCCATAACATTTCTTCCGATTAAAAGGAATATCCCAGAAATCATCATCCTTTTCGTGATGCCATACACCGATAAAAGTGATCCGTGAATTTAACCATTTATTTATATTAAATGGTATAGAAGCCTGTAAACCTGACTGTTGCTGAAAGTCAAAATTCAGGTATTTATAGATTTCCACAAGACATTGCGGTGATTGATATAATGTCTGAGTAGAATAGTCCTTAGTATGGTTGAACCATGTGCTAAAGATATATTTCCCCTTTAAAATATAAGTCATTTTAAGTTCATAACTCTGCGCCGGTTTCAAAAATGGATTACCGTGTATTTCTGAGTAACCACCACCGATATAGGATATGGCATCTTGCACAGCCCAGTAACCAGGATATTCTTTATCACTACTCAATCCTAATTGAAAAATATGCCCCGGTACAGGTATATAAGTCAAATTTATAGTAGGATATATATCCCACTGATTCCAAACCGCCGTCTTGTAATGTTCTACAGCTAAAGAAACATCCATTGACACCTTATTATTAAAACTTTTTTTGAAACCTGCATAAAGATTGAAAGTCTGTTCCCGTTTACGGGATTTCATACTACTACTCTGTTCATTGCTTTCTACATCATAATAATACTGATAACTATTATCAAGGCTGGTAGTATAAACAATGCCATAATTCACCCCCCAATCCTGTTTCAAATTATGTTCTTGTGTCAAAAATACCTTCCAACGATTGATACGCTGACAATCTTTAGTAAAGAAATTGAGTTTTTCTTCCCACATTTGACTATAGAGCAATTGGCTTGATGGAGAATTGTAATAAGTCAATTCTACCCCAGTTTTCAGCCCGAAGGGTGTATGATAATCGATACGTCCATTATGTAACCAGTCGGTACTGTTACTGTGGGTTACGGACTGTTGTGTACCCATAATATTTGTCTTGTTGTGATAGGTATTATAATTTCCGTTATATACAAAACTCAACTGATGTTTTTTTGCAATATTGTAATCCGCCTCTACGCGAAAACTATGTGTATGCGAACGTCCACGGCTCACCTCATCATTATTTATGAGATGAATCGTGCCGTCCGACAATGTGTGCACAGCATCCTTGTTCGTCGTGCTGTAATTACGACCGTGTTTGTGTGAGTAAAGAAAATCTGCGGAGAATTTATTTTTATTGTAAAGGAGACTGGCACGTTCTTCAAAACGCTCGTAATACTTTTGAGTAGCCTTATTATATACTTCGCCTTGCCAGGAAGAAGACTCATCCGTGGTCTGCTTCAACCGAATATTGATAAGCGCACCACGTACCTGATAACAAGCAGGCGCATTGTACATTACTTCCGCCTTTTCAATGCGGCTTGCCGGAATATTTTTCAATAAAGTATACAGTTGTTCTGTAGTAAGTGTAGTTACCTTACCATCAATAATAACGGTAGTCCCCTGCCCTCCTAACTGGAGTATACCATTTATTTCGGTTACACCGGGAAGTTCTTTCACGGCATCATAAGCGTTATCTACAGGCATATCATGAAGAATTCTCGGCAAGTCATATACTAACTTACCCTGTTCGGCTTTCACTACAGGACGTTCACCGGTAATCATAATTTCCGGAAGACTCTGATAAAGACTATCCAACCGTGAATCAGTTGTTATAAGGCTGTCGGCACTGAGAATACGTTCTTTATCAATATTAGGGTCATCGATCTTCTCTTGTGCAAATAAAACTGCACTTAATACACTAAATACCAAAGAAAGATAATAAATTCGTTTCATGTTCAATATGTTTTGAGAGTTTATTTACATTTCGATGGTACAAAGTACGGTAGAAATTGTGAAAGTCTGTGTTATCATGAACTTACCGAGTGTTATCTACTGTTATTGGAACTGTTATTTAGTCTTATCAGATGGTACAGTACATCGGATAACTCCTTATCTTTGCCCACATAAGTATTCAAAGAAAACAATGAAACTACCATTCAAATATATTGCCATACTTGTCATTATTTCATTGACAGGTATTTTTCTTTACCAGACATACTGGCTTACTGGCTTGTATCAGACAATGCGTAGCGATATGGAACAAAATATCGTGGAAGCCATGCGCATCAGTGATTATAATGAAATGATGTTCCGTGTAAATTCATTGAAAAAAGATAATAAAGACCATGGAGAAGTAAGTGTAGAAGCCGGTTATCACGATAATGGTCATTCTTTTGTCCGTAGTAGTGCCAGTATCACACGTCCAGGTGAACCAGACACGACAAGAATATTATATATCGACCGCCGTGAAAATACCCCAAAAGTGCAATGGATGGAACTGGACTCGGCACAACAGGAGATGAAACAAACTCTTAAAGATACCATTACGCCCAGTTCTGCTCTAAGAGCAAATGGCAGTTTAGACATGATATTACGAGATAAAAACACAATGCTGGAATTGGCAACCTATTTCCAGCGAGGATTGCACGCCGGACTTGATATTATCATGGAACCAGATATTATGATCTTTGATAGTTTGTTGACCATACAGTTGAAAGAGAAAGGTATTTCTCTTCCTCACCGGTTACTGCAAATCCATAAAGGAAGTACTCCCGATTCAACTTTTACATATATAGATACGTTAGCAATAACAGGAACTACAGGCTATATTCCCAGTCCGAAGGCAGTACTATACGATTATTCATTCGATCTAAACACTAACCAAAGTTATCGTCTTTGGATAGAACCGATTACCATGTTGGTATTACACCAAATGTTAGGAATTCTCACTACTTCATTCATTGTATTGATTATCCTTATTTTTGCTTTCTGGTATCTCATCCGTACTATTCTACGACAAAAGACACTGGAAGAGATGAAAAGTGATTTTACCAATAATATTACCCACGAATTGAAAACCCCTATTGCCGTTGCTTACGCTGCTAACGATGCTTTGCTCAATTTTAATCAAGCTAAAGAAAAAGCCAAACGAGATAAATACCTGAGAATTTGCCAGGAACAGTTACAACGACTCAGCGGACTTGTAGAACAAATATTATCTATGAGCATGGAACACAGAAAGACGTTCCGGCTTCATCCAGAAAATCTGAAAGTGCGAGAAGTTCTTGATAAACTCGTCGAACAACATAAGTTAAAAGCCGATAAACCTATAACAATTACTCTCAATGTAGAGCCGGAAGATTTGACTGTTACTGCCGATCGTACTCATTTTAGTAACATCCTTAGTAACTTGATAGACAACGCCATCAAATATTCGCATGAAAGGGCAAGAATAGATATTCACTGCCGGACGATACTTACTGATTCAGGCAAAAAAAACGAAATATCCGTCCATGACTATGGAATCGGAATTTCCATTGAGAAACAAAAACATGTATTCGACAAATTCTATCGAGTACCCACGGGTAATCTCCACGACGTAAAAGGGTATGGTCTAGGACTGTTTTATGTAAAGACCATGACTGAGAAACACGGTGGAAGTGTATCAATCAAAAGTGAATTGGGAAAAGGAAGTGTATTTACAATCATAATATAATTACCTATGTCAGACAAAATAAAAATACTTTTAGTAGAAGATGAAGAGACGCTTGCCATGATTATCAAAGATACATTAGAAGGACAGAATTTCATTATCCAGACTGCCAGTAACGGTGAAGAAGGTCTTCGTTTGTTTTTCGATTTACGTCCCGACGTATTGGTAGCAGATGTTATGATGCCCCGTATGGATGGCTTTGAAATGGTACGTCGCATCCGACAGACAGACAAACATACTCCCGTACTATTTCTCACGGCACGTTCCGCCATCAATGATGTGGTCGAAGGATTTGAACTCGGTGCTAACGATTACTTGAAAAAGCCCTTTGGTATGCAAGAACTCATTGTCCGTATCAAGGCATTGGTTGGTAAAGTCTTTTCATTTACCGAAACAATCCCAGAAGAAAAGACTGGCTTCGAAATAGGGAACTATCATTTCAATTCTGTCACCCAAAAGCTCAACTACATCGGTACAGCTGTCTCTCCACATATTAATACGGAAATGGAACTCTCCTACCGTGAATCGGAAATATTGAAACGGCTTTGTGAAAATCAGAATCATGTTGTCAATACTCAGAATGTTTTGCTGGATCTCTGGGGAGATGACAGTTTTTTCAATTCACGTAGCTTACATGTTTTCATCACCAAGCTACGCCATAAATTGTCACAAGACAATAGCATACGTATCGTAAATGTACGGGGTATAGGATATAAGTTGATTGTAAATAGTTAACGGTTTTATAATGATTTGCTTAATACTCCAAAATAATACAAAGAAATTTCAGGAAATTGGATGAAACAACTATCTTTGTTGAAATAGAATGAGCAAAAGATATGAAACGATTTCTTTTTAGTATAATCATATTGCTTGCAGGTTTTTCGTCAGTATTTGCACAAAATGAAATATCCGTAGATAGTTTGCATACTAATATATTCCCCAAAGGAGGTACTCAGGAAGAGACAGTTCTGCCTGAAGTAAAGAACTACGATGGATTTCTATTGGACATGAGCCTGATGAAGATGACACCTCCACAGTTACCTAAATTCACACTAGAAATACCTGATGCCAGTAAAGATTATAGTAGTATTTTTCGGTTAAATCCAAATACCGCTTATTCACAAGGATTTTCTAATAAATTTTCTTTAAGTAATTCCATAGTATACAGTATGAATCCTTTTGGGCTGACAGACTTTTGGTCTACTCCTGATAATCTGCAAATGGGTAGTTTCAAATTGAAAAACGGAATGCAGATTAACACTTATGGAGAATATAATAAAGACGGCTGGAGAGTCCCCAACCCTTCTGTATTGCCGTGGAAAAAGAATAACTTCAAAGGAGCATTCGAACTAAAATCCGCTAACGGTGCGTTCGGTTTCAGTATAGAGGTACGGCAAGGGAACAAAACACTATTCTAAACATTGTCACTTCAGGTATAATAAAGAAAAAGATAAGAATTTCAAGTTACATGATTATGAGAAAGAGAATATTGTTAATCGGAGCTAATGGTTTTACGGGACGACGGATATTAAATGATTTGTCACATAATCTTTCCTATCAGGTTACGGGTAGTTCCATGCATGATGACTGTTGCCCTGGTTCAGGAAACTATCATTATATACAAGCTGATATCTGTAATGTCCAGACTCTGAAAGAATTGTTCAAGGAAGTATACCCTGATACAGTAATCAATACTTCCGCTCTCTCTGTACCTGATTATTGCGAAACACACCATGAAGAAGCGGATGCAATCAACATTACCGCTGTAGCCAATCTTGCTAAATATTGCCATAAATATGGAAGTCGGCTCATCCATCTATCCACAGATTTTGTATTCAGCGGAAATGCCAACCGTCTTTATACAGAAGAAGACCTCCCTGCCCCTGTAAATTATTATGGTTATACTAAATGGGAAGGTGAAAAGCACATAGTTGCTCTTTGCCAAAATTATGCTATCGTACGCGTAGTCGTTGTGTATGGTGCCGCACTGCCGGGACAACACGGAAATATCTTACAACTGGTAGTTAATCGATTAAGAAGCAATATAGAAATCCACGTTGTTTCTGACCAATGGCGTACTCCAACTTTTGTAGGTGACATATCTTGGGGAGTAGAAAAATTGATATCTCATCCTCAAAGTGGTGTCTATCACCTTTGTGGAGGTGATTGCCTGACTATTTCTGAAATAGCATATCGTGTAGCCGATATACTGAATTTGGATCGTTCACTTATCATTCCCGTCACTACAAAGGATATGAAAGAAACAACACCTCGTCCCCGCTTTAGCGGACTGAGCATTGAAAAGGCGCGTAAAGAGTTGGGATATAAACCGCATACGTTGGAAGAAGGGATTAAGATAATGTTTGAATGAAAAACTTAGCTACGTTATACAAGCATGCCACATGGTAATTCTTAATTCTTCATATCTCCTTCCCTTTCCTTTCCCTCTCGGTAAACACGTACCATTTCAAGAATACTATCCCCGTACTTCTCTACCCCTTTCTTTCCAAAATAGGGAATACGGACGAGTGCCTTTTTGTCTGATGGTAAAAGATTACTTATGCCGAGAAGAGCTTTCTGCTGAATAACGATATAAACAGGCACCCCCAATCGGGTAGCTTCCGTATTTCTCCACACAATTAGTCGCCTGTATAGTTCCGGGTGCAAAAGATCCGAAGGTATCTCAATTGCAGTAGCCCGTTGCCTACTTTCACGAACTTTATTCTTTTGCCCTTTCTCTCCTTTCTTCTGGCTGTCCTTATCTGATAAAATTATTTCTTTACCTTTTGTTTTCTCTTTAACAGATGTATCATCAATCGAAAGTACCGCTTTCTGCTTCAAATACTCATTGACATGGAAACCATTCCGGATAACAAACTCCAACAAGTTTTCCTTCAGCAGATAAACATCCGTCAGTTCCTTATCCGCTTCTTTCAATTTCTTTTTCAAGTCTTTATTGTCTGTAACAAGTCCCCCCTTACTTATAATCATATTCAGCGGCTTCAATTGCTCCTTAAAGTATTGCGCTCCCAGATGAATACGCTCTTGTAGTGTTTTGTCCGAAGCATAATCATTCACAGCATCTATCAGCCGATTATATTGCAAACTGAATTTCTGGGCTACCTTAATCACTTTTACATGAAAACGTTCCACCTCCTCTTTATAGATTACCAACTGCTTCGGATAAAGCTTGTACAAATGCTCATCCACCAGTCTGACATATCGTTTTAAGGCCAATTCTAACGGCAAGAAATCGAACAAGCCGGATAATAATTCATGGAAATAAGCCTGTTGCAACGAATGGAACCGCTTCTCATCCGGTGTACTCCTGCGTGCAGTCTCAGTAAAAACATCGACTGCATGATCGCTGATAACGGTCTTTGTAGAGAGCGGGGCACTCAGTACCAGTCCTTCCAGAGTTTTGCAACGGCTCAATGCTACATAAGTTTGTCCATGTGCAAAAGATAAGCTGGCATCAATGATGGCACGTTCGAACGTTAAACCCTGACTCTTGTGTATTGTGATTGCCCATGCCAGTTTTAAAGGGAATTGCTGGAACGTGCCTTCGATATCTTCCGTAATCTCTTTAGTTTCCTCATCAAGCACATATTTGGCGTTCGTCCATTCTTCCTCTTGGAGCGAGAAAGTTTCACCACTATCCTTACTGCGTACCGCGATATTATCTGAAGACACTTCGGTCACTATCCCAATCATACCATTATAATAGCGATGCTCACCCGAAGAATCATTTTTTACAAACATCACCTGAGCACCTTTTTTCAATTCAAGTACCTCATCTGTAGGATAAGAATATTCAGGAAACTTTCCGTCAACTGTAGCACGAAAAGTATAAGTATGACCTGGTAACTGTTCCAACTCATAGTCGTTGATGCGCTGTGCCTGATAATTATGGGTAACAAGTCGGATATAACCTTCCTCTTTCCGAGGAACAAAACCCGCTATATAACGCCGATTCAATGTATCCAGTACTTGTACATCGCAGCGGTTTTCACGAATACGGTTCAGTAATTCGAGAAAAGTCCCATCACTTTGCCGATAAACAGTTTTCAATTCGATGGTACAATATTCCGTTTGCCTTAATACCTGGCTAGAGAAGAAATAGGGAGTATCATAATAAGACTTCAACATCTGCCATTCCTCATCCTTCACTACAGGAGCCAACTGCTGGAGATCACCAATCATCAACAGTTGTACACCACCAAACGGTTTATGGTGGTCACGGAAACGACGAAGTATACCATCTACCGCATCCAGCAAATCAGCACGTACCATACTGATTTCATCAATCACAAGTAAGTCTATGCTGCGTATAATGTTAAGCTTTTCTTTACTAAAACGATAACGATAGGATACTTTGCTATTTGCACTGAACGAACTTTCGGGCACAAAAGGAGCAAATGGTAACTGAAAAAAAGAATGAATAGTTACACCACCCGCATTAATCGCCGCAATCCCTGTAGGTGCAAGGACTACCATCCGTTTAGGACTTTCACTTTTCAGTTTCCGTAGAAAGGTTGTTTTTCCGGTACCGGCCTTACCGGTCAAAAATAGATGAGTACCTGTGTTTTCTACAAATTGCCATGCAAGCGCTATTTCAGGGTTTTGATCCATTACTATCCAGATTATTTACAATTTGTAAAGGTAACACTTTTATCCAGATAAAAAAGAATATGCCGTAAGCAAAAAATTAGAAGATTATTATTGAAACACAAATAAACACAGATTTCCTCAGATTATAAAATGCACTATTTTAAAAATAAAATTCTTTACGAAAATCTGCATTTATTCGCATTTCAATGAACTCCCTGTTGATATTATTTCAAGCTTCCCCCAATAATATCTAGCAACTCATTCGTGATAGCTTGCTGACGACTCTTATTATACTGCTTCGTCAAGTCCTGAATCAACTCATTCGCATTGTCCGTTGCCGTCTGCATGGCAAGTGTACGAGCAGCATGTTCAGAAGCGTTAGAGTCCAACAAAACCGTATAAAGTTTTTGACTTAACACCTTGGGAAGAAGACCAGCTATCAACTCAGGAACAGAAGGCTCTACAATATAGTCATTGTTGAAACTACGCATCTCCGAAACAGCTTCATTAGCTTCTTCTGTTACTTTTTTTAAGTCAATAGGCAGATATTCATCTCTTGTCAGTACTTGTGAACCCATAGATTTGAAATGATGATAAATCAGTTCCACCTTATCTACGCGTTTCTCTAAAAAATCATTCATCAGCGAACCGGCAAGTTCATAAGCCTGCACGTACGAAGGTTTATCCGCCATAATTTGATAACTACCTTGCGGCGTATATCCCATCTTTTTCACAGCATCTTCCACCTTCCTACCCACAGGATAAATCATGATATTCTCCTGCCCTAACGATTTATAATCATTCACCGTTTTTTCCAACATCTTCGCCACGTTGGAATTAAAAGCGCCACAGAGCGAAGTATTGGACGAAAACACGACTATCGCCACCTTAGTCACAGAACGAACATCAGTATAGGGTGACTCGAATGTAGCATCCGTACGCAGAAAATTCATCAGGATTTCGTTCAGCTTCCGTTGATAAGGTAGCATATTTTCAATCCGCCCCTGTGCTTTATGCAATTTGGCAGATGCCACCATCTTCATCGCCGACGTAATCTGACGTGTACTCTTGACGGAGTTAATTCTATTTTTTACCTCTTTCAGTGAAGCCATTTCTATTTATGATTTAATTATTTACGATTTACGATTGGAAATACTCTTTTTTATAAGACTTATTCACTCTTTACAACCAAAAGCAACCTCAATCATAAACCGGTCAATTGCAAATTATGAAAATTGTTTCGCCACCGTTTCCGCTGTTTCCTCAATTTTCTTGCAAACTTCATCATCAATCACCCCCATCTTCAATACATTGAGCACATCTTCACAATGATTAATCTCAAGATATTCCAAGAAGCTACGTTCAAATTCACTAACTTTATCTAAAGGAACATTCTTCAACAAACCATGCGTACCACAATAAAGAATAGCAATCTGTTTTTCTACAGGAATTGGACTATATTGAGCTTGCACCAATAAACGGGTATTTTTCTGTCCTTTATCGATAGTCAACGCTGTCACAGGGTCCATATCACCGCTAAATTTGGTAAATGCTTCCAGCTCACGATACTGTGCCTGGTCTATTTTCAATGTACCCGCCACCTTCTTCATTGCCTTAATCTGAGCATTACCACCTACACGACTTACAGAGATACCTACATCAATAGCCGGACGATTACCCTGATTAAAGAGGTTTGTATCAAGGAATATCTGTCCGTCGGTAATAGAAATTACATTTGTGGGAATATACGCAGATACATCACCTGCCTGTGTCTCGATGATAGGCAATGCAGTCAACGAACCACCACCTTTTACTTTACCCTTCAGGCTTTCCGGCAAATCATTCATTTCACGAGCCACTTCTTCCTGATTAATAATCTTTGCTGCACGTTCAAGCAAACGAGAATGTAAGTAGAAGATATCACCCGGATAAGCTTCACGTCCCGAAGGACGACGTAAAATCAAAGATACTTCACGATAAGCTACTGCTTGTTTGGACAAATCATCATAAACCACCAGCGCATGGCGACCGGTATCACGAAAATATTCACCAATGGCAGCACCCGCAAACGGAGCATAATACTGCAAAGCGGCCGGATCACCAGCTGTAGCAGCTACAACAATTGTATAGTCCATAGCACCATATTCGCGCAACGTATTCACGATAGACGCCACCGTAGAACCTTTCTGCCCAATTGCAACATAAATACAATACACAGGATCTCCCACTTCAAAATTGGCACGCTGATTAATAATAGTATCAATAGCGATAGCAGTCTTCCCCGTCTGTCGGTCACCGATAATCAACTCACGTTGCCCACGCCCGATAGGAATCATGGCATCCACAGCTTTCAATCCCGTCTGCAACGGTTGATTTACCGGCTGGCGAAAAATAACTCCCGGCGCTTTCCGTTCCAACGGCATTTCACAAAGCTCACCACCTATCAGTCCCTTTCCGTCCAACGGTGCTCCCAGCGGATCGATAACACGTCCCAACATACCCTCACCTACCATGATAGAAGCAATACGTTTGGTACGTTTTACCACATACCCCTCTTTAATTTTATCCGTAGGTCCCAATAACACGGCACCTACATTGTCTTCCTCAAGATTCATTACAATGGCTTTAATACCGTTGTCGAATTCCAACAACTCGTTTGCTTCGGCATTGCGCAATCCATAGATACGAGCCACACCATCACTGACTTGCAGCACCGTACCGATTTCATCTAGTTGCACACGGGTATCAATCCCTTCCAACTGCTTACGGAGTATATCGGAAACTTCGCTTACTTTTATATTTCCAGACAACATTTTATTTACAATTTAATTATTTACGATTTACAATTGACATTACTCTTTTTTATCAGACCGATTCACTTTTTACAACCAAAACTTTAATTATAAATTGCAAATCTTCCAATCGTAAATCACACAATTCTTCTATTCTTATCAATGAACTGTTGTTTCACTTTTTTAAGCTGAGTAGCGATACTTGCATCCAGACGATAATCATTGATATCGAATACAAAACCACCTTCAATGGACGGATCTACTTCGGTTTGCAACTCCATTTCAGCATGCAGCAAATTAGAAGCACTATTTCTGATACGTTCCCAAACATCCCGGCTCACAGGCACAGCAGTTATCAACTTTGCTACACCAATATGCTTGTCATTGCGGTAAAGTTTCAGGAAGCTCAAAGCAATATACTGAAGAAAAGACTCGCGCTTGTTTTTCAACACCAAAGTAATGAAACGAATAAACTCACGTCCGGCAGGGGCATCCCCCACAGCAGCGGTACAAATGAGCGTAAACTTCTCTCGTATCGTTAAAATGGGATTATCCAATGCTTCACGCAGGTCAGGATGTTTTTCGAAGCTTCTCGTCAACATACGCATTTCAGCGTACATTATATCTTCTGTCCCCATACTCTTGACATACTCCATAAGTGCTTTTGCATATCGCATCGAAACAATTCCTATATCCACTTTTGTAATGTTTAATGATGAATGTTTAATTATTCTCCTTTGCTGTCAGCATTTCATCCAGCATCCGGTCAATCATTTCCATCTGCTCATGCTTCTCATCCAGATTTTTACGAATTACCTTCTCTGCAATATCTACTGAAAGCACTGCTACTTGACGACGAATGTCGCGGATAGCTTCTTCCTTCTCCTGCTGTATCTGTTTTTTCACATCATCCAGTTCCTTCTGCGCAGCGACTTCCGCCTGTTTACGCGCTTCGACGATAATCTTGTCACGCTCGTGCATCGCCTCCCGCAGAATACGTCCCTGCTCTTTGTTTGCAGCAGCAATCAATGCCTCACTCTGCTCTTTCAATTTGGAGAGTTGGGCATTTGCTTCGCGTGCCACCTCCATGGATTGGTCTATGTAGGTCTTACGACCTTCCACCATCTTAGTGATGACGGGGAAACCGTATTTTGCCAACACAACAAACACCACACCAAATGAGAGGAGCATCCAGAACAACAAACCACTATCGGGTAATAACAATGACATAATTTTATGTTATAAGAAGAATACTAACAAACAAACGACAACTGCCAGCAAAGCAACACCTTCAATCAAGGCAGCGGCAATGATCATGTTCATACGGATATCTCCAGACGCTTCCGGTTGACGGGCAATAGCTTCCATGGCAGAGCCACCGATTTTACCAATACCCACACCAGCACCAATTACAGCTAAACCAGCACCCAGTGCTGCTCCCAACTTACTAACTCCAACACCTGCCGCAGCAGCTTGTAATAATACAGATAGTAACATAACTTTCAGATTTTAAATGATTATTTTTATTAATGTTTATATTCTCAATTATCACTTCATAATTTTATCATCTCTCATTACCTTCGCTCCCGCCTTTTCCTGATGTTCTTCCTGCGCCAATCCGATGAATACAGCTGACAACATTGTGAACACATATGCCTGGATAAATGCGACCAACAGTTCCAATGCATTCATAAAAATATTGAACAACACTGAGGCAACTGTCAATGTACCGTTTAAAGCAGGTCCCATACTAGCGGAAATAAAGATTAAACACGTAAGCACCAACATCGCCATATGTCCCGCCAGCATATTGGCGAAAAGACGAATCATCAAAGCAAACGGCTTAGTAAATATTCCAAAGAACTCAATGAACGGCATCATGGGTATGGGCACTTTCAACCACCAAGGCACATCCGGCCAAAAAATATCTTTCCAATAGGTTTTTGTTCCGAAAATATTTACGGCAAGGAAAGTACAAATAGCCAACACCATCGTGATAGCGATATTTCCCGTTACATTAGCACCACCCGGGAAGAATGGAACCAACCCCATCAAATTATTGATAAAAATAAAGAAAAATGCCGTCAACAAGTAGGGTGCAAACTTACGGTACTTAGGACCTACGCAACTCTTGATGATATCATCATTCACCATCATAATAAACATTTCCATAAATCCTACAAATCCACCGGGAGCTGCACTACCTTGCGGATGCTTACGATACCACTGAGCCACACTCAAGATGATGACAAGCAACAAAACACTATTGATAAGTAATGCCAACGTCACTTTTGTAATAGAAATATCTAAAGGTCTTACTTCATTTCCTACAGCATCATACTCCACCAGTTTTCCTTCATGCTTACTCCCCACAGGAGCCAGTGAAAAGCCTTCATAACTACCTCCATTTTCTTCAAGGCGTGAAGAAAGGAACACATGCCATCCCGAAGAACGACTATATAAAATCACAGGCAATGGAATAGTGATATGTGCTTTTCCCCAAGTCGTGATGTGCCACTCATATGAGTCACCGATATGTCCGAAAACAATTTCCTTCACGTCCACCGTATTTTCTTTTTCTTCGGCAGCCGTCACGTTATCATGCCGGGCAATGCTATCTAAGTCCGCTTTGAACTCTTCTATGGTAACAGGGATACTGTCAGCCCGCATCGGGACAGATAGTGACAATCCCAATGCCAACAGCACTCCGATCAGTATGTTACGCAATTGTTTCATTTTCTTTTTTCTTTTTCAATCTTCGGTTCGCTTCAAAGGTGAAGAAAAACCAGGTATCATAAGTCAAATATATCACATAATTCACGATAAACGTCAACAGAAATTCTTTAGCCTCCTTACGTACAATGATACAATAAATCAACATCACAATAATAGAGAGCAACATCCTCATGACCCGCATCAACAAGTAAATCTGTAACATCCGTTTCGGCATTCTATGGCGGCAATTCTCCACCATGCTAATCATAAATGCACCGAAAACAAAATAGTAAATTGGTATCAACGGATAACCACCAAAATAATGGTACGGAAAAATTGAAAAATATATCCATCCGCCTATCCCTCCTATCAATACCGTCAAAAGTGCTGTATGCAACAAGTAATTCCGTTTTGTAATACTAATAATCACGTCTATCCGATTTTATTTATAAATCAAAATAAAAGAAAAAATCAATCGATACAAACAGAAACCTTGTTACTGCTCATTTCAATAAAACCGCCTTTGATATCCAGTGTATGTTCTTCGTCATCAGGTGTCAGATATACTAATCTGCCTGCGACCAACGACGAGACCACGGGTGCATGCTGTGGCAAGATAGTAAACGAACCTATCGTTCCAGGCAATGTAACACTGTTTACTTCACCATTAAAGATTTCCTTGTCAGGCGATATAACATTCAAATGCAATTCTTTCATTCTCTTATTTTTTTGCTTGTTCCAACAACTTCTTACCCTTCTCGATAGCTTCATCAATCGTTCCGACATTCAAGAAAGCCGGTTCAGGCAAATAGTCTACTTCACCATCAAGAATCATCTTAAATCCTTTGATAGTATCCTCTATGGAAACCATAGTACCAGGAACACCCGTAAACTGCTCAGCAACAGCAAACGGCTGCGACAGAAAACGCTGTACACGGCGTGCACGGTTTACCAACGTACGGTCTGCGTCCGAAAGTTCTTCCATACCAAGAATGGAGATAATATCTTGCAATTCCTTGTTACGTTGCAAAATTTGCTTTACACGCTGTGCTACTTCATAATGTTCCTGTCCCACAATATGCGGATCAAGAATACGAGAGGTAGATTCCAACGGATCTACAGCAGGGTAGATACCAAGTTCAGTAATCTTACGGCTCAACACCGTTGTAGCATCCAAATGCGTAAAGGTAGTAGCAGGTGCAGGGTCAGTTAAATCATCAGCAGGTACGTACACGGCTTGCACGGAAGTAATGGAACCGTTACGAGTAGAAGTAATACGTTCCTGCATGGCACCCATCTCTGTGGCTAGCGTAGGCTGATAACCTACTGCCGATGGCATACGTCCCAACAATGCTGAAACCTCAGAACCTGCCTGGGTGAAACGGAAAATATTATCAATAAAAAACAAGATATCGCGTGGACCATTATTATCCGCTCCCATATCACGGAAAGATTCGGCAACCGTCAAACCAGACAATGCTACCGACTGACGTGCACCAGGAGGTTCATTCATCTGTCCGAAGATCAAGGATACCTGAGATTTCGCCACTTCATTATAATCTACCTTAGACAAATCCCAGTTACCTTCTTCCATGCTCTTTTTGAATTCTTCACCATAACGAATAACACCAGATTCAATCATTTCCCTCAGCAGATCATTACCTTCACGAGTACGCTCTCCTACTCCGGCAAACACTGAAAAGCCATTCAATTTCTTGGCAATATTATTGATAAGCTCCTGAATAAGCACAGTTTTTCCTACACCAGCACCACCAAATAAGCCTATTTTACCTCCTTTGCTATAAGGCTCCAGCAAGTCAATAACCTTAATACCTGTATACAAAACTTCCTGTACAGTGGTTAAATCTTCGAATTTAGGAGGTTCACGATGAATAGGATAAGCACCAGCACGATCCAACTCTTTCATTCCATCTATAGAGTCACCTACTACGTTCATCAAGCGTCCTTTTATCTGTTCTCCTATCGGCATAGTGATAGGCCCCCCTAATGGATAAACCTTCATACCTCTTTGCAAACCATCCGTACTATCCATAGCTACAGTACGCACAGTATTTTCACCAATGTGCTGTTGTACTTCTACAATTAATCTTTTACCATGACTTCTTTTTATTTCCAGTGCGTCGTGAATACTCGGCAGCATCAATTCTGTCTCCGTACCTTCAAAATAGACGTCTACAACAGGCCCGATAACCTGTGAAATATGTCCGACAATCTGTGACATAAGCAATCTTTTTATATTCAGTTTTTCTTAATTATTATCAGGTAAAGTTGTGAGTTGTCGCGTATTATCCTCAAATTAAGTTCAGCCCAGTCGCGTCGTTTCATCAAAACTCAATCTATGTTTATACGAATAACATTTACAGATGACTTTTGTTCATCCAAATGGTTACATAAACAACTTCGCAAATGTATAAACAAAACACGTCCTATTGTTCTCCTCTATAGCTTTTTTTCTATAAATTATACGATTTTGAACGATTAATATTACAATTAGAACAATTTGTTACAGAAAAGGTAACATTGGTTAACAGTTAGTAAGAGGTGGCTATTATCCAACCTCTTAAATAGATAACAAATAAAACAAAATAACAGATATCATTGTCTATATTATCTACTTCTACTCTACTATTTAATATGCTTGTCTGCATACTTTGTCATGTCAGGTATTTATAAAAAAATCACCATATAACAAACCTTATCATTATCTTTGTATTCCATAATCATATCACAAAATCTGAAATTAAAATGAAATACAAATCGTCTTCTCTACTATTGCTGTTCAGTCTCTGTACTGCTTGTGGAAACGGCAAGATACATTCCGGTACACAGACAGATATATTGTCTGATACTATTACTACATTTGTACTACCAGCTATTCCACCTATGTTGAATACTCCTGAACTTCGTGCAGATTATCTAGTACGCCATTACTGGGATCATGTGAATTTCGCAGATACAAACTACATACATCATCCAGAAATAACGGAACAAGCATGGGTAGACTATATTGACATACTGAAGATTGTTCCGGCAAAAAAGGCCGATACTGCTTTGAAAGAAGTATTTGTACAAGCTGAAAAAGAGAAGAAGTTTTATCTGTATATGACAGACTTAGCAAACAAGTACCTGTATGATCCCAATTCACCCATGCGGAATGAAGAATTATATATTTCTGTATTGGATGCAATGTTGGCTTCTCCTATCCTAAATAATACAGAGAAAATCCGTCCACAAGCCCGTCGGGAACTTGCACAGAAAAATCGCGTAGGTACTAAAGCTTTGAATTTCAGATATACTCTTGTATCAGGAAAGGAAGATAGCCTTTACGGAGTAAATGCTCTTTATACTCTATTATTCATTAACAATCCTGGATGCCACGCTTGTACCGAAACCATTGAAACCCTAAAACAAGCATCTGCCATTAACCAAGCCATTGCCCAGAAACAACTACAAATTCTTGCCATCTACCCAGATATAGATTTAGAGGAATGGCATAAGCATCTTTCCAACTTTCCTAAAGAGTGGATAAACGGATATGACAAAAAACAAGTGATAGAGACCCAACATCTTTATGACTTGAAAGCTATCCCGACTCTTTATCTATTGGATAAGAATAAAGTTGTAATACTGAAAGATGCAACGGTAATGGAAATTGATGATTTTTTAACCAGACAACAATTGAAACAGAATCCATTCATGATGGGCGAAAAAAAATAAGCCCTGTCTCGCGACAAGGCTTATTCACAACACAAACACAAAATAAAACACGACAAAACTACTATGCAATCTTACCTGTCTATGCCGGGGAGGCATACGTACCAATTACGGATATTCACATATACATAAACAGCTTCAGGCTGATTTGCACAATATAAACAAATGCGGGGATGCATTTGTTTATTTCTTATTTGTTAAAAAACACAAATTCAAAATTTACTTACTGAATACCTCTCTCACGAAGTTTCAACTGCCAATTCCATGCAGAACGTAAAGTATCTTCAATACCGACTTCTGCCTTCCACCCTAGCTCATTATTAGCCAGCTCGGGATCAGCCCACACCTTTACAATATCTCCGGCACGACGTCCTACAATCTGATAATTCAATTTCACACCTGTTGCTTTTTCAAAAGCATTAATCAATTCTAATACAGAAAGACCACGACCTGTACCAATATTGAATACTTCTACTTTTTCTTTTTGCTTCTTTTCAAGAATACGACGAATAGCCACGACATGTGCCTTTGCCAAATCAACTACATTGATGAAGTCGCGAATACAAGAACCATCAGGAGTATCGTAATCATCACCAAATACACTCAGTTTCTCACGAATACCGATAGCTGTTTGAGTGAGATAGGGTATCAAATTCTGTGGAACTCCGTTAGGCAACTCACCGAGTAATGCAGTAGGGTGTGCGCCAATCGGATTGAAATAACGCAACAAAATAGCATTGATAGGAGCACCAGAAGCAACGGTATCACGTACGATTTCTTCATTAATCTGCTTCGTATTACCGTAAGGAGATTCCGCTTTTTTAATAGGAGCTTTCTCTGTTACTGGAAGCTCATCAGGCTGACCATATACAGTACAGGAAGATGAAAATACGATACCTGTTACTCCATGCTTCGGCATCAACTCAAGCAAATTAATCAAAGAAACCAAGTTATTACGATAATAAAGCAATGGTTTTTGAACCGATTCACCTACAGCCTTGCTAGCAGCAAAATGGATAATTGCTTTAATACCTTTATATTTGGTAAACACAGCGTCAAGACCGGCAAAATCCAAACAATCCAACTTTTCAAATGCAGGACGGATACCCGATACTTTTTCAATGTTATCTACAACATCTGCGCTAGAGTTTGACAAATTATCAACAATAACAACTTCATAACCTGCGTTTTGAAGTTCTACTACAGTGTGTGAGCCAATATAACCGGTTCCACCAGTAACCAAAATCTTTTCTTTCATATAAATAGATAATTTAGCTTTATAGGTTATCTCTACGCCACAAATGTAAGGAAATAAATTCAGAATATACTCAATATAGAAGAAAAAATTAACTAAAAAGCGTAACTATATTACCGTGTGCGATAACTATGATTGTCCACTACAGAATATACAAAATCCTATAGAGATTTTTCTTTCACGGATACCATATAAAGAAAGAAACCTCTATAGGACTCTTATAAACTATAGTGAATTATTTCACCTTAAATTTTCACTACTCCCGAGAATCCCATAAATGCCATTGCCAGCAAACCTGCCGTAATCAAAGCGATAGGAGTTCCCTGCATACCCTTCGGAATACTGACAAGACTCATCTGTTCGCGCAAACCGGCAAACAATGTAAGTGCCAGACCAAACCCAAGAGCTGTAGAAAATGCATAAACCACACCTGTTAGCAAATCATAGTCTTTTTGAATAACAAGAATAGCAACACCAAGAATACAACAATTAGTTGTAATTAACGGCAAGAACACACCCAAAGCTTGGTATAAAGAAGGAGATACTTTCTTCAGGATGATTTCTACCATCTGTACCAATGCAGCAATCACCAGAATAAAAGTAATTGTCTGCAAATAACCTAAACCAAAAGCATCAAGTACATACTTCTGAATAAGGAATGTTACGATAGTAGCAATGGTGAGCACAAAAGCTACCGCAGCCGACATACCTAACGCTGTCTCTACTTTCTTGGATACGCCCAGAAACGGACAAATTCCCAAGAATTGCGACAATACGATGTTGTTTACAAAGATTGCCGAAATAAATATTAATATATATTCCATAATATCAATTACTAATTATGAATTACAAATTATGCTTTCTTGAAACTGTTGACCAGTGCAATGAGATATCCCAATGCGATAAATGCACCCGGTGCAAGGACAAACAACAACATACCATATTCTTCGGGAAGAAATGTTATGTTAAAGATTTTGCCTGTACCTAAAAACTCACGAACAGCTCCCAGCAATGTCAATGCGATAGTAAAGCCCAGTCCCATACCTAAACCATCAAAGAAGGAAGATACCGGATTGTTTTTGGCAGCGAATGCTTCGGCACGTCCCAATACGATACAGTTTACTACAATCAAGGGAATAAACAGCCCTAGAGTGGCATAAAGAGCAGGAACATATGCTTGCATAATCATTTGCAATAATGTTACGAAAGAAGCAATCACCACAATAAACGAAGGGATACGTACCATGTCAGGTATCAAATTCTTGATGGCTGAAATAACCACATTAGAGCAAATCAATACGAACATTGTCGCCAAGCCCATACCCATACCATTGACAGCAGAAGAGGTTGTACCCAACGTAGGACACATACCAAGCAGGAGCACAAACGTAGGATTTTCTTTGACAATCCCGTTCATCAATACTTTAAAATTATTCATATCTTCTACTCCTTTCTTATTTTACGCTGAGAGTATCTGCAACTTCAATTGTTGCAGTATCAGCAGGTTGTTCAACATTCTTCTGGGTAGCCCCGGTAGCACCATCAGCTGTATTCTGACCGGCATATGCGGCATATGCAATATTAACAGCATTCAGGAAAGCCCGAGATGTAATTGTAGAGGCTGTAATAGCATCTACTTTACCACCATCTTTACTTACAACCAATGGAGATTCACCCGGATTCAGCCCCGTAATATCCCCCTTGTTACCTTTCTTAAACCAATCAGCAGCTTTGGAACCAAGCCCCGGAGTTTCTGCATGTCCTAATAAGGAGTAGTCAATGATTTTACCTTCAGCATCAAAACCTACCAATACTTTCAGTTCACCACCGAATCCCATTGAAGTAGCTTCAACAGCAGCACCAATATACTGTCCTTCTTTTGTAGCAGGATATACGGCATATTCAACACCATTCACCTCTTGCATTTTCTTTTCAGCAATCGGGTCGTTATCAAAACCTGGTACCACTGCACTGACTGCATCACTCAATGTCTTTGCATTAGCCTGCGCAATAGGTTCCTTTGTCAGTTCATTAACATAAGCCAGTAATGCTACGGAAATAGCAGTAACCCCCGTAAGTACCAGCAACATATTCTTTAAGGATGATTCTAACTTTTTCATTTCTTCTTCGCTACCTCCCCAAAGCGTTTTGGTTTAAAATACGTGTTAATCAGCGGAGTGAACGCATTCATGATCAGAATAGCGAACGACATACCTTCGGGATATGCACCGAACAAACGGATTATCACCGTCAACAAACCGATGCAAACACCATAAATCAACATACCCTTATGGCTCATCGGTGAAGTGACATAGTCCGTAGCCATAAAAACGGCACCAAGCATCAGACCACCGGAAAGTAACTGCAATACCGGAGAAACATAGAGTTCGGGATTGACCAGATACATAATACCAGAGAAAATGAATACCGTAACCAGAATAGATACAGGGATATGCCAGGTTATGATTTTCTTCCATAACATATAAGCCAAACCCAGCAATAGAGCCAATGCACTGACTTCACCAAGACATCCGCCATTATTACCAATCAAAAGATCCAATGATGTAGGAAGATCACTCAATGAATACCCCGGAGCTCCACTGATAACCCCCTTCATAATGGCAAGAGGAGTAGCGGCCGTAGTAGCATCCGTATATGCAGTCAACTGACCGACGGCAGGCCAAGTCGTCATCTGCACCGGAAATGACAGCAACAGAAATACACGTCCTGCCAATGCTGGATTGAAAGGATTACAACCCAAACCACCGAATGACATCTTACCTACACCGATAGCAAACAAAGCACCAAGGATAATAATCCAAATAGGCAAATTAGAAGGTAAGTTGAATGCCAACAACACACCAGTAATGATGGCAGATCCGTCACAGATGGTTGTAGTTTGTTTTTTCATCAAAAATTTGCCAATAGCCCATTCAAAGAACAAGCAGGCAGCTACAGAAGTAGCTGTAACAATCAGTGCACCCAGTCCAAAAAAGTAAAGCGAAACGAGGAATGCCGGTATCAACGCAACGAGCACGCCGTACATATTCTTCTTCACGCTGTCTCCGCCATGAACGTGGGGCGAAAGGGATACGATTAATCTATTCATATTTCGTTATTTTTTAGCTTGACGTGCACGTATCATCGCCCCGACTTTACCTTTACCCAAACGGATGTAGTCCAACATCGGACGATTGGAAGGACAAGTGAACTGGCATGAACCACATTCAATACACGACATGATATCTTCTTTCTCTACTCTTTCAAAATCTCCATGAGCCGATACAGTGGCAAGCAAGTAAGGTTCCAAGCCCATCGGACAAGCACCTACACACTTAGCACAACGGATACAAGGCTGTATCTCTCCACGCTTGGCTTCCTTGTCATTCATAATCAGAATACCCGAACTGCCTTTAGCAGTAGGCACATCTGTATTAACCAAGGCTTTACCCATCATGGGACCGCCACCGATAATCTTACCCGTATCTTCGGGAAGCCCACCACAAGCATCAATCAGTTGCTGCATTGGCGTACCGATACGTGCCAGAAAATTGGATGGTTTAGCCAAGGACTTACCTGTTACGGTAATGACACGCTCAAACAATGGTTTATTCTTCTGAACGGCCTGATAAACAGCGAATGCCGTACCAACATTCTGAACTACAGCACCAGTAGAAATAGGCAATGCACCAGCAGCTACCTGGCGATTGATAACAGCATCAATCAATTGTTTTTCACCACCTTGTGGATATTGTACTTTCAAAGGAACGACCTCGATACCCGCATAACCGGCAGCTACTTTCGTCATCAATTGGATAGCATCAGGCTTATTATTTTCAATACCAATAAATGCCTTATTAACCTTTACAGACTTCATGAGAATAGATACACCTACCATAATTTCCTCGGCATGTTCTAACATCAGCTGGTGATCAGCAGTCAAATAAGGTTCGCACTCTACGGCATTGATGATAACACATTCTGCCTTGAATGCAGGAGGAGGACACAGTTTGACTTGTGTAGGGAAACAAGCTCCCCCCAAACCTACGATACCGGCATCAGCAATTTTTTTCACAATTTCCTCTGAAGAGAGGTTACACTCTTTTACCAGTGTGTCTGTACGGTCAATGCTTTCCTCCCACTCATCTCCCTCTACATCAATAAAAATAGCAGGTTTGGCATAGCCGCTGGCATCGACAATCGTGTCAATCTTTGCGACTTTTCCGCTGACAGATGAATGGATAGCTGCTGATACGAAGCCACCGGGTTCGGCAATCTTTGTACCCACTTTCACAACATCGCCTTTAGCCACGATAGGCTTTGCAGGAGCACCGATGTGCTGTCCCAACAGGATTACAGCTTTAGCTGGAACCTCTGCTTTAATAATAGGCTGATGTGCTGAAAGTTTATTTTCCTGTGGATGAACTCCACCAATTGAAAATGTTTTCAACATACAATTCTGTATTTTTAATCGTTTATTTACTCATTAATATTATGCCTCTGCCTCCGGTACATTGGTAACAGAAACTTCAGAAGCTTCAATCACCTTAGGAGCGTCAGTTTTCGGTACTTCCACTTTTTTAGAGGTAACTACCGTAGCATCGCCTTCTACTTTTGGTTTACGTGGTGGAAAATTAAGCGCAACAATAGTACCTTGCGGACAAACCTCCTCACACTTACGACAAGATTTGCACTTATTCGGATCGATGTAAGCCAGATTATTTTCCAATGTAATAGCTTCGAAAGGACATACCTTCACACACTTACCGCAACCTATACAAGAAACGGTACAAGCCTTGCGTGCTACGGCCCCCTTATCTTTATTTACGCATTGTACATACACACGACGAGACTTCTTACCCTGAGGACGGATTTCAATAATATTTTTCGGACAAGCCTTAGCACAAGCTCCGCAGGCCGTACACTTCTCCTCGTCTACTTCAGGAAGTCCTGTTTCGGAATTCATATGGATAGCATCGAACTGACAAGCGGCCACACAGTCACCACAGCCCAAGCAACCAAAGCTACAGCCTGTTTCACCACCATAAAGAGAGGCTGCAATAGCACAACTCTTCGCTCCATCGTATTGATTAATACGTGGACGGTTGGCACAAGTCCCGTTACATCTCACTACCGCAACCATCGGTTCGGAAGCTGCAGCATCCAAACCCAGAATTTCAGCTACTTTTGTCATAACGGGCTGTCCACCCACCGGACAAAGTTTACCTTCCAGCGAACCGGCTTTTACACAAGCATCAGCAAATCCGCTACAACCCGGGTAACCACATCCACCGCAGTTTGCTTGGGGCAAAACTTCTGCCACCTGTGCAATTCGCGGATCTTCATACACGGCGAATTTCTTAGAAGCTACATAAAGAATAACCGCCGATACCAGCGCTATAGCCCCCAATGAAATCACTGCAATCAGAATTACATTCATAAATTAGTTGTTTATTAATTATTTATTTTATGTATTAGTTAGTTCATAGGTTTAATTGAAAAAGAGAACTTCTTCTTCAACCGCGATTTATTCAGCCACAATATATAATAATAAGGTATAAGAAGTACTAACGAGCAAAGTGCGGAAAGCAACTCATCATTCCAAATAGCCATAAAGATGAAAAGAGAAAATATAACAATAAAAAAAGGTAATATGAATGCGTATAATACTGCCATTGCTCCCATAGAAAGTTCTCCTATAACCCATACCCGATCACCGGGTTGATAAACATAAACACCGGTATCGGTTATATCAATGAGTTTTTCTTTTGTATCGGCCGAACTGCAATGTCCCTTGACACTGCACGAAGCACATGCTGAAGTTTGAATGATCCTCACTTGAAGATGAGAACCGTTTATGTTTTCCACAATACCTTGATGTCTTATAGTATTCGCCATTTTGCAAAGTGTGCATTACAAATCGCGGCAAATTTACGCATTATTTGCGAACTGCAAGGGATAAGACGTCTTTTTCTGTGTACGTAAACATTCTTTTTCTATGTTTTTATACTTTTTCATCCTGTACAGGCTACAAAAAGACAAAAAACAAACGATCTGCTGAAATAAAAACAGACCGTCTGCCAAATTTATGTAGATGCTCCGTCTGTTCTGAACAGACCATCCACTTTTACCATTTATAATTAATACCAAAACTCAATAACTCTTTTACTTGGAAATAACTATCCCCTTCAGTCGGTTTAGCGCTATCATCAAAACGGGCATGCACATAGAGTTTAGTAGAAAGGTAGCGGTTTAAAACAAAATTTACGGTGTTTTCCCATTCAACACGTGTCCATTCATAACTGGTCTGGAAATCCAGTCGGGAATTCAAAACAATAGAAGGAATGATAGTCCATTTAATAGTAGATTGCACTTGAGAACCAAAATTATGCATTACAGATTTTCCTTCATCCAAACCAAACTTAACCTCATTAACCTCTTTATTACCAACATAGCGCATCATGTGGGTCAACGGAGCCATAAAGACAGACAAATTGAATTTTTTCTTATTCAATTTATAATCCATACCAATACTAGACGACCAGTCGGCCGGAGCAAAAAATGCCGAGACAAGTTCTTCACTGTTAGCCTTGTATCCATGACAGAACTGAGTCTTAAATTCTGTAGAAATCGTATAGTACCACTTTGAAGCAGCCTGAATACCTATTTTACTGTAGATACGCAGTTGATCCGTATTAATCAGATAATCGTGATATTTATCTGAAGGAGTAGAGCCAAAACCTAATTTTGCATCCAAAGAATTTTCCCATTGAATTTTTTCACGGTCATTATAATTGGCATATAAGTGCAAATTTGCAAGCAAAGTAGTATTACTTTCACCACCTTTATACCAGTTATCCGATATATAATTTTGCGTAATTTGTAACGAACCACTTCCACCTGTTACCCACCAGTTGGGCTTATGTATTACAATTCCGGCTTCCTCTTTCACCCCTACTATTTCTTCCTTGGCAAAAAGCTTCGCTACAGAAGGTTTGGAAGATACCTCTTTTTCTATATTATCTTTGAAAACTTTAGCCTTTTTAATTTCATCTTCAGTCATCACTACAAAATCTGGATGATTGATATATGTGTCAAGCATAGTGCGGTCTACAATCTCATTCACTCTTTTCTTCGACACAAAACTCTGGGTATCGAACGGTAAAAGTTCATTTATTAATGCAGGAAGCGTATCTCTCTCCCCCTCGAAACTCCAATTTAGTTTTGAAAAACGTTCCATCGGAGAATGATAATAGGTAACAGGGATAAACATTTTGTAAAAATCAGGATTAGAAGGTATATATCGTTCAGGGGTAGCAGGATCATTCAAATAATCCAAAACCCCAAGATATTTCTCATACAATATTGAGACTGTGTCCATTCTGAACGTATCTTCATACGGTTTTAACTTCAATATCCAATATTGTTTCCAAATCCCCGACAATGTGTCAGTACCTGCTGTTGTTGTCTGCTTCGTTGTCTCGAGCACGGCTTTTGTCGAATTCTGGGCCATAACCGATGATGATAATAATACGGCAATACCCCATATAAAAAGGTGTCTATTCTTCATATATGTTTAATATATATATTCGGATACAAAATTAATTCAAAATGTTTAGATAACAAAAGACAAGAAGTGAAAGTTTAATAGCCCCCATCTAAACACACTAATTTCTTTTTTTATAATTGTTTTCACTAAACTGTTATGTACTTCCTCATTTTTTTCATAATTTTGCGCTTTAATTTTTAGAAAGAACATTTTAAAACAGTATAGCTGTGGGAGAAACAAAGTATATTTTCGTCACCGGTGGTGTTGCCTCCTCATTAGGTAAAGGTATTATTTCATCATCCATCGGTAAGTTATTGCAAGCAAGAGGTTATAAAGTAACCATTCAAAAGTTTGACCCGTATATCAATATCGACCCGGGCACATTGAACCCTTATGAACACGGAGAATGCTATGTAACGGTAGACGGTCACGAAGCCGATCTTGACTTGGGACACTATGAGCGTTTCCTAGGCATTCAGACTACTAAAGCAAATAACATCACTACGGGACGTATCTATAAGAGCGTTATTGATAAAGAGCGCCGGGGAGATTATTTAGGTAAGACAATCCAGGTTATCCCTCATATTACGGATGAAATTAAACGCAATGTGAAATTGCTGGGAAATAAATACAAATTTGATTTTGTTATCACCGAGATTGGTGGTACGGTAGGTGATATCGAATCCCTTCCGTATTTAGAAAGTATTCGCCAATTGAAGTGGGAGCTGGGTAAGGATGCTTTGTGCGTACATCTTACATATGTACCCTATCTCGCCGCTGCCGGTGAATTGAAAACCAAACCGACTCAACACTCCGTTAAGGAATTGCAAAGTGCCGGTATACAACCTGATGTGCTTGTACTTCGTACAGAACATGAATTAAGTACTAATCTGCGTAAGAAAGTTGCCCTGTTCTGCAATGTAGATGAAAATGCTGTTGTGCAGAGTATCGACGCACCGACTATCTATGAAGTACCTATCTTGATGCAGGCACAAGGACTTGATGAAACTATTCTAAGAAAAATGGGACTTCCCGTTGGCGATACTCCAGGACTTGGTCCATGGCGCAGTTTCCTGGAACGTCGTCACAAAGCAGAAAACACTGCACCGGTACATATCGCATTGGTAGGTAAATATGACTTACAGGATGCTTATAAGTCTATCCGTGAAGCTCTATCACAGGCAGGAACCTACAATGACCGTAAAGTATCGGTAGACTTTGTAAATAGTGAGAAACTGACGGATGAAAATGTAGCCGAAGCGTTAAAAGGTATGGCAGGTGTTCTTATCGGACCAGGATTCGGTGAGCGTGGCATTGCCGGTAAGTTTGTAGCTATAAAATACGCACGTACGCACGATATTCCTACATTTGGTATCTGTTTGGGTATGCAGTGCATCGCCATCGAGTTTGCTCGTAATGTATTAGGGTTAACAGATGCCAATTCCCGTGAAATGGACGAAAAGACGCCGCACAACGTTATCGATATCATGGAAGAACAGAAGTCCATCACCAATATGGGTGGAACCATGCGTTTAGGTGCATACGAATGTGTATTACAAGAAGGTAGCAAGGCATATGAAGCATATGGTACCGAACACATCCAGGAGCGTCATCGCCATCGCTATGAGTTCAATAATCAATATAAGGCCGAATATGAAACAGCCGGAATGAAATGTGTAGGTATCAATCCGGAATCAGATTTGGTAGAAATCGTAGAGATACCGAAATTGCAATGGTATGTAGGTACTCAGTTCCATCCAGAATACAGTAGTACGGTATTGCATCCACATCCGTTGTTCGTTGCTTTTGTGAAAGCCGCTATCGAAAACGAAAAGAAAAATAAGTAATTTCGTAACTTGAAATTTGTAATTAATAATTTGTAATTAACATAGAATGGATAAAAACACCATCACAGGTCTTGTTTTAATAGCTATTTTGTTAGTGGGATTCAGCTTCTTGAGTCGTCCGAGTAAGGAACAACTGGAAGCGCAACAACGGTACTATGACTCTATAGCTCTGGTGCAACAGCGTGAAGCCGACCTGAAAGCTAAAGCAGAAGCAGCCCTTGCCAATGAAAAGGAAACCGGAACTCTAGATTCAACTTCCCTTTTCTTTAACGCCCGTCAAGGGGCCGACTCATTGATTACTATCCAGAACAATCTGGTAGAACTGACAATTAGTAGTAAAGGTGGAAGTATTTACTCAGCTACTCTGAAGGAGTATATGGGACAGGATAAGCAAACACCTGTCATGCTGTTTAATGGTGACGATGTTTCCATGAATTTCCTTTTCTATAATAAAAAGGAAACCATACAAACTGACGAATATTATTTCACGGAAGTCAATCGTACAGACAGTACTGTAACTATGCGCCTGGCAGCAGACAGTGCAAGTTATATCGACTTTAAGTATGCTATGCATAGCGATACCTATCTGATAGATTTTACTATCGACGCCGTTGGTATGGAAAATAAACTTGCTAGTACCAAATACGTAGATATCGAGTGGTCACAACGTGCTCGACAGATAGAGAAAGGATATACCTACGAGAATCGTTTGGCTGAACTGACTTACAAAATTGCCGGGGATGGAACAGATTATTTATCTGCCAACAAGAATGACGAAAAAGAAGTTCCCGAACGTTTAGATTGGATTGCCTTCAAAAATCAGTTCTTCTCCTCTGTGTTTTTGGCGGATACGGATTTTGAAAAGGCGAAATTGAATTCAAAGATGGAAGTTCAAGGCAGTGGTTATATCAAAGATTATTCTGCCGAAATGAGTACAGCTTTTGACCCGACCGGTAAAACTCCGACTCAGTTATTCTTCTATTTCGGTCCTAACCACTACAAAACTCTGACTGCACTTGATAAAGGTCGTACTGAAAAGTGGGAACTGAATCGCCTGGTATACTTAGGATGGCCACTTATCCGTTGGATAAACAAGTGGTTTACTATCAATATTTTCGACTGGTTATCCAGTTGGGGATTGAGTATGGGTATCGTTTTGCTCTTGATGACATTAATTGTGAAGATTGTCGTATTCCCAGCAACTTGGAAAACTTATATGTCATCTGCTAAGATGCGTGTGCTAAAACCGAAAATTGACGAAATAGGTAAAAAGTATCCCAAACAAGAAGATGCTATGAAAAAACAACAGGAAGTTATGGGATTATATAGCCAGTATGGTGTCAGCCCAATGGGTGGTTGTTTACCTATGCTGATACAATTCCCTATCCTAATGGCATTGTTTATGTTCGTGCCGAGCGCTATCGAGCTCCGTCAACAGAGTTTCTTGTGGGCAGACGATCTTTCCACGTACGATGCTTTTATCAACTTCCCGTTCCATATTCCATTCTTGGGTAGTCACCTCAGTTTGTTTTGCGTACTGATGACAGTGACGAATATATTGAACACGAAGTACATGATGCAACAGCAAGATACAGGCGCTAATCCGCAAATGGCGGCTATGAAATGGATGTCATACCTGATGCCTATTATGTTCTTGTTCATATTGAACGACTATCCTTCGGGATTGAACTATTATTACTTCATTTCAACGTTAATCAGTGTGGTGACAACTCTTATACTACGTAAAACTACTAATGAAGAAAAACTTCTTGCCCAGCTTGAAGCCGGCAAGAAAGATCCAAAGAAGATGAAGAAAACCGGTTTTGCTGCTCGTCTGGAAGCTATGCAAAAACAACAGGAGCAAATGATGAAAGAAAAACAGAACAGGAAATAATCCCCCGTTCGAGATATTTTTCAGAGAAAGCCGGACAATGTAGATTGCCCGGCTTTGTTTTCCGATAGAAAGAAGGAAAAAATTATCATTTACCTTCAAATAATCAGATATCAAAAGAATAATAAATATGCAAACTAAATACACCTATAAAGAAATCTGGCTTATAGCCTATCCTATTCTTATCAGTCTGCTTATGGAGCAAATGATAGGTATGACCGATACAGCCTTTTTAGGACGTGTCGGTGAAATTGAATTAGGAGCTTCTGCCATCGCCGGCATTTTCTATATTGTAATGTTCATGGTGGCATTTGGATTCAGTATCGGAGCACAGATACTCATTGCCCGTCGTAATGGCGAGCAACAATATAAAGAAATAGGTAACCTGTTTTATCAAGGTGTTTACTTTCAGTTGGGAATGGCAGCAGTCATGTTCCTACTCTGTTACAGCCTTGCCCCTATGATATTGGTGCGTCTTGTATCATCCGAACATATCTATAACGCCGCCATCAGTTACCTTAACTGGCGTGTTTTTGGTTTCTTCTTCTCCTTTACGGCAGTAATGTTCCGTGCATTCTTCCTGGGAACGACACAAACCAAAACGCTTACGCTCAACTCCATTGTAATGGTATTGAGTAATATTATATTCAACTACATCTTGATATTCGGTAAATTCGGAATGCCGGCCCTCGGCATTGCCGGTGCAGCTATCGGTTCATCATTGGCTGAATTGGTATCGCTAATATTCTTTATCCTCTACACCCGTTTCCATATTGATATTCATAAATATGGACTGAACAAGATACCCGGACTTAACCGAAGCATATTGAAACGGATGCTCAATGTGTCTTTTTGGACAATGGTACAGAATTTCTTGTCTCTTTCCACCTGGTTTTTACTCTTCCTGTACGTGGAACATTTAGGCGAACGTTCCCTGGCAATCACCAATATTATCCGTAATGTATCGGGTATCCTATTTATGGTAATGATGGCGTTTGCTTCAACCTGTGGTTCACTGGTAAGTAACCTCATCGGCTCTGGAAACATAGACTGTGTACCTGGCACGATACGCCAGCATATACGCATAGCCTACGCCCTCGTACTGCCTCTGGCTATCTTTTTTACCCTATTTCCCAGGTTGATATTGAGTGTTTATACCGATATACCCGAGTTGCAGGAAGCTGCGATACCGTCGTTATGGGTACTCTGCTCCGCTTATTTATTCCTCGTACCTGCCAATGTCTATTTCCAGTCAGTATCAGGAACGGGAAATACGCGTACAGCGCTTGGATTGGAAATGATAACATTGGCAATATATACCTGTTATATCACCTATATCGTTGCTTATTTGAAACTAGACGTAGCTTTCGCTTGGACATCAGAGCACGTATATTCTATCGGAATTCTGATACTTTCTTATTTCTATATGAAGAAAGGGAAGTGGAGTCAGAAGAAGATTTGAATTTATTCCCTATCTTCGCTACCAAAACAAAATTTCAAACATATATGAAACAATCAAATCTATTACTTATGTCGGCAGCAATCATGTTGGCATCCTGTGGTGGAACCAAAGACACAGGACAAAAAGATCAGGCACTCATCGGACAATCGGACATCAAGATCGAAGGCAAGCGCATGACTCCCGAAGCACTTTGGGCAATGGGACGTATCGGTGGTGTATCCGTATCGCCCGATGAGAAACAAATAGCCTATTCGGTGGCTTATTATAGCGTACCGGAAAATAAAAGTAACAACGAACTGTTCATCATGAATGCCGATGGTAGCAGTAACACGCAAGTTACTCATGACAACTGGCAAGAAAGCCAACCCACCTGGATCAAAGAGGGCAAGAAGCTTGCTTTTCTCTGTAACGAGAGTGGTAGCAGCCAGGTGTGGGAAATGAACCCTGACGGCAGTGGCCGCAAACAACTCACTCAATATGATGGGGATATCGAAGGCTTTTCCTTCTCTCCCGACGGTAAGAAATTACTTTTCATCGCCCAAGTAAAGACTGTAAAAAGCACCGTCGACAAGCATCCAGACTTACCGAAGGCAACAGGTATCATCGTCACCGATCTGATGTACAAGCATTGGGACGAATGGGTGACTACTGCCCCTCACCCGTTTGTGGCGGACTTCGACGGTAACGGCATCAATAACGTAAAAGACATTCTTGAAGGCGAACCTTACGAAAGCCCGATGAAACCTTGGGGAGGTATCGAGCAGTTGGCATGGAGTCCTTCTTCCGACAAAGTGGCCTATACTTGCCGCAAGAAAACCGGATTGGCATACGCAGTCTCTACCAACTCCGATATCTATATCTACGATCTTACCACTCGAAAGACAAAAAACATCACCGAAGAAAATAAAGGTTATGACACTAATCCTCAGTACTCTCCCGACGGTAAATACATTGCTTGGCAGAGTATGGAACGCGATGGTTACGAAGCCGATTTGAACCGTCTGTTCATCATGAATCTCGAAACCGGTGAGAAACGTTTTGTAAGCCATGCATTCGAGTCAAACGTAGATAATTTCCTCTGGAACAAAGACTCTCAAAGTATCTATTTCATCGGAGTATGGCATGGTGAAACACAGATTTATAATATCAATCTGGTCGATAACGATAAATTGGTACAGCTTACCGATGGAATGTACGACTACGCTTCTCTTGCACTCTGTGGTGATAAAGTGATAGCCAAACGTCACTCCATGAGTATGGGCGACGAAATCTACGCCGTAAACAATGCACGTAGCGGCGAAACCATTGCCGAAGCCAAGCAGTTGACGTTTGAGAACAAACAGATTTACGACCAACTGGAAATGGGTAAGGTAGAAGCCCGCTGGATGAAGACCACCGATGGCAAACAAATGTTGACGTGGGTTATCTATCCTCCACAATTCGACCCGAACAAGAAGTATCCTACCCTGCTCTTTTGCGAAGGCGGTCCTCAAAGTCCTGTCAGCCAGTTCTGGAGTTACCGTTGGAACTTCCAGATTATGGCAGCCAACGATTATATCATCGTAGCTCCCAACCGTCGCGGTCTTCCGGGCTTTGGCGTGGAATGGAACGAGGCTATCAGCGGTGATTATGGCGGCCAGTGTATGAGAGACTATTTCACTGCCATCGATGAAATGGCAAAAGAACCGTTTGTTGACAACGACCGTCTCGGTTGTGTAGGTGCCAGCTTCGGCGGTTTCTCTGTCTATTGGCTTGCCGGACATCACGACAAACGTTTCAAGGCATTCATTGCCCATGACGGTATCTTCAACATGGAAATGCAATATCTGGAAACCGAAGAGAAATGGTTTGCCAATTGGGATATGGGCGGTGCATACTGGGAAAAGGACAATGCCACTGCTCAACGTACTTTTGCCAATTCTCCCCATAAGTTCGTTGATAAATGGGATACTCCTATCCTCTGCATCCACGGTGAGAAAGACTTCCGCATCCTTGCCAACCAAGCAATGGCAGCTTTCGATGCCGCCGTCATGCGTGGTGTTCCTGCCGAACTGCTCATCTATCCCGATGAAAACCACTGGGTGCTGAAACCACAGAATGGCATCCTCTGGCAACGCACTTTCTTTGAATGGCTGGATAAATGGCTGAAACCGGCTAAATAAATAAAGCCAAAGTATAAAAACAATCGTCCCCGGCACTTCATTGAAGAACCGGGGACGATTCGCTTTATTTATAAACCATTCGACTTATCAACGTAGAATACTCCGGAATGTCAGAAAGATTATCTTGAAATATTCCTTGATGGAACGGTTATCAATATACCTCATATTATACCGTATCTTATCAGGCATTATCTGCTCCTGATATGCTTTATCCGCATCTTCCGCCTGACCTAATATCTTGTTTTCATCCACATATTCTATCGAAGCGTAATCGGTGATACCCGGACGAACCGATAAAACTCTCCTCTGCTCATCCGTATACAAGTCTACATACTTACGAACTTCAGGACGAGGTCCTACCAAACTCATATCCCCTTTCAATACATTGAACAACTGAGGTAATTCATCCAGCTTATATTTTCTGATAAAATAACCGATACGTGTTATTCTGGGATCACGCCCACCCACAGTTATCAAACCCTGCCTGTCAGCCCCCACACGCATCGAACGGAATTTATAGACATAAAAGTCCTTTCCATAACGCCCCACACGCTGCTGACGATAGACACCACCCCCTTTACTTTCCAGACGGATAGAAATATACAGAATAAGAAAAACAGGAGAAAGCAGCAGAATTCCCAAAAGGGAAAATAGAACATCAAAGCAGCGAATCATTACTTAATACTTACAACCGACTGATAAGCCGCCATTACAGTCTTAATGATAAAATTCAACTTCTCATCGTCCAACTGGGGATAGATGGGCAAAGATATTTCACTCTTGAAATTCTCGTATGCCTGAGGATACTCATTGATATCATATCCCAAAGATTTAAAGAACGAGAGCATAGGCATCGGAATAAAATGCACATTCACGGCAACCTCGCTTTTAGCAATTTCATCAATCATCCGGTCGCGTTGTTTTTCCGTAAAGTCCTTGATGCGCAATGCATAAATATGGTAAGAGCTCTCTTTCTCCCCCTCTATCGAAGGAGGAACGATTGCCCAGTCACATTCCTTGAAAGCTTCCGTATAAGTATCGAATACTCTCTTACGTTCCTTCAGCAGCTTCGGATATTCCCGTATCTGGGCAAGTCCGATGGCAGCATTCACATCCGCCATATTTACCTTCATCCCCAATCCTACAATATCGTAACGCCAACCACCAGCCTTTGATTTAGAGAAAGCATCTTTTGTCTGGCAATTCAAACTCATCATCCGCAACTCCTTATAAAGTTCCGAATTATCAAAAGGCGCAGGCAGGTTCAAACAAATAGCTCCACCCTCGGCAGTCGTCACATTCTTCACCGCATGAAGTGAGAAGATAGCGACATCCGTCTCACAACCTGTACGTTGGTTCTTACTATAATAAGCCCCCAACGAATGTGCGGCATCATTCATCACAAGAATACGTCCCAGTTTCTCCTGTACAGCACTTTCTGCTTTGAACATCTTCCGTATTTCAGGTTCATTTACCAGTTTCATAATTTTGTCATAATCGCAAGGAAAACCTGCTATATCCACCGGAATAATTGCCTTTGTTTGGGGAGTAATCGCCTTACGGATAGCATCTACAGATATATTGAAGTCCTTACCCGAGTCCACCATAACAGGCTTTGCACCCGCATGGAGCACAGCCAATGCCGTAGCACTATATGTGTAAGCCGGAACAATTACTTCATCATCCGCTTTCACTCCCAGCCAACGAAGCATCATAATGGCTCCCGAAGTCCAGGAATTCACACAAAGCACTTCTTTCGCACCTGAGAAAGATTTTATTTCTTCCTCTAAAGCTTTTACTTTAGGACCGGAAGTAATCCAGCCCGAACGCAATGAATCAACCACCTCATTGATGACAGTATCATCAATGTAAGGAGGAGAAAATGGTATTTTCATGATTAAAAAAATATGTATTGATTAGGGCTATCCCGGGGAGGGATAGTCTATAAAAGAGAAATCAGGAAATAAATATATAATACTTCATCATAAAACACTAGGAAGCCTACTAAACGTATCTATCAAATTATATCCATCCCAAGTCAATGCAAAATTCGTAGTTTCACCTATGGGTACTATACGATCAAGACCTAAAAAGCGATTACGTCGAACAAAATCAACAAGTTCTTCCTTTTTAAAACCATAGTATCCAAGAGTTTGATATTTGACGGTAACAATTGATGCTATTTCGTCAATTGTCCCAATCGTTTTCTCTGAAAAATAGCCACAGGCGCAACGGAACTCTTCAATATTCTTTGGTAACTCGCTTAATTCTGTACGGAACACCAGATTATCAGGTATATCTTGCATCTTAACATTCATACATATAGCCTGACGATAGAAAGCTGTGAGCTTATCAACACTCATGACTGCCTGCAACTGATACTTGGATGAAACATAGTCATGAAAAATATTCCAAAAACGTTCTTTGGCTACTTCCAGACAATCTGCAGAAAGCCAAAAAATAGTATGGGGAGCAGAACAAGCATTCTGGTCAAACAGATATGTGTCATTATAAAGTGCTTCTGCAAGTCTCTTCATTTCAACATCTGTAGCCGACATTATAGCTGTTGGATTTATAGCCGCAATAGAATATCTATCAGCAAAACAAACATCAAAAGAACGTGCAGGTAGTGCACTCTGACGAATTGTAGCTATAGTTGTATCCCCTCCCCAAATCACACGCACATTGGCAATAGATGAAAAGTATGTACTTGCATCTGAAGTTCGGTCGTAGCGTACCAAAACAATACGACTAGCAACTTCATCATATAACTCACTTTTCAGTATCTCATACAAATGTTTGATAATTAAATCTACCTGCGGGAATTGTTTTGAGCTCACACGAACAATATTGGTATTACCGGATAAAAGACCTGCTACCAATGAATAACCAAAATTAATAGGAACATTGGATGGTGCAATATGAAAGAGAAGCCCTCTCCCTAAACGCAATTCATCCTTACGAACGTATTCACTCATCAATTTTTGCAGATTTGCCTTTCTGCAGAAAAAAGCAAACGTAATTACATCCGGATACAGACGACTACTACGATCTTTGAGCAATGCTCCTGACAATATATTCAGAAACTCAATAACTTTATCTGAAAATGGTATATCCGGACGATATTCCAAAAACTTCTTCCAATCAATCTGAGCAGGATAAAGCAATGTAAAATTAGAATTTGGCAGCATAGGTATCACTACATCCGCGGATTTCCGCATTTTTAATTCGACCTTCTATTTTGAAATACTTACCTTTAAGTCCACACGGACAATCATCCTCACCTAAAATCATCCCTTCATCTTCGGTTAAAAGTACATGACCCGGATATGATTCTGGAAGTGTACTTACCACTTCAATCAGACCTTTCTCTCCAATTTCAGCCAATGAAAAATCAAAAGGCCTACGAATCAACACATCACTGAATATACTTGTATGCAGATGACCATACTTGCATTCCATATAAATACAACCGGTTTGTTCAACCATGCCGTAATAGTCATGTACATTATCAGGCAAGATTCCACACACCTCATTCAGACTATTCTTGTATTCTTCCGGAGAGACCTTCTCCGTTACAAGCTTCTTCCAACCGCCACCATGAATCAGGATTCCCTTACTCAAATCAGGCTTATATCCACTCTCAAGCAGCTTCTTATAAAAGTGTTGCCAAATCATAAACGTGAAACCGAACATAAAGATCGTTTCTCCTTTGTTAGCTTCGAGAAATTCTTTCATTCCCTCAACATCAAGTTCCATATCTTCGTTGAGTGCATATTGACGTTTGTTGCCGAACATGGAAAAACCAAGTATACCAGCACCACGGGCAGAGAACATATTGCGGTTTTTAACAACAGCCGTAGAATCAAGGATCAACATCGGAACACGCTTTGTTCCAAGGAAATGACTCACAATCTTTGTCAGACATTTCTGTTGTGCGCTACTGGTCTCACGGTCAAGAAAAATACGTGAGACTTGTTGACCTGTAGTCCCACTGGAAGTCATAGTTTTGACTACCTCGCTTTTCTCACACGAACGAAGTTCAAACTCTTTAAATAATCGTACCGGTAAATACGGCAACAGCTCATAGTCAGGCAGATTACTTATATCCAACCCACGAGCATCCATCATTCTACGATAAGCCTCACACTGATTATAATGCTTACGTGTAAGCTCACGCAAGCGTTCGTTCAAAAGTTGATGCTTCTGTCCTCTGTCCAGTGAATACGGAGCTATTTCAAGTATTTCATTTATGTTCATTATCATAACATTTTCTGAAGCTCAGGATAATCTATTTTTCCATTTGTTTTAACAGGTATAGTATCAATCTTTTTTACAGTAAAAGCACGCGGATTAAAACCAGTCTTCTCTACGAGTAAAACCTTAATTTTCTCCTCAAGTCCATTTTCTGTCACAAAAACAGTAATCAAATCATCCACCCCTCCACAAGCGCAATTAGGAGTTATGGCTTTTACCAATTGCTCAATGGCATCAAGATTAGTCCGATTCCCCCAAATTTTCACGAAACGCTTCATGCGGCCGGTAATGTAGAAAAAACCATCTGCATCAAATTTGGCAATGTCACCTGTATGAAGTTCACCACAATTTTCATCACCTTTTCCAAGATCCATACGTTCTTCCGCATAACCCAAGCAAACATTCGCACCTTTATATACAAGTTCCCCTTCCACTTCCGGCTCTTTTATACTTTTGCCATTAGTATCCACTATACAAAGCTGCCCTCCTGGTATGGCAATGCCGATTGAAGCATTCTTCTCAATCGCCTTATCAAACGGCAGATAAGACATTCTTGGAGCTGCCTCTGTCTGCCCATACATCACAATGAATTCTTTATTATTCTGTTTGGCAAAATCTACATATTCTTTCACGTAAGTAACATTCAATTTACCTCCTGCCTGAATCATTGTCTTCAATTCCGGTAATTCCATACGGAAAAAACGCAGTCGCTTCAACATTTCGTAAGTATAAGGTACCCCTGCAATGGAAGTAGCTTTCTGTTCCTTGATGAAAGTCCAAAACTCACGTTGCATCACAGCTTTATCAGTAAGTAAAATGGTAGCTCCCTTAATTAAATGACTGTTAATGACCGACATGCCATAACTATAATACATTGGCAATGAAGTCACCGGACGCTCATCGGATGTAATTTTTAAATAATCGGCAATTGATTCTGCATTACTCTTAAGATTTTGTTCAGACAATCTCACCAATTTAGGAGAACCGGTACTCCCTGATGTCGTAAGACATAGAAGCAGATCCGGATTAATAGCTTTATCGGTCAAGGGCTCATCATAAGCCATCAACTGAAGAGAATACTCCTGATAAGTATATATACTCTTTCCACCGATTTCATTCGCACGAACCGATGGCATCCATATATACTCCGGCTGATAGATTCCAATGAGTCTTTGAACCAACTCTAAATCCTTACTACCATCCAAAAGCACCTGCGGAATATGTCTGTTCATACAAGCCACATAACCGATAAAAGCACCAAGAAGATTCTCACAAAGCGTAAAAACAAACCCACCTTTATAATGAACGGCAAAGTTCTCCACTTCTTCCGCTACCTGTCCATAAGTCAACACCTCGTCACGGTCGGTAATGACAGCTGTATTATCCTTATATTTATCTAAATCGAACATCCAGTATACTTGAAATATATCTATTTAATTAATCATCATTCCATCTACACCTAAAATCTGTCCAGAGATATACGATGATAAATCCGAAGCAAGAAACATATAGGCATTTGCTACCTCTTCAGGAGTACCTAATTGTCCCCAATAAATTCTGGATTTTATCTTATCTAAAGTTTCTTCGGGTGTTTTTTGCAATAATGATGTATTTATAGTACCTGGCGCAACAGCATTCACTCTAATTCCATCTTTAGCAAGTTCTTTTGCCGCTGATTTCGTCAAAGCGATAACTGCCCCTTTACTGGCTGCATACACCATTTGAGCATAGTTGCCACTTATACCCATAATTGAAGCTGCATTCACAATAGATCCTGAATGCTGACGTTTCATAACCTTTGAAACATATTGAATGAAATGCATCATGGCAAATACATTAACTTCAAATGTCTTTTGTATTTGGGAATCCGTGACCATTGGGATAAGTGAATCCAACATAATGCCCGCATTATTTACCAATATATCAATTTTACCTTGTTCTTTCTTTACACGCTGAACAAGAGCTACAATTGCCTTTGTATCACAGATATCAAAATAGCAAGGGATAATTCTATCACTTGCAACATCATCCATACCACCTTCCATCAGATCTACCGCATAAACGACAGCACCATTTCGGGCAAATGTTTCCATAATGGCACGACCAATACCACGACTGCAACCGGTAATAATTGCCACCTTGCCTGCCAACATGTTAGAATTCCACATTGTACTTGGATTTTAATATTTCAATACCCTTTTCATACGATGAAAAGTCTATGATATCGTCAGTCTCCATCATAATATCAAATGTATCCTCCAATGCTGAAATAAGGGTCATATGCCCTACGGAATCCCATAATTCTGTACCTTGATAATTAAGTCCCGAAAGTTCATCTACAGAGAGTTCAAAAGACTCAATGAATGCATTGTTATACTTATCAATAGCTGTCATAACTGTAATTTATTTATAATTTAGATTTATTTATCTGTTGTTACTAGTCCATACTTTTTATATGGTTTCAAAATTTTGCGAAAGAGAACACGTTCTCTCCCATCAGGTAGAATCATACTACCAACCGGTTCAGCTTTCGCAACTTTCTCATGATATCTATACACCGATTTATTAAATTTGTCAACCTCAAAAAAAATCTCTCTGTACCCAAGATTGTAAATAATCCCATCTTTTACATTTTCCATATCTACAGATAAGAATGAATTTTCTGACATATCTTTACGCCAACACCAATACTCACCTCTTACACCTTTATTATGAATAAATTTCGGAGCTCTATCATCAGCTCCCAATGATTTATACCTACTCCATAATTCTTTCAATAAAAAAGGCCTCTTCAATAATGCACCGACTGCTGCCAAACCTAATTTCAATTTGTGATTTCGTAAATTTTCCGCTTGTTTTTCAGCATCCAGTGTTGCACTACTAAATCCAACAATTATACCATCCTCCCTTTCTGCACAAACAACCACTTCATAAGGATCAGAAAGTGTTATCCTATAATATACCGTAAGAAAATTTTTACCTAAAGACAAAAATACTCCTCGTGTATACCGATCTCGTACATGCCAATGGCATTCTGCGATTTGCTTGGCATCACTTGGCTTTGCTATTCTAAATCTAATATCGCTCATTTATTTAAATGATTTAATTCTCAATCATCTTTATCACTTCTACCATTTTTTCTGCCAGATACTCATAATCAAATATTTTAGCAGTTTCCAAAGCCCGTTTACACATAGCATTATATTCCTCGACCGGTAGTTCTAACAGAGAACGAATAGCTACTGCATAATCATTCTCATCTTTCATTTCATGAGCTATACCTATTTTGTTGTTCGTTATCGGACATTGAGGAAGATTGATGTTACAAACTATCGGACGACCACTAGCCATATATTGAAACATTTTGCTTGAACTGATTCCATATTTAGCAAATTCTGAAGAAATATAGTTCAGTATATTTAAATAGCTCTTTGAAAGTATAAATGGGACATACTTGGGATCTGTCCATTTTGCTTTGAACTTTACATTCGAAAGATTATGTTCCGCACAATATTGAATCAGCGCATTACGATCATCACCATCACCATAAATCAAAAAGACAGTATCTTCCAGATCTTTCATTTTTTCAGCAGCACGTACCAACTGTCCTACATTATTCACCAGTCTGATACTCCCCAGATAAATAACCTTTTTCTTGTCAGATTTCAAATCTTCATCATCTATCGTATATTCAATCTTCCAGTTATCAAAATCTTTCAAGTCCACACCATTATTTATATAATAAATCTTTTTCATATCTACAGGACCTCCAGATTCTATATCCCATCCCTTTGCACGTATATAATCAAAACAACCGGTAAGTGAAAATACAGCAGCATCCGACTCTGTATAGTTTTTTTTGGCTCTATACCACAAATATTTCATGATTGGATTCTTTGCACTAATCAGCCCTAAATCCACAAAAATATCCGGCCACATATCCAATACCTCTTTCACATACTTAATACCATGTTTATGAGCAAAGTCAAGAACCGGATTTGAAATAAGCGCATCCGTTGTTGCCACTATCAAATCAGCTTTAGGTATTTTTTTCATCACCCTCACTAAATTATAATGGAACTGAATTTCACTCAATATACGTTTTATACCTGCCGTTCCCCGATAAGGCAAACTCCTAACATGTACAAAGTGCAAATCGTCATACTGACGCTCAATATATAATGAATCATCTTCTATAAGATCCAGATTCATATTATGCATAATACTACAACCAAAAATTGTCACATTATATCCACTTTGCTGGAGATAATGAGCAAATTTAATTGTCCGCAAGCGTGATTCATATTTGGGTGGCATAGCATACTTATTCACCAACCAAATATTTTTAATATGTTTTTTAGACATATATTATTTTATCACACCTTTTTCCAAATATTCTGCAAGGTTAGTACGCATTACAGCGGCAACATGATCAGCGGCAACTTTTTCCATATCATGTTTAACCATGATACTAACAAGTTCTTCAAATGAGGTGGTTTGTGGATTCCATCCTAACTCTTCTTTTGCTTTAGTGGGATCACCCAACAAGTTTACAACATCTGTAGGACGATAAAAATCTTCAGATACCTCAATAAGAGTTTTACCGATAAGATTTGAAGGACCAGCTATACAAATACCTTTTTCTTCCAGATCTTTACCTTCAAATTTTAATTCTATGCCTGCTGCCTTAAACGCATAGTAAGCAAACTCACGAACCGAATGCTGAACACCAGTCGCAATAACAAAATCTTCAGGTGTATTATTCTGAAGGATAAGCCACATACACTCTACATAATCTTTAGCATACCCCCAATCACGAAGTGATGAAAGATTGCCGAGGTAAAGTTTGTCTTGCTTACCTTGTGCAATACGAGCAGTAGCAAGAGTGATCTTACGAGTAACAAAAGTCTCTCCTCTTCTTTCACTTTCGTGATTAAAAAGAATGCCCGAACAGCAAAACATATCGTAAGCTTCCCGATACTCTTTAATTATCCAGTAACCATATAATTTAGCCACAGCATAAGGTGAATAAGGATGAAAAGGGGTCTCTTCATTCTGTGGCACCTCCTCTACCTTACCGTAAAGTTCAGAAGTTGAAGCTTGATAGATTCTACATGTTTTTTCCAAATGATTCGTACGTACGGCTTCCAATATTCGAAGTACACCAACTGCATCAATATCAGCGGTAAACTCCGGAGCATCAAAAGAAACTTGTACGTGACTCTGAGCCGCAAGATTATAAATTTCAGTAGGTTGTACCTTACCTATTAATTTCACAAGAGACATTGAATCACCCATATCTGCATAATGAAGATGAAAATGAGGAATCCCCTCAAGATGAGCAATACGCTCACGATAATCGACAGAAGAACGACGGATAATACCGTGAACTTCATATCCTTTCGTTAAAAGAAACTCTGAAAGATAACTTCCATCCTGTCCAGTAACGCCTGTGATCAATGCGATGTGTTTATTCTCCATATAATTAAAAAAATTAATCTATTTTACTACTCTTATTCATTACCCTTATAGTACAATCTGACAGAAAAACAATATAATTCCATCCCTATAATATTAGATATCTATAGGCTTTGTAAAAAACTTGTGAAATGCATATTGATATTTTACCGGATAGAATCTAAGAAAAGCACGTAGCACATACCCCTTTAAACGTTCCTTAATAACAAAAACCTGTTCCCTGTCATATTTGGCATTAGGTATAAGTTTCTTCAATTTTCTATACTCAGTAATATCCAGTTTCCTCTTATTGACAAGATTTATAAAATTGAAAGGACGTTTCCAAGTACAAAAGAAATCTTTATAATCAAAGCTTCTTTCTGTTGCATTCTTTTCAAATTGCCAAGCAGATTCGTTATCAATAGTCAAACTCTTAAGAACTTCAATATTCCAAAGAGTAAACCCAAGTGTCACACGATAAGGTACTTTATCATATATTCTTCCATAATACTTGTTATGATCAGCACAACGAGATGTGCGAATCGGATCAAAACGCAAACATTCCCCCTTCTCTTGAATAAAAGTATTGATAGCAGAAGACACATACTCAGTATCAACTTTCTTTGAAATCAATAAATCATCAAAAGCAATCATCACATACGAATAACCTTCTTTCTGAATATAATCTAAAACGAACAAAAGACCATGACTCCAACTTCTATCTTCACCTATTAGAATAGATTTAAAGCCATACTTTTCAAACGATTTTCGATGTGAAGCCAAATAAAAGTCATAAGGACAATCAGGCCAATGACGGTTAAACAATTCTCCATATGTATCCCAGATATCAGAATAAGGATCACATGAAAGTACTACGTATGCAACTTGCTTATTCAATTCTTGAGTCATAAATTTCATTTTTTTTATTCAATACTTTCTCATATACACCAAGTAATACACTCTCTTGTGAATCCCAATTATATTTTGTCAATACAGCTCTCTGACCATTCTGCCCCATCTGATAAGCTACCTCTGGATGTTCTTGTATATATGTGATTGCTTTGGCAATCGCATTTACATCATTTGGATTTACACAAATACCACAATTATTCTTCTCTACAACTTCTTTCCAAAGATCAAAATCAGTACAGATGACCGGCATTCCCATTAAAAGATACTCAAATAGTTTGTTATTGGACATATTTCCAATTTTGCCCTTGCATAGAGGCGAATAGTGATAAAGTGCTACACCTATGTCAGAATGGTTATATACTTTCTCGTTCACTTCTTGCTTGGACAATTTACCAAAGAAGTTTACATTTTTCCATCCCTTGAGTGATTTCATCCGATTCATGAGTTCGGCATTAGCCCATCCTGCAAGATTGAACCTGACACTATTAAGATTGTCTATAGCGATGATTAATGTCGGTATATTCCATGCATCTGAGATAGTCCCTGCATAGCATACATTTATATCATCAGTTGTACGTAAAGGACGTTGCTTTACTTCATCATGATTGATTATTGGAAAGTTCAAAACAAGCTCTACATTTTTATTGACCTTCTTAAAACGATCTCGCGTCCAATGATAACACACAATGGCAGCATCAAACTCTTTACATTTAGCCATTTCATACTGCCTATATACAGTACCTACAAACTTATAGAAAAGCCCTTTAAATCCAATACCTCGATTCATCCATAGGGAGGGATGATCCTCAAATGCATCAAAAATTACTTTCTTACCCATACGCTTCAGCTTTGAAGCATAACTAATTGAAGCCGGATCATTAAACTGATAGATATCAGCATCCACCTCCAATGCTTTCTGATAAAGCATCCTTGGAAGAACAGTAAAACGTTCCCAATCAGTCTTACCAGTATATTCAACTCCAACGATTTTAACCCCCTGTTGTATTCTGGATTTTGCATTAGGACAAACCATAGTAACGTCATAGCCAGCTTTGGCTAACGAGGCACACTCTTTATGAAAAACACGGATATCATTATCATCCTTGCTTGTAAAGTAACAAACAGATGTCATAAGCTAATTAGTATTCAAATTAGACATATTATAATATGAATCTATACTACCAAAAGGCAGCTATTCATTCAATAAATTTAGAAAAGAAGTCATTTTTAAAGTTCATTATAACTAAATCCAATAGTCATAAAAAATCTAGCGGTTCTTACAATCATTTACCATCTATTGGAAAAAATGTTTTTAAAGTAGCTCAACACAGAATTTGTAAGTGAATACTGACAATATAGTATACACGATTTTAAATGTTTTTATCTCAAGCTAACAAATCACCTAAATAAGGAAATTGGGGATATTTTTTTATTAGATACTTATGTACTTCATCAATATTTTTAAGGTCATAGACTCTGTTTTCTTGCTCCAAGAATGAAAAAAAAGATCTTTTCAATAATAGGTTCCTAAGCCCATTACAATAACGTAAGCATAGTATATATAAAAAATACGAGAAAAAAACAATTTTATTCTTTGATTTTTTCTTAGATATTTTTAAATATGGTATATGAAAAACTGCAAAAAACGCCAGTGTATATTCTATATTAATTTGAGAAATCAGTTGCTCTTTCTTATTATATCTTATTGCCTTTATAGCAGATTCAGGCCAAACCGTTTCTACCGACCAATATTTGGGAAGAGAATCTTCCCACTGTTCCTTCGCATTTGAAGGAAGAAAGGGAACTTCATTAATATCTGAAAGTTTATTTTTAAACTTTCGGACACATTCTCCACCACCTGAATTTCTGCTAGCTCCAGTAATAATAATAGGGAAATCTAATACAACAAAATTATTCATGTGAAAGCAGAGTGAAACAGCACATGCCATATCCGGAGAAGGTCCTGGATGGAAAGTCTTGGCAATATTATATATCCGATCCAAAACTTTTCTTTTGACAATACCCTGATATACTCTAGGCAAACCTTCCATATTCACAAATCCATTTTTCAATGCTTTAGAAAGTACATCTTTAGTCTCAACAACTTGATAATTTCCCCTAAAAGGCTTGAATGAAAGTACATTTGATATATCAGTTACATTAGAAACATAATCTGGCCATTTATAAATAGTTGGGGCAGATAATAATGCATCAATGTTATTTCTATTCATCCATAAAACACATTCTATTATATGAGAAGTTACCCCATCATCATCTCCTATAAAACAAACATAATCACCTTTAGAATTCAAAATAGCCAAATCAGAGTTTTCCGCCTGCGAAAGTCGACCTGAATTATAAAAATAATTTAGATTTTTATAATTACATTTATTCAAATACTCTACAAATGTAGAATTATCGTCTGAATTATCTTGAACGACCAATTCTATATAATCAGAATGAAAAGAATCAATTAAGGTTATTAAATGTTTTAGATAGAAATACCGATTTTTCGTAGGTATTACGATACTCAATAAAGGATTCATCTTTTAATAATAATGAGGATATAAATAACTATGTGTATCTATCCATTCTTTCATTTCTGTAATCATGTTTGGATAAGAAGGCACAATAAATGAAAAATCATTTCTAGTAGAAATTAGCGTTTTGTCTAAATGAAGTTTATCAGACTTTATTATATTAATATCAGATCGGCCGAAAGTATCTTTAAATAGATTTAACAAGGCATATTTTGAGATACTTTCATTATTCACCAAATTATACAATCCAGACAAATTTTGCAAAATGGCAGCTTCCATGGCCTTTGCCAATGTCAAAGTTGTGACCCCAGTCCATATTGCAGAAGAATATCCTTGAATAGATCCATCTTGTTTCATAAACCAATTAAAGAGACCAATTCCCTCTTTTTTCAGATCTGGACCTATAATTGAGTTTCTAAAAGTAAGATTCTTATTATCAACAATCTCACCTTCAGCTTTTGTAATATCGTATATTGACTGTCCATCTTTCACACTGTTCTCTTTATACGGCCCTGTATTACCAGCAAACACACAATCTGTACTCATATGAATCAGTTTACACGGTAATTTTTTTATGGAATCAGCTATAAAATGGGGTAAATTAGTATTCAGCACCTTGGCCTGCATAGGATTATTTTCTGCAAATTGATTAAGAATACCTATACAATTTATAATTACATCATAGTGTCCTGACCTCAATACACTACCTAACCTTTCGAAATCCGAAGCATCACCTACAATGTTTTCACATAAATGGAATGGTTTTCTAGTAAAAGCTGTTACATTATATCCTCGTTCTTGAAAATAAAGAACGATAGTATGGCCAGCCATTCCACTACCTCCTAAAACCAAGATTTTCATAATATCATATTTCAATCTAAATATTCACGTACATAATCAACTTTTAAAAGGAGTTCTTTCATCTCCTGTACCGATAGTCTATATGTATTATGAGAATGATAATCTTCAATTTTAGTAATTTTCTCATTTCCAACTTCTAACTTGTCATAGTTTAAATCTCGATTATCACACTTCACTCTATAATATGCCCCCATATCCTCAGCTTTTGCCATTTCTTCCCTAGTAACAAGCGTTTCATACACCTTTTCACCGTGCCGAGTACCTATGACCTTTATTTCAGAATCTGAATGAAACAATTCTTTTAAAGCAGTAGCAAGTACATGTAAAGTCGCTGCCGGAGCCTTTTGTACAAATAAGTCCCCATTCTGTCCGTGCTGAAATGCATAAATCACTAAATCAACAGCATCATCTAAAGTCATCATAAAACGGGTCATTTGAGGATCAGTTATAGTTATGGGCTTATTCTCTTTCATTTGTTCTATCCATAATGGAATTACTGATCCCCTACTAGCCATTACATTCCCATATCTAGTACAACAAATTGTTGTTTGAGCATCTAGCCCCAACGTTCGCCCTTTCGCAATGGCGACTTTTTCCATCATTGCCTTACTTATTCCCATTGCATTGATTGGATAAGCAGCTTTATCCGTAGACAAAACAACTATATTCTTAACTCCATGTGCAATCGCCGATTCTATTACATTATTTGTTCCGATAACATTTGTCCACACTGCTTGCATTGGAAAAAATTCACAAGAAGGTACTTGCTTCAAAGCAGCAGCTGAAAAAACATAATCAACTCCAATCATAGCATCATCTACAGAAGCTCTATCTCTCACATTTCCTATATAGAACTTCACTTTAGGATTCTGCAATTGATGTCGCATATCATCTTGCTTTTTCTCATCTCTACTAAATATTCTAATTTCTTTAATATCTGTATCAAGAAATCGTTTAAGAACCATATTACCAAAAGAACCTGTTCCTCCGGTAATCAACAGAATTTTATCTTTAAATAATGACATGTTTATTTTATAGTTAAGTTAACATTACTTCATTTGTAATAATGACAAATATTTGACAGAAGATGGTTGCACTTCCATATAATACTGTACAAAAGCACTTGTAAGAAGTTCTCCTAAATAGCCAGAAAGTCTTTGAATAGACTTTTCTTTTATATCAATGTGCCACTTATCCCGTACTAGAATAGTTAAATGTTCTTCTAACACCCCAAACATAAAACTACAATATTCATCAAATTTAGAACGTTCCAAAATAACCATATTGGCATAATGTAACTTATTACTATCTAGAGTCTTACTCAAAGAAGGATATAAATAAGGAAATTTATCATAAACTATTTTCTTTATTATCCTAATATGAAATGAGCCTGCAACTGTAGAAAAGAATGTTTCATTATTAATATTACCGTATAAAACAGGATTTAATGCAAAAATCTTTATCTCTGGATTTCTGTTTATTGTTTTTTTTAAAGAACTGCAAAATTCATTTGATTTTTCAAATAATTCTGTTTCATTATTTACTGTTATTCTATCATAAAAAGGATAATATTTGCCAGTACAGGAAAGAGAAGAAAAGATATTAGACAACCAATATTTAATCTTCTTACCCAGTAACGAAATAGTAATACCACCGAAACAATAATATCTTCTATAATGACATAGACCAATATAATCACAATCCAAATTATTCCAAGCCCAATATAAACCAGTTAATTCACAATATAAATGGTTAAGTCCTGAGATATTAACGCCCTGATCATCAGAGCAAATACCCAAGTCTATAGTTGACTTTTTTTTCCCAACTTGAATGGGTAAATAAACATCATTGGAAACATAATAATCCTTTTTATGACAACAAACTATAATTTTTATTGTAGGCATGTTTTAAATCTTTTAATTTTATAATTTGTTTTTATATTTCTATTAAGCGTTTTTAATACTGCATAAACAAGTAGTGTCAATATACAATTTAATGCAAATCCCGTCGTTGCATGAAAAACACCCAAAATCAAAAATTCTAAATAGAACATATATAAATACGCATCTGCAAAGTCACATTTCCTTTTACAAAAAATGAATCTTAGCAAGATAAAGAAAAATAGTGCTATCGCGAGTCCCAAAATAAAACCGAAATCTAAAACCAAACATCCAACAAATGTGTCTAAAGCACCACCATTAGAAGTACTAATACCATATAATGAATCAATACAAATCTGCTCTATGCGTAGATTTAATAATGATGAAAAAAAATATTTACCATTCGCATAAGAATGTATAGGTACAGCAATTCCATAATTATACTCAACCATAGACTGTCCCAAATAGTCAACAATAGAATCAGAAGAATGAGTATCAAATCGAGACAAAGTAATTCCAATTATAAGGATTGAAAAAAGAATCGCACAAATAGAAAAGAAAAAATAAATTCGCTTCTTTACCAATTGTGGTAATTGCTTTTTAAAAAGCAAAAACGAACACAAAACTGATAAAGTTAAGACTAAGAGCCCTCCTCTATACACATATACAAGACATGTCAAAAGATTGGGTAATATACCTATTATAAGTAAAAATATACAATAATAAAAAGAGCTGCCTTTTTGAGTTAATAAATAAAATGCATACAAAACAATGACAAGCCTAAAATAATCCACATAAAAGCGAGCAAATATCAAAAATAGACTACTATTATACACAATATCCCCATTATAAGCATCTGCCTTCATAGTTGCCCAATTCCCATTTGCCAACATAATAGTCAACATCTGAATAAGATCATATATAACAACCAATGAAAGAAATGTATATACTTGAACAATCCAAATCAACCCATTTGTTCTTTTAACTTCAACACCTTTACAAGTTAAAGATCTTTTAGAAATAATCGGATAAAAATACAGAGTACAAATTAAACAAAAATAAACAGAATAGACTACAGACGTTTTAACAGACGATAATCCTAAATAATAAAATATTCCACATATTGAAACAACAAGATAAAGAAACAACAATACAACAGAGCTATCAATTCCCTTTCTTTTTATAAGCAAATAGATGAAGAATAGTGTAAAAAAAACTACGTTGAAAACAATAGCTGTCATATCGTATTAATAAATATTTGTCTCAAATAATTTCTCAATTATTTGGTGCATATCATAATATTTATATTCAGCTAATCTCCCTCCAAAGAAAATTCTAGTTTCTTTATCAGCCAATTCTTTATATTGCAGATATAAAGAATCATTCCTCTTATCATTAATAGGATAAAAAGGTTCACAACCATTTTTCCATTCTGAAGAGTATTCTTTAGAAATCACAGTTACAGGTTGAGTACCAAATTCAAAATGTTTATGTTCTATAATACGAGTATATGGAACTGATATATCAGTATAATTTACCACAGCATTTCCTTGATAATTGGGCAGTTCTAGTAATTCTTCTTCAAATCGTACAGTACGATACTCAAGTTTTCCAAATTTATAATCATAAAATTCATCTATCTTACCTGTAAATACAATTCTATCTGCTATTTCTTCCCAGTAAGTCTTATCTGCAAAAAAATCAACATTCATTTTTAATTCAACACCACGAAGCAAACCTGCAATCAGTTTATTATAGCCACCAATTGGAATACCTTGATATTTGTCACTAAAATAATTATTATCAAAAGTAAACCGTACAGGTAATCGTTTAATTATAAAGGCTGGCAACTCCGAACATTTACGTCCCCATTGTTTTTCGGTATAGCCTTTAATAAGGGTTTCATAAATATCTTTTCCAATCAAAGCTATAGCTTGCTCCTCTAAATTTCTAGGTTTATTGATTCCATACGCTTTCATTTGTTTTACAGCCATGTATCTTTGTTCTTCTATCTTGCGAAGTGCTTCCTCCGGTGTTACTACCCCCCACATTTGATAGAAAGTATTCATATTAAAAGGTAAATTATACAGTTTACCCTTAAAATTCGCTACAGGACTATTAGTATATCTATTAAATTCTACAATGGAATTAACAAAGTCCCATACTTTCTTATTTGAAGTATGAAAAATATGAGCGCCATATTTATGTATATTTATTCCTTCAACATTATCAGTATACAAATTCCCCCCTGGATATAAACGTTTATCTATTACTAAGCACTTTTTTCCATTTTGCTTAGCTTTATACGCAAACATAGCTCCATATAGCCCTGCACCAACTATTAAATAATCATATTCTTTCATATTTTCTTATTTTGTCGTTTCATTATTCCTAAAAGTTGAAGCATAAACTCATTTTTACAAAAATAAAGCATCCATCCATACACAAATATAGAAAGTACAATTTCGCTTAATAAAAGAAGATAATTAGGTAAATTCAATGTACTGAAAATATATAGAAACAATGCCAATATAAAAGTTGACAACAGAACCATCCCATTATTTTTATTTAATAAAGTTAGTGGAATAAACACTCGCCCCAATACGAACATTGTAATTAATACAAAAAATTCAGCAACAAATGTGGCTATAGCCGCACCATATTGTGCATATTTAGGAATAAGTAAATAATTCAGAGTAAAATTCAGAATTGCTCCCATCAGCGTAGATAAAATAACAATATTTTCCTTACCTTGTGGATATAAAATCTGCATACCTAACAGCCCAGACAATCCAATACAAATAATTATTGGAGAAACTATTTGTAAAGTCAAAATAGAAGCTTCAAAATCATTACCACAAAATAAATGAATTAACGGAGAAGCTGTGAAGATTAATCCTATGGATATAGGCAGACTGAGTGTTACAACAAAATGTGATGCTCTATTTGCTATCTGCGCAAATTCATCATATTTTCCCATACTAATTAAATTTGTAAATCTTGGCAATAATACAGCACCCAAAGAACTTATAATGCCTAAAAGAGCTTTAGTCAAACGTGTAGCTGCCGTATAATAACCAACAGCAACTTGACTACTCAAAAGTCCTAACATTATAGAATCCATATTTACATAGATACATACAATAATATTTAGGAGAAATATTTTTAAAGCCGGCCTTAAATGGCGCCAAATATTAAGTTCCTTACAAGTAATTGCTTGTATTGTTACAAATTGTCTTAAACGAAAGAAGTTAAGTACATTACTTCCCACTTCAGCCATTACAGTTATTCCAGCATAAATAAACAAATCATCTTTAGAATGAACCAAAGTAAAAAGAGCGATCAATGACAATAGTTTCACCACCAATGACCGTATTGTAATATACTTAAAATCCTCCATTGCTTGATAAAACCAAGCAACTCCTATTGCTGATAGGAAAATATTCACACTCAGTAACAAGAATAAAGAAGCATCAGATTTTACATTTTCTACAGTTAAAGCAATGATATAAACTGCTATATATCCCAGAATACTTAAAAAAGTATGTAAGAGTAAAATTTCTATTGCTAATTTACTTCGCTGTTCTATATTATCACGCACTTTTGCAATCTCTCTTACCGCATATAAAGGGATACCTAAAGCTGAAAATAACACTATACAATTAATAATAGATTGGAGAAATTGAATTTTTCCAATTCCATCTGCCATTATTATACGAGAGACATAAGGAAATGTTACAATAGGGAAAAGTAATCCCACTACCGTATTTACTAAATTTAAAGTAAAATTGTATTTTATAGAATTAACCTTAGACATCTATTAAAAAAGATTTTATTGAATTCTACATAAATACTTAATTACTTAATTTACAGAAATGATTCATAACTAAATCATATATAGTTTCTATTCTGTTTTTTACATCATCAAAAAAATATTTTTCTAATAATACCTTAAACCTATACTATAATAAGCCTATATGCATTTCATATGGTATTAAAATGAATATTTTGAAGAAATATAGTGATATGTATTTTTAGAAACTTACTATTAATATCGATAATTATTCCTGCTTTTAAATACAATATTAATTATATGAATTCATTAATTAATCTAACCACTTCTGCTACATCTTCAAAAGAAATTGAAGGTCCGATGGGTAGACTCAATTCTTCCTCAGCTATCTTCTCAGTAATTGGCAACGAAAGTTGTGGCTTGTTCCAAATTTCATTAGAGTAACATTCCTGTTTATGAGGAGCAATAGGATAATGAATCACAGTACCTACTCCATTTCGTTCTAAATAGTCATGTAATGCATCACGCCTATTATCACCAACAAGTATCGGAAAAAGATGAAAAGCATTCTGCTCCATTGGAAGAGTATCGGGAAGAGTTACATATTTATTATTAAGGTGTTCAATGTAATATGTAGCCACATCTTTACGATGTTGATTATCCTTCTCTAAATAGTTAAGTTTCACATTGAGAACAGCCGCTTGTATTTCATCTAAACGAGAATTACGACCAGTATATTTAAATACATATTTTTTCTGTGACCCATAATTAGCTAATGTACGAACTGTTACCGCAAGTTTCGGATCATTGGTAGTTATTGCACCACCGTCACCTAACGCACCAAGATTTTTACCCGGATAGAATGAATGCCCAGCTGCATCACCAATAGAACCTGTACGTTGACCTGTTGGAGTGTAGACACAACCATGAGCCTGTGCATTATCCTCGACCAACTTCAGATTATACTTTTTACAGATCTTTAGTATTTTGGGAGTTATGGCAAGACGCCCATAGAGATGCACGACGACAATAGCTTTTGTTTTCGAAGTAATATGAGCTTCAATTAGATCGTCATCAATCTCAAGAGTATTGAGTTTAGGTTCTACAAGTACAGGAATGAGATTATTCTCTGTAATGGCGAGAATAGTTGCAATATAAGTATTGGCAGGTACGATAATTTCATCACCAGGCTGCATTACTCCCATTTCTATATACGCACGAAAAATCCAGATAAGGGCATCTAAACCATTTGCACAGCCAATTGTATATTTACAACCGATATATTTAGAGTAACGCTCTTCGAATCGCTCGTTTTCCTTACCTTGAAGATACCAACCATTATTGACAACTCGTGAAACTGCTTCATTAATTTCCACTCCATGAAGAGCTGTTACATCTTTCAATGAAAGAAATGGAATTTTCATATTTCTTATTTTAGTATTCTAAATTTATATGTCACTTGCCTTTTTCACAAAATGGGCAGGATTACCAACCCATATCTCACCAGCCGGTATGTTTTTAGTGACCATAGAACCAGCACCTATCATTGCTCCCTCCCCAATGGTAAGACCCGGCAGAAGAGTTGAACCGGCACCAATTGTAGCGCCTTTACAGATACGAGTCTTCTGAAGTATCCAATTAGTATTGTGCGAACGTGGATACATATCATTGGTAAAAGTGACATTAGCTCCAATAAAAACATTGTCTTCAAGTTCAATCCCATCCCATAACTGAACCCCACACTTAATAGTACAGTTATTACCAACAATCGCTTCGTTCTCTATAAGACAATGAGAACAGATATTGCAATTTTCACCAATGGTTGCCTTAGGAAAAATAATACAAAACTGCCAAATACGTGTACTCTCAGGAATATTAGGACATTGACAATCAGCTAAAGGATGTATCATGATATGGCAAAGTTCGATAAACTGATAAATTATTCTTTATTACGAAATTTGATAAACTCATCATAGTCACGGATATAATCTTCTGCCCTATAAACCTCACTGGCAAGCACCATACAAACTGAACCCGAAGAAAAATCATCAAGATCACGCCAAAGTCCTGGTTTTATATAAAGGCCCTGGTAGGGACGATTAAGAGTGAACGAACGTTTACATTTACCGTCACTCAAAGTTACAGTAAAAGATCCTGACACCGCTATCATCAATTGTTCCAATTGACGATGAGCATGAGAACCTCGAGACTCCCCCCCAGGTACATCATAAAGGTAATATACACGCTTCACATCAAATGGAAGAGTTTCTCCATTTTCTACAACAGTAAGATTACCTTTACGGTTACTATGATGTTTATCGAGCTCTACCATAGAGCAATCAAAAACATTATATTTTCCTATTATTTGTGCTACAGCTGTTCTTTTTCCCGTTTCTGTAGGCATAAAATCATCATTATACCCTGATTTTATATATGTAAGAAAATCATTATAATCACGTATATAATCTTTCTCATCATACGGAATACTGCCAAACTCCAACGCTATTGCATTCGTAGAGAAATTTTTAATTTCTCTCCAAGCCCCCTTCGGAATATATAATCCATAATATGAACGATTAAGAGTAAAAGTATACGCTTCTACTCCATCATCCACAGTTATATCAAAAGAACCAGACATAGCTATAATGAGTTCCTCATTATTTTTCTCTGCATGTCCACCACGATTCACACCTCCCGGGACATCATAGAGCCAATATGTGCGTTTTATAGTAAATGGAATCTGATTATTATTCTCGACAAATGAGAGATTTCCTCTCTCATCCAAAAACTTTGGTAACTCAATAATTCTAGGCTTATCCATATTACATATACTTTCAAATTAAAGCTTATAGAACTGAAATATCTAATGTCTCAAAGCTCTCTTAATCAACATTTATATAGATATCCACTTCAAAATCAGAGTACCATATATTGATCCGTTTTTTTACCAGCAAGAACATCAGCAATACGACGACAAGCTTGTCCATCACCATAAGGATTAACAGCACGTGACATTTTGGCATAAGCTTCAGAATCATCAAGAAGGACACTGACCTCATTCATAATTTTTTTATAATCAGTACCTACAAGATGAACAGTACCACTAGAGAGTGCCTCCGGACGTTCGGTAGTATCACGCATCACAAGCACCGGTTTGCCAAGCCCGGGAGCTTCTTCTTGAATACCCCCAGAATCAGTCAATACGATTGATGCTTTTTCCATTAAATAAACAAACTCCAAATATTGGAGAGGTTCAATAAAGAACAGATTTCCAAGATTTTTCAAATTCTCCCCAAAAACCTCATGAATCGGTTTACGCACATTAGGATTAAGATGCATTGGATAAACGAAATCAACCTCTGGATATTTATTTTTAAGATCACGGATAGCAATACACATATGAATAAAACCATCACCAAAGTTCTCCCTTCTGTGCCCTGTTATCAATACCAACTTTTTACCATTTACAAGACGATTCACATCATAACCAGCCTTAGAAAGAACTTGTTTTTGTTCTATTGCCAGTTTTTCATTGTTCTTTAATTTATCCACTACCATGTGAAGTGCATCAATGACTGTATTTCCAGTCACAAAAACTTTTCCATGTACCTTTTCCTCCAACAAATTATTTTCAGACAAGGGTGTCGGGGAAAAATTATAAGTGGCAATACGACCTGTTATTTGACGATTCATTTCCTCCGGCCATGGACTATATATATTGTGTGTACGTAACCCTGCCTCTACATGAGCTACCGGTATTTGAGCATAAAATGCTGCCATTGCAGCAACTGTGGAAGTAGTAGTATCACCATGAACCAAAACAATATCAGGGCGTATATTTCTAAATACATCTCGCATACCGACCAATACACGAGCGGTTACATCTGTTAAATCTTGACCTTGTTTCATAATATTAAGGTCATAATCAGGAACAACCTCAAAAATCGTCAATACCTGATCAAGCATTTCACGATGCTGACCTGTTACACACACAATCGTATCAAACTCATCAGTACGCTTCTGAAATTCCTTCACCAAAGGACACATCTTTATCGCCTCAGGTCGAGTACCAAAGACTAACATTACTTTCTTTTTCATTCGTAATTTATTCATTGATAGGACTATCCTTATAGTCTCTAGGAGATATGAGCTCACTTTATATATGAGTCATTGTTAATAAGTAAGGAAATTATTTCAAACCTTTTTGTCTATTTAATTATCCAAATATTTCAAGTTAACTTTAACACACTGTTAAAGTTAACTTCCTATCTATAAGAAGTTAACATCGTAATCACAAGAAATTAACTTCCTGCAGACAGAAAAATCAATGTCTGTTTTTCACTTTAACATTGTTAAAATAGAGAAGACGTTTTTCATGATAATCCTATCGAAAGCTGTCGATAGCTCTATCAATACGCATAAATACCTATCGAAGCTCATCGATAGGCTGAATTCAAAATAACGTGATTTTATGTTTATTCAAAGGTTATCTCAGCAGTATTTTTATTCTTCCACTATATACTTATCCAGGTTCCTCGTTTCTTTACTGAAGTTCACTCCCACTTTTATAAGACGTTTTCCCTCCAGCGTATAAGGAATCAGATAACCCTTCTCATCGATTTGTTTCAAGGCTTCTTCGGCTGTACCGTTCAGTTTAAATTCAAAGGCATAAATGGCATTCTGAGTTTTCACGATTGCATCGGCACGACCACGCGCACTGCGGACTTCTGTTTCTACAAATTGTCCCATTAAAGTGAAAACTATATAAAAAACAGCTTGATAATGACGTTCGGTATTGTCACTCAAATCGTATGGCATACCGGCAAAGAAGACTTTCAAGCGCTCCATGAAGGCGTCTACATCACCGGAACGAAGTTCACGCATAAATTTAGCTATGAGGAAACCGGTTTCGTCATCAGTCACTTTGGTATAATATGGCACCAAGAAATTAAGGAAGCCGTAGCGTACTTCATCATTGGGAAATTTCAATGTATAAAGATCCACTTCACGGTCATAGTACTTGATAGTCAGATAGCCGCTTTGATAAATCATGGGAAGAGGGTTATTTACCTCTATACGATATTCCGAAAATGCAGAAGCAGTTACTTCTACTCCATCTACTAATAAACGAAGATCATAATCACTCTGCTTAAGTAAATCAACCAGATAGGTAGGCGTACCTGTTTGAAACCAAAAATTGCCGAACTTCAGTTTTTGAAAAACATTTAAAAGACTGAATGGGTTAAAAAGTCCGACTGTTGTATCTTCACAAAAATGATAACCGTCATACTGTTTCTCCAGGCGATAAACGGTTTCTTCAAATGTCAGTCCTTCACTTTCACCTAAATGTTGTATCTCCGGAACAAAAGTACGAACCATCTCTTCTTTTGTAATACCGCACAAGGCTTTATATGCCCTGTCCATACTGATATCATTCAATTGGTTCAAATCGCTGAATATGCTGACTTGGGCAAATTTAGTTACTCCGGTCAGAAAAACGAAACGTAAATAACGGTCTGCGCTCTTCAATACGCCATAAAAAGCTTTCAGAATACGACGGTATTCATTCAACAAATCTTCATCCAGCAATGCCTGAAGTAAAGGTTTATCATATTCGTCAATCAATACTACAATTTGTTTGCCCGTCTGGATATATGCTTGTTCTATTATATAGGCAAAGCGCTCCTCAGGACTGCGATCCTGCTTTTCGGTACCGAATTTCAACTCCCATTTCTCCAAATATTGATTGAGCATGGCTATCAAATCAGCGGCAGTCTCATAGTTGCGGGCATTCAAATCAAGATGCAATACAGGATATCTTTCCCATTTAGTTTCCAGTTCTTCTATCGCAAGCCCTTGGAACAAGTCTTTACGCCCTTGAAAGTATGCTTCAAAGGTTGAAAGAAGCAGACTCTTGCCGAAACGGCGGGGACGACTTAAAAAATAAGGTTTACCAATATTTGCTATTTGATAAACCATAGCAGTCTTGTCTACATAAAGATAATGCTCCTTACGTATTTCCTCAAAAGTCTGTATACCAACTGGTAATTTACGCATCTGTTCCATTTTATCTCCTTTTTTAGAAGCTATATGCAAATATACGCTTTTTCTTCAAAGGGAAATCCTATTTATCTTTTTTTCTATTCTTCCACTTCCTCCCACGGATACTGATTTTCCTCAAAATTTTTCAGTTCTTCAATAATCTCCATTTGCTCCTGTGTCAGATATGTCTTATCCCAAGTGTTAATGATGGTATGGGCAGTCTGTGCCAAGCTCTCATCGTAGACCTCACTGTAGCAGTAGGATAAAAGACGGGCTTTGAGCGGGGAGGAAGAAAGTTTAGGGAGGACTTCATAACTACGATCCAGAAGGCGCTGGATGTATTGCTGCTTATGACCGTTGTCGTAAATGGTGGCGGAAAAGGCGATTAAGAGACCGAGACAAAGTTCGGCTTCGGACTCGGGAATGTCACCGGAAGTGTTGTAGAGTTGCAGAGCTTGCTCGTAAACATCACGATTCAAACGAGCAAAGTCATCAGCATAAATTGGAGTACCATCTATGCCCAAGGTCAACAGACGATGGGCAGAAGAGTACAAAGTTGCTATTTCTGAGTTCATATAACTGATATGATTTATTGATTTCACCACAGAGGATACAGGGGTATCTTTAAGATCTCATGTTGCCTTTCCTACAATTCTACAATAGGTTCTACAAGGGAAGGATGGATGTAGGTAGTGGCTATTGCCATTACTCCTTCAATATTCACTACCACGCGACGGTCGTGACGGATACGTACAAATTCACCGATAACGCCCTCAAAAACTCCGGCTGTAATACGAACTTTCTGACCTTTTACAAGATGTAGCTCGGCGGACTCGACATAGAGAATAGCTTCATCGTAAGTGCCGGCAACAAGTATGAAGCTACGCATCTGCTCATCGGGAATAATGACCGGGCGGCTGTATTCACGATCCATAATGAAACGTATGGGCATAGAGCCTTCTAGGGTATCCTTCAGAGCATCTATACGTTTACGGGTGGAATGGATAAAGACAAGGTTGTGAATGGCCGGAAGCAACCTACGCATGCGTTTACCGTTTTTTACGATATATCCATATCTCATCGGAATGAAGTTTTCTATTTTTTCCTTGTCCAGAATAGCCTTCAAGAACAGTTCACGACTATAAGAGACACGAACGGCATACCAATGATTGTGTTGCAAAAAATCTTTATTTGATTGGAGGCTCATAAACAGGTAATTGATAATCAAGCGATTATTATCAATACTATTTTTATATTATCGTTTTGGAAAGAGTGTTCTTTAGGGACACCGGAGTAATGATATACCTCCCGGTCAGGTTATGTAATGCAATTATTCTCAATAGTTTAGTCTGCATTCATCTTATTTTAAGACCACTTACCATCACGGAAAAAGAAGTCAAAAAATAGCTATGTTTAATATTACACTCCTAAAGAGCTATAAACAAAGCGATTAAAGTGATAAAACGTTTTTTAATCGTTCGTTTAATGTACGCAAAGGTAAGAGCAAGAAATGAAATTACAAAATATTTCTATAGATAAATTCTTTCTCCTTGTCTAGTTCTCCTTTATTTTACTAATTATCAAGATGTTGTAATATTTATTGGATATAAGATTTAATCTCTCCTTTTATAGGAAATAGTGTGATATATAAATAGTCTTCGGAAAATGTTTTTTAAACGAACGTTTAAAAAACACCTTCAGTCGCATACAAAATGCGGATACGAATAGAAATTCGGGTGTAATATTTTCCTATAAAATGATATTTATACCTACATAAAAAAAAGGATATTACCGATTACGGTTAATATCCTCTTTTCAATTATAACACACAATTATATATGCAAGCCAGTTCCTTATATATTCATATTACCCATATATTCATTTAAATATGAACGACACTGAGTATCGGGAATACAGCGCCCTGTATAGCGAAACAGATGCCAAACACGGCAGCGCTGACAATCCAAAGAATAAGTAAAGTCCATTTCAGACCAGAATTCATGGGTTGCCATTTGAACAATTGGCTAAAGATTGCCCATACAAGGCTGATCAATGGGATGCCAACTAACAGGATACCAGTGATGTACATCATAATGGCAGACATCGGAGAAGCGGGAAGTATAATATCCGCCATCGGGAAGAGTGAAAGAAGTGCCGCTCCCCCTCCGATTGCCACCGCAATAGCAGCAAGGAGTAAAGCCACAAATACAATTCCAAAAACAAATAGTACCGGACTGCAAATAATAGCAAATATTACCAAACATACTTTCAGGAACAGACCGACAACCATCACTAACGTATCACCTGCTTTCTGTAACAAAGTACGAGGTTTGTCAGATTTCATGAAATCGTTTACACCATGGCTCACTTTTTCAAAACCATCGGTCACCGTTTTGCCAATATTCTCTACCGTGACAGCCTCACCACGCATACTCAATTTCTCGGCAGCCGTACGTGCTTCGGGAATTACCAGCCAACATATGATATATACCGGTATCAGTGTACCGTAACCACAAATAAGAACGATTAGCAGTAAAAAGCGAAGTAAAGTTACGTCCCAACCCAGATAGGAGGCCAAACCACTGACTACACCGCCCAGCATCTTGTCATCCGGATTACGAAAAAGGCGACGGCGAACAGAAGCGGTTGCCTGATTGGCAGAACCGGCATTCCATGAACCGGAACCGTAGCCACTACTTGTATTCGTACCGTCATGAGAAGAGGTATCTGCATCTCCAGTCTCTATATCTTCGGGTTTTCCCATGCGGGTAATCACCTCCTCTACATCTGTAATCGTAATAACTTGCAAGCCTGCCGTCAATTTCTCGGCAAACAGTTCGGAGATACGGCGTTCGATATCATCAACAATCTCATCAGCGCCAACGTCCTTACTGAAATGTATCTTCAGATTGCTTAGGTAATTATCCAAAAGGCGATAAGCGTCTTCATCAATATGGAAAACCGTTCCGCCTAAATTTACAGTTAAAGTCTTTTTCATTGCTATATTTTTTATTATGAATTACTAATTATGAGTTGCTAAGATGATTCACGGTATCACTCAGCTCTCGCCAGGATATTTCTAACTCTCCAAGAAAAACCTCTCCTTTCTCTGTGAGCTTATAGTATTTGCGTGGAGGTCCCTGTGTAGACTCGATCCATTCGTAACTCAACAAGTCATCATTCTTCAAACGGGTGAGTAACGGGTAAAGTGTTCCCTCTACCACAATCAAACGGGCTTCCTTCAACTTTTGGATAATATCCGAAGCATACGCCGGTTCCTTGTGAAGCAATAGCATGATGCAATATTCAAGCATGCCTTTGCGCATTTGTGACTTTACATTATTAACGTCCATTCTAAATTATAAATTACCGATTATTAATTACACGACCATTGTCTTTCCTCTCTTATAAATCTCATATTGTCTTATCAACTTCTTTGTATGGCACAAATATATGTATTACTTTGGTACTATGTATTACAAAGTACCTTATATTTTCATTATTTAACTATTAGAGTTACAAATAACAGCATTATAGTGTATCTTTGTTCCCAAATACTATAAATACAACAATATGTTTACCATTAGAAAAGCAACGACTGCCGATTGTGAGTTAATTCATAAACTTGCCTGGCAGATATTTCCTGAGACATATAAGGAAATACTAACTAAAGAACAAACCGAATATATGATGGAATGGATGTACTCTTTAGAAAACATCCGTAAACAAATGGAAGAAGAAGGACATGTCTATCTAATTGCTTACGAGGAATGCGAAGCGGCAGGGTATGTATCCGTACAACCACAAGGCGAAGATTTGTTCCATTTACAGAAGATATACGTACTCCCCTATTTTCAGGGTGCACATTGCGGTAGTTTTCTGTTCCGCGAAGCCGTTAAGTACATCAAGGAGATACACCCGGAACCGTGTTTGCTGGAACTAAACGTGAACCGTAACAACAAAGCACTACACTTTTATGAACATATGGGAATGAGAAAATTGAGAGAAGGAGATTTTCCGATAGGAAACGGATATTATATGAATGATTATATAATGGGGAAGGAAATTTGAAATAAAAGATGAAAGGCTGCGCGAATATCCAATATTTAATTCGCACAGCCTTTTTATTTTTACCGGCAAAGAAAATTTATGCCACTCTCTCCAAACGCTTCATTACAGAGAAAATGAACAGGGCGGACAACAGGCAAAGAGCTACCAAGACTCCCCATACCACATAGAGTGGGAGGTTACCCCACAAATTGGAAGCCACGGAAGTCAGATAGTTACCAATGGCAGTTGCCACAAACCAACCACCCATCATCATACCTTTATATTTGGGAGGTGCCACCTTGGACACAAAAGAAATACCCATAGGCGAAAGAAGAAGCTCACCGAAAGTAAGTACAAGATAAGTAGATACCAACCAGTTAGGTGACACAAACGAAGCAGTACCGGCTTCAACAGCTACTTTTTGCTGATCGGGTGAAAGCAATCCTATAGAAGCAATAATCATCAAAATGTAACCACATGCTGCCACCAACATACCTAAGCCAATCTTACGCGGAGCACTCGGTTCCTTACCTCTTGAAGCCAACCAACCGAAAATACCCATAGAAACAGGTGTCAGAGCTACTACATAGAATGGGTTGAACTGCTGGAAGATAGGAGCATCAACTACTGTGGACTCCGGAAGCATCGTATATCTATATATCAGGAATGCCACAGCTACTAAAATAACCATACCCGAAATCATCTTCGCACGTCCGGATTTACTTTGGAACAAGGAGAACAGAGCGTAAACAATAAAGATGATTGCTACCAAATTCCATACCGTAAACATCATACTTTCCACTCCCGTAGAACTTTTGGCAGTAAACTCATCAGCAAAGAAAGTAAGTGTCAGTCCGTTTTGATGGAAAGCCATCCAGAAGAAAATAACCACAGCAAATACCAGACAAAGAGCCACAATACGGTCTTTAGTCTCAGCAGGAGAAAGTTCTTCGGTAACCGCACCTTTACCTGTACCTGCAGTTATTTGTTTCGTACTACCTTCCACATGTTTGAAAGTGCTACGGAAAGTATAATAAATAATCATGGAAACAATAAGCGAAACGCATGCCACGCCGAAAGCAAAGTGATAAGAGTCGTTGACACTTATCCCCAGACTTTTCTGCGCATAGTTCATGATACCTACCGCACATGATGGGGCAAACAGGGCACCAATATTGATGGCCATATAGAAAATACTGAAAGCGGAATCGCGTCTTGAAGCATATTCCGGCGAATCATATAGATTACCTACCATCACTTGCAGATTTCCCTTGAAAAGTCCCGTACCCGTACTAATGACCAGCAATGCACCTATCATGCACACCATGCCCACTGTACCCGTACCTGCCGGAACAGCAAGCAACACATAACCCGCAAACATGGCAATGATGCCGATAGTAACCATCTTGCCATAACCGAATTTGTCGGCAAGAATACCACCAATGAACGGCAAGAAATAAACCATAGCAAGAAATCCACCATAAATCTGTCCAGCTACATCCGGCGACAGACCGAAATTAGCTTTGAGAAACAGCACAAACACTGCCAACATTGTGTAATAACCGAAACGCTCTCCTGTGTTGGCAAGCGCCAAGGCATAAAGCCCTTTAGGTTGTCCTTCAAACATAATTTTTTTTGATATTAGATATTAGTAAATAGATTAATTTCTTAATATTTGTGCAAATATAGACTTTTTGATTGATTGCACCAATAGACAATGAAGTATATATTTACTCAATTCTATTTACTTTGAAGGCGTGATGTACTGTCGATCTCTTTTTAAATTCATTTTAAATTGGTATTCGCATTCGTCTCCTTCTCCGGTATGGCATATAAGTAGTAGGTACTATTCGGCGTAAAAGGAGTGCCGTCGGGAAATGAAGTGAACCAATGTCCCTCCGGATTATACTTTTTATAACTACCGTCCTGTTGCCAACATTCATATTCCTTGGTAGCTTCTTCCTCTGTCAGCGGTTCACGCACTACGGACTGCTGTGTGCGGAGAATATCGGTTATACCGAAACCTTCTCCCCAAAGTTCACGGCGACGTTCCATCAAGATATCGGCAACCATCTGCTCCTGTGTTTTCCCTGTCAAATTATAATCAGCAAGTCCACGGGCATTGCGCAAAGTATTAAGGGGTTTCACGGCTTCTTCCAGTACCCCCTTACGGGCCAATCCTTCCGCAGCAATGAGATACATTTCAGCAGAACGCATCACGACAATATCTCCCGTCTGATCGGAACGGATACGGAATTTGCGATATCCCAGATAACCCTCGCGCATCCACTGAAAGAGTTCCCGACGGATATCATTCGCTTCGAACTGATCCATGAAGTGCGGGTCGGCCATAAAACTGTTGTAAGCATCGGGAGTCACCACATCAATATAATAGAAATTATAACTGGCGTCGGACTGGCTGACGGACTGCGGTTGTCCCCATATCCACTCGGAATTGGAAATATCGTTAAAACCCATATAGGTTTTGGCATCTGTCATCAAGGTATATCCATTGGCTGCGGCAAGAGCAGATTTGGCAGCATCTTCCCACTGGCCGGTGAGCAGATAGGCACGGGCAAGCAAACCGTTGACGACAGCTGTGTTCGGCTTGAATTTTGAATTGTCATCAGAGCGCACATAACCATCGAGCAAGGTCTGTGCCTGTTTCAGATCTTTGAATATCTGAGTATAAAGTTCTTCAAGAGTGGCTTTTCCCTTGGGTTGCGTACCCGGACCGGTCGGTTCGGTATAGAGAGGTACGGCAGGCGCCGTCTTGTCCTTCAAATAAGTAAATTGGTAATGCTGCGCTAAATGTAAATAGCAGAATGCACGCAAAGCATACGCCTGTCCTTGAGCATGACGAAAATCAGAGGTATCATCATCACCAGTGGCCTGAATGGAAATAACCGTGTTGCAGTTGTCGATGGTTTTATACATCAGATACCAGGCAAAAGCGGTTCGATTGTTGGAAGGTATTGCCACATCATCGAACTGATAAGAAGAATTGAAACCGTACATGGGACGAGAAACAACATCGTTCGCCATCATATCGTCTTGTAACATCAAGGCACGATAGCCGATATTGGCATACGTACTGCTATATTCAAATAAATTATACCAAGCACCGTTGAAGATACGCCCGGCATTGGAGGGTATGGGGACGAGTCCGGCATCTACCGCATCGGTAGGCTTATGGTCGAGAAAATCGCCACTACAAGAAGAAATGACGAACAGTCCGGTAACCCAAATTACTATATTTTTAATTGAAGTTTTCATAATGAGTAGAAATTTAAAATAAGTTTGATATATGGGATGGAGATTATCAGAATGAGACATTAACCCCTCCCGAAATAGATCGCATGGCAGGATAACGGTAATAAGTCAATCCTGTAATTCCCTGTTCTGGATCAAGTCCTTGATTACCGGAAATCGTGAGCAGGTTGTCTGCCTTGACAAACAGTTGCAAGCTACTCAAACTGATTTTCTTTATCATAGGTTGCGGGAAATTATAGGATAAGGTGATATTCTTCATCCTCAAGTACGAATTATTGAACAGGTTACGGGTGGAATTTGCATTCCAGTTATTAGAAACGGTCTTCAGTGCCGGGACATCCGTATAACGATTTTCCGGCGTCCAACGTTTCAGCATTTCCGTAGACCAAGCACGTCCCGTACTGCTTCCATTGCTCCACAGCATCGTGACGTCACGGTCTACAATGTATCCACCGATACTATAAGCAAAGATTGCGGACAACTCAAATCCTTTGTAAGTGAAAGCGGTATTGAAACCTCCATACACTTTCGGTAAGGAAGATTTATTGACATAATAGTAATCGGCTTTGGCATAGTCATTGGTAGTGGTACGGCCGATAACATTGTTCTGCGTATCCTTTACATCTTTATACCACAACGGGTCACCATTTTCCGGATTTACCCCGGCCCACTCACGCAGATAGAAATCATAGACCGAACGGCCTACCTTCAAACGGGTGACTCCCGTAATCGGCATATCTTTCAACGGAAGATCGGTTACTACGTTCTTATAATGAGTCAGGTTCACGCCCAGACGCCATGCGAAGTCACGCGTATGGATGAGTGTACCTTTCAAGTCTATTTCAAATCCGGTATTCTTCAATGCACCGATATTCTCGTCTACCGAAGTATAGCCCAACGAAGTGGCAAGCGGACGGGAATAGAGCAGGTCTTTGGAACGACGCTGGAAGAAATCGAATGAACCGGAGAAACGGTTATTGAACAATGAGAAATCAATTCCGACATTAAAGTTCAGGTTAGTTTCCCATTTCAATCCCGGTGTAGCCAGACGATCGGATACCAAAGCGTTCTCACCGGCTTGGGAAACGATGGAATAGAGTCCGCTACTGGCATAATATGTACCCAGATTGTCGTTACCCTGTGCGCCATAACTCGCCTTCAACGTCAAGGCCGAAAGCCAATCGGCGGTGGAAAGCATAAACTCTTCACGGTCGATACGCCAAGACGCACCTACCGACCAAAAGTTACCCCAGCGGGTGGAAGGAGCAAAACGGGAAGAACCGTCACGACGATAAGAGGCCGAAAAGAAGTACCTTCCCTGATAATCGTACTGTGTACTCAGGAGATATCCCAACAAGGAATAATCGATACGGTATCCGGAACCGGCGGTCACCAGTGAACCGACAGCCAACTCAGGCATATCGGGCACAGCCATATTTGAACGTGCGGCCTGAAGTACATCATAACGATATGAATAGGCTTCTTCTCCGGCAAGGATATTGAAGTGATGCTTACCAATGGTTTTATCATACGTCACAATATTGTTCCATGTCCACGAGAAAGTACGCGTATATTCACGGCTCGCACCGCCTCCGGTATTTACTGCAGGACCGATTTTGGGATTGGTATAATCAAGTGCGTTATAATTGACTAAATCGAAGTTGAAGCTGGTTTTGAATTTCAATCCTTCGATAATAGTTGCTTCGAGGTATGTCCGTCCCGAAAACTCATCCTTCATACGTTCCGCTTTGTCATTCGGCAACGTGGCGGGTAAGTTCCAGTTCGCCATAGAACCGGACGGACGATAAGATCCGAAATCGTAAATACGGTTTCCTTCGGAATCATATTTGTACGTACCGTCGGAGTTCATTTCATAGATAGGATAAAAGTCAGCCATCAGTCGTCCGGCGTTGATGACATTGCTCGTTTTCGTATCCGAGGATACAGGATAATTTTGCATAGAATGAGCAAAACTCATATTGACACTGCCACGCAGCCATTTATTTATCTGACTGGTGATATTGGAACGCAGGTTGAAACGTTGGTAACCGGACTCAAGGGCAATACCTTTATCATTCAAATAGCCTGCCGAGAAGAAATACTGATTTGTTTTTCCTCCTCCCGATACGTTCAGCCCTAACTCCGTACGCAAAGCCTGTTGCTCCATGGCATCCTGCCAATCTACATTCCAGAGGGGAACAGCTCCTGCAACCAATTTCCCGTCCGTGCCTACCGGTTGGGAATAGTTGGGGCCATAGGGGTTAGGACCTCCTCCCATCAATTTGCCTACAAGGTCTTTGGAAGCCTGAATGGCGGCGGTTTGGGGAGTATACTTATCCGTATTCAAGGCATATTGGTTCCGTAAAGCTTCCCAATAGAGTTCAAAATATTGATTGGTACCGATTCGGTCATAATCGCGTACGGCACGGTTGGATCCCCCGAAACTGGCTTTTACACTGACTGTAGTTTTAGAGTCAGTCTGCCCCTGTTTAGTAGTGATGATGATCACGCCATTGGCACCACGAGAGCCGTAAAGTGCGGCTGATGCAGCATCTTTCAGTACCGTAATAGAAGCAATATCTTCCGGATTGATAGAGTTGATGCTGCCATCAAAAGGTAAACCATCCACCACATAAAGCGGTGCGCTGGATGCATTGATAGAACCGATACCACGAATACGAATTTCGGCATCGGTACCCGGTTGCCCGCTGGCGGCACTTGCTTGAAGTCCGGGAACAGTGCCCTCAAGGGCACGCGACACATTTGAAGTCTGCATGCGGGCTATCTCATCCCCTTTCACAGTAGAAGCCGCTCCGGTAAAGCTGTATTTCTTGGCGGTGGCATAAGCTACTACCATTACTTCATCCAGTACTTCACTATCAGTCTGCAAATCCACGTTAATTACCGTACGGCCATTGATTTTCTGTTCCTGGCTTTTAAGGCCTATAAAGCTAAATACCAATATGCCGTCTGAAGGGGCTTTAATGGAATAATGACCATCAATATCGGTCACCGTACCATTATGCGTTCCTTTTATCAATACCGATACTCCCGGTAAGGGGTCTCCTTCTGACACAACGGTACCTGTGACCTGTATATCGTTCGCCGTTGCCGCATGGAGAACGGCTGTACAAAGCAGGACGAACGATGCTAAAAATAGACGTAGTTTCATATTCATCTCTTAAAAATTAGTTAGGTTAGTTAACTATTAAGAGACGACTTTGGTTCATTGAAAAAGAACAATTTTCACCACAAAAGAAAAGTTCAATTACTTTAGAACTTACATTTACATCCGCTAAAGGTCATATTTACAATCCTAAACATCATGTTTATAGCCATAAAGTTGATGTTTAACTTCGTAAGGATCATGTTTACATCTCCCGCTTCATTCATTGAAAAGAGTACATACTTCAGCGCGAACCTCCTTTATAAGATCTTTTGGATCAAGTTTAAGTTGAAGTCCCCGTTGCCCGGCACTGATATATATATAAGGAAATTGCAGACAGGTGTCATGGATATAGGTAGGAAAAGCTTTCTTCATACCTATGGGAGAACAACCGCCACGAATATAACCGGTAAGCGGAAGAAGTTCTTTCATTGGGATAAGGTCGCATTTTTTGTTACCGGAAACTTTGGCAGCCAGTTTCAAATCAACCTCATGTTCACCGGGAATAACACAAACAAAATAACCATTCTTATCTCCGTGAAGTATCAGAGTCTTAAATACTTGCTCGATATTTTCACCCAGACTGGCGGCAACATGTATGGCACTCAAATCGTTTTCGTCGACCTCATAAGGGATAAGGTCGTAAGAAATCCTGGCTTTATCAAGCAGACGAGCTGCATTGGTTTTATTAATTTTCATGAAGTTACGAATTATCAATTTATTTCACCACAGAAGATACAGAGGGCACAGAGATTATTATTTTAGATTTAATTCTTCTCTCAGGAATTTCGGCGTATACCCCTTCGTGCTTTTTGCCACTTCCTCGGGTGTTCCGAATGAAAGGAGTTCTCCCCCACCCTTACCACCTTCCGGCCCCATATCAATGATATAATCGGCCATTTTAATGACATCGAGATTATGTTCGATAATGATAACTGTATTTCCTTTATCAACTAACTTATTCAATACATTCATCAAAACACGAATGTCTTCAAAATGGAGTCCTGTCGTCGGTTCGTCAAGGATATATAGAGTTTTACCTGTATCTCGCTTAGAAAGTTCGGTAGCCAGTTTCACGCGCTGGCTCTCGCCGCCGGAAAGAGTTGTGGAAGATTGTCCCAACTTGATGTATCCTAAACCAACTTCCTGAATAACTTTGATTTTATTCAAAATCTGAGGAATATTCTCGAAGAACTCTACCGCACGATTGATCGTCATGTCCAGCACATCGGCAATGGATTTTCCTTTGAAACGAACTTCCAAGGTTTCACGATTATAACGCTTACCATGACAGACTTCACACGGGACATATACATCCGGCAAGAAATTCATTTCAATAGTCTTGTAACCATTACCCTGACAAGCTTCACAACGTCCACCGGTAACGTTGAAAGAGAAACGACCGGGTTTGTAACCACGTATCTTGGCCTCGGGCAAACCGACAAACAGATTACGGATATCGGAAAACACTCCCGTATAAGTGGCAGGATTGGAACGTGGTGTACGTCCTAAAGGAGATTGGTCTACATTTACCACTTTATCTATATATTCTATTCCTTCAATACAGTCGTATTCCAACGGATCTTGGAGCGAACGGTAGAACTTTTGGGACAAAATAGGTTGAAGTGTTTCATTTATTAACGTAGATTTACCACTACCCGATACTCCTGTAACACAAATCAACTTACCAAGCGGAAATTCAACGTCTACATTCTTCAGGTTATTCCCTTTTGCACCACGCAGCCAAAGACTATGCCCGTTACCCTCACGACGCCTGGCAGGTACTTCAATCTTACACTCTCCGTTCAGATACTGAGAAGTCAATGTATGAGTCTGCAACATTTGTTGGGGAGTACCCGCAAAGACTACTTCACCTCCCAGACGTCCGGCCTTCGGCCCCATGTCAATGACGTAATCGGCAGCAAGCATCATATCCTTGTCATGTTCTACAACAATGACGGAATTACCCATATCGCGCAGTTCCTTCAATGAATGGATAAGGCGCTGATTGTCCCGTTGATGCAAACCGATACTCGGTTCATCGAGAATATACAGTACATTCACCAGCTGCGAACCGATCTGTGTAGCCAAACGGATGCGCTGGCTCTCGCCACCGGATAGACTGACGGCACTACGGTCGAGAGACAGATAGTCCAATCCTACATCCAACAAGAATTTAAGACGCGTACGGATTTCTTTCAGAATTTCCACCGCAATCTGCTGCTGCTTATTGCTGAGATAAGGGTCTACCTTTAACAACCAGTCATATAGTTCGTTGATATCCATACTGGAAAGTTGGTAGATATTCTTGTCATGGATGCGATAGGACAAAGCTTCCTTATTCAGTTTGGCACCATGGCATTCCGGACAAACGGTAGTCTTGGCAAACTGTTCCGCCCATTTTTGAGCTGTAGCAGAAGCATCTTTCTCCTGTAACATCTGGATGTACTTCACCACTCCCTCAAAAGTCACAAAATAGTCGGAAGAAGTACCTATCAGTGTACTCTTTATCTTGATACGTTCGTCGGAACCATAAAGGATTTCATCGATGGCATCGTCCGGCAACTCCTTCACCGGAGTTTTTAATGTAGCTTCGTATCTCTCCAGCAATGCGGTTATCTGCCAGAATATCATGCTGTTCTTAGACTTTCCCAAAGGAATGATGGCACCTTCGGCAATAGAAAGGTTACGGTCAGGTATCACCTTATCTATATCTATCTGATTGACTACCCCCAATCCCTTACACTTGGGGCACGCCCCCTGCGGAGAGTTGAAAGAGAAATTATGAGGAGCCGGTTCCCGATAAGATAATCCGGTGACAGGACACATCAGACGTTTACTGTAGTGACGCACCACATCCGCCTGTACATCGAGCACCATCAACAAACCGTCTCCTTGCCGCATAGCAGTGGTAACACTATTTTTCAGACGGGTATCGTCTTTGTCGGTCACTATTAATTTATCAATTACCACTTCTACATCGTGATTTTTATAACGGTCTAGCTTCATACCCGGTAAAGCTTCACGCACTTCACCATCTACACGAACATTTAAATATCCTTTTTTACGTATCTGTTCGAACAGTTCTTTATAATGCCCCTTACGGCTACGAACCAACGGAGCAAGGATATAAATCCGTTTACCTTTATAATCTTTCAGGATAAGATCGATAATTTGCTCCTCTGTGTACTTCACCATTTTCTCACCGGAAAGGTAAGAGTATGCTTCACCCGCACGGGCATATAACAGACGAAGGTAGTCGTACACTTCCGTCGTAGTACCTACCGTAGAACGGGGATTTTTGTTCGTCGTTTTCTGTTCGATGGAGATAACCGGACTCAGTCCTGTAATCTTATCTACATCGGGACGCTCCAGGTTCCCCAGAAAATTACGGGCATAAGCGGAAAAGGTTTCAATATAGCGACGTTGACCTTCAGCAAAAATTGTATCGAACGCCAAGGATGACTTACCGCTACCACTCAGTCCGGTGATGACCGTCAAGCTGTTGCGGGGTATCTCTGCATCAATATCTTTCAGATTGTGTACACGGGCACCGTATACGTTGATATATTCTGTCTCTTCTTGCATACTGCTATTTATGTTCATTAAAATGTGTCAAATGATAAAGGAAAATTTCTTTCACTACAGAAAAACACGGAACGGAAAATTATCACCTATCATTTCAATATTCAACCCAAACTGTCTTTTTATAATCGGGCAAAAGTAACTTTTTTCCTTCTAATATCAGCTGAAATAAAGTATTTTTCAGTTTTGAAATGCACAATATTATTTCTTAACGCATTCCTTTGGTTAAAATGGGACAATATTGTTAACTTTGCAGCTACTTTGGGAAATTGTAAACATAAACCAACGATTACTGAATGAAAACGATTAACCGCATTATCTGCTCCTTACTGCTTGCCGGCGCATGTAGTTTCGGGGTAAACGCACAAGAAAACCAGTCTTATTTTCTACATACCATCGAGAAAGGGCAAAGCCTATATTCTATAGCCAGCATGTACGGTGTAAGCCAGACTGACATCGTGAAATTGAATCCCGGAAGTGATGAGAAAATCTATGTGGGACGTGCTCTACGTATCCCTAAAGCTATAGCCAATCCTCAGAAGGAGACATTCCATACCATCGAAGCCGGTGAAACGCTCTATCGGCTTACCGTAAGATATAACATATCCGCCAAAGCCATCTGTGACGCCAATCCCGGACTGAGTGCCGAGAATTTCCGTATCGGGCAGGTGATCCGTATCCCTTCTGCAACGGAAGCAGGTGTTACTACTAATACAACTGTAAATACTTCTGAACCTACTGAAAGCAGTGATATACAAAAACCAGTACAATCACGTTGCCGTGACATGCACAAAGTGAAACGGAAAGAAACCGTATTCAGCATCAGTCGTGAATATGGTATTACAGAAGCTGAACTGATAGCTGCCAATCCCGAACTGAAAGGTGAAAACAAAATAAAAAAAGGATCGTTCCTCTGTATTCCTTATCCTTCCGTACAGACCCAACAGAATACCCGACCGCAAACTGTACCTTCGAATAGTGAACTATTCAATGAAAACAAAAAAACAGGTGAACGTATCAGTACCATTAAGGCTGCTGTCATTCTTCCCTTCCTGCCGGATGGAGCTACCCGGAGCGAAGCGACAAAAATGGTGGAATATTATGAAGGTTTTTTGATGGCAGTGGATAGTTTGAAGCGTACAGGTATTTCCATTGATCTCTATACATACAGTTCAGGATCGGAAACTGCTTCCCTGAGCTCCATACTCGGCAAGAGCGAAATGAAAGATATGGATATTATCTTCGGGCCATTGCATCAACAGCACATCAAGCCTTTGGCAAACTTTGCCAATAAAAACGGAATACGTCTCGTGATACCGTTTACTTCCAAAGACAATACGGTATTCCGCAATCCTGCCATATATCAAATCAATACGCCACAGTCGTATTTATACTCCGAAGTTTATGACCATTTTGTACGCCAGTTTCCCAATGCAAATGTCATATTCCTTGAAGCAAGTCAAGGAACAAAGGATAAAGCTGATTTCATAAAAGGGCTAAGAGAGGAATTGCGTAACCGTGCCATCCCGGTGAAGACACTGAAAGAGGATGCCAATGTAGAATCACTGAAAGCGGTATTGATGAATGATCGTGAAAACATCTTCATCCCCACTTCGGGCGATAACGTCACGTTGATAAAAACTCTTCCGCAACTCACCATGCTAGTTCGCGAGATGCCCGACAGCCGTATCCATCTTTTCGGATATCCGGAATGGCAAACGTACACCAAAGATCATCTTGAAGCGTTCTTTGAGCTGGATACATATTTCTATTCTTCATTCTATACTAATAACTTATTGCCCGCTGCTGTCAGTTTCACGAAGAATTATCGCAGATGGTATGGTAAGGATATGGACGAACGTTATCCGAAGTTTGGTATGTTGGGATTTGATACAGGCTATTTTTTCCTGAAGGGTTTGTCCCAATATGGTTCAGAACTCGAAAAGAACTTGCAACGGATGGATTTAGTTCCTATCCAAACCGGATTTAAATTCCAACGTGTGAATAATTGGGGAGGATTTATCAACCGAAAAGTATTCTTTGTGCATTTTACCAAGAATTTTGAACTGATAAAACTGGACTTTGATTAATTAGTAACTTGTAATTAAATCGATGAAGCTGAAAACAATTATAGGAACAGTACTATTACTGGGTATCATTGCCCTACCTACAAGTGCACAGATAGGTGAACAACGGCATAATTTCTCTGTAGGTATTAATGGGGGTATTAACCTGAATAGTGTAACCTTCTCACCAAAAGTACGCCAGAAAAATCTGATGGGTATCAATAGCGGTATAACTGCACGTTATATTTCTGAGAAATATTTCAGCATGATTTGTGGTGCGCAAGTGGAATTTAACCTTTCTCAACACGGCTGGGACGAATTTTATGAAGATTTCCCGACTTTACAATATACCCGCAAAATGAACTACCTGGAAATTCCTTTCTTAGCACATTTGGCATTCGGAAAAGACAGGGGTTTACAGTTCTTCATTCATGCCGGTCCGCAAATCGGCTTCTTCTTGAGTGACAGCCGAACGATAAGCGGTAATTGGAAAGATCACCCAAGTATCATAATAGAACAGCACGACAAAGCTGTAGATAATAGATTTGACTATGGTATTACCGGAGGAGCCGGTGTGGAGCTTCGTACTAAAGCCGGTAATTTTCTTGTAGAAGGAAGATATTACTATGCACTTTCCGATTTCTACAATAGCACCAAGAAAGATTATTTCTCACGTTCTGCACATGGAGTAATTACTGCAAAGATTACATATCTGTTCGACCTAAGAAAATAATACACATACCTATAAATAAAAAACAGATGGTGTGTCGAATATTGACCACCATCTGTTTTTTTTATAACGCATCATCTATTATCTCAATCTATCCGCAGCTTTCACCATCAATTCATCCCGATAGATAGCACGGAATGCCAAATAATTCAAAATAATACATATAACGGGAAGACACAAGGCCCAACCCAACTGAAAATTCATCGCATCCAAGTCATTCTTCAACATAAACATGAACACGAAGAAAGCAATGTAATAACCTATCAGCAAAAGACTACTGAATATAGTCATACGCACCTGCAACATGCGATTACGGAACAGAAAAATAGTGCAGAAAGCAATAATTGCACTCAACAAAAGTATACCGAACAACCCCCATGTAGACTGAAAAGTACCATTAGCTAACGTTACGCCCAACGGCTTGAATATATGGGTTGTCACTCCGTCCGTACCGATATACTGTCCTACCGGCAGACAAATTGCCACTACCAGCAGAATAGTTACCAACAATAAATAAACGGATTGAATACGTTGTATCATTACTGCAATTTTTCTTTTTCCTTTGCAGGATTACGATAATATACCTTACCTTCTATATATTCTTGTGTAGCAATCAAAGTCGGTTTCGGCAATTTTTCATAATAGCGTGAAATCTCAATTTGTTCACGGTTCTCGAATACTTCTTCCAGATTGTCATTGTAAGAAGCAAACTCCGCCAATTTCTTAGAAAGATCGTTCTTGATTTCAACACTAATCTGATTGGCGCGTTTACCAATAATAGCTACGGTTTCGTATACATTACCGGTATCCTCACACAACTCCATCATATCACGAGTAACCGTAGTAGAAGGAGCATTTGTCTTTCTGTAATCCATAAATTTCTATCTAATTTAATTTACTATCAATTATATTTTCTCTATTCTCAGTCTTTCAAAATCTTTTGCGCTTCCTTGAAAATGCGATCGGCATCTTTCATGTATTTACTCTCGGGAAATTCATTTTTAAAAGCATAATATTCGTCCACCGTTTCGCGATAACGTTCAGCCTTCTTATCTTCTACACTATATACTGCCATTTCATATTTGGCACGCAGAATAAGGATAGACAAATCTTCACGCAGATTGGTATAAGGATAATCCTTCAATGCATTTTGCGCAGTTATAACACATGATTCGTAGTTATTACCCAAATAATTCCCTAAATTATAATATAACTTAGCCGAAAGGTATTCTTTCATCACCAACTTGTCTTGAAGAGCGAATACCATGGTTTGAGCTTCCTCTTTCTTAGTACTTTGAGGAAAATATTCAAGAAACATCTGTAACTGCTGAATGGCACTGTAAGTGCCCGATTGGTCGAGACGAGGTTCCGGGGTATCCAAATACAAAGCTTTTCCGGCATGGAAACGTGCTAATTCAGCAAATGTACCACGAGGATAAACATTATAATATTGAATGAAAGTTTGAGCAGCGGTTTGATAATCTTTCTGGTTATAGTAACTCATACCCAACATATATAGAGATTCCTCTGCATTAAGGGTACCTTTTAGAATAGCAATCAATTCATTCAACAAGGTGGCAGCACGGTTGTACTGTCCTTTTGCAAAATAATTCTTTGCCGCTTCGTACTTGTATTCGTAATCGGTGCTTTTCAGCAACTTGTTGTATTCTCCACACGAGGAGAGCAGCAGTGCTGCAAGCAGAGTTATTAGGATGTTCTTTTTCATTACTTTTATTCAAATAATGTGCAAAGATAGAGGTTCGCATCGAATAAAGCAACGATACGAACCTTAATTTTTCAAAAAGCAGACAAACGGGGCAAGATTATCGACCAATAGAGATTATAATCTATACAAATCGCTTGCTGCAAGTAAATCCACTTTCTTTTCCGTTAACACACGAATACAGTTCTCCATGTCGTTAGGACGGATGATAACATTGGCAGTCTGACCGTTGGCAAAAGAATACATGTATTCAATGAATACTCCTTCATCAGACAGACAACGAAGTACTTTCGCCAACGAACCGGGAATATTGGGACAACTAATACCTACAACATCAGTAACATTGACTGCAAAATGATTATCTTTTAAAGCCTTATATGCTTTATCAGGTTCAGAAACAATACCACGAAGAATACCGAAATCAGCATTCTCAGCAATGCAAAGAGCAGAAAGGTTAACGCCTTCTCTAGCCAGAACTTCCGTTACTTCCGTAAGGCGACCGGACTTATTCTCCAGAAAAATAGAAAGTTGTTTTGCTACCATGGGATTAAGTTTTAAATTATAGTTTACGATTATCAATTACACGTTTGGCTTTACCTACGCTACGCTCTATGCTGCGAGGTTCCACCAACCGGACATCTACTCCCAGACCAAGTACGCTTTGCAGGCGTGCGGTTAGTTTCTTTTTCAACGCCAGCATCTTATTGATTTCGTCTGAATAGAATTCGGGACGGACTTCAACCTGTAACTCCATGGTATCAGTGTTATTTTTACGATCAACCAACAAAAGATAGTGCGGTTCAAATTCGGGCATTTCAAGAATTACAGATTCGATCTGCGTCGGGAATACATTAACGCCACGGATAATCAACATATCGTCGCTACGTCCAAGAATACGATCCATACGAACCAAAGTACGACCACAAGGACATGTGTCATAGTGCAATGCGGTTAAATCTTTAGTACGGTAGCGCAACAGGGGCATCCCTTCCTTGGTAAGATGGGTAAATACCAACTCCCCTGTTTCACCGGGAGCTACGGGTTCCAGCGTCTTCGGATCTACAATCTCAGGAAAATAATGGTCTTCGTTAAGATGTGTACCATTCTGGCACTCACACTCGTACCCCACACCCGGACCGGCTATTTCACTCAGTCCATAAATATCGTAAGCTTTAATACCCAATTTAGTTTCAATATCACGACGCATATTCTCCGTCCACGGTTCAGCACCAAAAGCACCAATTCGCAATTTAAATTCTTCACGGGGAAAACCGGAATCTTTTATAGCATCAGCCAGATAAAGAGCGTATGAAGGAGTACAACAGAGTACTGTCGAGCCGAAATCATGCATCAATGTAATCTGCTTTTCCGTATTTCCACTAGACATAGGAATAACGGAAGCACCTATATTTTCAGCACCGGCATGAGCTCCCAAACCTCCGGTAAAGAGTCCGTATCCGTAGGACACCTGAAAGAAATCCGAGCTATCTGCACCGTAAGCCGTAAAAGCACGGGAAAGACATTCGGACCAAGCCGAAAGGTCTTTACGGGTATATCCCACTACCGTAGGCTTTCCGGTAGTACCGGAAGAGGCATGGATACGTACAATTTGACTCATTGGAACAGCACATAGTCCGAAAGGATAATTATCCCGCAGATCATATTTAGTGGTAAAAGGAAGTTTTACGATATCATCAATGCTGTTGATATCATCAGGAGTAATACCTAATTCCTGCATTTTCTTACGATAGAAAGGAGTATCATGATATACACGCTCCACAGTCTTCTTGAGACGAATACCCTGAATTTTGCGAAGACTTTCGCGATCCATGCATTCGATATTTTCATTCCAAATCATGTTCTTCGTTGTATTACATTATATGGTTGTTATTAACTTAATTGCACTTTCTTTGCCGCAAAGTAAACAAATTATTTTGTTTATCTCAAAGATTTTACCGAATATTGCCGCTCCTAAAGAGAGAAAATGAATAAATTTGAATTAACATCTGCCTATAAGCCTACCGGCGATCAGCCGGAAGCCATCGCCCAACTGACCGAAGGTATACAGGAAGGAGTTCCTGCACAGACCTTACTGGGTGTTACAGGATCGGGAAAAACGTTTACTATCGCCAACGTCATTGCTAATGTCAATAAACCAACTTTGATATTAAGTCATAACAAAACTTTGGCAGCGCAACTTTACAGCGAATTCAAGGGATTTTTCCCCAATAATGCCGTAGAGTATTATGTATCTTATTATGATTACTACCAGCCCGAAGCTTATCTGCCGTCTTCGGATACCTATATAGAAAAAGATCTTGCCATCAACGATGAGATAGATAAACTCCGTCTTGCAGCTACCTCTGCCCTACTTTCCGGCCGGAAAGATGTAGTAGTGGTTTCTTCGGTATCATGCATCTACGGTATGGGAAATCCGGCAGATTTCTACAACAATGTAATTGAAGTGCAGCAGGGTAAAATGTTTAGCCGTAATGTATTTCTGAGACGTTTGGTAGACAGTCTCTATGTTCGTAACGACATTGACCTTAACCGTGGTAATTTCCGGGTAAAGGGTGATACGGTGGATATCTATCTGGCATATGCCGACAACTTACTACGCATTGTTTTCTGGGGAGACGAAATAGACAGTATCGAAGAAGTAGATCCGATAAGCGGGGTGACCCTGGCCCAATTCGATGCTTACAAAATCTATCCCGCCAACCTCTTTATGACAACAAAAGAGGCTACTCTGCGAGCCATTCATCAGATAGAAGACGATCTGCACAAGCAAGTGCAATGGTTTGAGAATGAAGGACGTCCGTTCGAAGCCAAACGTCTGCAGGAACGTGTGACATATGACATGGAAATGATACGCGAATTAGGTCACTGTTCAGGCATCGAAAACTATTCGCGATATTTTGACGGCCGTGATGCGGGTACTCGCCCTTACTGTCTGCTTGATTTCTTCCCTGATGATTTTCTGATTGTCATTGATGAAAGTCACGTCAGTGTGCCGCAGATACGTGCCATGTACGGTGGTGACCGTGCCCGTAAAACCAATCTTGTGGAATATGGTTTTCGCTTGCCTGCCGCTATGGATAACCGTCCGTTAAAATTCGATGAATTCGAGTCAATGGCAAAGCAGGTAATCTATGTCAGCGCTACTCCTGCCGACTATGAGTTGATACAGTCGGAAGGTGTTGTTGTGGAGCAGGTCATCCGCCCCACAGGATTGCTCGACCCGATTATTGAAGTTCGTCCCAGCCACAACCAGATAGATGACTTGATGGAAGAGATCCAACTGCGCATCGAACGGAATGAGCGTACCCTTGTCACCACGTTGACCAAACGTATGGCAGAGGAATTGACGGAATATCTACTGAATAACAACGTAAAGTGTAACTATATCCACAGTGATGTAGATACACTGGAACGTGTAAAGATTATGAGTGATTTACGTGAGGGTGAATACGACGTACTTGTCGGCGTGAACCTATTGCGTGAAGGTCTTGATTTACCGGAAGTGTCTCTCGTCGCTATTTTGGATGCAGACAAGGAAGGTTTCTTGCGTTCCCACCGTTCACTGACACAGACTGCCGGACGTGCTGCCCGTAATGTAAACGGCATGGTCATCATGTACGCCGACAAAATAACGGAAAGTATGCAACTGACTATTGACGAGACGAACCGCCGCCGTGAAAAACAGTTGAAGTATAACGAGGAACACGGCATCACACCTCAACAAATCAAGAAAGCGAAAAATCTCAATGTATTTGCTACAGCAGAAGGATCAGCAGAAACAGTTTCAGGTAAAGACAAACCTTCAGGTAGTGTTCCACGCCCATACATTGAACAGGAAGAAGCTACTGCTGTTGCTGCCGATCCGATAGTCCAATACATGAGTCGTTCCCAATTGGAAAAAAGTATCGAACGTACCAAAAAACTTATGCAGGAAGCAGCCAAGAAACTCGATTTCATCCAAGCAGCGCAATATCGCGACGAGGTGCTGAAAATGGAGGAGTTATTAAAAGAAAAAGTAGAGTAACACCCCTAATAACATACTTGCCACAAAACAGATTTCCAAGATGTTTGTTATATCTTCATTTAGAATATTAACCCTTTAAATTAATAAGATAATGAAGGTAAAATTAGGAATGGTAGCAACAACCGCATTAGCTGCGCTACTTTCAACAAACGTACAACAGGTTGAAGCATGTACCCGTGCTACATACATCGGTCCGGACAATATGGTTATTACCGGTCGCACCATGGACTGGAAAGAAGATATCATGAGTAATATCTATGTATTTCCGCGAGGTATACAAAGAACCGGATATAACAAGGGGAAAACAGTAAATTGGACTTCCCAATATGGTAGTGTCATTGCTACAGGTTACGACATAGGCACTTGCGACGGCATGAACGAAAAAGGGCTGGTTGCCAGTCTGCTATTCTTGCCAGAATCTATTTATGACTGTCCCGGAGATACTCGCCCGATAATGGGTATCAGTATCTGGACGCAATATGTTCTTGATAACTTTGCCACCGTGCGCGAAGCTGTGGACGAATTGAAAAAAGAATCCTTTCGCATCGATGCACCCATGATGCCTAATGGCTCCGCTTCTACCCTGCACATGGCAATCACAGATGCTACCGGAAATACTGCCGTCCTGGAATATCTGAATGGTAAATTGGATATTCACGAAGGTAAAGAATATCAGGTAATGACAAATTCCCCCAGATACGAACTGCAATTAGCCGTCAACAACTATTGGAAAGAAGTGGGTGGATTGAACATGCTTCCGGGCACCAACCGCTCAAGCGACCGTTTTGTACGCGCCTCTTTCTATATACACGCCATTCCGCAGACCAATGATGCCAAGATTGCCGTTCCCAGTGTGCTGAGCGTCATGCGCAATGTATCCGTACCTTATGGGATTACTACCCCGGACAAACCTTACATTTCATCTACCCGTTGGCGTTCCGTCTCCGACCAAAAGAATAAGGTTTATTACTTCGAGTCCACCTTAACTCCCAACCTCTTTTGGCTCGACCTGAACAAGATTGATTTCAGCCCGAAAGCCGGCATCAAGAAATTAGCCCTCACCGGTGGAGAAATTTACGCAGGCGACGCGGTGAAGGATTTAAAGGATAGCAAATCATTTACGTTCTTGTTTCAGACACCTATAATGTAGACTAATGCGTACTTATAACCAAGTCCTCTCATGGCATAGTATATATGGTTCCGCAAAAGTGGTTTCACAATTAATATGTAGCCTCCGTTAATAATGAAAAAAGGTATATTTTAGTTAATGCTTACTGAGATATGATGAGGTAAGATAAACTAAATAAAGCAGCCGGAATTACTCAAACTGAGCAATCCCGGCTGCTGCCTAAAACAAAATAACCGCTGTTACCTGTCGTTTATTATAAAAATGTCACTCTAAATTTGTAGAAGAAACTCTTTGTTTACATATCACTTTTGGTGCACCTAGTTCTTCTCGCTCTAATACTTCAATAAATCCCTCCTGTTCCAACTCGAAGAGTGCGGGATATACCCGCAGTTTGTCAGCACCGGAATTTTGAATGATATCCTCTACCCTAATCTCTCCTAAAAAAGAATTTATGTAGTCTATGACTTTCTGAGTATCAATAAGTTTATAATTTACATCCATATCATCTCAACATTTGGTTCTTGATATATAGTTTCTGCACGAATCCCATATCATGTTCTACCATAATTTTCACTAACTCTGGAAAACTTGTTTTTGTAGGATTCCAACCAAGTAAAGTTCTAGCTTTTGTCGGATCACCCAATAATTGTTCAACTTCACAAGGACGAAAATATTTAGGATCAACTTCTACTATAATTTTACCAGATTTGGTATCAATTCCTTTTTCATTTATACCCTCACCTTCCCAACGAAGTTCAATGCCAACCTCCTTGAAAGCCAAAGATGCAAACTCACGAACCGTATGCATTTCACCTGTGGCAATCACAAAATCTTCAGGAACACTATGTTGAAGAATTAACCACATACATTCCACATAATCCTTTGCATATCCCCAGTCACGAAGCGAATTCAAATTACCCAGATATAATTTATCTTGAAATCCTTGGACAATACGTGCAGCAGCAAGGGTTATTTTTCTTGTAACAAAAGTCTCACCTCTACGTTCACTTTCATGATTGAACAAAATGCCATTTACAGCAAACATATCATAACTTTCACGATAATTCTTCGTTATCCAAAAACCATATTGTTTCGCTACTCCATAAGGACTACGGGGATAGAAAGGAGTTGTTTCCTTCTGAGGAACTTCCTGAACCTTACCAAACAGTTCAGACGTAGAAGCCTGATAAATCTTTGTTTTTTTCTCTAAACCAAGAATACGGACAGCTTCCAACATACGAAGCGTACCAACAGCATCGGATTCAGCTGTATATTCGGGAACATCAAATGATACTTTTACGTGGCTTTGTGCAGCCAAATTATAGATTTCATCAGGTTGTACCAATTGAATAATACGAATTAACGAACTGCTATCAGTCATATCTCCATAATGAAGGCTTATAAGACGGGTTTTCTTCATATCACGCACCCACTCATCAAGATATAAATGCTCTATACGTCCTGTATTAAAAGAAGAAGAACGGCGAAGAATGCCATGAACTTCATATCCTTTATCTATTAAAAACTCAGCCAGGAATGAACCATCCTGACCAGTAATGCCTGTTATTAAAGCAACTTTTTTCATATATTTTATTTTCTGATAAATTCCGTCAATTTATATAAATATCTCAAGGATAATAAAAAACGATTACTTTTCACTCCATTTTCTTGGAATGAACGGATATGTTCGTTCATTATATGCAGAAGACTCTGAAGCCCATTTGTACTAGCTCCACCCAACCTCATTGTTACCATGTCAATCGGTAAGTATTTAATAGGGATATGCTCCACATAAATAAAACGAAGTAACAAATCGAAATCTGCTGCAATCTTATAATCTGTTTTGTATACTCCATATACTTCAAAACAACTTTTACGACAATAAAATGAAGGATGAGCCGGCATAAATCCCAGTTTCATTAATGATCGTCTAAAGACCTTAGATGAATAATAGCGTACAGATTTATTTAGGTTAGATGAATTTACAAAGTGGACATCTCCATAAATTGCGTCTATTTCATTGTTAAAACTATCTGCTACATTTTTTATCACACTATTTGAAGTGAAGAAATCATCAGAATTTAGTATTCCTATAACATCTCCTGTAGCCATTCTTATACCTTTATTCATGGCATCATATAAGCCTTTATCTTTCTCGCTAAGCCATAAGAGTCTTCCATTAAATTTAGGTTCGTACTCTTTCACAATATCCATAGTATTATCTTTTGACAATCCGTCCACAATTATATACTCAATATTATGATAGGTTTGTGATAAAACAGATTCAATAGTATCACGGAAGGTTGAACCACTATTATATGTAACAGTGATTAGAGAGATTTTCATCATTTACATCTTTTTAGAACGTATCCATTCTAATGTCTTGTGAATTCCCTCGGCACGAGAGTATGGTGGATTTGGAGCAATATCATAAGTATTGGTCAAGTCTATTATATTGTTTTTTGTCATATTTTTTAACCTAAACGAAGTCATAGGAAAGGAAACTCCTACTAGTTTTAATAAATCACCACCCCATGCTGCTAAACGTAAAAGGCACCAAGGCATTCTTTTTATTTTATAACCCAATTCATTGGCAATTTCATTAGCCCATTCTTCAATATTAGTAGGAGGATTATCTCCTATATAAAATACTTTTTTACTTTCATCTTGTGTATTACTAAATAAAATCTGTTCTATTTGATAGATAGAATTACCTATATATCCATAGGTTTTAGTGCATCCTTTTTTCCCAATATGGAAATACTGATGTGCTATTACTCTATCAAAAAAAGATCGATAAGGGATTCCAAACCACGGCCCCCAAATAGATGTTGGACGTATGATCGCCCAGTCACAATGGGGTTTGTTATTCCATACTATTTCTTCTGTTTTCACTTTACTTTTACCATATAAAGTCGAAGGAGAATAGTCAAATTGATTTTTAGGATAATAACCTACACGACAAACAAGCATGGAGGATGTTATTATAATTTTTTTTAAATTAGTCAATAAGGGTAAAATTCTCATCAAATTCTCCACACCCAAAATATTGGCAGAGTAATCATTTAAAAAAGAGCCATCAAGATCTGTACGAGCTGCCAAATGAATGATGTAATCAGGATTAAAACTTAGCACAACAGTTTTAAGAGCATTAAAATCTGTAATATCAACTTTTACCCAAAATTCATTTAAAAGTTTATTTTTAGGCGGTTGCTGATCAATACATAATATATTATATCGTTCTTTAAAAGCTAATGTAATATTTGTACCAATAAAGCCAGAACTACCAGTAAGTAAAATTTTTATCATTATTCGAAATTATGATTTTATATTAGTTGATTTAAAATAGCTATCAATAAGAAACTATGCTATATGAGATCAAGAGGTGATTTTTAGAGATGATGATTTCCAAATTTAGGTAAGAAGGCTGATTATATGTCAAAATTGGATGCCAACAAATTATCTAATAATCTGTATATATTACTAACACTATATTTTTTAAAGAAATTATTTTCTTCAATAAATGTTTGCTTTTGAGCTATTTGGATTGCTTCAACTAATTGTTGCCGATTTGTTAGAGCAAAGAATAAGATATTCCTACTTTCAAATTCCAAAAAAGCAGGAATCTTAGATGCAATGACTAATGTATTTGAATGTAAAGCTTCCAATATAGGAAGCCCAAATCCTTCATATTTAGAAGGAAAAATAAAAGCTATTGAGGATTTATACAAAGCTTTTAATTCCTCTTCAGATACTACTCCTACAACTTTCACATTTGTACTAGGCATATGTCCTTTTCCTGCTAATACAAGTGGTGGTAAATCAGGTAAAGCATTAAAAATATCAATAACAAATTGCAAATTTTTATGAGGTCGATTATTTCCGCAATAAAAGAAAAATTGTTTATCGCTTAATTCAAATCTTTTCAATATTGAATCATTAGAATTTATGTTTATAGCAGAAAACTCTGGGATATGAATAGAATCCATTTGAAATTGATTGTATAAATCCTTTTTAGTTGTTTCGGAAATAGTCACTACTACATCAGCAGTCATGATAGTTCTTCCTACTATAAAGTCAAAGTATTTTCTTTTTGCAAAATTCAGTAATTTATTTTTTCCAAAGAAATCACTTACTAATCTGTACATTAAATCATGTACTGTTACAATAATTTTTATACCTGGTAATTGAGTTGCAATTCCTGAATAGAAAGGTATATGCAATAGATCAAAACTTAATTTTGATAATGTCTTTCGATATAGTAAGAAATGGACTATATTAAATGGACGCAATTTAGTATATATCATTTTACAATTCCCAATATGCAAAGAATTATTATTAGTTATAATAGATATATTCTCTTCTCCATATTTTGTTACATAATATTCTATTAAGAAATCTGTGTATCGAGAAATACCTGTATTTTGATGCCTATTTATTAGACGACCATCAATTCCTATTTTCATTTATAATTGAAACTTATAATTAATATTCTAAAAACTTATGCTTATTATTTTTGTAATTTTGAAAAATGCAAAGAATAATAATCAAAAAAGATAGATGAGTTATAGATTTTAATAAAAACAAATCTGGGCCATGTCTCATGAAATGCAAATAATCATACATGAACACTAGTAAAGCATATCTTCCTATTATCATAGATGATATACCATAAAGAACTGCAATAAATACAAAAAACAGAACAGAAATAAATAAATATTTATTCCCAAAATTACCTATAAAATATGCTACTGGACTAAGGGCTAATCCATGACCAACATCTGCGATATAAAAGTCTTGTAGAATTGTATCGAAATTAGTTAGAGCCATTGGACTATTCGCCATATTATATTCATACCCCCAACCAATAGTTGCATTAACTCCCATAAATTCAGAAAAGATAGAATATACATCAACAAGAAAAAAACCACCGCTAGACAATGCTCTTAATGTGAATATTGTAAATATAAAAGAAAAACCTAATAGTCCAATAAGTAATAACTTTCTCATTGACATCTTTATCCTCAGATTGTCTAAATAAAACATTAATAACATTATCAAATAACTAGAAAATATTTTACCTTGATATATTATATCTAAGCATAAACAGCATAACGCAAAAATTATAATGTATTTCTGATTTTTGAGACATAGTAATGAAATACAAGCCAATAATAATACATATCCATATCCTGTTATTAACTGAGAACTAATACTCATCAATAATTCCTCGCGACTAGCTCCAGCCAACTTTAATGGAATTCCATGAAGTATCATTTTAATAAAGTATAAAATGTTTAACCAGTAGAAAAATTTTAAACTAGTTTTATCAGGTAAAGGACAAGAAACATATGCATGTTTACTTATACAATGAGACAGATTACATATCAATAACACAACTCCTACAAAAAATAGGAGAGAATAACATGTAACTTTATATTGATAATAAGAATATATATAGAAATTTTCTCCTACTATAGGTTGTATAAAAAGAGGAAAAACTAAATATAAAAAAGAAAAGACTATTAATATAGTCCTACTATAATTACAAAAATAATTGTCTGACTGTTTTTTCACGTAAAACATCAATTTCTTCTATTGATTGATTTTCAAACACTTTTAATTTATTTGCATTTGCAAGACTTAAGCAGTGTAATAATTCTTGTTTATTACGAAAACGATTTTTTCTATGTGTACAACCTTTATGTCCAACAATATCTTTTGCAATAACAACTGAACCTCTTCGGTTTGCCTCTCTTATCGCTAAAGGTTCTCCCTCAAATGAACTATTTGTGATATATATATCTCTTGACGAAAATTCTTTTTCCTGTTCGCTATAAGATAACCAACCTTTAAAAGTTACACGTAAATATTTCAATTGGGTTACATGTTTTTCTAGAAAAGGCTTTTCACTTCCATCTCCTACTATTACAAACTCATGAAATGGATTTTGAGATGTATCAAGCCAGTTTATTAAAGTATAAAGTCCTTTTATTGCTTCAATTCTACCAACAAAGTACAATCTACGATTTGTAGGACTCTTTATTTGAATTAATTCTTGTTCGTCAAAAATACGGTTTGGAACCACTACAATAAATTTGTATTTAGAAAACAGTTTCCCTTGTATTCGATTTATTGTAATGATCTTCTTATATGGATAAACAAAGATACCAGTTAACAGATTATAGAGACATCCTATTCTTCCCCATAAGATAATACGATCAATATACATAGGTACATATAGGAAAGAAACTTTATTTCTCAATATATATCCTAAACTTATTCCTGCTTCTACCGTACCTGCACATACAATAATATGAGTGTATCCATTAAATAACTTTCTTATCTTCTTGCCATATTTTACCGAATAATAAAACTGACTGAGAAAATTTCCACTTTTAAAAAGAGGTAGTTCCGGTTTTATATAATGAAGATGTTTATCTTTAAATAAAGAAACATCCAATGAGTGATTAACAAATAGAGTCGCATCAAAATATTTACAAACTTCTTTAAACAACTCTATTGATTGAAATTCGTGTCCACCAAATATTTTACTACTTAGTATAACTGCAACCTTATATTGCTTCATTGTTTTTTCAGAATAATTTTTAATTGACGCCAAGATAAGATGCCATATATTCCACCTAGTATATAGACTTTTTCTCTTAGATTTGTTGTTGAATATTGATGTAAAAAACATTTTAACCTTTTCCAAATAGAAAATTTTTCGATATTACTGAAGAAATCATAAAGTTCTATTTTTGACTGAATTAAATTTTTGAGACAGATATACTCATTTTCTCCTTTCTGCACAGCCTTTAGCCAAAGTTCCATATGCTTTTTTCTTATTGGCATATCTTCAATAAAACGTTTCAAGAATTCTCGTCCTGATTGTTTATTTCTTATCCAAGAACTTGCAGATAGAGAATGTACACGATATTTCATTATCATTTCGCTACTACAGAAAATCCCCCCACTAATTAATCCCCAAAAAGTTATTTGATCATCCTCATTCGGAACAGAAGTAGGTAAATCACCAAACCTGTCAAAAAGAGTTTTGCGTATAGCTTGTCCAACAGGAAAAACTTTTGGCATACCATTTTTTATTGTTGTAATGACATCATTATACAGTATATCATCATAGACAATATTCCCTATGATTTTACCTTGAGCATCTATTTTAGTTATACTACCAGTTATGATATACAAGTTGGGATGTTGTTCGAATAATTTAATGGCATGTTGACAACGATTTGGTAAAGAAATATCGTCTCCTGCATTTAATAACAAAATATCTCCAGTAGAGGCTTTTATGGCTTTCTTTAAATTACACGTAATACCTTCATTTTTATGACTGAGAATAAGTTTCCATTTTTCTTGAAGTAGATTTTCATTCACGAAATTTTTAATCAAAAGAGGAGTTTGATCTGTAGAACCATCATCTGCAATGATAACCTCATCTGGTAATACTGTTTGACTTAATATACCATTAAGTGTTTCCAATATATAGTCTTCTTGATTATAAGAAATTACAATACACGTAATTTTCATTTGTTTTTTATTCATAGTATTCAGATATGTACATATTAAATAAATATTAATTTACGGAAGATAAACAACATCGCAAGCATATAAAATATATAATTTACTAGATATCCCTGCGTAATTCCTATCACTCCATTCCAATTCATGAAAAGAAATCCTAAGCCAACAAAGGATAAGCAAAAGAATATTTCAGTAGTAACAAAAGCTTTTGTCATTGATTTGGCAACCATCAAGAAAGACAGTACCCAACTACATATCTTGAAAAAGTCTCCTATCAACTGCCAAATAAAAAGACTTTCCATCGGAAGAAATTCAGAAGTAAACAATAATTCGATAACAAAATGTCTAAGTAGATAAACCAATATAAAACCTGCTAGAAGCATAGGAATAATTATTTTATAACTATTGAATATCTCATGACGTAACTCTCTAAAATCAGTTAATTCACTAAGTCTGGGAAGATAATATACGCTAAACGAGGAAGTGATAATCATCAAGTACATATTGGATATGCGATTCATCCCTTCCCACCAACCGGCCTCAATTGGAGATATATCTGATATTACATACCCACGCAGTAACATTTGGGCTATTGGCAAGGTGGATGTTGTTGCTATTGCCATTATAGTATATTGTAAATACTTCTTTGAAATTGTACTATTCAATTTTTCTTTGAAATATTTCCATTTAAACCAAGCCAACTTACGAAGCATCCATATTGTTACAATTAACATTACACTCTGATAGGTTACCACACTTATTAGTGCACCTTTTAACCCTAAAGTTAAAACAAAAACAAGTGTAAAAAGTAAACCTAAAATGCTATTGGCAATATTAATATATACGTATCGTTTAAATTCTTTAAAACCATTGACAATAGAAATAAGCATCATATTGATTGCATAAAGCAACACTGTGAAACCAAAAATAATAAATACATAGCCGTATTCTGATGATAACATAATATATTCACTTAGATAATTGTGAAATAATATCATCAATATACCAACCATAATAGAGCAAATAACAGTAATACGTAATGCGGTAGAAAGATAACTACACACAACATCTTTGTCTTCTTTATACTCAGCAATATATTTGGTTATACCACTATTGATACCTCCACTACTAACAGTCATTGCAATAGAAGTAAAGTTATTTAACTGCCCTACTAAAGCTACTCCGGCAGGTCCGATTATAGATGCTACTACCTTTACACTGATTAATCCGGTCAACATTTTTACCAAAGTAGCCACGGCAGTGAAAGAGAATACTCTCACAATATCCATTTTGGTAGAACGTTTGTACAAAGAAATGAATTTTCTAATTAGTTTTTCCATCCATTTAACAAGTCAACTACCACTTTTATTTCCTCTTTAGTCATCACCGGGCTCATAGGAAGACTTAGTTCCTCATTGTGGATCTGTTCTGTAACTGGAAATGATAGACTGTTCCATTCTTTATAACATTCCTGTTTATGGGGAGGTATCGGATAATGGATGATAGTCTGTACTCCATTTTCCGATAAATATTTTTGTAACTCATCACGCTTCTTTGTGCGGATGGTAAATATATGGAACACATGGGCATCCCAATCTTTAATAGTCGGAATGATAATATTAGGGTTAGTTATATGTTCGATGTAATATTTAGCCACAGCTTTACGAAATGCTACATCTTCATCTAAATGTTTCAGTTTCACATCCAGCACGGCAGCCTGTATTTCATCCAAACGGCTGTTCCTGCCACAGTACTTGAATACATATTTCTTTTGCGAGCCATAATTCGCCACAGCGCGAACCACTTTTGCCAATTCCTCGTCATTAGTAGTCACCGCACCCGCATCGCCAAAGGCGCCTAAATTCTTGCCTGGATAAAAGCTATGACCCGCCGCATCTCCCAATGAACCCGTCTTCCTTCCGTTGAACTTGCACCCGTGTGCCTGTGCATTGTCTTCCACCAGCTTCAGACTATACTTCTTACAAAGTTTGCCTATCTTGTCGGTATAAGCACACTGCCCATAAAGATGAACAATCAAGATAGCTTTGGTACGTTCCGTAACAGCTTCTTCTATTTTAGAATCGTCAATCTGGTAGGTTTCAATGTCCGGTTCCACCAATACAGGTTTCAGCCCATTTTCCGAGATAGCAAGAATGGAAGCGATATAAGTATTTGCAGGAACAATTACCTCATCGCCCGGTTGCATCACGCCCATTTCTACATAGGCACGAAATATCCATATCAGGGCATCCAAGCCGTTGGCGCAACCTATCGCATATCTTGTTCCGATATATTGGGCATAATCCGCTTCGAACTTTTCATTTTCTTTTCCTTGCAGATACCAACCGGAGTCTACTACACGATTCACCGCTTCATGTATTTCATCAGAATACTTCTGGGTTATCTTTTGTAAATCTAAAAACTTTATCATTATTATCTTATTTTCTTTTTAACAATCTCTATCCCAGGATTATGCCGAACGATGGAATGCGCTGGGATTATCTGAGTTAAAACCGCACCGGAAGCTATCAAACAATCCTTACCTATTTCTACAAAAGGTTCTATATAGATACCTGTTCCAAAACGAGTTTCATCCCCTATCGTCACATGCCCAGAGGTCATGACACCTGGACCAAATGTACAATGGCTACCTAAGTGATTATGATGTTCTATTGATACCTTAGCCGTAATAAAATTATCATTACCAATAAAGGTATCTGCTCCAATATGTGTAAAAGGAAAGAGAATATTACCGGTACCCATTTGTACATTACTACCTATGACACAAGATTCATGTATCAAATTACAATATGGAATATCCAAAGTACTCAAGTGCTCATAACAACTTCTACGAAAAGGTATGGAAGTAGACACTGAATTGATAACACAATCAAATATTTTTTGAGTATATAAATCTTTTATACGGGAAAAGTCTACAGCACCATCGATATATACTCCATCCAGATTTTTACCTTTTTTCTCTGCCGTGTCGTCAAAAATAATAACAGGGACATAATCCTTTAGACTACGGATCAAATCTATGACTTGTACCGCTCCTGCACCAGCACCAATAATAGCAACTCTTTTACAGGATCGTTTATGGCCATAATTATATAAATCCTTTTGTTCACAAGCTTCAACTATATCATTTTTGCAAACAAAAGAATATTCTGAAAAATCAGAAACCTTTAATCCCGCTTTCTCCATTAATGGACGGGCTCCAGAAGTTACAATTAACCGTTTAGGTTCTTTTATTGCCTCTTCTACCTCTATGTCAGATATCTGTTCTTTATTATCTTCAACCGTTTCAAAAGGATTAACGGGCTTTTCTACTATTTTGCCTATTAAGAAACCGACAGGAAGTTCCATCCCTTCTTCCAAACCATCTACAAAATACAGATAACCTTCAGCAGGAGATTGGATTTCAATTGTTATTTTAGATGATTCAATGCTGAATATCGTATCGTCCTTTTTTACCAAAGAGCCGCTCTCTACAAATAACTCATTCAATAGATACATGTCATCACTGACATTTAACTTTTCTAAAACAATGTCTATCATAACATTTCTTTTATTACTTTGATTATAGAATCTTCGTTAGGTAATAATGCATTTTCAGCATCTAAAGCGCAAGGTATAACTGTGTTATTTCCCAATGTTCTGGTTGAATCGATATGAATACCCGACTTCAATAAATTAGATAGAATTTCAGAACCCAATGCAGCAAAATCGCTACCCTCTTCTGTTATTAGAATCTTCTTACTTTTCCTGACAGATTCAATTATAGGGTATATGTTGAGTGGGACTAATTGGGTTAAACATATTATTTCGCAAATTATATCATCATAAGCTAATTTTTCAACAACTGATTTTACGATTTCCAACATACCACCATAACATACAATTGTCAAATCTGTATTTTTTGTGTCAGGACGATATAAAGTTGTAGGAAATTTTTCGTCTGAAACCAATAGTTTGAACCCATCAAGAACTTTAAAACTGCTTCTTGTATATTGAATTTTGTTTTCTATAAGTAAAGTTGGAGTTGTCAAATTGGCAAATATGCGCTGGTATACAATTTCAGGTAACAAAGCACCGTTTATAGCTAGAACATTGATGTCCGAAATACCTAAAAAGAATTTTTCTATACTCTGAGAGTGAGTAGGCCCATATCCTCTACGTCCTCCCATAGGCGTACGAATCAATAATGGCAGATTTACTTTTCTTCCATACATGGAAGAAAATTTTGAAGCATGCTGTAAAAGTTGGTCTAATGTTAACGTCATAAAATCCCCAAACATAATTTCTACTAAAGCGGTATACCCCATTAACGCCAAACCTATACCCACCCCTGTAATCGAAGATTCACTGATTGGGGTATTTATTACCCGGCCAGGAAACAAATCACTTAAATCTTTACTAACCTTAAAAGCACCCCCATAAGGAACCGATGTGTAGGGAGACTGATATGCAATGTCTTCACCGATCATAACCGACTTGTCTGTGACTGAAAAGAAGTGTTTCAAAGCCTTGTAAGCGGATTCATTCCCACGCACTTTTTCATAACCTTCCGACTCTTTATACGAAACGGGAATATTCTGTACAAATTGGTTCGTTGTAACATTGACCAGTTTCGGTGCTTCTTCAGCAGTTTTTACTATTTGATCCAACAATTCATCAGCCTCTTTCGTATAGTTCGAATATAAATCAGGATATAACTGTTCAAAAACAGTCAATATGTCCTTTGTACGAAATCTTTCAATCTCTTCTTCATTACGATTGTCATCACCTTTGGAATGTGAATTTAGTCTATAACAATCTACTTCAACAAAAGCAGGATTACCGTTACGTACATTTTTTATTGCATTTTCAAAAGTAACATCCAACTGGTCTAAATCCCAAATATTCGTGCTATAATAATCCAAACCGAAACCTTCAATCCGCTTTCTTATATCACCGGAAAAGGTTTGCTGAGAAGATGTGGATTGTGCATAATGGTTATTTTCAAGGACATACAAAACTGGAAGTTTCCAGATACCACAAAGATTAAAGGATTCATAAATGATGCCCTCTCCTAAAGTTCCATCACCCAAGAAAGAAACCGCAATACGACCGGAATCAGACAGTTTCATTGCAAGTCCCATACCTGCAGCTATAGGAGTCATGCCACCTTGTACGCCATTAGAAATAAAGCCTTGGGTATATAAATGTTGGCTTCCACCGTAACCATGGGAAATGCCTGTAGTACGCCCCATCATTTCAGCCATCAGGTCAGTAACTTTACCTGTTTTTGCAATAAAATGTCCATGTCCACGATGGTTACTCAAAAACCAATCAGCATCAGACAAATATTTACTTATAAAAACTGGAGTTAACTCCTCGCCGACACAAGTATGTACCGTACCGTTTATTTTACCTTCTGAAAATAGACTTAATAAACGTGTTTCAAAACGTCTTATTAATATGGCTTTTTTAATTTCTGATTTATAATTATCAATACTCATTTTTATATTCTATAAAATCATTGTAATTTCTTATATAATCTCCTTCATCATATCCATGCGAAGCCAATACCAAGCACACCGCCCCCGAAGAAAAGTCATCCAATGTTCGCCAAATACCGGGTACTACATAAAGTCCCTGATAAGGGCGGTTCAGTACAAACGTCCGCTTCACGTTACCATCATCCAAGGTTACGGTAAAACTGCCGCTTGCGGCAATAATCAACTGGCTTAACTCTCTGTGTGCATGTCCGCCACGGCTTTCACCGCCGGGCACATCATACAGATAGTAGGTGCGCTTGATGTCGAAAGGAATGGTGTTGCTATTTGCTATCACAGAGATATTTCCTTTCCTGTCGCTATAATGCTTGTCCAGTTCTATAATGGTACAATCATACACAGAAGTTTTTCTCGTCATGCCACCCTCCTTTCTTCAAAAGGAGAGAGAATGATTTTAGATTTTACCCCCCCGTTGACATACGTTAAGAACTCATTGTTGTCACGTATGTAATCTTCCGCATTATAACTTTGGGAGGTCAGTACCAAGCAGATTGCCCCTGAAGAGAAACCTTGTTCGGCAGCCCAAATACCCAGAGGTATATGTAGCCCATAGAAAGGACGATTCAACAAAACCGTGCGTTTATTCACTCCGTCATCCAGCATTACTTCATAACTGCCACTGGCGGCAATCAAGAATTGATGACATTCTTTGTACGCATGGGCACCGCGAGACTCACCACCCGGAATGTCATACGAATAGAACACACGCCTGATTTCAAAAGGGACATTCAGGTTCCCATGAATAGGAGTTATGTTTCCGGATCGGTTTTCAATTTTAGGAAGTGCTATGACAGAACAGTCATAGACAGTCGGTTTATTCATTATTCAATTTAATAAATTTACTATAATCGTAAATGTAATCATCTGTGTCGTAGGGTGTGGAAGCCAGTACCAATGCCAGCGAATTAGTAGAGAAATTATTCATTTCCCGCCATAAACCTTTAGGCACATAAAGACCATAGTAGGAACGGTTTAAAGAAAATGTCTTCTTTTCTTTCCCGTCATCCAGTATCACGTCGAAACTGCCCGAAAGGGCCACTATGAATTCCTGGTTTTCCTTGTAGGCATGACCGCCGCGAGCTTCGCCGCCGGGCACGTCGTAAATCCAGTAGGTACGTTCTATCTTGAAGGGGATGTTCTTGAACTCTTCAATGATAGATAGGTTTCCCCGCTTATCTAAGAATTTAGGTAAGTTAATAATTTTTACATTGGTTAAATCCATAGTAAATGAAAGAATAAAGTGGAATACAAAAAAAACATGCAAGTAGTGACACCTTTGTCACCCTCTTTTATAACTTTTTATATGTATACGTAAAACGTTATATCAAGTACTGATTCATTAAATACATATATACTATAGAAAGTTGGAAAAACGTGTGCCAAAGGTGTCATCTGTTACATCATCAACGCGTTTTCCAATCCTGTTCCATACAATGTATAAAACTGCGTATCAGGCTGTTGTACTCATCGGAATGTACTATGTACACTCCCGTGTAGATGCGAAAAACAGCATAATACTGATTCAGGTTTAAACTGGAGCCCTTTTTACATGTTCGTAAGTCGAGACACTCATTGACGCACGGCGACACACTTCCCGGATGGGAAGACGTTTACCGTCCACAGGAATGCTGCAGCGCAGCGATTCCAGGAAATCACCCAACTCTACATGAAGGGAGATTTTCTTCTTTTGATCTTTCATTTAAATAAAAAATTTAGTAAATAAAAACCGCACGCGAGATGTTAAGATATACGAATATTGTTAAGATATCATATATACGTAACTCACATGTCAGTTATCTCTTTTTGGCGGTATGCCATCTATTCGTGAACTTCGCGGCATCATTTTTCACAGAAAATTCAATAATGGCTGTAGCACTAAAGATAATAACGGGCAACCTAAAGATGATGGTTAGTAACCTAAAGATGATGATGAGCGATCTAAACATCATCTTTAAGTCATGTCTTTTTCTTGTGTTTGTCCCTTATATAATCCCACCACAAGTTCAGTCCTACCCATACCATTATGTCCGCAACCAGCATCACCGTGTTATTGACATAGGGCATCAACAGGATGTTGACCGCACTGAACGCGCAGGACATGCACAGCAGTGCGAGCATGGCCTTCCGCGGGGACAGCCCGATGGCAAGGAGTTTATGGTGGATGTGGTTCTTGTCCGGTTCAAAAGGGTTCCTGCCTTCGCGTGCACGTACCATGACTACCCGGACAACATCGAAGGCGGGAATGATCAAGGTACTGAAGGCTATGACAAAAGCGCCTTCGGTATAAGAGGTGACATCCGGATTGACCTGGCTGTATTTGATGGCAAGGAAACTCAGCGTATAACCCAAGGTAAGGCTGCCGGTGTCCCCCATGAAAATCTTCCGGGAACGCTCGGCACTGCCGAACACGTTGTAATAGAAGAACGGGACAAGGACACCGAAAGTGGCGACGGAAAGCATGGCATAGCTCCACAGGCCCTTGTCGATGAAGAGAAAAGTGAAGATGAGCAGGGAAACGCTGCTCAAGCCGGAGGCAAGCCCGTCAATGCCGTCTATCAGGTTGATGGCATTGGTGATGAAAACTATGGAGAGGACGGTGAACGGCATGCCGATACAGGGGTCCAACGCATGGATGCCGAACAGGCCGTATAGATTGTTGAGCCACAAGCCGGAAAGCGGGAAGAAGGAGGCGCAGATAACCTGTATGGCCAGTTTCTGGCGATAACGCACGCCCACCAGGTCGTCGGCGATGCCGGTAAGGTAGAGCAAAGTCATCCCGCAGGCAAAGAGCAACAGTTCGGGAAGCAGGTGGCCGGCATATACGGAAGCCACCCCGTCGCCCTCCAGCAGCCTTACCGCGTAGATAAAGCAGAAGGTGAACAGCACCGTGGGGAAGAAAGAGACGCCGCCCAGCCGGGGGATGGCCTTGTTGTGGACCTTGCGGGAATCCGGGATGTCGAAAAGCTTCTTGCGCATCGAGATGAGCAGGATGCGCGGGATAAGCATGCGGGCGATGAATACCGATATGACAAAGGCAAGTATAAGATACAGTATGAACAACGGAACTTGGGGTTTAAAGGTTAATGGTTCACTCTTCGAGTATTTCAAAAGGATATTGGTTATCCTCGATATTCTGCAGCTCTTCAATGATCTCCCTCTGTGCGGGGGTAAGGGGGCTTCCCTGCCAGCTCCCTATGATTGAACGGGCTTCCAGGAGCATGGACTCCTCGTAAACCTCGCCGTAGCAGTAAGACAGCAGGCGTACTTTCAGCAAGGAAGGGGCAAGGGGGGCCAGGATATTGCAGATACGATCCAGGACAGCCTGCTTCTTCTCCTCCTTGTCGCCATAGTCGTAGATCGTGGCATTATAACCCATCAGGAGGGCCAGGCACAGGTCGGCCTCTTCGATAATATCAGAACCTTTTTCCGGGAAAAGGGAGTCGCAACGGACGAGGACTTCCTTATTCAAACGGCAAAAGTCGTCCGAATAGACGGGGGAGCCATCCATGCCAAGATACATCAGCTCATGGGCCAGCCGCTGGAGCTCATGAGTACGGGAAAGTAGATTATTCATTGAATGTGAATATGATAAGATTAAAATGTTACTCTATTATTTTCAGATAGGACCTGGGCACTTTGATGGTAGCGGTCAGGATACCCTTGATACGGATGACCACGTAAGTCTTGTTGGAACGGGTGGTGGTTTCCCCCTCAATACCGCAGAAGTCGCCCTTGACGACCCTGACCTTATGGCCCGCAGACAATGCTCCGTTGTCGAAGCTGACACCGTCGGGACTCAGGTCCATGACGAACATGAAGTCCTCCATCTGCTTCTCGGGGACGACCAGAAGGGAACGGGTGGAAAGGTCGCGCATATAGAAAAGGGGGACCCCGTAGACATTGGGTATGTCGCAGGCTGTCTTTTTGGTGGCACGGACAAATATCAAGTTCCGGACGACAGGGACCTCACTTCTCTTCCTGCGGTACTTCAGTTGGGTGACCACAGTCCTTGTGGGAAGATAGAATTCAATATCCATACCTTCTTCCGCTTTCAGGCTTTCCAGAATCCTGCGGACAGCGAATTCTTGCTTGTCACGTGTACGGGCGGCAAACCAATATCTTTGACTTTCAATCACTTGAGGAAGTGCTTTGGGAATGAAGACCTCAGGAACGGGTACGCTTCGCGGTTTGAAAGAGACAGTTTTATCTTTCAAACCGGAATGTTACTACATATACCGTATCTATCTGAAAACGAATGAATTGAATACAAACGGATGTTTTTTAAACGTTCGTATAAAAAACACTTTTTTAGCCTTGTATGTAAAACGAGGAAAAAGAATGAAAAGAAGGAATATTACTCTGAAATCAAATAAGACATGAGACTCTGAAAATGAAAGGATTAACTTCCATATCCTTGAAATACAAAAATATTTTTTATCAAACATTTTGCCAGTATAAAAATCACTCTTATCTTTGCGTACATCAAACGAACGTTTAAAAAACACCCTCAAGAATTAGACGTATACAACTTATTTTCAACTGATTACACAAATATTCTTTATTATTTATTCATATTTTAAATGAATGTATTTGATAAAATAAACACATTCATTTCATTCTATGTAAAGTTTACATTATCTTTGTTTCTTAAACACTGAATCCTTTTTCTACATGGAACTATTAATATATAAAGCCTCTGCCGGTTCGGGAAAAACTTTTACTTTGGCAGTGGAATATATCAAGCACTTAATACTCAATCCACATGCCTATCGACAGATACTTGCTGTAACCTTTACCAACAAGGCTACAGCAGAAATGAAAGAACGTATCCTGACACAACTTTACGGTATATGGAAGAAAGATCCGGCTTCGGAGGTATACTTGACGCGTATCAAAGAAGACCTGAGAAAAACAAACTACGAATTACGAATTACAAAGAAGGAGAATGGGGAAACACTTTCAGTAAATGAAAAAGCGCTTCCAGCAGATAAAGAAACGTTCTCAACAGGTAAAAAACTATTTTCGGACAACGAAGACGCAGAAATTCGCCGGCGAGCAGGAATGGCATTGCAATATATGCTACATGACTACAGCCGTTTCCGTATAGAAACGATCGACTCATTCTTCCAGTCCGTAATGCGTAACCTTGCCCGGGAACTGGAACTTAGTCCTAATCTAAATATTGAACTGAACAATACCGATGTGTTGAGCAATGCCGTAGACAGTCTCATAGAGAAGCTCTCTCCCACTTCACCCGTACTGGCATGGCTATTGGATTACATCAATGAACGTATAGCCGATGATAAACGGTGGAATGTTTCTAACGAAGTAAAAAACTTCGGACGGAATATCTTCGACGAGAGTTATATAGAGCGGGGCGAAGGATTGCGACAAAAACTTCGTAACCCCGAGACAATAAAACTTTATCGTGACGTGCTGCGTGAAATGGAAACTGAGGCATTGGAACAAATGAAAGGTTTCTATGACCAATTCGAAGGTGAACTTGAAAGTCATGCTCTCGTTCCGGAAGACTTGAAAGGAGGTTCACGAGGCATCGGCAGTTACTTCCGCAAATTGCGGGATGGCAGATTGACAGACAAGGATGTTATAAACGCTACCTTGCAAAGCTGCCTGGCAGATGCCAAAAACTGGACCACAAAAACCTCCGCACGCAAAAATGATATCATTCACCTGGCAGAAACCAGCCTGATACCCTTACTGCAAGATGCCGAACAATTGAGGTCACAGAAAAGTCGCACGATAAACAGTTGCCGCCTTTCCCTGCAACACCTCAACAAGTTGCAACTGCTCAACCATATTGATGAAGAAGTACGCACGCTGAACCGTGAGCATAACCGTTTTCTTTTATCCGATACAAATGCCCTCCTGCATAAACTGGTGCATGAAGGAGATTCTTCTTTTGTGTTTGAAAAGATAGGCGCCAACATACGGAATGTGATGATCGACGAATTTCAAGATACCAGCCGTATGCAATGGGACAATTTCCGTTTACTATTACTCGAAGGGCTTTCGCAAGGAGCCGACAGCTTGATTGTGGGGGATGTGAAACAGTCCATCTATCGTTGGCGAAATGGAGACTGGGGAATATTGAATGGTTTGGGCACAGCTTACCCGGCCGAGTCCTCTACTCCGTTTCCTTTCCCGGTACGTGTAGAAACTTTGAAAATCAACCGTCGAAGTGAAACAAATATTATCCGTTTCAACAACCGTTTTTTCACAGCAGCCGTAGATTATCTGAATTCCCTGTATCTGGAAGAATTGAAAGAGGAATGTTTCTCTTTGAAACAAGCTTATGCCGACGTCGCACAAGAATCGCCCAAAACAGAAACGAAAGGATATGTAAAAGCTGCATTCCTTGAACCGGACGACGAGCATAATTATACGGAAAAAACCTTGATAGCCTTAGGAGAAGAAGTCAGACAGCTGCTCAATGAAGGTGTCCAATTGAATGACATTACCATTCTTGTACGAAAAAACAAGAATATCCCAACGATTGCCGATTACTTCGACAAAGAACTGAACCTCCCGATAGTTTCCGACGAAGCTTTCCGTTTGGATGCATCACTTGCCATCTGTATGCTGATGGATGCACTGCGCTATCTGTCCAATCCGCAAGAGACTATCGCAAGGGCTTCGTTAATTACAAATTATCAATTACAAGTTACAAAGAAAGGAACAGAAAAAGAGGAATATGAGGAAAACATAGATTTGAATGGTCTGCTCATGGCTTCTCCTGAAACATTATTGCCTGAAGACTTCATTTCTCGTAAGGACGAGTTACGTTTGATGCCGCTATACGAGTTGCTGGAAGAATTGTTCAGCATTTTCAATATGGGTAATATTAAAAAGCAAGACGCTTATTTGTTTTCTTTCTTCGATGCCGTAACGGAATATCTGCAAAGTAATTCTTCCGACCTTGACGCCTTTATTCGCTTTTGGGATGAAACGCTCTGTTCCAAGACTATACCCAGTGGAGAAATGGACGGCATACGTATCTATTCCATCCACAAATCAAAAGGATTGGAATTTCATACTGTACTGATACCTTTTTGTGACTGGAAGTTAGAGAATGAAACCAATAACCAGCTCGTATGGTGTACGGCACCGGAAAAGCCTTACAATGCACTGGATATCGTTCCGATCAACTACTCCTCCACCATGGCCGAATCGGTATACCGGAAAGATTATTTGGACGAACGGTTGCAATTGTGGGTAGACAATCTGAATTTGCTCTACGTGGCTTTTACCCGTACCGGAAAGAATTTAATCCTATGGAGCAAAAAAAAGCAAAAAGGAACCATATCCGAGCTTCTTTCCGCCGCATTACCGCAAGTTGTCAAATCAGGCGAAGGAACATGGGATGAAGAAAGCATTTATGAATGTGGCAAAATATGTCCGTCAGACAAACCCGACCTTCTTGTCGATACTCCCGTAATCAATAAACTGGCACAGACTGCCGCAAAACTCCCCGTTCATATGGAAAGTATGCGCCATGACATCGAATTCCGACAGTCCAACCGTTCGGCAGACTTTATAGCCGGTGTGGATGAAGCTGAGTCTTGGCAACGTTTCATCAACCGGGGGCGTTTGCTGCATACTCTTTTCTCCGCCATCAAAACAGAAGCTGACATTGATGACGCTATCAACAGACTTGTATTTGAGGGAATAATCGGTCGCACGGAAACAGAAGAAGAAGTTCGTGACCTGACTCGACGTGCTTTTTCCATCCCACAAATCAAAGACTGGTACTCGGGTAGTTGGCAGTTATTCAATGAATGTGATATTATCTGGAGAGAGAACGGAGAATTGCATACCCGCCGCCCTGACAGGGTAATGATGCGAAATGGCGAAATAGTGGTTATTGACTTCAAATTCGGTAAACCGAATAAAAAATACAATAGACAGGTACAAGGTTATATGCAATTACTGGTTCGCATGGGATATGACGCAAACAGTATCAACGGATATCTGTGGTATGTGGAAGAAGGAAATATAGAAAAAGTATAATAATGTCCAGTCATACTGGCAAACAGGATATAGACATTACATGGAAACATTTCTTCAATTGGTCGCTCACGACCTTCATTCAAAAATAGGAGACGATTTGTCGCGTACGGCTATCGTATTTCCCAATAAACGTGCCGGCTTGTTCTTCAACGAGTATCTGGCAGCAGAAAGCGACAAGCCCATCTGGTCACCTGCCTACGTAAATATCAGTGAACTGTTCCGGCAACTTTCTACGTTGAAGCCGGGTGATCCTATCCGGATGGTATGTGAACTTTATAAAGTATTCTGTGAAGAAACTCACAGTGAAGAACCATTGGATGATTTTTATTTCTGGGGAGAATTACTCATCAGTGATTTTGATGATGTGGATAAAAATCTGGTAGACGCCGATCGTCTTTTCACCAATTTACAGGATTTGAAGAACATCATGGATAACTATGACTTCCTTGACAAAGAACAGGAAGAGGCCATACAACAATTTTTTCAAAATTTCTCTATAGAAAAACGTACACAACTCAAAGAGAAGTTTATATCTCTTTGGGATAAATTAGGTGATATCTACCGCCATTATCGTACCAATCTGACCCATTTGGGCATTGCGTACGAAGGCATGATGTATCGCAACGTCATAGAACAACTTGATGCCGACCGTCTGCATTATGACCGCTACGTATTTGTAGGTTTCAATGTGTTGAATAAAGTAGAGACTGAGTTTTTCCTCCGATTACAGAATGCAGGGAAAGCTATGTTCTATTGGGACTATGATATATTTTATACCCGTTTGCCCCACGAACAAAAACCTCCTTATGTCCACGAAGCCGGAGAATTCATTCTTCGTAATCTGAAGGTATTTCCAAATGAATTACCGGAAAGTGCGTTCGATACATTACGCAAGCCCAAACAAATACATTTCATCTCTGCACCAACAGAAAATGCACAGGCACGTTATATTCCGGAATGGATTAGAGGGATCAAAAATTATAAATTACAAACTACAAACCATAAGGAAGAAGGTTGGGAAACATCTGAGAAAGAAAATGCGGTGGTACTCTGTAACGAGGCCTTGTTGCTGCCCGTACTCCACTCCATTCCTTCCGAAGTGAAGAATGTCAATATCACCATGGGATTTCCTTTGGCACAAACGCCCGTATACAGTTATATCAACGCTCTACTGGAAATGCAGACTACCGGTTATCGTACCGATACGGGACGATATACCTACGAAAGTGTACTTTCTGTGTTGAAGCATTCCTATACACGTCAACTCTCACCATTTGCGGAAGACTTGGAGGAGCAGTTAACGAGAGACAACCGTTTCTATCCTCTCCCTTCCGAACTAAAGAAAGACGACTTTCTTGAACAGGTATTTACCCCTCAAAACGGTATTGCCTCACTATGCCGTTACATTACCGACTTGTTGCGTGAAGTAGCCGTCATCTATCGTCAAGAGAAGGATGCGGAAGACATTTTCAACCAACTTTACCGAGAATCCCTGTTCAAGAGTTATACCCTCGTCAACCGTCTGTTAAACCTGATTGAAACCGACGGGCTGAGTTTGCAGACAGACACATTCAAACGATTATTGAACCGTCTACTCACTTCTACCAACATCCCGTTTCATGGGGAACCCGCCATTGGTATGCAGGTAATGGGAGTGCTCGAGACACGTAATCTCGATTTCCGTAATCTTATCATGCTATCCCTCAATGAAGGACAACTTCCCAAAGCAAACGGAGATTCTTCGTTTATCCCTTACAATCTGCGTAAAGCATTCGGTATGACTACCATTGAACATAAGAATTCTGTATATGCCTATTATTTTTATCGTCTGATACAACGTGCCGAGAATATCACTTTATTATATAATACTGCGTCAGACGGATTGAACCGTGGAGAAATGTCACGTTTCATGCTTCAGTTCCTGATAGAGTCACCGCATGACATCTCCCGAAAATATCTTGAAGCGGAACAATCTCCACAGCATAGCCGCGATATCCAAATAAAAAAGACATCCGAAGTGCTGAAGCGGATGTATGACTCATATGATGTCCGTCGTCACCCTAAGGCTTTCTTCTCGCCATCGGCACTCAACGAATACCTGGATTGCAGATTGAAGTTTTACTATCATCGTGTCGCCGGGCTGAAAACGCCGGATGAAGTCAGTGCCGAAATAGACTCTGCCCTGTTCGGAACCATTTTCCACCGTTCTTCCGAACTGGTATACAATGACCTCATAACCAACGGTAAAGAAATACGAAAAGAGGATTTAGAGCAATTATTACGAAATGATGTGAAACTACAGTCTTACGTAGACTGTGCTTTTAAGGAAAAATTCTTCCACGTATCAGAAGAAGAACAACCGGAATATAACGGTACACAGCTTATTCACTCCAAAGTCATCACTTCCTACCTACGACAACTTTTACGTAACGATTTGCAATATGCCCCATTCTGTATGGAAGGTATGGAGCAAGAAATCAGGGAAACGATGGAAGTTGATACCCCTTTAGGAAAACTGCCCTTACAGATAGGCGGTACCATAGACAGACTGGATAGCAAGAATGATACTTTACGTATTGTTGATTACAAAACCGGAGGTACCCCAAAAACTCCGGAAAGTATAGAACAATTGTTTATTCCTGCCGAAGGACGTCCGAACTATATTTTCCAGACATTCTTATATGCCTGTATCATGTGCCGTAAACAACCATTGAAAGTAGCTCCCTCCCTGTTGTATATTCACCGGGCAGCATCGGAAAGTTACTCACCAGTCATAGAAATGGGGGCACCCCGCCAGCCCAAGATACCGGTAAACAATTTCGCTTTTTTTGAAGATGATTTTAGAGACCGCCTAAAGGCATTATTACAAGAAATATACAATCCTGATGAACCTTTTACTCAAACGAAAGACAGTAAAAAGTGTGAATACTGCGATTATAGAAAACTATGTAAGAGATAAAAAATATAAAGGCATGAAAAAGGAGATTGTCTAAAATTGTTACATCATATAAGGATATGTAAATTCCTGGACAATCTCCTTTCCATTGATATAATACCTACCATTTTTCCTTATCCTTTCTTCAAAGGAACTGAGAAGCTAAATACCGACCCCTCTCCTTGTTTGGAAGTGAACCACAGTTTACCGCCATTCTTGTTTACGAAATCCAGGCAAAGCAGCAATCCTAAACCGGAACCTTCTTCATTATTAGTGCCAAATGTACTGAAATGCGTGTCGGTATGCAACAACTTCTTCTGCCCCTCTTCATCGATTCCACAACCATGATCATGGACACTGACTACCGCCATGCCATCCTTCTCTTCCATCTTGACCAGTACCTCGGAACCTTCATTGCTGAATTTAATGGCATTACTTACCAAATTGCGTACCACTGTCTTCAACATATCTATATCTGCACTTACAGGTAGCTTATCAACCTTTTCTTCACGAATAGTAATCTTCTTCAATCCGGCTACCATATTGAATACATCTATTACACTATCCACAACCTCTACCACATCAATATCCTGATATACAACATTCAGGCTACCAATCTGGCTTTTGGTCCACTTCAACAGATTATCCAACAAAGAAAATACATCCTCAGTAGTCTGATTAGCCATAGTCAACAACTCATACATCTCGTCACCAATTTTTTCTACAGGCAAATTCAAGATGAGCATATTCAGCACCATCTTAATAGACCCCATTGGAGACCGTAAGTCGTGGGCGATAACAGAATACAATTTATCACGACCGGCAATGGTTCGTTGAAGTTCTTCTGTCTTCTTCAGAATAAGACGTTTGGCTGCTACCAATGAAATCTGATGAGTAACTCGGATTATCAATTCTTCCTTATTGAAAGGTTTGGATATAAAGTCATTAGCCCCAACCTGGAAACCTTTCACAATATCTGTAGTACTATTCAAAGCTGTCAAAAAGATGATTGGAATATCAGCTGTATTTGCATTAGCTTTCAAATGCTGCGCGACTTCAAAACCACTCATATCAGGCATCATTACGTCTAGCAACACTAAGTCGGGATGTTCTTTATCCACTTGCTCCAAAGCTTGCCGGCCATTACTTGCCGTAGCGATTGCAAATTTCTCATTTGTCAAGAGTACTTTCAACAATAACACATTTGACATCACATCATCTACGATGAGGATCTTGTACTCAGAATGGTTTATTTCCATATTCATCTTTTTATGTATTTTTCCGTTTCCGATATTATAAGGTTAAGAACGGTAGTCCTTAAAGTATTCTATCATGTAGCGTAAGCCTTCCTCCAATTCAATGGTAGGTTGCCACCCCAATTTATTTTTAGCCAACGTAATATCCGGTTGGCGCTGTTTAGGATCATCATGTGGCAAGGGCTTGAAAATCAGCTTCGACTTGGCTCCTGTTAATTTGATAATTTTCTCAGCCAGCTCCAAAATGGAAAATTCATTCGGATTTCCCAAATTTATCGGCCCGGTAAAATCATCTTCCGTATTCATCATCCGCACCATTCCTTCAATCAAATCATCTACATACTGAAAACTACGTGATTGATGACCTGTACCATAAATCGTAATATCCTCATTCTGCAACGCTTGAACTACAAAATTGGATACCACCCGCCCATCGTCAGGCAACATACGCGGACCATACGTATTGAATATACGTATTATTTTAATACGTATACCATTCTGGCGATGATAATCCATAAACAAAGTTTCGGCACAACGTTTACCTTCATCATAACAAGAACGAATACCTATCGGATTTACATTTCCCCAATAACTTTCCATTTGGGGATGCACTACCGGATCACCGTATATCTCGCTGGTAGAAGCCTGCATAATCTTTGCATTCACTTTCTTTGCCAGTCCCAACATATTGATGGCTCCCAAAACAGAGGTTTTTATAGTCTTAATGGCATCATATTGGTAGTGGATTGGAGAAGCGGGGCAAGCTAAGTTGTATATTTCGTCAACTTCCGCATCAAACGGAAACTCTACATCATGATGCACAAACTCAAAATGAGGATTGTTTTTCAAGTGAGTTATATTATCCTCTGAACCGGTGAAAAGATTATCAAGGCATATTACATGATGTCCGTCATTAATCAACCGTGTACACAGATGAGAGCCAATAAAACCAGCACCACCGCTTACCAAAATTTTCTTCATGCAACTATTTTCTAATGTCCGAAGACTTATGAAACCTGTTCGTTTTGTTTATGCTGACAAATGTAGGCGATTTGGTTAACTTATGCAAGTTTTGTAAAAGAATAATTTTATTTGTTAAGGAATATATTCTTGCTTGGCATCTGGAATACTGAAATCATTATTCGCAAACAAATCCGCCAATCCAGAAATCTGTTTTAAACGCAACAGTTCATCACGATCCATACCGATGTTTTTCATTATCCACTGATCGGACATTCCGGCACGATCTAATTCTGCTACAATGTTGCACATCAATTCAATGTTATGTGCTCCACGTGCACGATTATGACGAATGGTAGATGCCATACGGTTGGATAAATCCTTATCAATAACAACAACTGGCAGTAATCCGTTTTCGCGTTCATAAATTCGTTTGGAAGTCTTCATCACTTGATAACGGTGATAACCATCGACTAAAATATACTGATCCGTATTCTCGTCATAATAGCAAACACAAGGCATAGTAAAGCCATCTTCCCAAATAGAAAGTTCCAAAAGCTTCATTTCGGGAGGTGCCACTACATTAGGGTTGTAATCATTAGCCTGTATTTTGTCTACAGGAATTGCTTTTACACCATACACCGGACTTTTATCTACACTCATAACATCATATTTTTGAATTGTTCCATAATTTTGTCTCGTTTATAAATCTCTTCTTTATTCAGGGCAAACCCCATATACTTACAAGCATGGTCATTTTTCAGAATACAGATACACATACGTTTGTAAGTAGGTATTTCCCTGAACTCAGCAATATCGATATCGTCCAGATAGTCCATACGCACAGGCTTCTTATTAGTCTTGTAATTCGTATAGTTTATCACTTCAATAGGAATATTGGCATCCATCAACTTCCGAATGGTATCTTCACTGAGACACCCTCCTTTGGTTCGCCAGAACTCAATACTCACAGTCAGCTTTCTCAGATAGTTACGCCGAGTTTCCTCGGGTAAGGTAGAGAGTAGAAACTGCATAAAACCTTTCCAGGTATATCCTTTGGGCAATCGGACCGTTTGCCACCCCATTGCATGTGTCCCTCCATATATCCCGGTAAAGTTTACACCATTAACACGTCCGATCATTTTTCCCCAAGTATTGGGATCAATTACTTTGTAGAGCGACAGGCTCTCCTGAGCTTCGCACAAGAAAGGACTTGCTACACGTTGCCGTTCAATATTGACCCCTGCTTTATAATACAGATCGTACAAATGATTATAATCATAACCAAACTTACCATTTGCAATCCAGACATCCGTAGTTTTCCAATCATAAATAGGATAAGCATTGTAGATGTCATTACCAATTTTCGAAGTCCACTTATAATTATGATACATCTGATATTTCCTGCTCAAATGAATAGCACGCCAACGGTTGAAACTTTCTTGTGTACGGATACCGATGAGGAAACAGGTGCGTACCGCATCTTTTCGCAAATGTAGCCATTTGGCAAAATGCATCTGAAATTCATAATCCCACATATTCTCCGTATAGTACGGAAAATCATCTTTAGTATAACAATTCGGCGGCATTTGCCGTACCCAAATGTCTTTCATGCTATCATCCCACGGACGCCAGAAACTCTGATACATAGAAGTACAGGTAGTGACACGAAAAGGTACACATACCCTATAAACCTCCAGAATATCCGCATTAGCTTTTAAGATACGGTCTACATAATCAATAGTATATGTATACTGTATCTCATAATCCATGTGAAATACACATAGTTTCCGCTTCAAGTTATTCCGACGGACATAATCTATGCATAAGTTCAACAATACACCACTATCTTTTCCTCCGGAGAAAGAGACGCAAACGGTGTCAAATTCTTTAAATATTAAGCTAATACGTTCTTGTGCAAGTTCATATACATTTTTAGATGGCACCATATTCATCTGTCTTTTTTCATTTTCACATAACGGGTCCAAACCTTTTCCTCTGAAAAGCCGAGTTCCTTAAACACCTGTCTATGTTCAATAAAAGTGACCGAAGTAAGATTTACATCTGCGTTCGTTTCAGATATAACCTTTTCCAAGAGTAATTTCAGAGTTTCCTCCTTATTGTCCTTCACATAATAGTTATTGATTATATATTCCTTTTTTTTATGTTCTACAGGAATAAAACCAATAACATTTTTCTTTTCCATCCCAATGAACCATGCGAAATTTTCGGTAGTACGGAAGGGATAATTGTGATTTTGTCTGAGTACCTCAGGATTCATCACCAGAGGAGCTACAAGCTCATAAAGCCTTTTGTCGTTTCCTTGCAATTGAATTACTTGCATAATATTAATAAATACTGGTATATTTTTTTTCAGGTGTTAAATATAAGTATTAAACTCTACCATATAAATAAGTTTTAAATAGATTTAAGAATAAAACGACCAAAAACAAATAATAATTTAATCTTTTAGAAACAAATTATATAAATTTATACAATTCTTGTATGCTACACAGACATTTACATAAAAGAAAATGTTAGATTTTATTGTTTTCTCATTACCTAATTAAAGATTTTTCATATCTTTGCACCGCATTTAAAAAGTATTCTATAATACCTTTTAATTAATCTGTATTTCTGATTTTTAACTCATGTTGTGTAAACAACAGCAAACAAACTATAAACAATAAGATTATGATGTTTAAAGCTACAAGAAAACCGTTCGTCAATGCGGTTATGTTACTAACCTCCTTAGGAATAACTACATCGTGTATCGACAATGGTTACGACCTCAACAAGGACATTGACATGAATATCTCCGTAGGTGGAGATGCTTTTACCATCCCATTGGGATATTCTGAACAAACCACGTTGGACAAGCTCATTGACGAATCGGAAACGTTGAAGAAAATGGATGACCAAACGTATGCTATCAAGAAAAATGATGGAATTGATGACGTAAGTATCAAGGTAGATCCGGTAAATATAAAGATAGACGAACCCAGTTTTAGTGGAACAACTGTAGATTTCGAAGCCGGCTTGGATGACTTCAACGTTGCAGACAAAAAAAGCTCGTCCAAACTGGATGCGCCAAGCATTGTCGTGGACGTAAAACTGCCAGAAGACATAAGCATGGATACCGGAATGAGACCGATTGTTACCGGCGGAGGTACAATCAATGACCAGGAAAGCCCTTTTGAATTTACCTATAAAAAGGAATGGCCGAAAGAAGTAAAGACCATACATGAAGTTGTATTGCAAGATCAAAGCGGCAACAAGAAATATGGACAGAAAATAGCATTCAACGTTATAGCTCCTGCCGGAATGATAAATATCACGGACTTTACCGTCAAGTTCCCTGTAAATTTCATTTTGTACAATGCAAACGGGGAAAAGCAACCAGGCAACAGCATTCAATTGGCCAGAGGATTACAAACTGAATCCAAAGCAACTTATGAGTTTTATGTATATGGACAGAAACTGAATGCAAGCCTTCCGACAGGTATCGAAATCCATGATAAAATCACGTACAATTTCACATATACCACGGAAAAAGCCCCAACCTCAACCGACATGCTCAGTGTTCAGATGGAAAAAACCGATTTCATCTTCGACCATGCATTGGTGACCACCAATGATATTGAAGCGAATATGAAACGCGGTACCGTAGAAATGAATACTACCATTGACGGACTGGAAGACGTGAACGAAGTCCACTCTGTTGATTTCAAGGATAATTCCATTTTAGCAATGGATATCGCCAAAGGTTTGGAATTGCCTGTAGACTTCAAAAGTGGTGATCTGGTTATAGAATTCCCTTCTTATTATAAAATGGAATTAAAAGAAGCTGATAATGGCATTACATATACAGGAAATGAACTGACAATACCGGCAACCGCATTGCCCGACGCAAAAGTCGCCCTTCTTCTGAAACAAGTAAACTTTACCGGTACGGATAAAGGCAAGCCGGTCATGGAAAACGGAAAGCCTATTATCAAATTAACCGATCCCGTGACGTATTATCTGAAAGATAATGCACCTATGATACTCCAAAAAGACAATATCAGTTCTACAGATGTTGCCGACCTGGACAAAAAAGAAATGGACGTATTTGTAAACGGTGGGAAAATGGAAATTACAAATGCTTTTGTAGATGCTAAATCTTATACTGCAGAAGTAAAAGACAATACTTCTTTTGAAGTCAAGGAAGACGTAGACGAAGCACTGAAAATTCTAAAAACGGTTGCTTGGAAAACAGGTAGTACTCCTAAAATGACATTACATATCAATTTCTCTGACAACTTCCCCAAAGAAGAAATTTCAGAACTGGAATTCAGTGATTTGAAAATTCAATTACCTAAGTTTGTTAAATTTGCGGCAGGTATTGAAGGAATGGACTATGATAAAAATGTATTGACCCTGAATGATAAATTCAAAGTACTGGAAGGCTACACCAAACCTTTGGAAACCACCGGTATGGATTTCAGTTACATGAACAACGGCACAGGCCTGAAAACTACAGTGGAGAACGGAAAGACATGGCTGAAAATAACCGATGAAAATGAAACCAAGGTAGACATTCTGGGTGATGTTAAAACTTTGGGAGGTGACAACATCAACACAGATAGATTAAAAGGTATCACAGTCACTCCAACCGTCACCATCGACGAAATGCCGGTAGGTTTAGTGACAGGTGAAGTAGATCCGGTGATAGACGATGTGGATGAGAACGTTGAACTCGACCTCGGCGATGATCTTGACTTCCTGAAAGATGAAGGAAATGAACTCGACATCAAAAACCCACAAATTAAGTTGACACTTAACAATACGGTAGGTGTACCGGTAGACATGAATTTGACGATTTATGGTGTAGACGAAAATGATAAGGAAATAGAAAACTCACGAGTGGAAGGCATTAAATTCCAATTGCAACCAACAAATGTGGGTCAAGAAACAAAGACAAGTGTGTTCATGCTTTCACGTGAAGCCATGAATATGCCTGAAAATGACGCGACCCATCATTACGAAAATGTAGTAGTGTCTAATTTAAACAAAGTAATGACCCGCGTTCCCGATAGAGTGAAGTTCCATATGAATGCCAAAGCAAATAACGGTACAGAACATCATGTAGACATTTCCAAGGATATGACTATCACCGGTGAATATGATGTAACCGTTCCTTTGCAATTCGAGGATTTAAATATCAACTATATTGATGTTATTGATGACCTGCACAGCGACTTGGAAGACGTACTTGACAAAACAACTTCCGCAACATTGGAAATATTGGCAGATGCACTGAATAACGTCCCTCTGGATTTGAACTTAAGTGCCAAGGCACAAGATACTGACGGTAACGAACTGACAACCATTGAGGCAACCGTATATGCCAATGATATAAAAGACGGGAAAATAGGTGGAGCCATCACTGAAGACAGTGCAGTTAAGACTCCTATCTTAATTCGCCTGGTAGCAACCTCCAGTGCCGATCTAAAGAAATTGGACAAGCTGGAACTAACCATTCACGCCAAAGCAAATGAAACCACGGCAGGCTTACCGCTGAAAGCAACCCAATGGGTCAAGATTGAGAATGCCAAAGTAAAGATAAAAAAAGCAAACTTTGATTTGAATTAATTTAAAGCAGAATTACTATTATGAAATTATATAAAAAAATAATGGTGGCAGTCCTTACGACTGCCGCTACAAGCGGAATGATGGCACAACAAACCTCACGTTCGGCATATTTCTTAGAAGGTGCTACCTACCGCCATTTACTAAATCCGGCTTTCATGGGCGAACGCGGATACGTCAGTATGCCAGGACTGGGTAATCTCTATGTAGGCGCACGTTCCACAGCTGGTGTAGGAACTTTTATCTATAAAACACAAGATGGAGGACTGACTACTTTCATGAATGAAAGCGTAAGTACCAAAGAATTCCTCAATAAACTCCCCAATCGTGTTAAGGTAGGTGTAGACCTCAACGAACAAATTCTTGGAATAGGTTTCCATGCTTGGGGAGGGTTTAACACTTTAGGTATCAGTGTACGTTCCGATGTCAATTTCTCTATGCCTAATGAGCTGTTCAAGTTTATGAAAGAATCTAACGACAGTCATTATAAACTAAAGAACATCAATATCACGAGTACCAACTTTGCCGAGATTGCTTTTGGTCATGCCCGCGAAATCAATGATAATTTGACTGTAGGTGCCAAACTAAAAGCTTTGGTAGGACTTGCAAAAGCTACCGTACGCATTGACCAAATGGATCTTCATGTATCGGGTGACAGATGGAGTATTACTCCCCAAGGCGCTGAAGCATACGTATCGGCAAAAGGATTGATAATACCTACCAAGGGAGAAACACGTAACTATCAAAAAGATGACTACGAACTGGATCTTGACGGTAATCGTACAGATGTCTTGAAAGAAGGTACCAATGACCAGATTGATTATGACGGAGTGGATTTCGATGACAACAACATTGGCCCCACAGGCTTTGGTATGGCAATTGATTTGGGTGCAACCTATCGCTTGAACGACGAGTGGAGCTTCTCTGCATCTATCATTGACCTTGGTTTTATTTCATGGAAAAATACCGTTAAAGGTACCATGACCAAGACATTTGAGTTCGATGGTTTCAAAGATGTTCCTTTCGAAGATACCGACGATAATAAAGAAAATAAATTGGATAACCAGGTCGACAAAATAGTAGATGACCTTGCCGACATGGCTAAGTTCGACAAAGCAGGCGAAGGCATGAAACGTACTACAGCTCTGGCAGCTACCCTGCATTTAGGCGCGCAGTACACTCTTCCCGCTTATGATCGCTTGAACTTCGGTTTTCTGTCCACTACCCGTATTCAAGGAGTAAATACTTGGACAGAAGCCCGTATATCTGCTAATGTTGCCCCTATCTCATGGTTTGAAGCATCACTGAACTATGCTCTGTCCAATTTCGGTTCAACAGCCGGACTAATGTTGAACTTCCACCCACGTGGTTTCAACTTCTTTCTTGCTGCAGATATGCCAATGTGCAAATATGAGCCTGCCTACTTCGCTCCTATCAGCCGTGCGCAAGTTAACGTAAACATGGGTATCAACTTTACCTTCGGACCAAAGCACAAACGTAAATACAAAGTAACAGAAGTGCAGTCACTCTAAAACACCTATTCATTAAAATATAGAAGAATATGAAAAAAATATATTGTCTACTATTTGCAATATTGCCTTTAACGGCATTTGCAGGTGAGGTTAAAGTAACCAAACCGACATTGACACTAGAAAATGATACACTTACACTGGATTTTGACTTCAATGTGGAAGAAGTAAAAGTCAACAGTACGCAGTCTTATGCCTTTACTCCTGTACTGTTTTATGGAAAGAGTTATCAAACTCTCCCTCCGGTAGTGGTAAGTGGCAAGAAACACTTCAAGATGCGTCGTAAAGATCGCCGTATCGCCAAGAAAGGTGATTATACCCAACCGTATACCATTGTTAAAGGCAAGTCTGCTGACCGTCAAGACCGTATAGACTATAAAATCTCCATTCCTTATCAGGAATGGATGAGTAAGGCCGATATGTGGATACTTCAAGAAGGCAAGAAAGACTGCCTTATCGACTTACCCGAAATTCAGATAATAGAACCGGAAATTGTGGAAGAAGCTCCCGCCCTACCGCAAAAAGGCGCAATTTGTGAACCTTGTATGAACATGGTATCTTACCTTACTCCAACTGAGCAACCACTAAAAATACGTTCAGAACAAAACACCTTATATATAGAGTACGCAGTAGGTGGTACTGAATTTAAAGCTGACTACAAGAATAATTCCGCTGAATTGCAGAAGCTGAAAGAAACGCTAAATCCTCTGACTGAAGGTGACCTTATCACTTTTAAGGCTATCAACATATGTGGTTATGCATCACCCGACGGTTCTGCCAAGACGAATGATCGCGTAGCTACCAAACGCGCAGATTCTTTCGCACTCTATCTGAAGGGAAGTTATAACTTCCAAGATAGTATTCTGAAGGTTACATCAGCCGGTGAAGACTGGAACAGTCTCATCGAAATGCTCAAAGAAGAGAAACCGGCTTATGCAGAAAAGGCATTGGAAATCATAGCAAAATATCCGAACCTGGATGTACGTGAAGCAAGACTAAAATCCGGTTTGGGAACTTCTTACCGCACAATGGTTAATGACTACTTCTCACGTCTACGCCGTTTGTCTATCTCTGTTGAATACGAAATTAGAGAAGTACGTAACTCGGAAGCCGCAGAACTCATCTATACTAATCCGAAAATGCTGAACCTGCAAGAAATGTATGGGGTAGCAAAGAAATACCAGCCGGGCACAAAGGAATACAAGGAAGTATATGAGATTGCCGCCACCAACTATCCGCAGGATGTTGTGGCAAATATCAATGCAGCATCCGCTAATATTGTTTATGGTGACTTTGACCGTGCAAAACAGTATATGGAAAGAGTCAAAGATGATCCGCGCGCATGGAACAACATGGGGGTACTGGCATGGTTGTCAGGTGACTCTGAAATAGCACAAGAATGGTTTACCAAAGCATTGACCGTAGAACCGGAAAAAGCACAAGAAAATTTGAATAAAATGAAGTAATAACATCATCTTATTCCTCTTGAAAAGGTTGCAATACTGGAGTTTTTATTCTATATTGCAACCTTTTAAGTATAGAACCTGAAACATGATAAAATACCTGATTTTATTCTTTACTTTTGCCAAAATAGGCATGTTTACCATCGGTGGTGGTTATGCCATGATACCTCTCATTGAACGTGAAATCATTAAAAAAAAATGGATGAACAAAGAGGATTTTATGGAAATGTTTGCACTCACCCAATCTCTGCCTGGTGTATTTGCGGTAAACATATCTATCTTTGTAGGTTACAAGCTACATAAAGTAAAAGGTAGTTTAGTGTGCGGACTAGCAACCATCCTTCCTTCTTTCACCATTATGATGTTGATAGCCATGTTTTTCGCCCACTTCCAAGACAACCAAGTCATGATACGCATCTTCAATGGTATCCGCCCAGCAGTAGTTGCCCTCATCCTCTTTCCCTGTATCTCTGCGGTGAAAGCGTTGAAACTAAGATATTGGCAGCTGATACTCCCAGCCATCGCCACAGTACTAATCTGGCAGTTTGGACTGTCTCCTGTCTACATTGTCTTGGCTGGTATTGCGGGAGGAATGATATACACATTATGGTTAAAAGATAAACTGACAAAATTACAAATATGATATACTGGCAACTCATTTTAGTATACTTAAAGATTGGCATGTTTGGATTTGGCGGTGGATACGCAATGTTATCCCTGATACAATATGAGGTAGTAGACCATCATCACTGGCTCACTTTACAACAGTTTACCGATGTGGTAGCCATTTCACAGATGACACCTGGTCCGATAGGTATCAACAGTGCCACCTATGTAGGTTATTCCGTCACACAAAGTGTATGGGGAGCCGTGGTTGCTACGGTTGCCGTCTGTCTACCTTCCTTCCTGCTAGTACTCCTCATCTCCTACTTCTTCGTGAAGTGCAAGAATAATAAATATATCAAGGCAGCAATGTCCGGATTACTGCCTATGTCTGTTTCATTAATAGCCGCTGCTGCCCTACTACTGATGAACAAAGAAAATTTCATTGATTATAAAAGTCTGCTCATCTTTGTAGGAGCTTTTGGCGTGACATGGAAATGGAATTTACATCCCATCTTATTGATAATATTCTCGGGTGTTGCCGGATATCTCCTGTATTAAGTTCTTCGTCAGGAATAACCTTTAATTATCTCCTGTTCCCAAGTCATTCCGCTGATATCAGTCAATATCAGGTTATAATTTCCCGGAGAAAGGTTTATTAAGCCGGCGCTTTCAATGTTGAGCGTTGCCTTGGCTCCGAGTGGAATAATCATACTGTGTCTGCCCGGTTTCACCTTTGCTACATACTTATTATGTATATTTCCAGTGGGAAAATGAGCCAAGTCTTCCATATTCAAATTAAGAATTTTATTACCCTCCATATCTTCCAGGGCAATACCAATAAGGAAAGAACCATAAACATCAATACCCTCAACCCTCGACATGGTAAACTGAAGTCTTCTATCCTGCAGATTTGCATCTGTAATCTCTATTTTGGGTTTTACCGACATATTGTGTAGTTCTCCAAATACCCCTCCATGAAACATCTGATTGGTAAATAACGTCAAGAACAAAATTACTCCGCTACCTATAAGTACCAACTTTTTCAAAGATTCCCCTTGTAACGGAAATTCTCCGGAAGCAACCCAAGAATACCATTTCCATTCACTAAATCCAGGATTTTTAGAAATCCATAGATTATCCATAGAATAATGACCTCCTCCTGCTAAAAAAATTGTGAAGCCGGTAGCTATCCCCAGTACTCCGATTTGCCATTCGTCCAAACAAACAGAACCTATCCATCCAGATCCCAACAAAATACCACCTGCCAAAATAATTACCCCAATACTTGCCAAACGGGTAAAACACCCCAACATGAACAATAAACCGACTATCCCCTCAATGATAGTAAAAATAAGCATCGACCACCATAAAATATCGGGTGTAGCCACCAAATATTCTATCACGGGTCTAATTCCCAATGCATTTGGAAGAAAATGATTAAATTGTTCTCCGATATATCCCGGAGAATCTTCTACTAATCTATTCTCCAATACAATACGTCTCCAAAATACAGAAAAGTACGTCCAGCCTACTACCAGACGAAGAGTAAGTGTAAACATTCCCGAGAGATTGTATACACGACTTGTAGTAAAATCCTGTTTCATCGTTATCTATTCAATTTTTATCGTAGATAAATAACAATATAAAGACTCTTTTTGTTTCTTATAGAAAAAATATTTTACTAAAAAATCAAGAAACATAAACTACTTTACGCGCATAACACCACACTACACTATATGCCACCAAAGGAACAGTGAATGCCATCACCATTGTACTATGATCAGCAACCAATCCCATCAGTAGAGGCCCCACTACCCCCCCTACCGGAGACATCATCAAGAAAGAAGAAGCACGTTTGGTATGATTACCCAGTCCTCTGAGCGACAGGGCAAATATAGTTGGAAACATTATCGCTTCAAAGGCATATCCACATAGAAGTGCCACCAATGAGACCATCCCTACATCCAATAGTACCACCAAAGTGGTCAGCACTGTTCCCGTAGCGCATATCAGCAACATTTTCTCTGCACAGACACGCCCCATTATCCAACTACCAATAAATCGTCCCAGCATAAACAGTCCCAACCCTCCGAAAGAGAGTATCAATGAAGCATCACGAGCATTCATCCAACCTTGCTCTACCACATAATTGATAAAGAAACTATTAATAGAGATTTCTCCTACCTCATAGGCAAACAATGCGATAAGCCCAAAAATGAAAAGACGGTGTGACCATAGTTTCACTTGGTTACCGTCTTTATCTACTTCTACACAATGTTCTATCTCCGGTAACTTGATTTTCGTAAATACCACAGTAACCAATAACACTATCACTCCCATACAGACATAGGGTAAAGCCACATTTCCCGAACCACCTGTACTATCTTCCGGAAACAAGAGTAATCCCGTCAACACAGGTGCACAAATACAACCTAATCCATTGAAAGATTGCGCAAAATTTAATCTGCTGGCAGCTGTCTCTTTTGCTCCCAATTCAGTGGCATATGGATTTGCAGCAGTTTCCAGAAACGTCAATCCACAACCAATGACAAACAAAGCAAATAGAAAAAGATTAAATGACAAATAAAACTGTCCCGGAATAAAAAGTAGCGAACCTATTCCATAGAGTAATAACCCGAAAACGACTCCTCTACGATAACCAAAACGGCTGATAAATAACCCTGCAGGAATAGCCATCACAAAATACCCCATATACATCGTCACTTGTATGAAGGCCGAATGTGCTTTCGAAATGTTCAGCAATTCCTGAAAATGCTTATTCAGTACATCCAGAATAGCGTGCGCAAATCCCCACAAGAAAAAAAGCGAGGTAATCAAAATAAAAGGAACAAGATATTGTTCTCCTACTAATGGTATACGTTTCTGTTTCATAAGTAAGATTATCGCGGAAATCCTTATCCGTTATAAATGTGGTTGCAAAGATAAACATAAGAATTCAAATTCGTTCTTCATAGCAGAAAGTTATATAAATTCCAGCCGGCTACTTAGAAAAGCATCAAATCCTTTCAATATGACCTGAAAATAATATAGAGATAACATATTGTATATCACCCAATTTTTGCTATACAGATCTTTCAAATCTTACAATAGTTACATCGTAAGACTTGAAAATCCTTCTTTAAAAATGAGGATGGCTATCCATGTCTAACAAATATGTTCTAATGTCGCTCTCAGAATATCCCAGTTCCCTATAATGTTGTATCAGTTCATAATTACGATCAACAATCTCATATATACTATCAAATCCTATGATAGGACTATCCATTTCAACATCAAAGTCTTCTAAATGAACATTTGCAATTAATTTCTCTGTAAATATCTCCCGAAATATCCCCCATGAAGCATACGCTATTATTGTCTCATTTTGTTCATCCATTTCTCTTATAAGAATATCCCAAGTCATAGCATGTTCAATATTCGGACTACATATATCTTTTGCAATATTCCGTACAAATGTATATAAACAATCAACAGATTGACCTTGTGAATATGGATCATACTCATTAATAATATGTTGGTATTTCTCCATCATATTACTATTAGGAACAGCATGTGAAGAATGGTTATCTATCAAAGAAAAAGAGGAAATGTCGACTATCGTGATTACATATGGAGCAGACGATTGTTCCACTGAATTTTTCCATAGAAAAGCAAAACCATGCCCATGTAACCTCTCCCCCTTATCAGCCATTAACTGAAGTATGTTCCGAAGTAATTTCTCTTTTGTACGTAAGTCATGTTTATGATCATATAAACCAACATGATAACCTCCCAAATGCTTTTCCCCAATCAATATATCATATTTCTTTGCATAGATTTCCGATAAATCCAGAATTCTTAGTCTTTCATTCTCTTCATCATCAATTGTTGGTTCCAAACAAATAATATGCCTATTCAACCAAATTATTTCATTTACTACATAATGTTTTAACAATGTAGGCCATGATGTTGAAATAATGACAAAAACAATTTCACCTTCAGAAAAGAAAGGTAATTGAGAACGTATTTCTCCTATATACGCCCCCAATTCGGTTCCCACCTGACGAGTTGCATTTTTCTCGTTTTTCAACTCAATACAAACAAGTGAGGAGGTTTCTGGAGCAAACAATAAAAAATCAGGTTTTAGTATCTCTTGTTTCTCCAAAGATATATTTTCATTTTCTACAATAATTTCATTGGTATATAACGACTCTAGACACCACTTATAAGACTCTATTATTTTATTACTTTTCCAATCCAAACCGTCAAAAACCGTTTCACTACCATAATCAGCAGCATTCAATATCAAATCAGCTAGGGCAGTGTCTGTTTCCTTATGAAGGAGTCGGCTTAGCCATTGCTGCATTTCGGTTTCGGAACAAAATACCTTTTTTCTCATTGTCGAATTTTATGGAAAGTATAATAAAAAGAATGGAAAAGAATGAAACAAAAAAGACACTAATATACTAAATATTACTCGCATATCAAACTAATCATTTTCTATTTCTCTATAATTAAGTGAATATGAAGCCGTATTATTATTAACATACATTTCATATTCCTTAATACCTTTACTTCTTGCTATTAAACTCAATTTCTTTTTCTGTTCAAGAGGTAAATATGTACCATAATAGATTGCTGTGGGCTTCTTAACAGTTAACTCTATATGATTTTCTTGTACCCGATTTTCACAACAACACATAAATCTCCACTCCTTTTCGTAAACGTATGTCTCTTTATCTTTATATAAAAAGGCTTTTATCCAAAACAAAGTATCGGGAAATGGAATATTATTTTGAGATTTAGTTTGTTGTGACATATCCAGTGTAGAATAATAATGTACTATTTCTGTTGCATCATACCTACAATCAGAATAAATTATAGGAAACAAATATGGATGAACCCTGTCTAAACAATCTCTCTTATCACATTTAGCACAAAGACTAAATACATATTCCGAAAAATCATATTCTACAGCAAATCCTTTATAACCATCTGCATATCTATCCCACATAATTTTAGAACATACATCCTCTGTAAAACAAGCTATTTTAGTCATGGGATTTTCTTTTATTAATTTTTCAGTAAGGACAACACTTCTTTTTACAAACTCTTTAATAGGTGTAATGTCCCATGTTGAAATAGCTTTTACTCCGTCAACAATATTATCTGTTGACATTGATAAAATATTTTCCAATACCGATTGACATATTTCATCATTGAAGATTGAAGTAAATAATGGTGGAACCTCTTTTTTTTCATGACAATATTCAATAAATTTTAATAGAGAAGCAGGACTCAACGCATTTTTAATCAAGGATTCAATTTTTGTTGTATCTACATATATTAAAGAATCATACATATCATAAAACATGTCTGGCCTAACCAAAGATATAGTATTGTTTTTTAGAGAATCAACACTATAATCATTATATGCCCTAAATCTATAGAGTTTTGAAGGAACATTAGCCATTGTATAACTAATAATATTGTTCCAATCCCTACTACGTTCTTCATCTTTTATATCGCTTGGGAAAATAGTTTTCTCTAACAGTAATTTGAATTCTTCTTTAAATTTCTGATTATTCATTTCTATAAAACTTGAATATCTATAAGCTCCATTTTGTATGTAAGAAATTTCCTATTATGCTTTTGCAATTACTATTACGTTAAATCATAATTATCTGTAATACATATTATTACATGATATATTAAAAAGAAGGGGGTAACGGTTTAATAACGTGCTATCTACCTTTATTTACTTGATATTCCAGAATTTCAAAAATCTCACTACAAAAATAGTTATTTTCTTTTAATTATGAAATATAATTTATTGTATCTTTAGACTTTCTCGTAATTTTGTCATAGCAAATTATAAACTATGTCCGAAAGTATTCCACAGTTCTATAAAAGAATCCAACGTTGTGACCCTCAACTGGGTACAACCTACTCTAAGGAGAAACCATATTTCAATGTTCTCTCCCGACAATGTAATTTTGGGACAGTACAATTCAGTTACAGAGATTTTTACAAAGTCACTTTGATTATTGGTGTGGGAAAACTATATTATGCAGATAAATGGATTTTAGTAAATCGTCCTGCAATGTTATTTTCTAATCCTTTAGTCCCTTATGCTTGGGAATCAATCAGTGAAGAACAGAAAGGAATGTTTTGTATATTTAATGAGCAATTTGTACAGTCAGAAGAAAAAAATAGTTCTTTGGCTAATAGTCCATTGTTCAAAGTAACGGGAGATAAAGTTTTCTTCTTGGATGATACACAAATTACCAAAGTTTTGGATATATATACCAAAATGCAGGAAGAAAACCAGTCAGACTATGCAAACAAATATGATGTTTTACGTTGTTATCTTCATTTGTTGGTACATACAGCTTTAAAAATGCAGGAGTTAAATAAATATGAATCACATCCAAATGCTTCGCAACGTATTACCGAATTATTCATAGAATTATTGGATAGACAATTTCCTGTTGATTATCCACATTCAGTATTAAGTTTGCGTACTCCTGCCGATTATGCAAACCGTTTGTCTGTACACGTTAATCATTTAAATAAAGTGGTAAAAGATACTACTGGAAAAACTACTTCTACAATGATTGCGGAAAGAATAATTAAAGAATGTACCCAGTATTTATTACATAGTAATCTTTCTATTTCAGAAATTGCTTATAGCTTGGGATTTGAAAACATAGCCTATTTCAGTAAATTCTATCGTAAGCATACAGGAAAAACGCCAAGCGAAATTAGAGAGCAACAATTATTTGATTTGTGCAAATGATGCTTTGAATAGTGTTAATCAGCCATATTTGCATTACCTAATTTTGTACCGACTAAAAAATATAAATAATGAAGTACAGAAAATTAGGCAAAACAGAAGTAAACCTATCCGCTATCGGATTGGGTTGTATGGGAATGAGTGCTGCTTATGGAGTAGCCGATGAAAAAGAAAGCATTAAGACATTGCATCGTGCTTTAGAACTTGGCATTAATTTTTGGGATACTGCGGATGTGTATGGAAATGGTGCTAATGAAGAATTACTATCCAAAGTATTAGCAGAAAAAAGAAATCAGATTTTCATTGCAACAAAATTTGGTTTTCGCTTACGCAATAGTCAAGGTAGCGTGTTCGCTGGTGGTGAAAGTTATGTGGATGCTTCTCCAAGATATGTAAAACAAGCTGTAGAGAACAGTCTGAAAAGATTAAATATCGAAACTATAGACTTGTATTATGCGCATCGGATTGACCCCACAATACCAATCGAAGAAACAGTTGAAGCTATGGCAGAGTTAGTTAAAGAGGGTAAAGTGCGCTATTTGGGACTAAGCGAATGTTCTCCCGAATCACTAAAAAGAGCTTGTGATGTTCATCCTATATCTGCGGTTGAGAGTGAATATTCTTTATTAACACATGATGTCGAAAAAGAGATTCTGCCATTGACAAAAGAATTAGGTGTAACTTTAGTTCCATTTTCACCGTTAGGCAGAGGTTTAGTAACAAATACTATTAACGTAAATGCATTGGAAGAACATGATTTCCGCAAGCATTTGCCACGTTATAACGGTAAATATTGGGAAAATAACCAAAAACTGATTGAAATTGCAGAAATAGCAGAAAGCAAAGGAATAACCCCAGCCCAACTTGCTTTAGCTTGGATATTGGCACAAAGTGAAAATATAATTCCTATTCCGGGAACTAAACGGATTAAGTATTTAGAAGAAAATGCAAAAGCGGTAGATGTAAATCTATCAATGGAAGATGTCTCTAATATTCAACTGCTTTTAAAAAAATATCCTAATATTGGTAACAGATATAATGAATATGATTTTCAGTTTGTAAATAAATAACTTATTAAAAAAGCAAGTTCTACCATGTTGGTAGGACTTCTTTCTATAATTCCCATAATGAATAATTTATTGGAACAGAGATTCTTCCGATTATTATCGGAATACTCACAGCGTAAAGTTTCTGCATCCGAATTTACAGAAGCTATTGAAGAACTGGCTACACATTTAGCTGATTTTAGTTTAAACGAACAGGATTATTGCGTTTTACTTCGTTATTTCTCCTTTGGTTTACATCGACTTAAATAGTATCGTGTGCGGTTTGAGCAAGAAAAAAATACCCTATTTGCATTTGATTGATGAAGCAATAGAACTAATCAAAACAGAAGTACGCATAGTGAATCTGCGTATCAAATACCCCGAACAATTCGAGCAACACGCAAATAAACTATCCCTTTCTCCTCTCCATTTAGCAGACAAAACAAGCCTTATCAACATCATGGAAATAGTCAGCGGCTTATTCCTGTCAAAACGTATAATATATCAAAATGAAAAACCTGTTCACCTGACGGACTTAGGAAAAGCCTTTGAATGGCTCTTTAACATTAAATTAGGTGATTATCATCAAAAATACATGGATGTCATCAAGCGAAAGCCAGCCAAACTAACAGAGTTCCTTAATGAACTGGCAAACCTTATCCGCAAAGAACACGAAAATAAAGGGTATAGATAATCAGGTGTTTAGCATCAATTTATACGGGGTAGCGTATGCTACCCCGTAATTTGTTTGCTTCCCTTTTCTGAACTTTGCTTCATCAATCGTTTGGTAATCATTAGTGTATAATCAGAAAAATGAAGCAATATGTATGTAGATAATTACGAGTTTAAAGACTGGATGCAGAAACTTCTTGATAAATTGGAAGAAGTAGGCAAAGACGTAAAGAGTTTGCAAACCAATCCCGAAGTAATACCGGGCGATAAACTTTTGGATAATCAGGATTTGTGCCTGTTATTCAAAGTTAGCACCCGAACATTACAGAGATTGCGAAGTAAAAAGATGCTATCCTTTATGATGATTAGCGGAAAAGCCTACTATCGGGCTTCGGATGTGCGTGAGTTCATAAAGGAACGGTTCGATGTGGGTACGCTCCGAAAGTTCGAGAAAGAACATGGAGCGAATAAGTAAGAGTGAAATTCATCCCGGAACTGTACACGTGGCAGTTCCGGGATGTTTTTCTTTTGGCAAGTCTGTATTTACTTCCCTGCTGATATTGTTCCCTCTTCCCTATAAGATGCTTCAAACTGTTTGGTAAGCGCAATAATCTGCTGGTTCGTCTTTACCAGTTCAACAGTGTATCGTTCCAGTTTGTAAAGCAAGGCAAGTGCTTTCTTTTCCGCAAAATTGGAATGGAGTTCTTTCACCGTTTGGTTATACAGTATGCCTATGCTCCTGAATTGTGAAAACAATTGGGAGAGTTGGATGTAATAATCTACCTTGCTTTTATCAATTCTAAGCACCTTAAACGATTTCCCGAAAATACAGTTCTTAATGAAATGCGCCTTTACCTTGTAGCCTGATTGGTCGTAAAAGGCTAAGAACTTAGCGTTCTCCACATCGTCTAAATTAAGAGAATAGCGGTGTGTTCGTGGGTCAAGTTTAGGCTTGCGCCCACCTTTGTTAAATGGCTTCTTTTTCTGTTCCATAATGATAATTATTTACTGATTTTACGACTTCGGAGTAAAACCAACCACCTTAAAAGGTGGCAAGGTTTTGAGGCACAAAAAGCGAAGCGCGGGTCTCAAAACACAACTTGCTGTTATCATGTGATAACAAAAATCTTCCCTATAGTCAGATTGCAAAAGCAAGCGGTTTGGCTTTATCCTCTGTCTGTTTATCAGTTGCAAAATTACAGACAGTAATTCCCTCCCGAAATATAGGCGGTTGCGCCAAATTGTGACATAAACAGACAAAGTAATCCCATTTTTAAAAGCGTTTGTTTTTACCTCTTTCTTTACTGAAAAATGATTGAGTGGTAGCAATATATAAGACAGTAAAACAAGGTCCGAATATAGTTTTAAACCATATTTGAAAGCTATTTAAAGATAAAGGGACATAGTTATAAAACTGGCTTGCATTTTTTCAATCAGTATCGGGAATCAATCAACTTATTTATAAATCATTAAAAATTAAATGTATGGAAGAAGTAAAACAATCATTACAAGAAACAGCAAGTAAGGAACAGGAAAGTTATAAATCGGTGTTCCTTAAAAAACGGTCGGTTTGCAACCGTCAAAGCGTGTACATAAGCGGAGAGATACAAAAACGTATCGTTCAGATTGTAGGCGTGATTACAAACAAACAAGTAAGCATCGGAAATTTCATTGATAACGTACTGGAAGAACATTTAGGTGCGCACAATGATGTCCTTTCGGCTCTCTACCGGAAAGAAATACAAAAAGGAATATTCAACCAGCCAAAAGAAAAAGACGTATGAATATCGTAACTATTGAGGAACAGACTTTTAAACAAGTATGTGGGCGGTTCTCCAGTTTCGTCAGTCAAGTGGAACGGATTTGTAAAGAGAATACTTGTCAGCCGGATAAATGGTTATCAGGTCGTGAAGTGTGTGCCCTGCTCGGTATCAGCATCCGAAGTTTGCAGAACTATCGGGATAGTGGCAAGCTGGGTCATTCCCAAATCGGTAACAAACTGTACTATAAATCTGCCGATATTGAAAGACTGGTTGCAGAATGTACGGAAAACAAGAAAGCGAATTATAAATCAAACAACAAATAAATATTGCCCTATGGAAAAGAAAGAAGAAAATAATATGGGAGTAAATCAGTCCTTCAAATTGTCTGCTATTGTCGGAATATGGGAAAGTTTAAATCTTCATCCTACGGTAATGATATACCAAAGCAAGAAAATACATTTCCTTTCGATGCTCCATGTATCAGATAACGGACAGGCAAAACCAGCCATTTACGAGATACAGAAAGAAGATAACCGTTACTTTATCGTTGAAGCCTTTAAACGGCTTTATATAAGTTATGATGCGATAAAAGATAGTATTTCCATATCCTATTATGGCGAGTATCTACGTAACTGACAGGTGTATGTATGTCAATCATTCAAACCAATTATAAATCAATTGAACAGTATAACAATATGGAACTTATAAACGGCAATAGTGAGATAATTAAGAATTTCTTCCAGTCTATGGAAAGAATGTTAGAGGGTATCGGTAAACTGGCAAAAGAAAGCAAGCCACACCTGAACGGCGAAAAGTTTCTAAGCAACCGGGAAGCATCCAAATATTTGAAAGTAAGCATCCGGACGCTGCAAGAATGGAGAGATACGGGTGTTATCCCTTATATTCAGATAAAAGGCAAAATAATCTACCGTGAAAGCGATATAGAATAGCTTTTGCAGACCTACTACAACAAGGAACGACAGGAATGACCTACCGTCCTAAAAAAAACACATTTTTTCCGAAACTGACTAAGAACATTAACTCTACCAGTGTAGTAATCCGTCTGTGCAAGCCTTTGGAAGAAAATACTACCCGGAGCGTAGCGCAGGCGTGGAGATTTTCTTCCAAACCCGTAGGGTTTGGACTTGAACGGACGGAATACGGAGCTTACCTTTGTTAATGTTTTATTCAGCTTTGGAAAGTCTATTTACAGAATGAATACTTATAGTAAATTTATGGTTTATCATATTACGAAATAGCAAAATCTATTATTCATCATGTGTCGTTATCAATCTAATCATCTTGTCTAACAATGGTTTTGTCTTTATTTCGACATCTTTTGATTTATTGACCATATTTGAGAAGGCTATGAAAACAAGAAAAGCTTTCAATATCGCACTATCAATATTAGTTGTTATCAGTGGTTCATTATACTGTATTTGCATTAATCCTGATATAGAGAGAAATAAGAAGTATGATAAATAAATAAGAAAATTCACATTATTCTTATTGATAACATAGAGAGCTAATTCAGTCTGAACAGCTTCATATTTATGGTTTTCCCAATTCTTCAATGGAGAGTGTTCTTTTATCATCCAATGAATAAACTTTGCCCCGTGAACACTGATAATAGAACCTACTGCAAGTGTAATGAAAAACATAGTTTCCCATGAAATATTCAGACCAAGTAAGAAGTTTAAAACTATCACAATTACTATAGGTATTCCAAATGCATATGCCCCCAGACACATGTAGCTCATTAAAACTATTATTGTTGGATGCATTAAATTGAACAATATCTTAGTAATTACTATTGGTAAAGAAATTGCAAAATTAATTGTCTTTACTATTCTATTTTTACTCTTACAGATTAGTGATTGTAAAAACATAAATATAACGATATATCCAATAAAAAAAACAATGGCTTTCCATTCTAATTTTATTATTATCCATAAGTATAAAGAAGTTAAAGCAATACCTATGCTAACAAATGCGAGTATAATTAATGAAAGTTTTACTTTTTCGGGTATTGTAATCTGTGTCCACCATTTAATAAGACCCCTTATTTCTATAACTTTTTTATGTTCAGGATTTGTACATTGTATGGGCCTTTTTATAAACTCATGATATGCATGTTCTGTTTTTGTAGGCTTATGATACTTCAATTCATATTCTAAAATTTCTCCATTAGATAATAACACTAACATATAAGTACCAGTTATAATACCGTATGTACCTTTTGTATCTTGATGGAATTTACGCTTCACTTCATAGACGTTTTTATCATACCTTTTTAATTCATTATGCAGACGTAAGTTCACATTTTTATTCATCATTATCTCCTCTACTATTTCATTATCTTTACATGGATAAACACACCAGTACATAAAAGTAAACATAAATAAAAACAGTAGGGGAAATAAACTATAGGTAGTATTAAAGCATAGATATTCAGCAAGTATCACAGTTCCAATACATACACCTATAATTATTAATGGTTTCTCCATTGGTTGTTTCATATTATAGCTAAAACAAAGATTTCCTTCTTTGTTCTTCCAAGTCCTTATGCTCTTTGTTGTCGTATTCATAAAAAATAAGTGCTTATATAATAATATCACAAATACAATTATCTGCTGCTTACCAAAGATATAGTTATTATATATATTATCAAAATACCCGTTAGAGATTTATTGATAAAAAGCGAACATCTACTGTTTTCTATTAAAGTTTTTTTCTACGTTTATCATATCACGCATAATGGAGCTATCCAATATCCGTGCATAATGCTGTGTCATTCTGATATTGGAATGTCCCAAAATCTTAGATACATTTTCCATTGATACATCATTAGCGAGAAAAACAACTGTAGCCGCAGTATGACGGGCAACATGAGTGGTCAGCCGTTTGGCTATGCCGCATACATCAGCAATTTCTTTTAAATAGGCGTTCATGCGCTGATTACTGATTACAGGCAAAAGTACTCCTTTTTTTATGCACTCTACATTATCATCATATTTCCTCAATATCCTTTGAGGAATAGATAAGACGGGAACATTACACATCTGATTAGTTTTCTGTCGTGCCTTGCGTATCCACAAAGCACCGTTATTGTCTTTTATCAGGTGTTCACGGCTTAATTGCTGCACATCCACGAAAGCGAGCGCGGTAAAACAACAAAAGACAAAAACATCTCTTACCTGCTCCAATCGTTTGATAGTAAATTCTTTGTTCATCAGAATATCCAGTTCTTCACGTGAAAGAAACTCTACATTTACTTCATCCTGCTTGAAGTGGATGCCGTAAAACGGGTCTTTCTTTATCCAATCGTTAGCTAAAGCAATGCGGATAACCTTTTTCAAGTTCTTCAAATGTTTCAATGCGGAGTTATTTTGGCAATGCTTGTCCGTTTTCAGCCAAAAATCAAAGTCACGGATAAACTGTCCATCCAGTTCTGCCAACATTATATCATCACGGTGGTAATTACTGCGAATATATTCTTTCAGGCGGTTTATGGAAGTATCAAACTTGGTAACTGTGCTTTCCGTATATTCTTTGCCAATCAGGGCACGACATTTTTCGTTATGCTCTGCATACACTTCCAGCAAGCTACGCTGTACCTTATCCCGTCCGTAGAAACAATCCTTTATTATATCGGCTGTTATCGGTTTGTTGTCTATTTCCAGTTCACGGTGTATCTGCAATACTTTGGCACGAACCGTATTAATATAGTGGTTCAGTTCGGTGGCTACACGGTCTTTTCCTTTGGAACATTCCTTTTTCTGATTCCACAAATCTACAGGAATGCTCCGTTTAATCATAACTTCGGCTACTCGCTTGTTTACGGTGATGCGCATACAGACAGGAGCTTCACCGTTTTTCAGAAGTTTCGCTTTCTTGATGATGAACAATACGCTTAGTGTGTTTCTTTTCACTGCTCCCATAATTCTTTGTTTTTTTTAAGTGGTACAAAATTAGTTTGCTACACTCAAAAACCAGCTACGCAAAAAGCTGACAATCAAAGACAAATGCGTCAATTCGTGGGAGCAAAAACAGCTTTCAAAAAGTCCCACGAATAAGCCACGTGAGAACTGCCTAAAACTGCTATTTTTTGCCGAAGTAGAGAAAAAGAAAAAGCTCTGAAATTCAAGAATTTCAGAGCTTTGCTTTCATTTGCTATTTGCTTTCGCGGTGCGTACGGGACTCGAACCCGTGACCCCATGCGTGACAGGCATGTATTCTAACCAACTGAACTAACGCACCATTATTTCATTTTCTATTGCTATCTCTCTCGATTGCGGATGCAAAGGTAGATAAATTTCTCATATTTGCAATAGGCTATAAGAAAAAAAATCATCTTTTTTTTAACATAGGTTGATTATAAGAGATTTATGTTACCTTTGCAAAACGAACTTAAAATGAATAAGTATGAAAAATACCCCAATTGAACAGAAATTGATTGATGAAACTATTAAAGAATTCAATATAGCAGACTTTTCTAAAGCCACTATTCGTGAAGTAAAAGCAATTGCCGCCAAGGTTGAAGCAACTTCGGGTGTAGAATTTATTAAAATGGAAATGGGAGTTCCGGGACTTCCTCCTTCTACTGTAGGTGTAGAGGCAGAAATTGAAGCTTTGCAAAAAGGGATTGCAAGCTTATATCCCGATATCAATGGACTGCCGACATTGAAAGAAGAAGCCTCACGCTTCATCAAAGCATTTATTGATGTAGATGTTGCGCCTGAAGGTTGTGTCCCTGTTACAGGTTCCATGCAGGGTACTTTTGCTTCTTTCCTCACATGCAGCCAATGTAATGAGAAGAAGGATACCATTCTCTTCATTGATCCGGGTTTTCCAGTCCAAAAGCAGCAATTGGTCGTCATGGGACAGAAATACGAGACATTCGATGTATATAACTATCGTGGTGACAAACTGAAAGAAAAACTGGAAAGTTACCTTAAGAAGGGGAATATATCTGCCATCGTTTACTCAAACCCTAATAATCCCAGTTGGATTTGTCTGAAAGAAGAAGAACTTCGTATTATCGGCACATTGGCCACTCAGTATGATACAATCGTCCTAGAGGATCTTGCTTACTTTGCCATGGATTTTCGCCAAGATTTAAGTAAACCTTTCCAAGCTCCCTTTCAACCGTCAATAGCACATTATACAGACTATTATGTACTGCTCATTTCCGGTTCCAAGGCCTTTAGCTATGCAGGACAGCGAATCGGTGTAACTTGTATTTCGGACAAGTTGTATCATCGTGCCTATCCAGGATTTACGAAACGTTATGGTGGTGGAACATTCGGTACTGTATTTATTCATCGTGTACTCTATGCTCTTTCTTCAGGAACAAGCCACTCGGCACAGTACGCACTTGCTGCTATGCTGAAAGCTGCCAACGATGGAAAATATAATTTTCTCAATGAAGTAAAGATTTACGGTGAACGCGCCCGCCGCCTGAAAGAAATCTTCTTGCGCCATGGTTTCCATCTGGTATATGATAATGACCTGGGTGACCCTGTCGCTGATGGTTTTTATTTTACGATCGGTTATCCAGGTATGAACAGTGGAGAACTCGCCAAAGAATTGATGTATTATGGAGTAAGTGCCATTTCACTGGTAACTACCGGAAGTGACCAACAGGGATTGCGTGCCTGTACTTCATTCATCCAGGATCACCAATATGCTCAACTAGACAAACGTATGGCTATCTTTGCCGAAAATCATCCGACTAAATAATATTAACTGAGCCAGAAAACTTTAATATCAATAAAAGCATTCTATTATTGATAAAAAAAGGAAATATAATTTGTTTTTTATAGAATATTCTGTAAATTAGTGGCATGTCTATTAATACAGATATATTCAAAATAGAAACTAATCATATAGTTCCTGCACGAGGAAAGGTTCTGATTTCTGAGCCTTTCCTTTGTGATCATATATTTGGACGTTCGGTTATCTTATTGATAGATCACACACAAGAGGGTACAATGGGATTGGTAATGAACAAGTCTCTACCCTTATTTCTGAACGATATATTCAAAGAATTTGATTATCCAGAAGATATACCTATATATAAAGGCGGTCCGCTTAGCACAGACACGCTTTTCTATTTGCATACTCTGGAAAATATTTCAGGATCACTCCCTATCAGCAAAGGTTTCTACCTGAACGGTGATTTTAACGCTATCAAAGAATACATTATGCGGGGAAATCCCATTAAAGGTAAAATACGTTTCTTCCTTGGTTATTCCGGTTGGGAATACGAACAATTGTGCCGGGAAATCAAAGAAAACACATGGCTTGTAGGAAAAGAAGATTTAAACTCACTGATGAACGTGAACAACAGCAAAGAGCTTTGGAAAAACGCTCTCGGTAAGTTGGGAAGTAAGTATGAAATGTGGTCCCATTTCCCACAAATACCTACCCTCAATTAACGTTCCGGATATATTGCATCAAGATGACGTCTTTGTAACGCCCCCCTACACACCACCATTCCCTCAAAAGCCCACATTGTTTAAAACCACATGATTTGAATAGCCGTATACTTTTCTCGTTATCCGAAGTCACATGAACGATCAATTGTTTCAGATAAAGAAAGCCGAAAGCGTAATCACATATAAGTTTTAATGCTTCTTTAGCATAACCGTTTCCCTGATACTCTTTCCGTACCGCGATACCAATTTCACCCCGTGCATGCATAGGAGCAAAATCCGTAATATCAATTGTACCCACTACGGTTTCATCCTTACATCTCACAATCATCATCCGTAACTGGCGATCAGCAAACATATCACATTGGGAATTTTCGATATATTGTTTTAGGACAAACTTAGAATATGGTACCGAGAAGTTAGTTATATCCCATGTTTGTGGATCATTTTCTATAGCGTACATCACCTCCAAATCCTCCGGTTCCATAGCACGGAGACGTATATGTTCGCCTATAAAATAAGATACTTTCATACTTATAATAACCCTGTCTTTTCTGTTTATTTTTCTTCTTTATCTATGTGTAATTCCTTGCGCAAACGCTCCTCACCAGGCAAGCAAAATAGAGAAGCTGTTAAAGCAATGAGTGCACAAAGTGCCCCCGTATCACTCAATATCATATAATAGGTGAAAAAACCTGCTAATACCGGTATGGCAAGTAAAGCTAACCGTATCCTACACCAAAAAGAATAGAGACGCAATGCATCCTGAATGGCTACTGTATCAATCCTTCTCACCAGTATCCACGAGAAAAGCTTCAAAGACAACGGCACGCATGTGGCAACCAGCAGAATAGTAATTGTTTCGGCAAAATAAGTGACACGTACATTACCTGCATATATTCCTATCCAGTCGCCTCCACTCTCTCCAAGTATTACAAGAAGGATAGGCAACAGCCAGAAATAAACGAAAGTAACCTTTATCCGCTTTACAACTTGTTTTATTTGTTCTTCCATTGAAATTTAATTGATAATTGACAATCAGCAGTTACCTACGGGGCTAGACGATACCTGAGAACGGAGTACGATTTACAATACTACGCCCCAAGGTTACTTCATCAGTATATTCAAGTTCATCACCCACAGAAACACCTCGGGCAATGACAGAAAGTTTCACGCCCATCTTCTCCAACTTACGGTAGATATAAAAATTAGTAGTATCTCCTTCCATCGTAGTACTCAAAGCAAGGATTACCTCTTTGATATCTCCGGCAGCAACACGTTGCACAAGACTTTCTATCTCCAAATCTCCAGGGCCAATACCGTCCATCGGAGATATAACCCCTCCTAATACATGATACAATCCACGGAATTGTTGGGTTGCTTCTACCGCCATCACATCCCGGATATTCTCTACCACACAAACTACAGATGTATCCCGTTGCGGATTAGAACAGATACGACACGTTTCAGTATCTGATATGTTGTGGCAAACCTTACAATATTTCACCTCACGTTTCAAAGTTATAATAGCGTTACCGAAAGCTTCTGCCACCGCCAAGTCCTGGCGCAGCAAATAAAGTACAAGCCTCATCGCTGTCTTCCGCCCTACACCGGGTAGTTTGGCAAACTCATTTACTGCCTTCTCTAATAATATCGAGGGAAATTGTCCATTCATATTTAAAATTTTCCTATTAGTGGACAAAGATATACAGAATTCCGAATTAAGAACGAAATTTTTTGAAATAAGTACTACCTTTGCAAATGGAAATAACTAAAGAATTGATAACAAAATGGAGATTACAAATGCTGAATTCGTCATCAGTAATACGGACGTAAATAAATGCCCGGCAGGGAATTTCCCCGAATATGCTTTTATAGGACGTTCTAACGTTGGAAAATCCAGTCTCATCAATATGTTGACAGGGCGCAAAGGACTTGCCATGACTTCTGCCACTCCCGGAAAAACGATGCTCATCAATCACTTCCTGATTAACAAAAACTGGTACATCGTAGACCTTCCCGGATACGGCTATGCCAAACGAGGACAAAAAGGGCAGGAACAAATTCAGCGTATCATTGAAAGTTATATATTACAGCGAGAACAGATGACCAATCTCTTCGTCCTCATTGACAGTCGTCACGAGCCACAACCCATTGACCTTGCTTTCATCGAATGGTTGGGCACGAACAGTGTTCCTTTCTCCATTGTTTTCACTAAAGCCGACAAACTGAAAGGAGGTAAATTGAACTCAAATATCCGTGAATATCTGAAAAAGTTACAAGAACAGTGGGAAGAACTCCCCCCCTATTTCATCACTTCCTCTGAAAATCGTATGGGGCGGGAGGAACTGTTAAACTATATAGCATCCATTAACAAAGAGATAAACTCAAATAAATAAAAAGACATGAAAAGGACTTTTTTTTGGTACATTTTTATTGCCACACTGCTATTGACTACCAATAGTCAGGCACAATCTCTAAAAAATTTATTTAATAAAGAAAACATTGAAAAGGTTGTCAGCACTGTGACGGGTAAAACCTCTATTAACATGATCGGTACATGGACCTATTCCGGTTCCGCCATCGAGTTTGAGTCAGACAATATGCTAAACAAAGCAGGTGGTGCTGTTGCTGCAGGCGTAGCCGAAAAGAAACTTGACGAACAACTTTCCAAAGTAGGTATTAAAAACGGGCAAATGACATACACATTCAATGCCGACAGTACTTTCAGTGCCAAACTGGGAACCCGTGATCTGAAAGGCACTTATTCGTACGATGCTTCCAGCCAACAAGTAAAAATGAAATTTGCAAAGTTACTCCCCCTGAATGCAAAAGTGAACTGTACTTCTACTTCCATGGATTTATTATTCAATTCTGACAAACTCCTGAAACTGATTACCACACTTTCTGGTAAAAGTAATAATTCCACACTGAAAACAATCAGTTCATTAGCCAGTAGCTATGACGGTATGATGCTAGGATTTTCTCTAAAGAAAGAATGACGTATAGAGACAAAAAAAGGCCCCACAGATAATGAAACCTGTGGGGCTTTTTACTATAAAATAAAGAAAGAGCGGAAAACGAGACTCGAACTCGCGACCCTAACCTTGGCAAGGTTATGCTCTACCAACTGAGCTATTTCCGCATTTGATGACTTTCTTTTCACAAAGAAAACGTGCCCAGAACAGGACTCGAACCTGCATGCCTCTCGACACACGCACCTGAAACGTGCGCGTCTACCAATTCCGCCACCTGGGCATTGTCATCATAAAAATAACAAAAAAAGAGCGGAAAACGAGACTCGAACTCGCGACCCTAACCTTGGCAAGGTTATGCTCTACCAACTGAGCTATTTCCGCATTTATATCAACATGTGAAGAGAAGGAGACTCGAACTCCCACGACATAATTGTCACTACCCCCTCAAAGTAGCGCGTCTACCAATTCCGCCACCTCTCCATCATTAAAAAGAATAAACAATTTCATAGAACTGACCGCCCTCTCCCTTGTGCCCAGAACAGGACTCGAACCTGCATGCCTCTCGACACACGCACCTGAAACGTGCGCGTCTACCAATTCCGCCACCTGGGCATAGGTAATTGCAATCAAAACATTGAGCGGAAAACGAGACTCGAACTCGCGACCCTAACCTTGGCAAGGTTATGCTCTACCAACTGAGCTATTTCCGCGTTTGCGGTTGCAAAGGTAGATATTTTCCTTAAACCTGCAAATATTCCGCACACTTTTTTCATACATAAAATAGTACATTCATATTCAAAAGGTAAACAGACTTTTGATTATCAACTCATTCTATTACGATAGTCTTCGTAAGAAAACTGCTTAAATACTTCAGCAGCCCCCTCCTTTGTCCACATTGCAATGGCAGGATGATGAATTCCATTGAACATATTGGTCTTTACCATAGTATAGTGTATCATGTCTTCAAAAATAATTTTCTCTCCAATCTGTAATTCATGATCGAAACTCCACATTCCCATGTAGTCGCCGCTTAAACAAGAATTTCCTCCCAGACGATAAACATACAACCCCTCGTTTCCCATTTCAGCGCCACGGACTACAGGTTGGTAGGGCATTTCCAGGCAGTCGGGCATGTGACAGGTAAAACTTACATTAAGAATAGCCGTACGGATACCCCTGTTCTCTACAATATCCACTATCTCGGAAATCAGTACACCTGTCTGCCAAGTAAAAGCCGAACCGGGTTCCAGAATAACACGAAGATGTGGATAACGGACTTTTAATCCTTGGAGCAGGTGAACAAGATGCTCTACATCATAATCCTTACGTGTCATCAAATGACCTCCCCCCAGGTTTAACCATTTGATTTGAGGAAACCAACGGGAGAATTTCGCTTCCAGATGTTTCAATGTACGTTCCAGTTCGTATGAAGAAGATTCGCAGTGGCAATGGCAATGAAATCCCTCAATACCTTGCGGTAAAGTATCGGGAAGTTGATCCGCCATCACTCCGAAACGGGTTCCGGGTGCACATGGGTTATACAGTTCAGTCTCTACCTCTGAATATTCAGGGTTAATGCGTATGCCAGAAGAAATTCCTTCTCCCGTCACCTGCACCATCGGATAAAAACGATGGAATTGCGCTAAAGAATTAAAAGTAATATGACTACTGCAACGCAGAATCTCAGGAAAATCCGCTTCTGTATAGGCAGGAGAATAAGTATGCGCCTTACTTCCAAACTCCTCCAACGCAAGGCGTGCTTCGTACACAGAACTTGCAGTGGAATGATCTATATATTCCCTGAAAATAGGAAAAGAGCGCCATAAGGCAAATGCCTTAAAAGCAAGAATAATCTCAACTCCCGTACGATCGGCTACACTTTTTATCAAAGTAAGATTCTTCCTCAGAAGTTCTTCTTCCATAATGTAACAGGGAGAAGGAAAAAGAGCAAAATCTATCATCATATATCTTCTATTTATTAAAATCCAATAAGAATACCCTATATACCAAAGGCTGGTACAGACCTTATCCTATTACTTTGAACCGAGCAAAGCGTAAAAGGAGCTGCTTGTCTCCCGCATTCTTAAAATGAATGGTTGCCTTAGCATTATCGCCCTCACCTTCCACTTTAATCACTTCACCCAGACCAAAACGTTCGTGCTCTATCAATTGCCCTTGGTACACACCACCCGCCATACAAGTTTCCGAAGCAGCGGATGCCGACGAAGACATGCCCATAGATGGAGTGACTCGCTTCAAATTGCGAGGTACACTCGGTGCAATGATCTGCTGTTTAAGATGCGAAATTTCTTCTCTTTTCCGATAAAGCTTTTCTTCCCTATTTTTATAGAAAGATGAAGAAAAACCTCTTTCATTCTCTCTACGGAAATTTACTGCCATCTCATCGATTTCAGGACTCAATCTTACATCTTGCGGCATATGTAAGAAATGTACATCAATATCTTTCAAGAAACGGCTGGGACTACTGAATTCCATCTTGCCATAGCGAAAACGACTTTTGGCGTATGAAAGGAAACAATGATCCTCTGCACGGGTAATGGCAACATAAAACAATCGGCGCTCCTCTTCCAGCGCATGCGGAGAGTCTCCTACCATGGCACTGGGAAAAAGATTTTCTTCCATTCCCACTACAAATACGTTTCTAAATTCCAATCCTTTGGCAGAATGTACCGTCATCAAGGTTATCTTTTCACCATCTCCGTCTTTATCAGAGTCCTGATCGGTCAATAAAGAAACCTCCGAAAGAAAATCCCCCAAAGAAATATTTACATTTCCTTCTTCCTGGCGTTGAGCACAGAAGTCACTGATACCGTTTGTCAACTCCTCTATATTTTCTTTGCGGCTGAGGTTCTCAGGAGAATTATCCTGGCACACATCATTAATGATACCCGATTGACGAATAATCTCCGTACCTATTTCATATGCATTCTTTTCTAGACCGCTTTCAATAAATTCCTTTATCAAATCACGAAAACCTTGCAACTTACCTACTGTACCTTTGTTCATGTTCAGTCCATAAGCCAATGGCTCACAAAGCACTGCCCAAAGACTGGTATTATGTTCAGTAGCGGCAGTGATTATCTTCCCTACTGTTGTATCTCCTATTCCACGCGCCGGATAATTGACAATGCGTTTAAAAGCTTCTTCGTCATTAGGATTTACCACCAGGCGGAAATAAGCAATCACATCCTTTATCTCTTTACGCTGATAAAAGGACAAACCACCATAAATTCTATAAGGCATCCCACGTTTGCGCATAGCTTCTTCAAAGACACGGCTTTGCGCATTCGTACGGTATAATATCGCAAAATCAGAATAAGCGTAATCCTTCTGACGACGGAGTTCCGCAATCTTATTGATTACAATATCGCCTTCTTCCACGTCGCTATATGCCTGATAAACATCAATAGGCTCTCCCCTTTCTTTTTGGGAAAACACTTCTTTGGGTATCTGGCGCTGGTTCTTCTCTATCAAACTATTGGCAGCGGAAACAATGTTTTGCGTGGAACGATAGTTCTGTTCCAACTTAAAGACTTTAGTACCCGGATATACTTTAGCAAAATAAAGAATATTATCAATATCAGCTCCACGGAAAGAATAAATACTTTGGGCATCATCCCCCACCACACATATATGCAGATGCTCTTTAGCCAATTGAAGCACAATACTGTGTTGCGCATAATTGGTATCCTGATACTCATCCACCAAAATATAACGGAATTGCGATTGGTAATTGGCAAGTACGTCGGGATGGTCACGAAACAACAGGAAAGTATAGAACAACAAATCATCAAAATCCATTGCATCAGCCTGCCGGCAACGTTCCCAATATCGACGATAAATGTCACGGACAGCTGGCATCTTAGCCGCACAATCCCCCTCATATGCCTCTTTGTTATTGGCATATGCCACCGGAGATACCAAATGATTTTTGGCGTTGGAGATTCTTGCCTGTACCGTGCCCGGTTTATAAACCTTTTCATCCAATCCCATTTCTTTAATGATAGAACGTAATAGGCTTTTGCTGTCCGCAGTATCATAAATAGTAAATTGCGAAGTAAAACCAAGATGCCTTGCCTCAACATGCAGGATACGCAGAAAGATGGAATGAAAAGTACCCATCCACAAATGACGGGCACGCTCCGGACCGACCTGCCGTGCGATACGTTCTTTCATTTCACGCGCCGCCTTGTTGGTAAACGTCAGAGCAAGAATATTCCATGGCTGGTAACCATTCTCCAACAGATAAGTAATTTTATAGGTCAACACGCGCGTCTTACCGGAACCGGCACCTGCTATCACCAGTGACGGACCGTCGTTATAGAGCACTGCCGCACGCTGTCCTTCGTTTAATTCTTTTATATAATCGGGCATATTCCGTACTATCTAATGAGTTATCTTCGTGCAAAGATAGCGCAAACCGAAAGTAGAATAAAATAAACCTGTTTATTTTTTATGTTTATGAACAATTCTTCGTGTTATCATGTTAATATAGTAAAGTTTCAAAACTTAATAATTGAACTTATGAATACGTTATTAATGTCTTTAATGATAATGATTATGACACATGAAATGCCTAAACTTCCTTACGCTCACAATGCGTTGGAACCTGTAATCAGTCAGCAAACAATAGATTACCATTATGGTAAGCACCTGCAAACGTACGTGAATAACCTCAACAACCTTGTTCCGGGTACGGAATTCGAAAACAAAGATTTAGTGACCATCGTAGCCACTGCACCCGACGGCGCTATTTTCAATAATGCCGGACAAGTACTGAATCATACCTTATACTTCCTGCAATTCTCTCCTAAACCAATTCAAAAAGAACCGACAGGTAAATTGGCAGAAGCCATTAATCGGGATTTTGGCAGCTTCGAGAACTTCAAGAAAGAGTTCAATGCAGCATCCGTAGGTCTGTTCGGTTCGGGCTGGGCTTGGCTTTCCGTAGATAAAAACGGAAAACTCCACATCACAAAAGAAGCTAACGGTAGCAATCCCGTACGTTCCGGATTAATTCCGTTGTTGGGTTTCGATGTTTGGGAACATGCATACTATTTGGATTATCAGAACAAACGTGCCGACCACATAAATGCCCTATGGAGTATCATTGATTGGGACGTAGTAGGTAAACGCATGAAATAATAAACCCACAATCCCATAAAACCAGTTGTAAGAGCGCATCTACAGGCTATAAAAAGCCTTGGATGCGTTTTTTTATTACTGAAAAAACAATGTAACATATTTTAAAGAAAAACATTGGCATCTGAAGCTACGATTGATTAACTTTGCTAAACTTAACAGTTAACAAACGAAATGAAACTCATTGTAGTCACAGCACCCACTTTTTTTGTGGAGGAAGACAAGATTATCACGGCACTCTTTGAAGAAGGCTTGGATATACTGCACCTGAGAAAACCAGAAACCCCTGCTATGTATGCAGAAAGACTTTTAACGCTTATACCCGAAAAATATCATAGACGTATCGTCACCCATGAACATTTTTATCTGAAAGAAGAATTCGACTTGATGGGAATTCATCTGAACTCCCGCAATCCCAAGGAACCGCATGATTACTCCGGACACGTGAGTTGTACTTGCCACTCTATAGAGGAGCTGAATAATAAAAAGCACTTCTACGATTATTTGTTTATGAGTCCCATTTATGATTGTATCACCAAAGAAGGAATACTTTCAGGTTATACTCCTGAAGAACTCCGCCAAGCGGGAAAAGATAAAATCATAGACAGTAAAGTGATGGCATTGGGAGGCATAACGCCCGAAAATATTTTGGAGGTGAAAGATTTCGGATTTGGAGGAGCCGTAATACTGGGGAACTTATGGAATAAGTTCAATGCTTGTACCGATCGTGATTATCTGGAAGTTATCCGCCACTTCAAGAAACTGAAAAAAATGGCTGATTAAAACTTACCGTATTCATTATATTCTATGGATGCAGGCAGAGTAAAATAAAAAGTAGAGCCTTCCCCTTTCTTAGACTCTACACCAATACCGCCACCATAGTGTTCTACAATAGATTTCGTTATGGAAAGTCCCAAACCTGTACCACGGATATTATAATTCATCTTTACAAAACGTTCAAAGATGGCACGACGTCCTTTTTCGTCAATGCCACATCCGGTATCGGTCACATAAAAGTAAAAATTTTTATTACTCAATCTTCTGTATCCCACTGTGACACTACCTCGTTCCGTAAACTTCAATGCATTCTTTATCAAATTACTGATTACCTGGGAAAAACGTACCCGGTCAATCATTAAACGACATTGTGGCATTTTTTCGACAAACTCAACTTGGATACCCGACTGGCGTGGATGTATATTTTCTGTCACACAGATTTCCATAATTACCGCATTGATATCAACTTCCGTATTATTATATTCCATAGTATTTGCTTCAATCTTGGAATAATCCAGCAAGTCATTCACCAACTGCAACAGTACATCTTTGTTCTCATTAATCTCTTTTTGAAAAGCCATACGTTCTTCTTTACCCAAATTATCTGTCTCAGCAAGAATAGTGGTAAAACCAACAATTGCATTGAGGGGAGTACGTATTTCATGAGTCATATTGGCAATAAAAGCATTCTTTAGCTGATTACTTTCTGCAGCTACTTCGTTCAATCGTTTCAACGTCTTTACTCGCCGCGACTTACTGATAGAAACAATAATCATAATAACCAGAAGTAAGAAAATAATCATTGCAGAAAAAATGAGCAATAACTCATTATTTTGATAAAAGGCAGAAATCCACCCAATATAAGTTGCAATCATTGATTCCATGGTTATTTGTTTGTTTCAATAAATGATAAGAAATATTATAAATGCAAATATAGGAAGAAAATATAGATATATTAGGAATATCATATTATAAAAAAGGGGAGGATCCATAATGAATCCTCCCCTACCATATATTGCGGTTATATTTTTAACCTTCAATAGCCGCCTGCGCCGCAGCCAAACGGGCGATAGGCACGCGGAATGGAGAACAACTAACATAGTTCAAACCAACTTTATGACAGAACTTCACGGAAGAAGGTTCACCACCATGTTCACCACAAATACCACACTTCAAATTCGGACGAACAGCACGTCCTTTTTCTGTTGCCATACGTATCAATTGTCCTACACCATTCTGGTCAAGCACTTGGAACGGGTCTACCTTCAATATCTTCTTTTCCAGATAAATCGGAAGGAAGGAAGCGATATCATCACGAGAATAACCGAAAGTCATCTGAGTCAAATCGTTCGTTCCGAATGAGAAGAATTCGGCAGAAGAAGCAATTCGATCGGCTGTCAAAGCCGCACGAGGTATCTCAATCATTGTACCTACCTTGAAGTCGATACTATCACCTACTTCTTCAAACAACTTGGCTGCTTCGGCACGAATAACTTCTTCCTGCTGTTTGAATTCATAAAGGATACCGGTCAACGGCACCATTATTTCCGGATGAGTTTCAATACCTTCCTTCTTCAATTCCAAAGCTGCACCTAAGATAGCACGTGTCTGCATCTGTGTAATCTCAGGATACGTATTTCCCAAACGGCAACCACGGTGACCCAACATCGGATTGTGTTCGCAAAGAGCTTCAACACGCTGCTGGATATATTGCAGACTTACACCCATTGTGTCTGCCATTTCTTGTTGTCCCTTCAAATCATGGGGAACAAACTCATGCAAAGGAGGATCGAGCAGACGAACGGTCACCGGACAATCTGCCATTGCCTTGAAGATACCTTTGAAGTCAGCCTGTTGATAAGGCAATATTTTAGCTAAAGCCTTGCGACGTCCTTCCGCATTTTCTGCCAAAATCATTTCACGCATAGCTTTAATCTTTTCACCTTCAAAGAACATGTGTTCCGTACGGCAAAGACCGATACCTACAGCACCGAAATTACGTGCAACCTGCGCATCATGTGGAGTATCCGCATTGGTACGTACCTGCAACTTGGTATATTTATCAGCCAAATTCATCAATTCGGCAAAATCTCCGGAAAGTTCGGCAGCCTTTGTTTCTACTTTACCTTTATAAACTTCACCGGTACTACCGTTTAAAGAAATATAATCACCCTCTTTCAATACTATACCGTCCACTTCTACCGTACGAGCCTTATAGTCGATATTCAAAGCACCTGCACCCGATACACAACACTTACCCATACCACGGGCAACCACAGCTGCATGTGAAGTCATACCACCACGAGCCGTAAGAATCCCTTCAGCAACTGCCATACCTGCCAAATCTTCGGGTGAAGTTTCGATACGTACCATAACCACACGCTTACCGGCAGCATGCCAATCGGCAGCATCATCAGCAAAGAAAACGATTTGCCCACATGCAGCACCCGGAGAAGCCGGAAGCCCACGGGTCAACACTTTAGCCTGTTTCAAAGCAGCTTTATCAAATACTGGGTGGAGTAGTTCATCCAGTTTATTAGGTTCACAACGCATCAAAGCTGTTTTTTCATCAATCATACCCTGATGGAGTAAATCTGTGGCAATCTTCACCATAGCCGCACCTGTACGTTTACCATTACGAGTCTGGAGAAACCAAAGCTTACCTTCTTGTACAGTGAACTCCATATCCTGCATATCTCTATAGTGGTTTTCAAGTTTAGTCTGCAATGCATCCAACTCTTTGTAGATTTCCGGCATCGCCTCTTCCATAGAAGGATACTTAGAAACACGGTCTTCTTCACTAACACCCGCCAATTCAGCCCAACGTTTGGAACCGATTATTGTAATTTGTTGTGGAGTACGGATACCGGCAACAACATCTTCACCTTGTGCATTAATTAAATACTCACCGTTGAAAAGATCTTCACCAGTTGCGGCATCACGGCTAAAGCAAACCCCTGTAGCAGAAGTATCACCCATATTACCGAATACCATTGCCTGAACGCTAACCGCTGTACCCCATTCATCCGGTATACCCTCCATCTTACGATAAAGAATGGCACGCTCATTCATCCATGAATTGAACACCGCGCAGATAGCACCCCACAACTGTTCGTATGCACTAGTCGGGAAATCCATTCCAGTTTGAGCTTTTACGGCAGCCTTGAACTTCTTTACCAACTCCTTAAGGTCTTCTACTCCTAACTCATTATCCAATTTCACGCCTTTAGCATGTTTCACCTCTTCTATTATAGCTTCAAACGGATCAATATCTTCCTTGTTGGTTGGTTTCATGCCTAATACAACATCACCATACATCTGTACAAAACGGCGGTATGAATCCCACGCAAAGCGGGCATTACCAGTTTTACGAGTCAAACCTTCCACCACTTCGTCATTCAAACCCAAATTCAAGATAGTATCCATCATACCCGGCATGGAAGCACGTGCACCAGAACGTACAGAAACCAATAACGGATTTTCAACGTCACCGAATTTTGAACGCATCAATGTCTCTACATGTGCAATTGCATTTTCGACTTCGTTTTTCAATAGAGCAACTACTTTATCCTGCCCCATTTCATAATATTCTGTACAAACTTCTGTCGTAATTGTAAAACCCGGAGGAACCGGAACTCCGATAAGGTTCATCTCAGCCAAGTTAGCGCCTTTACCTCCCAAGAGGTTTCTCATATCGGCCTTACCCTCTGCCTGGCCATTACCAAAGGTATAAACTCTTTTTTTGTCCATAATATAAATTTAAAGTTTTTGATTGTGATTTTTCTCTTTTTCTGTTCGCAAATCTAAGTATATTTCACAGACTAGAAAATTTTTTTAGAGAAAACTTTAATGCAAAATGTAATTTCGACATTGCAAAATTTAATATTTCAATTCATAGAGAGAATTCGCAAAAAAATACCTACTTTTGCCACAGAATTTATTATACTGGTGTAAAAGTGGCAAGAAAAAGAAAAGAGCTTCCCCTGTTAGAAAAGGTGGAAATTACAGATGTGGCTGCCGAAGGGAAAGCCATCGCAAAAGTCAATGATTTGGTAATCTTCGTACCCTATGTTGTTCCCGGTGATATAGTAGATCTGCAAATCAAGAGAAAAAAACATCATTATGCCGAAGCTGAAGCAGTGAAGTTCCATGAATATTCTCCGGTAAGAACTGTCCCGTTCTGCCAGCACTATGGTGTATGTGGCGGTTGTAAATGGCAGATACTTCCCTACTCGGAACAAATCAAATATAAGCAAAAACAGGTAACTGACAATCTTATCCGAATCGGAAAAATAGAGTTACCGGAAATTTCCCCTATACTCGGTTCTGAGAAAACCCAATTTTATCGGAATAAACTAGAATATACTTTTTCCAATAAACGCTGGCTGACAACAGAAGAAGTACAACAGAATGTGGTATACGAACAAATGAACGCAGTGGGTTTTCATATTCCCAATGCGTTTGATAAAGTGTTGGCCATAGAAAAATGTTGGCTGCAGGATGACATATCCAACCGTATCCGTAATGCCGTACGTGACTACGCTTACGAACACAACTATTCTTTTATCAATCTACGCACTCAAGAAGGAATGTTACGTAATATGATCGTACGCACTTCCACTACAGGCGAACTCATGGTAATCCTTATCTGTAAAATTGAGAAAGAAGAGGAAATGGTTCTATTTAAACAACTGTTGCAGTACGTGGCCGATACATTTCCTGAAATCACTTCATTATTATACATTATTAATAATAAATGTAACGATACCATTACCGATCTTGATGTTCATACTTTCAAGGGAAAAGATCATATCTTTGAAGAGATGGAAGGCCTGCGCTTCAAAGTAGGACCAAAATCATTTTATCAGACTAATTCAGAACAAGCGTATAACCTTTATAAAATAGCACGTAACTTTGCAGGGTTAACGGGTGATGAACTTGTCTATGATCTCTATACAGGCACGGGAACGATTGCCAACTTCGTATCTAAAAAGGCTCGTCAGGTAATTGGTATCGAATATGTACCCGAGGCTATCGAAGATGCAAAAGTCAACGCTGAAATTAACGGTATAAAGAATACCTTATTTTTTGCCGGTGACATGAAAGACATGTTGACGCAAGATTTCATCAATGAATATGGTCGCCCGGATGTCATTATCACCGACCCACCTCGCGCCGGTATGCACCAAGATGTAATAAATGTCATCTTGTTTGCCCAACCGAAACGCATCGTTTATGTCAGTTGCAATCCTGCAACCCAAGCACGTGACCTTCAGTTGCTCGATGTGAAATACAAAGTAAAAGCTGTTCAACCAGTAGATATGTTTCCACACACACATCATGTAGAAAATGTGGTGTTGCTTGAATTAAAAGATAAAAATTAAGAATTGAAAAATTTAAAAGTCTGAGTAACTTCAATCGTAAATCAAAAATTACATGGTTAAACAGAAAATCGTAGCAAGAGCCCGTACACAATATACGGACTATATAGTAAAGGAACCCATGGAACTGATGGAGTTTCTAAATGCCAAAATGCCGGATGCCAGTCGTACCAAACTGAAATCATTATTAAGCAAACGGATAGTATATGTGGACAGTGTAATCACCACGCAATATAATTTCCCTTTGAAACCGGGTATGAAAGTACAAATCAGCCGAGAAAAAGGAAGGAAAGAATTTAATCACAAATTGATTAAGATTGTGTACGAGGATGCCTATATCATTGTTATCGAAAAGATGCAAGGTTTACTTTCCGTCAATACCGAAAGACAGAAAGAACGTACCGCTTATACTATATTGAATGAGTATGTTCAACGTTCAGGCAAGCAACACCGTGTATATATTGTACACCGACTCGATCGTGACACTTCGGGGTTGATGATGTTTGCCAAAGATGAAAAGACACAAAATACATTACGTGATCATTGGCATAACATTGTAACCGACCGCCGTTATGTCGCTGTTGTAGCAGGAGAAATGGAAAGAAATGCCGGAACCGTAAGTTCATGGTTAACTGACCGTACTATATATGTATATTCCAGTCCTACAGACGATGGCGGTAAGGAAGCTATTACACACTACCGCACTATCAAACGTGCTAATGGATACTCTTTAGTTGAATTGAATCTGGAAACCGGACGTAAGAATCAAATCCGTGTACACATGCAAGATTTGGGACACCCCATTATAGGTGACGGCCGTTATGGACTGGAAGATGTCAACCCCATAGGACGTTTAGCGCTACATGCTTTCAAACTTTGTTTCTATCATCCCGTCACGGGAGAATTGATGCAGTTTGAGACCCCCTATCCGGCAGATTTCAAGAAATTGTTTCTGAAGAAATAAAAAAGATATTGAATAAAAAACGGGGCAAATGCCCCGTTTTTTATTCAATATCTTTTTAGCACAATAGGTCCATCAATCCTTCCATCTACATATAAAATACCAGACATCTTATTCCCGGTAATGTACACATCATAAATTTCAAACAAAGGATAATCAGATCCATAATCTATACTCAAGATCCCATTATAAATATTCCAACGAAACGGTAAAGAGAAAACAACCTTTCCTGTCGGATCATCATAATACACCTGATCATCAATCCCCAAACCATTTCCTTTAAAATAAAGTCCACTTTCCAATTCATCATCATAACTATCAACGAAACCTAAATCTCCGATCCATGTTTCGCCTACCAAATAATCATAAATAAAATTATCATTATCATCATCTTCGCAAGAAGTTAAACTTATAACCAAAGAGCAAATAAACAGTACCTTGAGGTATTTCATCATATTCTTCATATCTTTATTATTTTATTGCTTCAGGCAAATCTGTTAATACAATTACTCTTCCATCTAATTTTCCTGAAAGATAATGTTCTCTAACCCATACATTCTCAAAATATTGAATATCACCTGCGCCATAACTCAATATCAAACCTTCCATTGTATTATCAATCCATTTCCAAGTAAAATCTTTAGAAGTGGTTTCAGTTGTACCCGTTTTCTGAACTATCGTAGTTTCTTTTCCGGAATACACTTCCTTATTGTCCTGTCTCACTTTCTTAAACTCCAATTGGTGTCTGCATAAATAACCATCTTCCGTTTCATATTGTTCCATCCAAACTTTATTGCACAATTTATCATCACTATTTTGCATAGTATAATAAATGTCGTCACCACATGATACCAAACTCAACGTAAACACTGTTAATAATAATATTTTCACAAAATCCAAAGTCTTCATAATTTATCAAGTTTAGTTAATACTTGCGGACAAACATACATAAAAATATCGAAACACTTAATATTTCACTTGAAAATTCTTATAAAAGATGACAAAGAGAGTTCTTTATTTTATAAAAAACTAACTAAATATTTGTATTATACAAACATAAGATATACTTTTGCGCCCCAATAAATGCAGGTATAACTCTGCAGACATAACTAACCACAATTTATTAATTAAAAAGGTAAAAGAAAAGATGAAAAAGATTGTAATGTTTTTATTTGTGGTAATGATTGCTCTATCAATCAAAGCACAGATTTACGTGGGAGGAACAGTTGGCTTATGGCATAACGAAGATGCTGATGCAACAAGCTTTGCTCTATCACCAGAGATTGGTTACAATTTAAATGAAAAATGGGCTGTTGGTGGTATTTTGAATTTTGTACATACAAAAGTAGACGGAATAAAAGCTAACGCATTTGCACTTGCTCCATACGCAAGGTATTCTTTTTACGAAAACAAAATTGTTCGCTTGTTTATTGATGGCGGCCTTGGTTTTTCTACTAAGAAGATAAAAGAGCACGATTCAGTAAACGGTTTTGAAATAGGTTTTAAGCCGGGTATTGCAATTAAGTTGAATGATAAATTCAGTCTTATCGGTAAATGTGGATTTTTAGGCTATCGTGATGACTATGTAGTTGGCGATAATGGTTATGGTTTTGCTTTCACCAGTGAAGATCTTTCATTCGGTTTCCATTATGAATTCTAGTTTCAAATAAAAATTCTATATAAGAAAGGGATGTTATGAATGGCATAACATCCCTTTCTTATATTTTCTGATTATCATAAAGATAGAAATATATCCAAAATTACACTTCCTTCCGAAGAAAGTAAAAGAAACAATAGAAAAATTGTACTTTTGCAATACCAAAAATAAGAGGAACAATGAAAAAATTTATGAGTGGAGCACGATTTACTCCTAAAAGCTACTCTGACGAAGTAGAAACCAAAATCCAACATTATAAAAAAGAAGGGTATAAACTGCCAATGCGGAATGTACTACGTACCGCAGAACAATTAGCTGGTATTCGTGAAAGTGCCAAAATCAATACCGCACTATTGGACTATATTTCCGCAAATATCCGTGAAGGTATGTCCACTGCCGAAATCGACCACATGGTATATTGCTTTACGACAGACCATGATGCCATCCCAGCTCCTTTTATGTATGAGGGATTTCCAAAAAGTGTATGTGTCAGTATCAATGACGTCGTGTGCCATGGTATCCCCAGTACTAAGGAGTTTCTTCGTAGCGGGGATATTGTAAACGTAGATGTATCTACCATATACAAAGGATATTTCTCTGATGCGTCGCGTATGTATATGATTGGTGACGTAAAACCCGAACTACAACGATTGGTACAAGTGACCAAGGAATGCCGTGACTTAGGTATTCAGGCAGCACAACCCTGGGCACGTCTCGGTGATGTGGGGGCAGTCATTCAGGAACATGCCGAAAAGAATGGTTATAGTGTTGTACGCGACCTTTGCGGACATGGTGTCGGCATCAAATTCCATGAGGAACCGGACGTAGAACATTTCGGTAAGCGAGGTACGGGTATGTTGATTGTACCGGGCATGACATTTACCATAGAACCTATGATTAACATGGGAACCTATGAAGTCTTTATTGATGAAGCCGATGGTTGGACCGTATGCACCGACGACGGACTGCCTTCTGCACAATGGGAAAGCATGATTTTGATTACTGAAAACGGAAACGAGATTTTGACGCAATAAAATGGATATATTGTTATTGGTAATAGGGATTGTTGTAGGCTTTATTGTGGGTTATCTGATCAACGGCAGAAAAGTCGCTGCACAGAAAGCGCAATTAGACGCAACTAAAGAAAGAGAAATATTACTCAATCAGATGCTCTCAGAACGTATCAACGAACAATCTCGTTCGTACGAAGAGCGTCTCAGCGAGCAGGCACATTCGTATGAGGAACGTTTTTCCCAACAGGAACGTTCTTTCAATGAACGCCTGGTTGAGCAGCAGAAACAATGGGAACAACGTCTTCTCCAACAAAAAGAGGAAGCCGAGACTCTGCACAAACGTATGAACACGGAGTTTGAAAATCTGTCTAACCGTATTTTTCAAAGCAAAACCGAAGACTTCACGAAACTGAATGCCGAACACATTAATAACCTGCTCCGTCCGTTCGGGGACAATCTCAAAGATTTCAAGGAAAAAGTAGAACAAGTGTACAGTACAGAAGCCAAAGAACGTTTTTCTCTTGGAGAGCGTATCAAAGAATTGGTAGAGTTGAACAACCGTCTCAGTGAAGATGCCAACAACCTGACGCGTGCCCTGAAAGGTGATTCCAAGATGCAGGGAAACTGGGGTGAAATGATACTGGAACGCCTGTTACAATCCTCCGGTTTGATAGAAGGTGAACACTATTTCCGCCAGGAGTTTCTGAAAGACGAACGGGGCGAAGTGCTAACCAACGAAGAAAGCGGGCAGAAAATGCAGCCGGATATTCTCATCAAATACCCTGATGAACGGGAAATGATAATCGACTCCAAAGTATCGCTTACAGCTTACAGCGCCTACACCTCCGCCGGCGATAAAGAAGAACAGTCGCGCTGGCTCAAGGCACACCTGCAATCCGTCCGTAACCACATTGATGAACTTAGCCGGAAAGATTATTCACGCTACGACACCAAAGCACCTGATTTCGTGATGATGTTTATTCCTACCGAAGGAGCTTACTTACTCGCCATACAGAGCGACACCAATATCTGGGAATATGCCTACAATAAGAAAGTGGTATTAATGAGTCCAACTAATCTGATCAGTGCTCTCCGTTTATCACTCGACTTGTGGAAACGGGAGAATCAAGTAAAAAATGTGGAAGCAATCATCAAACGCGGTACATCCCTTTACGAAAAAATAGTAGGTTTCACCGATACTTTCCTATCCATTGGTGACCGATTGAACAATTTGCAAAAAGACTATGACAAGGCATGCAACCAGTTATCCGAAGGAAACGGCAGTGTGGTGCGCCAAGCCGAAATGCTGAAAGACATGAGTTTGACCCCCAAGAAAAGAATTTCGGCAAGACTATTACCAAAAGAAGAAATACAGGAAGAGGGAAAAATGAAAAAACCGGAATAAGAGTAAATATATTAATAGTTTTCATACTATATATGATCCAACGGCACGCTATTATCAGGCGTGCCGTTCTCAAATGGATATATAGAGGGTTTCTATTTGGGGGCTTTTGGTAATACCGCATTCAGTACAATATACCCCAGTATACCTGCAAACACAGTTCCCCAAAGTACTCCGAACTTAGCTTGGTTCAGCAGTTCAGGATAAGTCCCTGCAAAAGAAAGATTGGCAATGAACAGGGAAACAGTAAACCCGATACCACCCAGCAAAGACACACCGGCAATATTCTTCCAGTTCATACCGGAAGGCATCAATACCAATCCGCTTTTAATCGTGAGCCAAGTAAACAGATAGATACCCAAGAATTTGCCCAAAAGTAGACCTGCAGCAACAGCTATACTTACGTCTCCCACTACACTACTTTCTCCACTAAACACCACTCCTGCATTGGCAAAAGCAAACAGCGGCAAGATAATGAAATTTACAGTACCATGTAGATTATCTTCCAATGATTGTAACGGACTTATCACAAAATCAGAAGCTTGCTCCACTTGTTTCAATGTGGCTATTTGTTCATTTGTCAATACTATTTTATCCGAATCGGACACTGGAAATGTACTAATTACATCACGAATGCGCTTTATATATTTTCCGACATCCAAACGGGGACGGGCAGGAATAACAAATGCCAGTATCACCCCCGAAATAGTACTGTGAACACCTGATTGAAGAAATAAATACCAAATAATTATTCCAAAGAAGAGAAAGAAAATTTTTTGTGTCATACCGAACTTTCCCATATAATAAAGGAATACATACAATATAGCCGCCACAATTAAATAGCCATAGGCAACCTCAGAACTGTAAAAAATGGCAATCACCAGAATACCACCAATATCATCTACTACAGCAAACGCTGTCAAAAATATCTTCAAACTTAGTGGAACACGTTTTCCCAATAAACTGAGGACACCCAATGAAAAAGCTATATCCGTAGCCATCGGTATTGCCATACCTCGTGTCTCGGGAGTATCAGAAACTACTAAACATGAATAAATTAAAACCGGTACCAACATACCGCCACAAGCAGCAATAAATGGCAAGGAGGCTTTACGAAAAGAGGACAATTCTCCTACAAGCAATTCCCGTTTTATCTCCAGTCCTACTGCCAAGAAGAAAATGGTCATCAAACAGTCGTTGATAAACTCAATCATTATCAACGGATGACCGGCATGAGACAACAAGTTAAAATCACCGATACGCAAATGCAATTCTTGCGAAAGAAAATTCAAGTAAACGGGTGCCATCGATGAGTTTGCAATAATGGCAGCCATAATAGCTGTCAAGAATAGCAAAATACTCGCCACGATATTCAGCGACGAGATGTTTTTCACAGTACGTAGAATAATCATAAGTATTATTGATTTAAGATTTTGGTCTTTTCGTCAAGAAGGAAAGTCCATATAGGACTATTCCTTATAGCTTATCAGCGCCAACCTCTTCACCCACAGTACAAATATACCTGTTAAAATCAAGTTAAGTACTATAGTGAGTACCGAAATTATCAATGCCGGTCCACCTAAATTGTATCCCAAGGCTATAAATATGACCCCTGCTCCTACTTCCCCACGGGTAAACATACCAATGGAGAGTGCCAGTCGCTCACTGAACTTACGGTCACGGTAGAAAAAGACAGGAAACAGCTTACCGACATTAGATAGTAGCGAAACGATAATCACGTGTAATGTAATCATTCCCCAAGACATCATTTCCTGTGAACCAGTGACGGAATGTTGTCCGGCAGAAGCTTCTGTAAAGTCTACTCCCAAGAAACGAGGCATACTGACACCTACCAGAAACATGAAAATAAATGAAATTCCCGTAGATACTTTTTGCTCCATAGGAGTATCATGTTCCCTATGTTTCATGACCATTCCAAGTACAAAAGCAGGTAACAGAACTTCTATATGAATACTTCCGTCTTCTCCATACAGATGCTTACTGATGAGATAAAGTGATTGGGTACATATAAAAACAACTATGGAATACAACAGAATAGCTTTCCAATCTTGACGCCAGTTATACCTACCCAACTGTTTCCAACCCAAAGATAGTAACAGAAACACTATCAAAATAATTACCAGAAGCTGCCAACGAAGCCCAATCATCATGATCTGGAGAGGAATCATTAAAAGAATAGTGTCCAAGTCATCGAAGATTGCCAATACCTGAATTTTCTTATAAATCCAACTGGATTTTAAACCGATGGCGGCAAGCATTGTGAACAATATACCGGCAGAGGTTGGCGCCGCAAAACGGCTCAACAGCAAGTTTTCCTTCCAAGCCTCCCAACTATTCCAATATTCGGGAGGAAGTAAGACATAAATGTAATAAATTGCAATAAAGAACCAGGGCATAGCAGCCGTAGCCATTGCGATAAAGTAGTCTTTTGCATAGGTTTGCCAACGGGATTTATCCACCTCGAACTCACGTCCTACATTAATCATAATAAACCCAAGGCAAACATATAGAAGTACATTCGATACGGCCTTTACCGCATCATAGTTTCCACCTGCCCATACAGGGAGATATTGGGAAACAAACAAGCCCACCATCAGGAAGGCCGAAAACGATAGAACTTTTCTCATTTAGTTAAAATTAAAAGGGGATGCCAAGAGAGCCCTACGGAAAGAGAACAACCCCCAAGTTATATGAATTGTTTAAAAACTAATCCAATTTCAGTACTGCCAAGAACGCTTTCTGTGGCACTTCCACATTGCCAATCTGTTTCATACGTTTCTTTCCTCTCTTCTGCTTTTCCAGCAACTTACGTTTACGGCTCACGTCACCACCGTAACATTTTGCCGTAACGTCCTTACGCACTGCCTTGATAGTTTCACGGGAAATAATCTTAGCACCGATAGCTGCCTGAATAGCAATATCAAACTGTTGTCTCGGAATTAGGTCTTTCAACTTCTCACACATACGACGTCCTAATTCATAGGCATTATCGAAATGTGTCAAAGTAGAAAGTGCATCCACCGGTTCACCATTCAACAGAATATCCAATTTTACCAACTTGGACGGACGGAAACCGTGAGGGTGATAATCAAAGGAGGCATATCCCTTAGAGATGCTCTTTAATTTATCATAGAAGTCAATAACAATTTCACCTAACGGCATATCGTAATATATCTCTACACGATTACCGGAAATATATTCTTGTTTCACTAATTCACCACGTTTACCCAGACAGAGTGTCATGATGGGACCTATATAATCGGTAGTAGTAATTACAGAAGCACGGATATAGGGTTCTTCAATACGGTCTATCAAGGTAGGATCGGGCATACTACCAGGATTGTGTACCTCGGTCATATGCCCTTGCTTATCATATATATTATAAGATACGTTCGGTACGGTAGTAATCACGTTCATATCGAACTCACGGTCCAGACGTTCCTGCACGATCTCCATGTGAAGCAATCCCAGAAATCCGCAACGGAAGCCAAACCCCAATGCCAATGAAGACTCCGGCTGGAAAGTCAGCGAGGCATCGTTCAATTGCAGTTTCTCCAAAGAAGAACGCAAATCCTCAAAATCTTCCGCCTCAATAGGATATACCCCCGCAAAAACCATCGGTTTCACTTCCTCAAAACCGGCAATAGCTTCCTTGCACGGCCGGGCTATATGAGTAATCGTATCTCCCACTTTCACCTCCTTAGAAGTCTTGATACCCGAAATGATATAACCTACATCACCAGTACGCAATTCCTGACGAGGCACCATATCCATCTTTAAAACACCGATTTCATCCGCATCATATTCTTTACCCGTATTGAAGAATTTTACTTTATCTCCTTTACGAATTACACCGTTTACAATCTTGAAATAGGCAATGATACCCCGGAAAGAATTGAATACAGAGTCAAAAATCAAAGCTTGTAACGGTGCCTCTTCATCCCCCTCAGGATGAGGAATACGTTCGATGACCGCAGCCAGAATTTCTTCAACTCCCATACCCGTTTTACCGGAAGCACGGATAATTTCCTCACGCTTACAACCGAGCAATTCTACTATTTCATCCTCCACCTCTTCGGGCATCGCACTAGCCATATCACATTTATTGATAACCGGAATAATTTCCAGATCATGTTCAATAGCCATATAAAGATTGGAAATCGTCTGTGCCTGTACTCCCTGCGAAGCATCTACAATGAGTAGTGCTCCTTCACAAGCCGCGATAGAACGGGACACTTCATAAGAAAAATCCACATGCCCCGGAGTGTCAATCAAATTAAGAATATACTTCTCGCCCTTATACGTATACTCCATCTGGATAGCATGGCTCTTGATAGTGATACCTCTCTCCTTTTCCAAATCCATATCGTCCAACATCTGTCCTTCAGTCACTTGTATAGTATTAGTGAACTCCAACAGACGGTCAGCTAAAGTAGATTTACCATGATCGATATGAGCGATGATACAAAAATTACGTATATTCTTCATTTGTTTCTAAAATTTTGGTGCGCAAAGATACAAAAAGAAGAAGACAAAAAAAAATGCGTTGGTAGCATAATGTACCAACGCATTTTTTTATAACATACAAGTTACTTTCTTTTAGTTCAATTTTACGAACAGTTCGCCTTCAACTTCCATTGTCGAGATTTTATCTTCTCTCAACAACCATCCAAGACCTAAAAACAAATCTTTATCTACCAATTTTGTAGCTTTCTTGATTTGTTTAGCAGTTAAACCCTCAGTTTCATTCAGTGCATTCCAAATTTTTCCTGCAGTTTCACCAGCTTTTTCTCTTAACATTTTCTCTTTGTTTTTAATTAGACATGCTTTAAAACCCAATTCTAAAAAAAGAATTCAGATTTTATTTCCGCGACAAAGATAGTTATTTTTATGTTATATAACACGTTATCACTGTTTTTTTTCAATATTATGTCAGAAAAACAGCAAGAAACATTTCATTTCTGTTGCATCTTCAAGTATTCGACCCATATTCTGGCAGCTTCTTCCACCATTTTAACACACGGACGTTTAGAATAATATTGTTCTGTACGTGCTTCCGGTATAGAAGAACCCTCCGGTTTCTTGAGTCCCAATAGTTCTGCACAAATCATAGAACCATTACGTTTCTTGAATTCTTCCGCCAATTCCTGTACCAAAGCATAGTTGGCAGCTTTGCCTTCACGGTCTTTACCATCAATGGCACCTTTTTCCAATCCTGCTAGCAGAAACATACCACAGGCCGCTCCACACGTTTGTCGCATACGTCCAATACCTCCACCAAATGAAGCTGACATACGCAATGCCTGTTCCTCAGTAAATCCATACATATCCGCAAAAGCGGCCACTACAGATTGTGAACAATTAAAACCGCTTTTAAAAAGTTCTACCGCCTTTTCTATTCTATCTTCCATCATCTTTTTAATCCGTTATTTCCAGTAACATCGGACAGTGATCCGAATGAACGGCATCATTGAGAATTCTAGCTTCTTTCAATTGCGAACGTACCGGTTCACTCACCATACAGTAATCAATACGCCACCCTTTATTCTTGGCCCTCGAATTGAAACGATAACTCCACCACGTATATTCCTGTTTTCCTGGGTGGAGACAACGGAATGTATCAATAAAACCCGCATCCAGAAAACGCGTCATCCATTCCCGTTCTTCCGGTAAAAAACCAGAATTTGTTGCATTGCGGACAGGGTCATGGATATCTATTGCTTCATGACAAATATTATAATCTCCGCAAAGTATTAATTTCGGACGTGTACGTTGCAACTCCACCACATACTCCTGAAACTTTTCCAACCAAGCCATTTTAAAAGCCTGACGTTCGTCCCCACTCGTTCCTGACGGATGATATACACTCACCACAGAAATATCTCCATAATCTGCACGTAGAAAACGTCCCTCGTTATCATATTCCTCAATACCCATACCATATTCCACATGGTCAGGTTCTTGCTTCGTAAGAATGGCTACTCCGCTATATCCCTTTTTTTGTGCGGAATACAGATAATGTTTATATCCCAATGGTTCCAATACCTCTGCAGGATACTGTTCAGGCTGTAGTTTTGTTTCCTGCAAGCATAACACATCCGGCTGTTCTTTTGCCACCCATTCGGAAAATCCCTTCGTCACGGCGGCACGCAATCCATTTACGTTGTATGTAATAATCTTCATATCAATTCATTTCTAATAAATAATCATTTAGTACACCAATCGGCATTCAAGATAATTCTGAAACCAATAACATGATATTCAGAACCGTCACAATGGCAGCAATAGCATAAAGTACAAATGTACTCCATTTACTGTTTACATATTGTCCCATTACTCTGCGGGAAGAAGTCAGGCTTACCTGTAAAAACACTGTAAAAGGTAATTGGATACTCAGTATCATTTGGGAAATCAGCAATCCTTTAAAAGCATCACCGATAAAGAATATCAGCAACAAAGCAATTCCCAACGACAACATCACACCCACTTGCGAGTGACTATCCTTTATATGATAAGATTCTCCAAAGATACCGGCAAATATGGAGCCTGCCGCCATACCACTCGTTATTGTAGAGGAAATACCCGCCATCAATAATGCCAAAGCAAAAACGACAGCCGCACTGCTTCCCAACAAAGGCTCCAGTAAAGATTTGGCCTGTTGCAACTCTTCCACTTGAATACCACTTTTAAAGAAAGTAGCGGCAGCCAACAATATCATGGCACTGTTGATAGCCCATCCCACAATCATGGAAAACAACGTATCAAACAATTCATATTTCAACACCTTACGAATAGAAGTATCATCTTGTTTATTATATTCATGGCTCTGGATTACCTCCGAATGCAAAAATAAATTATGCGGCATCACTACCGCCCCCAGTACACTCATAATAATCAACATGCTTCCATGAGGAAACGAAGGTGTCACCCACCCCTGTACAGCCATCGGCCAATCTATCTTTACAAGAAATAACTCATAAATGAAAGAGAGTCCGATAACCGACACAAAAGCGATGATGGAACGCTCAATCTTTTTATAAGAGTTTGTAAAAAGCATAATGGACACAAAGAGTGTAGTCAACACAGAACCCCATATTATCGGAATATCGAATAACATCTGTAAAGCTATGGCACCACCTAATATTTCAGCCAGTGAAGTAGAAATAGAAGCCAGCACAGCCGTCCCCAATATAGGGCGAGATACCCATTTGGGAGTATATTGCGTAGCAGCTTCCGACAAACATAAACCGGTCACAATTCCCAAATGCGCTACATTATGCTGCAATATAATCAACATGATAGTAGACAAAGTCACTACCCAAAGTAATGAATAACCAAACTCGGAACCTGCCGCAAAGTTAGAAGCCCAGTTTCCCGGATCGATAAAACCAACCGTCACCAGTAATCCCGGACCGATATATTTAAAAACATCCAGACCACCCAGATAGCGTTTATGGTCTTTCCGCTTCAAATCTTTAAAAATATTCTTCATTGTGTTCGTCTATTTTGAGTGTAAAAATACTCAAATAATAACAAATATAAAGCATTTATAGTTTAAAATAAAGTCAGTACTATCCCCTCCCCTATATTAAGTAAAATAAAAAAGCCGTTTGATACAACAATCAAACGGCTTTGCCAGTATATTCAAATCCAAATAGACTTAATATCCCATTTCATGCAGCGCTTTACATAACTGATCGGGACATGAAGTCGGACGTCCACCACAACGAATACCTTCCAAACGGGAAATAACAGCCTCCACCGGCATTCCCTTTACTAATCGGGAAATACCTTGCAGATTACCATTACAGCCACCCCAAAACACAATGTCCTTAATGATTCCCTCCTCAACTTCAAGCTCAATATTACTACTGCATGTACCTTTAGTCTTGTAAGTGTAGGTCATTACGCTTCATCTTCGCCTTCTTCAGGCTTCATGTTAGTATAAACAGTTTGTACATCATCAAACTCTTCCAGACGCTCAATCATTTTATTAATCGTCTCACGATGTTCAGGCTCAACCTCTTTCAAGTCATTGGCAATATAAGTAAAATCACCACCCACATCTTCAAAACCACATTCTTCCAAATGTTTCTGAATGGCAGCATAACTTTTCGGATCACCATAAATTGTGATTGTACCTTCTTCGTCATCTACTTCAAAGTCCTCATCCACATCATAATCAATCAGGTCAAGAATGAGTTCTTCCATATCCAAACCTTCTTTTTGTTTGAAAGTAAACATACATTTATGATCAAACAAGAAAGCCAAAGATCCCATTGTGCCTAAATTTCCTCCAAATTTATTGAATACGGAACGTACATCGGCAACAGTACGCGTTGTATTGTCAGTCAATGTATCAACGAATACAGCTACGCCATGAGGGCCATATCCCTCATAAGTCATACTCTTATAATCACTTTGATCTTTACCTAATGCGTTCTTGATAGCACGTTCAATGTTATCCTTCGGCATATTTTCACGCTTACAAGTAGCGATTACCGAACGTAATGTCGGATTGTTCTCCGGTTCAGGTCCACCGGCTTTTACCGCAATAGCAATTTGTTTACCCAGTCTTGTAAAGGTCTTAGCCATGTGCCCCCATCTTTTCAGCTTGGTAGCCTTTCTATATTCAAACGCTCTTCCCATTGGAACAAAATATTTAATGTTAAATTATTAATTCTTCAATTATTAATTAACGCAACTTGGCACCTAATTTTTCTTCCAAATTCTTTACCAGTTTCGACATGATTTTATCAATCATCTTATCATTCAACGTCTGTGTCTCGTCTTGCAACAAGAAACTGACAGCATACGATTTCTTACCTGCCTCCAAATTTTTGCCTTCATAAACGTCAAAGAGAGAAACCTCCTTCAGCAACTTCTTCTCAGTGTCGTATGCGATTTTTTCAATTTCAGCAAACTGCACTTTCTTGTCAATCAGCAGAGCCAAATCACGTTTCACAGCCGGAAATTTGGAAATCTCCGAATAGCTTATCTTCACATTCTTGATAGCTTTCATCAATTCTTTCCAATTCAAATCGGCATAATAAACTTCATTGTCTATATCAAATGCTTTCAGTAACTTTTTCGTCACTACACCGAAAGTTGCCAGTCTTTTACCACCTCTTGTCTGTACAGACAAAGCGGCCGCATAAATATCATCCGTCAAATTACCAATAACCAAATCGTGCATCCGCAATCCCAAACGGGCAAAGATATTCTCAACGTATGCTTTCAACTCATAAACGGAAGAATTTTCATCCGGATGCGCCCAAGAATTGGAAACCTTCTTTCCGGTTACCCACAAACCAAGATGATAATTTTCAGAATAGGCTGCAAGTACTTTTTCCGGATTTTTCTTCTCTTCGTTATAGTGATAACAGTTACCGAATTCAAAGAACTTCAAATCAGCATTCTTACGATTGGCGTTATGAGAAATACTTTCCAGTCCCCCGAACAACAAAGTCTGACGCATCGCATTCAAATCCGCACTCAACGGATTCAACAACATTACAAGATTCTTTGACGGATAAGATTCCAAACCATCATAATATGCGGCACGAGTCAATGAATTATTCAGAATCTCATTGAAACCACATCCTACCAATTGCTCGGCAACCAAATTTTGTAATTTATTCGACTTGTCATGCTCACCCTTCGTAGTCAGACTCGACTTCAAAGTTGTAGGAATTTCTACATTATTATATCCATAAATACGAAGAATATCCTCTATCACGTCACAGTCGCGTTGTACGTCTACACGATAAGGAGGAACATCCAATGTCAATCCTTCAGCAGTTTCATCAACAATCTTCATTTCCAAGCTTGTCACGATACTCTTAATGGTCTCTACCGGAATAACCTTACCTATCATCGTATGTACCTTTTCATAAGAAAGTTCCACCCTGAAATCCTGAGCAGGAGCCACACATACATCTTTGATTTCAGAGGAAATCGTACCACCGGCAAGCTCTTTGACCATCAATGCAGCTAACTTCAGGCAGTAAAGCGTACCATTAGGATCTATACCTCTTTCAAAACGGAAAGACGCATCGGTATTCAACCCATGACGCCGGGCAGTTTTACGTACCCACGTCGGATGGAAGTATGCACTTTCAAGGAATACATCTTTGGTAGTCTCCGTAGAACCGGAATCCAAACCACCGAAAACCCCGGCGATACACATAGCCTCTTCCTTGTTACAAATCATAAGGTCACGTTCATTCAACTTACGTTCTACCCCATCCAATGTGATAAACGGAGTACCTTCCGGCATCGTTTTTACAATTACCTCACCGCCTTTTATCTTATCGGCATCAAAGCAATGGAGAGGCTGTCCGAAAGCATGAACAATATAATTAGTGATATCCACTACATTATTGATAGGACGTAAACCGATGATACGCAGTTTATTCTGTAACCATTCCGGGCTTTCCTTCACAGTTACCCCTTTCACCGTAACTCCGGCATAACGAGGACACGCCTCACTATTTTCCACCGTTACCATCATATCCAAATCATGGTTTTCTACAGCGAAAGCATCCACAGACGGTTTCTTCAGAGCAGTCTGTTTTCCGTTCTGTACCAGATAAGCGTACAAATCACGAGCCACACCATAGTGTGAACAAGCATCAGCACGGTTTGGAGTAATATCTACCTCCAGCACATAATCACTCTTAATATTATAGTAATCCTTGGCAAGTGTTCCCGGCACAGCCGTTTCCGGCAATACGATAATACCTGCATGATCTGTACCAATTCCTATTTCATCTTCCGCACAAATCATTCCATTGGATTCTACACCACGGAGTTTTGATTTCTTGATTGTAAAACATTCATCACCATCATACAGTTTAGCCCCCAGCGTAGCAACCACCACTTTCTGTCCGGCAGCCACATTCGGCGCACCGCATACAATCTGCACAGGTTCCCCCTGTCCTAAGTTGACAGTAGTAATGTGCATGTGGTCTGAATTCGGATGAGGTTCGCATGTCAACACTTCCCCAATGACCAACCCTTCCAGTCCGCCTTTAATGGTTTGCACCTCCTCTACACCTCCTGTTTCCAATCCTATGGAAGTCAAGGCAGCAGCGACTTCATCCGGCGTCAAATCAAAATCGACATACTCTTTCAACCAATTATAAGAGATATTCATATCATTATTTTTTTATTGTTTCCAAAAGTGACCCGCAAAGTTAATAAGTTTTTTTGGTTGGCAGGGAATTATCCAGTAAGAAAATAATAAAAAAGGCTCCCGAACGGTATATAAATCACCGTTCGGGAGTCTTTACTTATAAAAGCTCGAATTATCAAAAGGCTCAGGAAAACTGAGGCAGATAACCTGGCTTTCTAAAAGATTCAAACGCTACGATATAGCCTCCTTGATACTCTCCACAATATACCTTACATCCTCATCCGTCACATAAGGACCGGCAGGAAGACACATCCCTACCTTGAAGACCGCTTCCGATACACCATTCACATAAGCAGGGGCATTCTTGTATACCGGCTGCTTATGCATCGGCTTCCACACCGGTCGAGCCTCAATCTTCTTCGCAAGCAGGAACACACGCAATGCCTCCACATTCTCGTTCGGCTGGCAGTCCGTCGTGGCACAGTTCACGGCATGAATCACACCCGCAGCACCACCCACAGCCGTCCTGATTATCTCCTTGTAGGCATTCTCCTGTCCCTTGATGCGAAGCGAAGGGTCCAGCATAATGGTACTAAGCCAGAAGTTCGAATCATATTCACCCGTAGCCGGCTGCTTGTGCACCGTAACCCCGGAAACATCCGCCAACAGTTCCTCATAGAGAGACTGCACATGCTTGTGATGAGCAATATGCGCATCCGCCACCGTCATCTGTCCGCGGCCGATACCCGCACAAATATTGCTCATGCGATAGTTATAGCCTATCTCCTCATGCTGATAATACGGATACGCCTCGCGAGCCTGCGTAGCATACCACATTATCTTGTTCTTGCTCTCCGCATCAGCACATATCAATGCCCCGCCGCCACTGGTCGTAATCATCTTGTTACCGTTGAACGACAGCACACCAAACTTGCCGAACGTACCCAGCACACGACCGTTGAAGCGTGAGCCGAAACCCTCCGCAGTATCCTCTATTACCGGAATACCATAACGGTCGGCAATCTCCATAATGCGCGTACAGTCATAAGGCATGCCATACAGCGCCACCGGCACAATCGCCTTCGGCTTACGTCCAGTCTTCTCGATACGGTCTTTTATCGCCTCCTCCAATAGCGTCGGATCCATGTTCCATGTCTCTGGTTCACTGTCCACAAAGACCGGAGTTGCCCCCAAATAGGTGATAGGATGCGAAGAAGCACAGAAAGTAAAACTCTGCACCAGCACCTCATCTCCGGGACCGACGCCACATGCCAACAAGGCAAGATGAACAGCAGCCGTACCTGCGGAGAGAGCTACCACATGCCTATTCTCACCTACAAAAGCTTCCAAATCCTGTTCGAAGCCATTTACATTCGGGCCGAGTGGAACAACCCAGTTTGTGTCAAAAGCTTCTTTTACATATTTCTGTTCAATACCCTCCTCGCTCATGTGAGCAAGGCAGAGATAAATTTGCTTGTCCATAAAATATATGTGATTATTTTAGCGATTCAATTTTCTCGCATAATTGAAGAATAAAAAGAAAGGAAAGAATTCTATAAATCCTTTCCTAACACTGTATAAATAATGATTTTAATATCATTCCAAAAAGACCAATTATCCAAATATTCTATATTAATCCGCACTTTATCCGGAAACAGGACTTCGTCATTATATTTTTGAGGATCTTCCTGCTCTGCCAACAGTTCCTCCTCATTTCGATATTTCAAACTGGCAGGACCCGTAATGCCCGGCTTCAACAGTAACATTCTCCTATCCTCCCCTTCTAATTTATCCGCATAACCAGGAACATCCGGACGAGGACCAACAAGGCTCATATCACCAATCAGAACATTCCACAGTTCAGGTAACTCGTCTAATTTATACTTCCGTAATTTGGCCCCTAAGGGAGTAATACGACTTTCTCCTTTCACAGACACTGAACTGCCGGAATGAGCGACAGTCATTGAACGGAACTTATACATCGTAAATAACCGTCCATGTTGACCTACTCTTTTTTGTTTGAATATAACAGAACCTCCCGGCATCTTGACACGTATCAAAATACTGACTACTATTAAAATAGGAGATGAAAAAATTAAGCCAAAGAGCGAAGCTCCTCGGTCAAAAACTGATTTGATAAACATGGAAGCTTATTATTTTATTCTCAATAAACTCATAAGACCCATAAAAGAACCCCATCCATATGATAAGTGCAATATTGGGAACGTTATAAACAAGTAGAAAAAACTCAATTCTTTCCTTATACTTAATAGAGAACAAATTATAAAAAAACAAAGCATATAAGAGACTAAAGACAATAGTGCAACTGCAACAATTGGCAAATAAAATAGAGATACAAACAAAGGTAAGGCCAAAGATAACAAGAAAAACAAAGGAACAAAATGACGGATGGATAATGAACTAAATTGTTTAGTATAAAATACAGTCAGAATATTCCATTTACCATTTAAATAGTTATTTTTTGCAATCCCCTTGAATGTTTCACGTGCTAAATATGTAGAATAAGTATCAGGAATGATACAGATATGCCCTCCTCCACGAATGATGCGTTTATTTAATTCTATGTCCTGATTACGTATCAGCCGTTCATCATAATAACCATATTTCTCAAAGACCTCTTTTCTCCAACAACCAAAGGGTACGGTATCTACTTCCATCACTTTATCAACTCCTAAACGGAATGTAGAATTACCTACTCCAAACCGATTGCTCAATACCTCTTTAATGGCAAGTGTCTTCTGATTTTTATTCAATACATCTGTTCGACATGCCGCTCCTACATTATCAACCCCTAACATTACAAGTTGATTCACCAATGCAGAAAAATAGTTTGTAGGATATAAAGCATGGGCATCCAAACGAATAACAATATCTCCTTTTGACGATCTGATACCTATATTCATAGCAATCGGTACTATACGCTGAGGATTATCCACTAACTTGATAAATGGATTAGATTTTGCATATCCATTTATCAAATCACGTGTTCCATCCGTACTCATTCCGTCTACAAATAAGATCTCAATGTTTTCTTTTGAATAATCTTGTAGTAAGATAGATTGAATGCAAGCATCAATATATTTTATTTCATTATAGACAGGACAGATTACTGAAAGTATAATTCTACAATCTTCCATCAATAACCGTTTTATCCAATATTCCTTTCACATCATAAACCACTCCATTGGATGTTGATAGAAAATCACGAATATTCACACTCTTAAATTCATTGTGGGCCACCCCAAGAATTACTGCATCAAATTTTCCTTTTAATTCGTTTATATCTTGAGTAGTCAACTCTATACCATATTCATGTTTTACTTTATCTGCATTTGCCCAAGGATCATATACTACGATATCTGAAGTATATTCCTGCAAGGTGGAATAAATATCCACAATTTTAGTATTACGAATATCAGGACAGTTCTCTTTAAAAGTTATACCAAGTAATAAGATTTTACTATCTTTTACTAAAATTCCTTTCTTATTCATTAATTTAATTACCTGATTGGCAACATAATCACCCATACCATCATTTAAGCGACGAGCAGCAGACATTACACGAGGAAGTACACCATATACTTGAGCCTTCTGAATTAAATAATAAGGATCTACACTGATACAGTGTCCGCCAACCAAACCCGGTTTCAGTTTAATAAAATTCCATTTGGAAGAGGCAGCCTCAATAACATCATTCGTATCAATACCCATAGCATTGAATATTTTGGCAAGTTCATTCATAAATGCAATATTCACATCACGCTGCGAGTTTTCTATAATCTTTGATGCCTCGGCAACTTTTATAGATGTGGCTTTATGGGTACCATTTACAAGCACAGAGTTATATACCTCATCCACCAAATCAGCTATTTCAGGTGTAGAGCCAGAAGTTACTTTCTTTATTTTCTCTACTGTATGTTCTTTATCACCTGGATTTATACGTTCGGGCGAATAACCGGCAAAGAAATCTTCATTAAATTTCATGCCGCTTACCCTTTCTACAACAGGTAAGCATTCTTCTTCCGTCACACCAGGATAAACAGTAGACTCATATACCACAATATCCCCTTTTGAAATAACCTTACCCACAGTTTCACTGGCACCCCACAAAGGTTTCAAATCCGGGCGGTTATTAACATCCACTGGAGTAGGTACAGCCACCACATAGAAATTACAATCTTTTATTTCTTCAAGATTAGTTGTACATTCGAAACCATGATTATGAATGGCATCCTGCAATAATTTATCACTTACTTCCAACGTTGCATCATGTCCAGCCATTAAAGCATCCACACGTCGTTGGTTCATGTCAAAGCCTACTGTTTTATACTTTGTAGAGAAAAGTCGAGCCAAAGGAAGCCCTACGTAACCGAGACCGATTACGGCAATTTTTATTTGTTCCATAAATTTTAAGTAAGATTCTTTTCTTTTTATTTTAATCTTATATAAAAATCTGTGATTATCAATTCTATAATTTTAATAGTATACCCAATTTTATATCATCAATTATTCTTTTCCCCTTCTGAGGGGGATAATCCCAATATTTAGATTGATAAATATGATTAATAGTGTTTTCATCAAATCTATATTTCATAATTTCGGCAGGTGTTCCTACCACAATAGCGAAAGGAGGAACATCTTTTACTACGAATGAGTTTGCTCCAACCACAGCTCCATCTCCAATAGTAACACCCTGTTTAATAATACAACCTGCTGCAATCCAAACATCATTCCCTATACATGTAACATTATCAGAAATACATTTATCACTTAACCATGTAGACTGACTAATGTGCCAATAACTATGTTCCATTCCACCTATCTGTACACCTGGAGCAACTGAAACATAATTTCCTATTTTTGTATTATTCATCACTACACCCCTTGCTATATAACAATATTTACCTATTTGAGATGAAGCCAGTAATGTATTACGACCAACAAAACTTGAATAATGTACCTTACTATTATGTAATAGAAAACAAGGTTGTTTGAAAAGACAAAAAAACAACCTTACAAATCGTTTTAGTTGCATATTTAATCACTGATAATCAGACAATTTTTCACATTGCACTGTGGTTAGATAATAGTTTACATCCTTAAGTTGCAAGAATATCTCTTTATAAGTAATATCATCTAATATCACTTTTTTCCCTGAATTAAATGCTTGATTTAAAACCGTACTATAACTCCCAACAGCATACTCCATACTACTTATTGAACTCAATATTGGAACTTTAAAAGGATCTTCAATATTGGATTTTCCTACAATTTTTTCTATTATTTTAGGATTACTATAGCGTGGATGCAAACGATATTTCACAGTCTTCCCCCTATCAATAGCAAATTTCATAGTTTCAGCAATAGATATCATTTCTTTTTCTGTTACTTCCTCTAGAAAATACTTAAAATCAGCATAATATTTTTGTTGAAAATAATATTGACAATCTATTTTAATCGAGGGAGGTAATGCTATAATAAACTGTGATTCATCCGCTTTCATTGAAATAAATAAATCTTTATAGTATTTATTCCAAACATAACATTCATCATAACGAAAATAAGCATCTACAATATGAAATAATTTCTCGCCATGCATTACATTTATATGTTTAACTCCGTGGATATTACAATAATTAGTCAGTATTGAACTTGCATACGAATATTCATGATGAACAGCTATTGCAGTAGGATTAAAAAAATTTATCATATAACTGTATTGAGCAATTCTAATCATTAACTTTAATGCAAAATAAGGAGATAGAGGATAGTTTATCACTATTTTTGTTATATACTTTATATCAAAATGTGATATATATGTGCCTTTCATCCATACAGAAGAGTCAATATTGTATTTAGAAGAAAGTTCTTTAGGAATTATTTCTTCAAGTCCCTCATATGCACCAATACAATCTACAATCGTTCTAGTTCCTCGTTTTTCATTTTTTATAAGCAAATAAATAAATAAAAAAGGGAATATACATAACGAAATTATATTCAACACCCAAACTTTCCATACAGGAATAAATAGGTTTTGACATTTATACTGTTTATATGAACGATCAAAATCGTTTTTAGGAACCCCTAATCGTTGTAAATAGTTTTTCTGTCTTTTTATAGGAATATCAAATAAAGTTTTATTGAACTTATTTAATATCTGCATCAATTCAAATTGCGTCATTTATACTATTAATTATATAAAAAACAATATTTTTTATCTTTTCCATGTGATATTTTAGAGTGACAATGGAGTATGAGAATAAATAAGAATATATCTGCATTTGAAAGTCCCCAATATATGGTAGATTGTGTTATTGAGGTTAACATAATACTCAATATAGGAATGAAGTTATATCTATTTATAAAACGTAGAGTATAATAATAGTAGAGTAAAGCAATAATTATTCCATTGGATGCTAAAACCCAAATATAGGAATTATGTGCATGTTGACCTGTACTTGATCGCATCTTTACGGATCCATTTCCTGTTATGGGATTATCATAAAAAAAATCAAGAAATTCTTTCCAAATAATATCTCTTGATGTTAATGCAGCAGTTGTATCATTATTCCCTCTAAAGAATTGCTCTATAATTAACGGCAAAAGGAATATTATTATAAAACAAACAATTACACATAATACTACAAAGAATATCATTTTCCTAAAAGTTCCTCCCGTTTTAATATATTGATATATAAAATATAACAATAAAGGGGTAGATGCAATAATTGCGCTCCTATTAAAAGAAATGATCAACCCTATCAAAAGAATGATAACATACAAATATTTAAACTTAGGTTTAATCAAATAAATAATAATAAATCCAAGCAACATCTTTTCTGCGAAATTACTCGAATTATTATTTATCCCACAAATTCTTCTAAAATATAAAAGATCTGATGATTCGTCAAAAGAGATATCTACATTCCAAAAAGAAGCAATTCCTTTTTGATACTCTGCTAAACCAACAAAAACGTCTATAACAAAAAATAATAACAATAATTGCAATTCCTTTCTTGTTATAGTTTTAGCTAGGACATACGAAAAGAACATAAAGATAGCATAAGGATAGTAAGCAGTAGAATTATCATTGGGCACACCGCCTAATATAATTAAATATGCAAAAAAATTGATTACACAAAGAAATGATATTAAACATATTATCCTAAATAATGGTGTATTCCAGTTTTCCTGTTTTATCCTATTAACTTTTAATAAAGCAGCAATAGCAATAAAAGATACAGATCCCCAAACAGAAGAGGAAAGAAACATTAATAAAGCAACTAACATATATTACTTATCATAATTCAGCTTTATTTATGACTTATAGGATCTTAAAAGATCTCCAATTTTTGCATTCACAAGTGCTTTTGTATTTATATCTATAATAAAAAAATAAAGAACAAACACTATAGCACTCAAATTGAACATAAACACCAGAACCAAACGCAATAATGATTGAAAAAAAATCAGATTAATAATATAGCTACTTGCCAAAGAAATTAAAGTCATTATAATGCAAGGTAATATCACTTTTTTTATATATAGCACAATACTAAATTCATTAAAAAGCTGCCTCACTAATAATATAGTATAAAAACTAGCTAAAATATCCATTATCGCATTTATTACAATAGGTATATATGGTATATTGTAGAATTTTAATGCTACATATGATATAGGTAATGTTAACAAAATAATTGTTCCACGATAAAAACTGAATTTTTTCATCCGTCCTATAGCATGAACTAGCATAGTTAATACTGATGAGCAGCAAACAGCAAACAAACTTTTTATAATAAATATTCTACAAAAGATATTCAAATGTTCAGGGACTTTTCCCAACCAAATTCCCAATATGAAATCTACTTCAAAAAAAAAAGGAACAGCTATCAATAACAAAAGGAAATATGAATATTTTGCGGAATTATATATTAATCCCATTAATGATGTATATTCTCCGTTCGCATACCTCTTTACTATTTGCGGACGAACTGCCAATAAAAAGTTATTCGAAAATACATTTATCCCAGAATTAAATTGGTTAGCTATACCTATAGCAGCATTAACAGCCACACCAAAAAAGATATTGAGAAGAAAATTTATTCCCTGTGATGCTGCTAATGCTGACGAATTACCATATAAATCCCAGCCCGAGAAAGAAAGCATAGATTTCGCTTTAGATGTATTATATGAAAAATGAAAGTCACAACCTGGCAAATAAGAACTACAATAAAATACATAAAAAGCAAATATCAAACAAACGACAATAAACAGAAATAAAGCATATAAGATTAGGCTGTCATAAGTAAATATATCAACTATATATAATATTAGCAATTTTAAAACAACATCCACAACACTAATAATAGCATATATATCCATCTTTTCATTAGCAATAATTGATGCCTGGTATGGAACTTGTATTACCGATACCATACAGACCAATATTGATAATTGATAAACTATTCGAGCAGCAAACATTCGATTTTCAGATATATTCAATTGGTTTTCCAAAAACCATAATCCAACAGTTTCAGCGATTAACAAAATAATAAGTGCTATAGCAATATGAATAATCAATGCTGTATTAAAAACTTTATTTACTTCTATTAAATCATTTCTTCCTAACTCAAAAGTAATAAATCGAGAAGTAGAACTACTCATCGTAGTATTTAAGAAAGTAAATAGTACCACGATTCCACCAACCACATTATATATACCATAATCATCCACCCCTAAGACTTCCAAAATGACTCTGGAAGTAAAAAGATTGATGATTATTACAAAGAACATCCTAACATATAGTGTTAAAGTGTTCTTCATGATATGATGCGATGATTTATTTGCTTTTTTTGTCATAATGAAATAGCACGCTTAATTTTCGAAGCTAACTTAAAATTAAGTACATACCATTTAATATTTATTTGAAATAAACAAAACATCATACGTTCTAAAAATGAATATTTACATTTATACCATCTATTATTGTAATAATTGGGAACTTCTTTTTTAACAAATTCTTTACACCGTTTTAAAATATCATAGTTAATATAAGTATATGTAGTCATACTTGCTTTAATAGTCCCGGAAAAACCATTCAAAATAAGAAGAAAATCTAATTCTTCTTTATAGACTTTCTCCAGATTCAATTCTTTAAATCGCAATTTCAAAAGATTTGCGATTTCAAATCTGTCATATAAGTAAGAAGTATTCTTCTTCTTTGTCGTAGAAGCAGTATTGACAAAATAATGATAGTTACATCTTCTGATATAACTATAAGACTTCATTTGAGAATAAATTAAAGGAACGAAATAATTATCCTCATAAAAAAGGTTTTCCGGAAAATAAAAGTTATTTTCAAGTAAGAAAGTGCGTTTATATATTTTCCCCCATACGCTCCCCCCCATAGTCATAAGTTTTTTTCGATTATGCTCTACTAACTCATCATGGATATCCTTATCAAAAATATAACATCTACTTAGTACTTTTCCTTTTGCATTAATTATATCATAATCAGTATCGACCACATCCAAATCATACTTCTTTGCCTCTTCATAGAGCTCTTTATACATATTTTTCTCTACCCAGTCATCACTATCCACAAAACCAATATACATACCTCTTGCAGTCCGTATGCCTGTATTCCTAGCACCGCCCTGCCTTTTATTTATTTGATGGTTTATTACTATAATATTTGAATAACGATGGGCATAACTCTCTAAAACACTTAATGTTTCATCAGTTGAAGCATCATTCACACAAATTATTTCATAATTCTCTATTGACTGATCAACTAAGCTGTTCAGGCATTTATGAATATATGAAACTGCATTATAAACAGGTATTATTATACTAACCGAAATTTGATTATTCATTTTAATTTCCAACAACCATTGGTGTCTTTCTCAAAAAGATCACGATTATATTGCTTATCAATAATATCCCAAAACTCTTTTTCCGTATAACCTAAGAAGTTGCAGAAATCACGTACAGAAAGAGGATCCAAAGCATGATCATGCTCTTTAACCAGTTTGAAAGCTTCTTCACGAGTAATCATTCCATAACGTACCATACGTGCTGCATAATCGGTAGCAGATGCATGACCAAATTTAGGATACTTCAACCACGAATGAACTAAATAAGCGCGACTATCTACTTGATCCATATCTTCAACATGATGGGTTCTTTTCCACTCGTGAGTCAAATCATGGAATCCATAATGCCTGGCTATTTCATAATTTTTGAAACTGTTCCACTCTACAAAATAACTCATATAAATAGGATCGAGCTTATTTATTTCTTCTACCGTAGGAGGATTAAAGAAGTTTAAATCTTTCATTGTTACGCCATCACCCAAAAGTTCTTCTTCGGAAATACCGGATCCTACACCATTAGAAATCTGGTCACGAGCTGAATAGGTTTCAACACACCCGCTACCACCGTATTCATAACTTACATTCTCACCATAAACCAACAAAGGAGTATTGAATTTCAAAGCCATCCATAAAGGATAGGTATAGATATAACGGTCAATGAAATAGGTAGGTTTACCATACTTCTCAAACGTTTTCTTCATAATAGCTTTCTGAGCTCTTATATTAGGCTTCATACTGATTATATCACAACCAAAAGCCTCTGAGATATTTTTGATATTATGCATTCCCGCAGCAGTCATAGGAAAATTATCTTCTACAGAAACCAATAACGGATTCATTCGAAGGATCTCTTTCATAATATACGTCTGATAATGGGAATCCTTACCTCCGGAGACAGCAATCATGCAATCGTAGCCGTTAGGGCCATTCATTCCACGATATTTGTCACACAAAGCTTCCAACTCTTTGAAGCGAGCTTTATAATCTACATTTTTACGATTTTCATAACTCTGACAAGCGGAACATACTCCATTCTCATCGAATGTGATACCCGGTCTTGTAGAGGGCATCACGCACTTAGTGCAATACTTCATACCTTTATTATTAAAGTGATTTATATTTATGAATTAAAATCCTTTCATGTGTTTTACCATCTCTCTGGCACGTGCAAGTTCCTCGTGTTGGCCTATATCTATCCAAAAGCCGGATATCGGATAACGAATTACTCTATGAGAGGTAGCTATCAACTTATCCATGAAATCTGTGGCATTGAAAAATTCATTTTCAGGAATCAGATTGAGACATCCCTTTTTAATCAGATAAATGCCGGCATTGGCATAATAGCTGTAAGTCGGCTTCTCCATTACTCCCTTTATCTCACGCCCATTAAGATTGAACACACCATAAGGAACCTTCACAATATATGGCACAGCAGCAACACTCATATCGGCATCATGCTGACAGAAATGGAGATAAAAATCTTCATAATCAATGTTCGTAAAGAGATCAGAGTTCATCACCAAGACAGTATCATTACAAAAAGTATCTACAAACTTAATACTGCCAATAGTACCAAGATATTTGGGTTCACGCACTATTCTTATTTTCACCCCTTCACGCTCTTCTCTGAAATGTTCTTCAATCTGTTCTCCTAAATAATTAACAGTCACAGAAACATTATTCACTCCATAAGAGAGCAAACGGTCAATATTATAATCAATGATGCATTTATCTCCCACTTTGATAAGCGGTTTAGGAGTATGCTCTGTCAAAGGTCGAAGACGCTCACCCTTCCCTCCAGCCATGAGCACTGCATCAATCGGGAGTTTTGTGCGATAACGTTCAAAATTAATAATTTCACATATATGATTGTCACCATCCAAAACAGGCACCAGACGCATATTTAACTCACGTTGCCTATGAATATCTACTACTCCATCATTTACGCCAACACGTAAAAAATTAAAATTGCGATGCATAGCATCGACGATAGGAGCATTCACATTTATACCTTTAATTAAAGCACGACGTACATCCCCATCGGTAAGCGTACCACACATAGCATTGTTTTCATCAACTACAAAAAGTACTAGCGGTTCGTCGTGTATCTCATTTATGCGCCGAATTGCGTCAATAATAAGAAAGTTTTTTGAAATAATATGAATTTCATTCATCCTGACTCTCTAATTATTTCATAGTTAGATCTGCGAGACAATCACACCTGTATTAATCATATATTCTGCCATATGCCAATCCATCATAGTATCAAGGTCCAAAGAATGTTCCCTATCCATAACATACTTAACTCGTTTTGTGAATTTATTAAGGGGCATGGATTTCAAACTATTTGGATTAATAATATAGATTGCTCCATTATATTCGTACACCGGTGGGCAGTCTTGACGACGCGTATAGCCACCTTCACCTTTCGCTATATGAAGAAATCCATCTTTATTTTCTTCAAAACAGATATAATAAGGATTGGAATCCGTCTCTTTTACGCTCACGACCATATCTATACCAGGATGGTAAAGTTTAAATGCTTCCTCAACATGCTTTCCTGTTCTGAACGGAGAAGTAGTTTGCAAGAGGATAACAACATCTATTGATTCTCCACACTGTTCATAATGATTGAGGGCGTGAAGTAGAACCTCATATGTACCAGCTGTATCGGTTGCCAAAGCATCGGGACGTTTAAAAGGAACATTAATACCATAATCCTCAACTGTTTTAATTATCTTATCATCATCTGTAGATATGCAAATATGAGTATCGTCGGTAATACATCGCGCCGCATCTATGGCATAATAAATAAGCGGTTTGCCTTGAAGTGGTTTTATATTTTTATAAGGTATTCCTTTACTGCCTCCACGGGCAGGAATAATTACTAACGGATTCATTAATCTTCTACAAATTATAAAATGATTTTTGCTGTAATTTATCAAGCGGATATGTAGCTATCACATTAAAGATATTCTGAGCTGTATCCGCCTTTTCATAAGGATTAGTTGCACAACAAGCTATTTCACGGAACTCATCCGACAGAACCGTATTCAGTCCCGCAATAATCGAGTTTGTATCACTCCCACAATCAAATACAGACTCGCCATGCGTACGACCTTTCTGACGCTCCCCGATATTGAGCGTTGGAATGTGTGCAGAAGGAACCTCAAGCAAGCCACTGGATGAATTACCCGCTACAGCGGCCACATATCGCAAAACTGAAAGGTAACGTTTCAAACCTAATGAACTGTAACAACGGCAACGTTCACTATTCCTGCTGCAATAATCCTCAATGGCCTGGCGTATCATCTCGCCTCCCTGGTCGGAGTTAGGCATCGTGAAGAGCACCTTTAAGGCAGGAAAAGCATCCAACGCAAGCAGTAAATCGCTTATTTCATCTTTGGGGCTACGATTGCCCAAGGTTACAGGATGATAAGTCACCAGGATAGTATTTCCATCCAAAGTGAAATTCAAGGAATCCTCCAAGTCTTGTTTACTCATCAAAGGTACCAGCTTCAAGTTTTCCACTCCGAGAGAACCTACATAAAATACCCGTCCGGGCTGTTCTCCCAGTTGGATAACCCGTTTACGGTACTCTTCAGTAGATGTAAAGTGAAGTGAACTCATCTTCGTAATGGAATGGCGGATACTGTCATCTACGGCACCTTCACTGATTTCTCCCCCATGAAGATGGGCTATAGGTATACGCTGTAACATGGCGACAATGGCAACGACCAACATTTCGTAACGGTCGCCCAATATCAGAACCATGTCCGGTGAGAGTCGGTGCAGGGCTTCATTCATACCATTCATTTCTTCCGCCATAGAAGTAATCACCCCGAAAGCGTCATCCGTGGGTTTCTTCATCGGAACCCTGGCAGTTATACAGAAACCATCTTGCTCTATTTCCCGGTAGGTGTTTCCATATTCGGGAAGCAAATGCATATTGGTGGCTATGACCTGCAACTGACAATCCGGAGCTTCCTCAATCAGGCGCATCAATCGGCTGAGCAAACCATATTCGGCACGAGTACCGGTTACTACACAAATTTTTCTCATAACTCAATCAGTTCATCTTCTTTGAAATCACGGGTAGCAATAAGACCGATTATATCGGGCCAGCGCATGGGACTGATGCCATTCCCGGGGCGTTTCACCGTCAGATTTTTTTCAGTAAAGATTTCTCCTTTCCTGATGGTTCCAGCAGCCACAATACTCTTGCGGGCCACAGCTTTATTCTTATCTTCAGATGCTGATACAACTTTATGGCTTACTCCAACAGCCTGCTCTATATTGCGGATAGCAGATACCATCGCTTTCAGTTCGAAGGGTTCAAGCGAAGCCTTATGATCGGGGCCTGGTAAGTTCCGGTCCAATGTAAAATGCTTCTCAATAACTTCGGCACCCAAAGCAACGGCTGCAACAGAGACTTCTATGCCCTGTGTATGGTCGGAATAGCCTATCGATACACCTAACTGTTGACGCATCTCATCCATAGCAGAAAGATTGACATCACACATAGGGGTAGGATATTCTGTATTGCAATGCAAAACAGTAATTTGCTCTTTCTGCAAACCATAATTGAGGAGTACTTCCATTGCTGATTTGATTTCTTCAAGGGTACTCATGCCCGTAGAAAGAATAACCGGTTCATGAAAGCCTGCTATCTTTTTCAGATAAGGATAATTGGTAATCTCACCGGAAGGTATTTTCCATAATCCCAGATGCAATGAGGCTAAAAAGTCAATACTGCCAAAATCGAAGGCTGTAGAAAAGAATTTCACTCCCCTTTCATTACAATAAGATATCAGTTCTTTATGCTGTTCAGGTGAAAGTTCCAATTTTTTCAACATGGAATATTGGCTGTCGTTACAATCATGCATATTATTCTGTTGGTAGTCGGCCTTTCTGGCTGACTTCAACACAAGATCTTCCGTCTTAAAAGTCTGAAATTTCACATAATCAACTCCCGCGTCGGCAGCAGCATCTATCAGCCGCTTTGCCTGGGCAATTGAACCGTTATGGTTTACACCGGCCTCAGCAATTATTAAAGTATGTCCCATCAGAGTTTAATTTTCAAAAGAGCGGGATTACCCGAATAGATTCCCTTGTGGAAAAGATTTTTACGGATCATAGAACCGGCAGCTATTACACACCCAGCCGCTATTTCAGTACCATTTACCATCACAGACTGGCTGCCCAGGAAAGTGCCTTCACCTACCCGGCAATTTCCATTGACCATAGCGCCCGTAGAAATATGGCAATAGTCACCAATCAGGGCATCGTGTTCGATATTGGCAAAGGTATTGATAATGCACCCTTCACCTATCGATGCGCCTACATTGACGCAGGCCTGATGAAGGATAACCGTACCGCACCCGACTGTCGCATATCGGGATATACGGGCTGTTGAAGCAACAACCGTTGCAAGTCTTCCGCCCGCTTCTTTTATTCTCTCATGAAGACGGATGCGCAAATGTGGATCTTTGATAAAGCCTAAAGTAACTATAAAATCAGAATCAGATACAAAACGGGGAATATCGTCATCGGTACCGATAACCGAATAGTCCAATATTTGTTGTCCCACACATTCGGGTAAATCCAATATGCCTTTAATGGCAAGACCTGCACTTTCGGCAGCTTCTATCACGGATTTACAATGGCCACCGCCACCTACAAGTATCAAAGGTTTCATCTTTTCAGACGTACACTACTCGGTATATTCACAATCCTCTCCGCCAGCCATTCGGTATTCTCCAAACCATCCGTCTCACAATGCTTGAACATTTCCAACCGGTTCATCAGTTCCCAGACAGGACGGGTCATCACACCGTGGTCATTGGTATACTCGAGAAATTCCTGCTGAGCCGCCTTGTCTTTAAGTAACACTACGTTCAGCCAGTAGTTGGAACGGCAATTGTCCGGTTCTGTGAAGAAATCCACATCCGGGACAGCAGCAAAGAACTCCTTGTATCTCGCAGCCGTTTCACGTTTATCCTGTACATAGCGTTCCAAATTTTCCAACTGGGCACACCCTAAAGCTGCATTAATATTCGGCATACGGTAATTATAACCGATATGATCATGTACAAAAGCCCAGCGATGGGGGACTTTTGCCTGAGTGGTCAGATGTTTGGCGAGTTTGCCCAGTTCCTCATCCTGGAACAAAAGCATGCCACCGCCACCGGTAGTGATAGTTTTGTTGCCATTAAAACTGATGGCACCGACTCTGCCGAATGTACCCGTATGACGGCCTTTATAAAAGCTGCCCATGCTTTCGGCGGCATCTTCAATCAACTCAATATGCCAGTCGTTACAGATATCCACCAGTTCATCTATCTTAACCGGATGACCGAAAGTATGCATCGGAATACAGGCTCTTATCCTCCTGCCGGTATTCTTATTATAGCATACGTTATCTTTCAGACCGGCATTCTTTTCCAGCCAAATTCTAACGGCTTTTGGAGAAAGCCCCAGAGTATCCCTGTCCACATCAATAAAGACAGGATGAGCGCCAATATAACTGATTGCATTACAAGTAGCTATAAAAGTCAAGGCCTGCGTCAGAATTTCGTCTTCACGTTCCACACCCACAAGCAACATGGCCATATGCAGGGCATTGGTACCGCTGACACATACAACGGCTTTCTTAGCGCCGGTATAGGCGGCAACCTCCTCTTCGAAGCGGTCTACGAATTTACCGACACTGGAAACAAAGGTAGTGTCGATACATTCATTCAAATACTTCTTCTCATTACCAATGAACAGGGGGGCATGCAAAGGAACAAAACCTTCCGTTCCATAAAGGTGGTGAATGAAGTCTACTATATCGCTATACATAATTACGTATGAATAAATTTATTACATTTTCTGATCCAGGTTCTTCCCTTTTTCAATATGTTCGAAGTTAGGTATAAAACGCTTGATGGCAGCGACTACCTCCTCTTTAGTAAAATCCGGTTCGGCAAAGAGATTTTCAAGTTCGGTAAAGAAACGATTCAGTTCCTGCATCGGACGACTACCAACCTCTTCTATCACACCTAAAGAGGAAAAGCGGGTCATATTTAATTTCTCACCGGGAACATAGAATTCTTCATAATCCTTTTCTCCCGTAGTATCACTCTTAAAATAAATAACAGGATATATCTTGCTGTCTTCCGGCATTTCTGCTGCAAACTTCTTGGCTTCATCATCAGTTGCGCACTCTTTCTTCTCATAACCTAGACTTTCCAGAAAACGGTCACAGATGGATGAAAAAGTTATCATCTTTTCTTCTCCGAGTTTTGGAAAAAAGATTTCGCCATTATGCCCCAACATGCAGGCAAGCATACATATCTGTCCACTTTCTTCAGGGGAAACGAAATAGCGACGTATATCGCTGGGAGCTGCCAAAGGTTGTTTTTTCATCATACGGTCTATAAAGCCTGCAAGTAAAGAACCATTGGAAAAAGCTACATTGGCAAAACGAGCGGTAGTTACTTTAAATTTTGAAGTATAAGCCATTATCATATCTTCCATGATACGCTTACTGGCTCCCATAATATTTACCGGATTGGCAGCTTTGTCTGTGGATACACAGAAAAAATGTTTAGGTGGATATTCAGTAAGCAAATCAAGAAGTTTCTTTGCCTTAATGACATTATTCTCTATCAATGCCTGAACAGAGTACTTATCCTTTTCACTACGTACATGTTTATGAGCCGAAAAATTAGCAACAATATCAAAGCCTTTTTCTTCACGGAAAATACGTTCGAATATCGGATCTGAAAAATTCAATGTATAAGTACGGTATTCGTCGGGAACATACATGCCATAAGTAGAACGAAGATCACGAGTCAACTCCGTCAAACCATTTTCACTCAAATCCACGACAATCAATTTGGATGGCTTGAATGGAAGAACTGCATGAATATACGAAGCACCTATACTACCGGCACCGCCTATTACCAAAATACTTTTACCTGATATTTCTTTACTGAGTTGTTCTTTGTTAGCTTCAATATCGGGAATGAACATACTGGAGGGACGAGAAGTTATATTCTCGCTGATAAACCTGTTAATATTAATCATGGTTATAAAATATTACCTCAATAATAGTTGTGTAAATACTCTGAATGACACCTATGTCACCCTCTTTTATAACTTTTTATACGTATACGTAAAACGTACTATTAAGTATATTAATACATATATACTATAGAAAGTTGGAAAAACGTGTGCCAAAGGTGTCATCGGCATTATACTAAAAATGACGAATGGTAATCTAAATATGATAGTTAGCAGCCTAAACATGATGATGAACAGTCTAAACATCATCATAGCGCCCGCCAATCATCAGTAAGAGTATTTATGTTTGTTATGCTTCAATCGGTTCTATCAGTGAAGGATGAATAAAAGCTGTAGCTACTGCCATGATACCTTGGATAGCCACTACAACACGACGATCACCTTTAATACGGATGAATTCCCCTTCTACCCCTTCAAAAATGCCACCGGTGATACGGACACGGGTACCCTTTGCCATGTTGACACAAGTAGGGTCAAGATAAACGAGTTGCTGGTCAAAGTTACCGGCAACAGCGATGAAATTACGCATTTGTACATCGGGGATGGTGATGGGTTGGCGAGTTTCACGATCCATGATATAACGGATGGGAAGAACACTCCCCCGCACTTCTTTTATTTCATCGAGTTGCTTGCGGGTAGTATGGACAAACACCAGATTGTGGACTACCGGAACAAGCTTACGCATTTTACGCTCACCCTTTACGATGTAAATATAGTGCATCGGGATAAAGTTCTCAATCCCCTCTGCATCCAGATACTCTTTCAGAACAAGTTCCCGGCTATAGGTGATGCGCAAAGCATACCAATGCAATTGAAAATCTTTGTTTAATTCTGTATTGGAAGTTAAAATTTGAGAGCTCATTGCATCATTCTCGTCAAGACATTCTTTGGGGACACTGAAAAGAAGAAACTCTTTTCAATCAAGTAGTAAAGAAGTGATGTCAAGTTTAGTACTTTCATTGTCAAAATCAAGTTCCCCTATCGCAGGCGGAGCGGCTTGAACAACGATAAAAATAAACGCATTTATAAAAAACGTTTAATTGATGTGTGCAAAGATAAGGGCGATTTTTATATTGGCAAAATGTTTGATAAGAAATATTTCCGAATTATTGATATGTTCTACTTCTTCAACAATTTTCTTATTTGTTTTCCAGAAGTAATGAAGTGTCAATCTACAATAAGTTAACTTCATATCATACAATAAGTTAACTCAGTATATCGCACTTAGTTAACTTCTTGAGAATACAAAGTTAACATCCTACCGGAAAGGAAGTTAACTTCGTAAAAAATCAGAAATATGAATGTTCAAGTAAATACTGCAATTCTTTAGATATCTTCTCCTTTACTTCTTCCATCGGCACTTTACATCCCAATTCTTTTTGAAGGGACGTAACCCCCTTATCCACAAAACCACAAGGATGGATATAACTGAAATAACGTAAATCTGTATTCACATTGAGAGCCAGTCCATGCATGGTTACATAATGGCTGCTACGCACCCCGATAGCACAAATCTTACGGGCACGGGAAGTATCGCCTTCCAACCAAACACCTGTGGCTTTGTCCACCCGACCGGCTGTTATTCCATAAGATGCACATACACGGATTACAGCTTCTTCCAGCAAATGGACATATTCTTTTAACCCTAAAGAAAATTCTTCAAGGTTCAGGATAGGATAGCAGACCAATTGTCCCGGACCATGATAGGTGATATCTCCCCCACGATCGATATGATACAACGTCGCACCTATCTTTTGAAGTTGTTGTTCACTCAGCAACATGTTTGTTTCCTTGCCACTACGTCCCAATGTATATACATGAGGATGTTCGCAGAGAATGATATGGTTTACATACTCCTCACCTGCCTGCTTGGCATGCACAAGCGCGTCAAACCATTCCGTTTGCCTATCCCATGCTTTAGCATAGGGAATTACTTTCCAATCTACAGTCTCTAATTTCATAGAAGCAAATGTAACACACTTTTCTAAATTAACAGGCAAAAATTAAATATCTTCCGCCAAATTTTCGCAAAAAAGTGTACCTTTGTACAAATTAAAGACGACAATAGCTATGGAATTTCCACAAGTAGACCTACCCGTAGATATCATTGCATGGACAGATGTAACGGAAGATATTCTGAATATATATAAGCAGTCATGCCGACTCAAAGCATGTATTTTCGCCCTTTGCACGGAAGGTTCCATCACGGTATCCATCAATCTGATGGACACTGAAATCAAACAGGGAGACTTCATCACACTGCTTCCCGGTACTATCATCCAGTTTTACGGGCAGAAAGAAAAAGTAAGGATTTGCTTTGCAGGGTTTTCCGAGCACTGCCTCAACGGGGTCAATCTAATTCAGTCTACCATGTCGTCCTACTCCAATATATTGGAAACTCCTGTAATACCTGTCAACGAATTAATCGCTTCTTATTTCAAGGATTATTTTTCTTTGTTGGCACGTATCTCCACCGGACCCTATATGCCCAATACGAGAATGGCGCAGAATATATTGAACATCATCCTGTATGGCATAGACGAACTATATAGCAGCCGTCCACAAACACAAAAAGGTGCCAAAAGCCGGAAAGAGGAAATATGCCGTGAACTGATACAGTTGGTCATCGAGAATTATACGCGTGAACGCCGAGCACAGTTCTACGCCCACAAGTTGGGAATTTCACTGCAACATCTCAGTACTACTGTAAAACAAGTTACAGGAAGAAATGTGCTGGATATCATCGCCCATGTGGTTATTATCGACATCAAGGCTAAACTGAAATCCAGTAATATGACAATTCAGGAGATAGCCTATTCGCTGAACTTCCCCAGTGCTTCATTCTTTGGAAAATATTTTAAGAGACATATGGGGATGAGTCCGCTGGAATACAGGAACAGTTAGTATTTCAATTTCAGACTATTCAACATTACGGATATGCCCGCCAATGCCATGGCGACAGTTGCCAAAGTAGGTGTAAGCAATATTCCATAAACAGGATAAAGTATACCTGCCGCAAGAGGGATACCTATCAAGTTGTAAATCAACGCCCAGAATAGATTCTGATTTATCAATCCCGTAATCTGGCGGGACAGACTGAATGCTTTGGGTAATAACAAAAGATCCGATGTTTTCAATGTTACCATGGAGACTTCCATGGCGATGTCTTTACCCTCACCCATCGCGATACTGACATCTGCTGCTTCCAATGCTTGCGTATCGTTGACGCCATCACCCACCATCGCCACTGTTTTACCCTGTAACTGGAGTTCATGGATAAATGTCTCCTTATCTTCGGGCAAGGCATCGGACAGATAACGGATGATACCCAAACTATCGGCAACAGAGGAAGCGGTACGTTCACCATCGCTCGTCAACATGCAGACTTCAATATCCTGTCCGCGAAGTACTTTGACGGCTTCGGCGGATGTGGGTTTTATCTGATCTTTAATGGCAACAAAGGAAATCAACTCATTCTCACGACCAAAATAGATGATACTATTCCCATCCGATTCATATTGGGCAAGCATATCACCTAAAATATCAGACAGATAAACCTGATAATCTTTCAACAGTTTATGATTGCCCACCCAGTATACCGTGTCTTTATAAACCACTTTCACTCCCTTTTCCGAAAGTTTTTCGAAACTCTCCAGAATGGCAGGTTCCACGCTCTCATCTTTCTCCAAAACGGAAACGATCGAATTGATCAGGATATGATCGGTTTTCATTCCGGCAGCCAGAAGAATGTTTTTAAAATATTTTTCTTGGGTTTGTACCCACAGCCACCCCGTTATCGAAGGATGCCCCTCTGTCAATGTACCGGTTTTATCAAAAACAACGACGTCCACATCGGGCATTTGTTCCAAAGCCCATGCTTCTTTTATCAGGATGTGATTTTCGGATGCTCTATTTATGCCTACCATCAAAGCAACGGGCGTCACCAATACCAAAGCACACGGGCAAGCCATCACCCATACGGAAATGGCTGAATATACACCGTGGGAAACAGCTTCTTTTCCACCGAAAAAAATCCAGGTAATGAAAGTCAGGGCAGACAAGGCAAAAATAACGGAAATAAACCCTCCCGTAATGCGGGTACTGATGGAAGGTGCAGCATGCAAAATGCGTCTCTCCATCATTTTACCGGTCAGAGTTATAGCTACGACGATAGCAATCGTTTCATAATATACATGTGGCTCCAAACCACGAATATACCAAAAGCCGGGGAAAAAAGTATTGAATGCACTGAACAGAAAAGTAATGGTAATACTGATTGCTGCCAGTGTATCCATATTATAATATCCTACATAGAATTGTCTCCATGCACCTCTATATAAAGGGATACTGAAAAACAACAGGACAAAGATAACCAATATCAACTGTAGCACATTGATATATGGAATATGTACAAAGTTTTCAAGTACCACCAAAAGGATCATAAAAATCCATGCGATTGTAACCCGCAACTTCGAGTAAAAATCAGGTTTATTTTCAGCGCATCCTGTATCGTACATATCCAATACAGGATATGCTTTTCTGAATATATTGTTCATTCAATTTATGTTTTAGATTATTGTTTTTCTGCTTTGATTAAGCAACAACCGGAATGAGTGCTTTGTTCAACTAGTTTTAACCCTTATACAGAATAGATTTTTCTCTTTTTATGCGTACAGTTCACTAATATGTTCTATATTTGTCGATAAAGATTTATGATCGAAATGTTGATTTATAAACGAAATTCAATATGAAAAAGCAAACTGTCAGCCTACTTGTCCTTCTGCTTGCGACAAGCGGCTTTTTCTTTTCTTGCGGTAACATCATGAACAAAAACGCAGGGGCGTTGGAGTTTGACAGTATACAAGTGAACGAAACGGCTCATCTTTTCGGTGACACCGCCAAACCGGCTTGTAACCTTACCATCAATTTTGCGTATGCCGCAAAATCTTCCGACAACAAATTAAAAGACAGTCTGAATACTTACTTTCTTTCTGCCTGTTTCGGAGACAAGTATATATCGATGACACCTGAAGAGGCAGTAGAAAAATATACAGAGAAGTATGTTGAAGACTATCGTAAAGACTTGGAATCGATGTATAAGAAAGATGAACAGGACAAAGAAGATGGTGCCAGTATGGAAGCATGGTATTCTTACTATAAGGGTATCAACAGCCATATTCAACTATACCTCAAACATTTGTTGGTTTATCGTATCGAGTATAACGAATACACCGGTGGCGCACACGGTATCTATATGACAACTTTCCTCAATATGGATTTACGTACATTAGCCCCTATCCGTCTGGATGACTTATTCGTTAGTGATTATAAAGAGGCTCTGACCGATTTATTGTGGAACCAGTTGATGGCCGACAATAAAGTGACTACCCGCCAAGAGTTGGAAGATATGGGATATGCCACTACCGGAGAATTGGCCCCCACCGAGAATTTCTATCTTAGCAAAGAAGGAATTACTTTCTTTTATAATGTATATGACATCGCTCCATACGTGATGGGACCGGTGAAAATCACTTTGCCGTATGAAATGCTGCAACACCTGTTGGGAGACGACAATATGGTGCTGAACGAAGTACGTAACTCATAAATAGTAATTCATATTCAAATGGAACTTATTCTGAAGTATTTTCCGAATCTGACAGAAGAACAAAAAAGGCAGTTTGCCGCACTTTATGATCTCTATCTGGACTGGAATTCTAAAATAAATGTTATTTCACGCAAGGATATCGAGAACTTATACGAACATCACGTGCTCCATTCGCTGGGTATCGCTAAAGTTATCCGTTTTAGACCGGGTACGCAGATTATGGATCTCGGCACAGGTGGAGGTTTCCCGGGTATCCCTTTGGCTATCCTTTTTCCGGAAGTAAAATTTCATTTAGTAGACAGCATCGGTAAGAAAGTCCGTGTAGCTACTGAAATAGCAAATAGTATCGGACTGAAAAACGTTACTTTCCGTCATGCACGCGCTGAGGAAGAAAAACAACAGTTCGATTTTGTTGTAAGCCGCGCCGTAATGCCGTTGACCGATTTATTGAAAATCATTCGCAAAAATATTTCTCCCAAACAACAGAATGCCCTCCCCAATGGACTGATTTGCCTGAAAGGTGGTGAATTGGAACATGAAACCATGCCTGTCAAGAATAAAACAACCCTGTGGAATTTGAAGGAATTCTTTGAGGAGGAATTTTTTGAAACGAAGAAAGTGGTATATGTCTGTAATGGATAATTGATAAATCTGACATCATAAATCTTATCATGAAAATAAAGAGATTTGAATTTAATATGTTCCCCGAAAACTGTTATGTTTTGTGGGACGAAACCAATGAAGCGGTTGTTATTGACCCCGGTTGTTTTTATGAAGAAGAAAAGCAAACATTGAAGAATTTTATCATTAACAACCAATTGAATGTAAAGCATCTGCTGAACACTCATCTACACCTTGACCATATCTTCGGCAATCCTTTCATGCTGAAAGAATTCGGACTGAAAGCTGAAGCTAACCAGGCCGATGAGTTTTGGATTGACGAGGCGCCTAAACAAAGCCGTATGTTCGGTTTTCAATTACAAGAATCTCCCGTACCGTTGGGCACTTACCTGCACGACGGTGACATCATTGCATTCGGAAACACAAAACTGGAAGCTATTCATGTGCCGGGGCACTCACCAGGTAGTTTGGTGTACTATTGTGCGGCAGACCATTGCATGTTTTCAGGTGACGTCTTGTTTCAGGGGAGTATCGGCCGTGCCGATCTTACCGGTGGTAATTTTGACGAACTGATAGAACATATTTGCAGCCGTTTGTTCATTCTGCCCAATGAAACGATTGTTTATCCCGGGCATGGTGCTCCGACAACCATAGGGATTGAAAAAGCGGAAAATCCCTTCTTTAGATAACAAAAATACTTAATCAAATATCACCATGAAAAATGACCTATTGGCATGCCGCCATATCGGCATTAATGAACAAGATGAAAAACAGATGCTCCGCAAAATCGGAGTGAAAAGTCTGGATGAGCTGATAGATAAAACTATTCCCGCCAACATCCGTCTGAAAGAGCCGTTAGCCCTGCCCGAAGCAATGACGGAATATGAGTTTGCAAAACATATTGCCGGACTGGCTGCCAAAAACAAAATTTACACTACTTATATCGGTATGGGATGGTACAATACCATTACGCCTGCCGTTATCCAACGGAATGTATTTGAAAATCCTGTTTGGTACACTTCTTATACGCCCTATCAAACCGAAGTATCACAAGGACGGCTCGAAGCTCTATTGAATTTCCAGACTGCCATATGCGACCTTACCGGTATGCCCCTTGCCAATTGTTCTTTACTGGATGAAGCTACCGCCGCTGCCGAAGCTGTGACAATGATGTACGGCCTACGTCCCCGCGATATGCAGAAATCGGGAGCCAACGTAGTCTTTGTGGATGAAAATATCTTTCCACAAACTCTGGCGGTAATGACTACCCGTGCCATCCCGCAAGGTATCGAACTACGTACAGGTAAGTACTATGAAATGGAAATGACCCCGGATACTTTTGCCTGCATACTGCAATATCCCAACAGCAACGGAAGTGTGGAGGATTATCGTGCTTTTGTTGAAAAGGCACACGCAGCCGGTTGCAAGGTAGCTGTAGCCGCTGATATATTGAGCCTCGCCTTACTCACTCCTCCAGGAGAATGGGGTGCCGATATTGTATTCGGAAGTAGCCAACGACTGGGTACGCCGATGTTCTACGGTGGCCCGTCTGCCGCTTACTTTGCCACACGCGACGAATATAAACGTAATATGCCGGGACGTATCATCGGATGGTCGAAAGATAAATATGGTAAGCTTTGTTACCGCATGGCATTGCAGACCCGCGAACAGCACATCAAACGCGAAAAGGCAACCTCCAATATCTGTACGGCTCAAGCATTACTGGCTACCATGGCAGGTTTCTATGCCGTATATCACGGTCCGGAAGGTATCCGCACCATTGCCGAACGCATCCACAGTATTGCCGTATATCTGGAAAAGGAAATCAATAAATTCGGATATAAGCAAGTCAACGAACAGTATTTTGATACGCTCCGTTTTGCATTGCCCGACACCGTATCGGCCCAGCAGATACGCACCATCGCATTGAGCAAGGAAGTGAACCTCCGTTATTTCAAGAACGGTGATGTAGGCATGAGTATCGACGAGACAACGGATGTAGTTGCCGCCAACGTACTCCTTTCCATCTTTGCCATCGCTGCCGGAAAAGATTATGCCAAGACCAACGAGGTACCGGAGAATTGCACCATCAGGAAATCATTGAAACGCCAAAGTACTTACCTGACACACGAGGTATTCAACAAGTATCACACGGAAACGGAAATGATGCGTTACATCAAGCGTCTGGACCGCAAAGATATTTCACTGGCCCATTCCATGATTTCTCTCGGTTCCTGTACCATGAAACTGAATGCCGCCGCTGAAATGTTGCCGCTCAGCCGTCCTGAATTTATGAACATGCATCCGCTTGTCCCCGAAGACCAGGCTGAAGGTTACCGTGAACTTATCCACAATCTCAGTGAAGAACTGAAGGTTATCACAGGCTTTGCAGGCGTCAGCCTGCAACCCAACTCCGGTGCGGCGGGTGAATATACCGGACTCCGCGTGATCCGCGCCTATCTGGAAAGTATCGGTCAAGGACACCGTAACAAGGTATTGATACCGGCTTCGGCACACGGCACTAATCCAGCTTCTGCCGTTCAGGCGGGATTTACTACCGTAACTTGCGCTTGTGATGAACAGGGTAATGTAGACATGAATGACCTGCGTGCCAAAGCAGAAGAAAACAAAGAAAATCTTGCAGCGTTGATGATTACTTACCCGTCTACGCATGGTATCTTTGAAACCGAAATCGTAGAAATCTGCAGGATTATCCATGCCTGCGGCGCACAAGTCTATATGGACGGAGCTAATATGAACGCTCAGGTAGGACTGACAAATCCCGGAACCATCGGTGCCGATGTTTGCCACCTGAATCTCCATAAGACATTTGCTTCGCCTCATGGCGGCGGCGGACCGGGTGTAGGACCTATCTGTGTAGCAGAACATCTGGTTCCGTTCCTTCCGGGACACAAAATATTCGGAAATTCCATTAATCAGGTATCGGCTGCTCCCTTCGGCAGTGCAGGTATCTTGCCCATTACCTACGGTTATATTCGTATGATGGGTACCGAAGGTTTGACACGTGCCACGAAGATTGCCATCCTGAATGCCAATTACCTGGCTGCCTCACTCAAAGATACCTACGGCATCGTTTATCGCGGAACCAATGGTTTTGTAGGGCACGAAATGATTTTGGAATGCCGCAAAGTGGCAGAAGAAACGGGTATCAACGAAAACGACATAGCCAAACGCTTGATGGATTACGGTTATCATGCTCCTACCCTCTCCTTCCCGGTACACGGTACTTTGATGATAGAACCGACGGAAAGCGAAAGTCTTGCCGAATTGGATAACTTCATCACCGTAATGCTGACCATCTGGAACGAGATACAGGAAGTGAAAAACGGGGAAGCCGATAAGGAAGATAATGTATTGGTAAATGCCCCGCATCCTGAGTATGAGGTAGTGGCTGACAACTGGGCACACTGTTATACCCGTGAAAAGGCAGCCTATCCGATAGAAAGTGTTCGCGAAAACAAATTCTGGGTGAATGTAGCACGCGTAGACAATACGCTGGGTGACCGGAAGTTGTTGCCGACATGTTACGGATGCTTCTAAGCTATTTCTTACCATAAATGACACAGTTCCGCGTACATTATCCTTTTAATGGCGTGAAACTGTGTCATTCAAAATCAGTAACCACATGAACAATAAACGGAGTGGGTTATTTTATTCAAAGTCGGAAGAACAAATCAATTCTATTTCACATGGAGCAGGTTTGGGAATGGGTGTCATCGTATGTACCCTGTTCCTCGTAAAATGTTATCAGAGTGGCGACTTATGGGGAGCTTTCGGAGTGTGGCTGTACCTGTTTGGTATGGGCGGGTCTTATCTTTCCTCCACGCTTTACCACTCCATGAAGCATCACAATCCATGGAAACGACGGTTGAGGCATTGGGATCATGCCGCCATTTATTGGCATATCGCGGGCAGCTTCTCTCCTGTCACACTCATTGCTCTGCGGAATGATGGAATTTGGGGATGGTCACTGTTCACCTTTGTCTGGCTATGTGCCATTGCAGGTACTGTCGTCAGTTTCCGGAAAATGAAGGAACATAGCCATCTGGAAACGATATGTTACATTCTCATGGGATTATCCGTACTGGTAGTTTTTAAACAATTGTATGCTATTTCTCCCGTTGCCTGTTGGTGGATTATTGCTGAAGGAGTGTGCTACATCACCGGGGCAGTACTCTATTCTATCCGCACACGATACATGCACTCCGTCTTCCACTTCTTTGTTTTGGGGGGATCGATATGCCATATGATTGCAATATGGGATATCTTGGAAAAGATGCTATGACATTATCAAACCGTTAAAATACTCTAATAAATCTCTGTATCCTTGCTTTTCTCCTAAGCATCCCTTACGTTTGCAGTGTTGTACACCAGTGCAACACTATGGAAATTATGATAGAAATAGAGAACGTAAGCTACGGTTATAAGTCCAATCATCCCATTTTCAATGATATATCTTTGAAAATAGGAAATGGAATTTATGGGCTTTTAGGAGAAAACGGTGTAGGAAAAACGACACTGATACATCTACTCTGCGGGTTACTTTTTCCCTGGAAAGGCGAATGTCGTATGAATGGGAACCTTACAGCCGAAAGACGTCCCGAATTGTTGAATCAATATTTCTTCTTACCGGAAGAAACGCAAATGCCCTCTGAAAGCATATCAGCGTTTGCTGAAAGGCACTCCGTATTCTATCCGAACTTCAATAAAGAGGAGTTCAAACAAAACCTGAAAGAATTACGAATTGATGAAAGGCAAAAACTGTCCGATGTATCTTACGGACAACAGAAAAAGGCAATGTTGGCATACGCACTTGCCCTACATACCCCTCTCACCATACTCGACGAACCGACCAACGGACTGGATATCACTTCCCGCCAAACCTTGAAACGCATCATCAGCCGGAGTATGGACGATGAAAGTACTTTGCTTATCTCCACACATCAGGCACATGATTTTGAAAACCTGTTCGATCATCTTATTATCTTGGGAGAAGGTAAAATTTTACTGGACAGTTCGTTGGACGAAATTAGCAACAATTTTCTCTTTGTACGGACCGATAGCATTCCGGAAGAAAGCCTATACAGTGAACAAGATTTATCAGGATACTTTTCTATCCTGCCTAATGAGAAAAAAGAGGAAAATACCCCGGATATCGAACTGTTATATAAAGCGGTGTTACAGCAATCAGTGTGTCTCACTTCCATAAAACGAACGAAATGAACGAAACATTTAATCTGAAACGTTTCCTGTTGCTGGAACGGTATAAGAGAGCCGAAACCGGTAAGCATCTACTTTGGAGTGGAACCATCGTATTGAGTATATGTATATTGTGCATTCTCTACGATATCAATCGTGGTGGAAGTTATTACGGCAAGTTCACATCTGCCGATAATCTGTGCCAGTACATATTATATTTCCTTTTTGCCGCCCCTTGTCTGCTGGAAACAAACTTGAGCAAACACACGGCAACTCTTGATATATTACTGCCGGCATCTACTTTTGAAAAGTTCATGCATATCTGGATAAAATACTTTTTGCTCTTTCCTATCTTCTGCGTACTTTCTTTACTCTGTTTGAAGATGATTTTCCTAATAAGTGGCAGTGATTTTCTGCAATTTTTCGCAAAACACATCTTCCCCTGCGAAATAAAAAAGGAACAAATACTGACTTTTTGTATCTTCCAATCTGTGTGTTTCATTGGATTTTTTGCTTTCAAACGGCAATTACTACTGAAAAGTTTCGCACTATTTGTCATTATCATCGCCGTAAGTATCGGGATTGTATTACTGGCAGCATCTCTTATGCCTGATACGAGTCCCGAAGGATACTGGCTGAACAATATCACTGCGTGGCCGAAGACTAACTACCCGTTATCCGCTACAACGCAAGCGATTGTGACCTTCTGCAACTATGCAGCTCCTATATGTGTAGTACTTGGCTCATGGATATCAAGTTATTTCCTGCTCAAAGAAAAACAATTGTAAACCATGGAGTTCAAGACCAATAAGCCAATATACCAACAGATTGTCGATTTCTGCTTCAGTAAGATACTCACACACGAGTGGCGAGCGGAAGAACGTATAGTCTCCGTCAGGGAACTTTCCACACTGCTTGCTGTCAATTCACGTACCGTACTGAAAGCTTACGAGTATCTGCAAGCCGAAGATATCATCTATCCGGAACGGGGAATGGGATTTTATCTCTCCAAAGATGCGATGAAGAAGGTGATGAAGATACAGAAGAAAGAGTTCTTTGATAATCAACTGGCCGATACATTCCGCAATATGGAATTACTCGGCATCGGTATAGAAGAAATAATAGAACGATATAACAAACTTAAAAAGACGGTTCATGAAGAGATACGCTAAGACTGCATTATGGATTACCTTCGGACTTCTTTTTGTACTTATTGTAGTCAAAGTTTTTGCACTGATGTACGATATTAATTCCTTCATGCAATCCTGACTTCCATCGTACTGACGAAGAGAAGATAAATAACTGGTTTATACACAATAAAATCTTTCCTATCAGGGAAGAGTGGACTTCATGTCTTTAAACTGAAAGAAATCTACCAATACCAATGGATATGAAAACAAAACTTTTTTTACTTCCGGCATTCTTCTTCGTACTCAGTACGCAGGCACAGAACTTTTCCATCAAAGGCCGCGTAACGGATGCCTCGCAAGAGACGATTATGGCAGCTAATGTATCTTTATGGACAACGGACTCTACTCTGGTGACCGGAGTAACGTCGGATGCACAAGGGAAATTTACTCTCAATAAAATCAAGCAGGGTAATTACCGTCTGGATATCTCTTTTATCGGTTACCGGAATGAAGTGATTCTGTTAAACCTGAATAAAAGTCTCGACCTGGGTGATGTGCAGTTGGAGGAAAATGCCGTAAATCTGGGTGAAGTCACCGTATCTGCCAGCAATACAGTGCAGCGGGTAGACCGCCAGATTATTCTGCCTACCGAAAACCAGTTGAAACGCTCATTCGGCGCATACGACTTACTGAATAATCTGGGTATCTCGCGCCTACAAGTAGACAAACTCAGCAACAGTATGAGTGTGAGTGGCGGCGGTGATGTACAAACCCGGATCAATGGTATCAAAGTAACAGAGAAAGAGTTGGCGGCTGTAAGAGCAAAAGATGTATTGCGGGTAGAGTTCATCGAAGATCCCGGCAAGCAATATGGGGACGAAGAACTGGGGGCTGTCGTCAATATTATCCTGTGCCGCCGCGAAACGGGCGGAGTCGTAAACTTCCAGCTCTCCGACTCTCCTCATGTGCTATGGGGTGAAAACTTCCTGGCGGTAAAGTTCAACTATAAGAATTCCGAATGGGGCATCGACTATTTCAACAAGAACGGAAAGCGCCATGACCGGCTGGTATCTCACGAAACGTTCTATCTGGGTGACCGCACTATCGACCGTTTGAAAGAAGGTATACAGGACAAATCGCCTGCTCTCAGCTTTACCAACAATCTGAACCTGACGTACAATTTGACAAAAACGGACAGGTATGTATTCAACACCATCTTCCGCAACAACCTTTACAATGCCCCCTACGAACAACAACTGAACAAAATGTGGGCGAAAGGTAGTACAGAATATATCTATTCGTATGTCCATAACCATACATCCAGCTATTCTCCGGCACTCGACCTGTATTTTCAGTATCTACTGCCCCGCCAACAAAGTATCCAGTTGAACGTTACGGGTACGCTGATCCATAGCAAGAATAATCGTAAGTATAAGGAATATAAAGATGAGAACGACCCGGTAGCGGATATCCTGACATTTGTAAATGGTGACAAACGTTCCATCATCGGTGAAGCCATCTACGAGAAACGTTTTACTAACCTGCAATTAAGTGGGGGTGTACGCCATTACCAGATGCGCACAGAGAATGAATATACCGGTTCCAACCCTACCACCTCCAAGATGAATCAGTCACAAAGTTCCGCCTTTTTTGAACTACAAGGTAAAGTGAGAAATTTCAGCTACGCAGGCAGTGTGGGTATGACGCGCGCATGGTTCAAGGAAGGGGATGAAGACCATACTTACTACACCTTCACTCCCACTCTGCGACTGAGCTATAATCTCAAGAAATGGGGGTTCCTGCGTTATCGTTTCAACATCAGTCCTGCTATCCCATCACTCGGTTCGCTGACGGATGTGGAACAAGCTATGGATACCATACAGATTGTACGGGGAAATCCATTATTGAAAACTTATCAACAATTTACCAATTCATTGTCATACAGCTATTCCAAGAAGAAATTCAATTTCAATCTGAGTGTACGCCATCAATATTATGACAATCCTATCATGGAAAGTGTATTCGTGGAAAACGGCAAGCTGATATTGATGGATGAAAACCAACGCTCATATCAAAACTTCAATGCAGAGTTGATGGTTGGTACGAATGGAGCGGACTTGTTCGGACTGAAAAATTTCCTCACGCTTTATGCAGCGATAGGATGTAACCGTACTTGGTCGGAAGGGGTGAACTATAACCATACATATAATGACTTCTATTATAACCTGATGATGGAGTTACAGTACAGAAGTTTCTCTTTAGGCGGACAGTTCCGGAAAGTTCAGAATTACCTGTTCGGAGAAACCATAAAGAAAAGCGAGAACCAAATGGCACTCACGGCGATGTATACCCGGCAAAATCTGCAAGTAGGATTTGGAGTGTTGTTTCCGTTTACCAACAATTATAAGGTGGGAAAAGAGCGGATCAGTACAGTAGCCCCCTTCCATTCGGAAACGTTTGTAAAAGAAACTGGGCAGATGTTTATACTCCGTATAGGATATACATTTGAATTCGGCCGTAAACACAAGGCAGGAAACAAGGGACTGAATAACAGTGATACGGATAGCGGTATCATCAATATGCAGAGATAAACGGAATTCTTATAGCTCCTCTCCGTGAGGAAAGGATGCCCAAGGGGAAAGATGGCAGAATTATACTTATTGCTTCATGTATAATTCATTAATTACCTATCTGCCATCTTCCCTGCGGGCTTTTTAAAAGGAACATCTCACATATATCAAATACCTTTAGTTATTTGATATATGTTATTGTCCCCTCCGCCAGTTTCTTTTCCTTCACAAGGGCATCGACAGGCGCATAACCCAATGCCGCACAGCCATAAACACGATGGTTTTCGGGAACTCCGAGCTCGGTCAGGTAAGCCCGCACATCAGGATCATCACATGTCTGTCCCAACTGATTTATCCAGCAAGAACCGATACCTAAAGATTTGGCAGCAAGAAAGATATTCTCTAAAGCACAGGCACAATCCATAGACGCCCACCACTGTGTAGGTTCATTGGAAACAATGACAAGCGTAGGCGCATGGTAATAGCAACAATACGTCCGGCTATGACCACGTTCTTGTAAACGAGGTTCATTACTTTTGGCAAAAGCACCTTTTATTTTCTCGTTCAGCTTTACCAACACTTCCTCATTCTGTATAGCGGTGAAGTGCCAGGTTTCAAGATGCATTCCGTTGGGTGCATATGCAGCCGCTTCAAGAATCAGGTTCAAATCTTCTGCAGAAACTTGTTGTTCTGTATAGACACGCACACTACGGCGTGACCTGATGTTTTCCAATACTTCATTCATAACTACTATCTTTTTATCAATCCAATCTTTACATTCAGTTTGAAATAATAGACTCCGTTCTCACGCTCCAAGAAACCATATTTGTCCTTATCCACCGAACTTTTCTCAAAACGGGAATTCTGATAGAGAAAATCAGCGAAAGTCTGTCTCTCCGATTTATGGTAACAAAGAACTTCGCCATTGCCGTCTGTCAGAAACATACCCCCAACTGCCGAATCCGTACCGTTGTAGATCTTGGCAGGGCGCATACCCAAAGCAAGGGCAAGCAGGAACTGCTTCATCTTGAACTCGTAAAAACCATGTTTGTTTATCAATTCGTCTTTTATCTTCAGGACGTTCATTTCTTTGATACGCTCGGTCAGTTCACTAACGCGGGTGATACCATCTAAATGCATAATACGTACCATTTCGGCCAACATCCGAGGGAAATGAAGGTCAATCATCAACAAATTGCAACGGAATACACGGTCGGCTACATCAGAATATTTCAACACACCACCCAGACGTTCAATCATCAGCATGCGTTCGGCAACTTCCGTAGGAGATTCCGGCAGAGCATTCACTTTATTGACTGTAGGTACAGCGAACTTGATGCCACTTTGTTCCAATTTCAGGTTGGCAGTACGCCCCCCATCCAGCAAAGGGTTCATAGGAGCCAGACGGCAACGAACGCTGAAACCGGTTAATGGAGCTTCGGGATGCCAGAAGGCCACGGAAAGATCCGTACGGTCGTCTGTATTTGCCTCCAAATCGTAGATATTGACAGCATCAAGAAAAGCTTCCAGACCTTCGGAGATTTCTATTTCTTCACCGGAAACAGTTTTCAACGTATGTAAAATCAATGCCGCCGCATCACCAAAATCTTCACGAGGAAAGTTTCTTCCCCCTTCGGCATTGGCGATAAATGTTTTATTCTTGTCGAGCGTACCGGTAACTATACGTACTTCATCCTGTTTGATATAATAACGGCGCGTACCGTCATGTTCTTCACGCTGTATCATCGCGACAGGCCAGCGCTTTGTATCGTTTTTCACAGCTTGCGGCATACCGAGCGATACCGCCCCGTCGGCAAGAAGGCGAAAGAAGGTGTAGAGTTCGCCCAACTCTCTTTTAGTTGCACTAAATGCCATATATTTCCTTTATTTAGTTTCAATTCTTCTCGACGCTATTATTCACTGTTCATATCAAGCGTTGGTATTTCACCTATCAAAGTGCAATGTCTCGACTTTCTCCAGTCGTGCCTGTAATTTCGGCATCATAGACTGGCGTATACGGAGTGTCATACGGCAATCCATATCGTAAGTTTGTTCAAGTATTTCCGGTTCTTCCTCTTTAACGATACGCATTACATCGTTCATAAAAGGATACTCGAAAAGAACTGTTACAGTTTCGTCTACTGTTTTCTCAACGATAGCGGCAGCGGCAATAGCTTCCGCAGCAGCAGCTTTATAAGCAACAATCAGACCACTTGTACCCAACTTTATTCCACCGAAATAGCGTACAACAATAATCAGTATATCCGTCAGTTCGTTGGAGTTGATTTGTCCCAAAATAGGTTTCCCCGCCGTACCCGATGGCTCCCCGTTGTCATTTGCCCGGAAATCTTTCCGCTCATGTCCCAGCATATAGGCATAACAGACATGGCGGGCATCGTAGTATTTCTTCTGATAAGTTTCCAGATGCGCCTTCACTTCCTCTACTGTACACACAGGTAGGGCGATAGCGATAAATTTGCTACGCTTCTCTGTATAAATCCCTTCAGAAGGGGCGATAATGGTTTTATACGTATCTTCACTCATGCTGCAAAGATACAGATTATTTAATTTCTCCTCATAAAAATGGACACGATGATTTTTTCCATAATTAATTTATGTATATTTGAAGCATTGAAAACAACTAACATTCAAAACGTATGAAACACATGATTGTTGTGATTTGCTTTCATTTGCGTATATTTGTAAGAAGAAAAGAGTAAACGAACTATCAGGTTGTAAGCAGGTATCAGGACTTCTTATTTACAACTTTAACCATAAAGTCCTTTCTACTAATATTTAGTACTATGAACAACAAACTCTTTACCTTTCTCGATCCTTTTTTAGGTTACATTGACAATGGACGTTTCTTCCGCGAACCCTTCCGTTGGCTTTACGTCATCTTTGCCGTATTGAATATACTGTTTCCCATAGCCCTGCTTATCAAGGTTATTGACATGGGGTTGTTCAAGTATATCGACGGGAAATCCATCGTTGCTTTTCTATTGATTTTCATCATTATTTGTGCAGGTGCATGGGGTAGTTTTCTGCTTTGGATGAACCGTAAGGAACGGTTGAAAGAGATCATCAAGAAGGATAACGAATTTATAGCTATTCCCGTAGTTTCACATCTCACACAGACACTGGGCGAATGGTTGGGTCTGTACATAGGGGTCATAGGTACACTGTGCTCATTGGTCATCACGGTTTTCGCAGCCAATGAAATCCGGTATATCCTTCCTATGTCCGGTACTATCTTCTTCCTGCTGCCTATATACGGCTTCCTCATTGTAGTATTTGCCCGTTTGCTTGCCGAACTGTACAGAGCCTTGGCGGCCATTGCCAACAATACCAAGAAAATTGCCGACAATACCAAAAAAGAAGTAAAACAGGAAGAAAAACTAATAGACATAGAAGGAACTGATCTCCAAGAATAAACTAAAGATTGAAAAAGAATGCATAAGGTTGTCATTGCCATTGATACCTTCAAAGGATGTTTATCCTCGATAGAAGCAGAAAAAGCGGCTACCGAGGGTATTCTTTCTGTATTTCCCGAATGTGACATTATCAGTCTGCCTGTAGCTGATGGCGGAGAGGGAATGCTGGATGTGCTGATTGCCGCTACTCAAGGAAAGAGTATAACCGCCTATGCTCACGATCCGTTAATGGAACGACGGGAAACCCGGTATGGTATTTCCGGCGATGGACAAACGGCTTTCATTGAAATGGCAAATATCAGCGGCTTGCCATTGGTAGCCGTAGAACAACGAAATCCGATGCTGACAACAAGTTACGGAACAGGAGAACTGATTTTTGACGCACTGGAAAGAGGATGCCGGAATTTTATTATCGGTCTTGGAGGGAGTGCCACCAATGATGCCGGTTCAGGTATGCTGCAAGCATTGGGCTTCCGGTTTCTGAATAAAGAGGGAAACGAATTAGGAAATATCACCAAAGATAATCCAACACATCCAACAGGAAAAGTGATAAATGGGATGTGCGGACAGTTAATATCAGAAGTGGTATCTATCGATTTTTCATCTATCCACCCGGCTCTCAAGGAAAGTCATTTCACGGCAGCATGTGATGTCAAAAATCCTTTCTACGGTCTCAATGGTGCCGCTTACATTTTCGCTCCACAAAAAGGGGCTGATGAGAAAATGGTGCAAGAATTGGATAAAGGATTGGAACATATTGCCAACATCATACGTAAAGAAACAGGGAGAGATATCTCTGTTTATCCCGGTGCAGGTGCAGCCGGTGGTATGGGTGGCGGCATGCTTGCGTTTCTCCGTGCCGAACTGAAACCCGGTATAGAGTTGTTGCTGAACGTTCTCAATTTTAAAGAGCAGATAAAAGGGGCGAACCTTATCATCACCGGAGAAGGAAAATCAGACCGGCAAACCCTCATGGGAAAAGTACCCTTCGGAATACTTCGGGAAGCTCAAAAACAACATATTCCAGTTATTTTATTGGCCGGAAGTGTGGAAGACTGTGGATTATTGAGCCATGCAGGATTTCAGGGAATATTCTCTATTACCCCCTCTCCCTTGTCTTTAGAACAGGCCATGGAACCTTCATTTGCACGAATGAATATAAAAAGGACTGTAGAACAGATTTGCCGTATCCTGGCAATTAACGACGCAATTTGTAGTAAATAATACCTATCAAATCCGCAAGAAGCCATCCTATAGGAATTGACCACCAAATACCAATTACTCCGATAGAGGGTATAGAGGCCAAAATATACGAGAGTACTACACGTGTACCTAAAGATAAGACTGTAAGTATCACAGACATTCCCGGTTTACGAATGGCACGATAATAGCCATATAACAGAAATAAAATGCCTATGCCGCAATAGAAGGCACCTTCGATGCGAAGATAATCTACACCGACAGAAAGTATCTCCGTCTCATTGGAACGGACAAATATCAACATAAGTGGTTCTGCAAAAACAAATACAAGAACAGAAACGACCAGTGAAAATACAACTGCCGTAATAAATGCGCTATAAACTCCCCTACGGATACGATCATAACGCTTCGCTCCGAAATTCTGGGCTATAAAAGTGGAAAAAGCATTACCGAATTCCTGGACAGGCATATAGGCGAAAGAGTCTATTTTTACAGCTGCGGCAAAGGCTGCCATCACTGCCGTACCAAAACTATTGACAAGCCCTTGTATCATCAGAATACCAAAATTCATCACCGATTGCTGAACGCATGTAAGTAGTGAAAAGGAAGTTATTTCTTTCAGGCAGGTACGATCAAAGTGTATATCGGCAGAATGCAGCCGCAATTCCGGACGTTGCATATAAGTATATGCCGCAATTCCTAAAGCTGATATGCCTTGCGCAATGATTGTAGCAATGGCCGCACCTTCTATACCCCAATCCAACTGTAGTATAAAAAATAAATCAAGCACGATATTCAAGACGACCGATATGGACAGAAACCAAAGGGGGGTCACAGAGTCTCCTACAGCACGTAGCAACGCTGCATAAAAATTATAGATAAAAGTAAACGCAATTCCCCAGAAGATAATCCAGAGATAACTGCGCATCATTCCATAAATATCTTGCGGTACTTGCAAAAGCCGGAGAATAGGATCGAGCCAGAAAAATACAGCGACGTTCAGTACAAGAGTTACCGTTCCAATCAACACAAACGAGACAAAGATACTACGGCGTAAAGCCGATTGATCGCCGGCACCATATTGCAAAGAGAAAACCGTGCCGCTTCCCATTGACAAACCCAGCAATACAGAAATCAAAAAGATCATCAGGGTATAGGCCGAACCAACAGCAGCCAGAGCATCGGCACCAATGCATTGCCCTACAATCAAAGTATCTGCAATGTTATAACATTGTTGTAAAAAGGCCCCTACCATCATGGGCAGAGTAAAACGTAATAATGTGCTTGTTATACCTCCTTGCGTAAGGTCGCCTTGCCGAAGTTTCAATGCTGCTTATTTTGAAGTTTTTCAATTCTTTTCGGCAAAGATACAAAACCCCTCAATAATATGTTATAATCTTCAATAAGAAATGTGGAATACAAAAAAGCAGAGGATTATCCTCTGCTCTCTAAACTATTTTTGTCAGGATTCAATATCTTAACGACCTGACGAACTTCTTTATTGTTCACTTTACTGTACAGACCGATCTGCTGTCCGGGTACTGTTCCTTTTTCATTGATCAATGTCTCTTCTGACCGGGAAGATACTCCTAGAGTATCATTCACTTCGCTCTTCTTTGTATTCATACCTACTAAGTTTTAGTAACAGGTATCTTAACAAAAGAATATGAAAGATTGTTCACGTTCAGGCAATACCCAATAACCGTATTTCAAAGATTAATGTTGAAAAGGCTGGAATAGGACCGCTTGCCCGTGTACCATAACCTACTTTATAAGAAATATAAACGATCCAATGATCTCCTACATGCATTTGTTGTAACGCTATCTGCCAGCCCTCAATCACTTCATTCAAGCGAAAAGCCTCCGGACAGTTCCGTTTCCATGAGTTATCAAATTCACGACCATTGATAAGCGTTCCTTTGTAATGTACTGAAACCACACTATTAAGACGAGGGCTTGTACTCCCCTGTCCCGTTTCCAATGTCCGATAAAGTACTCCTGCAGCCAGTTCTTTCACTTCCTCTTCGGTACGTAGACTTTCCAGATATTGTTCGTTCTTGAACTTATATTCTTCTTTCTTACCCATCTTATCTTCAAATTTCCTACTTCTTTGATTACAATAATTTATGGACAATCTTTTTACATCGTATCATTTCTTTTTCCGATAAACCCGGATGTTTTCTGGTTCCTCCTCTCTCTATAGCCTTTACTACCTTAAAGCCACTCCACTTCAAGATTTCTTTCAAAGCTTTCACTACTCCCCGTGTCTGATTATAGAGTATATTAAAAGGATAAGGCGTGGTAGATGTACTTACTATAATTGCTTTTTTGCCTTTATGAAGAGGAAGAGGAATTCCCATGGAGTTTTCTCCCATCATACCATAAACCATCCGGTCAAAAAGAACTTTCAACGTACCGGGCATATTTCCCCAATAACATGGAGCACCGATAATCAACGCATCCGCTTCCTCAATAAAATGTAGAACTTGCTGTGCATCATCTTCTGGTAAACAGCATTTCAAAGTTTCACGGCATTTCATACAACCGATACAAGGATGTACTTTCAACTCCGAAGCCCGTATATAATTTGTTTCGACCTCCAAACTTTCTGCTTCTTGTTTCATCAAGTCCAACATCTTTGAAATGTTTCCCTGTCGACGAGGGCTACTATTTATTATCAATATCTTCATAAATAAAGAAACTTTCCGACAAAGGTAGGAAAATAAAGATTACTCTTTTTTCTTATTCAGTTTCAATTCGGTAATAAAAGCAATTATCAGCCCAATTCCACCAAATAACAACACACATGCACCATAAATCAAAGAAACGGTTTGTCTATAGTCCCATTGATCTTTACTTAAATATCCGGGAAGTGTAGTTACACAAAGCAGATAGCCAACCAATAGGCCTAATCCCATTCCCGTCAAAAGGCTACCTATTTTTAAAGCAGAAAAGGACAGAATATCGTAAGGTTTAAAGTCGGGCCTCTTAGGATACATTTGTTGATCAGCCATTTTTTCCAGTAAAAGCAGTCTCTCTTTTTTGCAAACAAACAGTTCAAACAGTTTGTAAATTCCTAAAGTAATGATTGCCATTACAGCAGGTACCATAATAAAATCCATCATATTCGTTATCTTTTAAATTAGTAATTTTGTTTCTTTGTACTCTTTAGACGCTATAATCTTGATTAGGTTACAGTTTATGATAAAAAAAATATTTTGGGGGGAAATATGTAACCTTATATTAATAGTTGCGTCTAATAGACAAAATGAAAGACGACGAAAAATATATTATACAACGTATCTTGAATGGAGAGACTGCTCTTTATGAATACTTTTTGAATAAGTATAGCCAACAAGTCTTTACTTTGATTATCCGCATTGTCTCCAATCAAGAAGATGCTGAAGAATTGACACAAGATACTTTCTTAAAAGCTTTTCAACATCTCTCGTCTTTCAAAGGAAACTGTTCTTTTTCAACATGGATATATGCCATCGCATATAACACGGCTATATCCAATGCACGTAAAAAGAATCTTGATACTTTTGTTATGGATGATGGACCACTTGCCAATATATCGGATCAACAGGTGGACGAAGCCTTGAATAACGACAGAGAAGAACAGATTATCAAGCTAAACAAAGCGATCCAATTACTTAATTCTGATGAAAAGGCTTTAATCACTCTGTTTTATCTGGAAGAAAAAACTATTAGTGAAATCACTCTTATCTCAGGATTGACAGCAAACAACATTAAAGTAAAGTTGCATCGCATCCGCAAAAAAATATATGTACTAATGAAACAGGAGGATAAATTATGAGCGAAGAACAAAAAGATAAAGGTCTGAAGAAGACATTACAAGAACAATATTCGTTTCAGTTACCTTCTAACTTTACCTATTGTACTATGCAAAAGGTAGAAGAAAACATGCGTCTTCGCGAAAAGAAGACAGAATATCGAACATTATTAGCAACTATTATCGCTACTATATTTTTAATTGGAGTTTGTATAGCCAGCCTGATTATCTTTTTTGGAAACAGTATTCGAGAAGCATTCACTATATCTTCGATAACAAAAAGCGAAGAAATTCAAATACCCTCTTTCTACTTCCTACTCATAATAGCTGTTCTTCTTTGTCTACTATTTGATCGATGGATGAGAAAACAATACTACAAACATCATCCATAAACCATAAAAACGGGGATGATTCGTAACTTCTTAAAACATCCCCGTTCAAATAAAACTCACTATATTTAGTCTAGCTTATGAATTACCAGTCCTGAACGCAATTTGGGTTCAAACCAAGTTGTCTTAGGAGGCATAATATTACCGGTATCTGCAATGTCCATCAATTGTTTCATGCTGACAGGATATAACGCCAATGCAAGTTTCATTTCCCCACTATCGACACGTTTCTTCAATTCACCCAACCCACGGATACCTCCTACAAAGTCTATTCGCTTATCTGAACGAAGGTCTTTAATACCGAGAATTTCATCCAAAATCAAATTGGAAGAAATGGTTACATCCAACACGCCGATAGGATCGTTATCATTATAAGTACCGGGATTGGCGGTAAGACTGTACCATTTACCATCCAGATAAAGAGAGAAATTATGTAAACTTTCAGGTTTATAAATATCAGCCCCTTTCTCTTCTACCTTGAAATTCTTACTAACGGCAACAAGGAATTGTTCAGGAGTCAGACCATTTAAATCCTTCACAACACGGTTGTAATCTATAATTGTCAACTGATTGGCAGGGAAACAAACAGCCATAAAATAGTTATATTCTTCATCTCCACGATGATGGAGATTTTGCTTTGCTTTTTCTGCACCTACCAAAGCAGCAGCTGCACTACGATGATGTCCATCGGCTATATAAAGGGCAGGCATCTTGGCAAATTCTTTGGTAATCGCGTCAATATCCTCTTGCTTATCTATAATCCAGAAAGTGTGACCGAAACCATCGCCCGGAGCAATAAAATCATATACCGGCTTCCCAGCTGTATAACGGGAAATAATAGTATCCAGTGTAGTATTATCAGGATAAGCAAAGAATACCGGTTCGATATTGGCATTATTCACGCGGACATGCTTCATCCGGTCCTCTTCTTTATCACGGCGGGTCAATTCATGTTTCTTGATGATACCGTTCATATAATCGGGAACGTATGCACCTACTACCAAACCGTATTGTGTTTTACCATTCATAGTTTGGGCATACACATAGTAGTTCTCTTTCTCGTCTTGGACCAGCCATCCTCTATCCTGAAACATACGGAAGTTATCGGCAGCTTTCTGATAGACACGTTCATCATGCTCATCCGTGCCAACCGGAAAATCTATTTCCGGCTTAATGATATGATACAGAGATTTTTCGTTTCCTCTTGCTTCTTCGCGTGCTTCCTCAGAATTCAATACATCGTACGGACGCGATGCAACTTCCTCTACCAAATCTTGGGGAGGGCGAACGCCCTTAAAAGGTTTAATGATTGCCATGGTAATTAGATTATTAAATGAAATATTCAGGCGCAGATTACACGGATTTCACGAAACAACAATTCCGTATAATCCACATAATCCACGCCTAAGAAATATTACTTATTTACGCGGAACTTTTCGCAACCGTCTTTCAGGAATCCTACAATCTGCTTGGCTGCTGCAATACCTGCATTGATATTGGCTTCAGCAGTCTGGGCACCCATCTTTTTAGGTGTAGAAAAATAACGTCCGGCAAACTTGGCAATAAACGTTTCATGAGCAGCGGGCATAATGTCTGTCATATACTTCAAATCAGCACGCTCTTCCATCAATTGGATAAGTTCGGCCTCGTTGATAACTTCCTTACGAGCAGTATTCACCAACAGACCTCCTTTCGGCATTTTGTTTACCAAAGCGTAGTTAATGGAATTCTTCGTTTCGGTAGTTGCAGGGATATGCAAAGAAACGACATTACAAGTAGAGTAAAGTTCTTCAGCAGAAGCAACAGCCTTCACTCCGTCTTTCTCGATTACTTCTTTTGGACAGAATGCATCAAAAGCATAAATATCCATACCAAAACCTTTGGCAATACGGGCCACATTACGACCTACATTACCGTATGCATGGATACCCAACTTCTTACCCATCAGTTCCGTACCGGAAGTACCGTTATACATATTACGAACAGCCATCACCATCAGGCCAAAAGCCAGTTCAGCAACAGCATTGGAGTTCTGTCCCGGGGTATTCATTACACACACATTATGAGCGGTAGCAGTTTCCAAATCTACATTGTCATAACCGGCACCGGCACGAACTACGATTTTCAGCTCCTTGGCTGCATCCAACACTTCAGCATCAATGATGTCGCTACGGATAATAATGGCATTAGCGTCTTTCACTGCTTCCAGCAATTTTGCTTTTTCTCCATATTTCTCCAGCAATACAAGTTCATAACCTGCTGCTTCAATCTCTTTGCGAATACCGTCCACCGCAACCTTTGCAAACGGCTTGTCTGTTGCAACTAATACTTTCATAATTCTTATAGTATTAAAAGAATTCACCACAGAGTCACACGGAGTTTCACAGAGTTTTCTCTTTTAGTTTAATCTCTGTGGGACTCTGTGCCCTCTGTGGTGAAAATTATGTTATTAATGAAGTTTCTCAAATTCCTGCATGCAGTCGATCAAAGCCTGAACACTCTCTTTCGGCATAGCATTATAGCAAGATGCACGGAAACCACCTACAGAACGGTGTCCCTTGATACCTACCATACCCTTTTCTGTAGCAAACTTCAAGAAGTCTGCTTCAAATTCTTTATATTCGGGAGCCATTACGAAGCAAATGTTCATACGTGAACGGTCTTCTTTAGCAGCAGTACCCACAAACATTTTGTTACGGTCGATTTCAGCATACAACATATCTGCTTTCTCAATAGCACGACGTTCCATTTCTTTCACACCACCTTGTGCCTTAATCCAACGCAAAGTTTGCAATGCTGCATAAATAGGAACAACAGGAGGAGTATTAAACATAGAACCACCATCCACGTGAGTCTGATAGTTCAACATAGTCGGAATATAACGTGACACTTTACCCAACGCATCGTTCTTTACTATGACGAATGTCACACCTGCCGGAGCCAAATTCTTCTGTGCACCACCATAAATACAAATATACTTAGATACATCGATTGGACGAGAGAAAATATCGGAAGACATATCGGCAACCATCGGAACATTTACATCCAGATCTTTTTTCAGTTCCGTACCATAAATCGTGTTATTAGTAGTAATATGGAAATAATCCACATCAGCCGGTACAGTGTAATCTTTCGGAATATATGTATAAGTGGCTTCAGCAGAAGAGGCAACTTCTACAACTTCACCGAAACCTTTAGCTTCTTTCATTGCCTTTTTTGCCCACACACCTGTATTCAGATAAGCAGCTTTCTTTTCAAGGAAGTTGAAAGGAACCATGCAGAATTCCAGACTGGCACCACCACCCAAGAACAGTACCGAATAACCTTCGGGGATATTGAGTAATTCTTTGAATAATGCCACGGCTTCGTCCACTACGGGTTGGAAGTCTTTAGCACGATGGCTAATCTCCATCAGGGAGAGACCGGATCCATTGAAATCTAAAATAGCCTTCGCTGTATCCTCAATCACCTCACGCGGAAGAATGGAAGGTCCTGCATTGAAATTATGCTTTTTCATTTGAAGTTTGTTTTGGTTATACAATTTCGTTGATTTGTGTCTTTCGACATGGCGAAATTAAGGAATTATTTCTGTATTACCAATCTTTCCTTATGAAAATCCTTTTTTTATCCGCATTTACCTTTCTTTTTATTGGTTTATACAAGATATATGCACCATTTTGTTATGTATACTTGCCAAGAATAGTATAAAATAGTAAATTGAAAGATAGACCCGATATTAACTTCTTATTCGATAGAAAAAGATTAAGAAAAACGTTACTTTGCTTCTTCGATCAATGTTTTCATCCCTTTAATCTTTTCATCTCGTATCAACGTGAGGAGCTGCTTTACTTTACCTCGGCGAATGGCAACAAAAGCATAGTGGTCTTTTACATCAACCTGTCCTACATCTTCTCGAGCCAATCCACCTTTTTTATATAAAAAGCCAACAATATCAACCTTATTTAGTTTATCTTTCTTTCCTTTACCGATATATATGGTAATCCAGCGAGATTTGATAGGTTTGGGAGTTTGATCCGGTATTTCAAAAATAGGAATATCTTCCGGAATATAATCTGGCCAACGTTCTTCTGAATGTAAAAGAAGATAAGATGAACCTTTTGCTTCCCAACGCGCCGTACGGCCATTGCGGTGGGTAAAGGCTTCTTCGTTGACGGGAAGATGATAATGAACCACATTGTCAATACCGGGAATATCAAGTCCCCGAGCTGCCAAGTCGGTAGAAACAAGGACAGGACAACTGCCGTTACGGAATTTATAGAGTGCACGTTCGCGGTCGGCCTGCTCCATGCCACCATGGAAAGAATCACAAGGAAATTTTTTCGATTTCAAATAACCGGTTACCCTTTCCACACTTTCACGATAATTGACGAATACTATAGTGGAACTGTCACCCAGCGTACAAAGCAATCTATAAAGCGTCTCCAGTTTATCTTTATCAGGGGATAATACCTTTTGAATATTCAAGCGTTCGGATAACACTTCAGACGTCAAATAGTTGAGTTTTATGGTACGATTTAATCCCGTAAATTGAGGTATTTCTTCTGCATCGGTAGCAGACAGCAAAATGCGTTTCTTCAATGAGGGCAACTGTCCGATCACTTCCGACATTTCATCTTGAAAGCCAAATTCAAGGCATTTATCAAATTCGTCTATGATAAGGGTATTTACCGTACCGGCATCGAAATTCTGTTTCCTCAAATGGTCATTCATTCGCCCCGGTGTACCTATAATTACAGAAGGATTGATACCTTTCATAGTCCGGTGTTCTTCCATTGCAGGACGTCCCCCATAGCAACTCATAGCTTTAAAAGGAGTATTCATGGATTTAAATACGGTTTCTATCTGCAACGCCAACTCCCGTGAGGGAACTAAAACAACAGCCTGTACTCTCCGTTCAGAAAGATTCAAAGAATTAACCAAAGGTAGCAAGAAAGCCAAAGTTTTACCGGATCCTGTAGGTGATAACAAAACAAGATCATTGTCTGATTGATAGGCATCCAATGCAGCCTCCTGCATCGGAGTAAGTTGTTCTATCTGCAAATTATGCATTATTTCCGAATATTCCATATAGTTCTTCAATTTGAGAACAAAGGTAATAAAAGAATGGGAGATACAGGGAAACAAAAGTGGCAGATAATGCAATATCATCTGCCACTTTCAATTATATATGAATAAAAAACGTATAATACATCTTTTATCCGCCGAAGTTATCAAACATCAGGTTCTGAGCCGGAACACCAAGATCATCAAGCATTTTTTCAACAGCTTTAGACATAGGACCGGGACCACACATGTAGTATTCAATATCTTCTGGAGCTTCGTGATCCTTTAAATAAGTTTCGTAAATTACATTGTGAACAAAGCCCGGAGTATACTTCACGCCTGCCGCATCAGCTGCCGGATCGGGACGGTCCAGTGCAAGATGGAATGAGAAGTTCGGAAAATCTTTTTCTATTTGCAAGAAATCCTCCAGATAGAATACCTCGTTCAAAGCACGTGCACCGTAGAAGTATGACATCTTACGATCGGTTGTATGCAACGTCTTCGTCAAATGCATAATTTGCGCACGTAATGGAGCCATACCGGCACCACCACCAATCCACATCATTTCTTTTGTAGAATCGAAAATAGGATGGAAGTCGCCGTAAGGTCCACTCATAGTTACCTTATCACCCGGTTTCAAGGTAAAGATATAAGAAGAAGCGATACCCGGCATCACATCCATAAAGCCAGGACCTTGATCTTTCGGTTTGAACGGAGGAGTAGCGATACGTACTGTCAACATGATACGGTCACCCTCAGCAGGATAGTTAGCCATAGAATAAGCACGAATAGTCTCTTCTTCATTCGTACACTTCAAACCAAACAGTCCAAATTTCTCCCATGCAGGAAGATATTCCTCACCAATCAAACTCTTATCTATATCCTTATTATAATCCATTGAGAATTTAGGTATCTTAATTTGAGCGTATGATCCCGGAATGAAATCCATGTGTTCACCTTTTGGCAATGCAACAATAAACTCTTTGATGAATGTAGCTACATTCTTATTAGAGATAACCTCACACTCCCATTCTTTCACACCAAGTACAGACTCATCAATCTTAATACCCATATCACCTTTCACTTTCACCTGACAACCCAAGCGCCAATGGTCTTGTATCTGTTTACGGCTAAAATGGGGTATCTCAGAAGGTAGGATTTCACCCCCTCCCTCCATTACCTGGCATTTACACTGTCCGCAAGAACCCTTACCACCACATGCGGAGGAAAGGAAAATGCCGTTTACTGACAATGTATTCAACAACGTTGAACCGGACTCTACCTCCAAAGTTTTATCATTATTGATAGTCAATTTCACATTACCTGACGGTACCAAGAAATTTTTGGCAACCAACAGGATAACAACAAGCAGGATGACAACCACCAGGAATACGCCAATGCTTGCTAATATCATATTCATATCCATTGTTTTATTCCTTTCTTTTAGATTTTCAAACCAGAGAAACACATGAATGCCATTGCCATCAGACCTACTGTAATAAACGTAATCCCTAAACCTTTCAACGGAGCAGGTACGTCAGAATAAGCCATCTTCTCACGAATAGCAGCCAAACCTACGATAGCCAACAACCAGCCAATACCTGAGCCGAATGCATAAGAGATAGAATCCCATACATCACCGATATATTTCGGATCACTCTCACCCAACGTGATACGTTGTTGCATAAACAGTGAGGCTCCCATGATAGCACAGTTAACAGCAATCAACGGCAAAAAGATACCTAGTGAAGCGTAAAGCGAAGGACTAAAACGTTCCACAACCATTTCCACTAACTGTACGATAGCAGCAATTACGGCAATAAAAAGAATAAAACTAAGAAAACTGAGGTCAACGCCTTCAATAATCGCATTAGGACCAAGTACCTTGGTTTGCAACAAATAGTTGACCGGAAGTGTAACAACCAACACGAAAGTTACAGCTATACCCAGTCCCACGGCAGTCTTCACATTCTTCGATACGGCCAAATATGAGCACATACCAAGAAAGAACGCGAATATCATGTTGTCCACAAAGATTGAGCGGACGAATAAACTTAATAAATGTTCCATGTTATCTAATTTTAATTATGAATTACTAATTATAAATTAGGAGAATGACATACACTTTTACGATATATAATTCACCATTTATAATTCATAATTGAATTTACTTTTCTTGCAACTCTTTGTGACGAGCACGTTGATACCAAATAATGCAAGCACAGATAATCAATGCCATAGGCGGCATTAACATCAAACCATTATTTACATATCCGATCTTTTGCAAAGGTTCGTAGTTTAAGATATTGAAACCCAGCAAGGTACCAGATCCTAAAAGTTCACGAAAGAATGCTACGATAACCAAAATTTTGGCATATCCCAAACCATTACCCACACCGTCAAGGAAAGACTCCCAAGGACCATTCTGCATGGCAAATGCTTCCAAACGTCCCATCAGGATACAGTTCGTGATAATCAAACCTACGTATACAGAAAGTTGTACACTTACATCATAAGCAAAGGCTTTCAATATCTCACTTACAATGGTTACCAACGCAGCAACCACCACTAACTGAACAATGATACGGATACGGTTGGGAATAGTTTTACGCAACAATGAAATCACTACATTAGAAAATGCCGTAATCACAGTAACGGAAAGTCCCATCACTATAGCAGGCTCCAATTTTGCTGTAACAGCCAAAGCGGAACAGATACCCAATACCTGTACGGTAACAGGGTTGTTCAATCCAAGCGGAGTTGAGAATACTTCTTTATTCTTCTTTGAAAATAATGCACCCATATTCTTATTCCTCCTCATTATTATTAGTTAAAAAGTTCTTATAGTTATTCAGGCAAGTCTTCAACATCGCATCTACACCTACAGAAGTGATAGTACCACCGGATATACCGTCTACCTGATAAGCAGGTTTATCAACTTTTCCGTTTTTTACAACGCTAAGTGCAACCTCCCCATTTTCCAAAGTCTTCTTACCAGGAAATTCTCCTTGGAACTGAGCACCCGCAATTTCGGCACCCAAACCCGGAGTTTCACTAGCATGAGAGAAATATACACCATAAACGGTATCCTTATCAGCATTCAAAGCCACATACCCCCAAATAGCTCCCCAAAGACCAGCACCGTAAACTGGAAATACATATTTAGTCTCTCCGTTCACTTCGGCAACAAAAACATGTAAACGCTGTTGTTCTTTGGCTTCTTTCTCGTAAGCAGTAACAAATGCACCGGTATTTTTAGTCAAAGTACCGTCTACATTCATCAACATATCACCTTTCACATATTTATTATATTCTGCATCTGCATCCTTCACATCTTTAATATTCAATGCAGCAAGAATCTGCTTCTTCGTATCAAGCTCTACGTTCTTGTTTTGAATAGTACGCAGTGAAGAGCTTACGAATGCCAGCAGGAATGCAACGATAACAACCATTACCGAAGCATAAATGATAGTATAACTATTACTATTGGTATTCATTTCTTTTCCGGTATTTTTAATTGTTAGACTTAACAGTTGCACGTTTTTCGCGGCGACTAATGTTACTTTGTACCACACAATAGTCAATCAGCGGAGCAAAGATATTCATCAGCAGAATAGCAAGCATCATACCTTCTGGATAACCAGGATTCAGTACACGGATAATGATAGCCATAGCACCAATTAGAAATCCAAAAATGTATTTACCTGTTTCAGTACGGGCGGAAGTAACAGGATCGGTAGCCATAAATACGGCACCAAAACAGAAACCACCTAACACAAGATGTTCATACCAAGGCATATTAGCCATAGCTGTGTCAGGACCGATCGTATTGAAAATCCATCCCATGAATGCACCACCTACAAATACGGAGAACATAGTCTTCCAACTTGCTATACCGGTCCACAACAAGAGGATAGCCCCCAAAGCGATAGCAATAACACTAGTTTCACCAATAGAACCCGGAATTAGCCCCGTCACCATGTCCCAAGAGAAAGGCAGATAACCGTTAGGATCGGTAGCCGTAGATGCTACTCCCAATGCAGTAGCTCCGGAGAAGCCATCAACAAAAGTCTCACCACCTAAACCGAAAATCGTATCTCCGGGAATCCAAACCGCATCACCTGACATCTTTGTAGGGTAAGCAAAAAACAAGAATGCACGGGTAATCAAAGCAACGTTGAATACATTCATACCTGTACCGCCAAACACTTCTTTCGCAAAAATTACAGAAAATGCTGTAGCAACTGCCAAAATCCATAATGGACAGTCAACCGGAACTATCATCGGGATCAAGATACCGGAAACAAGGAAACCTTCCTGAATTTCTTCGTTCTTCCACTGAGCCACTACGAACTCAATACCAAGACCTACGACATATGATACAATAATTTTAGGCAATACAGCCAAAAAACCGTAGGCAAACATTTCGATGAAACTACCGGTAACACCGGTTGCATGGAAATGCTGGTAACCTACGTTATACATACCGAACAACAGCGCCGGTATCAACGCAATAACAACCATCGACATGATACGTTTACTGTCGATAGAGTCATGGATATGCGTTCCCGATTTCGAAGTGGCATTAGGCACGAACAAAAATGTTTCAAAGCCATCGAACACCGAACGAAATGCGTGGAGTTTGCCGCCTTCTTCAAAGTTCGGCTTTATCTTATCGAGATAATTTCTTAACGCTTTCATTTATTAAATTGATAATTGAGAATTGAAAATTGAGAAATAAGCTGCGCTACATCGTTCATAAGGCAATTTATATCACAGAATTTCATCCATCATTTTTTTAATTTTTAATTCTTAATTTTAAATTGAATTATGCCATTTCAGCACGAAGCATATCAAGCCCAGCACGTACAATACGTTGAATTTCCAACTTAGAAGAGCATACGAATTCACAAAGAGCAAAGTCTTCAGGAGCAACTTCGTAAATTCCCAAAGCTTCCATACGATCGATATCACCGGCAATGATTGCTTTCAATAAATATTCAGGATAGATGTCCATTGGGAATACCCGGTCGTATTCATTGGACATAATCATGTGACGTTCTCCACCCTTGATACGAGCATCAATCACATATTCCTTATTTCCCATCAACCAGCTGAAATAAGAACGGTTGGCACTGAACTGATTGAATCGTGGCATAATCCAACCTAGCATTTCATGTATTTCATCTCCTTCGGGAATAACTGTCAACTGATTGTCGAAAGCTCCAAGAAAGCCATTCTGAGAAACCTTCTTCCCTGTCAACACATTACCACTGATATAGCGAAGGTCTTTATCCGTCGTCACATTATCTTTGAACACATTTGTCAGCAAAGCACCGACTTTCAATCTACAATAGGCAGGTTTCAACACCTCGGAACCTGTTATAGCCACTGTACGAGTCATGTCCACACGACCGGTATTCATCAAACGTCCTATGAAAATTACAGCTTCCGCACTGATAGTCCATACAGTTTCGCCTTTTACAACCGGAGAGATGTGATTGATTTGTACCCCCACATTACCAGCCGGATTTGGTCCGTCGAATACCGTAACAGTAACGTTTTTAGCTTGCGTCAAAGCAGCAGATTCTTGTTTTACACTAATAGTCAGATACGTTTTTGCCATCTTGGCCAACGCGTCAAGTCCTGTCTGGAAGTTTACCTCCTCTCCTTTCAAGGTAAATTCGAAATCGGGTGCCAACGGATTACTGTCGAAGGCGGAAATAAAAATTGCTTTCGGAGCGACCGTGGGATCAGCGATTACATCGTACGGACGCTGACGGATGAAAGCGAACATACCAGCCTGCAGAAGTACATCTTTCACTTCCTGGGCACTCATCTTGGACGGATCCATTTTACCGAACTCTTCGTAGTCTTGCTCAGCGGCAGCTTCTACAACGATGTTCAGCACCTTACGGCGTGCACCACGTTCCACGCTTGTCACTACGCCGCTAACGGGCGAAACAAATTTCAATTCAGGATGATTCTTGTCGATAAACAAGGGTCCTCCAGCCATCACATATTCCTGCTCTTTGACCACCACTTTCGGAGTGATACCCGTAAAATCGTCGGGAACAAGTGCATAAAATCCCGGCTCTTTCACGGAAAAAAACTCTTCCGCAGCTTTACCTTTCAGGTTAATGTCAAGGCCTTTGCGTAACTTAATTACATTTGCCATGCGTTTATATAAAATAATGGTTTCATTAATTTGCCCGCAAAAGTAGCAAAAAAGAATGTGATTAAATAGTAAAAAAGAAAGGAATTACGGAGAATTTTCCGTAATTCCTTTCGTTAACGAACACAAAGAGGAAAAGAGGGAGAAAATAGGGTAATAAAGTGATAGATTACTCTAATACTTTTATCATTTTATCATCCTATCACCTTTTATCACTTTATCACCTTTTATCATTTCTCTTCTGCAAACATTGGATCCCAAGCCGGTAAACGGATTGGTTTTTGTTTAAATAATTCCATTATTTTAGAAGGGACATACTTAGTTTCTACTACCAAGCGGAACATATATTCATTGAACCAATCATCGGTCATTATCAAATGCCCCTGATAACCACTTCCCGCTCCCCAACTATTTTCAACCATCCATTTCACTGGTTTCCCGTTATCATTCAAATCTACTGCCATTAGTGTCATGGCATGAGAAGAACCACTGGAAAAAGTTTCAATACGTTGCTTTTTATCCATACCGAAAGTAGTCCCCATCAATGATTCGTAATCATAGTTTTTCACATCAAGCAAACCACGTTCCGAATTTAGGAACTTGCCGACATCACAAGAAAAATACATCATGGTACTATCTTTCAAAGATGCAATAGCCATTTCCTTAATCTCTTCTATGGGTAAATTTACGTATGTCCAGTTCTTTCCGTCATAACGATGGCGGTCATAATCTATTTCATAACATTTATAATATTCACGACTGGGATCATTCATCAGCATTATATAGTTAGTCAACAACTTTTTATCCCCATATTTTTCCAAAAAAGACATAGGAGTGTGATGTTCTATTTCCATAGGATTTCCTTTGGTATCTCTACGAACATAATCAAACTCCGTAGGAGGAACACCCAAGTTCAAAACCAACATACGGTAAATAGTACCTAACATCTTTGTCTTCTCTTCTTCTATAACAGCAGGTTTGGTGTCTTTTGCAATCATATCACGCAATTGCAATCCATATTCTTTCAGCTTCAATGAAATAAGATTTGCCATGCGAGAAGTATTATCGCTACTATTAGTTTCCGGCATCGCTTCTTTGGGTACCAAACCGTACTTCGTTACAATATCCGCCACTCCTGTGAATGTGCCACCATCACTCAACGGATGTTGGAAAAGCCATTGAACAGTCTTATCATTCATAGGACTTTTACCAGTATCAATAATTCCTTGCAGGAAAAGATTGGATTTTTCAAGCTGATCCCAGAAAAAAGGATATACCTGAGAAAATTCGAAAGAAGGGAAATTATATTTGGCAAGCGTTTTGGCACGCATTACGTTCAATCCGGTAAACAACCAGCAACGTCCGGATGATTTTTGGTCGGTGATACCTTTGGAATTTACCCGAACAGAGAAATGAGTATCCATCGCCTGCATATTCTCCTGATTAAGTGCCAATTTACGTATATCATTATTACCAATAGCATTACGAAGCGCCTTGTCCGATGCCGTTCCTTGATAACTTTGCTTGATTTGTTCGAGCATGGAAGAGCTGATACCTCCCCTACCATCTTGAGCCTGTACAGAAAGCAATGCAGCACCCAAAACAATGACGGATAAAATTTGTTTCTTCATCATAAATTTCATTTTTATTATATAGTTCATTCAATCATTTTCTAGCAAAAAAATCCAGACCATCACAATCTAATTTATTCCACTTTATTCCACATCGTTTATGAGACAAAAGTAATTCCTTTTTTGAAATTTTTAGAATATTCTTTAAGAAATATTGTCTATTTACTTGAAAACCAATTCAGATAAATTAGTTTTCTTTGCAGCCATATTCGTACGACATGAAAAGATTTATACTAAGTATGTTTACTTTGGTGCTGGCAATAACAACTATTTCAGCCCAAGAACAAGTAGTTACAGCACCCAACGATACTACTACCACATTAACAAAAAAAGAACTGCGTAGACAGAAAGTAGCTCGCAGAAATTTACATTATAATATATTGGGTGGTCCCAGTTATACGCCAGATTTTGGTGCATTAGTGGGTGGAAGTGCTTTGTTGACGTTCCGTATGAATCCCAGTGATACTACTCAATTACGTTCCGTAGTACCTATGTCCATCGCATATATGTTTAAAGGTGGCATCAATATCATGGTGAAACCACAACTATTCTTTAAAGGTGATCATTTCCGTATTTTCGGAAAGTTTTCTTTTAAAAACACAGAAGATAATTTTTACGGTGTCGGTTACTCTACCAACAAGAATTACGTGCGTAGTGATACTACCAGCCAATATCGTTACAGCGGTATTCAAGTTAACCCTTGGTTTTTGTTTCGGTTGGGGCACAGCAATGTCTTTGCCGGTCCACAAATAGACATCAACTATGACAAGATAACCAACCCTGCCAAACACCTTGTCGAAGAAAAATCCTATATTGCTGCAGGCGGTAACGAACATGGTTACAAAAACTTCAACTCCGGTCTCGGCTTCCTCTTGACTTACGATAGCCGTGATATTCCCGCAAATGCTTATCGAGGTATTTATCTTGATTTCCGGGGTATGATGTATAGTAAAGTTTTCGGTAGTGATCAAAACTTCTACCGCCTTGAACTGGACTATCGTCAATATAAATCAGTAGGCAATCGTAAAATCATAGCTTGGACAGCACAAACCAAGAATGTATTTGGTAATGTCCCCTTGACCCAATATTCCCTTACAGGTACTCCCTTTGACCTGCGCGGTTATTATATGGGACAATATCGTGATAAGTCTTCCCATGTGGTTATGGCCGAATACCGCCAAATGATTAACACCGACCGTAGTAATTGGATAAAACGAATGTTGCACCATATCGGATTTGTAGCATGGACCGGATGCGGCTTTATGGGACCTACCATGGGAAAAATCGAGGGAGTATTACCCAACTACGGTCTGGGTTTACGTATTGAAGTACAACCCCGAATGAATGTGCGTCTCGATTTAGGAAAAAATACCGTCAACAAACAGACTCTATTCTATTTTAATATGACCGAAGCATTCTAATTTCTATAACAAATTGAATATTAAACAGTAGTTTTTCACAGGTTTCCTTGCACCACCCAAAGATTATACATACTTTTGGACTTGATTTCTGCCTTTGATTAGAAATTAAAGAGTCTGATACTGAATGGAAACCTTTGAAATATTCTTTTGGATAAGCCTATTTATCGTATTCTATACATATCTCGGCTACGGAATTCTTCTGTATATCTTGGTAAAGATAAAAGAATGTTTCCATAAAACGGTCGTCACTCCGATGCCAGCAGATGATGTATTACCTGATTTAACCCTATTTATCGCCGCATATAATGAAGAAGCTGTTGTAAATGAAAAAATGCGTAACAGCCTCGAATTAGACTATCCGTCCGAAAAACTTCATATAGTTTGGGTGACTGACGGTAGTAGTGACCGTACCAATGAACTTTTGTCCGGATGGTCTCAAGTTACAGTTATCTATCAACCCGAACGTCAAGGAAAGACAGCAGCCTTAAACCATGGAATGCAATTCGTAAAGACTCCATTGGTTGTATTTACAGATGCAAATACCTATGTCAACCGTGAAGCATTACGGGAAATTGTACATGCATTTGCCAATCCCAAAGTGGGATGTGTAGCAGGCGAAAAACGTATCAATGTACAAACTAAAGACAATGCAGCTTCAGGAGGCGAAGGCATTTACTGGAAATATGAATCCACACTTAAAAAACTCGATTCACGCCTTTACTCGACAACCGGTGCAGCCGGAGAACTGTTTGCCATTCGTAGCGAATTATTCGAAGAAATGGCTACAGATACGTTACTAGATGATTTTATACTTTCCCTGCGTATCGTCATGCAAGGATACACCATTGCATATTGCACAAATGCATACGCCACAGAAAGTGGTTCGGCAGATATGCTCGAAGAAGAAAAGCGCAAAGTACGGATCGCAGCAGGCGGATTACAATCCATATGGCGATTACGTCCGTTACTCAATCCATTTCATTACGGTATATTTAGTTTTCAATATGTATCACATCGCGTATTGCGTTGGTCACTCACTCCTGTTTTATTATTTTTATTGCTTCCCCTCAACACAATTCTCATTTTCACGACAAACTCTCCTCTATTTTATGCCTCTATTTGGCTACTACAGGCATTATTCTACCTCATGGGAAGTTGGGGTTATTACCTATCAACGAAGCATATCAAAAATAAAATACTCTTCATCCCGTACTATTTCCTCTTTATGAATGTCAATGTCATTAGAGGAATCAACTATTTGTATAAACGTAAAGGTAACACTAGTGGAGCATGGGAAAAAGCACGAAGAGCATAACACCAGAAATAATATGAAAAACATTCTGAAAAACGCAGAAAATGCTGAAAAGTTACTGAAGCTGACATCGGATACCATGATTATCCTGGATAAAAACGGCATTTGTATAGATATCACAATTTATAATGTAGATTTGTGGTTTCTAAAAGAAGAATTCCTGTTAGGTAAGAATATGTTCGATTTGTTACCTTATGCCACCTATTACCAAGTATATCCTGAATTCCAAAAGGTATTAACGCAAAAAATACACTCTACCAAAAACTATGAACTAACATTAGGAAACAAAACTTATTTCTTCAAATGCATTATGTATCCATACGAGGACATGGTACTCTGTCAATATCGTGATATCACAGAGCGAAGTCAACGTAAGTTGGAACTGGAAAAAAGAAATCATGAACTCAAAGAAATACAGAAGGTTGCGCTTATCGGAAGATGGAGATATGATACCGACACCCAAAAATTCAAATATACAGGTCATACCGATATCATGTGTACCGAAGACGAACAAACCATCCCGTTGAATGAATATGTGAACCATATCCTTCCCGAAGACCATGAGACTTTCAATAACTGGTTGGAACGAAACCTGAAAGGCGATATAGAAGAAAGTGTAGATTACCGGATACACTACCTGAAACAAATATATTATATCCGTCTGAAAACTTTTGCACGGGAGAAACATAAAGATGGAAATATAATCATAGAAGGATATATACAGAATATTACAGATATCCAGCAACGGCGTAACGACATCAATTTATTAACTCATGCCATCAATAACTCTACCGAAGATATCTTTGCTGCTCGCGAAGATGGTACATTGGTATTTGCCAACCGACGTTTCAAACAACATCACGATATCGGTTGTACAGATGACATCACTCAATTGACTATTTACAATATAAACTCTTATGTCGGCAATCAGCAAGCGTGGAAAAAAATGCTTTCCAAAATTAAGAAAGGAGAAGAGCACAATGGATTTGTAATTCCTAATCCCCTACCTCTTCATCCCGAAGTATTGGCTATCGAAGGAAATGCATATTGGGTAACCAGCGATGAGGGTGAAGAAACCGTATGGGTATTTGGACGTGACGTTTCACAGCGTATCACCCACGAACAGCAAATCAAACGGTTCAGCCAGATATTAGACAAGACAATAGAAAATCTCCCGGCAAGCATTGTTGTAAAAGATATTAAAAGCGGGTTTAAATATTTATATCGTAACCGAGAATCATACAATCGTAACATACCGATGAAGGAGGCATTGGGGAAAGACGACTTTGATTTTTATCCTTTTGAAGTAGCACAGGAAAAAAGACGGCAAGACATAGAAATCGCCAAAACAGGAAAAGAAATGCATTGGATTACAGAAGAACACGACCAGAACGGTAAATCCATTTATCTAGATAAAAGAAAAATTAAAATCGAGAGTGGAGATTTCCCTCCCATCTTACTGAGTATCGAATGGGATATCACCAAAATGGAAGGAATGAAACGCGAATTACTCGTTGCCAAGGAAAAAGCGGAAACTTCCGATCAGTTGAAATCAGCCTTCCTAGCCAACATGAGCCATGAAATACGTACTCCACTAAATGCCATTGTAGGTTTCTCACGTATCATAGCCGAAAGTACTGATGCCGACGAACGGAAAAACTATTATGAAATTGTAGAAGCTAACAATGAAAGGTTGTTGCAACTCATCAATGAAATACTCGACCTCTCTAAAATTGAAGCGGGTATAGTAGAGTTTACCATTACTCCAGTACGTTTACATCCGCTTTGCCGGGAAATACATGACGCGCACAAATTCCGTTGCCCCCCCGGAGTAGAACTGATTTATGAACCCTCGGATGAAGATATTGTCATCGAAGGAGATAAGAACCGTATCTTCCAAGTGATTTCCAATTTGATAGGAAATGCATTCAAATTCACCACTAGTGGTAACATCAGCTATGGTTATCATTGCAAAGAAGATAAAATAGAATTTCATGTCAGCGACACGGGTATCGGTATTGAAGCCGACAAATTATGTAAGGTTTTTGAACGTTTTGTCAAAGTGAATACTTTTGCCCAAGGTACCGGTCTGGGGCTATCCATCTGTAAAACCATCATCGAACGGTTAGGTGGTAGCATATCCGTCAGTTCGGAAATGGGTAATGGTACCACTTTTACTTTCACCTTGCCTCTACATTCAAGTAAATCACAAGTAAAGAAAAAGAATAGAAGTGAAGAAAACGTCACACAACAGATCTCTATTCAAGATAGTCCCGAGGAAAACATATATAAATTTAAAGACAACAAAACTGATACCGATAAAGAACAAAAAGACGAAAAAAAAACAAAAACAATATTGATAGCAGAAGATACGGACAGTAATTATATTCTGACAAAAGCAATACTAGGAAAGTTATACCATCTGGAACGTGCCAAAGACGGTATGGAGGTGGTGACCATGTTTGAGACAGTACGCCCCGACCTCATTTTAATGGATATGAAGATGCCGAACCTCGGAGGATTGGATGCCACCAAAATCATTCGTGAACTTTCACCGGACATACCTATCATCGCTCTTACGGCTTATGCTTATGAACATGATAAACAAGCTGCCTTTGATGCAGGATGCAATGATTTCCTGACAAAACCATTCACTCAAGAGATTTTAAAGGAAACTATCAAAAAATGGTTATAGAGAAATGATAATTCAACAGATTAATTATTGAAACACAGATTAGCGTAATTTTTTACAAAGAATTTTATTTTCAAAGTACTGCATACCGCCTTATAATCTACGAAAATCTGTGTTTCAATAATTTTTCATTTTATGCAAAGATATCACTTCTCTGGATATAAGCTATCACGTCGCCTTTATTGACATTACCACCTTGTTGCACACAAACTTCCACAACGCGTCCCGTAAATCCGGTCATCACCTTCTCATATTCACCCCATGGCGTAGAGAGATAACAGAAAACTTCATCATGTTGATATTTTCGTCCGATAAACGGTGCAGTAGAGGGTCCCTCTACCGATACTTCCCACAAAACCTGCCCTTTGGAAGGAGCTATTACCGGATCTGCCTTTGCCCGTTTCAGTTTCTTAATCTCCTCTTCAGAATATCCACTCTTTGCCATAGCGGCATCCTTAGCACGCTGCAATTCATCCTGGAAACGTTTTTTCGCAATACCCGATTTATAATCACGATACTGACGATCGTGCATGGCAAGTTCGAAGAGTTCTTCATCATCTTCTCCATATTCCCAACCATTCTCATCCATTTCCTTGCGATATTCATCCAGAGCATCCGGATAATTCAGTTGCGGATCGGCATCCACAAACTCATATTCTTTGGACTTGGCAAGCTCAATGATCTCAGGAGCCAAAGCTCCCGGAAGTCGCCCGCTTTTACCCAAAATCATATCCCACGTATGGTTGTCTATCATCGTCCAGCGTTCTTCACCTTTCACCAGCTGCATAACATTCATCAACGCTACATTCTTCACGTACTGGCTGAACGGAGTTACCAAAGGAGGATAACCTAATTTTGGCCAAACATACTCCACTTCATCAAAAAGCATCACCAGTAAATCATCAATATTCAGTTCCGGCTGGTTCTTTCCTTTTAAAATCATATTAATTCCTGAATGTACACCTTTTAGGTCAGCCATCATAGATCCCATCATACCGCCCGGCAATCCGCACTTCAACAAAAGAGAAGAAGTATGCTTGTTAGTAGGATCCATAAAAAAACCAAGAAAATCATCTATAAACTCTTGCGTCATGGCACGCGCCTTCATATAGGCTTTCATATTGATATCAGGTACCCGGAAACCTTTATCCTTCAGCATCGCCTGTACTGAAATAACATCCGGATGCACTTTTCCCCATGACATAGGTTCCATAGCTACATCAATAATGTCGGCACCATTCTCGCAAACTTCAAGAATGGAAGCCATGGAAAGTCCTGGTCCGCTATGACCATGATATTGAATAATCACCTCAGGATGTTTTTCCTTTATAGCTTTTGTCAGCCGTCCCAACATACCCGGCCGACCGATACCAGCCATATCTTTCAGGCAAATTTCAGGTGCTCCGGCTTCAATCAGACGATCGGCAATAGCGGCATAATATTCTACCGTATGCACAGGTGAGTGTGTAATGCAAAGGGTAGCCTGCGGAATCATTCCTGCCTCAAGGGCATAATGAATAGAAGGAATTATATTCCGGGACTCATTCAGTCCGCAGAAGATACGAGTAATGTCTACCCCCTGTGCATGCTTCACTTTGTACATCAGACGGCGTATATCTGCCGGAACAGGATACATGCGCAACGCATTCAGACCACGGTCGAGCATGTGTGTCTGTATACCTGCTTCATGAAAAGGTTTAGTAAAAGCACGTACTGCTTTGTTGGGATTTTCACCATAGAGAAGGTTTACTTGCTCGAAAGCTCCTCCATTCGTCTCCACACGGGCAAAACAGCCCATTTCGACAATCAGCAGGGCAATACGGACCAATTGGTCTACCCGAGGCTGGTATTTACCGGACGATTGCCACATGTCGCGATAAACAAGACTGAATTTAATCTCCTTTTTCATCATAGTCAGTAATAAGTGATTTTTCTTTTTGGTTAACTTAATATATACAAATATAAAGGATTATTCTGACATATAGTCAAAATAATCCTATTAATTTTCAAATAAAAGAGATGTTTTATATCATAATGTCAAATCCCTCATTTATTTGACATATACATTAAAATATAAATAGACATTAAACAAAATCCTTTAACTCTTCCTGTAACTTTTGTCTCGTAAAAAAGATGCGGCTTTTCACTGTTCCTAATGGCAACCCAAGCCGTTCGGCTATCTCACGGTACTTAAAACCAGAGACATGCATAGAAAAAGGAACTTTATAATCACGTGGCAATGAATTGACGATACGATGCATTTCTTTTAAATCATAAGACCCTTCAGTGCTTGCGAAACCGGAGTCTTGGGGCATATTCAAATGATACAAATTATCTGTTTGGTCTACAAATGTCTGTTCACGGACAATTTTCCGATAATTATTAATAAAGATATTGCGCATGATTGTGTACATCCACCCTTTAAAATTAGTATCTGGTTCAAATTTATCCTCATTATCCAAGGCTTTTAGAGATGTCTCCTGCAACAAATCATTCGCTTCTTCCCGGTCGGCCGTCAATTTGTATGCAAAGCGAAGCAGTTCTTCTTGCACAGCAAGTAAATCTTTTCTAAAACTGTAAGTATTCATACTTTGCTAAATTTTTTATGGTTAATATTCGTTTAGGTTTTATGATTGCAAGTATACGGAGGATTTCAAATCTCTTAGGATGAGATATGATTTTTCTTTGGGGTAAAAACTATCAATTGACAGTTTTCACCCCTTGTTTTGACAGTTTTCAGGTACCGATATGCCTAAACGATAACCAAATTTAGAAAAATATTCATGAATTATGTTTCTTCATCTCCACTCCCCGAAAGAATGGGAAGACAGATTTTATATTTCACCGCTAATATACGGGTAACGAAAACCGTAACACCGCCAACTACCTGACATGCATAAGACTCCATGCCCATAAGATCACACAACCAATAGAAAGTCCCTCCTACCACACAGGCCATGGCATAAATTTCTTTACGGAATATCAGCGGGATTTCATTGATGAACACATCACGAATAACACCTCCCGCCGCACCGGTAATACTACCCATAATAATAGCCACCCAGAATGGATATCCCAATGCGATACTCTTACCCACACCGACAACTGTAAACAATGCCAAGCCAATGCTGTCAAATATAAAAAAAGTATTATGCAAATGAATTAGATGTTTCCCAAAAAAGATAACCCACAAAAGAGCCAATCCGGTACAGATTAAATATATAGGATCTGTCATCCAACCGGGAGTCACATCCAGTAAAAGATCACGTATCGTACCGCCACCTATAGCCGTAACGAACCCTACTACATACGCCCCAAACCAATCAAACCGTTTTGCCGAAGCCAGACGTATACCACTGATGGCAAAGGCAAAAGTTCCTATAAAATCGAGTATCTGAACAAATGTTGGCATGAAAATAGAATTTTAGATTTACGATTTAAGATTTTATGATTGACATCTATCAATTTTATCGGCAAAGTAACGAATAATTTCCCTAAGAATACGTATTTTTGTCTCATCATTTTTCACCTTATAAACAATGAAAGTAACCATCGTATCGGGAGCACGTCCCAACTTCATGAAGATAGCCCCTATCTGCCGCGCCATTGACGCAGCCAAAGAAACCGGAAAAAAAATTTCATACCGTATTATATATACCGGTTCTAAAGACGACGCCACTTTAGATGCCTCTCTTTTTTCCGACCTGGCCATGAAAAGTCCCGATGGTTATTTGGATGTCAGCGGACGTGACCACTCACAAGTAGCCGCTTCCATCATGTTGGCTTTTGAAAAAGAATTAAATGAACATCCTGCACAAGTGGTACTCGTAGTAGATGACATGACTGCCACAATGAGCTGCGCCATCGTCGCTAAAAAACGCGGACTGAAAGTGGCACATGTCATTGCCGGTACACGTTCATTCGATATGAATATGCCTCGTGAGGTGAACCGTACAATAGTAGATGCCATTTCCGATTATCTCTTTACAGCCGGCATGGTAGCCAACCGTAATCTTAACCAAGAAGGGATGATACCGGAATATATCCATTACGTAGGAAATATCCTCATTGATACCATTCGTTACAACCGCCACCGACTGGTACAACCATTGTGGTTCACTAGCCTTGGTTTACGTAAAGGCAACTATCTTTTACTGACCCTAAACCGTCACGACCTACTGGAAAAGAAAACTGTATTGCACTCGCTGATGCAAACCCTTTTGGAGAAAGCCAACGGAATGCCCATCGTCTCTCCTTTGCATCCATATGTAGAGAAAACATTAAAATCATTGGAATTGAAAGCCCCCAATCTGCATATCCTGCCTCCACAGAGTTACTTGCATTTTGGCTTTCTCATCAACCAGGCCAAAGGGATCGTAACCGATTCCGGTAATATCGCAGAAGAAGCCACATTCCTTGACGTTCCATGTATTACCCTCAATACATACGCCGAACATCCTGAAACATGGCGCATCGGTACCAATGAGTTGGTTGGCGAAAATTCTTTTGCTCTCTCCGCCGCACTGGACAAACTACTTCAAGGTGAATGGAAACATGCTACCCTACCCGAACGCTGGGACGGACGGACGGCAGAACGTATCGTACAAACGCTCATAAATGGAGAAAAACTTTAAATAAAGGTTACCAAAATACTTGCCTATAAAAACCTTACGAGTTGTACAACCGGAACGGTATAAGCTATATGACTTATACGTGATGGGTTGTACAACTCGTAAGGTTTCATTGGTAATCGCAAAAGCGGATAGTTATCCGCTTTTGCCCTACACATAGGCGACATTAATAATCGCCGTCATTTATTATTTATAAGTATATTTGTACTTGCTACCATCTGAATTGAATACAGTAGGATAATCACCGTCAAATTCATAAGAATAATTAGAAGTATAACTGTAATCTCCCTCATCGACAGACTTCACTGATTTCAGCATATTTTTAGTAGACTTACCAAGCAGCCCTGCATAATAAGCATACTCCAACTCATCAAGATCAACTACTTCATCAAAGAAAGAGAAACCGATCTTATTTACTTCGCCTCCATAAGTAGAAGTACGTGTATTCGTACCGGAATCGGTATCACCGTCTTCCTTTTCAGTCCAGTTTTCTACTGTCTTAGTAATGTTACCGTCCTCCCAAGTTAATTGAATTTTTGTAGTATATTCGTCTCCGTCACTATCTTTTTCATTTATCTGAACAGTTGTTAAATGCCCATCCTTATCATAAGAAAATGACATCGTAGTGTTGGATGTATAAGTCTCGTTATTATATACTTCTGTATACACCCCGGTACCATGTGATATAAATCCATTAGAACCGATATTCATTGTATAAACCTCGGTATCTTTTGAATTACCATACTCATAGATACTGGTCATTGTTACTGTATTACCAGAATAAGCAAAGGTGTATTTAGAATCACCATCATCCACACTTACCAACTTATTGTCAGCATAAGTGAATTTAGTAACACCTCCATATGCATCACTAATAGTTGCAACTTTCTTTACTCCTTCAGGAAAGATATTACCTGTACCTGCATTTTCCGCATTATTGTCATCATCCCCACAAGAAGTAAATCCCACACATAAGAATAAGGCAATCATACTTGCCCATAAATTAAATTTTTTCATATTACATTTTGTTTATTTATTTTTGACAGCGCAAAATTATTAATTTTACAATAATGCACAAATATTTTTATACAAAAAAAACATATTATTTCATCAAATAAACACACTAAATTGTCTATTTTCTTGATTAAATATATAGAAATCAATAACATTGATTTAGACAATAAAAATTACCGTCATTGTTTCTCTTTAAACATCCCTCTCATTTCTTTAAAATATATTTGCTTCTTGTTTAGCTGTAATTTGTTAACTTTGCAGCCTGATTATGAAATATATGAAGCAATTATATACCATTATTATTTTATTCTTGCTATCCCTATTTGCCTCTACAGGCGCATCGGCACAGATTAAAGGCGTTATTACAGACTCCCTCACTCACGAGCCATTGATGTATATCACTGTTCAATATGAAGGTAAAGGTGTGGGTAGCATCTCCAATGCCGACGGAGAATATCATGTAGAAGCTCATAAAGGATGGGATGAACTGACTTTTTCTGCTATCGGATATGTTACGAAAAAAGTAAAATTCGCTCCAGGCACCAAAGTATTGAACGTAAAGATGATGCCTGCCGACGTTATGCTTTCTGAGGTTGTCGTTAAACCCAAAAAAGAAAAATACTCTCGCAAAAACAACCCTGCCGTGGAGTTCATGAAGAAGGTTATCGAGCACAAAAAAGCTCTAAAATTGGAAGAGAATGATTACTACCAATATCAGAAATACGAAAAAATGAAGATGTCCATGAACGATGTTACTCCAGAAAAAATGGAAAAAGGCATCTACAAGAAATTCTCTTTTTTCAAAGACCAGGTAGAATTGTCTCCTAAGACCAATAAGATGATTTTGCCTATCTCCATCAAGGAAACAGCCTCCAGAACCATCTATCGTAAAAGTCCTAAAAGTGAAAAAACAATCATCGAAGGTATGAACTCTACCGGCATCGAAGAGTTTTTTAGTACAGGTGATATGCTAGGGACTATTCTGACCGATGTATTCTCGGACGTAAACATCTACGACGACGATATCCGCTTATTGCAGCGTCGTTTCGTCAGCCCTATCGGACGAGGTGCCATCAGTTTCTATAAATTCTATCTTATGGATACTTTGATGGTGGATAAACGGGAATGTGTACATCTTACTTTTGTACCTCAGAACTCTCAGGATTTCGGTTTCACCGGACATTTGTATGTTGTTAAGGACTCTACTTATGCCGTTAAGAAGTGTATTATGAATCTCCCTAAAAAAACAGGAGTCAACTTTGTGGAAAATCTCGATATCGTACAGCAATTCGAACAATTGCCCGATAGTAACTGGGTGCTTACCGACGATGATATGACCGTAGAACTGGCATTGATGAAAGGTATACAAGGATTGGAAGTGCAACGAACTACGAAATACAGTAATTATAAATTCGAAGAGATAGAACCCCGGTTGTTTCGTTTAAAAGGAAGTGTCATCAAAGAAGCCAACATGCTTTCGAAGAGTGATGAATACTGGGCTCAAGTGCGCCAAGTGCCGCTCACCAAAAAAGAAAGTAATATGGATATCTTCATGAATCGTATTGAACAGATACCGGGCTTCAAATATGTCATTTTCGGGGCGAAAGCGCTTATTGAGAATTTTGTGGAGACCGGTAGCAAAAAACATCCGAGTAAGTTCGACTTCGGACCGATCAATACCATGATTACCAGTAACTATGTGAATGGTACCCGTTTCCGTGTCAGCGGTATGACTACAGGAAATCTTGACCCTCACTGGAGTTTCAGCGGATATGGAGCATACGGTACGAGAGACAAGAAGTGGTTTTATTCAGGACAAGCCGCATATTCATTCAACAAACGTGAATACGTATTATGGGAGTTTCCCAAACATTATCTTGGTTTCAAGTACACCTACGATGTAATGTCGCCTATGGACAAGTATCTGGAAACTGATAAAGACAATATGTTTGTCGGCTGGAAGTGGACAAAAGTGGACCAAATGTCTTATATGCGTGATGCCACCTTAATGTACGAATTAGAAACCAATACCGGTTTTTCTGTTAAAGCCATGGCACGTCATCGTAACGACCAACCTGCCGGAATGCTTCAATATTGGAAAAACAATGGGGACGTTCCGGGTGAGTGGGATCAAAAGAATACATTGGTACATGATATTACCACTGCCGAACTGGGTGTGACTTTACGTTATGCTCCAGGTGAGACCTACGTCAACACCAAGCAACGCCGCGTTCCCGTATCACTGGATGCTCCTATTTTCTCCCTCTCCCACACTACCGGTTTTAAAGGTGTACTCGGTGGAGACTATAACTTTAACCTGACAGAAGCAAGTATCCGCAAACGCTTTTGGTTTGGTTCCTGGGGCAAGCTGGATGTCACGGCACGTGCCGGAGCTCAATGGAATACAGTCCCGTTTCCCTTGTTGAACCTGCCGATGGCAAACCTTTCGTATATCACACAACATAATGAATCGTTCTCGCTTATCAATAACATGGAATTCTTAAACGACCGTTATGCCTCTCTTGCCCTGACATACGACATGAACGGAAAACTATTCAACCGCATCCCGCTTATTAAAAAACTCAAATGGCGTGAAGCATTTCGTATTCGCGGATTGTGGGGTACATTGACAGATAAGAACAATCCATATAAAAGCAGTAACCCCGATTTGTTCCTGTTCCCGATGCGGGACGGTATGCCTACCAGTTATGTAATGGGCAAAACGCCCTATATAGAAGCCAGTGTAGGTATATATAACATTTTCAAGTTACTACATATCGAATATGTTCGTCGCCTCACCTATACAGATATTCCGGGAGTGAAAAAAGGCGGTATCCGGTTTATGATTTTAATGATATTCTAAATTATGCCTCCATTAGCAGAACGGCTTCGGCCCAAGACATTAGATGAATACATCGGTCAGAAACATTTAGTCGGACCGGGTGCAGTGTTGCGTAAGATGATTGACGCAGGACGTATCTCCTCGTTTATACTTTGGGGACCACCGGGAGTAGGAAAAACGACATTAGCACAGATCATAGCCAATAAACTCGATACTCCGTTTTATACTCTCAGCGCCGTGACCAGCGGTGTAAAGGATGTGCGCGACGTGATAGAGCGCGCCAAGAACAACCGTTTTTTCTCGCAATCAAGTCCAATCTTGTTTATCGATGAAATCCATCGTTTCAGTAAGTCCCAACAAGATTCATTGTTGGGCGCTGTGGAGCAAGGTACTGTCACCCTGATAGGAGCTACCACAGAAAATCCTTCTTTTGAAGTGATCCGTCCATTGCTCTCCCGTTGCCAACTTTATGTATTGAAGTCGTTGGAAAAAGATGATTTACTGGAATTACTTCAACGAGCTATTTCCACAGATATCGTCTTAAAAGAACGAAAGATTGAACTCAAAGAAACTACCGCTATGCTACGTTATAGCGGTGGAGATGCCCGGAAATTACTCAATATCCTCGAACTGGTAGTACAATCCGAAAACTCCGACCCTGTTGTCATTACCGACAAAATGGTGACCGAACGGTTGCAACAAAACCCATTGGCATACGACAAGGATGGAGAGTTACACTATGATATTATCTCTGCATTCATCAAATCTATCCGGGGAAGCGACCCCGACGGAGCTGTCTACTGGCTTGCACGTATGGTTGAAGGAGGTGAAGATCCTGCTTTCATCGCCCGGCGTCTTGTCATATCCGCTTCCGAAGACATCGGACTAGCCAATCCCAATGCTTTGTTGATAGCTAATGCATGCTTTGACACTATCATGAAAGTTGGTTGGCCCGAAGGGCGTATTCCTTTGGCGGAAGCTACCATATATCTTGCCACAAGCCCTAAGAGCAATTCTGCATACATGGCTATCAATAATGCCCTGGAGATTGTGAGGCAAACCGGTAATCTACCTGTTCCTCTGCACTTACGCAATGCTCCCACCAAACTGATGAAACAGTTGGGCTATGGTGATAATTACAAATATGCCCATGACTATCCCGGTAATTTCGTCCGTCAGCAATTCTTACCCGACGAATTGAAAAACCGGATCATCTGGGAACCGCAAAACAATGCTGCTGAACAAAAACATAAAGAACGGATGCAGGCATTGTGGGGAAAATATTCTTGAATTCCTTGAAAGGAAAAAAGAAAATGCTCGCTACTTGATAAAGTACATAGATGAACCAATAATAAACCAAACTATTCCTCCTTCTTCTTTTTTCAGGGAGATGGAAGATTATAAATCACAAATTATGAAAATAGTAGTATTAGACGGTTATGCCGCCAATCCCGGAGATCTTTCGTGGGACGAATTAAAAGCATTAGGTGAATGTACTATCTATGAACGTACTTCTCCTGAAGAAGTACTGGAACGTGCCGCCGGAGCCGAAATCCTGTTAACCAACAAAGTGGTGCTTAATGCTGAAATCATAGCGGCTTTACCGGAACTGAAATATATTGGTGTACTTGCCACCGGATATAATATTGTTGATGTTACAGCAGCTAAAGAACATGGTATCATTGTGACTAATATCCCCGCATACAGTACCGATTCAGTTGCACAAATGGTCTTTGCCCACATCTTGAATATCGCCCAGCAGGTACAACACTATACCGACGAAATTCGTACAGGACGTTGGAGCAACAGTCCTGATTTCTGTTTTTGGGATACTCCGCTCATCGAGCTTCGTGGAAAGAAAATAGGTATCATCGGACTGGGACATACCGGCTATAATACAGCACGTATAGCTATAGGCTTTGGTATGGAAGTCTATGCTTATACCTCAAAATCCCCCTTCCAACTTCCTCCCGAAATAAAAAAGATGGAACTTGACGAGCTTTTCAGTACGTGTGATATTGTCAGCCTGCATTGTCCTCTCACCGGCACAACCCATGGACTGATAAACTCGAAACGTCTCAAACAGATGAAACCGACTGCAATCCTTATCAATACCGGACGCGGACCGCTCATCAACGAGCAAGACCTTGCGGATGCCCTGAACAATGGCACTATCTTTGCCGCCGGTCTGGATGTACTTACCCAAGAACCTCCCCGATCCGATAATCCTCTGCTCACCGCCAAGAATTGTTATATCACTCCACACATTGCGTGGGCAAGCAGTGCTGCACGCGAACGCCTTATGCAAATTATGCTTGAAAATGTAAAAGCCTATTTAGGTGGAAAGCCGGTTAACAACGTTGCCAAGTGACATTAGTATTTGATAATTAACTCTTATGGGAAAAGCCGCAGTCAAAGGACTATTTCATATCATTATAATAGCCGCCACCATTGTTTTGGCGGCTATTACTATCATAGCTTCCCGATCGGGACATTCTGTTCCTGTTAATTCCGTAATTATGCCCCTGTTGGGACTTGCTATCCCGGTTTTGCTACTTTGTAACCTGGCAGTAGCTATTTGTTGGACATTTGCACGTAAGTGGTGGGCTTTAGTGCCTTTGGCAGCTTTCCTTTTTAACTGGCCATATCTGACATCTGTCATCCAGTTTAACTCAACTCATGAAATACCAACAGATGCTTTGGCAAAAAACAATCGCCCTAACGGTTATCTGACTGTTGCTACCTACAATGTACATAGTTTCGGTAATGAAATAACCGGTTATTCCTGTAAAGAAATAGCTAAATATATGCAAAAGAAGCATGTTGATGTACTTTGTTTCCAAGAGTTCGGTGACAACAAATATTTTCCCGTAGATAGTTTACGCCATGCACTTTCCTATTGGAAGTATGTTTCCATACCCACCGGAAATTCTATCCACAATGTTCTCCCCATCGCCGTATTCAGTCGTTTCCCACTAGCAAACGAGCGTTTCATTGCCTACCCATATAGTGCCAATTGTAGCATGACATGTGATATTGTTTTAGGTATGGATACTATCCGGCTCCTAAACAATCATCTGCAAACTACCAGTGTAAGTCAAAATCGTAAAAAATGGCAACGTGAACTTGCCACAGATGATACCCGCCGTGAAGCCCAAGCTATGCAAGATGCTGCCGGAACTTTGCATGATAACTTTGTAAAACGTGCCGCCCAAACAGACAGTATCTGTCATCTTGCCATAACCAGTCCCTATCCCGTACTTGTATGCGGTGACTTCAATTCTTTGCCTTCTTCCCATACTTACTATCAGTTATCAGAAATCCTGCAAGACGGTTTCAAAACCGGAGGTTGCGGTTACATGTATACTTATCGTTACGGAAAGCGCTTATTCCGGATTGATTATGCCTTTCATTCTCCCGAACTTGAATGTATAAACTATTATTCTCCTGATTTGGATTTATGTAGCGATCACAATCCGGTGGTGTTTACGGTAAAATACTAAATTCGGTTTGTACTTTTATTATCCTTTCATCCTTTAGCCGGAATAGTATAGAATATACTCGCATACCAAATAAAAATAGAGGGTCGTTCCGGCTATTCCGAAACAACCCTCAACATCTATTAAATATTAAATAAACCTTGGCTCCTCATTAGAAAGTCAAACGGATACCCACTTGTGCATGCCAACGCGAAGCGGTATCATTCTTAGTGATCTTTGCGTTGTTGAAATAATAAGTAGGAGTCTTTTGACCGTTATTATCCGTAGTTAAAGATGCTACTGTAAGCGGTGAAAGGTTATAGGCAGAACTATAGTTTACACCCCATTTTTTATTAAGCATATTAGCAAAATTGATAATATCGAATGTGAACTCCAGTTTACCCAGTCCTTTAGGATTATAGATAGTCTGAGCTAAATGGAGATTGATCTCATGTTCCCAATTGCTGAGATTAGAGTTCCTCACAGCATATTGCCCACGATGGTTCTTGGCATAATCGTCGTTCTCAATCCACCGCGCAAATGCCTGACGACCTTCTTCTGCGGTTCTGACAAGTTCATTCTTATCATATTCATCTACAAAGTTCATTTTGGCAAGTTCGCTTTCCGTAGGAATATACAATAAAGAATTACCGCTAAACCCATCACCGTTAAAATCAGACTTTTCATTCATTGTCAAGCTATAGCGGCTTCCTGAGAAAGCATTATAAATTACAGAAATAGAAGTACTCATCCAGTTATTCCAATACTTCGGAGTAGTATAAGCAGCCTGTACCATTATACGATGGGGTATATCAAACTTGGAGAAACTGAGTTCATTACCACTATTAGTATCATGTGAATAATTATACTTCCAGTTGGAATATGCTACAGAAGAAGTCCCGTCATTTACAGACTTGGAATGTCCAAATGTATATGACGCTGACATATCAAGACCGAATCCAAAGTGTTTTTCCAACAACGCAGATAAAGCATAGCTATATCCTTTATTCGTATTCTTCAAATTAATGATAGAATAGTAATCACCGGCTTGCGCTTTATAATAAGGAGAAGTAGAAGCTTCTACGCCAGGAACAGCATAAACCTGTCCGTTCTCGACCAATGCCAAATTTTCGAAGAAAACATTATTCATAGTCTTTGAATAAACTCCTTCAAGAGTCATTTTCACATTACCCGGTAAAAATTGCTCATAAGCCAAATTAGCGCGCAAAACTTGCGGATACTTAAAGTTCTTTGAGGTAGTCACAATATCCTGTTTGGCATCCGTTGTTGCGGCTGCTTTCGGATTTTCATGGTATTCCGTCAAAGTAGGAGCGCCGTTAGTATAGTTTTTATCAGCATCCTTAGGAGCGATAGTAGTTCCTTTCTGCTCCATGCCTGTATTATTAAAGGAGTTACTGAGCCATACAAAAGGTACACGTCCGGTAAAGATACCTACCCCCCCACGAAACAAAGTACGGTGGCTGTCATCAGCATACCAACTGAAACCTACACGAGGTGAGACCATCAATTTGGCACTCGGAGTCTCACCCACTTTTACACCCATGTTACGTTCTGCGGCAAAAGTATTGAAAGCCGGATTAACGGTAGGTTTGTTAAACAGTAAAGGTATGTCAAAACGAATACCATAAGTAAAGTTGAAATTACGGGATACAATCCATTTATCCTGAACATAAAATCCAAACTGACCGGCTTTCATCACAGGAGCATATTTCAAATCACCACCCGTAAGTGCCGGATCACTATACTTATAAGTAAACTGATAGGGTTTGTCTTGCATAAATAAATCTAATGAATTGTAATACCATGCCCCCTCGGATGCCTGGATAAACAAGTTACTGATACGGTATATTTCATTATGCGTACCGAAAGTCAAGGTATGATCACCCAAATACCAAGAAAGGTTATCTTCAAAGCTATATACATCTTGATCCAACTTGTTAGCCCCTGAAGAATATTCAGTTCCTACATTAACTGTTATTTTAGTTTGACCATCAGCAGCCAATACATTTTTGATCTGAAGATTTGGACCTAAATAATCTGTATCACGGAAATCGCGTACAAAAGTACCGGACGCACGGAATTCATTGTACATTTTGTCACCCAAACGAGAATTCAACTCAGCTACAATAGAATTGGTTTTATTATTCATGCGATAACCACTATTCTCAAAATAATAAGTAGTAGAGTTAGCGCCATATACATCCTTATAAGAATTATTGTGCTGGAAACGTACAGCCAACTTATGATTATCATTAATATTCCAGTCTAAACGAGCCAATAAGCCAAATGACTTTTGTTCAATATCACGTTGATTATAAGCATCGGACTTACCGGTGATTTTAGCATATTGATCAACAATTTGTTTTGCAGTAGCAGTCGTTATGTAGTTAGTGGTGTACCCCGGATAAATACTGAAAGGATAACTGTTTTTTTGCCCTTCTGCACTTACAAAATAAAACAATTTATTCTTAACGATAGCTCCTCCAAGTGTGCCACCATACGTGCGGTCAAATTGCTGAGACATTGGAGATTTAATGTAATCACGGATAGCACTGTATTTACCATACATATTCTGATTATTAAAGTAAGTGTAGGCCGATCCATGGGTTTCATTAGTACCCTGTTTTGTAATGGCATTGATACCACCACCAGTAAATCCACCCTGGCGTACATCATAAGGAGCAACTACAACCTGTATCTCCTGAATCGCATCCATAGAAATAGGATTGGCTCCGGTTTGATCACCATTCGTTCCACCGGAAGAAAGTCCGAATACATCGTTAGCTACTGTACCGTCTATCTGGAAACTATTGTAACGATTATTAGAACCGACAAAAGTAATGCCTCCTATCTTAGAAGCTGTAACCAAAGGACTGTTCTTCACAATGTCGTAAATGTCACGGCTTACTGTCGGAGTATTTTCAATATTTTCAAGCGAAAAATTCTTTGCTGCACCCGTTTTGGTTTTAGCATCGGCAACTACAAGAACCTCATCCAACAACTCAGAACTTGGATGTAGCGTAACATTCTGAACATAAGTATTACCAAGTTCCAGAATAATACCTTTAAATACAGAAGTCTGATAACCTACATACGATACTTGTACCTTGTACGGACCTCCCGTACGCATACCTTGAATTGTGTATCGACCATCAACATTGGTGATAGCCCCATACGAAGTTCCTGACGGTTCATGAACAGCCATAATTGTAGCACCAATCACAGGCTCATTTTGTTCATCAATTACCTTGCCACTCATCGCAGCAGTAGTAGTTTGCGCATTAACGCCTATAGTAACCAAGAATGAAATTACTATAAACACAAATCTCAGTCTTTTTAACATAATACCATTAAATTAATTCCTTAAAATGTTATATTTCTCAAAACACACACAAAGATAAGTAAAATAATGTACATACATATTACACGCTCATTACATTTTTTAAGACTTTAAGAAACACTTTAGTATGGTCATACAAAGTATTTACCCAATTCATGATCAAATCAAACCAACCCAAACCTTCATTAATAAAAAGTTTTGCAACTAAAAAATACACATTTTTCTCTTTTTAGACCAACAAAAAGAAAAAGTGCAATTATTTATGTACCTTTGCCGCGCTTTTTATGACTCTAAAGTAAGAAACGCTTATGCAAAAATCCGACTGCATCATCGGTGTAGAGCACGTATCGAAGTTCTTCGGAGATAAGGCCGTACTGAACGATGTAAATTTATCTGTCCGTAAGGGCGAGTTTGTAACGATATTGGGACCATCCGGTTGCGGAAAAACAACATTGTTACGCCTAATTGCAGGTTTCCAAACTGCTTCAGAAGGGGTAATTACCATTGCCGGAAAAGACATAACACAGACACCACCGCACAAACGTCCGGTAAACACGGTGTTCCAAAAATATGCTCTCTTTCCTCACCTTAATGTATTCAATAATATTGCTTTCGGTCTCAAGTTAAAAAAGATGCCTGCCACCACTATTGAAAAAAAAGTGAAACAAGCACTCCGTATGGTGGGTATGACGGACTATGAATATCGTGACGTTGATTCGCTCTCCGGCGGCCAACAACAACGCGTAGCCATTGCTCGTGCCATTGTCAATGAACCGGAAGTGTTGTTACTGGATGAACCGCTTGCCGCATTAGACCTGAAAATGCGTAAGGACATGCAGATGGAACTGAAAGAAATGCACCAAAAATTGGGTATTACCTTTATCTACGTCACACACGACCAGGAAGAGGCGCTTACTTTAAGTGATACCATCGTCGTAATGAGCGAAGGAAAGATACAGCAAATCGGTACTCCGATAGATATCTACAATGAACCTATCAACTCTTTTGTAGCTGATTTTATCGGTGAAAGCAATATATTGAACGGTGTGATGATAAAGGATAAACTCGTCACTTTTGCCGGACACGAATTCGAATGTGTGGATGAAGGTTTTGGAGAACAAGCACAAGTAGACGTGGTGTTGCGGCCGGAAGACCTTTATATCTTCGAGCCATCGGATGCCGCACAATTGACGGGTATCGTAACCAGTTGTATCTTCAAAGGTGTACATTATGAAATGCTGGTACAAACTCACGAAGGCTACGAACTGATGGTACAAGATTACCATTGTTTTGAAGCCGGACGTGAAGTAGGTTTGCTGGTAAAACCATTTGATATCCACGTAATGAAAAAGGAACGCACTTGTAATACATTCCAAGGAAAGCTGATTGACGAAACCCATGTAGAGTTTTTAGGCTGTGCTTTTGAATGTGATCCTGTGCATGATATCGAACCGGAAACCCCAGTACAAGTAGAAATCGATTTCCAAAACGTCATTCTTGAAGATAACGAAGAAGATGGGCGACTGACAGGAGATGTAAAATTTATCCTCTATAAAGGCAACCATTATCATCTTACAGTGTTTACCGATTGGGACGAGGATATCTTCGTTGATACCAATGACGTATGGGATGATGGCGACCGTGTAGGAATTCGCATTGCCCCTGAAAATATACGGATTGTTCAACCTATTAAAAAGGAAGGAAGTGACCAGTAAGTTATCCTATTTCTTCATGCGGCGGCGCAACTGGACAGTGCCCTACGCGTTATTTTTACTTATATTTGTAATAGTACCGCTACTACTCATTGTGTTGTATGCCTTTACAGATGCCGAAGGGACGTTTACCTTTGCCAACTTCCGCAAGTTCATGATGCATCCCGAGGCACTGAACACATTCGTCTACTCCATCGGCATTGCAATAATAACAACACTTGCATGTCTGTTGCTGGGTTATCCGGCAGCCTACATTCTGAGTCAGAAACATTTCAATACTTCCCGTACGATGGTGGTACTGTTCATTCTGCCCATGTGGGTAAATATTTTGATACGTACTCTTGCCACAGTGGCACTTTTTGACTTTCTGAGTCTGCCATTGGGAGAAGGGGCATTGGTTTTCGGTATGGTATACAACTTTCTGCCTTTCATGATATATCCTATTTATAATACGCTGCAGAAAATGGATCACAGCTTGATTGAAGCTTCACAAGACTTGGGAGCCAACCCTATGCAGGTATTCGGAAAAGTAATATTACCGCTATCCATGCCGGGTATCATGAGTGGAATTGTGATGGTATTCATGCCCACAGTATCTACTTTTGCCATTGCCGAGTTACTGACAATGAACAACATCAAGTTGTTCGGTACAACGGTACAGGAAAATATCTATAACGGAATGTGGAATTATGGTGCAGCTTTGTCACTCATCATGTTGTTACTGATTGGTATTACCATTCTCTTTACCAACGAAGAAGACAGTGCGTCCAATGAAAGCGGAGGTGTGATATGATGACGCGTATTCTGGCTAAAAGTTACCTTTGGATGTTATTGGCGTTACTCTATTCGCCGATTCTGATCATTATGATATTCTCTTTCACTGAAGCGAAAGTGCTTGGCAACTGGACAGGATTTTCCACAAAACTATACAGTTCGCTCTTTACAGGCGGAATGCATCACTCGCTGATGAGTGCTATCTGGAACACATTTGCCATCGCATTGCTTGCTGCCACCGCCTCCACCGTTTTGGGAAGTATTGCTGCTATCGGCATATTCAATTTGCGTACACGTACACGGCAGATAATGAACTTCGCCAATGCCATCCCAATGATGAACGCTGATATCATTACAGGTGTATCCTTGTTCCTTTTATTTGTAAGTTTCGGTATATCACAAGGATTTACGACGGTGGTATTGGCACATATCACTTTTTGTACACCATACGTGGTACTCAGTGTCATGCCTCGTCTGAAAAAGATGAATCAGAATGTATATGAAGCAGCGCTCGATCTGGGTGCCACCCCATTTCAGGCATTACGTAAAGTAATTCTCCCTGAAATATTTCCAGGAATGATTAGTGGATTTATCCTTGCATTTACGCTTTCTATCGATGACTTCGCAGTAACCATTTTTACCATTGGCAACGAAGGTTTGGAAACACTATCGACTTATATCTATGCCGATGCGCGTAAAGGCGGACTGACACCGGAACTTCGTCCGTTATCAACGATTATTTTCATAACGGTACTGGTACTGCTGATTGTGATTAACAAACGGGCAGAAAAGTCAAAAAAAGAATAACTTCTCACCTCATCAAAAGGGAGAATTAAGAAATGATATATAAAAGCTAATGAAAAAATTAACAGTCCTATTGACCCTGCTGTGCTGCATTGGCCTGTTCGCTTCCTGCGGAGGTTCAAACGAGCAGCGCAGTCATGTACTGAAAATATATAATTGGGCAGACTATATCGATGAAGATGTACTTGCCGAATTTCCTGCCTGGTATAAGCAGCAGACCGGAGAAGATATCCGTATCATCTATCAGGTGTTCGACATCAATGAAATAATGCTTACCAAAATTGAACGCGGACATGAAGATTTTGACGTGGTATGTCCTTCTGAATATATCATCGAACGAATGCTGAAAAAAGATTTACTCTTACCCATAAACCGGAATTTCGGTAAAACACCAGACTATATTCCCAACATCTCGCCTTACATCCAAAAAGAATTGAATAAAACCAGTCAACCGGAACGTACCACTACAGACTATGCCGTACCTTATATGTGGGGTACCGCCGGTATTCTCTATAACAAGAACTTCATCACAGAAGAAGAAGCCGGAAGTTGGTATTGTTTATGGAATGTAAAGAACAAAGGTAAAATCCTAATGAAAGACAGCTATCGTGATGCATACGGTACTGCCATCATCTACGCTCATGCTAAAGAATTGGCAGACAGCACTGTTACTGTAGAACAATTAATGAACGATAATTCTTCCGAAGCCATCGAACTCGCCGAAAAATACCTGAAATCCATGAAACCCAATATCTCCGGCTGGGAAGCTGATTTTGGTAAAGAAATGATGACCAAGAACAAAACTTGGCTCAACTTAACCTGGAGTGGTGATGCCGTTTGGGCTATTGATGAAGCGAATGCTGTGGGAGTCGAACTGGATTATAAAGTCCCCCGTGAAGGAAGTAACATCTGGTACGATGGTTGGGTTATCCCGAAATATTCGCGTAATGTAAAAGCTGCGAGCTATTTCATCAACTATCTCTGCCAGCCCGAAATAGCCATGAGGAATATGGATGCGATCGGTTATGTAAGCGCTGTGGCAACTCCCGAAATCATGGAGGCAAAAATTGATACAACCATTGAAGAACGTTCCGATCTGAGTTATTTTTTCGGAGAAATTAAAGGGGCTGACAGTTTACAGATCAATCCTGTTCAATATCCCGACCGAAAAATAGTGGAACGTTGCGCCATGATACGCGATTTTGGTGACCGCACGGAACTGGTACTCGAAATGTGGAGCCGTGTAAAAGGCGATAACCTCAATACAGGTATCGTATTACTGATATTTGCCGTTTTCGGCATATTGTTTATCTGGCTGATGTATGGAAAGATACGGAAATACAAACAACAACGACACCATCGCAGACGAAAAAAAAGAAACTTGAAATCATAAATCTAAATTCTAAAAAAATGCTGACTCAAATTATCAACGGACGTATATTCACCCCGCAAGGCTGGTTGAATGAAGGTTCTGTCCTAATGCGGGATGGAAAAATCTTGGAAGTAACAAACTGTGACCTAGCCCTTATCGGTGCACGGCTCATCGATGCCAAAGGTATGTACATCGTGCCGGGTTTCGTCTGCATGCACGCACATGGTGGTGGTGGATACGACTTTACCGAATGTACGGAAGAAGCTTTCCGTGGAGCTATCCGTGCACATCTGCGGCATGGAGCTACCAGCTTCTATCCTACCCTTTCTTCTTCACCTTTCAGCAAATTGCACCAAGCTGCCGAAATATGCGAAAAACTGATGGAAGAACCCGGAAGCCCAGTGATTGGACTGCACATCGAAGGTCCGTATCTAAATCCTAAAATGGCAGGCGAACAATTTGCCGGACAAGTCAAAGAGATTGATGAGAAAGAATATAAAAAACTTATAGAGAGTACTTACTGCATTCGCCGTTGGGACGCTTCACCCGAACTTCCCGGTGCACTGGACTTTGCCCGTTACCTTCGTAAAAAAGGCATACTGGCAGCCGTATCGCATACGGAAGCTGAATATGATGGTATCAAAGAAGCCTTTGAAGCCGGTTTTACCCATGCAGCCCATTTCTACAATGCTATGCCCGGTTTCCACAAACGCCGCGAATATAAATATGAAGGCACGGTAGAAAGTGTCTATCTGACAGACGGAATGACCATTGAATTGATTGCCGACGGTATCCATTTGCCTGCTACTATTCTTAAGCTGGCCTATAAATTAAAAGGTGTTGAACATACCTGCCTGGTAACCGACGCATTATCCTATACCGCCAACGAAGACAAAGAAATCAACGATCCGAAAGTAATTATCGAGGACGGTGTTTGTAAATTGGCCGACCGTTCGGCATTGGCAGGCAGTATCGCAACCTCCGACGTGCTGATACGCACGATGGTAAAAGCAGGAATTCCTTTAGGAGATGCATTACGTATGGCTTCTGAGACTCCAGCCCGCATTATGGGAGTATACGACCGTAAAGGTTCACTGCAAAAGGACAAGGATGCCGATATACTGATTATGGATAAAGATTTGAATATCCGCGCTGTATGGCAAGCCGGAAATTTAGTTGAAGAGACAAATACACTTTTTTAAGGAAAGAGTAACAACCCCTGAATTATCACTACGGGGTTGGTTTATATTTATTAAAAGGAAAATTCTCTAAAAAAAGTACAATGCTAAACTTTTTGAGGTCAACAGATGTATTATATAAATAAATTTGCATCATTAAAACTTAAACCAACTAAAAAATAAAAAGGTATGAAAAAAATGAAGATCACAGCTATATTGCTGAGTGGTGCTTTGCTACTGGGCAGTTGCAGTACCATGAATAAAACGACTAAAGGTGGTATCATCGGTGGTGGTTCGGGTGCAGCGGCCGGAGCTATTATCGGAGGATTGATCGGTAAAGGAAAAGGCGCGGCCATTGGTGCGGCGGTAGGTGCGGCAGTAGGTACAGGCGCCGGTGTAGCCATCGGTCATAAGATGGACAAGAAGGCTGCCGAAGCTGCCAGAATTGAAGGTGCACAAGTAGAGAAAGTGACAGACTCCAACGGACTAGCTGCTGTAAAAGTTTCATTTGAATCCGGTATTTTATTTGCTTTTAACTCCGCAGCGTTAAGTAACAGTTCCAAGGCTTCTTTACGTGAACTGGCACAGATTTTAAAAGAAGATCCAACTACGGATATCGCTATTGTCGGTCATACGGATAAAGTAGGTACATACGAAGCCAATATGAAAGTCTCGAGAGAACGTGCTTATGCCGTAGAGAATTATCTGCAAGCTTGTGGTGTGTCTCCCTCACAATTCAAAAAAGTGGAAGGTGTGGGATACAATGAATATGACAATAACATGACAGCCGAACAAAATCGCCGGGTGGATGTATATATGTATGCCAGCGAACAGATGATCAAGAATGCAGAAGCAGGAAAATAAATGATGATTAAACAGAGATTTGTTAAAACGTAGATTATTGTTAATTTGCGTTTTAACAAATCTCCATTTACATCCCCACCAACACTGCGACAATGAAACTTTCAAAGCCCTTACGAATAACCCGTAACATTATATTATTCTTTTTTATCTCTACTTTTACAGTAGCAGTGATTTATCGTTTTGTGCCAGTATATATCACTCCCCTAATGGTTATCCGTAGCGTACAACAAATATTTACGGGAGAAAATCCCAAGTGGCATCACACTTGGGTATCGTCCGACAAGATATCCCCTCACCTGCCTATGGCGGTTATTGCTTCCGAAGACAATCGTTTTGCTACACACAATGGTTTCGACTTTATCGAAATAAAAAAAGCGATCGAAGAAAATGAAAGCCGCAAGCGAAAACGGGGAGCAAGTACCATCAGCCAGCAGACAGCAAAAAATGTCTTTCTTTGGCCGCAGTCTTCATGGTTGCGCAAAGGTTTCGAAGTCTATTTCACCTGGTTGATCGAACTACTCTGGTCGAAAGAACGAATTATGGAAGTCTATCTTAATTCCATAGAAATGGGAAAAGGAATATACGGGGCACAAGCCGCAGCAAAATACAAATTCAATACCACAGCTGCCAAACTCACTGAAGGGCAGTGTGCACTGATTGCGGCAACTCTCCCCAATCCGATACGATTTAATTCAGCAAAACCTTCCCCATATATATTAAAAAGACAAGGACAGATACTGAGACTGATGAAACTTGTACCGAAATTTCCACCGACAGAAGAATCGGTTAAAAAGAAGAAAAGATAATAAAAGTATCCATTCTTAAAGAATACAAAAAGAATATTCACTAAATTTGCAAAATAACAAAAGTATTACATGAAATGTAATCTTTGTTGTAATTGCATTAAATGAATATAATTAATAAAACATTGGAAAAGCGTTTCCATTCTCATACTTATTAGATATTGAGCTTTAGCTCTTATTCTCTGTTCTGAAAACCGCCAAAATGAAGACCGTAGAGAATAAGTAAGTGATAGTTCACGCTGTATAGGCGTGAATTATTCGTACTTATTTATACGGTTGGGTGCTTGGCGGTACCTCAGAGCAAGATAGGTTACGGATGGTTCCGCCTTTTTTCGTACAAAAACGACACACATGGTACACATAGGTAAACTTATTGAGGAAAAACTTCGCCAACAAGGACGTTCTGTCAGTTGGTTTGCTGGTAAGCTATATTACGACCGAACTAATGTGTATTCCATATTCAAAAGAAAAAGTATAGATACAGATCTTTTATTACGTATCAGCCACGTTCTGGACTACAATTTTTTCAATTGCTACCATCCTGAATTTAAGGAGGAAGTTCTATCAAACCCAAGCAGCAAACAGGAATAATGTAGAATAATATTCTACATTGTGTAGAAATTCCGGTTACATCAATGTTTCATTTTTTCTTTCTTTCCACGCTATCTTTGCCTAATATTTTCAATGGAACTTATAAACATTGATACAAACGTAACAGTCACTATTTGCGCAATGTATCAAATAACTTTTTTAATACTAATTAAATCCAGAAAAAAAATGAAAAAGCTTGAATTGAAATTATGGTTGTCATACATATTGATAGCCCTGTGCATTGGTTTTACAGGTTGTAGCGATGACGATGAAGGTGTCAACGGTGATGCAAAAACTCTTATTATCGGTACCTGGGAATCCACCTGGTATAAAGGATACGAAATTTATAATGGCAAAAAAGAAACATGGGACGAAGCATATACCGAAGACATTTATACATTCAAAAATGACGGGTCAGGGGTATACCAAGATATATCCGGCAGTACAATACACTCAGAAAACTTCAAATGGAGTATTTCCGGTGACAAACTAAAAATTTCTTTCGACGGTTATAGTGATGAAGCTACCATCAAAACCTTGAATGAAAGCACGGCTGTCCTCACCTCTTACGAAAAAGATGAAGAAGGTGAGTTCTATAATGAAATTACTTTCAAAAAGAAATAATAATTATCAGGAAAAAAGAGGACGTATCAAAAACTAACCGAACGTCCGGAAAAGCAACGGACTGCAAAAGACAAACACAAAGGCAACCCTATCAATCCTCGCTTTAGGATATGATAGGGCTGTTTTATTACAGATAAGGATAATCAAGTTTCAGATTTAATATCCATATTCGGTAAAATCATTTTTTTAATAAGCGTGTCCTCCTCCTTCCATTTCTTTCACATCAATCTTCTTCCTGTCAATACTGCGCCAAGCATAGAATATATAAGCAAGTACAAAAGGCACCAATATAGATACATACGCCATTACCTGCAAAGTAAATTGACTGGAACAACTGTTTGCCAGCGTCAACGAACTTTGCAAGTCGGCAGTAGAAGGATAATAGGCCGTATTATTATAGCCAGCCGTAAGCAACAGGGCAAGTACCGTAAACACGGTACCTATACCGGCAAACCAGATACCTTTATCAAATGTAGGTTTCCACAATGTACGGACAATCCCCCATAGAACAGAGACTACACCCATGAGGAAAATCAGCAAGACCAAAGGCATCTCAAGAAAATTCGTCAGATATTTGTAGGGTTCCATAAACACTTCACCAGTTACCGGATTAACAGCATATCCTTCGGCAAGCAACATACGGATAACAAAGGCAAGGAAGAATATCAGGAACAAAATCGTGTTACCCCACAAAGCACGACGGGAACGTTTCAGCAAATCATTGTCATTAATATTATTAATGAAATAAAGTGCCCCCAAGATACGGGCCAAAAAGAAAACAGCCAATCCCAGCACTACATTCCAAGGATTGAGTAATGCATCAAGCCCATGTCCGGCATTTGCCCAACGACTGATAACGGGCATCACGGTATCTGCTATATTACCTTTGTTTATATAAAACTCGGAACCGGTAAAGAACGTAGCCACAGCGCCCCCCAACAACACCGGACCTACCACGCCGTTTATTACCAGAAACACACGATATGTCGTTTTACCCAATAAGTTCCCAGCTTTTGACTGGAATTCATAGCTGACGGCCTGTAACACGAAACTGAACAGGATAATCATCCACAACCAATAGGCGCCACCGAAACTCGTACTATAAAATAATGGGAACGAAGCAAAGAATGCACCCCCAAACGTAACGAGTGTAGTAAACGTAAACTCCCACTTCCGCCCTGTTGAGTTAATCATCATTTTACGCTGTTCCTCCGTTTTTCCCAGACAGAAGATGAGTGAATTACCTCCCTGTACAAATAGCAGGAATACAAGTATAGCTCCCAACAAGGAAACTACAAACCACCAATATTGCTGAAGTAATATATATGTATTCATATTTCAAATGTGATAAAATTATAATATATAATGTGTATGATAAAGTTGAAAGCACTCTATCACTTTTCTTCCGGTCCCTTGCGGATAGCCTTCAGCATAATACCGACTTCTGCAATCAGCATAACAGTGAAAAGTACAAGGAAAATAAAGAAAGTAGTCTGCACGGAACTTACATCCAACTTAGAAATGGCAGCACTGGTAGGCAACATATCCTGTATAGCCCACGGTTGGCGTCCACACTCAGCCACCACCCAACCAGCCTGTCCGGCAAGATATCCTAAAGGAACAGTCAACATAGCCACCCAATGCATCCAGCGCATCCGCGACAAATCTTTCTTATATACAAAGAAAAGAACAACAATAAAGAAGAGAATGAAATAGCCTCCCAGTATCACCATGACGCGGAACATATAGAACGTTAACGGTACATTAGGCACCAACTCATTGATATCTTTAATATAGCCATATCCAAAATATGCCACGTTCTCATTCAAAACTTTGGCAGCCACCTGTGCATCGGCATCATTACCCGCAGCCTTTGCCGCACGATAAGCCGCGAAAGCACCAATAGCCGTTTTTCCCCTTTTTATCTTTTCCTCGGCAGAAAGGGCAATCGAACCGTCTTGCAACTTATATCCACCTTGCAACAGATTGTCTATACCCGGAACAAATGCATCCATTCTCCGTTCTGCAAGCAATGACAATAACTTGGGAATTTCCAAACGGACCAGAAATGCATCTTCTCCGTCACCGGCAGTCTTCTTTTGGGGATTGAGGATACCGAAAGCAACCAATCCAGCACCATCTTGCCCCTCATAATATCCTTCCATGGCAGCCAGCTTCATAGGTTGCTTCTGCGCTACTTGGTAGCCGGAGCCATCACCTGTCCATGCAGAAAGCACAGCGGCACACAGTCCTACCCAAGCGGCAATCTTGATGCTAGCCAAGGCAAACTTCTTATCCCGGTTCTTCCAAAGATACCAGCAACTGACGCCAACCACAAACACGGCAGCCAACACCCATCCTGATAATACACTATGGAAAAACTTATTAACAGCCATCGGTGAGGTTGCCACAGCCCAGAAGTCCACCATCTCGTTACGGGCAGTTTCCGGATTGAACTCCATTCCTACAGGATTTTGCATCCAGGCATTTGCTACCAAAATCCACCATGCAGAAATCGTAGCCCCCAATCCTGTGAACCAGGTAGATGCCAAATGGAAACGTTTACTCACCTTATCCCAGCCAAAAAACATGACCGCAATAAACGTTGCCTCCATAAAGAACGCCAAAATGCCCTCGATGGCCAGCGGAGCACCGAAAATATCTCCAACAAACCAACTGTAATTACTCCAGTTCGTACCAAATTCAAACTCCAAAATCAATCCCGTAGCCACGCCCACGGCAAAATTGATACCGAAAATTTTCATCCAAAACTTAGCGGTACGTTTCCAGAACTCGTCACCCGTACGGTAGTAAGCCGTCTCCATGATGCCCATAATTACCGCCAAACCTAAAGTGAGCGGCACAAAAATCCAATGATAGATAGCAGTCAAGGCAAATTGCGCTCTCGACCAGTCGATCAGGGAAGTGTCAATGTTTTCAAGCATGAGAGTAAAATATTAAGTATTATGTAAAAGGTATAAAAATCAGTTACCGGTAGCTCTGATAATAAGTTCACGGCTCACGTACTCTTCTTTATCAGCCCCCACAGCCACCTTATTCAAGTAATTTGGAAAGAAAATAAGGCGAAGAATAAAAAACATAATGAATAACTTGATTACGATAATCAGCCACAGGGTACGTCCCAATGTCATACTTCTGAAACCGTCTAAGTAGAATTGCCAAATACTGGTTACAAGGTTTTTCATATAAATTCGGATTTACAATCATTACAAATATAAAATTCTTTTATATAAAGAACAAATTAAAACCTAAAAAGTTATTTATCGGCACAAAAAAGTATTCTGCCGACGAAAATCCGACCTATATCTATCAGTTTTGCACTTCTACGGGTTACCGCATATATTTGTCATGTGAAACAATAGAAGATTAAGAGATATGACGAATGTAAAAAGATTGACAGTAATAGTACTCTGTATAGCAAACTATACGTGGTTGTCTGCGCAAAATATCGATACGATACAGCAAGCTACACAGAACAACATTCAGCAGGCCGACAGTAATTTGCTTGCCCAATGGGATTTGCAAAAATGCATTGATTATGCTTTACAACAGAACATCACCATCCGTAAAAACCGCCTGAATGCCGAAAGTACCGAAGTAGACGTAAAAACCGCGAAAGCTTCCCTCTTCCCCAGCCTATCAGCATCGGTAAGCCAACGTATCGTAAATCGCCCCAATAGCGAAACCAACACGATTATAAACGGTGACAACATCACGAGTAGCCAAAGCAAGACAAGCTATAACGGCACTTACGGTATCGATGCGAACTGGACACTTTACAACGGCAGTAAACGCCTGAACACACTGAAACAACAACGTTTAAACAACCGTATTGCCGAACTGAATGTAGCACAAAGCGAGAATAGCATTGAAGAAAGTATCACACAAGTCTATGTGCAGATACTTTATGCAGCCGAAGCAGTAAAAGTAAATAAGTCTACCCTGGAGGTAAGCAAAGCTGAATATGAACGTGCCCAAGCACTATTTGCAGCAGGAAGCATTGCAAAGAGTGACCTTGCACAGTTAGAGGCACAAGTCAGTACAGATAAATATCAGGTGGTAACAGCACAAGCTACCCTGCAAGATTACAAACTTCAACTAAAACAACTGCTCGAGCTGGATGGTGAAGAAGAAATGAATCTCTATATTCCTGCTTTGAACGATGAAAATGTACTCTCTCCGTTACCTGCAAAAACGGACGTATTCCACGCTGCCCTCACGATACGTCCGGAAATAGAAGCAAGCAAATTGGACGTAAAGGCTTCGGAATTGGACATCGACATTGCCCGTTCAGGATATATACCTACACTAAGTCTCAGTGCCGGTATCGGAAGTACCAATGCCAACGGCAGTGACTTTACTTTCGGTGAGCAGATTAAACAAAACTGGAATAACTCGCTGGGGCTGACTGTAAGTATTCCTATCTTCAACAATCGTCAGACCAAGAGTACCATACAAAAAGCAAAACTTCAGAAGCAGACGAGTGAATTGTCATTGCTGGATGAGCAGAAGACTTTGTACAAAACCATCGAGGGACTTTGGCTGGATGCCAATAGTGCACAACAACGCTATGTTGCAGCCGTAGAAAAGTTAAAGAGTACCCAGACCAGCTACGACCTCATCCAAGAGCAATTCAATCTCGGCATGAAGAATACAGTGGAACTGTTGACGGAGAAAAATAACCTGCTTAATGCGCAGCAGGAAACACTGCAAGCCAAATACATGGCGATATTGAACACACAGTTGTTGAAGTTCTATCAGGGAGAGAAGATTACTCTATAATCATCAGTTTTCCGTTTCCTATAGATGGAAACGGCAGTTTCCTACCACAGAAATGAGCGTTTCTCTTAATGGAAACGACAGTTTCCACTAATGGGAACGGAAGTTTCTCCTAATGGGAACGGAAGTTTCTCTTCATGGAAACGGCCGTTACATTTAAGGGGAAAACAATCAGTAAATACAATACGCTAACAATTAACAGTATATATATAATATATCATTATGAATAAAAAGAAAATTATCCTCATTGCCATAGCCATTATTGTGGCAGTCGGCGCAGGGTTCTGGCTCTTCGGAGGTGCTAAAGCCAAGCATAAAGTGATCTACGAGACAGCAACCATAAACAAAGGCGAGATATCAGAGTCAGTAACCGCCACGGGAACTATCGAACCGGTGACGGAGGTGGAAGTCGGTACTCAGGTCAGTGGTATTATCGACAAAATCTATGTAGACTATAATTCAGCGGTGACCAAAGGCCAACTGATTGCAGAGATGGACCGCGTGACCCTCCAGACCGAACTGGCTTCTCAACGTGCCACCTACAACGGTGCCAAAGCGGAATATGAATATCAAAAGAAGAATTATGAACGCAATAAAGGTTTGCACGAAAAACAGCTAATCAGTGACACAGACTACGAACAGTCTCTGTATAATTATGAAAAGGCGAAGAGTAGTTATGAAAGCAGTCAGGCTGCCGTAGCCAAAGCAGAACGAAACTTGTCGTATACCGTCATCACTTCCCCTATTGACGGAGTGGTTATCAGCCGTGATGTGGAAGAGGGACAAACGGTGGCTTCGGGCTTTGAGACACCGACTCTGTTTACCATTGCCGCGGACTTAACACAGATGCAGGTGGTGGCCGATGTGGATGAAGCTGACATAGGCGGAGTCGAAGAAGGACAACGCGCCACATTTACAGTAGATGCCTATCCGAACGATATATTTGAAGGCGTAGTAACTCAAATACGTTTGGGTGATGCCAGCAGTAGCAGTACAGCCACTTCATCAACCACGGTCGTTACATACGAAGTGGTTATCTCCGCCCATAATCCCGATTTGAAATTGAAACCCCGGCTGACGGCAAATGTAACCATCTATACTCTCGACCGTAAAGATGTGCTTTGTGTTCCGGCACGTGCCCTGCGTTTCACTCCCGAGAAACCGCTCATCGGAGAAGATGATATCGTGAAAGATAGCGAAGGCGAACATAAACTCTGGACACGAGAAGGTAATACATTTACCGCACATCCGGTAGAAATAGGTATCTCCAACGGTATCAATACTGAAATTATCAGCGGTATCAGCGAAGGTACGGTAGTAGTGACTGAAGCAACTATCGGGCGCATGCCGGGTGATACTGGAACACCGGAAGCAAATCAGGGAGCAAACGGTGAAAAGAGTCCGTTTATGCCTGGCCCTCCGGGAGGAAATAAAAAGAAAAACGGCAAATGATGAATTACCGGCATAGCACCCCTAAATTCCCATTTATAAACATCAATCATTATGAGCAAAGTAGTTATTGAACTTCAAAACATAAAACGGAACTTCCAGGTGGGTGACGAGACAGTCCACGCATTGCGTGGTGTTTCATTCACCATTACCGAAGGTGAGTTCGTCACCATCATGGGTACATCCGGTTCGGGAAAGTCTACATTGCTGAATACATTGGGTTGCCTGGATACTCCGACAAGCGGTGAGTATTTACTTGACGGCATTTCGGTACGCACCATGAGCAAGCCTCAGCGTGCCATACTCCGCAACCGCAAAATCGGTTTCGTATTTCAGAATTACAACTTACTGGCAAAGACAACAGCCGTAGAAAATGTAGAACTCCCCTTGATGTACAACTCCGCAGTATCTGCCGCCGAACGCAGGCAACGTGCCATCGAAGCCCTGCAAGCCGTGGGATTGGGTGACCGGCTGGAACATAAATCCAATCAGATGTCCGGTGGACAGATGCAGCGTGTTGCCATTGCCCGGGCACTGGTAAACAACCCGGCAGTTATTCTGGCAGATGAAGCAACCGGTAATCTGGATACACGTACCTCTTTCGAGATATTGGTACTATTCCAGAAACTGCACGCAGAAGGACGTACCATCATCTTCGTGACACACAATCCGGAAATAGCCCAGTACAGCAGCCGCAATATAGTGTTGCGCGACGGACAGGTTAAAGAAGATCACCTCAATCCGGAAATCCTGAATGCCTCCGAAGCGCTTGCCGCATTGCCTAAACAAGAAGAAGATTAAAACATTATTAATATGAATGGAACCAACCTATTTAAAATAGCCCTCCGGGCACTTGCCAACAACAAGTTACGGGCATTCCTCACCATGCTGGGCATCATCATCGGGGTAGCATCGGTCATCACCATGCTTGCCATCGGACAAGGTTCGAAGAAGAGTATCCAGGCACAAATCTCCGAAATGGGTTCGAACATGATTATGATCCATCCGGGAGCCGATATGCGTGGTGGTGTACGTCAAGACCCCAGCGCCATGCAGACCTTGAAACTTACCGATTACGAAGCTCTGCGAAATGAAACAAACTTCCTTGCCGCTGTCAGCCCCAACGTGTCTTCATCGGGACAACTTATTGCAGGCAACAACAACTATCCTTCTTCCGTGAGCGGTGTCGGTACGGACTATTTAGAAATCAGACAGTTGACGGTGGAGAACGGAGAAATGTTTACCGAATCCGATATACAGACCTCCGCCAAAGTTTGTGTCATCGGCAAGACCATACAAGATAATCTATTCCCCAACGGAGAAGATCCGGTAGGTCGCATCATCCGATTTAATCAAGTACCTTTCCGGGTAGTCGGTGTACTGAAATCGAAAGGTTACAACAGTATGGGTATGGACCAGGATGACGTAGTACTTGCGCCTTACTCTACCGTTATGAAAAGATTACTCGCCCAAACTTATCTCAGTGGTATCTTCGCTTCTGCCCTGACAGAGGATATGACGGACAATGCCACTGATGAAATCACTGAAATTCTACGACGCAATCATAAGTTGAAGGAAAGTGATGATGACGATTTTACTATCCGCAGCCAGCAGGAACTCAGTTCGATGCTGAACACCACCACTGACTTGATGACCACCCTACTTGCCTGCATTGCCGGTATCTCACTGGTAGTCGGTGGTATCGGTATCATGAACATCATGTATGTATCCGTCACGGAACGTACCCGCGAAATCGGCCTGCGAATGAGTGTCGGTGCCCGTGGAGTGGATATTCTGTCACAATTCCTGATTGAAGCTATTCTTATCAGTATCACCGGCGGACTTATCGGAGTTATCATCGGCTGCGGAGCAAGTTGGATAGTCAAGAGTGTGGCCCACTGGCCCATTTATATCCAGCTATGGAGTGTATTCCTCAGTTTCGCGGTCTGTACCGTCACCGGTGTCTTTTTCGGTTGGTATCCTGCCAAGAAAGCAGCAGACTTGGATCCGATAGAAGCAATAAGATACGAATGATGATAAAGAAATGAAGAGTTCTTCATTATTTTGTTTATTTTTGCAACAGTATGAAACAAATTCTTTACTCACGGTCGCGCATCATTGAAGCCCTGATACATATCATCGGCTGGGGAATTGTTTTCGGTTTCCCATTCTTGATGATGACACGTAGCGGGTTCACAATAACTTGGGTAGAATATCTGCGGCATGGCAGCGTGGTTCCACTCTCTTTCTTTATCGTGTTTTATGTGAATTACTGTTATCTCATCCCCCACTATCTGTTTGAGGGACGCATCAACAGATATCTGTTACTGAATGTCCTGTTGATAATCTGTGTTACGGCAGGCGTGCACTTCTGGCAAGAATATGCTTTTCAGAATTTTATCAAAGGTAGCGGTAACTCAAGGAGGCATATGGGACCTCCCAAATGGATATTCATATTGCGTGATGCATTCACCATGATACTTACCGTCGGGTTGAGTGTAGCCATCCGACTGAGCGGACGATGGATACAGGTAGAAGCAGCCCGTCGTGAAGCAGAGAAAAGCCGTACTGAAGCAGAATTGAAGAACCTGCGTAATCAGCTCAACCCTCATTTCCTGCTCAACACTCTGAATAACATCTATGCCCTTATTGCCTTTGATACGGACAAGGCGCAATCTGCCGTTCAGGAATTAAGCCGATTGTTACGCCATGTCCTTTATGACAATCAACAGACTTTTGTCGCTTTGGGTAAAGAGATGGATTTTATTCGGAACTATATTGAGTTGATGCGCATACGGCTCGCTTCCAATGTCACCGTAGAGACGCATTTCGAGGTTCGTCCGGATAGTCGTACAGAGATTGCTCCACTCATCTTCATTTCTCTGATTGAGAATGCTTTTAAGCATGGTATATCTTCTACTGAACCTAGTTTCATCCGTATTCGTTTCAGTGAAAGCCACGAAGAAGTACGTTGCGAAATTATCAATAGTTATCATCCCAAAAGTGAAACGGATAAGAGTGGAAGCGGCATCGGATTGGAACAGGTGCGTAAAAGGCTTGAACTGACCTATCCGGAACGTTATGAATGGGAACATGGAGTAAGTGAGAATGGAAAAGAATATAAATCAACTTTATGTATCAGGTATTAAAACAGTATGAATTTAAGATGTGCAATCGTAGACGATGAACCTTTGGCTTTAAACCTTCTGGAAAGCTACGTTCTGAAAACTCCTTTTCTGGAACTTGCAGGCAAGTATTCTAGTGCTGTACAAGCTATGAAAGATTTACCGGACAAACATGTCGATCTTCTCTTTCTCGACATCCAGATGCCGGAGCTCAATGGTCTTGAATATTCCAAGATGGTAGATTTTCACACACGTATTGTGTTCACCACAGCTTTTGACCAGTATGCAATAGATGGATATAAAGTCAATGCCTTGGACTATCTGTTGAAGCCTATTTCATACGTTGATTTTTTACAAGCTGCCAACAAAGCTGTGCAATGGTTTGGGTTGTTGCAACAACCCAAAGAGGTAATTGAAAGTATTTTTGTGAAAAGTGACTACAAACTGGTACAAGTGGAACTTAAAAATATTCTCTATATAGAAGGTTTGAAGGATTACGTCAAAATCTACGAAGAAAATACTCCCAAACCTATTCTTTCACTTATGAGTATGAAAGCCATGGAGGAGTTGCTCCCTGCTTCCCGCTTTATGCGCGTACATCGTTCCTACATAGTACAAAAAGACAAAATACGCATTATCGACCGTGGCCGTATAGTTTTTGGGAAGAGTTACATCCCCATCAGCGATAGCTATAAACAGGTTTTTCAGGATTTCCTGGAAAAGCGTAGCTAAAATCCAGTTTACCATAGATAAATAATAAAATTTGGTCGATTTCTTACAATATCCTATTGCATATTAAAAGATGTTTTTTTACCTTTGCATCGAACAGATAGGAGTTGTGAAACTCCCCCAATAGAATAGTTTAGTTAAGTCTAGTTTAGTTTTTGTGTAAAGCACTTCCTCCGTAAGCGAACGTTGGAAGTGCTTTTACATTATGGTGGATTTTCCAAATATATTCAGTTATAATATAAAAATCCCGTCCTACTTGTCACAAGCGGGGCGGGACAACGACAAAATTAAATAGGCATTTTGTAGCCTCAGTATATTAAAAATGGGTTAACGAAAAAAAGCACTACGAACAGAACGAAAAAGCCCCCAGCCTGTTAATATGATACCACTCAGTACTAACACAAACGTGCGCCACAACGCACAGCCGAGGGCTTAATGCCTTCCGCTGCGTTGTGGCGCATTTATATCGTACATGAGTGGTACCGCAAAAGTAATAATATAAACTTAATTAGTAAAATGAAAACACTAATTTCTTATTGTGATAATAAATAAACTATCCCTGAAGTATAATATTTATCAGAACTCTATCCCCTTCTTCATTGTTATAGATGAAAAAAATTATACGAAGTATGAAATCTCAAATCTCTGATATCCGAAAAGAATATACGCGTGGGAAACTCACTAAAAACAACATTTCCAACGATCCTTTCGAACAATTTGCATATTGGCTGGACGATGCCATCCATAGTAGCGAAGACGAACCTACCGCCATGATTATAGCCACTGTATCAACTGACGGACATCCTTCTACACGAACCGTATTACTGAAAGGGATGGAAAATGAGAAGTTTCTATTTTTCACAAATTACGAAAGCCGTAAAGGACAACAATTAACAGGTAACCCATATATATCCTTGTCCTTTGTGTGGCATAAATTGGAGAGACAGGTACATATCGAGGGGAAAGCTGAAAAATGTACTCCCGAAGAATCAGAGGCTTATTTTGCAACTCGTCCTTACAAAAGTAGAATCGGAGCCAGAGTTTCCCCGCAAAGCCATGTCATCGGCAGCCGGATGGAAATTATACGTGCATTTGCTTATGAGGCAACAAAGTTGGCGGGACAAGTAGTGAAACGTCCTGATAATTGGGGAGGATTTGTAGTCACTCCTACCCGTTTTGAGTTTTGGCAAGGACGTGAAAACAGACTACACGATCGTTTTCAATATACACTATTAGAGAATGGAAACTGGGAAATATCTCGATTAGCCCCCTGATTTAACTTTGTAAACTCTATATGCTATAAATAAAACTTAAAAAGAAAAACAAAGCCAGAATGTCACTGTTAGAAAGTAAAAACTCTAAATAAGCTAATTATGAATTACGGAATTAGTATTCTTTTCCGAGCCATACCCTTACTGATGGCTTTGTTTTGTTTTAGCTACGGAACTTTCGTGCTTTATATGGGAGTGGACCCGGCAAAGTATGTCGCCGGTCCGGTATTGTTATCCTTAGGGATGATTTGTATCGCACTATTTGCTACGGCAGCCACAATCATCCGGCAAATTATCCATACATATAGCCCGATAGTAAAATATGCCCTACCTATCATCGGTTACATGGCAGCCATTATCACTTTTATCTATGGATGGGAATACATAAATGAAGCTGCTAGTGCCAGCCATTTCGTAGCCGGACATGTAGTTTGCGGAGTAGCCTTCATCACAGCATGCGTCGCAACCACAGCAACTTCCTCTACACGTTTCACTCTCATCCCTGAAAACTCCGATACAACCGGACACGAGGTACCCCGTAAAGCATTTAACTCCATAGAAGGCAATATTTTGATAATCATCGCCATTATCCTGGCAACTGTTACATGGATATGGACCTTCTGGCTTCTTACGAAAAGCGACACACACAATGCTTATTATGTAGCCGGACACGTCATGGCAGGAATTGCCTGTATCTGTACCAGCTTGGTAGCATTGGTAGCAACAATCGTACGCCAAATACGTAATACATACACACATCCTGAAAAAAGATGGTGGCCTGCATTAGTATTATCCATGGGAACACTCAGTATCGTTTGGGGACTCTTGATTTTAGGTAATCCCAACATTATCAAATCCTCTATCGGATTTATCATGATAGGATTGGGACTGGTGTGTTACAGTATTTCCAGCAAAGTCATCCTGCTTGCTGCTATCTGGCGAAACACATTCAAACTAGCCAACCGTATCCCGTTAATTCCAATATTTACAGCCCTAACCTGCCTGTTCCTCTCCGTCTTCATTTTCGAGATGGCAACAATACACGATGCCTACTTTGTACCGGCGCGCGTATTAGCCGGCTTAGGAGGTATATGTTTCACACTATTCTCAATAGTAAGCATTCTGGAAAGCGGTACTTCTAAATAGTATCCGCTTCCTTTCCAGCAGCCTGAGCATCAGCAAAGACATCAACATCTAAAGCATGATGCGCCACAAAGGCGGCAGGACCGGTATCACCCGAGTTCAAGATATCACGGACTACATCTGCCTTACTTTTTCCAGTTACAAGAAAGACTATCTTCTTAGCACTGAATATCAGGCATCCTGTCATGGCTATCCGCTGCTGCCCGTTATAAGGATTGAAGCTGACTTCATATGGACGAAAAGAAGACAGAAGATGTTCTTGTCCCGGAAAGATAGAAGATGTATGCCCGTCGTCACCTGCACCAAGCAACACAACATCAAAAACCGGAAAGCCACGCCACAAAGGTAATGTACGATATACTTGTTCCGAATAACGTTTGGCTTCTTCTTCGGGAGAATGGAATGCGTAGACAGGAAAAACAAATTCATCCGGCATCCTGACCTCATTCAAAAGTAACCTGCTCATTGTACCATAATTACTTTCCGAGTCTTCGAAAGGAACGCACCGTTCATCTACCCAATAGATACGCATCCGTTCCCATGGAGTTTGTTCTTTATACTCATTCGCCCAAATATCAAACATAATTGAAGGAGTAGTTCCTCCGCTGAAAGCAAAATAAAAAATTCGTTTCGGCTCTTGTTTCATCATATCAATGAGATATTTAATGAGCGCATGCGCCGTTTCTGTCGCAGTAGTATAAATGTAACTTTTCATAACTCACAGTATTCGTCTGTATTTGTAAGATTTTTACACGGATTGGTCCATTCAGCATCATGTTCGTGCATCATTACTTCACTCTCCAAAGGCCCCCAAGTACCGATTGGATAACCGTAGAGCGGAACCTCAGGATGTTTCTTCCAATAATTTAAAACAGGATCAAAAAATTTCCAGGAAGCTTCAACGGCATCACTACGAGTAAATAGTGTCTGGTCACCTTGTATACAATCTTCTATTAACCGAGCATAAGCATCACCGGTAGGCAGCCTCCCTAATTCGGAATAGCTGAAGTCCATCATAACCTGCTTCACGTCAAATCCGGGACCCGGAACTTTCATTCCGAACTTCAAGACAATACCTTCGTTGGGTTGCAATCGTAAAATAAGTTTGTTGGCACGGGGGCAATGGCCACCTTCACAATGAAACATCTGATGTGGTGTTTCACGGAAATGTATTACAATCTCCGTTACCTTTGTAGGCATTTGTTTTCCGGTACGGATATAGAAGGGAACACCACTCCATCGCCAATTGTTGATACCGATTTTCATGGCAATATAAGTTTCGGTACGTGAGTCAGGCGATACATTATTCTCTTCTCTATAACCTTTTTTCGTTCCGAAACCAGTGTACTGTCCACGAACAATATGTTCATTCAGGTCTTCCTCCGTCAATGGTGCAAGAGATTCGTAAACTTTTACCACTTCATTTCGGAAATTATCAGCATTGAAGATAGCAGGAGGTTCCATAGCTGTCAATGCCACCAGTTGTATAAGGTGGTTCTGCACCATATCACGCAAGGCACCTGCGCCTTCATAAAATCCGCCACGTTGCTCTATACCTAAATTCTCTACCGCAGTGATTTCTACATAATCCACATAATTACGGTTCCATAATGGTTCAAAAATACCATTGGCAAAACGAAAAGCCAGAATATTCTGAGCAGTCTCTTTACCCAGAAAATGATCAATACGATAAATCTGATGCTCCTCAAATACAGAAGAATAAATCCGGTTTAAATCACGGGCTGACTCTAAATCATACCCAAAAGGTTTTTCGACGATGATACGTGAATGGGGAGTGTTCAGATGTGCTGTCTGCAAATGAAGTGGAATAACGCCATAAAGCGAAGGTGGGGTAGCCAGATAAAACAGAAGATTATCCGGTTCTTTTTCACCTGTCAATTCCTGCAAACGGTCATTCAAACGGCCATATTCCTCTACATCAGCAGGATTCATTGTCAGATAATTCAGATGCCTACAAAAATCTGTCATCTTTTCTTCAACTTGCTCTTTCGAAGCGATAAACTGTTCAAGTTCTTTCAATATATATGTACGGTAATTATCATCCTCATATTCTGTACGCCCAATACCCAGAATAGCAAAACCATCCGGTAAACGTCCATCCTTATATAAAGTATATAATGCCGGCATCAATTTACGCTTCGTCAAATCGCCTGAAGCTCCAAAAATAATCATTACAAATTTATTCATAGTAGTTCCTCTTTACACATTGTAAGTTCCTGATTTGGTATTACCTCCATGTCCGGTCCAATTCTCATGAAAAAATTGTCCACGAAGCTCATCTACACGCTCAAAGGTATGTGCTCCGAAATAATCACGTTGTGCCTGAATCATATTTGCCGGCAACTTGGCCGATACCAATGAATAAAAATAATTCAACGCCGATGAGAATGCAGGTACCGGAAGTTCTTCTTTCATAGCTTGTACCACCAAATGTTTCCACCCAGAGAGCAACTGCTTGATTTCTTCTTTAAAGTAAGGCGCCAACAAAAGGTGTCTCGGTTTATCCTTTACCTCAAAAGCCGCTGCAATATCATTCAGGAAGATACTACGGATAATACATCCCCCACGCCACATACGCGCAATAGAAGCCAAATCCAATTTCCATCCAAAAGTATCGGACGCACGTTGCAACACAGCAAATCCCTGCGCATACGACACTAGCTTAGAAGCATACAACGCAGCATAGATATCTTTCACCATTTCAGGTTTATTGTAAACAACTTCCGTACGTTGGCACACAAATTGCTTGGAAGACTCTTCACGTAAACTCTTCTGGGCAGATAAGCTGCGTTCAAAAACTGCTGTAGCAATAAGTCCAAGCGGCATACCCAACTCCATGGCATTGATTACCGACCATTTTCCCGTACCTTTCTGTCCTGCCGTATCCAAGATTTTATCTATCAAATAACCGCCCGTCTTATCTTTATGTCTCAAAATATTGGCAGTAATCTCTATCAGATAACTACGTAACTTACCTTCATTCCAATGAGAAAAGATGGTACCCATTTCCTCATTAGTCAATTTCAACAAGTTTTTCATCACCCAATAACTTTCGGAAATAAGTTGCATATCACCATATTCAATTCCATTATGTATCATCTTGACAAAATGTCCCGATCCTGCCGGACCAATCCATTGGCAACATGGTGTACCATCCGACGCTTTAGCAGCAATACTTTGCAGAATAGGTTTCACTTCTTCCCACGCACTCTCCGACCCTCCAGGCATAATGGAAGCACCGTTGAGCGCACCTTCTTCTCCCCCCGATACTCCGGCACCTACAAAACGAAAGCCTTCCTTTTCGGTTAACGCAACACGACGGTTGGTATCTTCGTAATTCGAGTTACCACCGTCAATCAGAATATCTCCCGGTGATAAATACGGGAAAAGTTGTTCCATCAGTTCATCTACCGCACTACCGGCACGAACCATCATCATTATTTTGCGGGGGGTAGCAATAGAAGCTACAAAATCTGATATATCTGTAAATCCCTCGATACTTTTTCCTTTGGCGCGTCCATTAATGAAACGCTCAACCACTCCTTCTTCCACCCTCGGGACAGTACGATTATAAACAGATACCATCCAACCTTTATCTGCCATATTCAAAGCTAGATTTTCGCCCATCACGGCAAGACCTATAAGTCCGATATCCGTTTTAGTTAATTTCTCCATATACTTGTAAATTTTGTCTTTATAGTTGAAACAAAAAGCTAGTACTATTTGTTCGTATAGTTTCAGAAATAAATACATATTTCTTTAATGAACAGACATAACATCCATTTCTTTAATAAATAAGCATATATTTCTAAATAAACTATTTTAATCAAACATACATGTAGTTTGTAGCGATAACAAAAAAGGATGTGTCTCACGACACATCCTCTCCACTATTAATTTGGTATTATGTTAAAAAGGACTGTTCTCTTACCAAGCCCAGTCATTTTCGTTATAGGTACTCTCCACTTCCTCCTCTATCACATCAGGCAGATTACAGAAGAAGTCAAGCCCTGTTTTTTCTTCAAGTTCGTCAATACTTACAGCACATTTCTTTAGTTCATTGACTGACGGGCTACCAGATAAATACTCTTGATGTTCCATCCAAAAACCAATCGCATGCCAAATATCACCTTTTTGTGATAGAATAGCCATAAAATAATATTTTGGACAAGGCAATCCATGAATGGTAAGTCCATTCTCATCTGTAGAAGGCAGTTTACCATCTCCACCTTTCTTGGTAGCTGTAAAATCTTTCAATAATTCATTCAACGTACCACCCTTAGCCACATATACCTTATCATACGTAGTAGGAATAGCGCGTCCCCATTTACGTATCTGGTTCTCCAAAGCTCCCCAGTATTGCCCATTGAATGAAGGAATCATAGGCGATATATTACTGAAATAGAAAGTTTGGTCATTGGCTTCCTGAGTATAGAGACGATCGGCAGAGCCACAAAGGTGTCCACGATCAAATCCATCATTCTTATGTTGGTCATTGGTTACTTGCATTTCAACAGGCAATTCCGGATCAACAAAAAAGTTCTTCCCACGTTCTGCACCTTCTTTACAAGTAATTTCATCAAAATTGAAAGCGACCCAGGTAGAATGTTTCATTGTCGGATTCCATTCAAGACCATAATTCAACACTTTTACATTGCTCACTGTCACATAGTGATCTACATAATAATTGGCAGCATTCAATCGAGGCATCTCATAGTTGGTTACCGATACTCTATCCGTAGCAACATTAGCATTAACATTTTCACTTAAGTCGCGATCCTTTGTACCGGCTGCAATGTATTCTATACCTACATTATTACCTTCAATATAAGCTATACGTACTTTTAAGAAACTATATTTCGTAGCACTTTTACAACGTGCCCAATAGTTCTTTCCACTCACAACCTCAATAGTTTCTTGCCAAACTTGATCAGCAGGAACTTCAGTCATTGCAGAAAGTTTGCCATCGACTCCCGGAACAAAACGCCAAGCATTCCCCACAAACTTCTTTTCTTTCAAATAGAAAGGTTTGTCAAATCCGTCGGCCTTGAAAACGCTAAATCCATCGGCGTAGTTTTCATAACCTTTCATTACCATTGTAGATGTCCCTTCCTGGGTAGTCTCAATGTAGCCATAAGGTAAAGCATCGGAGGAATCTTCACACCCTCCGAGCCATACACTTATAAGCAAAAGCAATATATAAGATAATTTCTTCATTCTAAGCTTTTGTTTTTTCTATCCATCATTATTCTTGAATAGAAAGATTTTTGATTTCAACAGTAGCGGCAGCTTTTTCATCGCTCTTATATTGGAAAGCAATACGGATCTTTTGATTACTATAATCACCCAATTCACAAGGATCTACTGTAACAAAACTCCATGAATCCTCCACAGGCCATCCTGTTATTGTCAAATCAACCCAAGTGGCTTTTGTAACATCATCCACATAATCAGTAGATAGTTTTACCACAAAGTAATCTGAAACTTTATTACCTTTTAAATGATTTATAGCAGCATCAAATCTCAGGACAGGTACAGCCGCTTTTTCCAAACTAATCTCAGGTGACACAATCCAACTTTCTGCTTTCTGGTTTTCGCCATTATAGCCTGTAGCTTTCCAACCATAAGACCTTTCAATGGACCATACCTTTGACAATCCTCCCAATTCAATATCCTGAATAGTAAAACCACCATCATTACCACCAAGCAAAGTATTTTCATAATATACTTTTGCTTCTATCCACTTATCATTACTTTTCACAAACAACATACGGGCAGGCATATCTGTAGCTGTTTCAAGCCAAGCAGCACCATCATAAGTAAACTCGGTAGCAGCAACAGTAGTTTTCTTTGCAGAGGAATCATAGTAATAATATACAGCTACCTTCTTGTCATCTGCCTTAACATAGGGATAAGCCTTGGTTAAGAAAATAGGCAATGTAACAGAAGGATCACTGATTGAGTTGTATCCCATCGGTTCATAATCTGCCGGTTGCAATACTACAAGATCTGTATTTTTATCAGTCGGTTCATAAGCAGTCCAAGTCGCAGTTGTAGCATCATAACGATAAACAGCAGAAGTATTAGCTTTTACAGCAGCACGGGTAGAAGCAAAAGTAGCAGGAGCCAATTCGTCTTCTGAGATTTCTTTATAAAGATGTACATCTGCATAATAACCTTCCACCTCATCAGTTAAAGTCAAATTCTTCACTTCAAATGTAGGTCCACAATCTGAAGTACTCTTATATACAAATGCTATACGTATTTTTTTGCCTTTATATGCAGACAAATCAATATTACCAGATTCCACAAAATTCCAGTTTTTCCCTTCCGGCCAAACAGGTACATTCAATGTCTCCCACGTGGCAGTAGCTACATTATCTTTATAATCAGAAGAAATCTTCAAATCCATGAAATCTACACGGTTATTACCATTTAAAAAATTAAGCGCATGTTCAAATGCCAAAACCGGTGTATTTGCTTTATCTAAATCCACTTCAGGAGATACCAACCAACTTTCTGATGGATAAGAAACCTTATTTATCGTAGCAGATACTTTCCAGCCATAATCAGCCGTATTACTCCATACTCTATTCAAAGGTTCATTCATGGTTACATTTTGCACTGTGAACCGACCAGTATTACCCATGAAAGACTCATTCAAATAAGAACCGGATTTTGAGCCCGAATATGCCCCATACGAATAAGAATTTCCATCTACATAAAAATTCAATTTTATGGTTTTATTTTTTTCTACATTGATAACAGATTTCAAATTATCCGTTGCTTTATCAGTAAATACCCAATCACCTCCTTTTTCCTGCATAGAGGCAGACAAATTGAAAGTATTATAATCCCCGGACATATAAATATATTTCCCGTCCTGACGCTTCAGAGAATAACCTTTATCTGTAGGGGTAATCGTCAACACATAATCAGTAACATCACTTGTGATGAGTCCGTCGGCAACAGTCACTGCTTCGCCTACCATATAACCATAATTTTTTGTTTCATCCTTAAGCTTTCCAAAAGGAATGAGATTGGCATTTTTATCCGGAGAAAGAATTACATAATTACCACCTGCTTCATCTACTTCTTTTACCAACTGATATACTTTTTTCGGTTCTGGTTCTGGTTCCGGCTCCGATCCACCGCCCGTACTCGGTTCCGTTTCAGAATAAGCGTAGTTGACCAAAAGCATATCTCCATTTTTAGCATTTGGATTAGCCGCAGCAAGAACTTCCGGTATCATCTTCACTTTAGCAGGAGAAATGTATAGTGCATTCACCTTATCGCCCCACACTGATTTATAATCCTCAGAAGTAAGATCATAATCTTTGATTCCATTAAAATCAGCCATATATTCAGGCAAATTTTCTGCATTTTGATAATTCACCAATACTTTTGACTTATTACTTAAATAAGGGAAAACAGAATCAATATAGGCAGGCAAATACCATGCAGCGGGAGCTTCTTCGGTAAAGAAACCGTTGCTGGTCAACTGATCCAAAGCTTTTAGAAAAGTTTGCCCTTCAGGATCTTTAGAAAGAGCAAGTTCTCTATTTGCTTTCAGTGTAGCAATCTTTTTATAATTGGCTTTCACTAAAGTAATCGTATCGTTTCGGATATCCTTAGCATGGGTATACTCATCGTATCCCGGAAAATTGTCTTCATTATAATCGCAACCTGCCAACAACAGCAAAGATGCAAATAGCGTTCCTAATAAAATATTTTTTTTCATAATCTGTCTTGGTTTAGAAATTAAACTTCAGTCTTACAGAATAAGTACGTCCAAAGCCATAAAGTACACGTGTCGCCGTCTCCCAATCGTGGTTCTTGCCATCGTAAGCATCAGCAATATATTCTTGATCAAGAACATTATTAACATTACCACTCAAAGTAGCACGTATCTTACCAAAATCGAATGTATAGCTAGCTCCTAGGTCAAAAGTATTATAAGACGGTATCTGCCATGGAGCACTAATCAAATAGGGCTCTTCTTGTTTAGCTTCCCCTGCATCAATTTCATAATCGGCAAAGTTACGTGCATAGAAATTCCAGTCTGCACTTACACGCAGATTTTTCATAGGACGTATATTCAATCCTAAAGCAGCTGTTGTTTGTGCAGAACCACCTACAGATACGTTGTCCATCTTAATTTTATATTTATACTGTTCAGCAGTAGACATATCAGTAACCACTCCTCCACGGGTATCTTTCATTATCTGTCCTTGCGCATTGAACAAATAGCCCGAAGCATCACCATTCCAACGCCAATCACCCCAAGAGAACATACCTGTCACTTCCAGCCAACGCAATGGTTTAGCAGAAAAATCAAGTTCAATACCCATATGATTTGCATTAGCACCTAACATATTCATAGTCCAACGCTCTTTAGTATCAGTAGAAGTTCCGGAGTCATACAGTGCTTTATCAATCCATTTTGTATAATAGGCATTCAAATTCGCGCTGAAAATACTACTACGGAAACCATAACCTACTTCAAACGACATGATTTTTTCATTCTTGGCATCCGGATTACGTTCATGTGAAGATTGCGAATTAATAAAAGTATTCTGGAACATCGGAGCACGACTAATATAACCGGCATTGAAGAATACATTATTATTGTCATCAAGATTATAATTTATACCACCCTTAACATTTCCTGCCAAATAATTCTTTGCGGAAGATTTCGCTTTATCTTTACTATAATACATACGATCATAACGCCAATAACCCGTATTAGAAATACCACCAGAAACAAATGCGCTTAATTTATCTTGGTTATATTCCAACTGTCCAAAAACACCTTCGTACATCACAAAACCATCATAATCACGATATACGACATCACCTACACCCAACTTCTCATTAATGTATTCGGGTGTACCACCTACCGGATTATTAGCAGCCAATACATTTTTACGATTATATGAGTCCACAAAATATGAGCCACCGAAAAGGTCGGTTATCACATTTTGATGCAGTCCTTTATAATAACGTACATCAATACCACCATAAAAATCGAAATATTCACCAAATTTGGTTGTATAAGTAGAAAGCAAACCATACCACATGTGATCATTCATCATCTTGCTCATAATCATCTTAGAACCGGTAGTACTTTCTGCGTTCAATGCTTCTACGGCATCATAATCGAATGTACCATCAGGACGACGAAAATCATTATTCACCAATCCATTACTTGCCCCATACCATTTATTTCTATATTCGCTATCACCAGTACCGCTATAGCCATTACCTCGTCCAATAGATACATAAAGAGCTGTACTCAAACTTGATCTATGATCGATCTGCCATAAATGATTCAACGAAATTTGAGGTTTATGATAAGAATTACGAGAAGAATTATAAGCCTTTCCATTACGATAACCAAATGTAGGATTATATTTATAAGGACTATCATCACCCATATATTGTTTTACACGTTGCCATTCCTTAATAGTAAGGCCATTTTGGTTATTACGTTGATTGTGCCACTGTGGAGCGCCAAAAGCTGTTAAAGACAACTGATGATTATCATTGATACGCTTGGCAATACTAGCAAACCAAGTATAACCTTCCGATTCAGTACCCTGAATATATCCGTCACGCCAATCTTTACCACCCAATAAAGTGAAAGCCCATCCATCTTTTGACAAACCAGAAGAAACGCTAAACAATATTTTGTTATAACCATCATTACCCATAGCATAAGAAACAAAACCACCTTTTTTAGCATCTGTAGTCTTTGTTATAACATTCTGCGAACCTCCTACAGAAGGTGAAGCTATTTTACTGGCACCCAATCCACGTTGTACTTGTATGCTGGAAGCAACATCAGACAAACCAGACCAGTTACTAAAATAAACTTTCTGATTTTCCATACCGTTCATTGGCACGCCATTAACCATCATTGCCACATTCTCACTCTTGAAACCACGGATATTTATTTTAGAGTCACCAAAACCTCCGCCATCTTTAGTCACATAAACACCCGGAGTCGACTTTAATATTTCAGGAAATTCTTGCGAACCCAACCTTTCTTCAATAAATACAGGATCAACAGTAGAGACCGCAACTGGAGTTTTACGTGCAACAGCTATGGACGAAGTGATAGTTACGTCTTTCAACATCACCGCATCCGGTTGCATCTGTATAATTCCTAAATCTACAGAAGCTCCCTTCTGTGTAATCTTCTTCTTCAAGTCCTTGTAACCAATATACTTGAAAAGTAATGTGGCATTCGAAGCAACGCTTTGCTTGAAATAACCATCAATGTCAGTCACCGATCCTTGTGTAGTTCCCTCTACCATTACGGCAGCGCCCACTAACGGCTCGCCCGTTTCAGCATCAACAAGCTGACCTTTCACTGTAGTCTGAGCCCATGCAGCGGCACTGAATACCGACAGCACTGCAACCAACAGAAATTGAATTAGATGTTTTCTCATAATTCTGCTTTTAGTTAATAGATAGTGTTAATTAATAATTAAAAACGTTCTTAAGTCGCAAATATAGTATATTAAAATCAGATAATTATTACAAAAGTGCTACATTTTTTCAAGTTACTAAAGCATTATTGAGACTTTTTTAAACAAAGAAGCCCCGCTTTTTTTTTGCGGGGCTTTCTTTTTGTCACAAAAGCGACTATTTCTCTTTCAAACAAGAACTAACCACTAGTCATTCATCAACTTTCTATAACGAACTCGGGTAGGTTCTTCTCGTCCCAAACGTTTCAATTTATTTTCCTCATATTCCGAATAAGAACCTTCGAAAAAGAAGACGTTAGAGTCACCTTCGAAAGCAAGAATATGGGTACAAATACGATCAAGGAACCAACGGTCATGACTGATAACGACAGCACATCCGGCAAAATCTTCAAGACCTTCTTCCAAAGCGCGCAAAGTATTCACATCAATATCATTGGTCGGTTCATCGAGAAGAAGGACATTTCCCTCTTCCTTCAAGCAAAGAGCCAAGTGAAGACGGTTACGCTCACCACCGGAAAGTACACCACAAAGTTTCTCCTGATCGGCACCGGAAAAGTTAAAACGCGACAGATAAGCACGTGCATTAATATCACGTCCTCCCATACGGATTAGGTCATTACCACCGGAAATCACCTGATAAACACTCTTATTAGGATCAATATCCTTATGTTGTTGGTCCACATAAGCCACTTTTACAGTCTCACCTACTTCAAACTCCCCGCTATCCGCAGTTTCCAGTCCCATAATAAGGCGGAAAAGAGTAGTTTTACCAGCACCGTTAGGGCCAATGATTCCGACAATACCGTTAGGTGGTAACATAAAATTAAGATCATCGAAAAGAAGCTTATCACCAAATGCCTTAGCCACATGCTTAGCTTCAATCACCTTATTACCCAAACGAGGTCCATTAGGAATAAAGATTTCCAGTTTCTCCTCTTTCTCTTTAACATCTTCATTCAACAATTTATCATAAGAATTCAGACGCGCTTTTCCTTTTGCCTGACGAGCCTTAGGAGCCATACGTACCCACTCTAACTCACGTTCCAAAGTTTTGCGACGCTTGCTGGCAGTTTTCTCTTCCATTTCCATACGCTTGGTTTTCTGTTCAAGCCAGCTGGAGTAATTACCTTTCCAAGGAATACCCTCACCACGGTCCAACTCAAGAATCCATCCCGCCACATGATCAAGAAAGTAACGATCATGAGTAACAGCAATAACTGTACCTTCATATTGTTGCAGGTGTTGTTCTAACCAATCGATAGACTCGGCATCAAGATGATTGGTAGGCTCATCAAGCAACAATACATCAGGTTTTTGAAGGAGTAACCGACAAAGGGCTACACGACGACGTTCACCGCCGGAAAGATATTCCACAGGCTGGTCTTCGGGAGGACAACGTAAGGCATCCATAGCACGTTCCAGCTTGCTGTCAAGATTCCAGGCATCAGTAGCATCAATGATATCCTGCAACTCTGCCTGACGAGTGAACAGTTTGTCCATCTTGTCCTGATCTTCATAGTATTCAGGCAAACCAAATTTCTGATTGATTTCTTCATATTCCGTCAACGCATCCACAATAGGCTGAACACCCTCCATCACTACTTCCTTCACAGTTTTAGTCGGATCAAGATATGGTTCCTGAGCCAAATAGCCCACTGAATAACCGGGTGAGAACACCACTTCTCCCTGATAGGATTTATCCAATCCGGCAATAATCTTCAGCAAAGTTGATTTACCGGAACCATTTAAACCTATGATACCGATCTTTGCTCCATAGAAAAACGAAAGATAGATATTCTTCAACACCTGCTTATTGTTCTGCTGAATGGTTTTGTTTAAGCCCACCATAGAGAAAATAATTTTCTTATCGTCTACTGTTGCCATGTATTCTAAATGATTAATATTAATGATTAATAATTTTATTGAGGGCAAAGATAAGAAAAAAAGCGAAAATCCTTTGCATCTTACAAAAAAGTATCTATATTTGCACCCGCTTAACAGCAACAAGGTTTGATTCGCTAGCTCAGCAGGTAGAGCACAACACTTTTAATGTTGGGGTCTTGGGTTCGAGCCCCAAGCGGATCACCAAAGGATCAGAGAGTTACACTTATAGTAACTCTCTTTTTTTATGCTTAAATTACAATAGTTCACATGGTTCAGTCAAACCGATAGTTAAACAAAGAATAAAAACAACTGTTAATGTAACGTGCTACAAATCAAAAGTTTTAAAGAATGAAAAATTACCGCTTATGGTGAGAAGCTGTAAGAACGGGAAGAAGAAGTACATAAGTTTAGAAATTTCTGTCAATCCTGCACATTGGGACTTCAAGAAGAACCTGCCTAAATCCAAGTGTCCACTCAAACCTCGAACAATTGACAACTTCAAAAGTTGTATGGAAATGTATTTAGTTACACAGATTACATACCGGAAGATTAGAACAGTTCATACGAGTATCTTATTTTTCTTTCTAAACAGGTTGTATGCTTAAATATTCCATATACAAAAATGAATGTACAACTGAAACAACACAAGTAATCAAGAATTACCCATTTATCAACATATAAGCGAACAAATGACATACGGAACATGCAGATTTGTACAAAAATACAACTTTTATATACTACATAAAACTACAATGGTGAATAAAACACATAATTTTGACATCACGATTTATTCATTATTTAAAATATTGGTTATGATGAAAAAAAACTATTTATTAGTACTAGTATTATTACTATCTGGAATATTATCTACTGCTTGTAAATCTCCGGAAAATACTATCAAATTCGCTATTATTTCTGATTTGCATGGTCCTGATGTTCCCGATGGGCAAAAACGTTTAGAAACTTTTGTTAAGGTAGCTCAAAAAGAGAAAGTTGATTTTATAATCAACTTAGGCGATTTCTGCCGCCTAGATAGTACCAGTATGACTTTTTTAACTATTTGGAACTCCTTTAAAGGTAATAAATACCACGTAATGGGGAACCATGATGTAGACAAATATACGGTTACCGAATATATATCAGGAATCGGAATGCCAGAACGTTACTATTCCTTTGATGAAGGAGAATTTCATTTTATCGTATTAGATGGAAATAATTTATTCGATGGCCAAAAATATACGCACTATGCAAAAGGTAATAATTATAAAGCGAACGAAAACATGCATGATTATATAGATGCCCAACAACTAAAATGGTTGGAAACGGATTTACGAAGAACAGATAAAAAATGTGTATTGTTCTCTCATCAGAGTATTGATACTTTTCTGAAAAATGGAGCAGAAGTACGGACTGTCCTGGAAAATGAGAATCAACATGCGGGTTTTAAAAAAGTGGTTCTGGCATTCAGCGGGCATAATCATAGTAATTATACTAAAGAGATAAACGGAATAACATACATGCAAATAAACAGTGCATCGTATGTATGGATAAATCGCTTTTCACAAACAGAAAAACGTTATTCAGAAGAAGTCAATCGGAAATACCCGCTTTTGAAACATTCTATTACTTATGACCAACCATTATATGCTATCGTTACCCTAAACAATAAAAGAGCAAAAATAAAAGGAAGTGAGGCCCATTTCATACCTCCTACCCCAAAAGATTTGAACATGAAAGATTCTATAGGTGTTTTCCCTTTAGTTTCAGTGATAGAAAATAAGGTTATTGATATAGAATAATTAATACCACTTTGCCACAAAGTCCCTTCGTGGCAAAGTGGTATGTTTATATCCATTTCAACATCTATCCTACTTTTTCAAAAGCTGTTACGATTTTATTTCATGCTTTCCATAGTTTTTCACTCTTATTAAACGGAAGTAAAATTTACTCCACCTCCAAATACAACACCCTGCTTGAATAATCATTCTGTTTATGATAGTCCACCCTATGGCTATAAGGTATCTCCAGTCCGTTCGCCATAAGGTAGGCACCACTGAATGTTTTTCCCTCATAGCTCAGGGGAACATTATCAATGCGATTCAATTCATGTATCCGGTACTGCTTTTCAGGACTAAGCCCCGCCATCTTGACACGAGGTAAATGTTGGTTGACGAAATGCTCGGTTTTCCACCAATAAAACACCGCCTTGTCCTTTTCGGAGCTGACGTACATCAAAGATGCCACACCTTGCCGGTCATATGGAGACATCAACCTATAAATATCACCCAGTTGCACTACCGGACGAATTGTTTTATATTCAGCAATAGCTTTCTTACAAAGATCCTTTTCCTCGCCGGTCATGTTCTTGGGTTGAATTTCCATACCGAGACGACCGCTCATTGCCACATCGATGCGGTATTTTAACGGAATGGTACGGAAAGTCTGGTGATTGGGAGCGGCACTGATATGCGACCCCATCGCAATGGCAGGAAAGAAATAAGATGTCCCCCACTGCATATACACACGTTGTAAGGCATCGGTATTGTCACTTACCCAAAACTCATCGAAATACGGCAAAATACCGTAATTAGCACGACCACCACCGCTGGCACATGCCTGAATGGTTATGTCGGGATATTTGGCACGAATACGTTGGCATACTTTCTCAAAACCACGATGAAACTCGATATACAGATGGCTTTGATTATCTTTCGTCAGATATTGGGAACCATGATTCAAGATGGACATATTGGCGTCCCACTTAATATAGTCTATTTCCGGATAGGAAGTCATCAGACCGTCTACCACACCGAAAATAAAATCCTGTACAGCAGGATTGGCAAGGTCGAGCACGACTTGTGTACCCCCACGTCCTAGTACAAGGTCACGTTCCGGCGCTTTAAGTACCCAGTCGGGATGTTGTTCGTACAATTCACTGGCAGTGTTCGCCATTTCGGGTTCAATCCAAATACCAAACTTGATACCATGTTTCTTCGCGTCACTCAATAACCCTTCAATACCCTCAGGAAGTTTGTTCTTATCCACTACCCAATCGCCCAAAGAAGAAGAATCATTCTTACGCGGATACTTATCGCCAAACCAACCATCATCCATCACGAAAAGCTCACCACCCATGGAAGCGATATCGTTCATCATCTGCCCCATCCCCTGCTGATTGATGTCGAAATAAACACCCTCCCAGCTGTTCAGAAGGATTTTCCGGGGTGTAGTACCATGCGCCAGTTTATGTAACCGTGCCCAACGGTGAAAATTACGGCTGCTTCCGCTCAAACCTTCGTCACTGTAAGTCAACGCAAGTTCAGGCGTACGGAACAACTCGTCCTTTTTCAATGTATAAGCAGAATTTTCCTCATTGATACCGGCAAAAAAATGATGGAATTCATCGTCGTGAGTATCGATACGGAGCTTATAGTTACCGCTATAGCAAAGAGCCGCACCAATAACGGTACCTTCGTTTTCCTGTGGCTTGCCGTCCAGTGAAAACATCACTTCGGCATGAGCAGTATGAGAGTTACGCACACCGTCTTTATTCTTAATCACTTTCATGCCGGGTTCCAAAGGTTCCTGAATCAACCTGCCTTCGTTTGCCCATGAACCATAAAGATGGGACATCCAAACGTCTCCCCGGCGTATCGGTAGGTAAGCGGATGCAAACTGACTGAGTACTACCGGCTTCTTCTCCTGATGAGAAATCTCCGTCCAAGTTTCAATGACATCGGCATCCTGCCAAGCTCTGTAGCATACATTGACGAAGAAAGAATAAACCTTGTCTTTCAGTTCAATGATGGTTTTTACGGCATTATTTTCATTTCCGGTAGTCACTTTCACTACTTCCAGTTGCAAAGTCATGTTACCATCCGGATGCTTCACGGCGAGCGCCACTTCCGTAGGACAATTCAGGCCATAAACCGGATAAGCCGTTTTCGTTGCTTCAACGGCTTCGATGTTCTGCAAATCAGTTTCAGAAAGTCTATTCCCATAATAAAGGTATTTCAGTTCGCCTCCGACAGGCGCCGATAATACCAGTGAGGTCTTGGGAGTAGATACACATACATTCTGAGCAGGCAAACTGCCCACGAGCAACAACGCTCCCAGAAGTAAATTCATTCTTTTCTTGAGGTTCATGTTTTTCTTGTTTTAGATTATTCATTACGATTGCCGCAAAGATAGGCGGTTCCCCCCAAAAATATTAGTATTGTTTTATCATATCCTTATATTATTTTCTACTGACTACCGTACCCGTAGCTTGATTAGTAGGCATCACCAGTACTTCAGCAATCTGGATATGTTCGGGCACAGCGGCAGCAAAATATACCACTTCTGCTATATCATCCCCGTCGAGAGGGCGTATTCCCTTGTATACATTGTCGGCAGTTTCCTTATCCCCACGGAAACGAACGACGGAAAAATTTGTCTCCACCAATCCAGGTTTGATGTTCGTGACACGTACAGGCGTATCTACCAAATCTATTCGAAGTCCATCGGATAATGCCTTGACGGCAGCCTTACAAGCGCAGTACACACTTCCACCCGGATAAGCATAATCTCCGGCGATAGACCCCATATTGATAACATGCCCACGACCACGTTCCACCATACCGGGAACCACCAAGCGTGTCATGGCAAGCAGGGCTTTTACATCGGTATCAATCACGATATCCCATTCATCAAGATTGCCTTCGTACTCTTTATCTACCCCGATAACAAGACCGGCATTGTTTATCAGTATATCAATCTCCTTCCATCCGGCAGGCAGGGTATTCAAGGCAGTCTTGGCAGCTTGACGGTCGCGCACATCAAAAGGAAGCAGATAAACATCTGCATGATATTTTTCTTCCAAATCTTTCTTTACGGCATTCAGTTTCTCAACGTTCCGTGCGTTCAGGATCAACCGATAACCATTCATGGCAAACTTACGTGCACACCCCTCTCCTATTCCCGAGGAAGCACCCGTGATGAATACAATCTTCTTTTCCATTTTTATAGTGTTATTTAATATCAATATTATCTACAAAAGTAAAAGTTTTGTAGTTCAAAACAAAAGAAGTACAAAATCAAAATATTATCATTTTGATTTTTCCTATTTATTTTGCCGTCTCGTAAAAAATGTCGAATTTTGTAACATTAAAAATAACTATAACAAAAACTAATCATAAATGAAGAAAGCTCTTATCTCCGGCATTACCGGTCAGGACGGTTCGTTTCTGGCAGAATTCTTATTACAAAAAGGATACGAAGTACACGGTATCATGCGTCGTTCATCCTCTTTCAATACAGGACGTATAGAACATCTATACTTCGATGAGTGGGTGCGTGATATGAAGCAACAACGCACTGTAAACCTGCACTATGGTGACATGACAGACAGCAGTTCACTTATCCGTATCATCCAGCAAGTACAGCCGGACGAGATATATAACCTTGCGGCACAAAGCCACGTAAAGGTATCTTTCGATGTACCTGAATATACTGCTGAAACAGATGCGGTAGGAACACTGCGCATGCTCGAAGCAGTACGTATCCTCGGCATGGAGAAAAAGACAAAAATCTATCAAGCTTCCACCTCGGAACTGTTCGGAAAGGTGCAGGAAGTGCCGCAGAAGGAAACAACCCCATTCTATCCGCGTAGTCCGTACGGCGTGGCAAAACAATATGGTTTTTGGATCACCAAAAATTATCGCGAAAGTTATGGTATGTATGCCGTGAATGGTATTCTCTTTAACCATGAGAGTGAACGTCGGGGTGAAACTTTCGTGACCCGTAAGATTACGCTGGCTGCTGCACGTATCGCACAGGGAATGCAAGACAAGTTATATTTGGGTAATCTCGACGCCCGTCGCGACTGGGGATATGCCAAAGATTATGTAGAATGTATGTGGCTCATCCTACAACACGACACTCCGGAAGATTTTGTGATTGCCACGGGAGAAATGCATACCGTACGTGAATTTGCCACGCTGGCATTCCGTGAGGTAGGCATCGAACTTCGCTGGGAAGGTGAAGGAGTCAATGAAAAAGGTGTCGACGTAAAAACCGGCAATGTACTGATAGAGGTAGATCCGAAATATTTCCGCCCGTCGGAAGTGGAACAACTCTTGGGCGATCCGACCAAAGCAAAGACCCTGTTGGGTTGGAATCCTCGCCAAACAAGTTTCGAAGAATTAGTAAAAATCATGGCGCAGCATGACATGAAGTTCGTGAAGAAACTGTATCTGCGTTCAAAGGAAGAATGAATTTAACCGAATTAAACATCAATCATGGAAAAAAATGCCAAAATATATGTTGCAGGACATCGCGGATTGGTAGGTTCTGCCATCTGGAAAAACCTGCAAGAAAAAGGGTATACCAATCTTGTCGGCAAAACCCATAAAGAACTTGACTTGCTGGATGGCGTTGCTGTACGTCAATTCTTCGATAAAGAGCAACCGGAGTACGTTTTCCTAGCCGCCGCCTTTGTAGGAGGTATCATGGCTAATAGCATTTATCGTGCCGACTTCATCTATAAGAACTTGCAAATCCAACAGAATATCATCGGTGAAAGTTTTCGCCACAACGTGAAGAAATTGCTCTTCCTGGGTAGCACTTGTATCTATCCGCGTGATGCCGAACAACCAATGAAAGAGGACGTGCTCCTTACCTCTCCGCTGGAATATACCAACGAACCGTACGCCATCGCCAAGATTGCCGGACTGAAAATGTGCGAAAGCTTTAATCTGCAATATGGTACCAACTACATTGCCGTGATGCCCACCAATCTCTACGGTCCCAATGATAACTTTGACTTGGAACGTAGTCATGTGCTCCCTGCCATGATCCGCAAAGTGCATCTGGCACATTGCCTAAAGCAAGGCGACTGGGATGCCGTGCGCAAGGATATGAACAAGCGTCCGGTAGAAGGGGTAGACGGAAACAGCAATAAAGAAGAGATATTGAATATCCTTGGTAAATATGGCATCAACGAAGAAGAGGTAAAACTCTGGGGTACGGGAACTCCTCTCCGCGAATTCCTTTGGAGTGAAGAAATGGCGGATGCCAGCGTTTTCGTCATGGAGCACGTGGATTTCAAAGATACCTACAAACCGGGTGACAAAGATATCCGTAACTGCCATATCAATATCGGTACAGGCAAGGAAATCACTATCCGCCAACTGGCTGAACTAATCGTTGCCACTGTGCGTTATCAAGGCAAGCTCACCTTTGACAGCAGCAAACCTGACGGAACCATGCGTAAGCTGACCGACCCTGGAAAACTGCATGCACTGGGATGGCATCATAAAATTGATATTGAAGAAGGCGTACAACGCATGTACGACTGGTATATGAATGAATAAACTCAAGTATATTCCGGTATTACCGGCACTCATACTCCTATTGTGCGGCAGCCATGTAACTGCAACAGCTGCCGCCCCTGTTACTTATTCAGTCCACGGGAAAGTGATAGACAAACGTTCACGACAACCCGTCTCCTATGCAAACGTGATTGTTGTGGGCATATCAGGAAAAGGTGCTTCTGCCGACTCGCTCGGTATATTCCGCATCGAACAAATACCACCGGGGATATACCGTTTCGAAGCTTCGAGTTTGGGCTACACCACGGTGCAGACTCCCGAATACATTGTTTCCACTTCAACTCCATCTATCGAGATAGAAATGGAAGAGAACGAAAATCTGTTGTCAGCAGTTGTCGTCACGCCTTCTCCTTTCCGGCGGAGCATAGAAAGTCCGGTCAGCATGCAGGTCATCGGACTGCAAGAAATAGAGAAAAGCCCCGGAGCCAATCGTGACGTATCCCGTATTGTGCGCGCTTATCCGGGTGTATCCTTTTCCCCTATCGGTTATCGTAACGACTTGATTGTACGGGGTGGCTCTCCCTCCGAAAACCGTTTTTACATGGACGGGATAGAAATTCCCAATATCAACCACTTTACCACGCAAGGTGCTTCGGGTGGTCCAGTGAGTATCGTCAATTCCGACCTGATACGCGAAATTACATTCTACACCGGAGCATTCCCCGTCAACCGTTCCGGTGCGTTGAGTTCCGTTCTCGATTTCCGGCTGAGAGACGGCAATCCGGACAAACAGACGTTCAAGGCGACTATCGGTGCTTCCGAGGTTTCACTAAGCGGAGCGGGCCATCTGGGAAAACGTAGCACGTATCTATTCTCCGCACGCCAATCGTACCTTCAGCTCTTATTCAAGGTATTGGGACTTCCTTTCTTGCCCAACTTCATCGACGGGCAGTTCAAGCTGAAAACCAAGTTTTCCGAAAACAATGAACTTACCGTACTTGGTCTGGCAGGAATTGACAAGATGAAACTGAATACCGACGAGAAGGGTGAGGATGCGGAATATCTGCTCAGTTACCTCCCTACCATCTATCAAGAAACGTTCACTGTAGGAGCGGTATACAAGCATTATGCAGGGAAACATGTGCAAGCATTTACACTGAGCCATAATTATCTGAATAACCGTAACCTGAAGTATCGCAACAATGATAATTCTTCGGAAGACAACCTGACCTTACGCCTGCGTTCCATAGAACAGAAGACTACTTTACGTTTTGAAAACCAGACCCGCTTGGGACAGTGGACTTTAAAAGAAGGTGGTGAACTGACCAATTCCATTTATACCAACAACACCCGGCAACTGCTCTACAGAAATTCCGGCGAACTGTCGGTCTACCATACTTCACTCAATATCTTCGGATGGGGAGCATTCTTTGCTACGGACTATACTACAAAGGACAATCGCCTGTCTGCTTCCATCGGTATCCGTATGGATGGCAACACTTACAACCGGGAAATGCAGCAGTCGTGGAGACACCTCTCTCCCCGCCTGTCCGCTTCATATAAACTTTCGGAGCAGTGGACACTGAGCGGTAACGCAGGACTCTACCATCAACTGCCACCATACACAGCCCTGGGATTTAAGAACAATGAGGGTATCTATATAAATAAGGGCTTGAAATACATGCAGGTATTGGAAAGCAGTGTCGGACTGGACTGGCATCTGCATGACCGCATTATGGTTTCGGTAGAAGGTTTCGTCAAGCGATACAGCCGTATTCCGCTTGCGCTGAGAGACAATATTCCACTGACATGTCAAGGTAATGACTATGGCGTAGTGGGTAATGAAGCTCTTGCATCCACCGCCAACGGTAGAGCCTACGGTGTGGAAACCATGTTCCGGTGGCAAGTATCCGGTAAGTTTAATCTCGTTTCTTCTTTTACGTTCTACAAAAGTGAATATCGCAGCCACGCAGGAGCCGATTATATCCCATCGGCTTGGGATAACCGATTTATACTCAATATGAGCGGTACGTACAACCTGCCAAAGCGTTGGAGCATAGGCAGTAAATTGAGTTACATCGGCGGTGCTCCCTACACGCCTTACGATGAAGAGAAGTCATCGCTTGTAGAGGCATGGAATGTTCAAGGAAAACCTTATTACGACTACTCCCGCTACAATAAAGAACGGTTTCCCAACTTTACCCAGATAGATGTGCGGGTAGACAAATCTTTCTATTTCCGTCGTTATATGGTAGGCTTATATCTGGATTTACAGAACGTTACGGGCAATAGGCTAAAACAGCCAGATGTAATTATGAGTACGGAGATCATTGAAAATCCTTCGGCACCCATCAGTGAACAACGCTACAAAATGAAATATCTGAAACAGGAAAGTGGTACAATACTCCCCACGCTAGGAGTAACAGTAGAGTTTTAGCAAATTAAAGCTATTTTCCTTATAAAAGTTTGCATTCTATATATAAACCTTTATATTTGCACAAATTTCAACTAAATGTGCAATTAATATCATGAAACAAAGTTTTATTGCCTATATAGAAAACAGTATAAAAGAAAATTGGGACTTGGACGCTCTGACAGATTATAAAGGAGCTACCCTACAATATAAAGATGTAGCCCGCAAGATAGAAAAGTTACATATAATCTTTGAATCAAGCGGCATCAAGAAAGGTGACAAGATAGCTGTCTGCGGCCGCAACAGTTCACATTGGGGAGTGACATTCCTTGCCACACTGACATATGGCGCAGTAATCGTCCCTATCCTTCACGAATTTAAAGCGGATAACGTTCATAACATCGTCAACCACTCCGAAGCTAAGCTTCTGTTTGTAGGTGACCAGGTATGGGAAAACCTGAACGAAAGTGCCATGCCATTGTTGGAAGGTATTATGCTGATGACGGACTTCTCCATCCTCGTTTCACGCAGTGAAAAATTGGACTACGCGCGTGAACACCTGAATGAAATGTTCGGTAAGAAATATCCCAAGAACTTCCGTAAGGAACATATCGCTTATCATAGAGACCAACCGGAAGAATTGGCGGTTATCAACTATACATCCGGTACTACCAGTTACTCCAAAGGTGTTATGCTGCCTTACCGCAGTTTATGGTCGAACACAGCCTTTGCCTTCGAAGTGCTCCCGCTGAAAGCCGGAGACAAATTGGTATGTATGTTGCCGATGGCACACATGTACGGACTCGCATTCGAGTTCCTGTACGAGTTCGCCGTGGGGTGCCACATTTACTACCTGACCCGCATGCCGAGTCCGAAGATTATTTTCCAGGCATTCGCCGAGGTGAAACCGAACTTGATTGTAGCAGTGCCGCTCATCATCGAAAAGATCATCAAAAAGAACGTACTGCCGAAACTGGAAACACCAGCGATGAAGTTGTTGCTAAAAGTGCCTATCATCAATGATAAGATAAAAGCTACCGTACGTGAGCAGATGATACAGGCCTTCGGAGGTAATTTTGCCGCTGTCATCGTAGGAGGTGCCGCTTTCAACCAAGAGGTGGAACAGTTCTTGCGCATGATAGACTTCCCATACACCGTGGGCTACGGTATGACGGAATGTGGTCCTATCATCTGTTACGAAGACTGGACTCGCTTCAAACCGGGATCTTGTGGTAAAGCTGCTCCCCGCATGGAGGTGAAAATATTATCTCCCGATCCGGAAAACATCCCGGGCGAAATTGTTTGTCGCGGACCTAACGTAATGTTGGGTTATTACAAAAACGAAGAGGCTACCGAACAGGTACTCGATAAGGACGGTTGGTTACATACCGGTGACCTCGCCTTGATGGATACTGAAGGTAATGTGACCATCAAAGGCCGTAGTAAGAATATGCTTCTCGGTCCGAGTGGTCAGAACATCTACCCCGAAGAAATTGAAGATAAGTTGAATAACATGCCATATGTTGCCGAAAGTATCATCGTACAACAAAACGAGAAGCTTGTCGGATTGGTTTATCCGGACTTTGATGACGCCTTTGCACACGGACTTCACAACGAAGATATAGAACGTGTGATGGAAGAAAACCGTGTGGCACTGAATGCGGAACTACCTGCATACAGCCAAATTTTCAAAATGAAAATCTATCCCGAAGAGTTTGAGAAAACCCCAAAGAAATCAATCAAACGCTTTTTATATCAGGAAGCTAAAGGATGAGAAACAAACTATTATTATCCGCCGCCTTGTTTCCATTGTACGGAATGGCGGAAGAAGTATGCGATATGCCACAAGGCAGTGTAACGCATGCTGACAAGACACGTCCCAATATCATTTTATTCCTGGTGGACGACATGGGATGGCAAGACACTTCCCTACCTTTTTGGACACAACGTACCAAGTATAATGATACGTATCACACTCCCAATATGGAGAGGTTGGCAGCTCAGGGAAGAATGTTTACACAAGCATACGCATGTAGCATCAGTTCTCCAACCCGCGTCAGCCTCTTTTCGGGGATGAATGCAGCCCGTCATCGTGTCACCAGTTGGACATTGCGTAAAAATACTACCCATGAAAAACCGGATTCCATTATGATTTATCCAGAATGGAATGTAAATGGTATTTGTCAGGAACCGGGAGTGGAACGCACCACGCAAGTCACCTCGCTTGCACAATTGCTTAAAAATAATGGGTATCACACTATACATTGTGGAAAAGCTCACTTCGGTGCCGAAGGTACTCCGGGTGCCGACCCATTGAAGATGGGATTTGATGTGAATATCGCGGGACACGCTGCTGGTTCACCTGCCAGTTATTATGGTACGGAAAACTTCGGTAATAAGCCGGACGGTAAAAGTCCATTGGCTGCCGTACCCGGTTTGGAAGAGTACCACGGAAAAGATATATTCCTTTCCGAAGCTCTCACTATAGAAGCGGAAAAAGCATTGGACACCGCGCAGAAGATTGACAAGCCGTTCTTCCTCTATATGGCGCATTATGCCATACATACGCCCATACAGCCGGATATGCGTTTCTATCAGAAATACATCGATGCCGGATTACCTCCGGTGGAAGCGGCATATGCCACGCTTATCGAAGGAATGGACAAGAGCCTGGGAGATATCATGGACTATCTGGACAAAAATAACTTGACGGAGAATACAGTCCTGATTTTCATGTCGGACAATGGAGGACTTGCCGCCCACACACGTGCTGGACAACTGCATATACAAAACTATCCCCTGAACAGTGGGAAAGGTTCTGCCTACGAAGGTGGCGTACGTGAACCGATGATCATACGCTGGCCTGGTGTGGTTACTCCCGAAACAAAGTGTAACCACTATCTGATGATAGAAGACTTCTTCCCTACTATTCTCGAAATAGCAGAAGTAGAACATTATAATACCATCCAGCAGCGTGACGGTATCAGCTTTTTGCCTCTGCTCACCGGTAAAGGTAAAATGAAAGACCGTGACATCTATTGGCATTATCCTCATAGTTGGGGTCCTTCGGGACCAGGTATCGGCGCTACTTGTTCCATCCGTTCGGGCGACTGGAAGTTGGTGTATTATTTCGACAGTGGTAAACATGAGTTATTCAATATACCTGCCGATATCAGTGAAAAAAATGATGTGGCCGGAAAAAATCCGACGCTCGTCAAGAAATTATCACAGAAATTAAGTAACTATCTTCGGTCTGTGGATGCACAACGTCCCATATTACGTGCCACTCAACAGTTGGCGCCTTGGCCAGATGAAACTTTTAAATAACATGAAACGTATCTTTCTGCTCATTCTGCTTTCCTTGTTGTTTGCAGGGGAAATTTATAGTCAGAACAACATTCAGAGTTCCATAAAAGAGAGACACAACCACTCTCCTAAACAGCGTGTTCCACAAACAGATCATGGTCCTGTGGGTATCAATATTTCTCTTTGGAAAAATATCTCAACCCAACGTACAGATACCATAGGCAGTACTTGCTTCAATCTCGGTATTTTTTCATCCATGAACCGTTTGAATGGTTTAGGAATGAATGTTTTGAGTGGTGTGGTAGGCAGAGATATGAACGGCATGCAGATGGCGGGAATATCCAATATGGTGGGCGGTAGCATGCGAGGAGTTCAGATTGCCGGTATTACCAATGTCAACGGTAACAGTTTGAGCGGTGTATCCATATCCGGTCTGGTAGGTATTACAGGAAATTATGCACGGGGAGTCGTATTGTCCGGATTAGCTAACATCACGGGAGATAACAGCCGTGGTGTCATTATCGGTGGCTTACTGAATATCACAGGAGAAGAATCTGCAGGGGTCCAACTCTCAGGACTTGCCAATATTTCGGGAGGTAGTTTCAAAGGGATCAATATTTCCGGATTGTTGAGCGTAGTGGGTGATGATATGAAAGGGCTTCAAATAGCAGGTATAGGCAATGTAGTAGGCGGTACAGCTACCGGAATACAACTTGCTCCACTCAACGTTGCCCTCCATGCAAAAGGTCTGCAAATCGGACTTCTGAATTACTATAAAGAGAGTTTGAATGGTTTCCAATTAGGTTTAGTCAATGCCAACCCACAAACTAAAGTGCAACTTATGATATTCGGCGGTAATACCACTAAACTGAATGCGGCCGCCCGCTTCAAGAACAAACTATTTTACACCATTCTAGGTGCCGGTTCTCCCTATCTGGATTTCAGTGATAAGTTCTCTGCCGCTTTATTCTATCGTGCCGGATTAGAATTACCTCTTTATGAAAGATTGCACATCAGCGGAGATTTAGGCTACCAACACATCGAAACCTTCAAGAATAAGAACCACGGTTATCCCGCCCGTCTCTACTCATTGCAATCACGCATTAATCTTGAGTACCGATTGACGGATTATTTGGGTATATTCGTTACCGGCGGTTATGGATGGGACAGGTATTACAACAGAAGTTCCAACTATGACAAAGGAGTGATTGTAGAAGGTGGAGTGATATTGTTTAAATACTAAATAGCCATTTATCTCATTGTTTCTCTTTTATAAATCCCGTTCTATACGCTACTAGTAATTTTTTCAAGTCCTGGATTTGTGTCACAAGTACTTTGCCTTTATCCGTATCTTTCACCATCATACGCTGTGAATTGAACTCGATAACAAATGTGGTAGACTTAATATCCTGCCCTTCCTCTATTGCCTTCTGGCGACTTTGGAAAGGTTCGTGCTGTACCAGCTGCAAACCATGGGAATGATACACCAATGTATAACCCGCAATACCGGTTTCAGGCTGATAAGCTTTAGAGAAACCGCCATCAATCACCAGCAACTTACCATCGGCTTTGATAGGTTTCTCACCCTTAATGGTTTTTACAGGCACATGACCGTTAATGATATGTGAATGGGGTCCTGGTTCTACACCAAACTCAGTCAATATATTATCGCAGATATCCGCACGATTACGCAAAGTATAATAATACCCTTTAGTCTCTTTATGCAGCTCCTTATCGGCAACAAAGTAACGTTCAAAGGTAGCCATCTTATCCTTGTCGAATGATGGTGCATTAGGGCCACACCACATATACCAGACATAGTCCAAGGCAAACAGTTTTTCTTTAGAACCATCCTCATCGAAATAGGCTGTACGTATCAATTGATCAGTTTTTTGCAGCAATTTATACCCCCAATATTCCTTCTTTCCGATACGTACATGCTTAAAACTACCATCCTCATTCAGAGGTACGGAAGCATGATATAGCAGGTTACTGTTACAAACCAGATACATACCACCGTATGTAAACAGGCACCGCATATGTTTTTTCAACTTCTCACTATTCATGAACGAGGCATGGATCTTATCTACCAATTCCTTTTCCTCATCCGACAAGCGGTAAGGATCCGCAGGATCAACCGTCGGGAAGTTGGTATCACGCAACTCATATTCCTTACCTTCGTACATAAATACTCCACGCTCAAAATCAATCCTATGCAATAACTTCCGGCTTTCCATATTGAACTCAGGACGACGGCTGATGATATCCGCCTCCAGTTTCAGTTGAATAACCGTAATCGCCTTATGCATCTGAGTAATCAGACGCAACGTCTTTTCATTGTATTCCGAGTCGGCAAAATTCATCTTCGGAGCAAAGATTGTACAAGGATCATCACCGTATGTATCCATAGCAAACGTAGCAAGGGGTAACAGATTGATACCATAGCCATCTTCTAACGTTGCCAGATTGGCATAACGCATGGACATGCGGATAACATTGGCAATGCAGGCATTATTACCCGATGCAGCTCCCATCCACAAAATATCATGATTTCCCCACTGAATATCGAAGTTATGATAATCGCAAAGCGTATCCATAATGATATGAGCGCCCGGTCCACGGTCATAAATGTCACCAACAATGTGCAAAGAATCAATCGTCAGACGTTGTATCAAATTACACATGGCAATGATAAAATCATCGGAACGTTTTGTAGTAATAATGGTACTGATAATTACATTGATGTAAGCGTGTTTGTTCGGTTCTATACTCGATTCGTGCAACAACTCCTGAATAATATACGAAAATTCTGCCGGAAGTGCCTTACGTACTTTAGAACGTGTATATTTAGAAGAAACATTCTGGCAGACTTTCACTAATTGGTTCAAAGTAATCAGATACCAATCATCCAAATCTGTTTCATGCTCTTTTATCAATTGTAACTTCTCCTCCGGATAATAAATCAAAGTACACAGCTCTTTCTTCTCGCTTTCACGCAAGGTATGACCAAAAATCTCATTCACTTTCCGTTTCACAGCTCCCGAAGCATTCTTCAATACATGCTGGAAAGCCTCATATTCACCATGAATATCAGTGAGAAAATGTTCTGTACCTTTCGGCAAATTCAGAATAGCTTCCAAATTTATGATTTCCGTACTGGCATCAGCGATAGTAGGAAAACTACGTGACAACAGTTGCAAATAGCGCAGGTCACTAACAATACTTTCAGGAGTAATGGTTCCCATGATATTATTTACGATTTAACGATTTACAAATTACGATGAAAGTTACTTTATTTAAAATCACTCTGAAACTTTAATTCTCAACTTCCAATTATCAATCTCTTACTATCAATTATCAACCAAGCAAGAACATCAACAACACTTGCGCAATAATCACACGCAAAAACATACACAATGGATAAACCGTGGCATATGCCACAGACGGATTATCACCGGGTATCGTATCATTGGCATAGTTCAATGCCATCGGGTTTGCCATACTTCCACACAACATCCCCGCCATCGAACCGAAATCAATTTTCATTATCTTAAATGCGATGACACCCATAATCAACACCGGAATTACCGTCAGTCCGAAACCTATGGCAATCCACAGCAAACCTTCCGGACGGAATACCGTATCGAAGAAATGAGCACCTGCATCAAGTCCCAAACAAGCCAGATAAAGAGATAACCCCAGTGCACGTAACATCAAATTGGCGCTCCGTGTAGTATAAGTTACCATATGCATTCGCGGACCAAACGTACCGATAAGAATGCCTACAATGATAGGACCACCTGCCAGACCGAGTTTCACCGGAGCACTGATGCCCGGAATAGAAAATGGAATAGCCCCCAAAGCCAACCCCAATATGATACCCACAAACACTGCTACCAAATTCGGTTCTTTCAAGCTCTTGATGGCATTTCCTAATACTTTCTCCACATTTTGAATGGCAGCAGCCTCACCCACCACAGTCAAGCGGTCACCCAATTGCAAAGTTAATTCTGCCGTAGCCAGCAATTGTACACCACTACGGTATACACGACTGATATTAATGCCATAATGATTACGTAAATGCAATGAGCCCAACTTCTTACCATTTAACTCAGGACGCGTCACAACAATACGCTGCGAAATCAATTGGCTGTCAATAGCATTCCAGTCGATATCCTCCTTATTCCAATCGGTATGTTCCTGTTCACCAAAAAGTACAGTCAGCGCAGGCGCATATTTTTCGGAAGTGATAACCAGCAAACGATCACCCTCCTTTATCACTTTTTCGGAAGTCGGGATACTTACATTACCATCCCTCCACAAGCGGGAAATCACAAATTTCTGATAACTTAAACTTGCTATCTCTTTGACACTTTTATCAAAAATAGCCGGATTGTGCACCTGAAAGGCAGCAATATAGGTTTTATTCTCGTCATCTTTCTCTTTGAGTTCCAAATCTTCCTTACGTGCCAAAGCCTTACGGATAGCCAACACAGCAAGAATAACCCCTACCACACCCAACGGATAAGCCACTGCACATCCCAATGCCGGAGTACTGGCTTCCAACCCCATTTGCTTCAACGTTTGCTGAGCCGCACCTAACGCCGGCGTATTAGTCGTAGCTCCACAAAGTATACCAACCATATTGGGCAAAGAAATGCCAAATCCGTAACTACCCAGTACTGTGAGCAATGTACCTATCAGCACCACGCCCAACGCCAACATATTCAGTTGTACTCCTCCTTGACGGAAAGAACTGAAAAAGCCCGGACCAACTTGCAGTCCCAACGCATATACAAATATTACCAATCCGAAACTTTCCGCATAGTTCAACATCTGTGGATTAATGGACAACCCAAAATGCCCGGCAAGGATACCTGCAAAAAAAACAAACGTCACACCGAGAGATATACCACAGATATGCACTTTACCCAGTCCCAATCCGATAGCGGAAATTAATGAGAGTACCACCACCGCCTGTAAAGCGGAATGTTCGACAAACAAACTATATAGCCAATCCAATGTTTTACAGTTTTACCGTTTATGCCTGCAAAGATAGGAAGTATCCTTGTAGGTTGAAAATAAAAGCATAAAAAAAGCGGTCACCCCATTAAGGTAACCGCATTAATATCGTTTGTAGTGGATACGAGAATCGAACTCGTATTGCATGCGTGAGAGGCATGTGTCCTAACCGTTAGACGAATCCACCGACTTTCCGGTTTAGTACACCCTCAGGGATTCGAACCCTGGACCCACTGATTAAGAGTCAGTTGCTCTACCAACTGAGCTAAGAGTGCAAAGAGCGGAAGCTGGGGGATTCGAACCCCCGGTACGGTTACCCGTACGTCAGTTTAGCAAACTGGTGGTTTCAGCCACTCACCCAAACTTCCTTTTTATTAACCAACATTCTTCTCAAATGCGGTGCAAATGTATGGCAAACTTTTGGACTTTGCAAATCTTTCTCACATATTTTTTTAAGCATTTTCCGATAAAAAGAGGTAACACATTAACAGTCAAATTCTAATAGGAAGAAAAAAATGAGAATTTACAAATCATAAATCTACAAATTCCTATTTCTTGATTTGTATCAATCCTTCTTCTTTCCTCTTTCTGTACCTTTGCGCGATTTTTCATCACAGCACGTTCCAAATGATACAACAGGAAAGTTTAAAGAAACGGCTTGCCAAACTGGCAGCCCCCATCTTTATAGAAACACTTCTCATCATGATGCTCGGTGCAGTCGATACCATCATGCTGAGCCGACACTCAGACAACAGTGTTGCCGCCGTAGGTGTCGTCAACCAGATTATCATGCTTACATTCCTAGTATTCGAAGTCATAAACCTCGGCACTTCCGTACTTTGTTCCCAATACTTGGGTGCTAAACTACAAAAGAAGGTAGTACAAGTTGTAGGTGTCTCTATCATCGTCAATCTGGTGGTCGGAATCATTGTCAGTCTGCTCCTGTTTTCCTGTGCCAATCCCATTCTCCGTCTGATGGGGCTCACTCCCGAACTGATGCAAGACGGTCTTGACTATATGCGTATTGTAGGTGCCTTTGCTTTTTTCCAGGCACTTTCACTCACTCTCTCCGCCTCTTTACGTAGCGCCAACAAAGCTGTATATCCCATGTTAGTAACTGTTGTTATCAATATCCTTAATATAATAGGTAACTATTCACTTATTTTCGGGCGATTCGGTTTTCCTGAAATGGGTGTGGAAGGTGCTGCCATTTCCACAGCTTTCAGTCGTGGTGTATCGATGTTACTCCTATTTATCATCCTGTTCCGCAAACATATTCACCGTTTTCCGCTTGCCTACTTTCGCCCGTTTCCATGGATGGAATTGAAAAACTTGATGAAAGTCGGATTACCTTCCGCCGGAGAACAATTATCGTACAGTTCATCTCAGGTTGTCATCACCTTCTTTATCAATATGCTGGGAGTAGAAGCACTCGCCACCCGTACCTATTGCGTCAATATCATTATGTTTGCCTACCTGTTCAGCATCTCGATGGCACAGGGCGGTGCCATCTGCATCGGACATCTGATAGGCGAAAAGAAACCGCATGCAGCCTTTCTGATGGGTAAATACGTCATGAAAAAATCTGTGATGATAACCGTTATACTCTCATGCATCCTCGCATTTTTCGGTCATATCATCTTTAGTTGGCTCACTTCCAATCCCGAAATCATACACATGGGCGTCACTATTCTATTCATCGATATAGTTCTTGAAATAGGCCGCCCTATCAATATTTTCGCCACCAACGCCCTGCGTGCGGCAGGCGACGTCAACTATCCGTTCTATGTCGGGTTGGTTGTGATGTGGAGTATAGCGGTCGGCCTCGGTTATCTTTTCGGTATCCCTTTCGGATGGGGTATCTGTGGCATGTGGGTGGCTTTCTTACTGGACGAAAATATCCGGGGGATCATCTTTGTACATCGATGGTACAGTATGAAGTGGGTACATAAAGGCTTCATTAATTACTAATACAAAAAACATCTTTTTTTGCACCGGAAACTAAAAATAGTATACTTGCGTCATCATACGCAATATACTTCAATATGGCAAGCTTTAATTCACAATTAGTAATCAGTAATTAAACAAAACCTCTATCTTTGCAGGTAAAACGAACTTTAACCGATTTGGCTGTATGGATACACTATTAAAGGAAACTGTAGATGCTGCCGTTAATTCCCGTTATCCTGGGATGGCTCCCGAAGGTAGAAAACAGATAGAAGAAATTCTTATCCGTAAAGAGGTACAAAAAGGCGAGATCCTGCTGAAAGAAGGGCAAGTCAGCCACAATATGGTTCTCGTCGGTAAAGGTATGTTGCGACAGTTCTATTACAAAAATGGAAAAGACGTTACCGAACACTTCTCTTACGAAGGTTGTATCATCATCTGTATTGAAAGCACGCTGAAGAAAGAGCCAACCCACCTCATGATCGAAGCCCTTGAAGACAGTGTAGTCTATCTGTTGCCTTACGACAAGCTGATGCTCCTCACTGAAGTTTCCTGGGAAATCAACATGTTCTATCGCAAAATACTCGAATATTCACTCATTGTCTCACAAATAAAGGCTGACTCCTGGCGGTTTGAAACGGCACGCGAACGCTACACCCAACTGATGCAGCACCAGCCGGAAGTCATCAAACGAGCGCCTTTATCCCATATCGCATCCTATCTGCTGATGACGCCCGAAACACTGAGCCGGGTACGTTCGGGCATACTGTAGGCCACCCATCCCTGTCTAAAACTCCGGATACCGGTAACATAATCTGTATTTCCATGAAAAACAGAAAAAAACGGTTATCTCTACGGGCAAAATATAGGGTTCTTTGCATGGTGAGCGGTAAAACCGTAGGTGGTCAAGCGTTATTTTGCCGGATTATCCGGGGCTAAAAAGGGCAACGGATAAGTAGCAAATCTTTCTCTTAGCCCTTCATTATCCTACATTTTAACGATTTGGAAAGGTATATAAGAATTTGGCTTAACTCTCCTCAATACCAAACACTTACTTTATTTATCCAAATTTTGCCGTTTTTTTGCGAGTTTTAGTATCTTTGAACCATTGGAAACAACGACACAATTCTGAATAAGCGTCACCAATAGTTGTGATTTGCTTTCATTTTAGTATCTTTGAACCATTGGAAACAACCCATAGCATTAAACACATCAAAAGCTTCAAGTTGTGATTTGCTTTCATTTTAGTATCTTTGAACCATTGGAAACAACTACGGGAAGGCTTATTCCGCAAGGTTTTTAGTTGTGATTTGCTTTCATTTTAGTATCTTTGAACCATTGGAAACAACTGGAAATTGTGATTTATCTGAAATTGAGAAGTTGTGATTTGCTTTCATTTTAGTATCTTTGAACCATTGGAAACAACCGTATAGAAAGTATATTAGGTACACAGATGTTGTGATTTGCTTTCATTTTAGTATCTTTGAACCATTGGAAACAACCTATCAATTCATTAGTACATCCACGGAATGGTTGTGATTTGCTTTCATTTTACACTACTGTCCAAAGAAATTACCCCATAGGTTCAGTTGATCTGAATCGGAATCATTCATCGGACGTTTTGGTTTAATAAACAGTTCGCCTAAAGGCTTCCTCTCAAAGAGTACTTTGCCGACTACGG
>NZ_OEST01000009.1 GCF_900241005.1 Bacteroides cutis | reverse complement strand
ACATCATGTCTGCCTTATTCAGGTGACTATAGCACCGGGGTTCCACCTCTTCCCATTCCGAACAGAGAAGTTAAGCCCGGTCACGCCGATGGTACTGCGTAACAGTGGGAGAGTAGGTAGTCGCCGTTTTAGAGGAAAGCCTCCATGTCGAAAGATGTGGGGGCTTTTTTTGTCTTGTCCGTCCCTTGCCCGCCATCCCCCTCCTCCGCATACTGGTGGAAAAGGGAAGATAGAAAATGGAAAGTGGCGTTGGGAACGTTAGTGGGAATTTTTTGGAAATCTTTGTAATATATGTGTATGTGAATGATTAAAAGAGCTTAAAGCCAGTAATTTATATACTTTCCCCTTTTATGGTTTCATTTATTTTTTGTATCTTTACTTCAAAAAGGAGGATGATTAATATCTCCTAGAATATAAAGATTTCTTTCTCTTTATAAAAGAAAGTAGGGTTATTGTAGAACAAAATAAGAGATCAGCTGTTATTATTGTAGATTTATTAGACGACATGAAAACAACTGTAAAGACATTTTGGATTTGTTTGCTGTTGACACTTGGTTGTAGTTTCAGCAGTAATGCTGCAAACTATTCAAAGGCATTTGAAGGTGTTACTTCTGTGGCCTGTGAAGTTACAGCTTATTTGTCGTCTTATTCTTCTACATCTGACAATTTGGGAACAAGGAAATCTGTTTTATCGGATACTGAGCATTTTTGGTCTCAGGATGTTGAGTTGGGAAATAAATCAATTTCGGAAACTTACTTTTCTAATCAACAACGTCTTCGCAGAGTTCTTGAAGACGAATCTTTTCTCAAGAATATACTTTTGATGTTATCCAACCATGAAAATTTACTCGTTCAAGGTAGAACTAAATTATACTATTCAGATCAAGCCCCCTATTATGCTATAGTGGGTTGTGACTATTACATCTTTACGCTTCGGCGGATTTTGATTTAATCAATTCTTTTCATATTAATTTCCTCTCTATTGTTTCTTGATAGAAACAATTAGAAGTTGATAACCTTTTATGTACTGATTGTGCTGTTGTGAGGTTATGTGGATGAAATGCGCCCTATTGGTTCGTAAAAGGGAGTTTGTACCCCTATGTATCATTTTTTTTTAATCAATTTAATACCAACAATTAAATTTTTCATCATGGAAACTACTCAAAAAAAGTCAGCCTCTTTTAAAGGCATTAAATCCGCCGGTTGGGTAATCGTAATTTGTTTTATCATTGCCGTGCTTGTTTTTCATTTTGTGTTGGGAAATCCTTCCAACTTTATGAACAATGATCCGAACAACCATCCGTTGCCCGGTAACTTTCTTGGAACTATCTATAAAGGTGGTTTTATTGTTCCTGTTATCCAAACTCTTTTATTAACCGTTATTGCGCTCAGTATTGAACGTTACATTGCTATTCGTGCTGCTTTTGGTAAAGGATCATTAGTAAAATTTGTATCTAATATTAAAGCTGCTCTTGCTGCCGGTGATATGAAAAAAGCTCAGGAAATATGTGACAACCAACGCGGCTCTGTTGCTAATGTTGTGAATGCTACTTTGAAGAAGTATGCAGAGATGGAGAATGATACTTTACTTGCTAAAGACCAAAAACTGGTCGCTATTCAGAAAGAACTGGAAGAAGCCACTGCTTTGGAACTCCCTATGATGGAACAAAATCTTCCTATTATTGGTACAATAACCACGCTTGGTACATTGATGGGATTGCTTGGTACGGTAATTGGTATGATCCGTTCTTTTGCTGCCCTTGCTGCCGGTGGTAGTGCTGATTCTATGGCATTGTCACAGGGCATTTCTGAAGCTTTGATTAATACTGCCTTTGGTATCTTGACCGGTGCGTTGGCAGTTATCTCTTATAACTATTATACTAATAAGATTGATAAGTTGACCTATAGCCTTGACGAGGTTGGTTTCTCTATTGTGCAGACTTTTGCAGCTACTCATAAATAATTAATGATTGATAGTTGATAATTGATATTGAGTACGTAATAGCGTGATGTATCATTTTTCAATTCAATGAATTAATTTTCATTTTTCAATTAATTAAATAATCATGGGAAGAGCAAAAATAAAAAAGAAAAGTACGTTCATCGATATGACGGCGATGAGTGACGTTACTGTACTACTACTAACTTTCTTCATGCTAACTTCGACGTTTGTGAAGAAAGAACCGGTACAGGTAACTACTCCTGCCTCCGTATCTGAAATAAAAATTCCAGAAACGAATGTTCTTCAGATATTGGTCGATCCGAATGGAAAAATATTTATGAGTCTGGACAAGCAGTCTGACTTGCGCAATGTGTTGGAAGCTATGGGGCAAGAATATGGAGTAACTTTTACTCCAGAGGAAACGAAAAAATTTATGCTAGCATCCACTTTTGGGGTGCCGATGAAGAGCATGAAACAGTACCTCGCTTTGCCACAAGACCAACAAGATGCTGTGTTGAAGAATGAGGGGATACCGACTGACAGTATTGATAACCAGTTCAAAGCATGGGTACGTAATGCCCGGGCAGCGAATGGTGATTTGCGTATTGCTATTAAGGCAGATGCCAATACCCCTTATTCTGTAATAAAGAATGTAATGAACTCACTTCAGGATCTCAGGGAAAACCGATATAATCTGATTACTTCTTTGAAAACTACTTCTGAAGACTAACGAAAGGAAATATTATGGCTGAAATACAAGAAAGCGGTAATAAGAAAGGTGGAAAAAGTAAACAGAAAAAAATGACCGTCAGGGTAGATTTTACTCCGATGGTAGATATGAATATGTTGCTGATTACCTTCTTTATGCTCTGTACGTCTCTGAGTAAACCTCAGACTATGGAGATAAGCATGCCGAGTAATGATAAAAATCTCACTGAGGAGCAACAAACTAAGGTAAAGGCTTCACAGGCAATCACATTGTTACTGAGTGATGACAATAAATTGTATTATTACGAAGGAGAACCCAACTATAAAGACTATACTTCGTTGAAGGAAACGACATACGATGCGGATGGTCTGCGGGCGATGCTTCTACAACGTAATAGAGCTGCTGTGAATGAGGTGAACAGGCTTAAACAACAGAAGCTGGACCTAAAAATATCAGAGGATGATTATCGGAAACAACTTTCTGAGATTAAGAGTGGAAAAAATACGCCTACGGTGATTATTAAGGCTACTGATGCCGCATCGTATAAAAATCTGATAGATGCTCTCGATGAAATGCAGATATGTAATATAGGTAAGTATGTGATAACCGACATTGCCGATGCAGACCAGTTCTTGATAAAGAACTATAACAGCAAGGGAGAATTGTCGCAAAACATTGCCGAATAAAGTGTAACACCTAAAATTAGAAGAATATGGCTAAAGTAGATTTAAGTTCTGCGGAATGGTGTGACCTTATATTCAGTGATAAGAATAAAGCATACGGCGCCTATAAGATGCGGGAGAATTCTCCCAAGCGTCATAGTATTGCCGTGATACTGGTGATAATTATCGCTCTGATAGGTTTTAGTATTCCTACTCTGATAAAGATGGCTACTCCCAAGCAAAAGGAAGTGATGACCGAAGTGACTACCTTGTCGCAATTGGAAGAACCTGAAGTGAAACAGGAAGAGATGAAACGTGTGGAACCTGTAGCACCACCTCCCCCGGCACTGAAAAGTTCTATCAAGTTCACTGCTCCCGTTATTAAGAAAGATGCGGAAGTGAGGGATGAAGACGAGATCAAGAGTCAGACAGAATTGACTCAGACTAAAGTTGCTATTTCCATTGCCGACGTAAAAGGTAACGACGAAGAAAATGGAAAAGATATTGCCGACTTGAAACAGGTAGTGACGCAGGCACCTATAGAGGAGGAGAAAGTATTTGATATGGTAGAACAGATGCCACAGTTTCCCGGTGGTCCATCAGAACTGATGAAGTACATTGCTGATCACATGAAATACCCAACTATCGCTCAGGAGAATGGAACTCAAGGGCGTGTAACTTGTCAGTTTGTAGTAGGTTCCGATGGGAGTGTGCGCGATGTAAAAGTTCTGAGAGGAGTAGATCCTTATCTGGATAAAGAAGCGATCCGTGTGATTAAGTCCATGCCTAAATGGATACCCGGTAAGCAAAACGGTAAAGCTGTATCTGTGAAATATACAGTTCCTATTATTTTTAAATTGCAATAGTATGTGTATTATGGAAACGGTGAAACAGATTCAGGGGTTAGGTTTGTTGGTAGCATTGATACTATTGTCAGCTTGTCAACACAAGTCCAAGGATGGACAAACGGATACCTATACATCCGGTGTCATTGCCATTGCTGCAGATGAAAGCTTCCAACCTATTGTACAGGAAGAGATCGATGTGTTTGAAGGCCTGTACCCTTTGGCAGGAATTGTTCCCCGTTACGTGACGGAGGTAGAAGCCGTCAATCTTTTGCTTAAAGACAGTTTACGGCTGGTTATCACCAGCCGTAAACTGACTCTAGAGGAAATGGAGTCTTTTAATAGTCGGAAATTTTTCCCAAAAGAGATGAAGATTGCGACAGATGGTTTGGCTTTGATTGTTAATCGTGAAAACCCCGATACATTGATAAGCGTACAAGATATCCGTCGTATATTGACGGGGGAGGCTAAACAGTGGAAGGATATTTATCCGTCTTCACATTTGAAGGATATCCGTCTCGTTTTCGACAATAAGAACTCCAGTACTGTACGTTTTGCAGTGGATTCTATTTGTGAGGGTGTACCACTTTCCAATCAAGTAAAAGCATTGAAAACTAATAAAGAAGTTATCAACTATGTGGCAGACATGCCCGATGCTATCGGTATTATTGGCGTAAACTGGTTGAGCGACAAGAATGACAGCACAGGACTTTCTTTCAGCAAGGAGATTCGTGTGATGGCAGTCAGTGCTGCCGCCAAGGCAAGGCCGGAAAATAGTTATAAACCTTATCAAGCATATTTATATTATGGTGATTATCCATTGGCACGTAGCATTTATGTTCTATTGAATGATCCTCGGAGTGCACTCCCGTGGGGATTTGCTTCTTTCCTCGCTTCTGACCGAGGACAGCGGATTATATTAAAATCGGGATTAGTACCCGCCACCCAACCGGTACGTGTGGTAAATGTAAAAGATGAATAACTAAAATGAAAACTAAAATGAAACGTAGATTTATATTATGTATGGGAGCGATGTTACTGGCCGGTACACTCGCTGCACAATCGCCTGTACCCGAATGGCAGGTGGGAATAGATAAAGTAAAAAGTCTGATAAAGACAAATCCCGGACAAGCTTCTGATGAAGCGAGCGAATTATTAAAAGGGAAAAACAAAAAAAATATTGAACTTGTTATTTCCGTTGCCCGTGCTTATCTGGATGCCGGAAAACTGTCGGAAGCAACAATTTATCTGGGTATGGCGAAGAAAGTTGATAATAAAGATGCAAGAGTCTCTGTGCTCGAAGGTGATATAGCTCTCGCACAAAAGAATGTGGGAACTGCCTGCCAACTTTATGAACAAGCCATTTATTTCGATCCGAACTGTAAAGAGGCTTATTTGAAATATGCACAGGCCTATAAGACTGCAAGTCCTACACAAGCAATTGAAAAATTGAAACAGCTTAAAGGTATTGCTCCCGACTATCTGGAAGCTGATAAAGAATTGGCGGAAGTATATTATGCCAACAATCAGTTTGGTAAAGCAGTGGCTGCCTATGCACAGTTCATTGATACACCCGTTGCTACAGAAGCTGATTTGTTGAAATACGCTTTTGCTTTATTCTTGAATCATAATTTCGAAAAATCGTTGCAAGTGGCTCAAAAAGGGTTACAAAATAATAGCCGTCATGCTGCTTTTAATCGTCTCGTCATGTATAATAATACCGACTTGAAACGTTATGAAGAAGCTGAAAAGGCGGCGGATGCTTTCTTCAATGCATCGGATGATGCCGATTATTCATATTTGGACTACAGGTATTACGGTGCTTTGCTTAGTGCACTGAAAAAATATGATCAGGCTGTCATACAGTATAACAAGGCACTGGATAAAGACAATACACAAATAGAGGTATGGCGTGAGATATCTGACGCATACGAACAAGAAAATGACTATGAACAAGCTATCATTGCTTACCAAAAGTACTATAATGCTTTAAATCAAGATAAAAAGACGCCCGAAACCTTATTCCAGTTGGGACGTCTGTATTACGGACAAGGAACGTCTACAGACACCCTTGTCGTACAGCCTGCTGACCGCATGGCGGCGTTGCAGTCTGCTGACTCTGTGTTCGCACTTGTTTCAGTACAAGCTCCCGGCAGTTATCTGGGAGATTTATGGCGTGCACGTACCCACTCGGCCATGGATCCAGAAACGACGGAAGGATTGGCAAAACCTTATTATGAGAAGGTAATGGATGTGCTACTGGTAAAAAACGAGCCGAAGTATAATACAGCTCTAATAGAGTGCTACAGTTATCTGGGGTACTACTATCTACTAAAGAGTGAATATATGACTTCGAAAGAGTTTTGGAATAAAATTTTGGCTATCGACCCCACTAATGCTACTGCAAAGAAAGCATTAGACGGCATCAAATAGCAATAATTTTAGTTGTTTGTCGTGTCGGGAGGAGTGGAGAGTGATTCTTAGCTCCTCCTTTTTTTATGTCTGATAGTAAACTCTTTTCTAAATATCATTTTTTCCCGAAATCTCTTGTTATTTCAAAAAGAATATATACTTTTGCGGTGTACTATTGTACTAATACACTTAATCGATATTTAATGAGGTGTCAGATACAAGTTGAAAAAGGCCTGCATTTTGTATTCTGCCCCCTTGTTTTCTTATTAATTTAATAAAGAGAAAAGCATGTTACAAGTAGAAAACATTTCATTCAGCTATCGCCGGGGCAAGAAAGAAGTCCTGAGCGATTTTTCGCTTTCGCTGGAGAAGGGTAGGGTATATGGGCTTTTGGGGAAAAATGGAGCCGGTAAGTCTACATTACTCTATTTGATGAGCGGGTTACTCACTCCCCGCAACGGGAGGGTTACATTTTACGATACCGATGTACGTCACCGGTTACCCGTCACGTTAGAGGATATGTTCCTGGTACCTGAGGAGTTTGAATTACCTTCTATTTCATTGGTTAGTTATATCGAACTGAACAGCCCTTTCTATCCCCATTTTAGCAAAGAAGATATGATGAAGTATCTACATTTCTTTGAAATGGATTTGAGTACCGACTTGGGAGCGCTTTCCATGGGACAGAAGAAAAAAGTCTTCATGAGCTTTGCTTTGGCAACAAACACTTCGTTGTTGCTGATGGACGAACCTACTAATGGATTGGATATCCCTGGAAAAAGCCAGTTCCGTAAATTCATTGCTTCGGGCATGTCCGACGAACGTACTATTGTGATTTCTACACATCAGGTACGTGACATTGACCGGATACTGGACCATGTACTGATTATGGACAACAGCCGTGTGCTTCTGGATGAGCCGGTAGGTAACATCTGCAGTAAGTTCCTTTTTGTTGAGAGCGACGATCGTGAGCTGACTAAGACAGCGATCTACACCCTGCCTTCCGTGCAAGGCAACTTCCTGATGCTTCCGAACACTGAAAACGAAGAAACCGAAATTAATCTGGAACTGTTGTTTGGAGCTACACTAGCCGAACCTGAGAAGATTATACAAATGTTTCATCCTAAAACAATTGAACAATGATACGAGATACATTTTTTAGTATGCCGCGTTTCGTGGAACTCTGCCGCAAGGAAATGGTGGAGAACTGGAAGACCAATCTACTTCGCTTCGTATTGATGTATGGCGTGTTGGCAATTGCCTTGGTCTGGAATGCCTATTTGGAATACAGATATGCTTCCCCCGGTTCGTATGTGTCCCGTGAAAAAAGTGTTGTAGTTTTCGGATGCATAACTTTTATTTGGGGAATAGTCATCATGGGTACTCTGAGCGCATCGTTTATCATGGAACGTATGAAAACCAAAATAAATAGGGAAGCTATGTTGATGTTACCCGCCACGATGTTCGAAAAATACATCTCACGTTGGCTGATATTCACAGTCGGTGCTGTCGTCGCTTTTTTGATAGCTTATAAGTTGGCTGACTGGAGCCGGGTATTGATCTATACCATTGCTTATCCCGAAAATGATGTCATTGCCCAAGTGCCTCTCTCGCATTTGGTGGGTAAAACCGGCTATTGGACAGCTTTCAGGGATAATCAGGAATTTGTAATGGGAATTGGCGGTTATTGTTTTATTCAGTCGCTTTTTGTATTGGGTGGGGCTATCTGGCCAAAGAATGCATTTATTAAGACCTTTGCAGTAGGTGTTGCCATTACTTTGATCTATATGCTTATAGGTACACTATTGTTTCATTCATTTTTGGCGCACCGCCCCTCTGTGAACGCAGTATTCATGTCAGACGAAACAATGAAAACTTTGATGACATTCTTCTTCTTGAGTTGTGCCTTGTTTAACTGGGTGCTCGCTTATTTCCGTTTTAAAGAGTCAGAAATCATAAATCGTTGGTAAGATACTATGAACTTTAAAGAAAGTAAGGCTATCTATCTGCAAATAGCAGACCGTATCTGTGACGAAATTCTTCTTCATCAATATCGGGAAGAAGAACGCATTCCGTCGGTGCGCGAGTATGCGGCCGTGGTAGAGGTCAACGCCAATACAGTGATGCGCTCGTACGATTACTTGCAGTCACAAGGGGTGATTTACAACAAGCGGGGAATTGGTTATTTTGTGTCCGTAGGGGCAGGTACACTCATCCTTTCGTTGCGTAAAGAGTATTTTCTAAAGGAAGAAGCCGATTACTTCTTCAGGCAGATTTATACACTGGGTATTTCCGGAAAAGAACTGCTGGAAATGTATCGTGAGTTTACAGAACAACAAAAATAAAGAGACAAATTATGAAACGAACAACTTATATATTATTCGGAATGCTTTTGGCGGGAGTGGGGTTGATATTCGGCTCGATGCTGCTTCTGTCGTTCTATAGTGGTGATGTTGAGGACAGCCTTATATACGCCAAAGGCGAAAATAAAACCGTGCAGTTCCCTGAAAGTAAAGTAGTGTTGCTGACGGTAGAACCAAGACACATTTATGTAAAGAAGGGGAATGGGACAAAAGTCAGCTATAATCAGATCATTTCTTTTCGGGACACACCCTTGAAGGTGCATTCTTCAGAGACAGTTACCGGCAGTTTTACTTATCCTTCGGAGATAGACCGTTTTATGAAAATACTTACGGTGGAAGATACCGTAAGAATTTCTTTTAACTTTCCGGATGAAATCTTGACCGATAAGCAGAAAAATATGTCTACCTTGTATCTGCATGCGAAAGCCATGAGCCTACGCTTACCGGCAGCTATCCAATTACTGGAAAATAACCTTCATCAACAGGAGGTGGTTTTCGAAAATCTTCATGATGATACATTGTCCTTGATTATTAATGGCGGATGGCGACAGATGAGTTATGGGCGGATGGAAAATTGTAAGATCAACGCTTTGACTGTCCAGGGTGGTAAGTGGTTCTTTAATAAAGGTGAGGTGGAAAACCTGCATTTACATTTGGATAATATTCGTAACTGGCAAGTAAACACTGACTCATTCCATATCGATACGGAATACTTATACGGTATGGGTGAGAACAATTGTATTTTACAGAAAGGTGAGTGTCGGCAGATTGTTTGGAAACCTCAGTCGAAAAAGGCTTCGCTACAGGTTTCTTTGAAGCAAGCTGCAAGAGTGATAGTGACTGAGCCGTGATGACCAATACAGATATTAGAATGTGGATTACACGAATAGCAGAATAAATCATTAGATTCTGATAATAACAGAAAAATACAATTCTGCTTTGTGTGATCCACGTTCTCTTTTTGTATTACTCTAAAAAAAAGGTAGAAGATTGAAATTCTTCTACCTTTTTAGTTGCGGAGGCCTGACTCGAACAGACGACCTTTGGGTTATGAGCCCAACGAGCTACCAACTGCTCCACTCCGCGATGTTTTGTGGGTGCAAAGGTACAGCTTTTTTCTAAACCTGCAAATAAAATCAGCCTTATTTTTAATGATAAATGTATTTTAATGTATAAGGTGTTGATATATAGCATGGTATTCCTATATTTTTTAATATATCCTTTATATGTCAATTGTTAATAAAATGTGCATTTGTTTGTAGAATATGCGGAAATGTCTTACTTTTGCTCAAATTATTAAGCAATGTGCAATTAATCTATGGCTGTATCGAAGACAAAAGCTAAATTAGTGGATGTCGCCCGTCAATTGTTTGCGAAGATGGGCGTCGAAAATACCACGATGAACGATATCGCCCTTGCTTCTAAAAAAGGTAGAAGAACGCTTTATACCTATTTTAAAAGTAAGGAAGATATTTATATGGCTGTTGTCGAGTCGGAGTTGGACCTTCTCTCTGATATGATGAAGCGTGTTGCTGAGAAAGATATCAGGCCGGATGAAAAATTGATGGAGATGATTTATACACATTTGGATGCGGTGAAGGAGGCGGTTTTCCGTAATGGAACCCTCCGTGCCAATTTCTTTCGTGATATATGGCGTGTGGAGAAAGTGCGGAAACGCTTTGATTCCAAAGAAATCCAACTGTTTAAGAATGTATTGCGTGAAGGCTTGGAGGAAGACGTTTTCCAAATAGATGATTTGGATATGACAGCTGAAATTGTGCACTATTGCGTTAAAGGGATTGAAACACCTTACATCCGTGGACATGTAGGAGCCTATCTGGATGACAAGACGCGTGATGATTATGTGACCCGACTGGTATTGGGAGCATTAGGCGCGACAGGAAAGAAATAGAATAATATTAATCAATAACTAAAAACAGTATGGGATTATTAGATGGAAAAACAGCCATTGTAACTGGTGCTGCACGTGGCATTGGTAAGGCTATCGCTTTGAAGTTTGCTCAGGAAGGAGCTAATATCGCATTCACCGATCTGGTGATTGATGAGAATGCTGAAAACACTGCTAAGGAAATAGAAGCGTTGGGCGTGAAAGCTAAAGCGTATGCTTCAAATGCAGCTAACTTTGAAGATACCGCTAAAGTGGTGGAAGCTATTCATAACGATTTCGGACGTATCGATATCTTGGTAAACAATGCAGGTATCACCCGTGATGGTTTGATGATGCGTATGACCGAACAGCAGTGGGATATGGTTATCGGCGTGAACTTGAAATCCGCTTTTAACTTTATTCATGCTTGTACTCCCATTATGATGCGTCAGAAAGGTGGTAGTATTATCAATATGGCCTCTGTAGTGGGTGTTCATGGTAATGCAGGTCAGGCCAACTACTCTGCATCCAAAGCTGGTATGATTGCTTTGGCTAAATCTATTGCACAGGAACTCGGTTCTCGTGGTATCCGTGCCAACGCCATCGCTCCGGGCTTTATTATGACTGCTATGACCGACGCTCTTTCTGAGGAGGTAAAAGCGGAATGGTGCAAGAAAATACCTTTGCGTCGCGGCGGTACACCCGAAGACGTGGCAAATATTGCTACTTTCCTGGCTTCTGATATGTCTTCTTATGTATCAGGACAAGTTATTCAAGTAGATGGTGGTATGAATATGTAAACTATGACTGTCGTATACGAGGACAATCATATTATTATAGTCAACAAGACCGCTTCGGAGATCGTTCAGGGAGACAAAACAGGCGATACGCCACTTTCGGAAACTGTAAAGCAGTATTTGAAAGAGAAGTATCAGAAGCCAGGTAATGTCTTCATCGGTGTCACTCACCGGTTGGATCGTCCCGTAAGCGGTCTTGTTGTTTTTGCCAAAACCAGCAAAGCACTTTCGCGCCTGAATGAAATGTTCAAGAATAGTGAAGTGAGAAAAACTTATTGGGCAGTAGTGAAGAATCCGCCTCGACAACAAGAAGGGGAATTACTAAACTATTTAGTCCGTAACGAGAAACAGAATAAAAGTTACGCATACGATAAAGAGGTGGCAGGTAGTAAAAAGGCCATCTTGCATTACCGTCTCATCGGAAAGTCGCAGAACTATTATTTATTGGAAATAGATTTGAAAACCGGACGTCATCATCAGATTCGTTGCCAGTTGGCGAAGATGGGATGTCCTATCAAAGGAGATTTGAAGTATGGCTTCCCTCGTTCCAATCCGGATGGCAGTATCTGTTTGCATGCACGTTTTATCCGTTTCGTACATCCGGTATCCAGAGAGATGATAGAGGCGGAAGCGCCTGTACCTTCCGGTAATTTATGGAATGGATTTGAAACTATCTGATTTTATTTGAAACAATCTGAATAACCTTATTATAACTAACCATCAATGAAAAAAATTACGATTTTATCGGGCTTGCTACTTTTAATAGGTTTGGCAGCCCATGCACAAGAAAAGGTGACTGAGTATTATGTGCGTCCTGCTGTGGTTGTACGTACCCCTATTCAGGGTGATAGTATTAACTTTATAGGAAAAAAATTTGTATCGGACGACTTGCTGAAGACAAAAATCAGTCTTGATTTTGACAGACATTCGTATGAAACCATGTCGGCTGATACCACAGGATATGTGGCTGTAGAGAAGGCCGATAAAGACAACCTCTTTTATCTGTTTTCTACCAATCTGCGTGCAGAACGGTTTATGAAAGGTACGCTGAAAGTATACTCTCCGGCACGATTTGAAGTATTCGTAAATGGTGAGTCCAAACAGACGAAAACTACAGCCGAGGATAGTCTCTCACAAGTTCGTCCTACAGCTGTAAGCCTTCGTTTGGAACCTGAAGCTGATTATGAGATTGTTATTAAATTACTTTCTTCGGCGGATGACAAGACACAGCCGGTGTTGAAATGCGAATTTGAGAAGGAGAAAAATTTTATGGAAGTCGGTTGCCGAATACAGCCTGGTTTGCAGCGTCGTCTTTCACTCTATAATACTGCATTTGGCTCGAAAGTCTATTCTGTATCTTTATCTCCGAATGGCAAATATCTATTGACGTATTATTGGGATAACTATTCCACGAAGCGTTCACGTACTTGGCAGGAACTGACTGAAGTAAAAACCGGAAAAATTATTCATCCAAATATTCCGACTAATGCTCGTTGGATGCCTCGTAGCAATAAACTGTATTATACGGTGACTGGTGAGCGACAGAACGATTTGGTAGTGTTCGATCCGATGACGATGCGCGAAGAGGTGGCATTGAAAAATGTACCTGAGGGAGGTTTTAGTTGGTCGCCTACAGAAGATTATCTGATTTATTCTTCTAGTGATGAAGGAGAAAAAGTGAATGGCCCCTTGAAACGTCTGTTGCACCCTGACGATCGTATTCCCGGTTCTCGCAACCGTAGTTACTTGGTAAAGTATGACCCTGCTTCAGGACTTTCTGAACGTCTGACGTATGGTAGCCACAGTGTATATCTGAATGATATTTCGCTTGACGGTAAGAAATTGTTATGTTCCACAAGTAAATCCAATATCACTAAATGTCCCTTCTCACTTTCATCCATCTTTGAAATTGATCTGGCAACATTAAAAGTTGATACTCTTGTTTCTTGGGAACCATATGCTGGTGGGGCCTCCTATTCTCCAGACGGTAAACAACTGCTGTTGACCGCTAGCCCTTCTGCATTCAACGGTATAGGTAAGAACTGTGCGCCACATCCCATTGCCAATGACTTTGACACCCAAGCTTTCATCATGGATTTGGCAACAAGAAATATCGATCCTATCACCCGTGATTTTAATCCCACGGTAAACTTCCTTGAATGGAACCGTACAGACGGTTGTATTTACTTTAATACCACTGACGAAGACTGTCGTCATATTTACCGTTATACTCCGAAGACGAGGCGTTTCGAGATGTTGCCATTGAAGGAAGATGTCATTAGCTCTTTCACGTTGGCAGAAGATAACCCGTTGATAGCAGCATACGTTGGTGGAGGTAATACCAGTAGCGGTGTAGCTTACATGTATGATGGAAAGAAGAAAATTTCTACCCTGATTGCCAATCCGATGAAAGAGACGTTGGATAAAATTGAATTGGGAAAGATGGAAGAATGGAACTTTATCGCTGCTGACGGTACGCAGATAAAGGGTATGATTTGTTTGCCCCCTTCATTCGACCCCAATAAGAAATACCCACTCATCGTTTACTACTATGGTGGAACAACGCCTACTACGCGTGGTATCACTTCTCCTTACTGTGCACAACTGTTTGCTTCGCGTGACTATGTGGTCTATGTAATTCAGCCCAGTGGAGCCATCGGATATGGTCAAGAGTTCTCCGCCCGTCATGTCAATGCTTGGGGCGAACGTACAGCTGATGAGATAATTGAAGGAACGAAGAAATTCTGCGTCGCCCATCCGTTTGTTGATGCGAAACGCATCGGTTGTATCGGAGCGTCCTATGGTGGTTTCATGACCCAATATCTACAGACGAAAACCGATATCTTTGCCGCTGCCGTTTCACATGCCGGTATCAGTAATGTTACGAGTTATTGGGGTGAAGGTTACTGGGGATATTCCTACAATGCTGTTGCTGCTGCTGAAAGTTATCCGTGGAACAATCTAGATTTGTTCACTAAGCATGGTTCTCTGTTTAATGCTGATAAGATCAAAACTCCTTTGTTGTTGCTGCACGGTACAGTAGATACTAATGTACCTATTGGTGAAAGTATTCAGTTGTACAACGCTCTGAAGATATTAGGTAAAACCGTTGAATTTATTACGGTAGATGGAGAAAATCACTTTATTAGTGATTATCCTAAACGTGAATTGTGGCATAATTCCATTATGGCATGGTTTGCACGTTGGTTACAGGACAGCCCGGCATGGTGGAATGATCTCTATCCGGAACGACACTGGTAAAATAATAATGTGATAAAATATCAGTTTGTCACTCTACACATTATTATCCCACCATTATAGCATAAAAAAGCCTTTCCCCGGAATAGACAAGTAGGGAAAGGCTTTTTGTTGTGCGCTTACTATTATTCGGCCACTTTTGTTGTGTCTTGGACGCTCTTGGCCTTCTGCAAAGTATCTGTGATTACAGTGTCGTTAGACAATGTTGTTGTCTTACTTGGCTGTTCTACCGGAGCCTTTGCTTGGGCCAAGAACGATCCTCCACAAACAAACATAAACAGGGCTGCTACTAATACTAACTTTTTCATAATTCATTTGCTTTTTTATACGATTGATATATAATGATAGTTCGGTTTAAGTGTCTTGTTTGTTTAGGAAGCTTGACGCTTACATTTTATATGTATCAAATGATGTGCCAAAATAAATGGTAAATTGGCAAGGCGTTGAAATATAGTATGTTGCCGGTATATGTGGGCTGTGGTAATCTGTGGAAATCTGTGGAAAGTGTGGAGGTGGGTGTAGAATTATTCTACATTTATAGCTCTATCCCGTAAAGTTTAAGCTTATTATACAATGTTTTCCTGTCTATGCCAAGCAGTTGGGCGGCACGGCTTTTGTTATATCCGGTTTGTTTCAGCGCTTCAATAATCTGTTGCTTTTCGGCTTCTTCATTTCGAAGCGGCATACCGATATGTGCAGGAATTTGGTTCTGTAACTCACTTAACTCATTTAGCGTGATGAAATTATCTTGAGCCAACAATGTGGCACGGCGGATAATGTTCTTCATTTGCCGTAAGTTTCCCGGCCATTGATATTCCAATAATGTTCTGGAAGCTTTTTCATCAAAGCCGATAAGATGTTTGTCGAGTTCGCGATTTGCCTGGTCGAGGAAGAAATTGGCAAAGAGAAGAATATCTTCGCGGCGATCTTTTAGTTGAGGCATACGCAGTGTAAATTCGTTGATCCGGTGGAACAGGTCCTCACGGAATATTCCCTTTTCAATGGCTTGCTCTAAATTTTCGTTGGTGGCGGATATCAACCGCACATCCACCTGTATTTCCTTGTTAGAACCTACCGGACGTATTTTACGCTCTTGTAATGCACGGAGTAATTGTATCTGTACTTCGTAACTGAGATTTCCTATTTCGTCTAGAAAGATGGTACCCCCATTGGCTGCAACAAAAGCACCTGTCTTATCAGTCAATGCCCCTGTGAAAGCCCCTTTCACGTGGCCGAAGAATTCGGAAGCGGCAAGTTCCTTAGGGATGGAGCCGCAATCAATAGCAACAAACGGCTGATTGGCACGTTTGCTGAGTTGATGGATACGGTGAGCCACATATTCTTTACCCGTACCACTAGCTCCGTTGATGAGTACAGACATATTGGTAGGGGAAACAAGTTTTACATAATTATAAAGCTGTTTGGCGGCATCGCTCTCTCCTTCGAGGAAATCGGATGATAAAGAAACACTTTTTGTGTCTTTCCGAGGTTGGCTTTTGGTTTCATCGAGATGCATGGCATGTTTAGACGCATCAGACGATACATTCAGTGCTTCGGCTATTTTCTTTAACAGCTCGTCGGGATTTACCGGCTTGGCAACATAATCGCAAGCTCCAAGTTTCATAGCTTGTACGGCCGATTGTATATCGGCATACCCCGTCATTATGATGAGCGGTATGGTCAGCTTTTGTATCCCTAGCCATTTCAGTAGGTCGATACCGTCTTTATCCGGTAATCGTAAATCAGACAATATCAGATCTACGCTCTCAGACTCTATATATTTCTGAGCGCGGCCGATACTGCTGACAGAATTGACTTGGAAACCTTTCTTTCCAAGCCATGTTTTCAGCATCATGCCATATGTGATGTCATCTTCTACGATTAGTATGGATTTCATAGCCTTTGCTTTTTATCTCTTTTATGATACAAAGGTAAATCCTTTTGTTCGATTTTAGTATATTTGCAAACTTAAATTAAACAAAAAGGAAGTATGAAAAGAAATCTCATTGTATTATTAACTATACTGCTTTGTGGACTTACTGCTTGCAAATCAGGTCAAAAGAAAGACGGAAATATGGAAAAAGAAACGAAGTTGAAAATTGAGACAAGTGCGGGTGATATTATCGTAAAACTGTATAACGAAACGCCGAAACACCGTGATAATTTCATCAAATTGGCAGAGGACGGCACGTATGAAGGTACGCTGTTTCATCGGGTTATTAAAGACTTTATGATACAAGCCGGTGATCCTGAATCAAAAAATGCTCCCAAGGGCAAGATGTTGGGGGCAGGTGATGTGGGTTACACCATTCCTGCCGAGTTTGTTTATCCCAAGTACTTCCACAAGAAAGGAGCTTTGTCGGCAGCCCGCCAGGGAGATAACGTAAACCCCCAGAAAGAATCTTCCGGTTGCCAGTTCTATATCGTTACCGGAAAGGTATACAACGATTCTACTCTTTTGGGTATGGAACAACAGATGAATCAGATGCGTTTGAATAATGCTTTTAATACGTTGGCGCAAAAATATACAAAAGAGATTTATAAGATGCGTAAGGCAGGTGATCAGGATGGATTAATGAATTTGCAGGATACACTGATTGCGCAGGCGGAAGAGCAAGTTGCCAATGAGCCTGAGTTTCGTTTTACGCCGGAGCAAGTAAAGGCATATACCACGGTAGGAGGTACTCCGCATCTGGATGGCGAATATACCGTGTTTGGTGAAGTACTGGAAGGGATGGATATCGTGGATAAAATCCAGCGGGTGAAGACCGATCGCAGTGACCGTCCTGAAGACGATGTGAAAATTATAAAAGTTGAAGTATTGGACTGATATTAGCATCTGTCATTCTGTATTTATCTTTTTGTGTTTGTCATTCTGAGCGAAGTTGAAGAAAATCTATGTTATGGAGAGTGGATTTTTCGGTTTCGCTCAGAATGACAGATACTATCTGTGATAATGAAAATAAATAAACTGCGTTTTAATAACGGTTTGCGTCTTGTTCATAATGAGGATACCAGTACGCAAATGGTGGCATTGAATGTTGTCTATGACGTGGGCGCTCGTGACGAGCATCCCGAGCATACCGGATTTGCCCATCTGTTTGAGCACCTTATGTTCGGAGGATCGGTGAATGTTCCCGATTATGATACTCCCTTGCAACTGGCGGGAGGTGAAAATAATGCTTGGACAAACAATGATATTACCAATTACTACCTCACCGTTCCCAGACCGAATGTAGAAACCGGTTTCTGGCTGGAATCAGACCGGATGTTGGGGTTGGCATTTAGTGAACAGAGCCTGGAAGTGCAACGTGGTGTTGTGATGGAAGAGTTCAAACAGCGTTGTTTGAATCAGCCTTATGGAGATGTAGGGCATCTATTGCGCCCGTTGGCATATAAAGTCCATCCCTATCGTTGGCCCACTATCGGTAAGGAGTTGTCTCATATTTCACAGGCTACGTTGGATGAAGTGAAATCTTTCTTCTATCGTTTTTATGCGCCTAATAATGCCGTATTGGCCGTCACTGGAAACATTTCGTGGGAAGAAACTGTTAGATTGACGGAGAAATGGTTTGCACCCATTCCCCATAGGGAAGTTCCCGTAAGACGGTTGCCACAGGAACCTCTACAAACAGAAGAACGCCGGCTGGAGGTGGAACGTAATGTACCGCTTGATGCATTGTTTATGGTTTATCACATGTGTAGTCGGGATGATGCCGATTATTATGCATTCGATATCCTGTCGGATATTCTCAGCAATGGGCGTTCCAGCCGTTTAAATCGTAAATTGGTGCAGGAGGAGAAACTGTTTTCCAATATTGATGCATATATCAGTGGCACACGGGATGCAGGATTGATACATATAAGCGGTAAACCTTCGGCAGGTGTATCGTTAGAACAGGCTGAGACGGCTATCCGTAGGGAATTGGATACGTTGAAGCAATCGCTCGTCGGTGAACAGGAACTTGAAAAAGTCAAGAACAAATTTGAGTCTACCCAGATATTCGGTAACATCAACTATTTGAATGTTGCTACTAATCTTGCCTGGTTTGAACTGACCGGCCAAGCGGAAGATATTAGTTTGGAGGTGGAACGTAACCGTTCTGTAACCGCAGAACAGTTGCGCATTGTTGCTCAAAAAACTTTCCGGGAAGAGAACAGTGCGGTGTTGTATTACAAAAAAAGGAACTAAATTCCCATTTACCAGTTCGTCAATTATGAAACATTTTATCGACCAATACAAGCAGCATTACAAAGCTTTGATCCTTCTTGGTTTTCCTATAATTATCGGACAAGTAGGTGTCATTGTACTGGGGTTTGCAGATACGCTGATGATAGGGCATCACAGTACTGCAGAACTCGGAGCTGCCTCTTTTGTAAATAATATATTTACGCTTTGTATCATTTTCAGTACTGGCTTTAGTTACGGATTGACCCCGATCGTGGGCAGCCTCTACGGTAATCGTCATTTTGCAGAAGCGGGACAAGCGCTGCGATGCAGTCTTGTGGCAAATGTGCTCGTTTCTTTATTGCTGACGTTTATCATGACGATCGTTTACTTCAACGTAGATCGTCTGGGACAACCGGAAGAGTTGATGCCACTCATAAAACCCTATTATCTGGCCTTGCTTGCCTCGCTTGTCTTTGTAATGCTTTTCAATGGTTTCAAACAATTCACAGATGGCATCACTGATACTAAAACCGCTATGTGGATCTTGCTGGGTGGAAATGCGCTCAACATTATCGGAAATTACATTCTTATCAACGGTAAGTTGGGCTTGCCCGAGCTTGGTCTGTTGGGAGCCGGTATCAGTACGTTGTTTTCACGTATTGTGATGGTGATTGTCTTTGCGATAATTGTACTTCGCAGCCGTCGTTTCTTACGTTACCGGATAGGTTTCTCCCGTTTAGGATGGTCGGGCAAAGTATTTAGGCAACTGAATGCGCTCGGATGGCCTGTCGGCTTGCAAATGGGTATGGAAACAGCTTCTTTCAGTCTTAGCACCATTATGGTGGGGTGGTTGGGCACGATTGCTCTGGCTTCACATCAAATTATGCTGACTATCTCGCAATTTACTTTTATGATGTTCTATGGAATGGGAGCGGCAGTTGCCGTGCGCGTCAGTAACTTCAAGGGACAGAACGATATGGAGAATGTCCGCCGTTCCGCTTATGCGGGTTTTCATCTGATTTTGTGTATGGAAGTGGTGTTGCTTTCCATTGTATTTTCCCTGCGCGGACAAGTGGGCGGCTGGTTTACGGATAGTACGGAAGTAGCCACAATGGTGTCCACTCTGTTTTTTCCGTTCTTGATTTATCAGTTTGGCGACGGCTTGCAAATCAACTTTGCCAATGCCCTGCGCGGCATATCCGATGTGAAACCGATGATGTTCATTGCATTTATTTCGTATTTTATTATATCTTTGCCTGTGGGATATCTCTGCGGGTTTATCTTCAATTGGGGATTGGTCGGTGTCTGGATGGCATTCCCGTTTGGACTGACAAGCGCAGGATTGATGCTATGGCTGCGGTTCAGGTATAAAACGAGAAATGAATAGTGTATCTAAAGTTAAGATAACCGTTGGATATACTTTATTACTGGCGGTGTTGCTTTTTTTCCTGTTTTTCGTACACAGGGAAATGGAAAATCTTATGCTCTCAGATAATCGGGATGTCCAGTGGACAGACAGCCTGATTGCTTTACTGCGTGAGAAAGACACGAATACCATCCGTATGTTGCGTACGCTGAGCGAGGCGAATGACAGTATGGTATCTTCCCGTGAGATAGAGAATATTATAGCTACACAAGACTCGGTGATAACCCAGCAACGTGTACAACGCCGTATCATAACCCATCGCGATACCGTGGTGACCAAACCTAAGAAGAAAGGTTTTTTCCGTCGTTTGGGTGAAGTATTTGTACCTCCCAAAAAAGATACGGCCATTCAGGTAAAGACTTCTCTTGAGTTTGCGACAGATACGGTTCTCGATATTTATAATCCTGTAGACTCTCTACATGAGAAATTGCGTGCTGTGGCGCAACAAAAAAAAACGGAAAGTACAGTTGTTCAACGTCGTAAACGTAACTTGCAACGTGTTAACCATCTGCTCACAGCGCGTATTGATAGCCTTTTGAAAGACTATGAAAAAGAAACTCTGCAACAGGCACGCGAGGAGGCAGATTATCAGCAGGCTATCCGTCGGCATTCTGCCAAGATAATTGCTGGCATTGCAGCGGGAGCTGTCTTGATTGCCGTTCTGTTTTTGATATTGAGTGTACGGGATATCTCTCGCAGTAACCGCTATCGTCGTGAGTTGGAAGAAGCTCGCCGCCGTGCCGAAGATTTGTTGGCTACGCGTGAAAAACTGATGCTTGCCATTACCCATGACTTCAAGGCACCACTCGGGTCCATCATGGGATATGCCGATTTACTTGCACGCCTTACGGTTGATGAACGGCAGCGTTTCTATCTCGATAATATGAAGACCTCTTCGGAGCATCTGTTGAAACTAGTTGTCGATTTACTCGATTTTCATCGTCTTGACCTGCATAAGGCTGAGATTAACCGGGTAACTTTTTATCCGGCACGCCTGCTCGAAGAAATACGTGTCAGCTTCGAACCGCTGACGTCGGCAAAAGGATTGGCTCTGTACTGTGATATATCTTCCGGGTTGGAAACTACTTATATCAGTGACCCGCTTCGCTTGCGGCAAATCATCAACAATCTGCTATCCAATGCCGTGAAGTTTACTTCGCAGGGTAGCATTACGTTGACGGCTCATTACGAAAGCCGGAAACTTGTGATTTCTATTACCGATACAGGTAAAGGTATGGATACAGCCGACTGTGAACGTATCTTCCAGGAATTTACACGTTTACCGGGAGCGCAAGGAGAAGAAGGCTTCGGTTTGGGACTTTCTATCGTACGGATGTTGGTACAATTGCTTGAAGGAACAATTGAGGTAGAAAGTGAACTGGGAAAAGGAAGTACCTTCACTCTTCGTATCCCCATTTATCCGGTTACGATAGATATGAAGGAAACCATTGAAACTACTGAAACTTCTTCTGTGCAGAAAGGAAAAATCGCTCCCTTGCACGTTCTGCTGATCGACGATGACCGTATCCAGTTGACGCTTACCGCCGCCATGCTTTCACAGCAGGGTATCACCTCTGTTTGTTGCCTGCAAATGGACGAACTACTGGATGCTTTACGTTCAGCTCATTTTGATGTCCTTCTTACAGACGTACAAATGCCTGCCATTAATGGCTTCGATCTTTTGAAGTTGTTGCGTGCTTCAAATATTTCTCAAGCGCAAACTATTCCCATAATAGCCGTTACTGCCCGTAGCGATATGAAGTCGGAAGAGTTTATAGCCCACGGCTTTGCCGGTTGTTTGCATAAGCCCTTCACGGTAACTGAGCTGCTTCAAGAATTGAAGGTAGAGGTTGGTGGTGCTTTGCAGGAAGATGCCTCGCTGAGTGAAAAATTATCGGATAACATTTCTGTTTCTTCATCTCCGAACCTCTCTTATAATTTTTCGGCTCTTACTGCTTTTTCCGGTGATGATGCCGGAGCGGCAAAGTCTATTCTTGAAAGCTTCGTTTCCGAAACCCGTCTCAATGCCGAACGTTTGCAAAAAGCGGTAGATGCCGCGGATATGGATGAAGTCGCCGCCATTTCGCATAAGATGATACCTCTTTTTGTTCTGATTGGTGCTACGGAGTTGGTGGAACAGCTTAAAATCCTGGAAATTTCACGTGGTACTCCTTTTACTGAGGAACAGAAAAAGAGGGTGTTTCATTCGCTTGCCCTTATCGAAGATATTGTTCATTCTTTGCCTGTCTGAGCGTCAATCGTTGCCACTTTATTGGCACTGCTTTGCCTGTTTATTGGCATAACTGTGCCAAATAAGTGGCAAAGTCGTGCCAATTAGGTGGCACAAACTATGCTTATTATATAATTGGTTTTACCTGTTTGAGGAGTTTCTGTGGGATGCGGAATGGAGAAAGAGAGAGGATCGTAATGTTTTGCAAATAATTACATCAATTTATTGTGTATGAATGTATGTGCGAAAGAACAAAATTTGTAACTTTGCCCCACTAATTTAAATATACGCGTACTTTTAAATAAGCAAATCATGTCTGAAACAAAAAGAATTAAAACAGCTCTGGTATCTGTTTACCACAAAGAGGGTTTGGACGAAATTATTACCAAACTGCACGAAGAAGGTGTAGAATTCCTTTCAACCGGTGGAACACGTCAATTTATAGAATCTTTGGGATATCCCTGCAAGGCAGTGGAAGACCTTACTACATACCCTTCCATTTTGGGCGGACGTGTAAAAACTTTGCATCCGAAAATATTCGGAGGTATTCTTTGCCGTCGTGGATTGGAACAAGACATGCAACAGATTGAAAAATATGAAATTCCTGAGATAGACCTCGTCATCGTTGACCTTTATCCCTTTGAAGCAACTGTGGCAAGTGGTGCTGAAGAGCCTGCTATTATCGAAAAAATTGATATAGGCGGTATCTCTTTAATTCGTGCCGCTGCCAAGAATTATAACGATGTGGTGATTGTTGCTTCACAAGCTCAGTACCAACCGTTGCGTGATATGTTGATGGAACATGGAGCCGTTACTTCGATCGAAGAGCGCCGTTGGTTTGCCAAAGAAGCTTTCGCCGTTTCTTCTCATTACGATTCGGCTATTTTCAATTACTTCGACGGTGAGGAGGGATCTGCTTTCCGTCAGTCGGCCAACAATCAAAAGACACTGCGTTACGGTGAAAACCCACATCAGAAAGGTTATTTCTACGGCAACATCGATGCTATGTTCGACCAAATCCACGGTAAGGAGATTTCTTATAATAACCTGCTTGACATTAACGCTGCCGTTGATTTGATTGACGAATTTACTGATACAACTTTCGCTATCCTGAAGCATAACAACGCCTGTGGCTTGGCTTCACGTCCAACGGTGTTGGAAGCATGGAACGATGCGCTTGCCGGTGATCCCGTATCTGCCTTTGGCGGTGTACTTATCACGAATGCCGTGATTGACAAAGCTGCTGCCGAAGAAATCAATAAGATTTTCTTTGAGGTGATTATCGCTCCCGATTATGATGTTGATGCATTGGAAATCCTGGGTCAGAAGAAGAACCGCATTATCTTGGTTCGTAAACAAACTGCTTTGCCCAAGAAACAGTTCCGCTCTTTGCTGAATGGTGTATTGGTACAAGATCGTGATCTTAAAGTGGAAACTCCTGAGGAGTTGAAAACTGTGACCGCGAAAGCTCCGACAGCTCAGGAAATAGAAGATATGTTGTTTGCCAACAAGATTGTGAAGAACAGTAAATCAAACGCTATCGTATTGGCAAAAGGTAAACAATTGTTGGCAAGCGGTGTTGGCCAGACCAGTCGTGTGGATGCTTTGAAACAAGCTATTGAGAAAGCCAAGAACTTCGGTTTCGATCTGAATGGTGCCGTCATGGCAAGCGATGCCTTCTTCCCCTTCCCCGATTGTGTGGAGATTGCGGGTAATGAAGGTGTGACGGCCGTTATCCAACCGGGTGGAAGTATTAAAGACGAGCTTTCGTTTAAATATTGCAACGAACATGGCATGGCAATGGTAACGACAGGATTCCGTCACTTTAAACACTAATTGAATTGAGAATTGAGAATTAAAAATTGAAAAATAATACTCTTTCTTTTTAATTCTCAGTTCCCGATGTAAGATATATTTTTCAATTTTTAATTCTCAATTTTTAATTTAGATGGGATTATTCTCTTTTACACAAGAAATAGCGATGGACCTTGGCACAGCCAATACCATCATCACCACGAATGGTAAGATTGTGGTGGATGAGCCTTCGGTAGTGGCACTGGACCGTCGTACCGATAAGATGATTGCCGTGGGCGAAAAGGCAAAGTTGATGCACGAAAAGACCCACGAAAACATACGTACCATCCGTCCTTTGCGCGACGGTGTGATTGCTGATTTCTACGCTTGCGAGCAGATGATACGCGGACTTATCAAGATGGTGAACAACCGTAACCGTTTGTTCTCTCCTTCACTCCGTATGGTAATCGGTGTCCCTTCGGGTAGTACTGAGGTAGAACTTCGTGCCGTACGCGACTCTGCCGAGCATGCAGGCGGACGTGACGTATATCTGATTTTTGAGCCTATGGCTGCCGCTATCGGTATCGGTATCGATGTGGAAGCTCCGGAAGGCAATATGATTGTCGATATAGGTGGTGGCTCTACGGAAATTGCCGTTATCTCTTTAGGGGGGATCGTTTCTAATAATTCTATCCGTATTGCCGGTGATGATTTGACTGCTGATATTCAAGAATACATGAGTCGCCAGCATAATGTAAAGGTCAGTGAACGTATGGCCGAACGTATTAAGATCAATGTAGGTGCTGCTTTGACCGAACTGGGTGAGGATGCTCCCGAAGATTATATTGTTCATGGTCCGAACCGTATTACTGCATTGCCTATGGAAGTGCCCGTATGTTATCAGGAGGTAGCGCATTGTTTGGAGAAGTCTATCTCCAAGATTGAAACTGCTATCTTGAGCGCATTGGAGAATACCCCTCCCGAACTGTATGCCGATATTGTACACAACGGCATCTATCTGGCTGGTGGTGGTGCTTTGCTCCGCGGACTCGACAAACGTTTGACTGATAAGATAAACATACCGTTTCACATTGCGGAAGATCCCTTGCATGCAGTTGCCAAAGGTACAGGCATAGCATTGAAGAATGTTGACCGCTTCTCATTCTTAATGAGATAATACAGGCATGCGAAATTTACTGAACTTCCTTATTAAATACAATTACTGGTTCCTCTTCCTGTTGTTAGAGGTTACCAGTTTTGTTTTATTGTTTCGTTTCAACCATTACCAGCAGAGCGTTTATTTTACATCTGCCAACGGAATAGCCGGGAAGGTTTATGAAATTTCGGGAGGTATCAGTTCTTATTTTCATCTAAAGTCGGTTAATGAAGATCTGCTTGACCGGAATATATGGCTGGAACAACGGGTAGCTTTTTTGGAGAAGACTTTGCAGGAAAAAGGCTTGGATTCTACAAGGTTATATAGTTTGGAACGTCTGTCTCCTGAAAAGTATGCCATATTTAAGGCAAATGTAGTGAAAAACAGTCTGACACGGGCAGACAACTACATGACCCTTGATCGTGGTACGCTGGATAGTATTCGTCCTGAAATGGGAGTGGTGGATGCTAATGGTGTGGTAGGCATTGTTTATAAGACTTCTCCCCATTACTCGCTGGTGCTTCCTTTGTTGAATAGTAAGTCCAGTATCAGTTGTAAGATTGTGGGTAGCGATTATTTCGGCTATCTGAAATGGGAAGGAGGTGATTCCCGTTTTGCTTATCTGAAAGACTTGCCTCGCCATGCGGAATTTAATCTGGGTGATACGGTTGTAACCAGTGGCTATTCCACTGTATTTCCCGAAGGTGTATTGGTCGGTACGGTAGATGACATGTCCGATTCGCATGATGGACTTTCATATTTGTTGAAAATTAAGTTGGCTACAGACTTTGGAAAGGTAAGTAATGTGCGTGTGATTTCGCGTAGTGGACAGGAAGAACAAAAGGCATTGGAAGCGAGGGAAGAAGAGTGAAGAGAGGTGACAGGGTGATGAGGTAGTAAGGTGATAGCGTGATGAGATGAAACTGTGATAATACAATAAACTAATTCCAATTGTAAATCGTTAAATCGTAGGAAACTTGGCTCTCAATTATCTACATAAAATAGGATGGTTCATAGGTCTGGTACTGTTACAGGTACTAATTCTGAATAATGTGCATATTGCTGGATATGCCACTCCGTTTCTGTATATCTATCTGATATTGAAGTTCGAGTCGGATGTATCGCGCAATGTTTTGATGTTGTGGGCTTTCTTCCTTGGACTGACGGTCGATATCTTTTCTGATACTCCGGGGATGAATGCATCGGCTACAGTATTATTGGCTTTCTTGCGTCCTGCTTTTCTGCGTTTGTTTGTACCTCGTGATACGTTGGATGCACTTGTACCTGCGATACATACAATGGGTGTTTCTCCTTTTTTGAAATATCTGGTTGCCTGTGTCTTTGTGCATCATGGTATGTTGCTTGTCATTGAGTTCTTTTCCTTTGCCCATATGGGAACCTTGTTGTTGAGGATTGTGGCGAGCACATTGCTGACTGTAATCTGTATTATGGCAATAGAAGGGATTAGAAAGAAATGAAAGATTATACGCTTGAAAAACGGAAGTATGTGATAGGTGCGGCGGCTGTTGTCATCGTTCTGCTCTATGTGTTCCGTTTGTTCGATTTGCAGATCATGACAGATGATTACAAGAAGAATGCGGATAGTAATGCTTTTCTGAACAAAATACAATATCCCTCCCGTGGAGCTATATATGATCGTAATGGCAAGTTGTTGGTGTTCAACCAACCTGCGTATGATATAACTTTCGTTCCGCGTGAAGTGACGCAACTGGATACACTTGATTTTTGTCATGCGTTGAATATAACTCTTGAACAGTTTACCAAACGTATGAAGGACGTGAGAAACCGTTGGATGAATCCCGGTTATTCCAAATATACACATCAGGTGTTTATGACCCAGCTTTCTGCCGAGGAATGTGGAGTGTTTCAAGAAAAACTATTCAAGTTTCCCGGCTTCTATATTCAAAGACGTACTATTCGTCAATATACCTATAATTCTGCCGCTCACGCCTTGGGTGATATCGGTGAGGTCTCAAAGAAAGATATTGAAACGGATGATTATTACATCCGTGGTGACTATATCGGCAAACAAGGTATTGAGAAATCATACGAGAAGTATCTGCGTGGAGAAAAAGGAGTGGAAATATTGCTTCGTGATGCGCACGGACGCATTCAAGGACATTATATGGATGGAAAGTTGGACCGGCCTTCCGTACCTGGCAAGAATCTGACATTGGGTATTGATATTGACCTGCAAATGTTGGGTGAACGTTTATTGAAACATAAAATAGGTGCGATCGTTGCCATTGAACCTGCTACCGGAGAAATTCTCTGTATGGTTTCTTCACCTAGTTTCGATCCCCATTTGATGATTGGACGCCAGCGTGGCAAGAACCATCGTATGTTGCAGGCAGATAAGAGGAAACCTCTGTTGAACCGTGCTATTATGGGAGCCTATCCTCCGGGGTCTACTTTTAAAACAGCACAAGCCTTGACGTTTTTGGAAGAAGAGATTATCCACGAAGATTATCCTACTTTTCCATGTGCGCATGGGTTTAATTATGGAAGTCTACACGTAGGGTGCCATGGGCATGCTTCGCCTTTGTCATTAATTCCGGCGATTGCTACATCTTGTAATTCTTATTTCTGCTGGGGATTATTCCGTATGTTCAGTGACAAGAAATACGGCTCTCCGCAAAATGCCATTACGGTATGGAAAGATCATATGGTTTCTCAAGGCTTTGGTTATCGTCTGGGTACCGACCTTCCCGGTGAGCAACGGGGATTGATACCCAATGCCAAATTCTACGATAAGGCGTATCGGGGATATTGGAACGGTTTGACGGTGATCAGTATTTCCATCGGACAGGGTGAAATTCTTGCAACTCCTTTACAAATAGCCAATCTTAGTGCAACTATAGCCAATCGTGGACATTTCATTACACCGCATATCGTGAAGGAGATACAAGATAACGAGTTAGACAGTATCTACCGTACACCACGTGTACCGACAATTAGGAGGGAATATTATGAAGAGATTGTCAAAGGTATGCGTGCGGCTGTTACGGGAAGTACAGGTAGTGCTACTTGTCGTATGGTAGGTACGATTTTGCCGGGTGTGGAAGCTTGTGGTAAGACAGGTACGGCGCAGAACCGTGGAAAAGACCACTCCGTGTTTATGGGCTTTGCTCCGATGGATAACCCGAAAATAGCCATTGCGGTTTATGTGGAAAACGGTGGTTTCGGTGCAGTCTATGGTGTGCCTATTGGTGCTATGATGATGGATCAGTATTTACATGGGAAGTTGTCTCCAGAGAATGAGATACGGGCAGAAGAATTCAGTAATCGAGTGATATTGTATGGTGACGAGGAGAGATAATATATGGAAATCGCTGGACTGGGTGACGATTGTCGTTTATCTGTTGCTCATTGTCTTCGGATGGTTCAGTGTTTGCGGCGCAAGTTATGATTATGGCGATCGTGATTTTTTGGACTTTTCCACTCGTGCCGGTAAGCAGTTCGTATGGATCATCTGTTCCTTTGGACTTGGTTTTGTTTTGTTGATGCTGGACGATACTGTTTATGACATGTTCGCGTACCTTATATATATAGGGTTGATGTTGCTCTTGATAGTCACGATATTTATAGCGCCCGATACGAAAGGGTCTCGATCGTGGCTGGTGATGGGTCCCGTTAGTTTACAACCGGCTGAGTTTGCCAAATTTGCTACGGCGCTGGCGCTTGCCAAATATATGAGTGCGTATTCGTTTACAATGAAGAATTGGAAAAACGCCTTGATGTTGATGTTTCTTATTCTTTTTCCTATGATGCTGATTATCTTGCAACGGGAGACCGGTTCGGCGTTGGTATATATGGCTTTTTTCTTGATGCTTTATAGGGAAGGTATGCCGGGGGTGGTATTGTTCTCGGGGATTTGCGCGGTAATTTATTTCGTGGTTGGCATTCGTTTTGATAATGTTTTTATAGCCGATACACCGACGCCTATTGGAGAGTTTACCGTATTGTCGATGGTGTTGTTCTTTGCCGGTGGCATGATATGGGTTTATAAAAAACGTTGGGAACCTGTCCGTAATATACTGGCGGGTTCAATGAGTGTATTGCTTATTGCTTATCTGGTTTCAGAGTATATAACTTCTTTCAATCTTGTCTGGGTACAGTGGGGATTGTGTGTGCTTGTTGTCGGTTATCTCGTTTTTCTTTCTTTAAGCGAACGCCATATAGCTTATTTTCTTATCGGATTGTTTGCGATAGGGTCTATAGGTTTTCTTTACTCCAGTGACTACTTCTTTAATAAGGTGTTGGAGCCTCACCAGCAGATACGTATAAAAGTAGTATTAGGTATGGAAGAAGACTTGACTGGTGCCGGATATAATGTTAATCAGTCAAAGATTGCCATTGGTTCCGGTGGGCTGACAGGAAAGGGCTTTTTGAATGGTACCCAAACAAAATTAAAATATGTACCCGAACAGGATACTGATTTTATTTTTTGTACGGTAGGTGAAGAAGAAGGCTTTGTAGGTTCTACAGCTGTATTGTTATTATTCCTTATCTTGATACTTCGCCTGATAGTGATGGCGGAACGGCAACAGTCTGTTTTCGGTAGGGTGTATGGTTATTCTGTATTGAGTATCTTCCTTTTTCACTTGTTTATCAATATCGGTATGGTATTGGGATTGACGCCTGTGATAGGTATTCCGTTGCCTTTTTTCAGTTATGGCGGTTCCTCTCTGTGGGGATTTACCATTCTACTTTTTATCTTCCTACGTATTGATGCGGGACGTAATCGGAGACTTTGATAGGGGGACTTTATCTTTTTATGTGAAGACCGATATCGTTGATTCCCTGTAAGCTTTTATCGGGTAGAGTATAGGCGACTTTAAAGTGATAGGTACCGGCTTTGTCTATTTTTATACTGCCTACGGGAAGAATTGATTGATATAAACCTCCCCAGCCGTCACCTTTCCAAATACCTTCTTTTGTGGCTAAGATGGCATTCAGTGTATCTGCCGGTAACTTTACGATTTCAGGACCATCATAACAAATGGAGAGTCCTAAGTTTTGATAAGGATAGTTGTTTTTGTTACGGATTTCAATGGAAAGTTTGTAATAAGTTTGAGAATCGGGTACTTCGACGTTGAAAAATAAAGTGTCCTCCTTCAACCAACCTTCTTGTGCTATGGCTTGGAAGGTATGATATACCGTCTGTTTATCGCAAGCGCTCAATGCACTTACGATAAACAGCAGGATGATACCTTTTAAATGTAACCTCTTATTTTTAGGCAGGTTTGTCATTTTGAGCGGGTTTATCTCCTTGAGGAGCAGTGGATTTGTCTCCTTGAGGATTGGACTTGTTGTTGCGGAAATTCCTCCGGTTATTGTTGTTCCGTTGCGAACGTTCTCCTTGCTCCTGTCCACCTTGTTGTTCACTGTTTTGTCTGGATGTTCCTCCCGACCTGGATTGTCGGTCCTGGGGTTGTTTAGGCTGCTGCTCTTTTGATTGTGGAGTGGCAACTTGTTCGCCTCCTTGCGGACGGTTATTTTTTTTCTTCTTCTTATTCCGGTTACCGTTAGCATTTCCGTTATTGCCGCCCCCGTTGTTGTCACCACCTTTATTCTTGCGGTTACGGTCGAAGCGGGTCAGACTTTCCTGTTCCAGTAAATCTACAGGTTTCTTGGGCTCTTGTTGGCGTGTTTCTTCCAATAAACTTTCCGGCTTAATACCTCGCCTGTTCAGACCTATTATTTCAAATGCGCGTCTGCCACTGATAGTAACCAGATTAGCCGGTATATTTTTATCGCTGGAGTAAGTTATTTGGTTACTTAGAATATCTGCTTTGAAGAAGTAGAATATACCATCTTTGGTTTCCAACTCAATCTCTTTGGACGGCAAACGTTTTTGAGCTTCTACATAACAATCTACTTCGTAGTTGAGACAACACTTTAGTTTGGCACATTGTCCGGCCAGTTTTTGCGGATTCAATGAGATATCCTGAAAGCGTGCGGCACTGGTAGATACTGAAACGAAAGAAGTCATCCAAGTGGCACAACAAAGTTCACGTCCACAAGGACCGATACCTCCAATACGACCTGCTTCTTGGCGCGCACCGATTTGTTTCATTTCGATACGTACATGGAATGCTTCGGCAAGTACCTTGATTAATTGACGAAAATCTACACGTTCATCGGCAATGTAGTAGAAGATGGCTTTATTTCCGTCTCCCTGATATTCCACGTCACCGATTTTCATGTTAAGATTGAGGTCGAGGGCAATTTGGCGTGCACGGATCATGGTGTCATGTTCACGTGACTTGGCTTCGTTATATTTATCCATATCCACCGGCTTGGCTTTGCGGTAAATACGCTTGATGTCTGCTTCCGATTTGATATTGGCTTTCTTCATCTGAAGAGGAACAAGACGGCCTGTCAGCGTTACTATACCTATATCATGTCCGGGTGTGGCTTCAACGGCTACGATATCTCCTTTTTCCAAAGGAATTTTATTGCTGTTACGGAAATATCCTTTACGGGTATTCTTGAACTGTATCTCTACCATGTCCGACTCTTCGGCATTACCCGGTATATCGGCTAGCCAGTCGTAAGTATTCAATTGCTTATCTTGTCTGCCACAACTTTTGCAGCAAAGACCTCCGCTTCCATTATGTAGTATAAAGTCCATTTTTATCTATTGTTTTAATAATACAATCATTTTCAGTGAGAAATCAAAAAATACCATACGCGCATTTACGTTCTGTTCGATATGTCCCTGCGCTTCACTTAACTCATCCATAATTCCCATGATGTTTCGTTCGTTGACAAACGGTGAGAAGCGGGTGGCGAAGTTTTGTTCCGATATGGTCATATAGCTCATCTCTTTCCGATGTAGGTTGTAGATGAAGTTTTCCCGGATCATGCGTTGGCAATATCCCAGAAAATTCTTTTGGCGTTCGCGTCCCATTGTTGCAAGTTGTTCGCTCCACTGTTTCATTTCTTTTATCTTACGTTGATAAGAGAGACGCATTAGGCTGACGAACAGGTTAAAAAAGAGTTCGTTTTCTTCATTCAGATGGATTGTTTCCAGAGCTTTAATGAAGTTTCCGTTTGCCAAATGGGCAATATTTTGACTGTCAGCCGGTTGTATGCCATATTTTTGCGATAAGGCATTTGCTATTTCTGTTTCTTCTATTGCACGGATATTGAAACGTTGCGTACGGCTGAGAATGGTTGGAAGTATCATGTCCGGTGTTTCGGAAACCAACAGAAATACGGTCTTTTCAGGGGGTTCTTCCAATAATTTCAGCAATTTGTTGGCACAAACTTCGTGCATCTTTTCCGGAAGCCAGACTATGGTGACTTTATATCCTCCTTCGCTGGATTTTAGACTGAGTTTACGAGTTATTTCATCGCTTTCTTTGGCGTATATGATGGCTTGTCCGTTTTCTGCACCTATCTCGTTCAACCAATGATTCAGAGCAAAATAAGGATTGTTCAGGACAAAATGTCTCCAATCTGCTATATAATCGTCACACACTTCTTTTTTCCCTTTAGCACTTTTTACGATGGGAAAAACAAAATGAACGTCTGGATGTACTAATTTGTTCCATTTGACGCAGGATGGACAAGTGCCGCAAGCATCTGTTTCCGTACGGTTAGGACAACATATATAACGGGCATACGCCATTGCTAACGGGAGTTTTCCGGTTCCTGCTGGTCCACAAAAGAGCTGGGCATGAGGGATACGCCCTTCTTGTACCTCTTGAATCAACCGCTTCTTGGCAGTCTCTTGTCCTATTACGTCCTTGAAACTAATCACTGTTTATTTACGATTTATCTTTGCTCAAAACCTATCTATAGTTTAAGATATGGTTCCGGTTGAATTTATTTTCATCAATATATTTGTTTGGCAACTTCCCTAATGCTGTCTACTGCGCCAATAGAGTAGAAATGAATACTTGGTACCCCATGTATCATCAACTCTTTACACTGTTTTATACACCATTCTATACCGACTTCTTGAGCATCCGCATCAGTCTTACACTTCAAAGCTTCATGCGTTAACTCCTCAGGTAAATCCACTTTGAAAGTCTTGGGTATCATGCTAAGTTGTGATAGCTTTTTAAATGGCTTGATACCTGGAATAATGGGAATGGTGATACCTTCTTTACGTGCACGTTCCACAAAGTGGAAATATTTTTGATTATCGAAGAAAAGCTGGGTAACGGCATATTCCGCTCCGGTTTCCATCTTTTTCTTTAACCAATACAGGTCACTTGCCATATTGGGAGATTCTTCATGTTTTTCGGGATAGCATGCTACTCCGTATGAAAAAGGTGTTTTTGTAACTTTCATTTCCGAACCGTCTACAAAGATACCTTTATTAAAATTATTGATTTGTTCTTCCAGTTCTATAGCGTGACTGTGACCGTCAGTTTCGGGCGTGAAAACAGATTCGTGCTTAGCTTTGTCACCGCGCAATACCAATAAATCCGTAATCCCCAGAAATTGCAGGTCGAGCAATTCGTATTCAATGTCTTCACAACTGAAACCACTGCAAAGAAGATGGGGCACTACAGTGATATTATATTTGTTTTGGATAGCGGCAGCCACAGCTACCGTGCCGGGACGGCGACGTAGACGATTACGCTGAAACAGTCCGTTACCGAGATCTTTGTACACATATTCACTGCGATGTGTAGTGATGTTTATGTACTTAGGGTCGAATTCCCTTAATGTATCTATGGTTTCGTACAACTTTTCGATGCCTGTACCTTTCAGTGGCGGCAGTATTTCAAATGAAAAAGCTGTTTTTTCGTTACTGTGTATCAGGTCGATTACTCTCATTTCTTTTTCGTTATCTTTGTCCAATTGGCAAAAAACTTGCACATTGGGAACAAAAATACGAAAAAGAAATGAGATATGCCTTTTTGAGTGGCTATTCTTTTATACAGCGTATGGAAAAGGCTTGGTAGTAATCTTTATTTTTAACTTTGTTGCTGCCAAAAGTAACGAGGTCTGTATTGCCCATAAGGAGGATACCATCTTCTGCTAATGTTCCTTGGGTGTCTCCATTTATCCAATGGACAGCAGTAGTACCTGCATTACCGTGGAGGGGGGTTCCTGTGTCTTTTCCTTCGGTATATAGTCCATTGGGCAGGATACTCAAACCACTAAGGTTAGTAACAGGAGAAATTTCTTGCTCGGCGTTAAATGTTTTCCAAATCCCTGATTTGAGTGTAGAGGCGCTGTTGTTGATATATGTTATCAGTTTATTCCAATCCTCTTTATTGGGTACCTTCCATCCTAGAGGTGCTAATTCTCCCTTTAATAATGCTTCTCCATTATAGAAAAACAGCGTTTTGTTATCGTCCTGAAAGTAACCGGCTCCTTCACCTAACTTTGTTTTGAAAGTAACCGGTGTCTTGTCTAAATAATAAGTTGCCTGTAAATCTTCTTTCATCCAATACTGTGTGCCAATCTTTACGATAGGATAAGTTTGTAGTTTCCCGTTTCGTATATCTCTTATTTGATAGTTGCTAACATTTATAGTTGTCGGAGTATTGGGCTTTACCAAAGTGATTTTCCCATTTTCATTGATATAGAAGCTTTCAATGATTTCAGAGTTTCCGGCCGTATAGGTCAGTGAGTTCTTTTCTGTATCCCAACTTACGTTACCGCCATGTACCTTTCCTTTCTCATCCAGTAATTGTAATACGTCTCCTTTTTGTAAATCAGTCTTTTCATTCACTACCGGATAAACAACAATAGCGCGCGAAGCAATATTGTTAGCCGAATAAAGATACTCTTTACATATCTCAGCGACAGGCATACTTTGATAGTATACTCTGTATACATCAGATGTGGAGAAAGACAATGCTGCAATGCGGACACCGGTTAAGTTATGATTATTTTCACTTTGTCCGTTTTCCTGATATTCCCATGCCTTTATGCTACTTGTAATACAGTTTAGAACTTGACTGGTAGCTTGTATGGCATCGATAGAAATTTCAAACTCTGTATTACCTTTCATTGTGACTGCCGGCATTGGGCAGGTATATAATTTACCGTTCCATTCTAATAGGAAAGCCTGTTCGCCGTTTGTGTCTTCCTGAGGGATAATGATGAATTCTTTTCCTGACAATGTGCCGTTACTTTGCTTCTTCCAGTTTCCGAAAGGTGAGATATCTGCCTTTGTTGTCAATCCTGATATGTTTCCAGTTTGAAGATTGTACAAGGCTTGTGTATTAAATCCTGTGGCAATGATTTTAGGATTAGCTTTCAGTATGTCATCTGCATTTTCACCTTCTTTGGGCGATAGAGTAATATTGATTTTGGCAAGTTGATGTTTATATGTTAATTCTACCGGTTCGTTTCCACTTTGTACCTTGTTGACTTTTGCAGTTAGAAAATCAGAAACAGAGTGTTTGACTTTCGTGCTTTGATTAGTTTCTACCGAAATATTCAAGATAGAATTTCCATTAGATATTCCTTCTTTATGATAGGGATAATAACTGATAAAATCCAAAGTAGCATCGCCCTCCGGATAAAACACCTCTTTTTCAGGTATCAATAGTGCATCTTCTCCACATTCCAGACAAAGATTATCAATATATCGCTGGTTATTTAAGGAAGTAGATGTCAACATTGCGAATAAACCTACTCGATCTCCTAATTCAAAGGCAGATGTGGTTGCCTTTGTTGTACTTTTACTGATTTTTGTGGAAAACGAAATAGGTATAGTTCCTTCTTCGATGTCGTCTCCGATTTTGTTGATACAAGATGTGTTAATCAAAGCAAGACTGATAGGTACTGCGTACAGTATTTTACATACCTCTCTCTTTAAAGCATTTCTTTTCATTTCATGTGTTATTTATGAGACAGATGTATTTCTGCCTATGGTTCATTCTCATAAAATTGTGTATCAAAATATTAGACTGAACAGAACCATAGTTGGTATAGAAAAGTATTTACACTTTTGAATGCTTCTCATTCGGCAGTACACTTAATGCCGTGGTGCTTTTCGTTCTTCTTTTTTGGCACATATTTATCGTTTGTGAAGACAAATGTATTATAATTTATATTGTTTAGGACTATAATTCAATAAAAACTTCTATAAATAATTCATAGCACACTGATTTTTTATCTAACTTTACACGCTAAAATCGTATATAGTAATCAGTTAAATCATAGAACAAAGTCATGCCTTTAAATTTACCCGATAAACTTCCTGCGATAGAACTACTGAAAGAGGAAAATATTTTCGTCATCGACAACTCTCGCGCAACTCAACAGGATATTCGTCCGCTACGGATTGTGATATTGAACTTGATGCCGTTAAAGATTACAACGGAAACGGATCTTGTGCGTTTACTATCCAATACTCCGTTGCAGGTAGAAATTTCGTTCATGAAAATCAAGAGTCATACATCTAAGAATACTCCGATAGAACACATGAAAGCGTTTTATACCGACTTTGATAAAATGCGTGGTGAGAAGTACGATGGTATGATTATTACCGGTGCTCCTGTAGAACAAATGGATTTCGAAGAAGTCACCTATTGGGATGAAATAACAGATATCTTTGATTGGGCACGTACACACGTCACTTCGACTCTTTATATTTGTTGGGCTGCTCAAGCCGGACTGTATCATCATTACGGTGTGCCCAAGTATGCGTTAGATCAGAAAATGTTCGGTATTTTCGAACATCGTACTTTACTTCCCCTGCATCCCATATTCCGAGGTTTCGATGATATATTCTTTGTACCTCATAGTCGCCATACGGAAGTAAGAAAAGAAGATATCTTGAAAGTACCTGAACTGACACTACTTTCCGAATCGAAAGAGTCAGGCGTGCATTTGGTTGTGGCCCGTGGCGGACGTGAATTCTTTGTAACCGGACATTCCGAATATTCTCCATTGACTTTAGATACGGAATATCGCCGTGATTTGGGTAAAGGACTTCCCATTGAAATGCCTCGTAACTATTATGTGGATGATGATCCGGATAAAGGTGTATTAGTACGCTGGCGTGCACATGCCAATTTATTATTCTCCAATTGGCTGAATTATTTCGTGTATCAGGAAACTCCGTATAATATTGAAGATATAGAATGAGCAGGCAACGTAAAATAGAACTTTTGGCTCCTGCCAAGAATTTGGAATGTGGTATTGAAGCAGTAAACCACGGTGCAGATGCGGTATACATAGGCGCGCCTCGTTTTGGTGCGCGTGCCGCCGCTATCAATTCTTTGGAAGATATTGCCGCTTTAGTAAAATATGCCCATCTGTATAATGTACGTATCTATGTAACTGTCAATACCATTTTGAAAGAAGAGGAGTTGGTCGAGACCGAACGGATGATCAATGAATTATATCGTGTCGGTGTAGATGCGCTGATAGTACAGGATATGGGAATAACACGTCTGAACCTGCCACCTATTCCTTTGCATGCCAGTACTCAAATGGATAACCGTACACCGGAAAAAGTGCGTTTCCTATCAGACGCCGGTTTCCGGCAAATAGTATTGGCCCGTGAACTTTCGTTGCAGGAAATTCGCACGATCCATGAAGCTTGTCCTGAGACTCAACTTGAAGTCTTTGTACATGGTGCGCTTTGTGTCAGTTATAGCGGACAATGTTATGTAAGCCAGGCATGCTTTGGCCGTAGTGCCAACCGGGGGGAATGTGCACAATTCTGCCGTTTACCCTTCAATCTGATAGATGCTGATGGAAAAACGATTGTACGTGACAAACACCTGCTTTCTTTGAAAGACCTCAATCAAAGTGAAGTGTTGGAAGACTTGCTTGATGCTGGAGCCACTTCTCTGAAGATAGAGGGGCGTCTGAAGGATGTTTCATATGTGAAGAATGTTACTGCCGCCTACCGCCAAAAGTTGGATGCCATCTTTGCTCGTCGTAAAGAATATGTTCGTGCTTCTTCCGGAGCTTGCCATTTTGATTTTAAACCTCAGTTGGATAAAAGCTTCAGCCGTGGCTTCACGAACTATTTTCTGCAAGGTCGTCGGCAGGATATTGCTTCCTTTGATACCCCTAAGTCCTTGGGCGAAGAAATGGGAACGTTGAAGGAACAACGTGGTAATTATCTTACTGTTGCCGGTGTGAAACCTTTCCATAATGGTGATGGAGTATGTTTTTTGGATGAACAAAATGGTCTGCAAGGATTTCGTATTAATCGGGTAGATGGTAATAAGCTTTATCCGGCAGGAGAAGTGCCGCATATCAAACCTCGTACCCGTCTTTATCGTAATTTCGATCAGGATTTCGAACGTATTCTTGTCCGTAAGTCTTCCGAACGAAAACTTGCAGTCAACTGGGAACTATCAGACACCTCTTGGGGCTTTGCTTTAACTGCTACAGACGAGGATGATAACCGTGTAACGCTGTCATTCCCTTATTCAAAGGAATTGGCACGTACTCCGCAAGCAGAAAATCTACGTACCCAATTGAGCAAATTGGGAAATACTCCGTTCGAAGTCGTAAACAACGTTTCAGATGAAGCTTCCGGTCTTGTACTCAAATTGTCACAGAACTGGTTTATTCCGGCATCCGTAATAGCTGATTGGCGTCGTCGAGTCATAGAGAAGCTGATAGCTGTCCGTCGCATTACCTATCGTAGGGAATTGACCGTTTGGAAACCTACCCGACATGCATTTCCTATGACTTCGTTGACTTATTTGGGTAATGTAATGAACACGGCTGCCAAGAGCTTTTATTTGTCGCATGGTGTATTGTCTGTAGAACCTGCCTACGAAAAGCAACCGGTTCAGAATGCGGTACTTATGTTTTGCAAACATTGTCTACGCTATAGCATGGGTTGGTGTCCTACACATCAAAAGCTACGATCTCCCTATCGTGAACCCTATTATCTTGTAGCGGCCGATGGTAAGCGTTTCCGTTTGGATTTTGATTGTAAGCACTGCCAGATGAAAGTGGTGACAGAATAATGGTAATAAAAAAGAAAAATAAATAAGGATGAAATTTTTACGGCTACATACTCTTTTGTTTCCTTTCTTCTGGATGATAGGATTCTTATTTATGTTTTCTTCCTGCCATTATCCTCGCCCTAATCTTGAGGATGAAACTCTGAGTGCCAAGACCCGCGATTCTCTGACTTATCTGTATGAACGCCACTACACCTGGAATACCAACCTTGAAGTTCGGAACGACTCCGTAAGTCTGGCTTGTTTGCCGGTGAAAGACTGCTATAACATGCTCTATAAAGGCGATCGTGTAGTAGTGGCCGAATTTGCCATTCATCCTCAGGACAGTGTAGATAGTGTTTGGGTAAAACTTGCCCATACACAAGACATACAAGGTTGGATCCGTGAAACAGATATGATCCACTCTTTTGTGCCTACAGATAGCATATCGCAATCCATCTATCTGTTCAGTGATACCCACGCTTCCTACTTCATTGTTGTCTTTGCATTGTTCGTGGCGGTTTGGTTATTCCGTGCATTCCGTCGCAAACAATTGAGAATGGTCTATTTCAATGATATCGATAGCGTATACCCCTTGTTGCTATGCCTGCTTATGGCATTTAGCGCCACGATTTATGAATCTATCCAAGTCTTTGTACCCGATACGTGGCAGCACTTTTATTTCAATCCCACTTTGTCACCTTTCAAAGTCCCATTCATCTTGTCAGCTTTCTTATTAAGCCTATGGCTTTTCATTGTGGTATTATTAGCGGTGCTCGATGACCTTTTTCGCCAGCTCACTCCCGCAGCGGCAGTATTCTATCTTTTAGGTCTCGCCTCTTGCTGTATCTTCTGTTACTTCTTCTTTATTTTGACCACCCACATATACATCGGTTACTTGTTCTTGGCTGTTTTTATATACGTATTTTACAGAAGATTTCGGATTTCATTATCCACCTCCCGCTATCGTTGTGGCAACTGTGGGCAGAAATTGAAAGCGAAAGGAGTGTGTCCGCATTGCGGGGCTATCAATAAATAATCTTTCAGAATTTACACCTCAACTCTATTCCTGCCTGTACCGGACGTCCTTTCTGCAAGAACCCATTACTCATACTTTCAAAATAGAAAGCGGCGTAATCTTTATCCAGCATATTTTTCACCCAAAGAGCGATGGCGCCATTGCCTTTTTCAAAAGATACTCTTCCGTTCAATGTTCCATAGAAAGACTGGCTGACGGTATTTCCTTCTGTCCAGTAGATGCGCCCTGCACCTGTATAGTTGGCATTCAGCTGGATACGGTCTAACCAATGTCCCGGATTGATACGGAAGATATACTGTCCTCCCACAGTCAATGTGTGTTTGGGAACAAAAGGTACATAATTATCATTGTAGCTGATTTCCTGAAGTTTTCCGTTTACACGGGCATTGGTTACATAGTCTTTGAAGGTGGCATACGTATATCCGTAGTTGGCGTTTACCGTGAAATCTGTGGTTACGGCAATGGCAAGAGAAATCTCGGCTCCCAGGCTACGGCTCTTTCCTGCATTTACCGTTTCACGCCCCAATCCGCTTTCTCCGGCAAAGCGCGAAATTTGCTGGTCGCGTGTCTCCAACCAGAAGAGAGCGGCATCAGTACGCAAACGGTTATTAAAAAGGTTCAGGTGAGTTCCTATTTCGTAGTTCCAGGTTTGCTCAGGTTTGTATTCCGTTGCCGAGCGTGCATCCGGATTTTCTCCTGCATCGGGAAAATATCCGTCAACCAGTTCTTTGAACCGGTCCGGTACATGAGGCATGATTTCATCTTTAGACTGTTTCATCATGTCATTCTTCAAACTCGATTGTAACAAGTCAGAGAACATCTGGATATTATATCCTCCTGAGCGGTAGCCCTTACTGACCGTAGCATACACATTTCCCAAATTATTTTTGAAATCATATTGCAAGGCGAATTTCGGCAACAATTGCAGGTAATCTTTTTCGATAGAACCCTGATAACGTGACTGTACGGTCAGGGCGGTTTCGGGCATCATTGGTATCTCTCTGATAACCTGACCGTTTTGCACCATTTCACCTTTAATACCTACCGTATATCCCATTGCCGTTCCCGAATTATAATCCATCCTCATCTTCTCATAATCCAGACGCAACCCGGCTGTGAACGACAAGCCTTTCAATCTGAACAAATCCCTGAAAGTAGACTGATGGAATAATGCACCGTTCATCAACGGCGTATCGAAATCGCCGTTGATAGGCAGATTGTCCCCATTAATCTGTAAAGACGGCAAAATGTTCATGTTCATTCCCGGTCCCATGGGAACTTCTATCTTAGAAGGTATCACGCTGCCCAGCATACGGTCCAGCATGTTCATTCCACCTTCTCTGAAGGTTACGGGAGCACTTGTGTTCAGCCATTGATAGAAACCGAAAACACCCGTTGCCCATTGCCAGCGACGGTTACCTTTACTTTTCATGACAATTTCTTCACTCAGTGTGTGGATACGCTGTTTCTGTTCCAGCGTATAAATATCTTCTGCCGTGAAGTCCTGGTCAATGAACATGCGGTCTTTCAGAAACTGATAACCCGTTACGGCACTCAGCGTAAAGTTGCATGCCTGATATTCCAGGTTTAACCCCGCATTCATCAAGTTCCGGTAATAACTGCTTTCCTGATTGTTGGAGATGGTACCGATATAGGGTTTCAACTCCTCCTTTTGAACGGCAGGATTTACGCTACCTGTGTAGATATAAGGATATCCCCCTTGGTCGCTATATTCGTAACTGATATTAAGATCCGCTTTCCAGTTTTCCGCCGGCAGGTAGATACCACGGAAGCGTCCGCCGGCAGATTGTCCTTTGTCTACCTTCTTATTGTTCAGAAAGGCATTACGGAAAAAACCTCCCGTATAGTCATAAAAACCTCCTGTGGAGAAAGCGAACCGTTCAGAGGTACGATGATAGTGTGTCACCGATGCATTGTAAGCATTATGCGTGGCTGCTCCCATACGTAAGTCCGTACCTTGATAACTGAATGGCGATTTAGTATGAATTTTTATCAGCCCTCCCATTGCGTTGCGTCCGTACAGTGTACCTTGCGGGCCACGCAATACATCGATACGTTCGATATCGGAATAATTGAAATCGAAAGCAGACTTGTCAATGTAGGGGATATTGTCTACATACAGTCCGATCGAAGGCGTGTTGATACGTGAACCGATACCACGGATGTAAACCGCCGAAGTCAGCCGTGAACCATAATCGGGGATAAACATATTCGGCACAAGTCCCGTCAGGTTCTTGATGGAACCGACCTGCGTGGCTCGCATGTCTTTTTGCGACAGTAGAGTCACGGCAGTAGGCTGTTCACGTAATTTCCTGTTTTCTTTGGGTGCTGCAATGACGAGAACTTCTTCCACGTCTACTACTTTCAGCGTATCCAGGTCTTCCGCCAATACGTTACCGGCAAACAGGACAGTCAGAATTAGGGTAATGATTTTATATGTGTTCATAAACTGGTTTTATTTCGTTTGCAAAGGAAAGCGAAATCTTCAGTCTATGCAATCCTAATTTATGAGGATATTACAATTTATATCCGGTCTGCCTCCACATATCCGTGCATCACGGCATAAATAGTCAAGCCCGATACGGATTTGATGCCCAGTTTTTCTACAATATTCTTACGGTGTGAGATAACGGTGGTTAGGCTGATGTTCAGTTTGTCGGCTATTTCCTTGTTGATGAAACCTTTGGTCAATAACACCAGTACTTCTATTTCGCGTGCGGACAGGTCGTGCTCACTGGCTGCATTGGTGTGGGCATGAGGAGACATGCCCGGGTGGTTACCATCCGGTTGCGTGCCCGGATGTCCATGATGATGCCCGTACTGATGCAATTGGAGGATATCCTTCACCAAACCTTTTTCGTCCTGATAAATATTCAGTGTGGGCACTCCCGACAGTTGAGGCTGATTATTACCTCTTGCCAATACAATTGTTTTTGGCTTGCGGGGTAGAAAGAACACGGTATGTTCAAAATAGATTTGAGAAGAAATAAAATAATGGGCGTACATGTCGGGTGTATCGTCCATCAGCTCGCTGAAAGAGTGGAACACACGAATAGTAGCCATCGGGATAATTTCTTCCAGAAGGTTCTGCAAACCTATACAAGTCAATGTATTGGGAGCGACGATTGCTATTTCGGGAGCTGTCATAAGGATAATTTGTTTGCTACAAAAGTACGGATAATTTTTGTGTTATGATACAGTGGTATTGATATAAAGAGAAAAGTTATTCATTCTTTATTTTTAAATTCCTCTTTGTTAAGTATAAAGTTCCATTTTATTTATGATAATTTTTATACGCTGATTAAGAATATATAAACTTAAGCTTAGAATTATTATTCGCAACTTAAGATTTTATATTCTTAGTCTGCGAATATAGAATTTTATGGATGATGAGAGATTTTGTAAGCCATAACGAAGAAGTTTTTTATGAAAGTAGCGAAAGTTTTCTCTTTATATCGAATACCACAGATAGTCTTATTGAACGATTTTTATATAAACATAGAACTCTGACCGTCTTTTGTTTGTTATTCAGTTTATAATTAACTTAAAACCTTAACGTTATGAAATATGATATAGCCATAATCGGCGGGGGGCCTGCCGGTTATACAGCGGCCGAACGTGCGGCGGCAGGCGGCTTGAAGACTGTTCTGTTTGAAAAGAAGACCATAGGTGGCGTTTGCCTGAATGAAGGGTGTATTCCCACTAAAACATTACTCTATTCTGCCAAGTTGTGGGACAGCATGAAGGGGACTTCCAAATATGGAATATCTCTACCCGATGCTCCTGCCTTTGATATGGAGAAGATTATAGGCCGGAAAGATAAAGTCGTGAAGATGCTGACGGGAGGTGTAAAGATGACGGTCACCTCATACGGTACTGCCGTTGTGGAACAGGAAGCCGTGATTGAGGGCGAGGAAAACGGGCTGTTCCGCATCTCGGCAGGAGGGGAGAGGTATGAAGTGACTTATCTGTTGATATGTACCGGCTCCGATACCGTCATTCCGCCCATCCCGGGACTGGCCGAAACCGATTACTGGACTTCAAAGGAAGCGCTCGAAAGTAAAGTACTTCCTCGGTCGCTCGCCATTGTCGGCGGAGGGGTCATCGGGATGGAGTTTGCTTCTTTCTTTAATAGTATGGGAGTAAAGGTCAGTGTCATCGAGATGATGCCCGAAATTCTGGGGGCAATGGATAAGGAAACCAGTGGAATGCTTCGCTCGGACTACTTGAAACGGGGTGTTGACTTCTACCTGAATACCAAAGTGACCGCAGTCTCCAATACGGGGGTTACTATTGAAAGGGAGGGTAAGACTTCTCGGATAGAAGCCGAAAAGACGTTGATAAGTGTAGGGCGAAAGGCCAATCTGGGACAAGTGGGGCTGGACAGGCTGAACATCGAACTGCTGCATAACGGCGTGAAGGTGGACGAGCATATGCTCACTTCCCATCCCGGGGTATATGCCTGTGGAGATATAACCGGGCGCTCTATGCTGGCACATACGGCTATCCGCGAGAGCGAAGTTGCCATTAACCATATTTTGAATGTGGAAGACCGGATGAACTACGATTGTGTCCCGGGTGTGGTCTATACCAATCCTGAAGTTGCCGGTGTGGGCAAGACGGAGGAGGAACTGAAAGCCGCCGGTGTCAGCTATCATGTGCAGAAACTGCCGATGGTATATTCCGGGCGTTTCGTTGCCGAGAATGAAGGAGCGAATGGTCTTTGTAAATTGATACTGGATGACGGTGACCATATCATAGGTTGTCATCTGCTGGGCAATCCGGCGTCGGAACTCATTGTGATAGCGGGCATTGCCGTGCAGCATGGTTATACGGTAGAGGAATTCCAGAAGAGCGTATTCCCGCATCCCACGGTGGGCGAGATTTTCCACGAAACACTCTTTGCGTAATGTTCTGCATAGACAACCGTTGTACGGATGTCCATTTTCATCTGGCAGCAGAGGAATATCTTTTGAAACAGAAACGGGATAACTTTTTCATGCTTTGGCAATCTGCGCCTTCGGTGGTGATAGGGAAACATCAAAGTGTACAGGCAGAGGTCGATGAAGAGTATCTCCGGCAGAATGGTATTGCGTTGGCTCGTCGTTTCTCGGGTGGTGGTGCGGTCTATCATGATGAAGGGAATATCAATCTCAGCTTTATCGAAACCGTGGAGCGTCCAGACTTTGAATATTACCTGCAACGGACAGTCGATTTCCTTGAAACGATGGGGATTGATGCTTATGCCGATAAGCGGATGGGGATTTATGTGGGTGGACGGAAGATATCGGGCAGTGCTCAGTGCATCCATAAGAACCGTGTAATGTATCATTGTACTTTGCTGTATTCCACAGACTTGAATAAACTGAATGCTGCCTTGCGTGGAAACTCGGAGGAGGAAAACTGGTTGCCGGGTTCTCGGAAGAAGGTACATGCCGTGCCTTCCGTGCCGAGCGAGGTGACTAATCTCAGCGGACTACTGTCTCCTGCCATGTCCATCAAGCGTTTCATGCGGTTGTTGCTCCATTCGTTTCTGGAGGAAGCGGGAAATTCGATATATCGCTTTACCGGTGAAGATTTAAAGGCGATAGAGTGTTTAAGGCAGCAGAAGTATGCCGGCGAGGAGTGGATATTCAATAAGGTGATATTAAGTTTTACTTAAGTTAAAACCTTATTTATTAAATGTTTGTTTATATGAGAGTGGGACTGAAACCTAAAACTTAACGATATGTCAAGATTTGAAATAAAGATGCCCAAGTTGGGCGAAAGTATAACCGAAGGGACTATTATTTCCTGGTCGGTACAAGTGGGAGACGTCATCAAAGAGGATGATGTGCTGTTTGAAGTAAATACTGCCAAAGTCAGCGCCGAGATACCGTCCCCGGTAGCTGGAAAGATGGTGGAAATCCTGTTTAAGGAAGGTGATACGGTAGCTGTCGGTACGGTGGTTGCTGTGGTGGATATTGGCGGGGAAGAAGAGGAAATTGCGGAAGAAGTATCTGCCGGGGTATCTGCTGCGGATACGGTTACATCTACATCTGCTGTTGGATCCGTTTCCGCTTCTGTTTCCGGGCAACCGGTGGCTAAGGCTGTGAAGTCTGATGATGAACGCTGGTATTCTCCTGTTGTCCTTCAGTTGGCTCGCGAGGCAAAAATTCAGAAAGAAGAACTGGATACTGTTCCCGGAACGGGATATCAGGGGCGGTTGAGCAAGAAAGACATCAAACGGTATATCGTGCAAAAACAGCAAGGTACTGCCGGTGCTTCTGCTTCGAAACCGCAATCTGCTCCTCAACCTGTTTCAGAAACCGTATCATCATCTGCTGCACAGCAAAGTCCCGTAGCTCCTAATGATCCGTCGGTAGAGGTGAAAGAAATGGATCGTGTTCGCCGGATGATTGCCGACCACATGGTGATGTCCAAACATACCTCTCCACACGTTACTACGCTGGTTGAGGTGGATATGACCAGACTGGTGAAATGGCGCGAAGAGCATAAAGAAGCTTTCCGGAAACGCGAAGGGGTGAAGCTGACCTACATGCCTGCCATCACCGAAGCTACGGCGAAAGCGCTGGTTGCTTATCCGCAGGTGAATGTGTCGGTAGAAGGGTATAATATCCTTTATAAGAAGCATGTCAACATCGGTATTGCCGTGACGCAGAATGACGGTAACCTGATAGTTCCGGTGGTACATGATGCAGACCGGCTGAACCTGAACGGATTGGCAATCTCCATTGACGGGCTTGCCGGCAAAGCCCGTATCAACAAATTGATGCCGGACGATATCTCCGGAGGTACGTTTACGATCACCAACTTCGGTACGTTCAAGTCTTTGTTCGGTACGCCTATCATCAACCAGCCGCAAGTGGCGATTTTGGGAGTAGGGGTGATTGAGAAAAAACCGGCGGTTATCGAGACTCCCGAGGGGGATGTGATAGCTATCCGCCACAAGATGTATCTGTCTTTGTCTTACGACCACCGGGTGGTGGATGGTTCGTTGGGAGGAAAATTCCTCTACTTCATTAAAGAGTACCTTGAAAACTGGAAAGAATAAACATTAAAACAATCACATCATGAAGAAATATGATATAAAGACCACGGATGTGGAAACCCTGAAGAAGTGGTATTACCTGATGACTTTGGGGCGTGCACTGGACGAAAAGGCCCCATCTTATTTGTTACAATCCCTGGGCTGGTCTTATCATGCTCCTTATGCCGGACACGATGGTATCCAGCTGGCTATGGGGCAGATATTTACTAAAGGCGAAGATTTCCTCTTCCCTTATTACCGTGATATGCTGACGGCTCTTTCTGCCGGAATGACTGTGGAAGAACTGATATTGAACGGTATTTCTAAGGCTACTGACCCAGGTAGTGGTGGACGGCATATGTCCAACCATTTTGCGAAACCCGAATGGCATATCGAGAACATATCTTCGGCTACGGGGACACACGATCTGCATGCGGCCGGTGTGGCACGTGCCATGGTTTACTATGGTCACAAGGGGGTGGTTATTACTTCGCACGGCGAGTCGGCTTCTTCCGAAGGATTTGTGTATGAAGCGGTCAATGGTGCCAGTCTGGAACGACTACCGGTAATCTTTGTCTGGCAAGATAATGGTTACGGCATTTCTGTCCCGAAGAAAGATCAGACGGCTGCACGTAAGGTTGCCGACAATTTCTCGGGCTTCAAGAATTTGAAAATCATTCACTGCAACGGCAAGGATGTGTTCGATTCGATGAATGCCATGACAGAAGCCAAAGAGTATGCGTTGCTCAATCGCAATCCGGTCATTGTACATGCCAACTGTGTCCGTATCGGTTCGCACTCTAATTCGGACAAACATACCTTGTACCGGGATGAGGGAGAATTGGCATACGTGAAGGCAGCTGATCCATTGATGAAGTTTCGCCGGATGTTGTTGCGCTACAAACGTCTTACTGAAGAGGAATTGAAAACGATAGAAGAAAAAGCCAGAAAAGACTTGTCTGCTGCAAACCGTAAAGCGCTTGCTGCGCCGGATCCTGACCCGAAAACCATTTTTGACTATGTACTTCCCGAACCGTATGAGCCCAGGAAGTATAAGGATGGAACGCACAACGAGACGGAGGGTGAGAAGAAGTTCTTGGTGAACGCTATCAATGAGACGTTGAAAGCGGAGTTCCGTCATAATCCGGATACCTTTATCTGGGGGCAGGATGTTGCCAATAAGGATAAGGGGGGCGTGTTCAATGTGACGAAAGGCATGCAACAGGAGTTTGGGGAAGCCCGTGTGTTCAGTGCGCCTATCGCTGAGGATTATATCGTGGGAACAGCAAACGGCATGAGCCGTTACGACCCCAAAATACGTGTAGTGATAGAGGGCGCGGAGTTTGCCGATTACTTTTGGCCTGCTGTGGAGCAATATGTGGAGTGTACGCATGAGTATTGGCGCAGTAATGGTAAGTTCGTTCCGAATGTGACTTTGCGCCTGGCTTCCGGTGGGTATATCGGTGGCGGTTTGTATCACTCGCAAAATATCGAGGGAGCTTTGGCCACTTTGCCCGGTGCAAGGATTGTGTGTCCGTCTTTTGCCGATGATGCTGCGGGATTGTTACGTACAAGTATGCGCTCGCGTGGATTTACTTTGTTCCTTGAGCCGAAGGCATTGTATAACTCGGTAGATGCGGCAACCGTCGTTCCCGAAGACTTTGAAGTCCCCTTTGGAAAGGCACGCATCCGCCGGGAAGGTTCCGACTTGAGTATCATTACTTATGGTAATACTACCCATTTCTGCCTGAATGTGGCGGAACGCTTGGAGAAAGAGGGCAGATGGAGTGTGGAAGTCATCGATATACGTTCTTTGATACCGCTGGATAAGGAGACAATTTACGAGTCGGTGAAAAAGACAAGTAAGGCGTTGGTGGTACACGAGGATAAGGTGTTTGCCGGTTTTGGCGGCGAGATTGCTGCAAGTATCGGTTCCGATTTGTTCAAGTATCTGGATGCGCCGGTTCAGCGGGTTGGGGCTACCTTTACCCCGGTGGGTTTCCACCCGGTATTGGAACGTGCCATTCTGCCGGATGGAGACAAGATTTATGAAGCTGCTAAAAAGTTATTGGAATTCTAATAACTATAAAAAAGTAAACAGTATGAAGAAGATAGGATTGTTTTATTCGGCTAATGCCGTGAAAACTTCACAGATAGCGAAAAAAATCCGCGAGACGTTCGGTGCGGAGAATATGGATATAATTCCGGTAGAGAAAGCGTGGGGAAACGACTTCGAAGCGTATGAAGACTTGATAATCGGTGTATCTACTTGGTTTGACGGTGAATTGCCGACTTATTGGGACGAGTTGATACCCGAACTGGAGGCGCTGGACTTGAAAGGAAAGAAGGTCGCTCTGTTCGGATTGGGCGATCAGGTGAATTATCCCGATAATTTTGCTGATGGTTTAGGTATCTTGGGAGAAGCCTTCGAGAAAGCGGGGGCTGTTCTCGTAGGCTTTACTCCTACGGATGATTATTCTTTCAATCAGTCCAGGGCTCTGCGCGACGGCAAATGGTGCGGACTGGTGATTGATATCGAGAACCAGTCGAAGATGACTGATAGACGTATTAAGGAGTGGTGCGTACTATTAAAGAAAGAGTTCTAAATCATGTAAGCTTTAACAGCTTCCGCACATCGTTCTCCATCGATACCTGCTGATACAATACCTCCGGCGTATCCTGCTCCCTCTCCACAAGGGAACAGACCTTTCAGCCGGATGTGTTGCAAGGTTTCTTTATCTCGCAGTATGCGGACTGGGGCGGAAGTCCTTGTCTCTACTCCTATCAGGATTGCCTCGTTTGTCAGAAAACCGTGACTGTACTTTCCGAATTGCTGGAAACCTTTACTTAACCGGTTAGCTATGAATGACGGCATCCAGAAGTGCAAGGGAGAAGAAACCAGCCCCGGTGCGTATGAACTCTCAGGGAGATCGTAACTAAGTTTTTTTTGGGTGAAATCAGTCATTCGTTGTGCGGGTGCCGTTTGTTTCATATTGCCTTGCTGCCAACAAAGACGTTCCAGGGCCTCCTGGAAGAACATCATGTTTAATTGGGCATTGAGAATGGAAGATTGGGAATGTACTGTGCTTTCATGCTGCATAGTTAATTCCTTGTTGTCAATTTTTAATTCTTGGTCATTTAAGTCCTCCGGACGGAGTTCCACTACCATTCCTGAGTTACTCCAACGGGAACCGCGGCTACTGGGACTCATGCCGTTGACTACAATTTGCTGTGGACCGCTGGCGGCAGGAACTACGAAACCACCCGGACACATACAGAAGCTGTATACACCTCGTCCGTCTACTTGGTTTACGAAACTGTATTCAGCGGCAGGCAGGTATTTGCCCCGTCCGTTGCGATTGTGATATTGTATCCGGTCTATCAGATCGGCGGGATGTTCCAAACGGACCCCCACGGCAATCCCTTTGGCTTCAATCTCTACTTGGTTGGTGGCCAACCAGCGATAAACGTCTCTGGCAGAATGGCCGGTTGCCAGGACAACGGGGCCAAGGATGGTTTTTCCGGTATTGGTTTCGATGCCTTTCACTTCGTCGCCTTCAATGATCAAAGCATCCATACGGGTCTCGAAGTGTACCTCTCCGCCACATTCGATGATTGTATTCCGCATGTTTTCAATGACACGCGGCAATTTATCTGTACCTATATGTGGATGGGCGTCTACGAGTATGGCAGTTGAGGCGCCATGTTGGCAGAATACGTTCAGTATCTTGTCCACATTTCCGCGCTTTTTGCTGCGGGTATAAAGCTTTCCGTCTGAATAGGCTCCGGCGCCACCTTCTCCGAAACTGTAGTTGGATTCCGGGTTCACGGTTTGTTCTCGTCCGATCAGGGCAAGGTCTTTTTTACGGTCACGCACATTCTTACCCCGCTCCACGATGACAGGACGCAGGCCAAGTTCGATAAGCCGCAATGCGGCAAACAGTCCTCCGGGACCGGCACCTACTATTATGACTTGTGGTTTTCTTTCCACATTATTATATATAATAGGTTGGTATTCGTTTTCTTTCGGCAGTTCATTGATGTAAGCACGTACGCTAAGATTAACGAAGATGGTTCGTTGGCGTGCATCGATACTCCGCTTCAGTATACGTGTTGCGGTAATAGCCTGTAAATTTAATCCTTTTTCCAAAACGAGATATTCTTTCAGGCGTTGTTCGTTTGCCGCTATTTCGGGCAATACACGGAGTTGGTATTCTTGTATCATAGTTCTTTGTCTTTAGAGATAAAAATCATCCGAATAGTGTTCTGAATGCTTCTTCTACTTTCCGCACCGGTACTAACTCTATTTTTAATTTTGCGCTATTCAGCCCTTGTAAATTATACTTCGGTAATATAAACCGCTTGAAGCCGAGTTTTTCCGCTTCACCGATACGTTGTTCAATGCGGTTTACCGGACGGATTTCTCCTGAAAGGCCGATTTCTCCTGCCATACATATTTCCGGTTCTATTGCCGCATCCATATTACTCGATAAGATAGCACTGATGACGGCAAGGTCGATGGCGGGATCATTTACTTTCAATCCTCCGGCAATATTGAGAAATACGTCTTTTTGTGCAAGCTTAAAACCTACACGCTTTTCCAGTACAGCCAGTAACATGTTCATTCGACGGATATCGAAACCGGTGGCAGAACGTTGCGGGTTGCCGTATACTGCACTGCTGACCAGTGCCTGCGTTTCGATGAGGAATGGGCGGATGCCTTCAATAGCGGAAGCTATAGCTACGCCGCTCATACCTTCATGGTCTTGACTTAATAGAAGTTCGGATGGATTACTTACTTGTCGCAATCCGTCTTGTCGCATTTCATAAATACCCAGTTCCGCAGTACTTCCAAAGCGGTTCTTGATACTGCGCAGAATGCGGTACATGTAATGTTGGTCGCCTTCGAACTGAAGAACAGTATCGACAATATGTTCCAGTACTTTAGGGCCGGCAATACTACCTTCTTTATTGATATGTCCGATTAAAATGACCGGTATATGCGTCTCTTTGGCAAAACGGAGAATAGAGGCGGAGCATTCCCTGACCTGGGCAATACTGCCCGGAGAAGATTCGAGCGTTTCAGTGGAAATAGTCTGGATGGAGTCAATGATAACCAAGTCTGGATGTGTATTTTTGATATGCACATAAATCTGTTCGAGGGATGTTTCACAGACAATGAGACAGTCACTGGAGGTGTTTGTCAGGCGATCGGCGCGCAATTTAAGCTGGCGGGCACTTTCTTCACCGGATATATAGAGAATACGTTTTTCAGGAATATGAAGTACGGTTTGTAGTACTAAAGTCGACTTTCCAATACCCGGTTCACCACCAATCAGTACCAAAGAACCTTGTACCAATCCGCCACCCAGTACGCGGTTCAGTTCAGCGTCATGCAGATTGATACGCGGTTCTTCATCAGCTATGATTTCATTGAATGTTACAGGCTTTGGTTTAACTGTTTCTATACCCGATATGGGGCGTTTGGTTACTATCTCTTTTCGTACAATCTCTTCTACATATGTGTTCCACTCTCCACATGACGGGCATTTGCCTATCCATTTGGGAGATTCTTGTCCGCAATTACTGCACACATAAACCGTCTTTTCTTTAGCCATAGTTGAGTATCCATTGAATAATGATTGCCAAAGGTACGATTTTTCATAGCAGAGGGTACGAAGAATGGAAAGAAACTTTTTGAAAAGAAGCTCATGCGGGGAAATGTAACAAAGTTCTCTTGGAACTTATGAGCTTAAGGGTTGGAAACTTGGCATAAGGAATATGCCGATAATGTTTTTCTTTAAGATTATTCTTCATAGGCTTTTGATTTATTCAAATATCTAATGCATTTAGAACTTTAAGGCGGTACAAATATATTAAGATCAGTTAAATAATGAAAGGAAAATAAACATATTCTTACTGTATTTATATTATTTAACTATTTAAAAAGATTTGGATATAAATATATATACTTTATTTTTCTTGTAATATATCTATGAAATATACAAAAATATCGGTATATATCTCTTGTTTGTCGATAAATATATCTTTTATATATGAAATATTTAATAAATAGTCCGTAGATATATTCTTTGTTATAGAAATACATATGCCGATGGACAGTAGTATCAGTCTTATAGAATATTAATTATTTTAGCATATATTTTCATTGAGATGATAATTATATAGTTGATACATTATAGCCTGTATTTCTTCACTACGAACCTATATTGACTGAATTACCGTTCTCCTTTATAAAGTCCAATCGGATACTCGATTTATACCCGAATGTAATATCATAAATAAAGTATTCTTGTGAAGTAACTATATTCAATGTATCATCGTATGTAAGAGGAAGAATGCATGAATATCTGATAGAAAAGATAAAATAAGTTTATAAGTTCCAAGAGAACTTAAATGTCTTCTCTTTCCTTGAGATGATTATTTTATGGAATGAAGAGCTTTCTTACTGTGAAAAATAAATCTTTTCTTAAAACATGTGTTTAATTTAATGTAACAGACCTAAAATGAATTTACGAATTGTTTGTGGACAACGATGCTCAAGGCCAAAGGCTTTGATGACATTTTTACTCCTTTCTTTCTTTACGCCTGTCACTGTCCTTGCTAATGTGACAGATAAGGATGCTGTGGAAGTAGTGCAACAGCAAAAGAAACAGACCATTACCGGTACGGTAATTACTGGTGACACTAATGAACCGGCTATTGGAGCAACTGTTTATCTGAAAAATAGTACTACAGGTGCTATTACGGATATAAACGGTAAGTATAGTATTACTATAGAAGGTATAGGAGGCGTATTGGAGTTTTCTTATATCGGATATAAGAAGCAAGAAGTGGCTGTTAATAATCAAAAGCAAATAAACATTACGCTGATGCCTGATACGGAAGTGCTGGATGAAGTTGTGGTCGTTGGTTATGGTAGCCAAAAGAAAGAGAGTGTGGTAGGTGCTATCTCTACTTTGGATGTTAGTAAGTTGACTGTGCCGGGGTCGTCTATTTCAAATGCGCTGGCGGGACAGCTTTCGGGTATTGTTTCTATGAGCCGTTCGGGAGAACCGGGCAAGAACAGTGCTGCCGATTTCTATATCCGAGGTGTATCTTCCTTCACGGGAACCACCACTCCTCTGGTTCTGGTAGACGGTATTGAACGTGACCTTGACTTGGTGGATACCGATGATATCGCTGCTTTCTCCATTCTGAAAGATGCTTCGGCTTCGGCTGTATATGGTGTACGCGGTGCTAATGGCGTTATATTGATTACTACCAAAAAAGGTACCGTAGGTAAACCGCAGATTAATGTGCGTACTGAATTCGGCTTTACCCAGCCTACCAAGAAACCTCAAATGATGGGTTCCGCAGAATGGGCTGAACTTTATAACGAGGCTTACGGAAAAGAGTATTATACCCAGGCTGAAATACAGAAATATCGTGATGGAAGTGATCCGGATCTCTATCCTAATGTAGACTGGTTTGATGCTTTGTTCAAGAATACGGCTGCCAATCAGAATGTAAAATTGAATATTACAGGTGGTAGCGACATTGTGAAGTATTATATCTCCGGTTCGTTCTACAACGAAAGTTCTATTTTCAAGAATGCCGGAAATATTTATGGTTACGATTCTTCTATCCGTTATAATAAATTCAACTTCCGTGCGAATGTGGACTTGAACCTGACTAAGAGTACGGTGGTGAACTTCAATCTGGCGAATATTTACGAGAAGTCATTCGGCCCCGGTGCCGGCGACAATGACAATGATATTTGGTCATACACATTCCTGACTTCACCCAATGCTTATCCGGTGGAATATTCTGACGGTACGCTTTCGGGACCTTCTACCGACTCCGGTTTTAATCCTTGGAATCTGTTGGTGCATTCCGGATATCGCGAACAGTTCTGGAACTCTGCACAGTCTCTTATCGGTGTTACCCAGGATCTGGGTGCGTTGTGGAAACCGTTGGAGGGATTGACCGCCAATATCAAGTTTTCTTGGGATGCTTGGAATACAACAATACAACGTCGCTCAAAGACTTCCTCTTACTATCATGCCCGTGGACGTAATGAAGACGGTACCTTGAGGTATGATGAACTGGATGGTATTAAGGTGCCTGTACACACCGGTAGCGAAAATCTGGCTTTCGGTATAGGACGTGATGGAACCATGACACGTTACGTAGAGGGTTCGTTGAACTATAACCGTCTGTTCAATGACGTGCACCGTGTGGGAGCTTTGTTTCTTTACAATCATAAAATCCATACAAAAACTCAGGCCGGTAGTAGCGATGCCGCATTACCTTATAAGAACCAAGGTATAGCTGGCCGTCTTACTTATGCCTTCCGCGATACTTATTTTGCAGAAGTGAATATGGGTTACAATGGTTCTGAAAACTTTGCCCGTGGTCATCGTTTCGGCTTTTTCCCGGCATTTGCTTTGGGGTGGATGGTTTCCAATGAAAAATGGTTTGAACCCGTCACTAAGGTAGTGGATATGTTGAAGCTGAAAGGTTCTTACGGAAAGGTAGGTAACGATAATATCGGGGGTAACAGAAGATGGGCTTATGAGTCGAGTATTGTGGCCGGAGGTAGTTGGAACTATGGTAATACCGGTGGTAATGGTGGTAGCAGCCTTATTACCGGTGAGGTGGAAAATCTGACAGTCTCTTGGGAAGAAGCCAAGAAACTGAATGCCGGTGTTGAATTTTCCTTATTTAACAAGGTGAAAGTACAGGCCGATTATTTCCGTGAAGAACGTGTCGGTATCTTCTTGCAACGTGCCGGATTACCTGCCATTGTAGGTATATCTACTGTTCCTTACGTTAATGTGGGAGAGACATTAAATCAAGGATTTGATGCCAGCATTGAGTATACCCATCAGATTAAGGACGTATTGGTTACCGCCCGCGGAAACTTTACCTACAATCGTAACAAATTAAAGAATAATGACGAGCCCGATTGGGAATATAAATACCAAAATAAAATAGGTAAGCCTTTCGGTTCAGACGGTTATCTTCAACCTTTCGGTTTGGTAGCTCTTGGATTATTTGAAAGTGAAGAAGAAATTGCCAACAGCCCTGTTCAGAATTACGGTGAATATCGCGTGGGTGATATTAAGTATCAGGATACAAATGGTGACGGTAAAATCGATGATTTGGATAAAGTAGCTTTGGGGTATACTAATTTACCGGAAATTACTTATGGCTTTGGTGCAACAGCCCAGTGGAAAGGCTGGGACTTTAATGTGTTCTTCCAGGGAGTGGCTCGTACCAGCTTCTATTTGAACGGTTCGTCTATCCGTAGTCCGTTCTCGTCAGGTAATGCTGAACGTGGGGCTTTGAACTCAGATATATATGGTAAAGTATGGATGTCTACCAATACGGCGGAACAGAATGCCAATGCCATTTATCCACGGCTTAGCGGCGGTAGTGGCGGTCCGGGTGCTTCCAATAACTCCCAGGATTCTTCTTGGTGGTTACGCGACGGCTCGTTCATGCGTCTGAAGAGTCTGGAAATAGGTTATTCTTTGCCCAAGAGTATACTTGGAAAGTCTTTCATTAAGGCACTCCGTTTTTATGTGGCAGGTAACAATCTGTTGGAATTCAGCCCGTTCAAACTGTGGGATCCTGAAAAGAATAAAAATTATGCCGATGGTTCGGGATATCCGCTCAATCGTGTATTCTCCGTAGGGTTCAATGCTAATTTCTAAACTTTAATTAAATAAGAATTTTATGAAAACTCAAATAAAATCCCTTTTGCTTTTATGTTTCGCTGCCGGAAGCTTCATACTTTCTTCTTGCGATGATTTTCTGGATAGGCAGGAAGATGAGAAAATGACTTTTGAGAAGATATGGCAGTCAAGAAATACGGTTAAGCAATATTGGTTGAACGCTATGTCGTTCTTACCTCAACCCCGTAGTACGTATTGTGGTGACTACGATCCTTATTTAGGAGCTTCGGATGAGTGTACCATCGCTTATGACCGCCAGTATCGTTACATTAATTTTGGATCATGGAATGCTTCTAATGTTCCTTATTATAAAATGGCCAGTTATTATAAAGGTATTCGTGAATGTAATATCTTCATGCAGAATGTATATTCTTGTTCCGATCCTTTGGCAAACAAGGCGGATTTGGACATGTATTATTATCAGGCGAAATTTGCCCGCGCTTTCTATTATTTCTGTATGATGCGTGATTATGGACCTGTATTCTTGCTGGGTGATGAATTGCTTGACTTTACGGCTAGTACGGAAGATTTATATCGCCCGCGTAACACTTGGGATGAATGTGTGGATTATGTAGTAAGCGAAATGACGGCTTGTGCCGAGAGCGATGCTGTGAAAACACAGTTTGAAGCTGCTGAATATGGATTGGCTACGAAAGGAACTTGTTATGCGGTGATTTCCCGTCTGTTACTTTATTCTGCCCGTGATTTGTTCAATGGTAACACACTTTACAGCGGTGTGAAAAATCCGGTGACTGCCGATTTTCCGGAATTGTCAGGTGTCAACCTTTTCCCGCAAACTTATGATGCCAACAAGTGGCTCGAAGCGGCTAAAGCTGCTAAAAAGGTGATAGATATGCCTAACTATAAACTGTACCGGTCTAAAAACAATGATCCTTATGAAAATTATAACGGTATACTGGGTGAGCTTTGGAATGATGAACTGATTTGGACGGATGGATATAAAAATCGTTTCTATCTGGCGGTAAATGTAACACCGACCAGTGTACCGGGAACCGCTTATGGTGCAGTTGGACCTACGCAACAACAAGTGGATGCTTACGCCATGAGTAACGGACGTTATCCCATCACAGGGTATGAGGCGGACGGTACTCCTATCGTTGATCCGCAATCGGGGTACAATGCGGAAACGGAATTACAAAAAAGCGATTGGACATATCCTTTGCATGGATGGAGTGCTTACGGTGATTTTGCTATCAATGCGCCTAATATGTATAAAGATCGTGAGCCGCGCTTTTATGTATCAGTATTTTTTGGTGGTACCGGATGGGCATATCCCGATGGTTGGGCAGTTACTTCTTTTGCTAAAGGTGGAAATGGAAACAAGAGCCACGACTTTACAAAGAGTGGATATTTGATTAACCGTTTCTATGATCATAAACTGAATTCTACTTCCGGAACTTGGGGTAATGTTACTTTCCCTGTATTCCGTTTGGCGGAAATGTATCTGAATTTCATAGAAGCCGTGTTTGAATGCGAGAAGAGAGGAGTTGCCTTACCCGATGGATATCGCGCCAAAGCACTGGAAGTATGGGCCGACTTACGTGACCGTGTCGGATTGGATCCTATTACCGATATTTATCCCAACGCCACTGCTGACGAATTGATAGAGCTTTGCCGTAAGGAACGCCGTGTGGAACTTGCTTTTGAAAGCCATCGCTACTTTGATACTCGTACGTGGATGATTGCCGAGGAAACAGATGGTGGTCCTATGTATGGCATGAATACAAGTTTTCCTCAGCCGGCAGGTGATACTTCTGTAACTCCGGACGGTTACTGGGAACGTACTGTTTTTGAAACCCGTGTGTTCAAGAAGAATCATTACCTCTATCCGTTCTCACAAAGAGAGTTGGACCGTAATAAGTTGCTTACGCAAAACTATGGATGGTAATAGGAGTGGTATTTTAAGAATTTAAATCAAACGATAAACGAATAGTTTATATGAAAAAATATATATGTTATTATCTCCTCTTGGCTGTGTCTTTATTGTTTACACAGAGTGCCTGCGAGGATGGAAAAGATGAATTTCTGAGTGATTTCAGTACAATTCTTTACTTTAGGGATAGTGGTGCCATAAGTATGACTCTATATAAGACAGGGGAAGAAACAAATTACCGGTTGGCAGTCGTTAAAGCGGGTTCCGAATTGGGAGCTACTACCAGTGTGAGTGCCAAAGTAATGGACGATGCAGAATTGGTCGCTTATAATGCTGCGGAAGGCACTAACTATAAGATGATTCCGGCAGATTGTTATACAATTGATACATCCGATTTGAACTTTGGTACATCCGACTTGTATAAGACGGTAGATGTGTCTATTTCACCGGAAAGTGTAGAAAACTATCTGGATGAAAATAGTACCTTTGTAATCCCTTTTGAACTGGTGAATAGTCCCGATTCGATAAATGCGGAAAAGAAATATGCTTTTCTCCATGTTGTGAAGGTTTTGACACCGACTATCGGTTTTGAAAATACTGGGTATATTGCGACTGAGGATATCACCGATAATAGTGGTACTGTTACGATTCAACAGAAAGTTGTAATGCCAATAAATAATCAGTGGAACTTTGATTTTGTAGTTGAAGTAGACGAAGATGTATTGACGCAATATAATACAGATAATGCCGAGAGTCTGAATATGTTGACACAAGGAGCTTATAAAATAGAAGCGGCTGCATTTACCGCCGGTACAAATTCGGCAACAGTCAATATCTCTATTGATAAATCTAAATTGTCCTGGGGACGTCAGGCGTTACCATTACGTATCAAGAGTATTTCCAATGAAAACTTTGAGATAGATGCCGTAAGTGCCACATGCATTGTAGGTGTAAATTATACGGTACTGAGAAGTTCATTGAATGAAATAAACTTGTCGTTGGATATGTTGTCTTCTAATGCAACAGTCGAGGGTGACGGTACAGGTTTGACCGGTTTGTTCGATGGTAGGGCTTCCAATAAACATTGGCATGGTAATTATTCTGGTTCTGTTTTTGATCCTGTTTATGGACAATACATCGACTTCCATCTGAACAGTGCCATCAATCACTTTGCTTATAACCTTTGGACACGCTTTGAAAATGCGAATGGTGCACCTGTATCTACCGATATTTATGTAGGAAATGATGGTAGTACATGGACCAAATTAGGTACTGCGACCTCAACGTTGACGAAAGGTGACGAAGAGTATGCTTCCGGAGTATTCTCTTCAGGAACATCTTTCACTTATGTTCGTGTTGCGGTTACGAAGAGTAAAGCCGGTAATTGCCTTACTGGTTCTTACTGGAACTGCGGTGAAATGAAAATCTATGGAAAATGATGAGTTCTCTAACTTTACCGGAATGTTATCTCTCTCTTAATAACTGAAACAAATCTTCTAACCTTTATTTCGGGGGACGGAGGTAACGTACCGTCCCCCTCAAACAGGCATTCCGGAGTAAATTAATCATGTGGAGGAGAGTGGAGTATTTTGAAAATAATTCCTCTCTCTTTCTTTTTTTAACTTTAAATTAATACCTGATAATGATAAAGCTGTTTTATTCAACAATATTCTGCTTTTGCGGGGTACTATTTGCCCTTACAGCGTGTAGTAACAGTGATTCGGAAAAATGGGAAGAGCCTTTTTTTACCATTGCCGAGGAGTATCTCCAACAGGATTTTGATGCGAAATCTTCTTCTGTAGTTATTCCCATAAAGACCAATTTGGGAAGTGGTTTATGGGATGTGAAGTCCGATGCCGACTGGTGCCCTGTGACCAAAAGTACCTCTGATATGGGTGATATGGAAATTTTGCTGGCTGTGAAGGCAAGCGAGGAACCGGATATAAGGAATGCTACTGTTACCGTGACATCGGTAGAGGGAAACTATGCCATCAAGGTACGTCAATTGGGTTATGGACCAGCTATATTGGTCAAAACCGCACCGACTGCCGAGCTACCGGCTATAGGTGGTACATTCTCTATCACGATTACTTCTAACATAGAATACACTGTACATAAGTCTGATAATAGTGAATGGATAAAGGAAGTGCCTATAACACGTGCTTTGACGGATAAAAATTACACTTACCAGGTAGAAGCCAATCCGGATTATACTACTCGTACAGCTACTTTCACCTATACTTATTCCGAGGACGAAAATATAAAGGCTACTTGTGTGGTGACTCAGGATGCCAAGGCTTCGAGCTTGGATGATGTGGTACTGGAGGGGGATTTGAAGATAGTACCTACCGGTGGCAAAGACAGTGAGCATCAGAACGGACAGGGTATTGAGAATACTTTTGACGGAAAGATTGGTAATGAGGACCATATAATGTATCACTCTCCTTGGGGAACTAGTGCTAATTTCCCGGTTACATTGGAATATTTCTTCGATCAGAACCCCGATTTAGATTATATTGTTTATTATTCGCGTAGCGGAAACGGTAATTTCGGAGAGTTGGATATTTATACTGCTACAGCTGATGCACCGGATTACAAACTTCTCGGTTCATTTGACTTCAAGATGCAGAACGCGCCCAGCCGTGTGGATTTCGGGCAGACTTTACAGAAGGTGACCAAGATTAAGTTTACTGTGAAATCCGGTTTGGGCGACTATGTGAGTTGCAGTGAAATGGAATTTTACCAAAAGAATACCGATAAGAAGCTGGATAAACAGTTATTGACGGTCTTCACTGACCTTACCTGCAGTGAACTGAGAACCGATGTTACCGACAATGCCATTAATGCCTTGCCGGGATATTTCGCCAACATTGCCGTACAGTTGAAGAACAATACTTATGACGAATGGGAGAAAGAATTCCGTTTACAAAGCTATAAACCTTATAGTAATGTCGAAGAATGGGCGGAAACACTTATGACTAAGCAATATAGTAATCTGGATAACCCTACAGGCATTTATGTGAATGCGGGAGACTCGGTAATAGTACTGGTGGGCGACACGCATGGACAGACTATTTCTATCCAATGTATCGGTGAAGAAAATACCAGTGACGGCCAGAAGAACTATGTGCAGACTGCTGCCAGCGGAGAAACGCGCTTCCTCACAGAAGGTGTGAACAAGGTGGGCTTTTCTCAGAAAGGCATGTTGTTTATGATGTATACGGCAAATCCGGTTGCGGAACCCATTAAGATACATATTCCGCTTGGTAGCGGACAGGTGAGCGGATATTTTGATCTGGCACGTCACAAGACTAATGATAAATATAAGGAATTAATAGATAAAGCTACTTATAAATATTTTTGCGTGAGGGGTGAACGGATTATATTCTTTTTCCACCGCGAACAGATGAAGCAAGCCGTACCTTATGATATGCTGTCTGCCATCAACCTGTGGGATGATATTGTGGGGTGGCAACAGGAACTGATGGGAATTGAAGATGTACGTCCTTCGCAGGTGAATAACCATTTGTTTGCCATTTCTCCAGAGGGAAGTTATATGTGGGCATCGAGCTATCGTATTGCTTTCGTATATACCTATTTGAATAATATTTTACAGAAGGATAATGTGATGGCAGCAAAAGACAATGCATGGGGACCTGCACACGAAATAGGGCATATTCATCAGCGTGCCATCAACTGGCCGGGTTCTACCGAATCATCAAACAACCTGTTCTCCAACTATATTCTTTATAAGTTAGGTAAGTATTGTTCTCGTGGTAGTGAATTGAGTGCACTGGCAACCGCACGTTTCGTCAATAAGCAGGCGTGGTGGAACATGGGTTCGGCTACTCACCAAAATGAGGATACGGAAGTACATATGCGTATGAACTGGCAGTTGTGGAACTACTATCATCGTTGTGGTTATAAGAAAAACTTCTGGCAGACCTTATTCAAACTGTTGCGAGAAAACCGTATTTCAGAGAGTGATCCGGGTGAAGGGCAATTGAAGTTTGCCATGATGGCAAGTAAGGCTGCCAACGAAAACCTGACGGAATTTTTTGAAATGTGGGGTTTCTTCGAGCCGGTGGATGAAACGATAGAACAATATGGTACGTGGACTTACCGTGTATCAGAGCCTATGATAGAAACTGCCAAGAATTACATGGCGAAGTTCCCTGCTCCTAAACATGCTTTCTATTACTTGGAAGACCGAAAGAATGGAGATGTGGGAATTGATAATTATCGGGTGGGGGATGTTGGCTATTATACACAGTTCCAGAATAATGTGAAGATAACGAAAACTATTACCTGTAGCCGTTCCGGTCGTGCTTTCACGGTGGCTAATGGAGATGAGGCAGTAGCTTTTGAATTACGCAAGAATGGCAAGATACTTTATTTCTCTAACTTCTTCAATTTTGCCGTTCCTGATGGCATTGATTTGGAAGGTGCAGGTTTTTATGCTGTACAAGCGGATGGAACCCGGATAGAAATTAAATAAAAGGTTTAAAAGAACAATGCGCTCACTTCATAGGAAGCGCATTGTTTTTTTCCGACTTTTCATTGTAAAGATGATAGAGTCTCGCAGAGATTTTCTATTTTTGTAAGTATAGAACTTTAATTCCTCAGGAAGTTATGATAGAAGATATTCTTGAATACAATAAGCAATTCGTTACAAACAAGGGATATGAAAAGTACATAACCAATAAATATCCCGATAAGAAAATAGCTATTCTTTCTTGTATGGATACCCGCTTGACGGAACTGTTACCGGCGGCTTTGGGTATCAAGAATGGTGATGTAAAGATGATAAAAAATGCAGGTGGCATTATTTCACATCCTTTTGGTAGCGTTATCCGCAGTTTGATGGTCGCTATCTATGAATTGGGAGTGACGGAAGTCATGGTGATAGCACATTCCGATTGCGGTGCTTGCCACATGAGCAGCGCCAAGATGATAGAGAATATGAAGGCCAGAGGAATCAAGCAGGAAACCATCGATATGATTCGTTTTTGCGGAGTTGATTTTGAGTCTTGGTTATATGGATTTGAAGATACGGAGAAGTCGGTGAGGAGTACGGTAGAGTCAATCCTTAACCATCCGTTGATACCTTCGGATATTGCTGTACACGGTTTTATCATCGATTCCGTTACAGGAGCTTTGACAGCTGTCAAGTAAACTGATATAGGGCTTTCCTATATCAACTCACCGTAATCTCGCCTGCAATGGGGTGGCTCATTCGATTACGCACTTCGGCAAGCGAATAATTATGCCCTAAAAGGAACATTAGTTTGGTGACGGCAGATTCTGTTGTACTGTCGTATCCGCAAACCACACCGGCCTGCATCAGGCGGTAACCGGTTTCGTAACGTTCCATTTCTACTGTGCCCGCACTGCATTGGGTGACATTTACAATGATAATCCCCCGTTCGCATGCATCTTTCAATTGGCGGAGGAACCATTCCTTGCGGGGAGCGTTTCCAGAACCATACGTTTCAAGTACCAATGCCCTTAAACCTTTGGCAGCAAGAACAGCCGCTACGATATTTTCCTGAATTCCCGGAAAGAGTTTCAGAACGGCAATATTCGTGTCAAGCAGATAATGTGGTACTAACTTTTGCTGGATATTATCTGTATGAATTTGCACATTATTATATTTTATATGTATCCCCGCTGAAGCAAGTACCGGATAATTGAACGAACGGAACGCATTGAAGTTCTCGGCATTCATTTTGGTTGTACGATTGCCGCGCATCAGGTGGTTCTCAAAGAAAATACATACTTCCGGTACGACGGGACGTCCATTGGGATGGCAGGCGGTGGCTATTTCTATACTCGTCAGCAGATTTTCCTTGCCGTCTGTACGGAGTACACTGATGGGTAGCTGTGATCCGGTAAGGATAACCGGTTTACCCAAACCTTCGAGCATAAAGCTGAGTGCGGAAGCCGTATAGGCCATTGTATCTGTCCCGTGAAGAATGACAAAACCGGTATATTGCTCATAGTTGTCACTTATGATATGTACAAGTTTACGCCAGGCATCAGGATCCATATCTGAAGAATCTATTGGAGGATCGAATTGATAAGTATCGATGCTGAATGTAAATTTCTGTAGTTCGGGCACATGCTTCTGTAACTGTTCAAAGTTGAAGTTCTCCAAAGCACCGGTCTCGGTATTTTCTATCATTCCGATGGTTCCGCCGGTGTATATTAACAAAACGGAAGTATTTTCAGGGGTCATATACGCTATTCTAACAAGGTTTGTATGCAAAGATAATGATATATCTTTAGAATTATGACAAAATGATATAAAATAACCGGTTGTATAATGAGGGTATAACCTACGGTGTGTGAAAATGTTAGTCAGTAAATGTGCAGATTTCTTGCCTTTTTATATGCTTCCTGTATTTTTATCGTAAAAAAGTCGTAAAAAGTGATAGATTGAATGTTTTTATTGTTACTTTTGCAACACTTATCAGAAAAGATAGAAACAAGAGACTATGAATAAGTACTATCAGTATACAGTCACATCCATGTGCACCATGACCCTTAGGGGTTAAGGGATAGTATTTGTGTTTCTACGTGTTACACCATTTTTCAGCAGTTATTTTATTTAATATCATTTTTCATTCATGCTTTGCAGGCGGAGGTATCTGTAATCTTGAGCTTGTCGAAGGATTTCTTCCCTTAGAAGTAATAGTATGATGAAAACAGAAAAAAGATATACTTTCATTGTTTTTGGTACGATAGATACCGATTGTAATGTAAGTATAAAAATCGATAATCAGAAAACAACAACATAATGAAAGTATTGAAATTCGGCGGTTCATCCGTAGGAACCGCAAATAGTATTTTAAGTGTCAAGAGAATTGTAGAAGCAGTGAATGAACCGGTGATTGTGGTAGTTTCTGCATTGGGTGGCATTACGGACCAACTGATAAATACATCAAAGATGGCCTCTGTGGGTGATGCTTCTTATGAGAATGAATTTCGTGAGATTGTTTATCGCCATGTAGAAATGATTAAGGAGGTAATTCCTGCCGGTGAAGCACAAGTTGCCTTGCAACGTCAGGTAGGTGAACTGCTCAATGAACTGAAAGATATTTTTCAGGGTATTTATTTAATCAAAGACCTTTCACAAAAGACTTCCGATACGATTGTCAGCTATGGTGAACGTCTTTCTTCTATCATTACCGCACAACTGACAGGCGCGGAATGGTTTGATTCCCGTAAATTTATCAAAACAGAAAAGAAACACTCCAAGCATGTGCTTGATACGGAACTGACCAATTCGCTGGTGCGTGAAACATTCAAAGATGCTCCACGGCGTGTATTGGTTCCGGGATTTATCTCTACCGACAAAATTACCGGAGATGTAACCAACCTCGGTCGTGGTGGTTCTGATTATACAGCTGCCATCATTGCTGCTGCACTGAATGCGGACAGCCTTGAGATATGGACAGATGTAGACGGATTTATGACAGCAGACCCGCGTGTAATTTCTACTGCTTATACTATCAGCGAACTCAGCTATGTGGAGGCTACGGAACTTTGTAACTTTGGTGCGAAAGTGATATATCCACCGACGATTTATCCGGTTTGCCACAAGAATATACCCATCTTGGTGAAGAATACCTTCAACCCCGAAGGGATAGGTACGGTTATCAAGCAAGAGGTTTCCAATCCACAGAGTAAAGCCATTAAAGGTATTTCTTCTATCAATGACACCAGCCTGATTACCGTGCAAGGTTTGGGTATGGTAGGTGTAATTGGTGTAAACTACCGTATTTTTAAAGCGTTGGCAAAAAACGGTATCAGTGTGTTCTTGGTTTCACAGGCTTCATCAGAGAATTCCACATCTATCGGAGTGCGCAATGCCGATGCCGACCTCGCTTGCGAAGTACTGACCGAAGAATTTGCCAAAGAGATTGAAATGGGAGAGATTTCACCCATCTTGGCAGAAAAGAACTTGGCTACAGTGGCCATTGTCGGAGAAAACATGAAGCATACGCCGGGTATAGCCGGTAAATTATTTGGTACGTTGGGACGTAATGGCATTAATGTGATAGCTTGCGCGCAGGGGGCTTCGGAGACGAATATTTCATTTGTTGTTGACAACAGGTCGTTGCGTAAATCTTTGAACGTAATCCATGATTCTTTCTTCCTTTCGGAGTATCAAGTGCTCAACCTCTTTATTTGTGGTATTGGTACGGTGGGAGGCAGCCTGATAGAACAAATCCACAGTCAACGTCAGAAGCTGATGCAGGAGAATGGTTTACAACTGAATGTAGTGGGTATCGCCGATGCCAACAAAGCGATGTTCAGTCGCGAAGGCTTCGATCTGGGACGTTTTCGTGAAGAATTGCAAGTGAAAGGTAAAGAAAGTTCGCTCGAAACGTTGCGTAACGAGATTATCGGCATGAATATTTTCAATTCCGTGTTTGTTGACTGTACCGCCAGTGCAGGTGTGGCGTCACTCTATAAAGATTTGCTGCAACACAACGTTTCCGTGGTGGCTGCCAATAAGATTGCCGCTTCTTCGGAATATGAGAACTACCGTGAGTTGAAGCAGATAGCTCGTCAACGCGGTGTGAAGTACTTGTTTGAAACTAACGTCGGTGCGGGGTTGCCAATTATCAATACGATTAACGACCTCATCCATAGCGGCGACAAGATATTAAAGATTGAAGCCGTGCTGAGTGGTACGCTGAATTATATCTTCAATAAGATCAGTGCGGATATTCCTTTCAGTAAGACCATCAAGATGGCACAGGAAGAACGCTATTCCGAACCTGATCCGCGTATTGATCTGAGTGGTAAGGACGTTATTCGTAAACTGGTGATTTTGGCGCGTGAAGCCGGTTATCGCTTGGAACAAAGTGATGTTGAAAAAAATCTTTTTGTACCCGATGACTTCTTTGAAGGTTCTCTGGATGATTTCTGGAAGAAAGTGCCGAGTCTTGATGCTGACTTTGAAGCACGTCGCAAGGTTTTAGAGGCCGAAAACAAACATTGGCGTTTCGTTGCCAAGTTGGAAAACGGAAAAGCATCTGTAGGCTTACAGGAAGTAGGTGCCAACCATCCGTTCTATGGCTTGGAAGGCAGTAACAATATCATTTTGCTGACTACGGAACGCTATAAAGAATATCCGATGATGATACAAGGTTATGGAGCTGGCGCAGGTGTGACGGCTGCGGGAGTATTTGCGGATATTATGAGTATTGCAAACGTATAATCAATAAAGGAAATGAAACATATTATCATATTAGGTGACGGAATGGCTGACTGGCCTGTGAAGTCATTAGGTGGCAAGACGCTGTTGCAAAGCGCCAAGATCCCTTATATGGATAAGCTGGCGCAAATGGGACGTGTGGGGCGGTTAAAGACTGTTGCCGACGGTTTCCATCCAGGCAGCGAAGTGGCGAATATGTCCGTTTTGGGTTATAATCTTCCGAAAGTGTACGAAGGTCGCGGACCTTTGGAAGCTGCAAGTATCGGTGTGGAGTTGAAACCCGGTGAGATGGCGATGCGCTGTAATATCATCTGTATCGAAGGTGATAATATAAAGAACCATTCAGCCGGACACATCACGACTGAAGAAGCCGATGTGTTGGTGAAATATTTGCAAGAACAACTGGGTGACGAACGGGTACGCTTTTATACAGGTGTTCAATATCGCCATCTGCTGGTAATCAAAGGGGGCGACAAGCGTATTGACTGTACCCCACCGCATGATGTTCCTTTAAAACCTTTTCGTCCTCTACTGGTGAAGCCGATGCCGGGTACGGAGAATATTACTACTCCTGAAGGGCAGGCAGACTTGACACCTCAGCAAACTGCCGACCTGATAAACGACCTGATCATGCGTTCTTGGGAACTTTTGCAAAATCATCCTATCAACCAAAAACGTATGGCCGGGGGGAAAGACCCTGCAAACAGTATCTGGCCGTGGAGCCCGGGGTATCGTCCGCAGATGGAACGCCTTTCTGACAAGTTTCCGCAAGTGAAGTGTGGTGCTGTGATTTCGGCTGTTGATTTGATTAACGGCATCGGTTATTATGCCGGATTGCGTCGCCTGATTGTTGAAGGAGCAACGGGGCTGTATGATACGAATTACGAAAACAAGGTAGCTGCCGCCCTTGATGCGCTGAAAACGGATGATTTTGTTTACTTGCATATCGAAGCCAGTGATGAGGCGGGTCATGAAGGTGACATTTCTTTGAAGACTTTGACGATCGAGAACCTGGATAGTCGTGCAGTAGGTCCTGTTTACGAAGCTGTGAAGAACTGGGACGAACCCGTCTCTATAGCCGTATTGCCCGATCATCCTACACCTTGCGAGCTTCGTACCCATACTAATGAGCCTGTTCCTTTCTTTATCTGGTATCCGGGTATCGAGCCGGACGAGGTACAGACATTCGACGAAGTGGCGGCCTGTAACGGCAGTTACGGTTTGATGAGAGAAGATGAGTTTATTAATGAATTTATGAAAGAAATATTATGAAATATTACAGCACTAACAAACAAGCTCCCGAAGCTACGCTTGAAGAAACCGTAGTAAAGGGGCTTGCCGCAGACAAAGGACTTTTCATGCCCTTTGTAATCAAATCCTTACCGCAAGAGTTTTATGACAGCATTGATACACTGAGTTTCCAGGAAATAGCTTATCGTGTGGCAGATGCATTCTTTGGCGAAGATGTTCCTGCTGATATCTTGAAACAGATTGTTTATGATACGCTCAGTTTCGATGTCCCTTTGGTTGGGGTTACGGAGAATATTTATTCGCTCGAACTTTTTCATGGACCGACGCTTGCCTTTAAGGATGTAGGCGGTCGTTTCATGGCACGTTTACTGGGTTATTTTATCAAAAAAGAGGGTAAAAAACAGGTTAATGTTCTTGTAGCCACTTCCGGTGACACGGGTAGTGCTGTTGCCAATGGCTTTCTCGGTGTGGAGGGTATTCATGTGTATGTGCTCTATCCGAAAGGGAAAGTCAGTGAGATCCAGGAAAAACAGTTTACTACTTTGGGACAGAATATCACGGCTATCGAGGTGGATGGTACGTTCGACGACTGCCAGGCTTTGGTTAAATCTGCTTTTATGGATCGGGAACTCAACGAGCACTTGCAACTCACCAGTGCCAATTCCATTAACGTGGCGCGTTTCCTGCCACAGGCATTCTACTATTTCTATGCCTACGCTCAACTGAAGCGTATCGGCAAGAGTGATAATGTCGTTATTTGCGTGCCCAGCGGCAACTTCGGTAATATCACCGCCGGACTCTTCGGTAAACGTATGGGACTTCCCGTGAAACGCTTCATCGCATCCAACAACCGTAACGACATTTTCTTCCAATACCTGAATACAGGTGTTTATACACCGCGTCCAAGTATAGCCACCATCGCCAATGCCATGGATGTGGGTGATCCTAGTAACTTTGCCCGCGTACTAGACCTTTACGGCGGTAGCCATGCCGCTATCTCTGCCGAGATAAGTGGGGCGACTTATACCGACGAGCAGATTGCCGAGACCATGAAAAACGTGTGGAAGAAAGATCGTTATCTTCTTGACCCGCACGGTGCTTGCGGATATCGCGCCTTGGTCGAGGGTTTACAGTCTGGTGAAACAGGTGTGTTCCTGGAAACTGCCCATCCGGCAAAATTCAAGGATACGGTAGAACGTATTATCGGTGAGTCCGTGCAGATACCGGAGAAACTTCAAACCTTTATGCGTGGAGAGAAGAAAAGTTTGCTGATGTCGAAAGATTTTGTGGACTTCAAGAATTATCTGATGAAGCTATAAAAAGTCTGGAAATACTTGATATTGTCTTTTTTATGTTTTAACTTTGTAAAGTTCAATGATAGATATTTATTAATATTAAGTTGGGGAAACGGAAGGGCATTGCTCTTCCGTTTTTATTTTGTCCTTACATAACTTCATTGCAAATGCTACACTTCAGTTTTGAGGATGTCAACCTTAGTTAACCTAAATGCCACACCTCAGCAGGTGAAATGACGGGTATTTACGGGGTTAACATGTGGCATTTAAAGAGCTGAAGTGTGGTAACCTGGTTATTGAATCGCGTCATTCCCATGATGTGTCTTTGCAAAGTGTATAGTCTGTTGTGAGCAAACAGACTATGCGTCTCATTCGAACAGATGATATATTTGAAGCAGACAGAACCTCTGTCTTACAGTTAATGATATATAAATCTGCTCTTGACGGATTTTACTTCTCCGTTATCATTTTCATTCTTCCTGCTTTGTGATGATTATCCCAAATAACAAGGATCTCTATTTTCAACAAGCTATGTCGATAGAAAACAGTATAGTTGGGATGTGGGGTGACGTAACGTATATTCTCCATTTCGGTGACTTTTCCGATGAAGGGGTTCAGGGTGATACGGTGAAGAACATTTTGAAACAGACCATATAGCGTTTTACAACTTCGCTTATCTCCTTGTTTGTCTATAGTGGATAACAGGATTTTTTTTAGTTCCTCTTTGGCAAGGGGAGACCAGATTACTTGTTTAGCCATTTTTCTACCTCCTCATTGATGGTTATATCTTCTTGTCCCAATCCGTTTTCAATTTGTTGGCAGGCGGTTTTAATGTCCAGCCGCAGTCGGATATAGAAAGCAAGGACGGACTTAGGTTGTTTGGATGATGGCTTTGTCTTGTTATTTTCTTCTTTTTCTGTCATAATATAATCTCCTATCTTTTCTTTAAAACATAATAAAGTAATAAATTGTTGTACCCTCAAAATATAATCTTATGAAGGATAAGAAGCTGGAAGCCAATCTCAGCATGATTGCGTCGCGCGTCATGGCCGGATTGAATATGAATGCGTTGAAATTTCTGCTCCCCTTGTGGCTGGGTGCGTTGACGGGTGTCACTATGCGATGTATATTTGCGGCAGTGATGTTTTGGATAACAGGCTGGTTTGTAAAGGAAGCACCTGTTACAAAGCGGCAGCAGATGAAACTGTTTTGCCTTGGAGCTTTTGGATTGTATGGGTTTATGTTTTGCTATCTGTTGGGTATCAGTAAGACTACTCCGGTTTCCAGTGCTATATTTAACTCTATGCAGCCCATTTGGGTATTTCTTATTTCTGTCTTTTTTCTTCAAGAGAAGGCTACATTGATGAAGATTATCGGCATTGCTTTGGGGTTTGGAGGTGCGTTATTATGTATCATTACGCAAGGTAGTGATGATTTGGCCCATGATGCTTTTACGGGAAATATACTTTGTATGATTAGTTCGCTGGTGTTTGCCGTCTATCTGATTGTGAGCAAGAAATTATTGGAAAAAGTGGGAGTGGTGACGATGATGAAATATATCTTTGGCAGTGCGGCGGTAATGGGGCTGGTTGTTTCGTCGATTGTGGGTTGGGATGCTCCTTTATTTGTAGACGCCTGGCACGGAAGGTGGCATTGGATGGTATGGGCTGTTTTGGCGTTTGTTCTCATTTTCCCTACCTACATAAGTTATTTTCTTGTTCCTATCGGACTGAAATATCTAAAGACAACAGTTGTTTCCATTTACAGCTATCTGATTTTGGTGGTCACTACCGTTACTTCCCTTTTATTGGGGCAAGATCGCTTTAGCTGGACACAAGCCGTTGCGATTGTCATGATTTGTATCAGTGTATACTTTGTAGAAGTGGCGGAGAGAAAGAAAACGTGATTATTGATTGGTATAATTGATAAATATCAGATATTCCCCTTCTGCTTCAATTGTGAATTCCTCTCCCGTACATTCATTGAGTGTACCTTGCCACCAATTGGTGAAGTTTCTGAGTGGATAAACCAACCCTTTTCCGCATAGTCCGCAGGCTGTGAAGTTGATGATGGATATCTGTTGACCGGGAGAACAAGGGAAGCTCTGTGTATTCCGGCAGGGAATAAATACACCGTAGTTCGTGAACATACGTACATCGGCACCTGCATGCATATAATCCATAAGTAAGCTGATATTTCCTAAAGTATGGTCTTCTCGTTTCCCGGTAGCTCCAACGATGGCAATCCGGTGTTTGCCCTGTGAAAGGAGATAGTCAACGGCTTTGGTTTGGTCGTTTGTTTCCTGATCGTTGATACGATGGAGAACATGTCCGTATTTTGTACGGTTCTTTTCACTGAGAGAATCTCCGTCACCGATAATCATATCTGGTACATGTCCCTGCCGGATATATTCATCGGCTCCACCATCGCAGCAAACTACGTAAGGTGCTTTTTTTAGGATATTCAAAGGCTGGGGATGCGTCGGGTATTCCCCGTTTGCTAAAATTACTGCTTCTACCATCTTTCTGTCTGATTTTACGTTGGGAAAATGAAGAATGTAGAACTTGGCTGTGTTATGCAAACATACCGCAAGGTAATTCTTCATTCTTAGTTCTTTCATTTAAATCATCATTTTCTTCCATTTAAAGTAACCAAAAATAGCGATTATTGTGTAAAGACCGTATAAGGCGGCTGTATAATCGAGCCCTTTGTAGATATACAAACCGCAACTAACGGCATCCACCGCAATCCATGCCCACCACTGTTCCACATATTTACGAGCCAACATCCACATACCGATGATACTTAGTGCAGTAGTGAAAGAATCCAACCAAGGTACGTTACTATCTGTGAAGTTTATCAATATCCAGGCGATGGGCACGAGGGTAAGGACGAATACGGCGGTAAGCGGTAATAGATACTGTAACGGCATGCGGGTGATGGGTAACTCTACTTGTCGTTTTTCCTTGCCTGAAATTTGTTTACGCAGAAACTTACGACGTAGGAAACTTCCGTATTTCCACATCGTCCAGCCATAAATGGCAGCCCCCAGATAATAGATATTGATACCGAAATCGGCATACAAACCGGCATCGTAGTAAACAAAAATGTAGATGGCGGGCATAACGATACCCGCTATCCAAAGATAGATACTGGCACGGTATTCTAACCAAAGGTAGAGAAGTCCGACAAGTGTACCTATGATTTCAAGAATTTGTTCCATACGTTAGAAACTTAGTGTGATGTGCGCCAAAGCATTGATACCGGCATTCGGATAATAGGCTGCATAATTTGAGGTATAAAGCAGTTTACTGTCCGATGTCTTTATCTGGTCTTTGCCGTGGCCTTCATAGACGGCACTTCCTGATGCATATCCATTGCTTTCGTAGAGCTCATTAAAGAGGTTATACACTGTAACTCCTACATTGACAGACTTTATACCGTGTAGTTTGAAAGTATAACCTACATTGAGGTTACTTACCCAGTATGCATTCAGTGTACAATCTTCCTGATGGGCATTGTTGAGGTACTGTTTGCTGACGTATTGCGTCTGTAAAGAAGCATTGATACCTTTATAGTCGAACGAAATCAAACTGTTTGCCATAAAATCCGGGGAAAATGATATAGGGGTTGTTCCTATATAACGGGTGGTTTGTGAGATACCCCAACTTTCACTATACATGTCGTTCCAGTCTTCATTGACGTCACTCAGGTATTCCGTATAATTTTTGATACGGTTACGGCTCAAGGTGGCGTTGATGTCCCAACGCACCCATTGGGCAATCTGTACACCTGCCATCAGTTCAATACCCATGCGATAACTGTCTTTTACGTTTTCTGCTACGGCTTCACCGATTTCGTTCAACTGCCCATTCAGCACCAATTGGTCTTTATAGTCCATATAGTAAAGATTGACTCCTGCGTTGAACCAGTTTTTATGGAAAGTGTATCCCAGTTCATAGTCGAAAAGACGTTCTGCCTTGGGACGAGCAGCGAAGAGATTATCGGTATAATTATTACGGGTAGGTTCTTTATGGGCAACGCTGAAGGAACCGTATACTTTATTATATGGGTTGATACTCCAGAAAACACCGGTTTTCGGGTTGAAGAAATTAAATTCTTCGTCGATGTTGAGCGGTTGCAGATGACCGGGATCAGCAGTCCAGTCCCATTTATCGTTGTTGCCATTTATCTTGTAACGGGTGTAACGATATTGCAGGTCGGCATAGAGATTAACGCCACCACCTACTTTCCAGTTGGCTTTCGCATAGATATTACCATCTGTTTTGCGACTGATGTTACGGTAGTATTCATGGTCGGGGCTTAGGTTACCGATATAGTCCTTTACCCATATCACCTTACCGTTGTGCGTATTCTTATAATAGTTCAATCCTCCGCCTATGGATGCATCGATTTTATCACTGTTATAGTTTACGGAGAACACTCCACCACCAAAACCGCTGTTCACTAATTTACGTCGTACGAGATTGGACTTTTTGATAGTCTGACCATTCACCTCGAAAGGCTGCAGACCATATTCCATCAAGGTACGTGCGTTTTTATATTCTTCGTAATAGCCATCTCCGTCGGTATAGTGCAGGGCTACGTTTAGATCCCAAAACGGCGATAGGATCTGGTTCAGTAACAGTTGGTAATGTGTTTGGCGATAATAGTCTATCTGGTTGTCATAGAAACCTGTCACGTTTCCTTCATCATCCTTTATTTCTCCGTTTGGATTGTATTTACGATGTGCTTGTAGCATCTCTTTGTCCAGCCCGTCCCAAGCATGGTAAGTCTCTTCTTTTCCACCAAAGGTGATGAACTTGATAGTGGTATTTTCATTGTAATAACCACCCTGGACAAAATAAGATTTCAGGTCGGCGTCGGCACGGTCTCTGTAACCGTCACTTTGGATATTAGACAGACGAGCGTCAAACCCCCAATGCTCATTGATGATACCTGTTCCCACTTTTACGGTTTCTTTATGCGTGTTGAACGAGCCGTAAGAACCGGAGATTTCAGCGTATGGTTTCGGTGAAATACCTTGTGTCTGCATGTTGATACTGGCGCCGAAAGCACCTGCACCGTTTGTTGAAGTTCCCGCGCCACGTTGGATTTGCATATCTTGCAGGGATGAAGCAAAATCGGGCGTGTTTACCCAGAAGATGGAATGGCTCTCGGCATCGTTCATCGGTATACCGTTGGTAGTGACGTTGATGCGCGTAGCATCCGTTCCGCGCACACGAATACTGGTATAGCCGATGCCGGTTCCTGCATCGCTTGTTGTCAGTACAGAAGGGGTAAATGTCAGTAAATATGGAATATCCACTCCGAAATTCTGTTTTTTCAGTTGTTCTTTACTTACATTGGTAAATGCCACCGGAGTGGTTCCTGTGGCACGTGTGGAAATAATTTCTACTTCCTGTAGATCCACTACTTGCAAGCTATCCTTTTCTTTGGGCTGCGCACAGACACTCAACGCTACCATTAGAAGGCATGTCGCCATTACACGTCTTTTCATTTGCAATACTTTTATTTGATGTTTTTACTTTCATCACAGAGAATACTGGGTTCACAAAGATTTTTTAACCGCAAATCATGCGGACTAACACAAGCTTTTATCCTTTTATGACTTCTGTTGTTCTCTGTGGTGAACAAGCTGTGTTAGTCTGTATAATCAGTGATGAAACCAGAAAAGGGGAATTTTTCTTCTTTTCCCTCCGCCGGCACTACCCGGATCAGGTCAATGGGTATGTTCTCAGCCCGTCATATTAGGGCACCCCTTAGTTGAAATCGGTTGCAAAAGTATTACTTTCTGACGAAATCTACAAGTTCTGTGAACGAAAACTGAATTAATTTGTTAATTTTGCCACATTAATTTATTAAAACAAAATCATTATGTTATCACCTTTGTTAATGGCGGCGGTTGCCGTTCAAGCTGCTGAAGAAGGTTTCAGCAAGGTACAAATTCTTATTCAACAGTTGATAGACTGGGGCGTTGGTGCTGGTGGTCGCATCATTGGCGCTATCATTATTTTCGTAGTAGGTAGGTTCTTGATTTCTTTTATCAAGAAGCTTTTAGCCAAAATATTGTCAAAAAGACAAATTGAGCCGAGTATTCAGAGTTTCGTGAAAAGTTTGGTCAATATTCTGCTGACGATCTTATTGATTATTGCCGTTATCGGTAAGTTGGGGGTAGAAACTACTTCATTTGCCGCTTTACTGGCTTCTGCCGGTGTGGCTATTGGTATGGCATTGTCAGGAAACTTGCAGAATTTTGCCGGTGGACTCATCGTTTTACTGTTCCGCCCTTTTAAAGTAGGTGATTGGATTGAGAGCCAGGGGGTATCTGGTACGGTACGCGAGATCCAGATTTTTCATACTATTCTGACTACAGCCGATAATAAAGTGATTTATATCCCTAACGGTGCTTTGAGTAGTGGGACGGTGACTAATTACAGCCGCGAAAATACCCGCCGTGTGGATTGGATAATCGGTGTGGAGTATGGAGAGAATTATGATAAAGTAGAAAGTACGGTACGCCGTATTCTAGCTGCTGATAAGCGTATACTGAATACTCCTGAGCCTTTTATAGCACTTCATGCTTTGGATGCCAGCAGTGTGAATGTTGTTATCCGCGTGTGGGTGAACAGCGCTGATTACTGGGGCGTTTATTTCGACATGAATAAGACTATTTATGCTGTATTCAATGAAGAAGGTATTGGTTTCCCGTTCCCGCAGTTGACAGTACATCAGGCAAAAGATTAATAAATCGATATGTGAAAAGATTTTTTCATCACTGATTACACAGATAAAAATTTAATTAAGTTTCTATCTGTGTAATCAGTGGTGTTTTTTATTTATATTATATCTCGAAGATATGGAGTTCTTCTTCTATCTTCTCACAAGTATTTTTCTCCAAATTCAATAAGCGGTTAATTTCTTCTCGCTTTTCCAAATCTGTAAAATAAGTTTCTACTACTGCATACAGGTTAAATCCCATGGTGGAACCTGCCGCCATATCCAGTGAATCTACCATTTTCTCTACTGCTTCGTGAATACGTTTCTTATTGATGAAATGTAATTCATTGCTATGAATTAAGCTTTTATCCATGATACTTTCGTTTTTAGTTATTATTAGGTATAACATTCTGTCGGGTAAGTTAGTTCATAGGGAGATGAAGGGGTATAGTGGAACGTAATGTGTTGTATTTGTTGTAATTACTTCTCCTTTCTATAAAAAATGGATATGGATGACAGAAATGGATAGTAAGATGATTAATATGTTTTGTCATTTTGCTTGCGTAAGTTCTATTGTCTATGGGCTTTTTCTTATAGGTAATTTTTATATGGCGGATACCAATTCGACCAAGGAAATTACAGTGACTGTACTTAGAAAGTATACGGAACAACACGAAAAGAGACGTAAAATAGGAAAACATCGTTATGTATCGGATAGTATACATAAGGAGTATTATTTGGAGGTAACATTTGAGAATGGAGCAAGAGAAACATGCAGAGTTTCTCTTGCTACTTATAATAAAGCGCGTAAAGATAAGCCCAAAAACTTGGTTTTGCAAAAAGGATTTTTTGGCTTACCTATAATCACGAAGGGATTGTAGCCTTATATCGGTAATAGCCTTTTTCTACTTTCTCTGGGAAATAGCAAAATGTTTCTTGAGTCCTTCTTCTAAAAAAAATCGTTTTAACAGGTCAATGATGTTTTTAATAATCATTTAAAGTATACTTCCTGATGACTTAAAATTAACAAATAGGATATGGCGCAAATCTTGAAATTTCATATCTTTACGAAGATATTGTTTTGTCATCAATAGATTAGTACTCATGAATAAAGATTTGAGAAAAGTAGTAATTATTTTAGCGCATCCTAAAATGAAGGATTCGCGAGCCAACAGAATGTTGATAGATACGGTGAAGGATATAGACGGAGTGTCTGTGTTCAATTTATATGAAGAGGAATTACCTTTTAATGTGGATGAATGGACTCGGGCTATTTCGGATGCGTCTGCGGTTGTTTATCAGTTCCCTTTTTATTGGTTATCGGCACCTTCTCTATTGAAAAAATGGCAAGATGAGGTTTTTACCTATTTGTCTCAGACACCTGCCGTTGCTGGTAAACCTTTATTGGTAGTTACAACTACGGGTTCAAACGCGGAAGCCTATCGCAGTGGTGGCAAGAACTGTTTCACAGTGGATGAGTTGTTACGTCCATATCAAAGTAGTGCCATTCATTCGGGCATGGTATGGCAGACTCCTATTGTGGTGTATGGAACGGGTACGGGAGATATTGCTAAAAATGCGGCTGAAGCTTCTAATCTATATAGACAGAAAATAGAGAGTTTGCTTAATAGCGGGCACACTGGAGATAGTTGGTGAGTAAACTCAAAAGAAATGATAAATAAATATGAAGAACGTCTAGGAACCGAACGTATGTTGCCATTGGTTTTCAAGATGGCACTTCCGGCGGTAGCGGCACAATTTGTTAATTTGTTGTATGGCATTGTGGACCGCATTTATATCGGACATATACCGGGAATCGGGACGGATGCGTTGGCGGGTGTGGGTGTAACTATCTCTCTCGTGGTGTTGATTTCTTCTTTTTCTGCAATTGTGGGAGGAGGTGGTGCTCCATTGGCAGCCATTGCACTTGGGCAAGATGATCGTCAGCGAGCTGGAAAAATATTAGGAAATGGTTTCAGTCTGTTGATTATTTTCACTTTATTGACCTCTTGTATTGCATATATCTTTATGGAACCTATCCTACTGCTTGTAGGTGCTTCGGAGAATACACTGGGATATGCGGTTGACTATCTTTCTATTTATTTATTGGGGACTATTTTTGTAGAAATTTCTACAGGACTAAATTCCTTCATCAATGCACAGGGGCGACCTACTATTGCTATGTGCTCGGTTTTAATAGGGGCGTTTTTGAATATTATTCTCGATCCTATTTTTATTTTCTGGTTTGATATGGGAGTAAAAGGTGCTGCTTTAGCTACGGTGATATCTCAGGCTTGCAGTGCTGTGTGGGTATTACGCTTTCTCTTTTCAAAGCATGCTTCTTTACCGTTGGAAAGGCGTTATATGAGGTTGGACAAGGGAATTCTACTTTCGATGTTGGCGTTGGGGATATCCCCATTTATTATGGCTAGTACTGAGAGTTTGGTCGGTTTTGTTCTGAATAGCAGTTTGAAAGAATTTGGAGATATTTACGTTAGTGCATTAACGGTTTTACAGACTTCGATGCAGTTTGTGAGTGTACCATTAACGGGATTTGCGCAGGGGTTTGTACCAATTGCGAGTTATAATTACGGACATGGTGATAAGCGGCGCGTAAAGGAGTGTTTCCGGATAGCATTGATTACTATGTTTTCTTTCAATCTGTTCCTGATGTTATTTATGATCCTATTTCCGTCGACGGTTGCATCAGCCTTTACGAGTGATGAGTATCTGATAGGGACTGTTCATTGGGCGATGCCGGTTTTCTTGGGAGGTATGACTATTTTTGGTTTGCAACGTGCCTGTCAAAATATGTTTGTCGCATTGGGGCAGGCGAAGATATCCATTTTCATAGCTTTACTTCGCAAGGTTATCTTGTTGATACCGTTGGCTTTGATACTTCCCCATTTTATGGGAGTAACCGGAGTCTATGCGGCAGAAACGATATCAGACGCTACAGCGGCAATCTGTTGTACACTGCTGTTCTTCTGGCAGTTTCCTAAAATACTGGGGAAGATGAAAGGCTTATAAATGGGGTTATTTATTTCTAGTATGTTTTAATGGTAATCGTGGAAATAACTTTCTGAAACGCACTAAATGGGTCGTAATATTACCTCCAGCTATGATGAGTGTTACTGCTAGAATAATTAATATTATTCCACAAGTCAGCCGTAATGTCAAACTTTCACCGAAGATGGTTACTCCGAAGAAAACAGCTGTTACAGGTTCTAGAGCTCCAAGAATAGCTGTTGGAGTAGAGCCTATGTCTTGAATGGCTTGGGTGGTACAGAGAAAAGATATTGCAGTGGGAAAAAGCGCTAGTGCAAGCAGGTTACCCCACAGATACCACTTATCAACAATATGCAGACTTTGTCCGAAATCTACTCGGACTAGAAAGAGTGACAGACCGAAAAGTAGTACATAGAAAGTAACTTTTAAGGTTGCTACATCTTTTAATACCGGTCGATTTACCCCTACAATATAAATGGCATAGGAGAGTGCGGAGCCCATGACCAATCCAACACCGATCAAACTAAGCGTTGCACCATCCCCACCTTTATAAAGCAGACCGATGCCACTTAGCGCCAGCAGGATGCATAATATCGTTTGTAGTGTGATCTTTTCTTTGAAAATCACAGCCATAATTAACGCTACCAAAATAGGATAAACAAAAAGTATGGTTGACGCGATACCTGCTTCCATATAATTATAACTTTGAAATAAAGTAAGAGATGATATAGCAACCAACCATCCCAGAATGATTAGCGGTAATACTTCCTTCTGTTTTAATTTGAAATTTCTACCTCTTACTTTCAACATGATGCCTAAAATAGGTATGGCAAACAGGTATCTGAAAAAAAGAACAGAGTCCGGATCCATTCCTTCTTTATATAACGGTAATGTGAAGAGCGGATTCATGCCGTAAGTAGCTGCTGCAACGGCTCCCAATATATATCCTTTTACTTTTACATTCATAAACTTACACTTTATTTTCGTAGTTGATTTTTCGAATTGCAAAGGTAGATTTTACATTTGTATTTGCAAAAGGTGTTTAGTCTTCTTTTTGGAGGGAAACTATATGTATGGCTTCTTGGTTTAACTCTCGGTTTAATTGAACTGTGTATACCAGCGTAATTTAGGTATAAAAAAAAGAGTTACTTTTATGTAACTCTCTGATTTTTCAGTGATCCGCTTGGGGCTCGAACCCAAGACCCCAACATTAAAAGTGTTGTGCTCTACCTGCTGAGCTAGCGAATCAAACCTTATTGCTGTTAAGCGGGTGCAAAGATAGATACTTTTATTGAAAATGCAAGGGATAAGGGTAAAAAAGTTTATATTATTCTTCCTTGTTTTTTGTTTTTAATTGATTATCAGTATATTCTACTTTATGAATGTTTTCTCGGTTGATGATGAAGCGTTGATAGTAGGAGAGCATTAGGGTAGTCAGTGGTAATGCAATAATCATTCCTAACATTCCCATAAGGGATCCCCAAATAGACAGAGATAATAAAATAATGGCCGGATTTAACCCTGTAATCTTACCCATGACACGTGGTACAATGAAACCATCCTGAATAATTTGTACGATGATAAACACGGCGGCAGCGGAGGCTAAGATTATCCAAAAGTTTTCTCCTGTATCAGCGGCTTTCAGGATAGCAAGCATAACGGTAGGAATAAGTCCGATGACTTGTAGGTAAGGTACCATGTTTAAAGCGCCAATGAACAAACCTAAACCTATTGCTAAGGGAAAATCTATAATTAAAAATCCGATACTGAATAAAATGCCGACGCATAGAGCCACGAAAGCTTGTCCACGGAAATATCGGTTCATACCGACTTTTATATCATTGAGAATATTTGTAACAAAAGAACGGTATTTCAATGGAACAAGATGCGTCCAACCTTCGGAGATACTTTCGTAGTCCAACAAAATGAATATGATATATAATAAAATAAGGAATATGGTGAAGAAACTAAACATTAAATCAATAGAATCAGAGATTAATGACCATAACCGAGGAACGGCTTCTTTCATTGCATCTAATAAATTCTCTTTATTAAATAGATTAGTAATGAATTGTACGTCAATGTTTTCCCGTAAGAACTCTGATAGGGTTTGAGGCACATTACTGTTATATGTTCCACTTGAAAAATATTGTATTAATAAATCTTTTACTTTACCAAACTCTTGTATCATCGGAGGAACTAAAAGATAAAAAACAGCCGTGCCTACTGATAAAAGACTGACTAGAGCACAAAATATAGAGATAGCTCTATTTTTTAATCGCAATTTATGTTGGAAGAAAGTGACCAATGGATATATCAGATAAGCGATCAACCAAGCTATGAAGAAAGGTAACAAGACGCTGCTCAATCGTTTCAGGAGCATCAATATAGCAATAATGATAACACCGAGGATGATACCACGGATAAAACTGTCGAATGTAATCTTTTTTCGCTCCATCCTTCTTTGATATTTGTTACTAATTGTTGACCATTTTCCGGTCTTCTTTAATTGCTTGTTGATAACATGTCCTGCACAGTGGTTCGTATTCTGCAGTCTCTCCCAGTAATACCTGTTTGTCATTTTTTACAGTACGGTGAGAGAAAGAGGCCAATTGTCCACATTTCACACAGATAGCATGTACCTTGGATACTTCGTCGGCAATAGCACACAATCCTGGCATTGGACCGAAAGGCATACCACGGAAGTCCATGTCTAAGCCTGCTATGATAACACGTATACCGTTATTGGCTAGTTGGTTACATACATCAATCAATCCATTGTCAAAAAATTGTGCTTCATCAATACCTACTACATCTATCTCTGAAGTAAATAACAAAATACTTGCTGATGAATCTATAGGAGTAGAAGCTATGGAATGACTGTCATGAGACACTACATCAGCATCTGAGTAGCGAGTATCTATGGCAGGTTTATATATCTCTACACGTTGTTTGGCAAATTTTGCACGTTTCAGGCGACGTATCAGTTCCTCAGTTTTTCCTGAAAACATAGAACCACAAATAACTTCAATTCTTCCTCTACGTTTGGTTTCTTGTATGTGATCTTCCGAAAATAATACCATGTTTTTAAATGTTATATTTAACCGCAAAAGTAATCATTTTGTTTGAAAACAATGTTTTTTTATAGACTATCATTGTAGACTGTCATTGTTCTCCTTTAAGGCATTGACTATTTGTACGGCTTTAGTTTTGGCTATTCTCCAGCAGAGTTTTGTCATGGAAGTAGAAAGATTGGGTAGTTCTTTCATGTCGGTTTTAGGTTTATACTCCCACTCGTATGCAATGCGATCTTTCGTTTCGTCTTCCACAGGTATTACCTTGTTATTTTTACGTTCTTTCCACGTTATGGCATATTCTACTTGATAATTACCGGTATATCTGGGCTTTTTTTTGCCCTTGGGAATCAGACGTGAATTTATTTTATAACGACATTCGCAAGAGCTGATTTCTATGATATAAGTAGCCGGTTGTTTGTTCTTTACAGGATACTGTGCTATGATACCGTGCATCGCCAATTCTTCTTTCAGGAATTGAAGAATCAAAATAGGACTGAGGCTGTCTTTTATAGCTGTCGTTATTTGCACACTGTCTTGATATAGTAAATATTCATTTAAATTATTAGTGAAATATACCGTTTCTCGAGGGGTATTCTTGCTTATGAGAAAAGGATTGGGATTACCGGTAAAATTCCAAAGCGAACTTGGAGAATTCGGTGTAGGCATTGAGATATAATCTTTGATAAATATAAATAATTAATTCTATGTCAGATGTGTTTAATTGGGCTTTTGATGATATTTAACAGTTTGTCTCCTGTGTAATCTGTAATTGTTCTTTCTTGTAGTATAACGGTTAAAGAAATCTGATACTTTTGTTTACTTCCCGATATTTATTTCTACATTTGTACCGTTAACACAGACGGAGTAAAGGATATGCAAACGTTATTGAATGATATTGAGTTGGACATTCAGGAGTTGAAATGCTTGATGCAAGCTATTTCTACTGATACCAATCCTGTATTGCGGATAGTGGCCAAGCGAAATATCCATCAGATGCAGGAGAAGTTGGAAGCTTTGGTTAAGCAACTTGATGAGACTTTTGTTATTACTCCTGCAGTTCCGGATACTCTTGCAATGCCAGATGTTTCTGTCACCGAAACGGTATCAGCTTCCGAGCAAAAAGTTGTTGCTGAAGAACAGGCAAAAGTTGAAGTTTCTCCTGATCCTGTCCCTAATGTCGTAACTGCTGCTGCACCGATTTTGGCAGAACGTATCAAACCTGCTACAGATTTACGTCATGCCATTAGTTTGAACGATTCTTTTCGTTTTGCCCGTGAACTTTTTAATGGAGATGCCGTACGAATGAATGAAGTGATGCAACAATTAGGTGAAGCTGCTTCTTTGGAGAAAGCTTTGGATATATTTATTTCAACCGTTCATCCGGATGAAGAGAACGAAGCTACGACTGATTTTATAGAACTTCTCAAGAAATATTTCAATTAAAATAGATAGTAGGTATGGGAAAACTTTATGTAGTGCCTACTCCGGTAGGAAATCTGGAGGATATGACATTTCGTGCTATCCGTATTTTGAAAGAAGTAGATTTGATTTTGGCTGAAGACACACGTACTTCAGGAATACTATTGAAACATTTTGAAATAAAGAATGCAATGCAATCTCACCATAAATTTAATGAACATAAAATGGTGGAAAGTGTTGTTAATAAAATAAAGGGTGGTGCAACTGTTGCACTGATTTCCGATGCCGGCACACCGGGAATTTCAGATCCGGGTTTTTTAGTGGTTCGCGAATGTGTTCGTAACGGTATTGAAGTGCAATGTTTACCAGGTGCTACGGCTTTTGTTCCGGCTTTGGTCGCATCAGGTTTGCCGAATGAGAAATTTTGTTTTGAGGGTTTTCTACCGCAGAAGAAAGGTCGTATGACACGGCTAAAAATATTAGCGGAAGAACACCGGACTATGGTATTTTATGAATCTCCTCATCGGCTGGTTAAGACATTAACACAGTTTGCCGAGTATTTTGGTGCGGAACGTCAGGCAACAGTTTCTCGTGAAATATCTAAGGTACATGAAGAAACGGTACGAGGTGCTCTTACGGAACTGATTGAGCATTTCACTGTCAATGAACCGCGTGGCGAAATAGTGATTGTAATAGAAGGAATAGACGATTAAATAACTTCATTAACAAAACGTAAAACAAAAACGTATGAAAAAGTTAGCTGTTTTAATTGTATGCGCAGCCGTAATGGCATCGTGTGACAGTTTCTCTGGTGGAAGTAAAGACCAGTTGAAAGCTGAAAATGATTCTCTTTTGATGGAACTGACTCAGCGTAATGCTGAATTGGATGAAATGATGGGTACATTCAATGATATTTCTGAAGGTTTCCGTCAAATCAATGCTGCAGAAAGCCGTGTGGATTTGCAACGTGGTGCTGTGGCAGAAGGTTCTTTGAATGCAAAACAACAGATTGCTTCTGATATTGAATTTATCCGTAAACAGATGGAAGAAAATAAGGAGCAGATTGCTAAATTACAATCTATGTTGAAGAATAGTAAAACAAATTCTGCGCAATTGAAAAAGGCGGTAGAAGCTTTGACTCAAGAGTTGACGGCAAAGACTCAACGCATTGAGGAACTACAAGCAGAATTGGCTTCCAAGAACATCCGCATCCAGGAATTGGATGCTGCTGTTACCGGTTTGACAGCTACTAAGGATGAGCTGACTGCCGAGAATGAAGCAAAGTCTAAGACTGTTGCAGAGCAGGATAAAGCGCTTAATACAGCCTGGTTTGTATTTGGGACAAAAAAGGAATTGAAAGATCAGAAGATTTTGAGTGGTTCAGGTCTCTTCAAGAAGGGTGAGGTACTGAAGGATGGTGATGTCAATAAGGACTATTTTACGCAGGTAGATATTCGTACGACAAAAGAAATCAAATTGTATTCCAAAGATGCTGATATCCTGACAACCCATCCGGCAGGCTCCTATGCTTTGGAAAAAGATGATAAAAGCCAGCTTATTTTAAAGATTACCAATCCTAAAGAATTCTGGAGCGTATCCAAGTATTTGGTTATTCAGGTGAAGTAATTTGAAAATGGTAATATAATATGTGGAGACTGTTTCAAAAGTGGACTTGTCGGTCAAGCTGCTTTTGAAACAGTTTTTTAGTTTTATCCTTATGCCTTATAAAAATCTTTTTTTTGATTTAGATGACACTCTTTGGGCCTTTTCTCTGAATGCTCGTGATACATACGAGGAAATGTATCAGAAGTATGGGTATGATCGTTTTTTCGACTCGTTTGAACACTATTACGAATTATATAATCGTCGTAACCTGGAACTCTGGAAGGAGTATGCCAATGGACAAGTTACTAAACAGGAATTAAATCGTCAGCGCTATCTTTATCCTTTGGAAAGAGTGGGAGCGGGAAATGCTATTTTAGCGAAAGCGTATGAAAAAGACGCGCTTTCTACAATTCCAACTAAAAGTAAACTGATGCCACACGCTCGTGAAGTGCTGGAATATCTTGCTCCCAAATACAACTTATATATCCTTTCTAATGGCTTTCAGGAAATGCAGTTTCATAAAATGCGTTCATCAAATATTGATCGGTATTTCAAAAAAATAGTTCTTTCTGATGATATTGGTATTTTAAAACCCTGGCCGGAGATATTCCATTTCGCCCTTTCAGCTACTCAGTCTGAATTGCGAGATTCTTTGATGATTGGTGATAGTTGGGAAAATGATATAACTGGGGCGGCAAGAGTAGGTATGCATCAAGTCTTTTATAATATAGCAGGTATAACGAAACTCCCATTTACTCCTACTTATCAAATTGCCGATCTGAAAGAATTAATGAATTTATTGTGACATTTGGTAGATTAGTAGTATTTTTGTCTCCAATGATGAACATATAAAATTACTACTATGGAAACTATCTTCCCTTTTGCATTGCTATGTTTCACTTCTTTTTTCACGTTGACTAATCCATTAGGTACAATGCCTGTATTTTTGACAATGACACAAGGGATGACAGAAAAAGAACGTCGTTCTATCGTTAGTCGCGCTACGTTGGTATCTTTTATCACAATTATGGTTTTTACCTTTGCAGGTCAGTTTTTGTTTAAGTTTTTTGGTATATCAACGAATGGCTTTCGTATAGCTGGTGGAGTTATTATCTTTAAGATTGGCTTCGATATGTTGCAAGCCCGTTATACTCCGATGAAGTTGAAGGATGAAGAAATAAAGACTTATGCAGATGATATATCAATTACTCCATTAGGAATTCCCATGCTATGTGGTCCGGGAGCCATCGCCAATGCTATCGTACTGATGCAAGATGCACATTCTTATGAAATGAAGGGGGTATTGATAGGGACGATAGCACTTATCTATTTTCTTACGTTCCTGATATTAAGGGCATCCACCCGCTTAGTTAACTTATTGGGTGAAACCGGCAATAATGTAATGATGCGTCTGATGGGACTTATCCTGATGGTGATTGCTGTGGAATGTTTTGTAAGTGGGATGAAGCCGATATTGATAGATATTATAAAGGAGGGAGCTTTGGGATAGTTGTACAAAAAAAGGATATGCCTGCATGTGAGCATATCCTTTTAAGTAAATGTTAGAATTAAAACAGAAAAAGTATCTTAATTGTTGAATGGATCTAAAATCTCATCTTTGAATACTTTGATTACATTCTTATTATTAGAATTGTCTGTCATTGTTATGATAGAAGGATTTTTTTCATCATCGGCAGTCAAAGTAAATGTCAGTCCGGTTGTACCTTTAGAGAATGGATAAATCATATAATCCCAATCATAATTATTGTAGAATGTTACACCTGTTCCACCTCCACTTAAAGCAAAAGTTATTTTAACTTGATTGTCACCTATGGCTGCTGTTTTAAAGAATAGATATCCAGGGGCACCATCACATATCCAATAAAAAGCTATTTCAGTGTCGGAGAAAGGTGTAAACAGAGCTGTCTCTAAGTGCATGTTATTAGGCTCTAAATCATTCTTCTTAACGTAATTCCAATAAGTCTGCCCAAATGCTCCCAAATTCTTATATGAAAAATACCAGTCACCATTCAATAAATAATAATTTAATGGGAACTTAGGAGTTAAAACTATACTTCCTGATGCTAGTTGTCCGTTGTCACCTACATCTTGAAATTCTAAGGTTTCTACATTTTTACCATTTATTTCCAATGGCTCCATAAATTTCAATCCCGTGGCAGTCAATATATACGGAACCGTAATATCTTTTGTATTTCCATCTTCCTGATAGGTAATGGCAAAAGTATGATATGACTGCGTAACTGAAGCATTAAAATCTCCATCTGTATAATCAAATTTGGGAAGTACGGATATCTTTTGTTCCATATCAACGATATTCGTTAAATATTCATCCCAATCACCGGTAAACGGAGTCATAATAATTTTATTCCCGGTTTTTTTCCCTTTCAATACAACCTTTTCGGCTGTTGCTTCCATAATTGTAAATTCATAGTCGCCTTCCATACCTTTTCCGTCTGTACCTATTCCTAGGTCATTTTTCGGATCGGAGAATATATGAAAAATACTATTATATGTATCGAAGGTCAATACGGGACCTGCCTGTTCCTTCATTCTATAAGTACTGGTAGCTTGGGCAGTAGCATCTCCTGTAATATCGGCAGATACGGTTACCTTGCCATCTTCATTGAAAAGGGCTAATACATTATAACCTCCGTAAATCTGTCCGCTGGCCGGATAATATTCCATTAGCCAACCATTCTGGGCTCCAACTAATACGGCTTTGTCTGCTGCCAACCTTTCTTCTATTCTATTTGCCGCATTTTCACCAAAAATATCTTCTGCTTCTGGTGAACATGCTACAAAAAGAAGAGAGAATGTAAAAAAGAAAAGATAAATATATTTTTTCATATTGTCTTCTGTTTAAAGAGTTCCTAAATCTAACTTATCAATATTTTGTTCCCGTTCTTGGACAAGCTCATGTAATTTATCAATATCTATGCTCCATGATTCTGCTAAATACTCTTTTACCATTTCTAGTTTCTGAAGAATAATGGCAGCACCGTTGGTACCGGCTGCTTTTAAAATATCATTCCATTGCTTATCAGTATATGTAACATATAAAGCTAACGTCTCAACAAAGTCTTCTTGCGTTTCAGTACTGGCATAATTGGATACAAATCCCATTTTCTGGGCTTCCAGATTGGTGATATTCATCCAGCCGGGACCAGTGTATTTGCCTGCGGATATTGTATTGAAATCAGTTGAATAATTTTTAGTCTGATGCAGGATATGCGCAAACTCATGGTGCATGGTTTTGAAGTACCAATAGTTTAAAGATTCAACATCTGGCTTCTTGGGATCTAAACCATTCACATTGAAAAGGGTAATTTTTAATCCGCCTTCAGCGGTTCCTAATACCATGGAACCACCTGACTTTTCATATTCTGGAGAACCGATAAGATGCATTATCTTAGGACAATAAGTGGCAATAAACTCCCTGCCAACCAACTCTTCATATACGTCGATCCATAAATACTTTACTAACTTAGCCAGTGCTACGGATTTATCGTAATCTGCCGGTGTGACATTATACTTTAAGTCTGACTCTACGTCTTCAAACTTATATTTTAGATCAATATTATATAACTTAGTATAGTTCTCTAATATCCACGTTTCAAAAGCATTACGTTCCGGAGTGCTAGGGTTAAAAATGCTTTTGGAGTCCAAATTATCTTCACTGCATGAGATAGCAGTTAAAGCTAATACGAGTAATATAAATGATTTCAACTTCTTCATATTCTTTATTTTTTAGTTTCTGGGATTAGCATCCATACCTGCATCAATTACGTCTTGTGGTAATTGGAATGCACGTCTAGGATCGTCTTTGGTTAATATATCAGGACTTTGCCCTTCTCTGTTATGAGAGATTTCAATGCCATAGCGCTTAATATCCAGCCAGCGCAGGCCTTCGTGAATGGTTTCCACTCTACGCAGTTGGAGTATGCAATGAATGAAATTCTCTTGTTTACCGTCAACAAAAGGAATAATCGGGTTCAAGTGTTTCTTGACTGTACGCTGTGTTGCACTTTCTACGATAGTAGGCATATATTCTATATCTTTGTAGAAATCATTAATAAACTCTTCCGTAACGGTAGGTACACCATCTGCATAGCAAACGGAAACCAACCAATCATTTATATCAGTTACAGCTTTTGCATAGTCAGGCTGCGTTTTCATTATGTATGCTTCTGCCCGGCAGAGTAAAGTCTCATTGGTAGTGAAAGGTACTATCACTGCATGTCGATATCCTATACCATTAACCTTATCGGTGTATTCAAAATACATACCCAATTTCGGGAAAGGCATTTTCTCTTGCGGGTTCCAAATGGTATTGGCAGCCACCAAGTTTTTTCCTGTCCCCCAAATACCTTTAGCACGGAGATTTTCATTCTCACAAATTTCCTTGGCTTGCCCGTAACGCTGTGACATTGAATAAGGACCATAAATATAAGGCCATGAACTATTAATCGTAGTAATAAGTAAATTGGCCGTTGATTTGGCAGAGATAAAAGCGTCAGCAACATTAGTAGGAGAGGACAAAGTTCCAAAGTCTGCTTCATAAGTTCGCAATACTTTGCTAGGAGTTGTTCCCAGTGCAGCATTTGCATAACTAATCACCTTATCATAATTGGATTTGTCAGCTTGCAAATAGAACAGATAAAACCGGGCGGCAAAGGCATTAGCGGCTTTCTTATTGAAATGATATTTAGGTACGGAATATAGGTTGTCGTTAATTAATGGAAGTCCTTCTTCAATGTCAGCTGCTATTTTGGAGTATGTTTCTTCCAACGTACCTCTGGTATAATTAGGAGCGACTTCTTTCTCAGGGGTAGTTGCATACGGAATACCTGGTTTTTTCCCGGCTGTTTCATAATTGTAGGCTTCACAAAATGTATTTGCCAAAATAAAATGGGCATAAGCGCGGCACATTAAAGCCTCTCCTCTTTGAGGGGCCAGGCTCGTCGGATTTCCCATATCTTCAATTGCCTGTAAAGCATGATTAGCCGAGGCTATGGCAAGATAGCATTCATCCCAAAGACCTTGCGGAGTATCTTCATCGGTATCGGTAAGTATATCTTGCCACAAGTATGCATCTTCTTGAGACTGAGACTCTACAGAGTACAGCGAACCATTATCCATAGCATTGTCCGATGCCATTTCGTTCATCATGACAGGAAAAGCTTTAGGATAGGCTGAAACCAATAAGGAGGTAATTTTAGATTCTGTATTTATTTCTGCTCTATTATCCGGCATCGTATCCAGAAAATCGCTGCATGATGAAAATAATAAGACAGCTACTGCTGCTGAATATAGTATATTTATCTTTTTCATATTTCTAAGATTTTTAATATTAAATTCCAATTCTTACTGTTAAAGTGAATTGTTTAGGTACCGGAGCTGCGACACCACCTGTGTTAAAAAACTCGGGGTCTTGTCCGTTTAGCTTGTCATCAGAATAGATCAGGAATAAATTAGTAGCTTGCAGTTTTAAGGAGAGTGTATTCAACTTTAAATGGCTAATCCATGTTTTCGGGAAATCATAAGATAATGAAATCTCTTTCATTCTGATGAAATCTCCTTTTGCTGTACGTACAGTAGAATAATTGTAAGCGTTATAGGCGCGTTTTAGATTGGTATCCTGTTGATTCATACGTCGGTCTGCAATAACGGGAACATTGGTTCTGTTCTCATCACCGGTAACAGTCCAACGATTCTTGAATTCTTTAGGCATAGCATCCAAGTCGGAATATTTACTGCTGAATACCGGGTCCAGGCGAACGACATTACCAAACGAGTAAGTGATAAAAGCATTCAGCTTAAAACCTTTGTAAGTAAACATATTACCAAAACTTCCAGTGATAGTAGGATCAGTGGGACCTTCATAAATCAGATGATCTTTATTAATACGATCCTGAAAATTAATATCACTTGTAGTCAGTTCGCCTTTTTCATTGATAAAAGTAGGTACACCATTTTCGTTAAGGCCTTTGAAGTCCATAGAGAACAAAGAACGTACCGGATATCCTTGCAGAGCAAATCCTGCACCGGAAATCATATCAATTACACGTGACTGTGAATCCAGTTCTGTAACTGTATTTTTCGCATGAGAGAAAATGAAATCAGTATTCCATTTGAAATCTTTGGTGACAATATTACGAGTAGAAAGGGTGAATTCAATACCATGTGAACGCATACTTGCAACATTTGCATATTTGGATATTTGCCCTCCTACACCCATTGTGTTGATTTTGCCTATCAAATCGTAATTGTTTCGTTTATACCAGTCAACTACTAGGTTTATTCGATTATCCAGAAAACCAAGGTCGATACCAAGATTTAATTCATGTTTCTTTTCATAAGTCAATTCGCTATTCTCTAAATCTGATATTCTTAACCCGGATTCACCAACACTGGCAAATGGTCTATAAGGATTATAAGACTCTATTACTACATGTGAATTTGTAACGTTGGCCGGTCCACGGTCAGCTGTAAGAGAGTAAGATGCTCTAAGTGTCAAATTAGATAAAGCGGGTTTTAGTTCTTCAAAGAAGTTCTCTTCGTGCATATTCCATGCACCTGAAACATTCCATGTCGGTAACCAACGAGAAGAACGGCTTTTACCTAATTTATTGGATCCTTCATAACGTACCGTTCCATTTACCGTGTATCTTCCTTTATATGAATAAGTACCTGTTGCAAAGAAGGCGGCTTCGCGAGAATGGGTCTCTTCAACTGTATAATATTGAGTGTTTTCTTCTTTTCCTTGTTTAAAATACAAATATTCATAAGAAGGTAACATACCCATGTCATACTGCATACCTACGCCGTTAAACCAAGTTTTTGTTCTGTCCGTAGCGGTCACTTGCATGCCACCAAAGAGGTTGATAACGTGGTCATCAGCGAAAACATCGTTGTAACTGATTGTACCACGGAAATCGTAACTATTCATGCCATACTTGGTTTCTCTATAAAAACCTCCTACCGGTAATACTGATAGAGGTAGTGAGTTCACAACATCCGGGTCTGTATATAACCATGGGTTAGCATCTCTCATAGTCGCATCATCCATTGCACGATAAGCCCATGCTTGATTGGAATAATCAGTGATACTATGAGATTGAGTGGTAGAAGAGTGCTTATAAGCCCCTAATGCCGATAATTCTACTTTCTTAAATGGTTTCCATTTCAATTCACCTTGGAACTTCAGGTCAATGACGCTTAATTCCATATTGTTATTTTCTAATTCATGGAGAATATTGAACGGAGCATAATTGCGAACATAATATTCATTGGGATCAAGGGCACGTGATGTGTTTAAGGCGTATGAGTATGGATTGATATCAAAGTCACGTCTGACTTCACCACTAACTACATCTATACTGGAACTTAATGTTCCGGGAGCTTTTTGCTTACGATAGGAGGTATTGCCTATTAAGTTCAAAGAAAGTTGTCGGGAGATGTTATATAGTGCATTAATATTAGCTGTATAGCGTTGTACGGAACTTTGTTTGGTCCATCCCGGATCGGACATTGCACTGAGGGATGTATAATAAGAGGCTTTATCTGTACCACTGGACATACTGATGGCATGATTCTGTGAAATACTATTATTGAACAAAATATCAAACCAATCAGTGTTTCTATATTCGGCTTGTTGCAAGTATGCATTTCTTGCTTCAATGGTATTAGCTAAGGCAAATCCACCATTAGAGTAGTCGTTGGTCAAATGATACAGTTTACCGTAGACTCCACTATTGGAAGCGCGATAGACATCCGAAAAATTCAGGTATCCATTACTAGCCATGGTTTTGTATACATCCATTTGTTCTTGAGAATTCATAATGTTAAAATTTCTATAACTAGGTTTTAAACGCATTGAAAATTCACCCGTATAGTTAATCTTGTTACTACCTGCCTTACCTTTTTTGGTTGTTACTACAATTACACCAGCCATTGCACGCGCACCATAGATAGAGGTCGCAGAACCATCTTTCAGAATTTGAAAACTTTCAATATCATCGGCATTTAGTCCTGCGATGGCTGAACTGATCAATGTTACTGCATCACCCGAGGATAAATCGTCTGCACCAACTTCTGTGACATCCTCCATGATAACACCATCAACTACCCATAGTGGTTTTGAACTACCATAAATTGAAGTAGCACCACGTACACGGATTTTGGGAGCTGTACCAAATGTTCCGGACACATTCTGAACTGATACACCGGCAGCACGTCCTTCCAATGCACGACTGATTTCTGCAATACCGTCCAACTTTACATTATCAGCTGACAGTTTTGTCGCTGCTCCTGTAAATAGGCGTTTGTCCATACGTTGCATACCTGTAACAACAACTTCTTCTAAAACCTCGTTGTCAGCCTTCATTGTGATCTTTAAATGAGGCTTTATCGCTACTTCCAGTGTCTGCATACCAACATACGAAACACGCAAAGTCTTCGCAGAACTGTAAGGTGTGTATATTGCTGGCTATTAACTTATTATGAATATGGAAAGAACTTGTTATTTATATTTACATATCCACTACAAACCATTATACGGTAGGTGTAAATTATT
>NZ_OEST01000019.1 GCF_900241005.1 Bacteroides cutis | reverse complement strand
ATCGTGGAGATTCACCTACTACTCTTATATCCTTTTTTTTTTTTTTTTTTTTTTTTTTTTCAAGCAGAAGACGGCATACGAGATTGTTGACTGTGACTGGAGTTCAGACGTGTGCTCTTCCGATCTCGCTAAGCTTTGATTATGAGGAAAGTTATGGTTGATACGAAAAAAACCTATTCTGTTCTGCCGGTTGTTGCATCGCTTACTGCTGTAACTCTTATAACGTCCGGCTTATACATAAACCCACAGACATACACACACGCTGCTGAGCAAACTAAAGAGGCAAGCCAGCAACCTGTAGACCTACCGGGACGTGATATATGGCTCCCCAAGCACATATCAACCACTGAACAGGCAAAGGCCTTTGCAGCATACTTCACAGAGAAAACCCACCTACCCACACATGTATCTGGCACAGATGTATACGTAAAAACATATGCAGGACCAGACAAGATAACAGGAACCATATCCTTTACCTCCTCCTCATCTACGACACCAGCCACCGGTAAATATCCATCAGCTGTTAGCTTTCTGAACTCAGGTGATCACAAAGGATGGCTAAAGGTCAGTCCGGGAAGCCTAACCAGTGACGTATCTGGGACATATACAGCCACTGCCGAATATAAGTCAGCTGATTCATCCACAGTGCTCTCTGCATCATATACCTTCCATGTATATGATGAGTATGCGGTAACCCTTGTTACACGCGGTGAAGCATCCCTAACATCTGCTCTAAAGACCCAATACTCAGGCGGTTTATCTCTCTTTGGTACCGTTTCCCAAAGACCACCTGCATGTCGTGGTGTGGACTGCGTGCATAACAATCAACTGAGCATTCCTCAGGGTCTACAACTCGTCAACCCCGTACAGGGTATTCTAGGTGGCACTGTTACAGCCGCACCCGGATATTACACCTTTGGTCTAGTGGACTCCACAAAGAGATCAACCGCAACAATAAATGACATTGTTGCAGTAGTGGAGATGATAGTCCAGGAACATCCCACCCTTGACTCTGCTGATATATCTGTTGGCCCCGGCTCACAGGTCTCATATGACCAGCGCCCCTTTCCCGGCAGAACCCTGGGTGGTCCAGATGTTACATACACCCTAACCGACCAAAAGCCTGATAAAAAGCCCGGCCAAGAGATAGAAGAAGGTAAATACACTCTACCCAGTGGACTTTCCTTTAACTCCACAACAGGGAGAATCTCAGGTACTGTCTCAAAGACCCAGCAGGCCCACACATACCCCCTAACAGTACGCACCCATCAGAACTATGGAGAACTTGCCAAACTATTTGATCTCAAACCCTCTCAGGCCATAGCCACCATAGTTATCTCTGTAGTAACACCACCACGTGTTACCTATGGAACAACAACCATAGACTCAAGCACAGGCACAATAACCTCTGCTATACCAACTAACCTGGATTCCCAGGCCCTCAAATTCTCCATCAGGACTAAGCCATATGGCCTTGATGCCCTTTCCATCGATCCCTTTACAGGTGCTCTGCGTGGCAATATTGATTCCGGTAATCGTCTATATCCTGTTCCACCAGAGGGTGTATACAGGGTGGTTGTAGAGGCTAAGAATCAGCTGGGCCAGTCTGCCTATTTTGATGCACCCGTAACTGTTGGTGAGCATGTAAGCTTCGTTGGTCGTCCGATTCCATCTGACCCACTGGATAAGAACAGAACACATGTTGTGGCAGGTGTTGCCTATAGCCTATCCCCTGCGTCTGGTAATCAAGATAACCCCCTCTCTCAACCAACCAGTGTCTCTTACTATCGCCTGGCAGACGGAACAAATCAGAATGCAACAACACCAGGATCTAATAGTCTTCCCAAAGGGCTAAGTCTTAATCCCAATACAGGTACCATATCTGGCACTGTTGCTTCAACGGGTGATGAGATACCCGCTTCTGGCACATACTCATTCAGAGTTATTGCAGTTTCTCTCGGCGGAGAAAAAACAGAGGTTACATATACTCTCCGAGTAGAGCAACCCTTTGTAGCAGGTAACTCTACCGTATATGTCAGCACAGACCAGACCCTGGATAAGACAACAGGTGTTCTAACAGGTATAGTCGGTGGCACAGATGTTACAGTCTCTCTTCCGCAGGGAACAAATCAGAATGCAACAACACCAGGATCTAATAGTCTTCCCAAAGGGCTAAGTCTTTCTGTCTCAGGCACAGGTGAATCCTCTACAGCATCTGCCAGATCAGTACATCTAACAGGTAAGCCTGATGGATCTGTTGCACCGGGAAGATACCTAACCCGTCTATCAGTAACAAGCGGGGGTGTAACAAAAACTGTTGTTCTTGTCGTAGTAGTAACAAAACTTGCTCTCAAGGATAAGGCTCGTGCAGAACTTGAGACACAGAATATCTCTGTTTATCACCAAGAGGGCCAACCCTCTGACCCTATCTATGTGTCCCCTCCTGCCCTAACAGGTGTAGATGGTGAAACTGTTATATACACCCTAAAGAGTGGCAGTACACTTCCCGCAGGTCTCAGTCTAGGCCATGAGGGAAGGCTGACAGGCAGACTCTTAGGTGCCACAGGTGTCTCACAGTTCACAGTTACCATAAGCACCAGACACAGCAAGAGCTCTATCGACCTAACCTATAAGATAACCCACCTGCCCGTATCTCTCGGTAAACAGACCGTTACGACATCCCAGGGCGGAACAATTGTTCTACCTCCATCAGTTACCGGTCTTACCACTGCCGGCACTTATTCCATAGGTGAACCAGATACCAAGAGTAAGAAAAAGAAACCCGAAGAAGGTGCAACATCACCTGACACACACGATAAACTGCCCAAGGGTTTACATCTGAGTCCTGAGACAGGAACCATATACGGCGTAATAGATAAGACTGTCAAAACAGGCGTGTATAGCTTCCCCCTAACACTCACCTATGGGGATGATAAGAATAAGAAATCTGTTTCTGCTGTAGTAGAGATATATGTAACACAGGGTGATCCTATTATCACACCCAAGAATCTTGTCTATTACAAAGGTGATACTAATCCTGTCAAGGTCAAGACCCTAGACGGTCAGGACTTTTCAGGCCTACCTATAACCCCAACCGCAACAGACACTAATACATATACATGGTCTCTCTATGACTCTGGTAGCACTGAGGGCACAGGTATCATTCCTGCAGATAGTACTCTGCCCAGGGGTCTTAGTCTGGATAAAAGCACAGGTAAGATAACAGGAACTATAGATTCTTCTGTTGAGTATGGAACATACACCTTTAGGCTAAGGGCAACCAATGCAACAGGTGGCTATGGTGTAGCAGATATATCACTGATATATGTAACAAAGCCACACACCACACCAATCAGTCCTGTTACTAATCCTGTATATGCAGCACCTGGTGGGCGTGTCAGCATACCTCAGTTGGATGGAAAGGGTGGATTCAAATACACTCTCGTAGATGCCCGTAACCAGGCAGAGACAGTAAAGAAGAGTGACGGACCTGTTCAGTTTGGGTTACCAACAGGCCTAAGCCTGAATCCTGAAACAGGATATGTGAGTGGCACTGTCGGAAAAACCGTTCTCCCCGGGACATATGTCTTTGGTGTGAAGGTGTCTGCTGACAGCCTGGATACAGGTCGCTTCCCCGGCTCATCAGAGACCATTTATTATGCACTGACAGTTACAACACGTCCTGTTCTTGAGTCAGTAGATGGACCCGTGTATAAGTCTCATCACGTTACCATCCCGGCTAACCTGCTCAATGCGGGGACTGGCACAACCTTCTCCCTATCAGGATCATCCAGTATCGATCCGGGTGTCAATAGATATCCACAGGGTCTTTCTATAGATCAATCAACAGGCACCCTAACAGGCTCTGTCTCATCTGCTAATCCCGGTTCCTATACATTCAGAGTTCTTGCCACAACAGATGGTGTCTCAACTGAGGCCCTATATCATCTAACGGTAAAGACCCCACCGCCATTTCCAACCACAACATACTCTGTTGTTGCCGGTTACACACCCCATACAACCGGGAGAGAGCCTCTAAAGGACAGGTTCTCTGTTTATCTGGATCTCTCCAGGAAATACCCTTCCTATACATGGACCTTTGGTAGAGATACAGTCCAGGGCACAACTCCGGGTGAAAATACTGTTCCTCTAGGCCTTGTCCTATACAGCTCTGAAGGTGCTCTTATCGGTAATGTTGATAAGTCTGTTAAGCCAGGCCTTTATTCATTCGATCTGGTTGCTCTAGACAATGGACAATATGTCTCATCTCTAAGAGTTGAGATAACTGTCTTTGAATTAGATGCAGTAGAGTATCCTGAAAACACCCTTGTAAAGCCCGGAGATCGGAAGAGCGTCGTGTAGGGAAAGAGTGTAGATCTCGGTGGTCGCCGTATCATTAAAAAAAAAAAAAAAAAAAGAGAGGGAGTGCGGGAGGACAGTAAAAGAAAAAAAAAGATAAGAAGTAAGATAGATATATGAAAACTGAAGAA